>CAVVEO010000015.1:0-56085 GCA_963747245.1 uncultured Acidobacteriota bacterium
CCCGACGCCGATGCGATGCTTGGCGAGCTTGACCGGACCCTGAGGCCGCGTATGATGATGCTGCGTCGAAAGGGACATCCTCATTCCTTATGGGAAACAACGGAACGCTTCGAGCCATCGAAGCTGCCAAACGCCGCCAGGAGCGCGAGTCCGAGCGACGCGCCAGAGAGCAGTCGAAGCTATCAGCAATTGAACAGGCCCGACTTGAAGTTGAAGGCTATGAGCGCCACCTTGCAATGCTCGCGTCACCGCACAAGGTTGCTCCCGACAACTGGGATTGGGCTGCTCTTGCAGCTGCGCTGCCCCCGCATCGGCCGTATCAGTCCTCCTACCACGAGCTGCGAACGAGGCAGCGCACCTTCGCCCTGCGACCTGAGGAACGAGGCGGGCGAGAGGCCGCGCTTGAGAACGCTCAGCAGCTGGACGAGAGGATCTTCCAGGAGGCAATGCAGGCGTATGGCGAGGAGATGGTCCAGTGGGACAAGACGCGACGACTGGCCCGAAGGATTCTCGCAAGGGATACAAGCGCGTACGAGGAGGCTTTGCGCGAATTCAGTCCGCTGACTGACCTTGCCGAGCTTGGCGCCTCTTTTGAATTCACGTTCGCCAGCTCGAGTCTCCTCAACTGTGGCATCGCGCTGAGCGGCGTCACCACGATTCCGGGGGAGAGCAAGGCCCTCACGCCAACGGGCAAACTCTCCGTGAAAGCAATGCCAAAGAGCCGTTCGCTTCAACTCTATCGCGACTACATTTGCGGCTCTGTCCTCCGAACGGCTCGCGAGCTGTTTGCCTTCCTCCCGCTGGATACGATCTTGGCAACGGCTCTGGTCAACGGGATCTCCTCCCCGACGGCAGCACAACCGCCAGTTCCGGTGCTTTCAGTCGTGTTAGCTCGCTCGATCTTCTCGCAGGTCCCTCTTGATGACCTGGACGCGTCCGAGGCGATCGCGCGCTTTGGGCAGCTCCGTGCCAGCCTCAAGTCCCTACGAGGCGGGGACACGTTCCCGGCGATTACCCCGTGGACACCTCCCGAGGTTGTTCACGCCTCGGTCGAGGACATGGGTCTGGACGCCCTGTTCGCCCACATTCGCCAACTTCGAGCGCGAATGAACGCAAGGCGAAGCCAAATGAAGCTGCCTGGGTTGCCTGCACGTACCGTGGGGGATTCCTCGTGATCACCAACGCCCTAGCGATCGTTGTCCTCCTTTGCTTTGGTGGCATCGCAGTCTTGCTGGCGCTCAAACGAAAGCTGGAGCAGCAGCTCGCAGCGCAAAGGAAGGAAACAGAGCACCAGCGCACCCACTACCAATCCGAAACAGCAAGGATCTACAGCGAGGCACAAGCCGCAGTAGGTGCTGCCCAGAAGTCGGTTGACCAGCAGTTGGATTCTCTCCGAAGCGAGTCGGAGGGAGCGCGCCAGCACTTCGAAACAGAGGCCCGCAATGCGGAGGTATCCGCCCAAGAGTTGGTCGCGAAAACCCTGCGGGAGGTTGAGCCTCTTCGCAGGTTTGAGCATTTCGCTGATGCCGAGGCAAAGGCTCGGGAAATCCTGGTCGAGGCCTCAAAAGAGGCGATGGGCCTACAGGCGGAGGCACAACGGCTCCTGGACGACGCACGCAACGCGGCGGCGAACCAGCGCCTCGCCGCTCGGGAACAGGTCAAAGACATCCACGAACAGGCCGATGCGCGCCTCAACCAGGCGATCCGCGATGCGGGCCGAGTCATCGCCGCCGCGGAAGAGCGGGCCGAAGAGATCGGTGGCGCTGCCTACGCTGCTCTGCGCGAGAAGGACCAGCTTGAGCAGGCGGCAGAAGCAATGCGCAACATCGTGGAAGGGTACGGCGACCGCTACTTGGTTCCGACGCACAGTCTGCTTGACGACCTCGCCGCCGAGTACGGCTACGACGCCGCCGGGCAATCGCTTGCGAACGCACGGCAGCAATCGAAACGGATGGTCGAGCAGGGCGAAGCCGCGACCTGCGATTACGTCGAGACGAAGCGCAGAGACACGGCGATCGACTTCGTGATCCACGCGTTCAACGGAAGTGTCGACGCAACCCTGTCCCGCGTCCGATCGGACAACTACGGCGTCCTTGAACAACGCGTTCGTGACTGCTTTGCCATTGTCAACCGAAGTGGCAGTGCCTTCAGGAATGCGCGCATTTTGCCCTCGTACCTCGATGCCAGACTTGCGGAACTGAAGTGGGCCGTTGTCGTGCAAGAGCTCGCCGCTCGAGATCGGGAAGAGCAGCGCTATCTGAAGGAGCAGGAGCGCGACAGGCTGAAGGCGGAGCAGGAGCAGCAGAGGCGGCTCCGTGAGGCCGAGAAGGAGAAGGAGCTGAAGCGTCGCGCTCTAGAGGAGGCAGAAGCGCGCTTCGCCGCGGCCTCCGCGGCGGAGAAGGCTGAGTGGGAGGCGAAGCTGGCAGACCTGCGACGAGAGCTTGACGACGCCACGAAGCACGAGCTCACGATTGCGCAGCAGACCAACAAGGGTCGAATCTATGTGATCTCGAACGTCGGGTCCTTCGGCGAAGGGGTGTACAAGATCGGGCACACCAGAAGGGCAGCCAAAGAGCGAATCGACGAACTCAGCAACGCTAGCGTTCCATTCGAGTTTGACATTCATGGAGTGATCGAGACGCAGGATGCCCCGGGACTGGAGTACAAGATCCACGAACAGTTCCTGGCCATGAGAATGAACAAGATCAACCCCCGAAAGGAGTTCTTCCGCGTGGGGCTGAACGAGATTCGGCAGGCGGTGGAGAAGCTCGAGCAGGGCAAGGACTTTGACGGAACCGTGGTGTGGACGGAGAGGGCGCGTGCCCAGCAATTCTATGAGAGTCTGGACATCGAACAGAACGCAGACGCGAGAGAGAAGTGGCTGGAAGCTGAGAGGCGGAGGGTCGAGCGTCGGGCCAGGGCGACGTGGAGGCTTTCGCTAGCGGATCAGGAGGAGGGCGGCGACGGTGGTGAGTAGTGCGCACGGCTTGCCATCAGCACGCCATTGTCATTTCCATCGGCTAGGCAGGAGTCTAATGGGTGCCGAACGGGTGCCGTCTATCACGATGTCACGATTGTGCCACCAAATCGCGTTGCAGGTCGACATAGGCAACGGCTGGAGGTGATCGTGAGATGCCAATACACGGAACCAATGGCTCCGCCCGCGAAGGACGTCAACAGAGTCCGCGGGCACGGCGGCGGAGCCGCCGTCGAGTAGATCGATCCCCGCGATCGGCACGGGAACATGACCGGCCAAAATACAGTCAATAAGCGTGGACGTGGTACCTATGCGATTCACAGTCCACACCAGCCCGCGTCGAGGAACCAGAGGCGCGCGCCGAGACGGAATTCTTAACGCGGAGTGCGAGAGGGTGAGATGTTCGTACCTGGTGCCGATGGCCCTCCCTTGAAGCCGTCAAGGCGATGGAGGGTCTAGAATAGAGGACAGTTCAACAACTGGGGAAGGCCAGTCAGCGAGGCCGTGGGCAGTTTCGCAACGGGAACCGGAGGACACACCATGAAAACGGCAATTTTGGCACTCGGGCTCATTGCGGTTCTGGCGGTGGGGACAGTCGCCTACGCCTGCGAGGTGCAGGCGGACGTCAGGACGTTCTACAAGGACGAGTTCAACGTCGTCCACGTTGTGTTTGCCATCGACGCCCACTGCGGCCGCAACCGAGGGTGCGCGGGGGAGCTGTCTTACGAGGTGGTGCGGTCCGGAGGCGGCCACACAAACAAGAGCACAGGCACGGCGTCATGGCAGACCAGCCAGTCGGGCTCCGCGAGTGCTCAGGCGGAAGTTTCGGTCTTCCAGGGCGAAGAGGTCAGCGCCGTCTACGTCACATCTGTGACCTGCCGCTAGCGTTGGCGGTGAGGTGCAGCCGGCCGGGCCGGTGGTTGGCCGGGGCTCCGGCCACTGGGTGGAAAGCCCCGCCAGAATGGAGCCCCGCATGACCGGCCGACAAGCGAGAACATTAGTTTTCGACTTCCTTGCACTGGTAGCCCTCAACGCCTTTTCCATTGTTGCAGGCTATTGCCGGTGGTCCCTCCTCTTTGACGGGTTCTACTCTCTGTCGTTCCAGCCGGTGAAGCCGTGGCATCTGTTCCGTACTTCGTTGCTGCTTGCAATCGTAAGCTTCCTAGGCGTTCTGGCCATAGCGTGGTATCCACAACGCCGGTTTCCTGCCCTTATGTTTCCACTACTTGTTATGCCATTTGTCGCCTTCTTGCTTTACCCGGGCCGTGAAGCCCTCGGGCTCACAAGTGACTCCGGAGGGATGGTAACTTTCTTCCTCTTTTGGTTCTCTAACGTATGGTTCTCGTGGCATGTGACGCGGATGCTTGGGGTACGCGACCCGGAGCCGCCTCTCTAGAGCGCGGGCGAGGGGTGCAAAGAACGGGCCAGGTAGGGGTTGCATGTCTGCCTCGGACTCAACTTTCACCTAAGCCAGTTTTCCGGTTTTGGCTCACGCCGAGTGAGACAAGGGGCGCAGTAATGGTGTGCAGCCAGCGGGCCAATGCGTTCAAGTGGCACTCGTCGGCGATATCAGCGGCAGTTTGGCCTTTCCTGTTCTTGCGCTTCGGGTCTGCACCGTGGGCCAAAAGTAGGCCAGCCGTGGCACGAATGCCGGAGCGAGCTGCCCTATGCAGGGGCGTCTCGCCTTCGTCGTCCACGACATTCACCCCTAAGCCGCGGTCCACCAAAAGCTTCACCGTGCGAAGCCCCGCAAAATCCTGGCGGCACAGCAGCAAGCTGTCCCCGCGCACCCCGGCAAGCGTATACCCGGCACGGTCGAGACGGCGGGAGTATTCGGCCAGGGTCTCTTGAGGTTCCCTCAGCAGTTCTGGGACTTCATCGGACCAGTTGAGGGGGTCCACCGCGCCCGCGTCACCATATTGCAAGCGCCTCTCAGGCTCCTCGACGAAATCATAGGACGTGCAGGCCAGATGAAGGGCGGTCTCTCCGTTGATGTTGCAAGCGTTAGGGTCAAGGCCAGCCTCCAGCAACGCTCTGACAACTCCCACATCGGCGACAGAAATGGCGAAAGCGAGCAACGTTTTGTTTTCCCCTGGGCGCCAATGCGGATCAGCGCCCTTTGCAAGTAGGTAGCGGACCATACCCTCGTTATCAGACAGAATCGCGTACTCAAGCGGGCAGTTTCGGCCCCACGTGCGGTTTGGGTCGGCGCCACGATCGAGGAGGAGCTTGACCACCTTTTCACCCGAAAGCCCGCTCTCCCATCCACAGCCGACAGTAACAGCGAAAGCCAAGGGACTACGGCCCCGCGATTCGGTCGCGTCGATTGCTGCGCCCCGATCGAGCAAGAATGCGACCATGCCGTCCATGCCATAGGAGCTAGCTGCGTGCAGTGGCGTCTCCCCGTGACACATCTCGCACTCACGAAGGCGACCATGGCCCCTCCGGGGCGACATCGAATCCCACTCAAGCGAAAGGTGATCCGCCGAGCGCGCCTCGATGTCCGCGCCACTCGCCAAGAGCTTGCGCGCTACGTCGACGTGCCCATTGCCAGCGGCAAAGTGGAGCGGTGTGCAACTGGCCCATGTCCTGTGCCCATCGGCCGGAGTCCTGGCGTTTGGATCAGCGCCCGCCTCAAGCAAGAGGATTGCTAGTTCCAGGTTGCCGGCTATGGCGGCGATGTGAAGGGCTTGCATCCCGGTGTCCGACTTGCAGGAACGCACCAAAGCTGGGTTCTCTAGCAACATCTGGCACACCGCGCTTGTGTCCTTGCTCTCTACCCGCTCGAAGAACTGCAGAATCAGATCGGCCCTGAGTTGCCCGACCTGGAGGAACGCAGCTTCCCGAAGGGCTCGCGAGACAAGCTTGGCGCGTCTCTCGGCGAGAGCGGCCGGCTGGGCCGGCACGACCGCCGAGGCAGGCCGATCGTTTGGCTCAGTCATGATTGGCTCGTGCGGTGCTCTTGCCGAGGCGGCGTTTCGCCAGGGCGATTTGCGCCTGTACCTGTTCGGCGAGCTCGCTCAAAAGATCGCGGCCTTCGGCTTGGGCCTGGAGGGACTGGGACTGAAGCTTGAACAAATCCGAACGCTTGAGCGTCTCCAGTTCGCTGCGGATCTCTTCGAGGCGGCGATGGGTCCGCGCGATCTTGCGGATGGTCCGAACCAACTCAACGCCGGTTCCTTCACCCCGCACTGACTCCGGGCTCGCTTTCCACTGTTCGAGGATCGCCGAAAGCCTCGACGCGTCGCCCTGGGCGTACGCCTTGTTGGCCTCGGCCATGAAGCGCTGGCGCCTTTTTCGGTCTTCATCGTCGCTTGCGAGGTCGGGGTGCATGGCCTTGGCCGCCTCACGGAAGAGCGATTTCAGGTCCTCGCTCGGCTTGAACTGAGTCCGTAGGTCCTGAGTCTCCTCGGCTGTCGCGGCTCCGGCTGTCTCATCCGCCTTCGAACGTGCGGTGTTGGCCTGCTCCCTGCGAACGCTGTCGTCCGGGTGCTCGCTGGCCTCGGCCTGGGCAACTCTCGCGAGCAACTCGTCTAACTCGGCGTAACGGCTCACAACGGCACGGAGGTAACGTTTCTCGAAGAGAGCAAGATCAACCCTTAGCGTCGCGAGATCCAGTTCTTGGTTGGCGAGATCGGTCTGGAGCGCAGCCAGTTCGGCCCGCTTCTGCTCAAGCTCGATTTCCTCCGGCAACCTCTTCGGGGCGATCTGGCTCGACTCTTCTTTCATCGGTGCCCTCGTGGAAACTGAATTGTACATTATTGCAATGTGTCGGGTAGTAAGATCGTGATACGCGGTACCCATGCGGACCCCGACCGGCGGGGCCTGGCCTGAGGAAAGGTCCGACCCCTGAGGAGGATGGCGGGGCCTTCGAGAGGCTGCTAATTCGGCGTCAACGACAGGAGGCGACGATGGTAGACACGACCCAACAGCACGAAGGTAGCCTCGCCTCTTACGCAAAGGACGTTCTCGACTCGTTGGACGACAGAGAGGATCGTGTGGCCAGCATTATCGGACATGGGTACCTGGAAGATGCCCTCGGCGAAATGCTCCTCGCATTCTTCGTCGACGATGCGGGCGCGAGAATAGCCGCCAAAGGCACCTTCATCGCCAGGGTCAACCTAGCGTTCGCGCTCGGGCTCATTGGATTGCGCATGCGAGACGATCTGCGCCGTCTTGGTAAGATCCGCAACGAGTTCGCGCACCAGTGGAGGGTAATCCGCTTCGGTACGCCCAAGATCGAGAAGCTCTGCCACGATCTCGCCCACGGCGACCTCATCGCACAAGGTCAGAATCTGACGGCGCGGGAACGTTACCTGAAGGTCGTCAAATTGCTCTCGGGTCACATGACCGGTCAGGCTGCCAAGCTTCAGCATCAGCCCCCTGGGAAGGACTTCCGTTGGATGACGTGGGACACGCCTGCCTCGGCCGTGGTCGCCCCTGCCGCGGACGAAGAGGACTAGACGAAGCCGCCACCAACTGAGTACGAGGCCTCCGGGTCTAGCGTGCTAGCGAAGACCGCAAGACCAAGGGTCCGTTCAGCCTCGCATGAGCTTGATCACTACCGCGGCGATCGCCGCTGCCGCAGCGAGAGCGATCACTAGGCCGGTAAGGATCGCGGAGCAATGGACTGTGGGCCGCAGCTGAGGCACGGCCGCCGGCGAGAGGTGGACGCTGGGTGGGCAGGGGCGGTGCTTCGCGTGGTATGTCGACGAAGGGAACCCTCGGCGACGGTTCGCCCTCGGACGATTCCGCGGAGTGGGACTCGTCCCACACCATGGGAATGAGGCTGCCTCCGGCGGGGAGGATCTTCTTCACTTCCGCGACGTGGCGGGCGCCCCCGTCGATCAGCGACGCCAGTTCGGCCGCATCGACTTCCGGCAGGTATCCGACCCGCTCACCATCCGACCGAAGGAAGAGGACTGCGTTCCTGCTGTACGGGTGATGGGACCTCCGGGTCCGATCGCCATACACGGTACCGATGGGTTGCTTCTGTGGTAGCGTGCTAGCCATATGGCCGAGAAGACCTCAATCCAGTGGACCGACTCGACCTGGAATCCAGTTCGCGGGTGCACAAAGATCAGTGCCGGGTGCACTTACTGCTACGCGGAGGCCTTCGCCGAGCGATGGCGTGGGATCAAAGGCCACCCGTACGAGCAAGGTTTCGACCTTCGCCTTATACCGGGGAAACTGGAGGAACCCCTTCGGTGGAAGCATCCTCGAAGGATATTCGTCAACTCCATGAGCGATCTCTACCACGAAGGGGTGCCGCTGGAGTTCATCCGCAGCGTCTTCGACACGATGCAACGTGCGCACTGGCACTCATTTCAGATCCTCACGAAGCGCTCCACGCGGCTGGTGGAGCTGGCGCCGCTGCTGCGCTGGCCGGCCAACGTTTGGCAGGGGGTTACGATCGAAAGTGCAGCGTACGTGAACCGAATCGACCACCTACTCCAAGTGCCCGCGGCAGTCCGGTTTCTTTCGCTCGAACCGTTGCTGACGCCGATACCAGCGCTACAGCTCCAAGGCATTGACTGGGTGATCGTCGGCGGTGAGAGCGGCACGCGACACCGGCCGATGCAAGCGGAGTGGGCGCGCGACATCCGGGATCAGTGTCGCGATGCCGGCGTGCCGTTCTTCTTCAAACAATGGGGCGGTCACTCGCCAAAAAGGAATGGCAGGCTCCTCGACGGGCGGCTTTGGAATGGGATGCCGGAGGCTGCTGGACCTCTGGGCACCCCGGCTACCGCCGCGGCGGGAACGTGATCAAGGTCTTCTCGCCATAGTAGCCCTGGCGCGCTCGTCGCGGGCGGTCAACCGAGATCAACTTGTCTTTCTCAAGCTCAGCCAAGACCTCCGTGTAGTTCTTCTTGAGGTACGGCCGATCTGGCGAGTGTTCCTCATACAGCTGCGGGAGAGTGATTACGCGCTCGGCGTAGTCCTCAAGCAGCACTTCTCGCAGGTCATCGAGCGGCCGACTGAAATCAAGACGACCCGGCTGTTGATGCGTCGGAGGCGGGACGTAGGTAAAGGTCGGGACACCTTGGCGCAGCTTGGAGCTATGGCTGGCCATGATGGCCTTCATCACGTCGTAACCCTTGAAGGCCTTGCTGACGAAGATAAGATAGTGACTCGTCCGCTCGCCGTCTTCTCGCTTGAAGCAAAAAGGCAACACGAAACGGTCGCCGTGGGTTCGCAGCGCGCGCTTCAGGGCACCTAGGATAACCGGCTCTCGTTCCTCTGGCCGTAGACCATTAAGCTTCTGGCAGAGGCCGACAAGCGCGTCGGCACCAAACAGGGCGGCCATGTGTTTCTCGACAGACGGGTTTGTAAGCCCAGCGTTGATGCGGTTGTAGTTGAAGAAGAAGATGCAGTCAGAACCCCAGTCCTTCAGGAAACCGTTGACGAGGCCCAGGGAAAGGCCCTTGTAGCCCCACGGGTCGATGAACGCCAGCATCGGGATCGTATGGGTGTCTTGAAGATCCTTTGCAATCTCGGGACCGACCTCCTCGTTCCAGATCTCGGGTTGATGCCTCAACTTCGCAATACCTGGGAGGGTCTGAATGGCCGCCTGCAGTTCCTGGACGTGATCCTCGTCTTTGTCGTTGAAGATGGTGACGAGGCGCTGCGAGAAAATGGGATCGTCTATTGCGGTCTCGAGAACCCGAAGTGGTGTTGACATCGCGCCACTGGCGTACCGTCCTGGCCCGGCGAAGAGGTCGACGTAGCCGATTCGACCACCTTCAGAACGGGGATCGCGGTCGAGGCTGCCGCTAATGATCCGCGCCCAGGCGAAGAAGTAGTTCTCGACGATCTCGCTCTTGACCTTCGACTGGCCGCGCGTCTCCTCAAAGAAATCCTCGGTTGCCACAGGACTCACTCAAGCGCGATGACCGAATCGCGACCCTCCGTAGTCGCCCACCTTACATCATGTTCGCCTTATCGGGAATCGGTTGGTCACCATAGCCTGCCAACACCGGAGAGAATGGAGAACGCGATAGGAGCTCCAGGTAGGACGTAGTTGACAAGTTGGGGATCGCACCGCTTATGAGTCAAGCCCGCCTCAGCTCCGCTTCGAGCGCGTCGGCCTGACGTCCGAACGAGGGCCCAGCCGGGCGCCGCTCACCGCCGTGGCTCAGCCATCGACTCGCCGTGTCCGCCGGCCGCAGAAGGTACCTGTAGTGACGAGCTCCCTCTCCAGGCGGCGTGAGACTATCCGCGAACGATGATCACTTTCCCCCTCGCGTGGCCTGCTTCAAGATACCGGATCGCCTCCGGCACCTCGCTCAAGGCGTAGCGACGGTCGATCACGGGCGTCACCTTCCCGGACGCCACGAGGTCACCCACCAGCGCCAGATCGCTGGCGTTGATGCTCGCCAGCAACGAGACGAGCTTCCGCGAGCCGAACAGGGAGAGCACCGGCGCGGTCATCATCTGAACCAGGGGACCGATCATCCAGGGGTCGGTCGTCCCTGCGGCCCCGACGTAGGTCCCGTTCGCTTTCAGGACGCGCCGCCAGGCGCGCAACGACCGGTTCCCCACGAGATCGAGAACGAAATAGGTACCAGGTCCGGCACAGTTGACAAACCGAGCCTCGCGCTCTTACCTCTCCACCTGCTTGTCAACTAAGGCGGACCTGGTACCTATCCTGGTATTTATCTCGACCATCTCTACCGATCAGAAACGGCGTTCGCGCGCCGACCCCACGGGCTGGCTCGGAGGCTGGAGGAGAAGGTCGAATGGTGATCGGCCGTAAGTCCTCGCCCTACCCCGTCTTGAGGTGAGGAGGTTGCCCGGCACGAAGCCCCCGTGCCTGCCGATCGGCAGTCTATTCCCTCTGTGGGCGGTGGGATCCTCGCTGCGGCTGAGAACTTTCCCCTCCGTAAGCGCGTATGTGCTAACGACGCGGCCAGCCATGCGTCCAACTCCAGGAGGTGGAACGATGAGGAGATTCGTCTTGTGGTTCGCTATGGCACTGGCGGCCAGCATGCCGGCCCTCGCGCAGCAGCGGCCCGCCGAGGAGCCCGCGCAACCTGCGGCCCGCGCCGAAGTCTTAGTGCTCGGCGTCTACCATATGTCGAATCCCGGACATGACATCTTCAACATGCAGGCCGACAACGTGCTCGCGCCCAAGCGCCAGGCCGAGATTGCCCGGCTTATGGAGGTCCTGCGACGATTTCACCCGACCAAGATCGCCGTTGAGGCCGAGGATGGCGACGACCGCATCCCCCGAGGTTACGCAGAGTATCTTGCCGGCAAGCATGAACTCACGCGCGACGAGATCGAGCAGATCGGGTTCCGCCTGGCGAAGGAGCTTGGCCAGAAGACCGTCTACCCGGTGGACGAGCCAGCAGAGTTTCCTTTCCCCCGCCTTGTTGACTACGCGAAGGCAAGCGCCCGATCGAAGGAGCTCGACGCCCTGATGGCCGAGGTCGGAGCCATGGTCCAGGCCCAGAATCAGTACTTGGCGTCTCACACGGTGGTCGAGACCCTTCTCTTCATGAACGCCGATGACCGAGTCGCCGAGGACGTTGGCTTCTACTACCGAGAGCCGCACTTTGGCGAGCCTGGCGACTGGGCCGGCGCTGACATGGTTTCTGCTTGGTTCCGGCGGAACATGCGGATCTACAGCAACATTGTGCAGCTCGTGGACTCACCCCACGAGCGCGTCCTGGTCATCTTCGGGGCAGGTCACCTGGGCTGGCTGCGCCACGACTTCGCCAGCGACCCAAGCTTTCGCCTCCGAGAGCTTGCCGACTTCGTGAAATGAGGTCCCGCCCTGGCGTCGGTGCAGCGCACTTCCAGCGGAACTGGACAATTGAGAGGACGGAATGAAGACGACGAACCAAGCCCAGCCCACCCCTTGTCCTCGGCACGAGTCCTGGTGCCATTCGCCACGTGGTCGGTCCTCTGGAATATCTCGTTGGAGAGAAAGCTTGCTTCAAACTCCGAGACGCCTGGGATGGCTTCAACGGAGGGGCTCTCGATGAACCGGATCTTGAGGGTCGTCATGCTGACCGTCTTGGCCCTGATTGGTCTGGCGGTCATCCTGGTCGGGGCGGGTCTTGGCTATCGCGCGTACCGCCAGCACGCAAACGCGCATAGGATCGCGATTCACGCTCCGAACGGCGTGGAAGAGGCGATGTACATCAGGATCGGCGGGATCGATCAATGGGTGCAGATTCGCGGGCAAGACCGCAGCAATCCGGTCGTCCTGTGCCTCAACGGAGGCCCCGGCGCATCCTGGATCCCGTTGACGCTCTGGTTTGCGCCATGGGAAACGGACTTCACAGTCGTTCAATGGGACCAGCGGGGCGAGGGCAAGACCCTCGAGGCCACCGGTTCCTCGATCTCGAGCACCATGTCCATCCCCAGGATGGTACAGGACGGAATCGAGGTCGCGGAATACCTCCACAATCACCTTGACACCCGACGGGTCATCCTTCTCGGGCATTCGTGGGGTTCGATCCTCGGGACGCAAATGGTCAAGCAGCGCCCGGATCTCTTCTCGGCCTACGTGGGGACCGGCCAGGTCAGCGACATGAAGCGGAGCCTGAAGCTCGCATATTCCGAAACGCTGAGGAGAGCCCGAACCGTAGGTGACGCGAAGGCCGTCCGGGACCTCGAGAGGATCGGTCCGCCGCCTTACGCGGACAGCGACTTTGGCAAGATTCCGGTCCTCTTCAAGTGGCTCGGCGCCTATGCGCCGGCTTCCGACCAGGAGGCCCTGACCTCACTCGGCCCCGTGGTCCTGACGGCCCCAACCTACTCGTTCAGGGATATCTACTACCGCAACCTCGGGTTCACGGCGGTTCCCACCCCGCAGCTCTACGACGCCATGTTGTCGACTGACCTGGCGACGCTGGGAAGCGACTTCAAGGTGCCAATCTTTTTCTTCCAGGGGACGGACGACGACATCACGCTCGCGTCGTTGGCCAAGAGCTACTTCGACACGCTCACCGCCCCGCACAAGGAGTTCGTGCCGTTCGCCGGCGGCGGCCATTTCGTGGTGTGGAGCATGCGCGACCGGTTCCTGCATGAGCTCCTCGGCCGCGTCAGGCCGTTGGTGGCGCAGCCATAGATGGTCCCCGCGATGCCTGGTCGGACGTGCCGCCCTGCAACATGGCGATCAGCAGAAAGCACTCGCGGCGGCCCGAGATAGGTACCAGGTCCGGCGTAGTTGACAAGTTCGGGCTCGTACCGCTCATGAGTCAATCCCGCCTCAGCTCCGCTTCGAGCGCGTCCACCTGACGTCCGAACGAGGGCTCGGCCAGGCGCCGCTCACCACCGCGGCTCAGCCATCGACTCGCCGTGTCCGCCGGCCGCAGAAGGTACCTGTAGTGACGAGCTCCCTCTCCAAGCGGCGTGAGGCTATCCGCGAACGATGATCACTTTCCCCCTCGCGTGGCCTGCTTCCAGATACCGGATCGCCTCCGGCACCTCGCTCAAGGCGTAGCGGCGGTCGATCACGGGCGTCACCTTCCCGGACGCCACGAGGTCACCCACCAGCGCCAGATCGTTGGCGTTGATGCTCGCCAGCAACGAGACGAGCTTCCGCGAGCCGAACAGGGAGAGCACCGGCGCGGCCATCATCTGGACCAGGGGACCGATCATCCAGGGGTCGGTCGTCCCTGCGGCCCCGACGTAGGTCCCGTTCGGTTTCAGGACGCGCCGCCAGGCGCGCAACGAACGGTTCCCCACGAGATCGAGAACGATGTCGTAGCGCTCGGCGCGTGCGGTGAGATCCTCCCGAGCGTAGTCGATGGCATCGTCCGCGCCGATCCCTCGGACGAGCTCGAGGTTCCTCGCGCTGCACACGCCCGTCACTCGCGCGCCGAACGACTTCGCGATCTGCACCCCGAACGTGCCCACGCCTCCGGCCGCGCCGTTGACCAGAACGTCGTGTCCGGACCTGATGTGTCCCTTGTCGCGAAGCGCCTGCAACGCGGTCAGCGCCGCGATCGGCACCGATGCCGCCTGCTCGAAGGTCACGTGCTCCGGCTTGATGGCCAACCGCGACACAGGGGCGCACGCATACTCGGCGAACGAACCCCGGCAGGCGCCGAACACCTCGTCGCCTGCTCTCAACTGCGTGACGTCCCTGCCGACCGCTGCGACCGTACCGGCGACATCCGCACCGAGTCGCGGGCTCTTGGGTTTGCCGAGCCCGGTCATCAGGCGAAACAGATACGGCTCGCCGCGCATGAAATGCCAGTCGAAGGGGTTCACCGAAGCCGCGTGAACTTTGATCAGGACTTCATCGTCCGCAGGGATCGGCTGTTCGATCTCCTCGCAGCGCAGCACGTCGGGCGAGCCGTACGTGCGATACACGATCGCTTGCACGGTGAAGACGCTAACACCGCCCTGACGCGGCGGTCAACTCGAACCTCTGCTCTGACCAGGGTTTGGAGTCGAGCCGGATGTTGCGGCCTTGGCCGCCTTCGTCGGCTCACGATCGTTCTCGACGAGCTGCTCCCGCAACCGTTCGAGATGGCCGCGCTCGAGCGGGCCGATCCTCGCGCCACGCCTCGCAATCACCGATCTTCAAAGTGTCAACTTCGGCGGACCCGGCGCCTATCCCTCCGGCCGTCGACTGAGGCTCCGACGGCGCGATCATGTTCCAGGGTGAGAGGGGAAATTCTCGTCCCTCCCTGCTTGTTGGTTTCGATCGCGCGTTTTACGCATCCCGATGCGCGAGGAGGTGCGCCTTGACGCGACTTCGCGTTCACGCCTTTTCGGTTTCGATCGACGGCTTCGGCGCAGGCCCGAACCAGGACCTGCAGCATCCGCTCGGCGTGGGCGGCCCCGAGCTCTTCGATTGGTTCTTCCACACACGGACCTTTCAAAGGATGTACGGAACCGGCGAGGGTGAGACCGGCGTGGACGATCAGCTCGCCGCGCAGGGCTTCGAGAACGTCGGAGCCTGGATCCTCGGCCGCAACATGTTCGGCCCGGTGCGCGGACCTTGGCCCGACGAGAGCTGGCGCGGCTGGTGGGGCGAGGAGCCGCCGTACCACACCCCGGTCTTCGTGCTCACTCACCATTCGCGGGCGCCGATCCCGATGAAGGGCGGAACGGAGTTTCGCTTCGTCACCCAAGGAATCGAAGCCGCCCTCGCGCAGGCCAGAGAGGCCGCAGGGGAGAAGGATGTACGGCTCGGCGGCGGTGCTGCCACGATCCGGCAGTACCTCCGCGCGCGCCTGATCGACGAGATCCACCTCGCCGTCTCTCCGGTCGTGCTCGGACAGGGCGAGCCGCTCTTCGCCGGCCTCGACCTGCGGGTGTTGGGCTACGCCTGCACGAAGCACCTGGACGGTGACCGTGCCGCCCATGTGTTCCTGCGCAAGAACGCGTAGGGCGCGGCGGCGCTTCCGGCGCCGCGCCGGGCGGTGTCAGGTTGCAGAATGGGTACCGTGTATCAAAATGGGTACCGTGTGTATCACTACCTCACGTTCATGTCTCGTAAGAGTGCCATGATCCGACTCTGCCCGATAAGGATCGGTACCTGATCGGTGCCGCCATCTCACCTCTCTACCGTAGCTTCGACCAGCCGATGCGCCAGCGGGTGCCGGCCTTGATTCAGACCAACGGTTTGCGCTTGTCGGCGGGTGTGCCGAGGGCCAGGTGGTACAGCGGGTCGATCTTCCCGTAGAAACCGCACGTGTGGGCGTGTCGGACTAGCCGAACAGGCGGACGTCGAGGTTGTGGACGAACTCGGATGGCGGTACCCGGTACCTACTCTCACCAGTTGAGGCGTAGCCGTTGAGCACCTCGCGCTCGTCACCCGGAAGCGCGATCGGTACCGGCTATCACCATCTCACCATCGTTGCATGCCGGAATCGGTACTGGGTATCACTATCCCGCCACTTCAGGTGCCCTTCCGTATGGGAGCGTTCGTGAGCGGTGCGGCATCGCTCCACGCTGGGCGGCAGGCTCCTGCCAGCTGGGCTCTTCATTCGTGGGCGATTCGGCGCGACCCTGGGGACATGGACGACAAGGCGATCCGTAGGAAGAGGCTGGAGCTCGCCGATCAGGCGTACGAGGAGGAGCTTGGCCGTGCGTTGGCGCCGCTCGCCGAGGCGTTCGAACGGTGGAAGGTCGGCGCCGCCTCGAGCGTCGAGATCTCGGCCCTGATCCACGAGTTCCACGAGGGCCCATCGAGACAGTTGCGGGGCACGTACACCGCGCTCACGCCGGACGCCCTGGTGGCGCGCGCCGTTGCCATCGGCGTACTCGCGAGGAAGAGCCTGCCTCCAGAAGTTGCGGCGTCGCTGTCCGACGGGATTGGGACGTTCGAGCAACTCGCGCTGGATGAGCCGTAGCGATTGGCCACTTACTGCCGCGGCCGCCGGTCGCCTGGTGAGGACGGTGAGATGGTGATACCGGGTACCCGTCGGGTACCTGTCCTCGGCCTGTCTGTTGGGCAGGTCACTTGGCGACCTGGAGGTGGCGGCGGACCGTCCGCCGGGGACTCGGGTCGACCGTCCACGGCTCAAATCCGTACTGCGGCGTGTAGGCGTCGAAGTAGAGGCGGCCGTTCAGCTCCTTGAACCCGAACTGATCCACCACCGGTAGGGGAAGGTTCCCCTGGAAGGCCAGCGACGTGCCCGCAGTCGTGCCGTCCGTGCGCACCAGGTACGGCGAGGGATATGGGAGGGTGGGGTCAAGAAGGGACAGGTACGTGAGCCCGTCGAACGTGACGCCGTCCATGAGTCGTCGTTGCGTCGGCGGGCCAAAGAGAGGTTGGAAGAGCTGGGTCCCCGCCTCCGTTCCGTCGGTGAACCAAACCTGCTCGCCGTTGACCGGGTCCTGAGCGCTGAAGAGGAACCCGTTGCCGAAGGTCGCCCACCGCCGGAAGTCCAAGGCCGGATCCAAGAACATCAGAATCCCCGGGCCCGACCCAGGCCAGATGTCTCGGAGGATGTGCGTGCCGCTTGACGTCCCGTCAGTGATCCAGGGCTCGACCCCGTGCTCCGGGTCCACGCCTACGAACAACGCGATCCGGCCATTGCTGACGAACAGGCCAGGGTTCGTCGGGATCGGACCGGCGCCAATTGGGTAGGTCCCGCCCGTGGTCCCATCGGTCCGGCAGAGCTCGGGGAGAGCTGCGCCCGGTGGCCGGCAAGCGAACAGCAGCGTGCTCCCGAGAAAGCCGGTGTCGACATACGGCGGGTCCGCGATCCACTGGGTTCCCTCACTCGTGCCGTCGGTGATCCAGAGCTCCTGGTAGGTGCCGTGGATGGCATCGTTGGTGAAGAACCAGAAGTACACGCGCGCGCCGTCCGGCGATCCGATGAACTGCGGGTTCGAACTCCCGAGGAACGGAAGCCCACGGACCAACGTCACCTGCCCGGTGTCATGGTCGATGCGGTACAAGCCGAAGGACCCATCGCACGCGGACGCGAGCACGTAGACGTTACCACCGAGGTTGAAGCCGGACCACACCGTGCCGAAGTCGGCCGGACAGAGAGTCGTCGCCAGCTTCGTGGTGGCGCCGGAGTTCGCGTCGATCATCCAGAGCCCGGATGGCGCGGTGCCGTTGTCGATGAACCACGCGTAGACGTGCGTCCCCACGGTGACGAGGTCTTGGAAGAGAGCGCCCGTGTGCGGCTCCAAAAGCGGGCCGAGATCGGCCAGAAGGGTTGTGCCCGTCTCCGTCCCATCGGTCCTCCACAGCGCACGGCCGACCTGGACGTTGCCCCCCTCGAAGACGACCCACGGACCGGCCGCTCGAGCCAGGCGAGGGTTCGACGACTCGGTCGCGCGGTTGATGTCGACGGCCACGGCGGGGTTGCTCCCGGAGAGGTCCGCCCCCCACAGCTCCCTTCCGTAGATCGGATGCAGCGCCGAGAAGTGGAGCCGGCCTTCGAGCGCGGCGAAGTCCCGGGGATCGGGCGACACGGGGCTTCCCGGGTCGAGGTCGATCACCTTGGTCCCGGCAGGCGTCCCGTCGCTCACCCCGAGTTGGTTGGCGCGATCGCCGGTCACGGCAACAAAGGCGAGACTCGAACCGACCGCCGTCAGGTTGTCGATGAGGTCAACATCGGCGAGAGACGCGACCGCGTGTGTGCCCGCCGCCGATCCGTCGCTGGTCCAGATCGTCGAGCTGGTGTCGCCGTTCGGAGCCCCGAAGTACATTCGTTCGCCCACGGCAGCGTACGACGCGGCGAGGTTCGCATTCGGGAGCACCCGGACCGTTCCCGCGCTGGTGCCGTCGCTCGCCCACAGTTCCTGGCTCAACATGGATTCGATCACCATGAAGGCTCGGCTCGTCGTCGCGCCGACGAGGTTGACCTGCCATGCGCCCGTTGGCGCAATGACCCGGCTCGTGCCTACCACGGTCCCGTCCGTCCGCCACAACTCCCACTCCGACGTGGGGCTCAGGACGGAGAAGAGTAGGAGCGAGCCGACAGCAGCTCCGCTCCAACCGACGGAGGCGCCTGCCGGGCCAAGGGTGCCGACCATGAAGGTTCCGCTGGCGGTGCCATCACTCCGCCAGAGCTCTGCCGCGGCACCAGGACGCTCGACGCTGAAGAACAACAGGCCCGCCGCAGGCACGACGAGGCTCGAATCGAACTGTACATACCGTGCGACGAGCTCCGGCTGGCTCAACGATCCGCTCCAGCTCCACAGACTGGTGTGGCCGGCTGCATCGCTGACGAGGGCAAACGCTCGGGCACCGGAAGATCGCAGCGCGACGACTTGGCCGTCCTCGAAGGAAGCTGGCAGGAGCACGGCGAGGGGAGAGGTGCCCGCAGACGTGCCGTCACTGCCCCAGAGTTGCCACCCGACGTAGTCTGTCCAGGCGACGAAGGCAACCTCGGACCCGACCACGACCGGTCCTCGGCCGACGTAGTAGTCGAACGAGCACAGCGCCTTCGTGCCCGCCGCGGTCCCGTCGCTCACGTAGAGCGCGTAACTGTCGTTGACCGTCCCTCCCGGCTTGGCGACGAAGAACAGCCTGGTGCCAACGGTCACCAGGTTGGTTGGGTCGGAGGAGAGCGTAACGGTGGACTCGATGTCCTTGAGCAGATGAACCCGGCCGGAAACCTGGCCGGTGGCGTTCCGGGCCAACAAGGGGCTCAAGCACCCAGCCATCACGAGGCACACAGCGACCGAGCCCACTCTTGGATGCCGCGAGCCTCTTCCGCGCTCGTCTGCCATCTCTGAACTCCAATCCGACTCCCGAGGCGTCTCTAGACAAGCACCCGAATCAGTTCGGCCGGCTCTCAGTGAGTCTACTGCAGTCCCGTCCCGCAGCCGGTATCGTGGATCACGATCATGTCCAATCGGTACCCAATCGGTACCGGCGATCACCATCTCACCGTCTTTGCGTGCCGGACCCTCGCCTGCCGCAATCGCGGGCGCGCCCCGACAGGAATCCACGGCGCTTCCCCCGTCGTGGCCCCGGCGGCCGGACACCTCAAGACCCGGCAGCCGCGCGAGGACGTCGCGGCAGGTCGAAGGAGCCGGCCCCCGGGCCGCATCGACACCCGGTGCGAGACACGCTCGGACCGGTGAGCGACGCCAATCCGCGTCACTGACCGCATGTCGGCGGGACGGCGTCCAGAGGGGGCTGTCCCTGGATTCGCCGCCCGGGGCGCCCAAGGCCGTCCCCCGGCACCGGCGGACCGTGTCACCAGGAATGCGCGTGCGGCCAATCACGCTATCGGAGAAGGGCTTCGTTCCCGTCATGTGCCGACCAGCACTCGCGCCACTCGTCGCCATCGCGCTCATCGCCGGCACCGCCTCGCTCGCGCTCGTCGGCTGGGCGCGGACTGCGGAATCGGGGGACGGCCGACCGTCCGCCGGGTCGACGCCCGCCCCGGAGTTTCCCCCCGGGCTCACCTGGCTCAACACGGCGACGCCCCTCACCTTGAAGGCGCTCCGGGGCAAGGTCGTGGTCCTCGACTTCTGGACCTACGGCTGCATCAACTGCATGCACGACTTCCCGTGGATCGAGCGCCTCGAGACGGACTTCCCCGACACGTTGGTGGTCATCGGCGTGCACTCCGCGAAGTTCACCGAAGAAGGAAACACGCGGAACATCCGCGAGATCGTCCTGCGCTACGGGATCGACTACCCGGTGGTCAACGACAGCCACTTCCAGATTTGGAAGGACTGGGGGATCAACGCATGGCCGACGCTGGCGATCGTCGATCCCGCGGGCAACGTCGTGACCGAACGGGCCGGCGAGGGGTTCTACCCGGAGTTCAAGGAGATCATCTCTTCCCTGGTCGGGAAGTTCGGGGCTGAAGGGCTGCTCGATCGCCGGCCGCTGAAGCTGAAGCTCGAGAAGCAGGGGCTCCCGCAAACGGTGCTTTCGTTTCCCGGCAAGGTGCGGGTCGACGCGAAGGGCGGACGCCTCTTCATCTCCGACACCGACCACAACCGGATCGTGGTTGCCGCTCTCGATTCTGGGAAGGTGCTCGCGATCATCGGCAGCGGGAAACAGGGGTTCCGGGACGGCGACTTCGCCACCGCGGAGTTCAACCGCCCGCAAGGCGTCGCGCTTTCCGCGGCCGGGGACACGTTGTACATCGCCGATACGAACAACCACGCGCTGCGCGCTGCGGACCTCGCCGGGAGAACGGTGACCACGCTCGACGGAACGGGCGCCCAGGCCTCCGCCTACCCGCCCCGCGCCGGCACCGCGCCCGGTGTGGCGCTCAGTTCACCCTGGGATCTGGTGAGCGACGGCAACGACCTCTACATCGCCATGGCCGGGTGTCACCAGATCTGGAAGATGGACCTGGCGACCAAACGCATCGGGCCGTTCGCGGGAACGGGCGCGGAGGGCTACACCGACGGGCCGCTCGACGAGGCGACACTCGCCCAGCCGAGCGGCCTGACGATCGGGGACGACGGGCGCATCTACTTTGCCGACGCCGAAGGAAGCAGCATCCGCGTCGCCGACCCGCGGCGAGGGGTGGTCGTGACGCTCGCCGGCGCCGGGAACAGCCTGTTCAACTTCGGCGACCGCGACGGCAAGGGACGCCGCGCCCTCTTCCAGCATCCCCTCGGCGTCGTCGCCTCCAAGGGCTTGCTGTACGTCGCCGACACGTACGACAACAGGATCCGAGTCGTCGACCCGCGTACCGGCGCGGTGCGTACGCTGGCCGGCGGCGCGCCCGGCTGGCGCGACGGGAGGGACCCTCTCTTCTACGAGCCCGGCGGCATCGACGCCGCGAACGGTGTCCTGTACGTCGCCGACACCAACAACAACTCGATCAGGACGGTGGACATCGCGACCGGTGCGGCCTCCACGCTCGTCTTGAAGGGCGCATCGATGCTCGCGTCCGACCACGTCTACGGCGAAGCGACGGTTCGTCTCCCGGCTCAGACGGTCGGCGCGGGTTCCGGCTCGATCCGCTTCACCGTGGAGCTGCCGGAGGGCTTTGCCCCCAACCCGCAGGCTCCCTCCGAGGTGTCCGTCTCGGTGAGTCGAGGCGATGCGGTCTCGCTCACCGGAGCGACGACGTTCACCGGCGCCGGGCCGCACTTTCCGATGACGTTCCCGGCGGTCTTCAAGGCCGGGTCCGCGGAGGTGACCCTCGACATGGCGCTCGTGTACTGCAGGGAACAGCAAGCGAGCGTGTGCATGATCAAGCAGGCGCGGCTCACGGTGCCGCTTCAGGTCGTCGAGAAGAGCGCCGCGTCGGCGCCCAGCCCGCTCCTGAACGTGACGTACCGCATCCAATGACAATTGGTACCTAGTGGTGATACCGGCTGCCGAGGCTCTGTTCTCGGGGCCACTGCGACCCTCGTGCCCTACTCCGCCTCGCCGGGCAGGCGCTCGTGCGGCAGCAGCGCCAGCGCGCGCTCGATGGCGGGCCCGCGCATCCTCCGCTTGGAGAGGGCATAGGCCTGGGGGTCGAGGGAGGCGAGGGGCGCGAGCCGTTCCTTGGCGCGCGCCACGAGGTCGCTCCCGGGCATGGCCAGCTCGTCGAAGAACCCGGCGGCGACGGCCTCCTTGGGGGCGTAGGCCTGGCCGTGGAGGAGGACCTCCGCGTGCCGCTGCGGCGGGACCACGGGCTGGGTGATGGCCAGCACCCACGAGGGCAGCGCGATGCCGATGAGGACCTCGTTCATCTGGAGGCGGAACGGCCCCTCCTCGACGAGCCTCAGGTCGCAGGCGAGGGCGAGGATGAACCCCCCCGCAACGGCGTGGCCCGCGCACGCGGCCGCGGTGGGGACGGGCAGGAGGGCGGCGCGCGCCATGGTGTGCGCGAAGGAGCGGTGGAGCTGTTTGAGCTGCCCGGGATCCAGCGTCGGGAGGGTCTTCACGTTGAGCCCTCCGGAGAAGAACCCCGGGCGTCCCGCGAAGACCAACCCCCGGCACCCCGAGGCCTCGGCCTCGTCCATGGCCCGGTCGAGCCCCGCGAAGAACGCCGCGTCCATGGCGTTGGCCTTGCCGTCGTCCATCCGGATGACCCCGCACTCCCCGTCCCGCTCGAACCCGATGGTCGCCATGGCCCTCGCTCTCCCCAGTTCGCTCGAACTCCGGAGGCTCGACGCTCCGTTCCCCCAAGTATGATGGCCTCCGCCGGGCTCGCCAAGGGCCGGAGCCTGGTGGTCAGAATAGGTACCGGAATAGGTCCGGCGAAGTTGACGAGCTGAGCTCCACCAGGCGGCGGGGCGTGATCAGCGAGGCTCTCGGGGTGCGCCGCCGGTTCCCGCTGCTCCCGATTCAGAGCGCGGGGAGCGTCTGGAGGTCGAGGGCACGCATTGCGTCGAGCGGGAGCTTTCAGCGACCCTCGGCGCAGAGGCCGCGGACGCCGCCCTCCTCGTACGGCTGCTCGGCGGCGGCGATACACGCCGCGCGGGCGGCTCACACGAATCCGCCGTCGTTCGTCGGGGGTTCCGCCTCGTCGCGAGGAGTCCCGCTGCAAGCGGGATAGAGCTTGCCCCTGACGGCTGACGGGGTCAGCCCGCCTTGGGGAGCACTACGACCTCCCTGGCGAGGCGCTCGCCGAGGCGCTCCTTCTCGAGCTCGAGGTCGTGGCGGGACTGGAGGTTGAGCCAGAACCTCTCCGAGGTGCCGAAGTACCGTGCGAGACGCAGGGCCGTGTCGGCCGTGACCGCCCGCTTTCCGTGGACGATCTCGTTGATCCTGCGCGGCGGCACACTCGTGTCCTTCGCCACGCGGTACTGCGAGAGGGCCAACGGCTTCAGGAACTCCTCGAGCAAGACCTCGCCGGGGTGCACCGGCGGCAGCTTCGCAGCCCCGTGTGACCGGCGGTTCCTAGTGATTGTCGACGATCTCGACGTCATGGGCATCACCTTCTTTCCAAACGAAACAAACCCTCCACCGCTCGTTGATCCGGATGCTGTGCCGGCCCTCGCGATCACCCGACAGCTTCTCGAGGCGGTTGGCCGGCGGCACCCTCAGGTCCGAGAGGGTCTCCGCAGCGTCGAGCATGACCAACTTGCGCAGGGCAACCCTCTGGAGATCAGGGGGCAACCGCCGCGACCCGCGCCGCGCGAAGACCGCCTCCGTCTCCCGATCGCGGAAGCTCCGAATCATCCCAGCCAATGGTAACGCGCTACGGTATGATCGTCACGCGTTATGCCACAACGCCTCGCACGCATCGCTCAGCAGCGCCGGTCATGACGAGGATAGGTGGCAGGTCCGGCGTAGTTGACCAGTTGGGGATCGCACCGTCGATGAGTCAACCCCGCCTCGGTTCCGCTTCGAGCGTGTCCGCCTGACGTCCGAACGAGGGCTCAGCCAGGCGTCGCTCACCGCCCCGGCTCAGACGTGGTAGATGGCACCGTCGACGAAGACTCGCGGCCTGCGGGGCATGGCGATTCCTTGACTGCACCGTACCCACCGTTCTTCAACTTGTCGACTATGCCGGACCTGGTACCTATCCTGGTACCTATCGCAGGCCGGGCTCAGGTACCGACTGTGGCAGGCCAGGCCGGCGACCGAAACGGCCTGCGCCTTCGGCGCCGCGCCCGGCAGGCGCCTCGGCCCGGGGAGCTTCGCAATTCAGCCGCTTGCGTACCTGCCACTCGCACAGGCACTCGTACGACTCGTACCCGCGTCAAAGGTAGAGGAGCAGTGCCTGGTTGAGGCAGACGACGCCCACCAGTGCCTGGCCGCCGCCGATGCCGGACGACGCTTCGGAGACTTTCTTGGCGATTTCCTTCTCCGCGGAGTCCTGGACTCCGACGACGATGAGCCCGTAGATCCCCGGGAGGAGGAGGTTGCCCAGGATATCCTGACCGGTAGAGCCGGTGTCGAGGCTCTTGCTGAGGACCTCGAGTTTGATTTCCCCGTTCTCCACGCGGGGCTTCACCACCACGTTGAGAGTGAAGTTCTGGTCGAACCAGTGCTCCACGATCTTCTTCCCCTTGACCTCGACGGAGATGCCGAGGGTGGACACGGAAGCTGTGACCTTGTGGATCCTCAGGCTGTGGTCCTTGTCGTACAGCTGCTTGGGCAGGCCGGTGTTCGGATCGGCCAGGGTGTCCTGCAGTGCCCCTTGACCCATCTGGATCCAGGAGAGCTTCCTATCCCTCTGCGCGAGGATGGATCCAGCCGCCGGCTGGGCGGAATCGAGGTCCGAGGTCAGGACCAGTCCGTACCTGTAGAAACCGAAGATGACCGGGGGGGTGGGGATGCCTTCGCTGTACTGCTCCTCGACGGTTCCCCGCGGCGGGAGCGTCAGGGGCTTCCATTGACGCTTCACGACGCCGTCCTTGCTCAGAATCAGCCTGAGGTTCAGCTGTGCCTGCTGCCGGTTGACGATTCTCGGATAGGCGAGCAGCTGGTTGCCGATCATGCGGAAGGGTGGGAAGTCCATCGTCAGAATCTCGCCCCCGGGAGTGGCCGCGGAGTTGTCGATGGCGCAGGCGTTGCTGGAGACGTTGTTGCTCGTGTTGACCTCCCCGGGCAACTCCTTGATCCTAGCCCGCACATTGGCCCTCACCTGCTGGAGGGAGGTGGCCGGCGGCGTCACGGTCAGGACCCTGCTCTCGTGCGGCCCCGGGAGCTGGCTGATAGGGACGGGCATGCCGACGGCGGAGGCCCAGCTGTCGCTGAAGAACGTCAAGTTGCTTGGGGCGGATGGGTAGGCATTGCTGTTGTTGCTCACCTTGGCCGACAGGTAGAAGGTGGCCTTGAGCTGGCCGTCCTTCTGCTCCCAGCGCTTGTCGCAGGAAAACATGCTGACGGCGAGATCGATGACGGGCGCGGCGCCGCCGGCGGCAGCGTGCAGCTTGCTCTCGTCCACCGCAAGCGTCATGTCATTGTTATCGGTTCGGCACTCTCCGGCCAGGTTGAGGATCGACACCTTGTAGGTCACCGGCGCGCCGTGGAAGATTGTGTCAACCCTCGAGAAGGTGTACGTGCTTCCTGCCGGTCGCAGACTCTCCGGGAGGACGGAGCCGACGACCAGCTCGCCGTTGCGGTAGAGGTAGATGCTGGGCATGGCAATCGACGGGGGGAGTGGCGCGGCTCCGACGTTCCTGATGACGGCCGCCACCTGGAGCCTGTCGGTGGGATGCTCGACTCCCGGGTCGCCGAGCTGGGTCGTCTGGAGCTTGAGGCTGATGTCGGTGACGGCGAAATCGAAGCAGCGGAGCTTCAGGGCGACCGGGGGCGCGGCTTTGGAGCGAGCCGCCGGCGCAGGCGGGGGACCGGCGGAACACGGGCTGGGGAAGTAGGCGGCCGCCAGGAGCGCGGTGGCGAGGCACGCGGGGGCGGGTAGGCGGTGCATGCGGCTCTCCCTTCGGATATGTAACGCCGGCGGCGAGCGAAACCGCACGGCCGAGGCCGCCCCTGCATTGGAAGCTGATACCGCCGTCCCACCTTGTTTGGGCGGCCGTGGTCTTGGCCGGGGGACTGCGCGGATGGACCTGCCCCGCTCCGCGAGCCGCGGCGCTGGCTTGGCGGCCCGGGGCGACGAAGGCCAGTGTGAGCTTGACTCAATGTGCCGAGCAAAATCACCCAATGTCCTGAGTCATGCGAGACCTGACCGGTCGCCGCGCATGTCGGGGCCGGCAGACCGGGCCCGCCGGGGATAGGTACCAGGTCCGGCGTAGTTGACAAGTTGGGAATCGCATGGCTCATGAGTCATCGCTGCCTCAGTTCCGCTTCGAGCACGTCCGCCTGACGTCCGAACGAGGGCTCGGCCAGGCGCCGCTCACCGCCGCGGCCCAGCCACTGACTCGCCGTAACCACCGGCCGCCCCAGGCACCGGCTCAGGTCCCTATCTGCAAGAAGCTGACAAACTGAAGGCCGGCCTCTCGCGGAGGCGGGCCCTTGCACTTGTGTAGGCGTTGTATTACATTGGCACTGGAGGGTGCCATGGCGGTTCAGACCGTGCGGCTGCCGGACCAGATCGCCCGCCGCCTCGACAAGCTCGCCAAGAGCACGAAGCGGTCGAAGTCGTCGTTCATCGTCGAGGCGCTGGAGCTCTATCTCGACGAACGCGACGACCTCGAAACCGCGCTGGCGCGCGTTCGCGAACCGCGGGCGGAGTACCTCGACCACGACGAGGTCAAGCGTGCCCTCGGCCTCGATTAAGTGGGAACGCCGTGCGGTCAAGGAACTCGAGGCGCTCGCGAAGGACGCGCAGCAGCGCATCGTCGCAGCGGTCGAGTCGCTCCGTGACGAGCCTCTCAAAGGCGAGCAACTGTCCGCCGAATGGAAGGGGCTGCGCCGGCTTCGAGTCGGCCGATACCGCGTGATCTACGCGTTCGACGGCCGGCAGTTCCTCGTCCTCGTGGTGCGAGTCGGGCACCGGCGGGACGTCTACCGAACCGGCTGAAGTCCGTCGAGCGCCCAATCGCAATCGGTACCTAATCGGTACCTGGTATCACCATCTCACCTTCCTGACGTAGCTTCGACCGGTCGGTGCGCGGGCGCGCGCCGGTCCTGATCCAGAGCAGTGGTTTGCGCGTGTCGGCAAGCGTGGCCAGGGCAATGTTGTGCAGCGCGTCCACTCTCCGGTAGAAGGCGGGCGGGTGATCGTTCCCGATGTGGTACCCATGCGCGGGGCGGGCCGATCTCACGCGAGCGGGCTGCCGCCGCAGCGAAATATGCCGGCCGTCGGAGCCGTTTCGCAGGTGGATTCACGAGGCCATGGGTCGTGCACGGGGGGTTCGCAGATCGGCGCGGCGGATCGCGTTCCATTGCCTTCCCCTCGCACGCGTGGCCTCGCGAGGAGGTGCGTCCATGCTCAACCACTTCACGGCAGTGCCGGCGTCCGGGGGCCGCGCCAGGCGGATCGCCCTCGCCGTTGCCGGGCTGGCGGCCCTCGGGGCGGCAGGCGCCGCCGGGGCCGGACCGGTCCTGACGAGGCCGCCGCGGCCGATCTTGTTCCTGCCGGCGCCCGAGAACCTGACGAACACGATCACCAAGGACGTGTGCACGGCGCACGGCGGCAGCGCCGGCGCGTTCGCCTGCTCGATCGCCCTGCCCGCCGGGAAGCTGGTCCTCGTGTGGGACTACCCGCACCCCAACCCCGTCGACGGCTTCCGCGTCTACCGCGTCGGCGGCGGGTTGGTCGCCACGCAGTCGCTGCCGAGCGTTCACCTGGCCGTCCTCGACGCCCAGCCGGCGGGGGCCTGCTTCGACGTCACCGCGTACAAGGGCAAAGACGAATCGTCCCCGAGCCCGACGCAGTTCTGCGTGCGGGCGGTCGACGTCCCGAAGACCGCGCGCTTCGCGCCGGACGTCGTCGGCGCGACGATCGCGGATTTCTACGTCTGGGCCGACAAGTCCTTCCTCGACAACGAGTACGCCAACCGGAATCCGCCCGTCCGGAACCTTCTCACGCTGACGGTGGGGCATACGCACAGCGCGAGCGCGTTTCGCGACCAGGCGCACACCCAGGTGGCGGAATGGACGAACAGCCTGTTCCGGGGCTACGTGCACTTCAGCACACCCGGGCTGGCGGGCCATCAGATCGCCCATGCGAGCCTGCGGCTGAGCAGCGGGCGCTCCCGGGGCGCGGGGACCTCGTGCGTGGCGGAGGTGGCGTCCGCCGACCGCCTGTGGAGACCGAGCGAGTGGTTGGGCCTCTCCAGCCCCGCGGTCACCGGCGGGCCGTACGAGGGTTCCGACATCACGCTGGACATCACGCCGATCGTGCAGGCGTGGGCGGCGTCGCCCGCCGCCAACCGGGGCCTCGCGCTTGCCGACGACACGACCTACAGCAGCTCCGCCATGGTGACGGTGTCCACCTCGTGCCTCACGACGTTCTCGTCGGCCGCGCTCGACGTGGCGTACTATTAGCCGGCGACCCCGTGGACGGCCCCGCCCCGCCGACGGCGTCGGCGTCTTTCGCGGCGGCGCGACCACGCGCGACGGTTGTCCCACCGGGCCGGCGGCCGGAACCGCGCGCCGATCGCCGCGGGCCGCGCGCCGCGGCGCGCCGGCCGCACCGGACCGAACGGAGGTCTCCATGGTGCGCGTGGTGAATGTCGAGAAGTACTTCGCGATGTTCGACGACACGTTCTCGCCCAAGGTCGTCGGCGAGCTGAACGGCCAGCACGTCAAGCTCGTCCGTCTCGAGGGCGACAAGGTACCGTGGCACTCCCACCGGACGGAGGACGAGCTGTTCTGGGTGCTGGAGGGGACGCTCGAGGTCCACGAGCGGGGCGCCGTGACCACGCTGAACCCGGGCGAGTTCGGCGTCGTCGAACGCGGAGTCGAGCACCGGGTCGTGCCGGTCGGGAAGGTCAAGCTCGTGCTCTTCGAGCCGGCCGCCATCGCCCACACCGGCGACGTCAAGGCGGAGATCACCAAAGAGAGCTTCGACCGTCTGATCCCGTGACGCGAAGTCGGGTGACGTCTCGCCTCCCGCCGCACGGTCGTCGCCTCGACCATCGCTGCCGATCGGACGCGGCGTGCGCGCGCCGACTCGACGGGCCGGCTCGGAGGCCGGACCGGAAGGGCGAGCGGCGATCGGCTCGCCTCCTTACTTCAGCTACTTGCGTACCTGACACCCATTCCGCTCCTCGTCGTCTTTGTCCTCGGGCACCGCGGGCGGGTGAGGTGCGGGCGGCCGCCGGCTGCAGCAGCTCGTAGAGCGGGCACTGAGCGCCGGCCACCGGGCGCCGGGCAGCGCAGTCCGATCGACCTGAGGTGCGGGAACGGCGTGTTAGACACCCTTCCATGGTCCGGCACCACGCGGGCGACGGCCGCGAGCGCCGAGCCCGGGGGCCGAGTGCGGTGAGAACCCTCCGCGCCGGAATGCGTATCCTGATGTTAGAAAGACGTCTGCGCGGAGGGGACACCCATGAAGCGTGTGAGGACGGCACTACTCGTAACGCTCGTCGCGATGCTGGTCTGTGGCGCCGCGTCGGCGGCCGAGACTCCGAACCCGGGAACCGCCGCGCCGCCGTCGGCGGCGACGCACTTCGACCCGGACGCGGCCACCGCCGCTTACGTGGCTCAACTCTCGCCGCAGGCGCGGGCGAAGTCCGACGCCTACTTCGAGGGCGGCTACTGGCTGATCCTGTGGGATTTCGTCGCCGGTCTGGTCGTCGCCTGGTTGTTCCTCGGCACCGGCCTTTCGGCGCGGATGCGCGACTGGGTCGAGCGGGTCACCCGCTTCCGCTGGCTGCAGACCGCCCTCTACTCGCTGCAGTACATCGTCATCGCCGGCGTGGTGACGCTGCCGTGGAGCGCCTACGAGGGCTACTTCCGCGAGCACCAGTACGGCATGTCGACCCAGACGCTGGGCGCCTGGCTCGGCGACCAGGCGAAGGGCCTGGCGATCGGCCTCGTCCTCGGCACCCTCGCGATCACCGCGATCTACGCCGTCTTGCGCAAGGCGCCGCGCACGTGGTGGCTGTGGGGGTCGCTGGTGTTGATCGCCTTCGCGATGTTCGGAGCGGCGATCTCGCCGGTCTACCTGGAGCCCGTCTTCAACAAGTTCAAGCCGCTGCCCGACACGCCGCTCAAGCAGGAGATCCTCTCGATGGCGCGGGCGAACGGCATCCCGGCGACCGACGTCTACGAGTTCGACGCCTCGAAGCAGACCACGCGGATGAGCGCGCACGTCAGCGGGCTGCTCGGCACGACGCGGATTTCCATGAACGACAACCTGATGAACCGCGGCTCGAACGAGGAGATCAAGGCGGTGCTGGCCCACGAGATGGGTCACTACGTCCTCAACCACGTCTACAAGGGGATGGTGTTCATCGGCGTGATCATCGTCGCCGCCTTCGCGGCGCTGTGCTGGGCGTTCGAGGCGCTGCAGGCGCGCTACGGCGCCCGCTGGGGGATCCGCGGCGTCGGCGACGTCGCCGGGCTGCCGCTCCTGCTGTTCCTGTTCTCGGCGTTCATGTTCGTGCTGACGCCGGTCAACAACACGATCACCCGCACGATGGAGACCGAGGCCGACAACTACGGCGTCAACGTCGCCCGCCAGCCCGACGGCTTCGCCCAGGCGGCGCTGCACCTGTCGGAGTACCGCAAGATGAAGCCCGGGGCGCTCGAGGAGATCGTCTTCTACGACCACCCGAGCGGCTGGAACCGCATCCACCGGGTGATGGTGTGGAAGGCGGAGCACCTGAACGACGCCGACGTCGCGGCCTACGACGCCGCCCACCCCGGCACCCCGGGGATGGGGAAGAAGGAGTAGCGCCCCTGCTGGTACCGATCCACCTTGGCGACGGTCGCCCGTCATGAGCAACTGGCACCTCCAGCGACGGAAGCGCCACCGGTGGATGACCCGTCGGCATGGACGCCCCTCCGGGCGGGGAGGCTATGGCCTCGCCACCTGCAGGACCCATTCGATCACGCGATCCGGGTACCCCGGCACGGTCGTTGGCCATTCGAATCGTGCCCCTGCGCGCGGCGGCAAACGGAAGGTGTGGTCCCCACCGGGGAAGAACATGACCTGCAGCCGCGGACCGCGGGAACTCAGATATCCCTCGGCGATCCTCGCGGCGCTCGCGCGGGGCGGGACCCGCTCGTCGGCCTCGCCGTACAACAGCAGCGCCGGAACTGTGACCTGTCGCCAGTATGTCAACGGATCGTAGGACGCGATGCGGCGAGAAAACGACCAGTAGAAGTCCGACTCCGGAGGCGGCGAAAACGCCCACGGGCGATTGCGAACCTGCTGCCAGACGGCCTCCAGCTTCGCGCGTGGCGCACCCTCGAACGCGGTCGCCACGATGGCCCGGACGTAGCGCTCGGCGAGCTGCCGCTCGGCCTCCGCCATGTCGTGCACCCGGAGGTTGTTGGAGACGCTGTAGATCTCGGTGTCGGCCATCGACAACCCCGGAGCGGAGGACGCGACGACGAAGGCAACGTGCGAATTCTCGCGTGCCACCCACGGAGCGATCGTGCCGCCCTGACTGTGACCGTGGATCCCGACACGATCCGGCGCGATCCGCGGCCGGGCCCGCAAGGCCTCAACCGCCGCCGAGGCGTCCCCCACTAGCTCCGCGAAGCCCACCGTCCGCCAGTCTCCGGTCGAGCTCCCGACGCCGCGCTTGTCGTAGATGAGGGCCGCCACGCCATGCCGCGCGAACTCGCTCGCCAGAAAGCGCGAGGCCCAGCGGCCCTCCGCCCCCGACCCTTGGAGGAAGACCACACCGGGGAACGGCCCCGGCCCAGCAGGGTAGATCACCGTGCCGCCGAGCGACATCGGGCCGTTGGCGAAGGTGACGTCTTCCTGCTCGAGCCGGGGTGCCGCCGTCCCGCGAGCTAGCCGGAACGTTCCGACAGCCTCTCCCTCGCGGAACCGGCCCGTGAGCGTGTCGCCCTTCACCGTGCCTTCGAATGTGGTCGTGGTCGCGTCTCCCACGAGCTTCCAGGACAGGTTCGGCTCCTCGAATCGAATCTCCCGGAAAGGGACACCGAGGACGCGGAGCTGCGCGGAGGAGAAGCTCCCTGCGTACCCGGAGTCCGTCCGCGCGAACACCACCTCGACCTCGAGAATCGACCCTTCACGTTCCCACTGTCCGATCCACGTGCCGGCAGGATCGTTCTGAGCCACCAGCGGCAAGGCAGTGAGCGGACGTGCGATGAAAACCAGGAGCAGCAGGACGCGGAACCTCATGGAAGACCTCCTCCGGATGCAGGGCGCGCGATGGCGCCAACAAGCGACACGCCGTGCGAATTGCAGGACATCAGCGCGGCGCGATCATGGGTACCTGGTACCACCCTCTCACCTTCCTAACGTAGCTTCGACCAGTCGATCCGCCAGCGCGTACCCGTCTTGATCCAGACCAACGGTTTGCGCTTCTCGGCGGGCGTTCCAAGGGCCAGGTGGTACAGCTCGTCCACCCTCCAGTAGAACCCGCGCGTGTGTGGCGTGTCGGACCATCCGAAGAGGAGGACGTCGAGGTGGTGGGCGAACTCGTGCAGGAGGGTGTTGAGCATGCCGCGGTAGCTCGTTACCTTGCCGAGGATCGCCGTGCGCATCCAGACGCGGAGGACGGCGGTCGCAAAGGTGTAGTCGCCGTGCAGCTCGGACTCGAGGTGGCCGTCCCGCACCCGGTGCGGCCGCACGCCCAGGACCTTGAGCCGGGGCGGCGGCACGCCGTAGAACTCCGCGAGGTGGTCGAGCAGCTCCTGGCCCGCGCGGCGGACCCCCGGGGCCTCTCCGGCTTCGAGTGCCGCGCGCAGCCTCTCGGCGTCCTGCTGCAGCGGCTCGGCGGGCGGTAGCTCCAGCGTGTGCTGCGCGTCGCTCGCCTCGTACTGCCGGCGCAACTCGGCCGCCCGTGGGACCGGGTCGGTGATCACGGGCGGAATATACCGCCGGGAAGACCCTTCCGAGAAAGGCGCCAGGTACGTGAGTAGGAAGAAGGGTGCAGGCACGTATCCAGCCGAACTGCGACGTGCAGCGTCGTGACCAAGCACTCAATGCGCACCTCGCACCTCTTGCGCTGGCGCGGGGATACTGCCCTTCGCCGCGAGTCGCGTCCCGAATACCTGACACAGGCCGAATCGGCTCCAATTCCGGCTTACCCACTTCCGGGAACCCTCGTCGAGCCACAGTGAGGACGTACGCTAGGATTAGCTCCAAGGAGGGGACGTCTCGTCCAACGTCCCGGTGGTACGGGGCCGACGAGCGCCGTAAGCCATGAGTGACAACACGAAGGTCGCAGGTAAGGCTCTCACGTACCTGGGTGGGCTCGTGTTTTTCGTCCCGTTGCTAGGCCTACGGGACGTTCTGGCCGCGGATACCCACGCTCACCTGGGTCTGCTCGGGGCGCTTTTCGTCGTTTCCTTCGCTCTTATGGTTGGGGGCTCCCGTCTCACGTGGGGAAGCTGGCGGGGCGCCACGCTGGAACTTCACTGGCTCACCGCGTTCTCAGCCGTGGTTCTTTGTTCTCTTGACGTCATCCATTTCGCCCAGGGTGTCCGTGTCCCGTGGTCGGTCACAAGAGCTCGTGGCGGCCTCCTTTCACAGCCATCCATTGCCCTCGACCTTGTCTGCGTCGGCCTGGTGCTCTCCATGTGGTGCCGGTCACATCCCGGCCCATGGCGCAGCGTCATGGGCTGGATTGGGTTCGGGCGGGCGCGCTCCGTACTGCCAGTTGTGGACGACCAACGGGTCCATACCCGAACCATCCCGGCGGTGAAGGTGATCGAACGGGCCCTGCCCGCCTTCCCCGCCCGGATTGTTCAGGGAGTCCGGAAGATCGTCCTTGCCGATTCTGACCCGTACGCAACGAAGATCGATCGTGGGGCATTTGCTCGGTACCTTCCCCCACGCGACTCGCTTCAAGCTCAGATTCAAATCTACTTTCACTCGCTGAAGACGACACCCGACGATCTCACCCACAGCCGGCCCTATCTCACCTGGGTGCTTGTCAACGCTATCGGTCATGAACTCTTTCACCATGAGCTCATTGCCGGCAAGCGTCGCCGGCCCAAGTTCTCAATCGAACAGGCAGCCGCCGATAGCCGGGGCGAACAGCTCGCGGCCTTGGTGGTGAGGAGGTTGTTCAACCCACTCAGGCTCGACATCGAGTGGGACCGTGCAGGTCGACGCCTGGCTGAGATCGGGGCGGGGACTCCCTTCGCTCCCGTCAAGCACCGATAGAGACCGCTGTCGGATCGGTGCCGGGTCCGGCAGAGTTGACAACCTGGCCGCCCGACTGCAGGTGACGAAGACGCGAGGTGATCCTCTCAATGCACCGCGTACCGACCTCCGCGGATGTCGACAAGCACCGTGCTCGAGCTCAACTTGCGCGAGACGTGTGGTGGATGCAGGCGGTGAGAACTTCGCAGATCTCCTGACGTATCATTGCCCAAGGCGACCGAGCCGCGAGCCCATGTTGGAAGTGACCGCGCTGCGCAAGAGCTACGGCGACATCGTCGCGGTGGACGGCGTCTCGCTGAAGGCGGGCCGGGGCGAGACAATCGGGCTGCTCGGGCCGAACGGGGCCGGCAAGACGACGACCGTGTCGATGATCGCGGGCCTGCTGCGGCCCGACTCCGGCACGGTGCTGATCGACGGGCGGGCGCTCGCGGGCGACACCGACCCGGCCAAGCGGGCGATCGGCCTCGTCCCCCAGGACATCGGCCTCTACCCGGAGATCTCCGCCAGAGAGAACCTCCACCTGTTCGGGGCGCTGTACGGCATGGACCTCTCGCAGCGGCGGCGCGCGATCGACGCGGCGCTCGACCTGGTGGGGCTCGCCGAGCGCGGCAAGGACAAGGTCAGCGGCTTCTCCGGCGGGATGATGCGCCGGCTGAACCTGGCGGCGGCGCTGCTGCACGACCCGCAGCTGCTGCTGCTCGACGAGCCGACGGTGGGCGTGGACCCGCAGAGCCGCAACGCCATCTTCGACAACCTCGAGACGCTCAAGAAGCGCGGCAAGACGCTCGTCTACACCACCCACTACATGGAGGAGGCCGAGCGCCTCTGCGACCGGATGGTGATCATCGACCACGGCAAGGTGATCGCGGACGACACGCTGCAGGGCCTGCACCGCCTCCTCCCCGCCGCGAACGTCCTGACCGTCGAGCTCGAGGACTCGAAGACCGACGGCCTCCGGCCCGAGGACGTGCGGGCACTGCCGGGCGTGCAGTCGGTGGAGATCGACGGCGCGACGCTACGGATCGGCGTCCGCGACCTGGCGGCCGATTCGCCGGGGATCCTCGGGTGGCTCGCCGGGCACGGCCACCCGTTCTCGCACGTGGCGAGCGAGCGCGCCAGCCTCGAGACGGTGTTCCTCACGCTCACGGGAAGGAGCCTGCGCGACTGATGCTCGCCCCGTTCCTCGCCCTCACCCGCAAGGACCTGAAGCTGTTCTTTCGCAACCGGCGCGCGCTGCTGATGACCGTCGCCGCGCCGATCGCGATCGGTTCCTTCTTCGGCTACATCTTCGGCGGCGCCCCGACCGAGCCCAGCCGTATCCCCGTGCTCGCCGTGGACCAGGACGGCAGCACGGTCTCACGCGGGATCGCCGCCGCCCTGACCGCCGACAAGAACCTCGCCGTGAAGACCGCCACCCTGGAGCAGGCGCGCGACGCCGTCCGCAAGGGCAAGGCCACGGTCGCGTTCGTGATCCCCAAGGGGTTCGGCGCCGACGCGGGGAGCGCGTTCTTCAACGGCGCGGCGGCCAAGCCCGAGATCGGCGTGCTCTACGACCCGTCGCACGCGGCGGAGATGGGGATGGTCGAGGGGATCCTCACCGGCCACGTGATGGAGGCCGTCAGCAAGGAGATGTTCAACGGCCCGACCGGCCGCGCGATGGCGAAGGACACACTCGCGCGGCTCGACGCGAGCAACATGCCGGCCGGCCAGAAGTCGAGCCTGCGCGAGCTGCTCCACGGCCTCGAGGGGTGGAACGCGGCCCGGGAAACCAATGCGGCGTCCGGCCGGCCGGCGCCGAGCGCCGGGCTCACCGTCCCCTACCAGGTGAAGGCCGAGGCGGTGACGTCGGGCGAGGGCGTCAAGTACAACGGGTACGCGCACTCGTTCGGCGGGATGGGGATCCAGTTCATCCTGTTCCTCGGGATCGAGGTCGGCGTCGGCCTGCTGGCGCAGCGCCAGACGGGCGTGTGGAAGCGGCTGCGCGCCGCGCCGCTGTCGCGGGGCGTCCTGCTCGGCAGCCGGGCGACGAGCGCCGCGCTGACCTCGATGTTCGTCCTGATGGTGCTGTTCGCGTTCGCCGGCGTCGTCTTCGGCGTGCGCATCGCGGGCAGCGTGGCGGGGTTCCTCGGGGTGTGCGCGGCGTTCTCGCTGATGACCGCGGCGTGGGGGTTGCTGATCGCCGCCCTCGGCAAGACCCCCGAGGCGACGCGCGGCCTGGCGATCGTCACGACCCTGTTCATGGTGATGCTGGGCGGCGCGTGGGTGCCGACGTTCGTGTTCCCCGCGTGGCTGCAGAAGCTGACCGTCGTGATCCCAACCCGCTGGGCGATGGACGGCCTCGACGCCACGACCTGGCGCGGGCTCGGCTTTTCCGCCGCCGCGCTCCCGATCGCGCTGCTCACCGGGTGCGCCCTCGTCTTCGGCGCGCTCGCCGTGCTGCGCTTCCGCTGGGAAGTCGACGGCTGAGCCGGCGCGGGCGGGAATAGTCTCGTCGCCGCCAGGCGTTCTAGGCCCGAATCCAGTGGAGGAGGGTGTGATGAGAAAGCTCGAGTTGTCGATGTGTGCAACGGTGGTGGCGTCGCTTCTGTGCCTTCCGGCGCTCGCGCAGGAGACGCCCGGAACGGTCGCCCGGATCGGCGTGTTCGAGCCGAAGCCCGGCGCGGCGGCGCAGTTCGAACAGGGCCGGAAGAAGCACTTCGAGTTCCACCGCAAGGAGAACGACACCTGGTCGTGGTTCACGTGGGAGGTCATCAGCGGCGAACACGAGGGGACGTACATCACCGGCACGTTCGGGCACCAGTGGAAGGACTTCGACGCCTGGGAGAAGTTGGATCGGGCCGACACCGCCGACGCCAACGCGAACATGGGCCCGAGCCTCGAATCCGAGTCCACGGCCTACTACGAGCTCATCCCCGACGCGAGCCGGCCGCCGGCCGGCAAGGAACCCTCGCCGATGATCCAGGTGACGCACTTCTACGTCAAGCCGGCCGGGGTCGAGGCGTTCGTGGCCGCCATCAAGGAGGCCAAGACGGCGCTCGACAAGGCGGGCTGGCCCTCACACTCGTTCTGGTACAGGCTGGTGAACGGTGGGGAGGGCCCCGAGTTCGTGCTCGTGGCGGCTCGCGCGAGCTGGGCGGAGATGGCGCCACCGGCGAAGAGCCTCGCCGAGACGCTCGCCGGGGTCTTGGGCCCGCAAAAGGCGGTCGCCGTGATCCACGCGGTGATGGGCAACACGAGCCGCACCTACTCGGAGCTGCTCCGCTATCGCCCCGACCTCAGCTACGTCCCTGCAGCGAAGTAGCGTCGAAGCCGGCCGGGCGGCCATGCGGTTGCCGTCCGGCCGGCAAGCTCGACCGAAGCGTCGAGACCACCTCGGCATTGGCATCACCACCTCGCCACTCGGGTTGTCCGCCAAGAGGCGTACGTCGGCGCCGCCCACGGGATGCGCCATGGTGTTTGGCGCGCCGGCCTGCTGCGAATCCGCCGGGTCGTGGACGACTGAGCCTGTGCGGGCGGGGGCAAGCCTCGCGCCAAACGCGGGTTCGAACGACAGCGACAGCGCGCCCGGCGGGCACGTCCCACATCGAGACAAAGACCTGCTTCCGTCAGTGTGGGGCCGGCGCGCCGCGCCGGCTGTCTCTGGAGCGGCCGATGCTCGCATCGGCCGAGGATTCGCGATCCCTCTCGAAGAGGCCGGCGCGCCGCGCAGGGTTTTTTCCCCCCGGGGACATCGGACCCCAGGGACAACGAGCGACGCAAGCGCGCCCGGCGGGCGCGCCCCACATTTAGAGACGCGTGGGGCCGGACTACTTCTTCGGCTGACTCGACGGCGGCACCATTCCCTTCAGCCGCAGGTAGGTGACGAGGTTGCCGTAGTGCTCCCAGTTGTGCGTGAGGTTTGCGAGCAGGCCGTTGAAGCGCGGGCGCTCGTGGCCGAAGAGCTTGACCGTCTGGCCGGCCTCGGCGTCCGGCATCGCGTACGCCTGGCCGCAGTAGGAGTAGGACGCCTTGAGCGCCGCCACGAGGTCGGCCTTCGACGTCTTGCCCTTCTCGATCCCCGGCGCCGGGTTGGGCTGGCCGAGGACGGCCGCGCAGATCATGTTGTTGGCGTCGGCGACGTGGCCGAGCATCTCGCCGAAGCTGCGGACCTCGGGCGTCGGCTTGAAGGCGAAGTCGGCCTCCGGCACCTCCTCCGCGCTGCGGACGATGTAGCCCCCCACGGCGTCGAACGACGTTTTCAACGCCCCGACCATGCCGGCCGGCGCAGCCGCTTTCATCCCCTGGGCGAGCGCCGGCGCAGCCACGACAAACGCGGCGAGAACGAGTGATGCTTTCTTCATAGGATCCTCCCGTGCGGTTCGGAGAACAGTCCAAAAATGCCGGTTGTTCCCGGTGAACCGCTGCCGCGCCTCCCGGGCCTCGACGCCAGCCCCCCCCAAGAACGCAAGGCGCGGCGCGGGTCCCTCGGCAGCACACGAGAGCTGTTGAAACCGCGCCGAGTTCAGCGCATCGACGTCTCCAAACCGGGCACCCGCACCATCGGAAGGCAATGCCGGCTGTTCTGCATCGGCCACTGAGCATATTGTCAAGATGCGTAAACGTGGCGCTGCTGGGCTTCCGGTGCCGAGGCGCGCCTGATTCATTGAGCTTTAGGCGGAGTGGCTTCAGTGCGGTCGATCTTCGCTTTCAGTTCCTTGCGGCTCTCATCGCTAATCGCATCACAGGCGAGCACCTTTCGCCACTCGGCGAGCGCGCTTTCGACACGACCTTCCCGGTTCAGGATATCGCCGAGGTGCTCCCGGACGGTCGGGCTGTCGAAGGTCTCGAGAGACTGGCGCGCAAGCTCTTCTGCTTCGCGGTAGCGGCCGAGTTGGAACAGAGCCCAGGCCTTGGTGTCCTGGACGTTGGGGTTGGACGGTTCGAGAGTGAGCGCCTCGTCTGCAAACGCGAGAGCCTCGGCCAGCTTCGTGTCACGATCCGCGTTGAGATAAGCCAGCTCGTTGAGCAGGTAGGCGGAGTGGGGCGAAGCCACCAACCCGCTGCGCAGGATGGCCTCGCTCTCCTCCGGCCAACCCTCTTCCTTAACAAGCGACGCGAGCCTCCCGACCGCGACCACGTCGTGTGGGTTCCGGTCCAGGACCTGACGCAACAAGTACTCTGCCTTCCCGGGGGCCCACTTCGCTTCGTAATGGGACGTCAACGCGACCAACGCCGAGGGACTGGACCTTACTGCGCGCCAGAGCTCATCCTCCACGCCGCGGGCAGCCTCGGAGTGGCCGGCCTGGGTTTCGAGATCCAACAACGTTATCCGGTATCTGGCGGAACCCGGTTCGAGGCGGACCGCCTCCCTTGCCTCGGCCAGCGCCTCACCTGGTGGGCATCCCTCCTCGATGAACAGCTTCGCCAGGGCATCGTGCGGAGCCGCGAAGGAAGGAGTGAGGCGAATCGCCGTGCGCAACGCCTCCTCCCGTGAGCACGAATCGGCCACGGCTCCACGACCGAGAGTGCCGAAACGATATTGAACCATCGCGTCGTCGGGGCTTAGCTTCTGTGCCTCGGCGAGCGCGGCGGTGGCCTCGGCCAAGTGGCACTGGTTGAAGAGGAGCAGCCCCTGAACCAGGTGAGCGGAGCCCAGCCCCGGCTCGGATCTCAACGCCTCGTACGCCATCTCGCTCGCCGTCTGCCGCTGGCCCGTCCGCAGCATGAACTCGGCCAAACGCGCGGCAGCCTCCGCTGGGCGCAGTTTCCGCACGGAGATCGGCAGATCCGACGCACGAGCGGTCAGTTTCGCGTATGGAAACTGGCCCTGGTCGAGGTACGCGCGCAGTCCCTTGTCGAGAGTCTCGGGACCCCCAAAAGCGCGTACGAGGGCTTCGTGATCGCTCGCCCCTTCATCCAGGAGCTCGAGAAACCTGTCAAGGCCGGCTCTGTGTGAGCCGTCGTCGCCAAGAAGCAAGAAGTGGGTCAGGAGAAGCGACTCGGCGTAGAAAACACCCGCGCGCTTGCGGTCCGTGTAATCGGGCGATCCACGGCCGACGGTCATGAGGTCCGCGACAGGAAGCAACTTGGCGTTCCGGAGGGCCGTCACTTGCCAGGCGGACAACAATCCGCCGACGCGGATCCCGTCCGGCTCGACGCGGCTGGCGCCGTACAGCTGGGCGAGGCCCTCGTCGAACCACAGGGGCAGCCCACTTAGGTTCAGCCGCGCGAGCGAGTGTACGTATTCGTGAACAATGACACTCGTGGGGTTGGCGACGTCGGTCCGCAAAACCGCCCAGTCCTCGTCTTCTCCGGCGAAGTAGACACCCTCCGGCCTCGCCCCACCGCGCCTTTCCCAGGACCAAGGGATCAGCCGCCGCAGGCTGCCCTCGCTGTTCGCGGCCATCACGACGAAGGGCTTCCCGCTCTCCACGCGCACCCGCAGGACTGCCTCGAACGCACGTCGAAACAGCTCCAGTTCCTCGGCCACCATTCGCGCTCGCTGCTCACCGCCATCGCTCACGACCGTAAAGTGCGAGCTGCTCGCCTGATACCAAGTATCACCGGCCCCAGCGGCAAGCCCGGGCAGGCAGAGGGCCACGACCAAAATGGCGAGAAAACGATGACCGCGCGGCGGTGTCAGGGGTGGCAGATCGCAACTGCTGCGGTCGTTCTTAGGAATCTCCCTCTTCACTGCATCAATCGTACGCCCGTGCAACGTGTCGTCAAGGCCATCGAAAAGCCGCCGAGCCCCTGCCAGGAAGCGACGAGAAGTCCGACCTCTCAACTTACATCCGGACCATCTTCCGCAACCCCGCATCGGTGCCACGTCCACAGGTATCGACACGATCGTCGGCAACTGAAATGTGAAAGCGTCTTCTTCCATACTTTCCCGACGTAGCCTGGCACACCCCGGGTAGGCCCTGGTCGGTGATATCTCCGCTCCGCCCGACGTCTATGGCAACAGCACGGTCGAGCCGGTGGTGCGGCGGGCTTCGAGGTCGCGGTGGGCGCGCTCGGCCTCGGCGAGCGGGTAGCTCTGGTTGATTTCGATCTTCACCACGCCGCTTTCGATCGCGTCGAACAGCTCGGCGGCGGTCGCGAGCAGGTCGGAGCGGCGCGCGACGTACGTCATCAGCGACGGGCGGGTGAGGAAGATCGACCCCTTAGCCGAAAGCACGAGCGGCGAGATCGCCGGCACCGGCCCCGAACTGTTGCCGTACGTGACCATCATGCCGAGCGGCTGCAGGCAGTCGAGCGAGCCCTCCCAGGTGTCCTTGCCGACGGAGTCGTAGACCACCCGGACGCCGCGGCCGCCGGTGATCGCCCGCACCCGCGCCACGAAGTCCTCGCGGCCGGTTACGATCGGGAACTCGCAGCCGTGCTCGCGGGCGAGCTTGGCCTTCGCCTCGGTCGAGACGGTGCCGATCACGACCGCGCCCAGGCTCTTCGCCCACTGGCAGGCGATGAGGCCGACCCCGCCCGCGGCAGCGTGGATCAGCACCGCGTCGCCGGCGGCGACCGGGCACGTCCGCCGCAGCAGGTACTGCGCCGTCATCCCCTTGAGCATGGCGGCGGCCGCAGTGCGGTCGTCGATCGCCGGCGGCAGCGCCACGAGGCGGTCGGCCGCGATCAGGCGCTTCTCGGCGTACGCGCCGGTCACGCCGGCGTAGGCGACGCGATCCCGGGGCCTCACCTCGGCGACGCCGGGGCCGACCTCCTCGACGACTCCCGCCGCCTCGGAGCCGATCACGGCCGGCAGCTGCAGCGGGTACAGCCCCGAGCGGTGGTAGGTGTCGAGGTAGTTGAGGCCGACCGCCGTCTGGCGGACGAGCGCCTCGCCGGGCCCTGGGTGGCCGACCTCGACCTCTTCCCAGCGCAGCACCTCCGGACCCCCGGTTGCGTTGATGCGGATCGCTTTGGCCATGCCGAGAGGTTAGCGCGCGAGCGCTGGTTTGGCGAGATCCGGACCCGCGACCCGCAGGGCGGCCGGCAGCACCCGGAACGTCACGGCGCCGCTCGCGTAGGTCTCGCCGTCCACGTCGAACGGCGGCAGCGGCGCCTCCGGCTCGAGCCTCACCTCGCGCGCCTGCCGGAAGCGCACCGGCCTGGCGCCGAGGTGGCGGCCGAAGTAGAGCTGCGGCAGGCGGCGGGCGAGTTGGAGCCCGCTGACCTCGCCCACCAGCACGACGTCGAACAGACCGTCGTCGAGGGCGGCGCCGGGGGCGACGCGCATCCCCTTGCCGAACGTCGTGCCGTTGGCCACCGCGAGGAGCAGGATCGGCCCCGCGAACCACTCCTCGCCGTCCGCCCAGACACGCACCGGGACGCAGCGGTAGCGGCGCAGCGCCGTGAGGGTGCAGCGCAGGAACGTGGTGCGGCCGCGCGTCGCCACCGCGTTCACCGTCTCGTCCACCATGCCCGAGACCCCCGCCGAGGCGATGTTGACGAAGAAGAAGCCGCCTGCGCCGTCGCAGCGGCCGGCGTCGATCGCGACCGCCGGGCCGAGCAGCGCCCGCCGCAGCGCCTGCTCCGGGTCGCGCGGGATGGCGAGCGGCCGGGCGAGGTCGGAGCCGGTGCCGGCCGGCAGGATGCCGAGCGTCGCCGCCGCCCCGCACCCCAGCAGCACGCCGGCCGCCAGGTGCGCGGTGCCGTCGCCGCCGACCGCGACGACGCGCTCGCACCCCGACTCGACCGCCTCCAAAACGGCCCGCCGCGACGCCTCGGCGCCGGCGGGGGTCACGACGCGGAAGGGCGCGAGCCGCTGGGCCTGCGCCCGCAACCGCTCCCAGAACTGGCCGGCGCGGCCGCCGCCCGCCGCCGGGTTGACGAGGACCAGCGTTTCGCTCACTCCGCCTCCGCCGGCAGCCAGTTGGCGACCGCCCGCTCCAGCCGCGCCACCTCCGCGTTCCAGCGCGCGACGGTCCAGCCGGCCGCGCGGCGCAGCAGCGGCCGCAGCGAGGGCGCGAGCTCGAGGCACCGCCGCGGCTGCCACATCCCCAACCGCACGCGCCGCAGCAGCAGGTCCTCGAGGTGCACGACGCCGCCGAAGCGCAGCTGCCACACCAGCTCGGCCGCGCACACGTCGAGCCCGTCGGCGAGCGGCCGCAGCGCCGCGCCGGAGGCCGCCGCGGGCAGCGCGAGCGCGCCCAGACGCCGCGCCATACCGCGCGCCACGTCCTCCGGGACGGCCATGGCGGCGAGGCCGCGCGCCAGCTCGACCGGGTCGGCGCGCCACGGCAGGGCCACCGCCGCGGTCTGCTGCGGCGCCACGCTCTCCCGGCGCGCCTCGGGGAGGAGCTTCACCGCCGCGTCCACGACCTTGCCGGCGGTGGCGCGGAACGTTGTGAGCTTTCCGCCCGCCGTCGAGACCATGCCGCGCTCCTCCCACACCGCCTCCTCGCGCGACGCGGCGGAAGGGCTCTCGGCGTGGCTCGAGAGGACCGGGCGGACGCCGGCGAACGCGCCGACGACGCTCCGTCCGGTCACGCGGGCCGCGGGGAAGACGGTCTGGACGAAGCGCAGGAGGTAGGCCGTCTCCTCGGGCGTGGGACGGGGCTCGTCGAGCGGTCCGTCGTGGAAGAGGTCGGTGGTTCCGACCAGCGTCCCCTCCGGGTGCGGCACCGCGAACACGGGACGGCCGTCGTCGGCCGAGAGCGCGGTCACCGCCACCTCGAGGGGCAGCACGGCGCGGGGGAAGAGCAGGTGCGAGCCGCGCGACGGGCGCACCTTGGACCTCGCCCCGCCGCCCATCGCCCGCACCTCGTCCACCCAGACGCCGGTGGCGTTCACCACCACGGTCGCGCGAACTTCCTGCGTGGCGTCGCTCTCCAGGTCGCGCACCAGCGCGCCCACGACCCGCCCGCCGCGGTCCCGCAGCAGCTCTTCGACGCGGGCGTAGCTCAGCGCCGCGCCGCCGGCCAATACCCCGGCGCTCACCGCCGCGTGCACCAACCGCGCGTCGTCGGCGACCGCGTCGTCGTAGAGCAGGCCGAACTCGAGGCCGCCCCGCGCGAGGCGCGGCACCAGCGCGGCCGCCTCGGCCGCGTCCACCCGCTCGTGGCTGTGGTGCACCGGCGTGAGGTGGTCGTACATCGAGAGGCCGAGGCCGACCTGCCACCCCGGGGTGGCGTCGTGCTCGTAGGAGGGGTAGAGGAAGCGCATCGGCCGCACCAGGTGAGGGGAGAGCAGCGCCAGCTGGTCGCGTTCCCGGCAAGCGGTGCGGGTGATGCCGAGCTGCATCCGCCGCAGGTAGCGCAGGCCGCCGTGGATCAGCTTGGAGGAGCGCGACGAGGTGCCGCCGCCGAAGTCCCCGCGCTCGACCAGGGCGACCGCGAGGCCGCGCAGCGCCGCGTCGTGCAGGACCCCGGCGCCGGTGATGCCGCCGCCGACGACGAGCACGTCGAGCCTCTCGCCGAGCCTGCGCCACGCGCGCTCGCGCCAGCCGGGGGGGAACACTACCCCTCCCTCCCGCCCTGGGGTCGGGGCTCGGGGCTCGGGGTTCGGGGAAGCAAGACGCCGGGGTTGAGGACGGCGTGCGGGTCGAGCGCGTGCGCGAGCGCCGCCAGCGCCGAGACGCCGGTACGGCCCACCTCCCGCTCGAGGTACGGGGCGTGGATCGTCCCCACCCCGTGGTGGTGGGAAACAGTCCCCCCGGCGGCGAGCAGCGCGTCGGTGGCGGCGCCTTTGAGCGCGCTCCACTGGGCGATCTCGCGGCCGCGGGCGAGCGGCCAGAGGAAGGTGAAGTAGAGGGAGGCGCCGTCGCGGTAGGCGTGGGAGAGGTGGCAGCCCACCACGACCCGCATGCCGAGCGCTCCGGCGGCCCGCTGCAGCGCCTCCCGCACGCCAACGTAGACGGCCTCGAGGCCAGACCACGGCGCGGCCGTCTCCAGCGTGTCCACGCCCCAGCCGGCGGCGAGCAGTTCGTCGCGCAGGTAGGGGTGGCGGAAGCGGTCGGCGCGCCAGCGCCTCCAGCCGGCGCGGCCGAGGGCGAGGCCGCCCGCCGCACGCCACAGGCGAGCGGCGATCTGCTCGGTCAGCGTCATCCCCTGCGTGTCGCCGGCCCAGCCGAGCAGGAGCAGGCAGCCGCTCCGGTAACGCCGCAGGCCGAACAGCGCGCGGCTGGCGCGAGCGGCGAGCGGCGACAGCGCCGCCAGCGTCATCCCGAACCTCGTCTCCTCGGGGTCGGCCAGCCGCATCGTCTCGACCGGCACGCCGCCCTGGAGCAGCGCACGGCACACGTCCACCCCGGCCGCCCACCCGGGGAGCAGCACCGCGAGCCCGTCCTCCCGCTCCGGGAGCGGCCGCAGCCGCAGCGTCGCCTCGGTGATCACGCCGAAGCGCCCTTCGCTGCCGATGAGCAGGCGGCGCAGCTCCGGCCCCGCCGCCGAGGCGGGCTGCGCCGCGAGACGCCAGAGCCCCGCCTCGGTCGCGACCTCGAGGCCGGCGACCAGGTCGTCGATCTTCCCCACGCCGGTCGAGCGCTGTCCGGCGGAGCGGGTCGCCACCCACCCGCCGACGCTGGAGAACTCGAACGACTGCGGCTCGTGACCGAGGCGCAGCCCGCGCGGGGCGAGCGCCGCCTCGAGCTCGGGCCCGAGCGTGCCGGCGCGGACGCGCGCCAGCTGCGAGGCCGCGTCGACCGAGATCACGCCGCGCAGTCGCTCCAGGTCGAGCACAACGACCGGGCGGTCGCCCGCAGACACGGTCACGCCGCCCATGACGCTGGTGCCGCCGCCGCGCGGGATCACCGTCACGCCGCCGGCCGCGGCCGCGCGCAGCAGCTCGACCACCTGCTCCGGCGTGCTCGGGGCGCAGACGGCGTCGGGATAGGCCGCGACGGTCCCGGTGCGCAGCGCGACCAGGTCGGGCAGCGAGCTGCCGCAGGCGGAGCGCAGCCGCGACCCGTCGTCAGTAGCGGCCGGCAGCGGCAGCGGCGGCAGCGGGCGCGGCGGCGGAAGCTTGACCTCGCCCTCGGGGACCGCCGGCAGGGGATCGCCCGAACCAAGCCGCTCGGCCAGAAACGAGCGCGCCGCATCGGGAACCGGAAACCGTTCCCCCGCTAGACCCCACCCGTTCCACCGCCGCTCGCGCTCGGGCATTACCTGCGATCGTAGCGCAGGTCGGGCCGCGCGGCTCACGGCAGCGGCAGGACCGAGCGCGCGATCGCCCAAAAGTGCGCGGCGGAGCCGGCCATCACGAATAGGTGGAAGATCTCGTGGAAACCGAACACCCCGGGGACCGGGTCGGGCTTCTTCACCGCGTAGATCACCGCGCCGACCGTGTAGAAGAGCCCGCCGAGGCCGAACCAGAACAGGCCCGCCGGCGGGAGCCGGTGCAGCAGCGGCCAGATCGCGATCACCACCAGCCAGCCGAGGCCGAGGTAGAGGGCCACCGAGAGCCAGCGTGGGGCGTCGATCGCGAAGATCGCGATGAACATCCCGGCGAGGGCGAGCGCCCAGACCGCGCCGAACAGCGACCACCCCCACGGGCCGCGCAGCGGCACCAGGCAGAGCGGCGTGTAGGTCCCCGCGATGAGCAGGAAGATCGCCACGTGGTCGAGCTGCCGCAGCACGCGCCGGGCGCGCTCGGAGACCGGCAGCAGGTGGTAGAGCGTACTGGCGATGTAGAGCAGGATCAGGGAGACGCCGTAGACGATGAAGGCGGCGAGGTGCCACCACTTGTGGTGGACCGCCGCCAGCGTCACCAGCACCGTGGCGCCGATCACCGCCGCGACGGCGGCGCCGAGATGGGTAAAGGCCGACACCGGGTCGCGCACCAAACGCATCAGCGCGGCTCCCGGCCCGGCCGTGAACGGCCATGAGTCCCCGATGGCGGCCCGCCGTTGCCACGGGGGACGAAAGTCGGCGTTCTCTTCACAGATTGCATAGAAGTGCATTTTACGACCGCCCACCGCCGTCGGCGCGCCGCTCCGACCGGTAGAGACCAGCCGCGACGCGCCGGTCGGGCGGACCGGGGGAGCCAGGCGGCTCGACGTCGGCCGCCGACCGGCCAGGGGGCTTGCCAAGGAGCGCGGTAGGGCTTAGAATATAACCCGTTGGTGATGGAGTAATGATGTGACTCCGCCACCCGGCGGCCCGGTACAGGCCGCCCCAAGGAGGACACATGGCTGTCAAAGAACTGACATCGAGCAACTTCGACGAGACGATCGCGAACAACGACATCGTCCTGATCGACTTCTGGGCGGAGTGGTGCGGTCCGTGCCGTGCGTTCAAGCCGGTCTTCCACGCCGCGGCCGAAGCCAACCCCGACATCGCGTTCGCGTCGTGCGACACCGAGGCGCAGCAGGAACTGGCGGCCGCGTTCGGCATCCGCTCGATCCCGACGCTCGCGATCTTCCGCGAAAAGGTGCTGCTCTTCTCCCAGCCCGGCATGCTCCCCGCCGAGGCGCTCACCGAGTTGATCGGCCAGGTCAAGGCGCTCGACATGGCCGCCGTGCACGCCGAGGCGGCCAAGCAGCAGCAGGCCGCCACCGCCTGACAACGAGTTCCGTTCGGATCCAGCGGCCGTGCGGGCGTCGCGAGGCGCCCGCGCGGTCGGTCGACAATCCCGTGGGCTGGGGCGCCTCGCCCGCCCCGCGGCCGCTTCCCGCGTCCCGATCCCGGCATCGGCGGTCATTGCGAGCCCCGCTGCAGGCGGGGCGAAGCAATCCCGTGGCCACCGCGCGGAACGACAAATTTGCCGCACGGAGCGGCCGACCTGTCGCCCTCGAGATTGCCACGGTTCCCTCGCTGCGCTCGGGAACCTCGCAATGACTGGTGCGCGGGCGGCCGCAAGGGCCGCCCCTACGCAGGAAAGACAACGACCGCGCTCCCGGCGGGCGCGCCCCACATCGAGACAGGGACCGGTCTCATCGATGTGGGGCCGGCGCGCCGCGCCGGCTTCTTCTTGCCCTCCCAGCGCCACGACAACAGAAGCGCGCCCGGCGGGCGCGCCCCACATCGAGACAACCGCGGGCGGGGGGCGTGTTGACGGACTCTTTCGCCGGCCTGTACCGTTGCCGGTAGCGGGAGGCAGGGTTGCGCATGAGCCAGAGCGCGCGTCGTCGCACACATGCGGTGAACGTCGGGACCGTCCGGATCGGCGGCGGGGCGCCGGTGGTCGTGCAGTCGATGACCTCCACCGACACCGCCGATGTCGCGGCCACCACCAAGCAGACGCTCGAGCTCGCGCTGGCCGGCTCGGAGCTGGTGCGCGTCACGGTGAACCTGCCTGAGGCGGCGGCCGCGGTGCCCGAGATCCGCGCCCGCCTCGACGACGCCGGCTGCGGCGTCCCGCTCATCGGCGACTTCCACTACAACGGCCACATCCTGCTCCGCGAGTTCCCCGCCTGCGCGAAGGCGCTCGCGAAGTACCGCATCAACCCCGGCAACGTCGGCCACGGCGCCAAGCGCGACGAGCAGTTCGCGACGATCTGCCATATCGCGGCCGACAACGGCAAGCCGGTGCGCATCGGCGTCAACGCCGGCTCGCTCAACTCCGAGCTCGTCGCCGCGAAGATGTCCGAGAACGCCGAGCGCAACCTCGGAAAGAGCTCGCACGAGGTCGTCAACGAGTGCATGGTGGCCTCGGCGTTGGCCTCGACCGACCTGGCGCTCGCTTCCGGCCTCGGCACCGACCGAATCGTGATCTCGTGCAAGCTCTCGCAGCCGGGCGAGCTGATCGCCGTCTACCGCGACCTCGCCTCCCGCACCGAGCAGCCTCTGCACCTGGGGCTCACGGAGGCCGGGATGGGGATCAAGGGCCTCGTCTGGTCGGCCTCGGCGATCGGCATCCTGCTGCAGGAAGGGATCGGCGACACGATCCGCGTCTCGCTGACGCCCCGCCCCGGCGGCGACCGCCGCGACGAGGTGATCGCCGCGTGCGAGCTGCTGCAGGCGCTCGGCTTGCGTTCGTTCGCCCCGTCGGTGACCTCGTGTCCGGGGTGCGGCCGCACCACCAGCACGACGTTCCAGGCGCTCGCCGAGCGCATCGAGGGCTACGTGCGGGAGCGGATGCCGGAGTGGAAGCGCCGCTACACGGGGGTCGAGACGATGCGCCTGGCGGTGATGGGGTGCGTGGTCAACGGTCCCGGCGAGTCGCGGGCCGCCAACATCGGCATCTCGCTCCCCGGCACCGGCGAGGCCCCGTCGTGCCCGGTGTTCGTCGACGGGCAGAAGTTCACGACGCTCAAGGGCAACTACGACGAGCTCGCGGCCGCGTTCACCGCCCTCGTCGAGGACTACGTCGCCACGAAATACCCCGCCGCCGAGCCTGGACCCGCGGCCCGGACGTAGGGCGCCCGGCGCCGCGCCCGCCGCCTTCCGGCCTCGGCTACCATGAGGGTGGAGGGTCCGATGGTCCATCTCGCCGTCCTCGCCGCCATGGCGCTCGCCGCGCCGCTCGCCACCGTGCAGCCCGTCGTGTTCGACGAGGTCTTCGTCGATGCCACATTGCGGGTGGACACCTACCACACCGGCAACGCGGCCGAGGAGACCGTCACCCTCGACCGGGTGCTGCGGCAGGGGAGTTGGGCGGGGAGCCTTCGCCACCTCACCGACCGGTTCGGGGTCGGCCGCTACCTCGCCACCGTCGTGGACCCGGTCACCGGCGTGGCGCTGTTCTCCAAGGGGTACGACAGCTACTTCGGCGAGTACCGCACCACGGCCGCGGCGGAGAAGGGAGCGCGGCGGACGTTCCAGGAGTCCGTCCTGATCCCCTGTCCGAAGAAGACGGTGCGGTTTTCCATCGCGGTGCGGCAGCGCGACGGCGCCCTGCGCGAGATCTTCGCCACCGACATCGATCCGAGCGCGACCTCGGTCGTGCAGGCGCCGCTGGATGCCGGCGTCACCGTGGTTCAGGCGGCGCACGGCGGCGATCCGCACGTCAAAGTGGACATCGCGGTCCTCGCCGAGGGCTACACCGCCGCCCAGGAGAAGAAGTTCCGCGCCGACCTCGCCCGCTTCGTCAAGCTCTTCTTCTCGCAGGAGCCGTACGCGAGCCACCGAGAGAGCTTCAACATCGCCGGGGTGTTCAAACCGTCGCAGGAGAGCGGCTGCTCCGAGCCGAGCTGGGGCGTCCACCGCAACACCGCGCTCGGCGCGTCGTTCGACGCGCTCGGCTCCGAGCGCTACCTGCTGACCGAGGAGAACCGGAGGATGCGCGACCTCGCGGCGCACGTGCCGTACGACGCGCTGTTCATCATGGTCAACTCGGCGCGCTACGGCGGCGGCGGCATCTACAACCTCTACTGCACGTTCACCGCCGACAACCAGTGGTCGAGCTACGTCTTCCTGCACGAGTTCGGGCACTCGTTCGGCGGCCTCGCCGACGAGTACTACACCTCGTCGGTCGCCTACAACGAGTTCTACCCCAAGGGGGTCGAGCCGGACTCCCCCAACATCACCGCGCTGCTCGACCCGGCCAACCTCAAGTGGAAGGCGCTGGTCACGCCGGGGACGCCGATCCCGACGCCGTGGGAGAAGGCCGACTTCGACACCATGGACCTCGCGTACCAGAAGGTGCGAGAGACGCTCAACGGCAAGATCGCCGCCGCCAAGCGCGCGGGCGCGCCGCGGGCCGAGGTCGAGAAGATGCAGGACGAGTCGGAACGCCTCTCGCTCGAGCACGCCGTCAAGGTCGACGCCTACCTCGCGAAGTCGCGCTTCGTCGGCCAGGTCGGGGCGTTCGAAGGCGCGGGGTACGCCTCGGTCGGGCTGTACCGGCCGATGCTCGACTGCATCATGTTCACCAAGGGCGCCAAGCCGTTCTGCAAGGTCTGCCGGCAGGCGTTGCTGCGCGTGATCGAGCACTACGCCGACTAGAAGGGCGAGCGATGGCGCGTTTCGCCGGAAAGGTGGCGCTCGTCACCGGCGCTTCGTCCGGGATCGGGGCGGCGCTCGCCCGCGAGTTCGCCCGGCAGGGAGCGGCGGTGGCCCTGCTCGCGCGCCGCGCCGACCGGATCGCGGCGCTCGCCGACGAACTCGCCGGCGCCGGGACGCGCGCGCTCGCGATCCCGTGCGACGTGACGCGCAACGGCGACCTCGAGCGGGCGGTCGCGGCCGCCGTCGCCGAGTTCGGCAGGCTCGACGTCGTCGTCGCCAACGCGGGGTTCGGGGTCGCCGGCCGGTTCGCGGACCTCGCCCTCGAGGACTACCGGCGCCAGTTCGAGACCAACGTCTTCGGCGTCCTGGGCACCGCACGCGCCACCCTCGCCGAGCTGACCCGAACCCGCGGCACGCTCGCGCTCGTCGGCAGCGTCGCCGGCTACCTCTCGGCGCCCGGCAGCTCGGCGTACGCGATGAGCAAGGCGGCGGTGCGGGCGTTCGCCGGCGCGCTGCGCGGGGAGCTCGCGCCCCGCGGCGTGGCCGTCGTGCTGCTCACGCCCGGGTTCGTGGACAGCGAGATCCGGCGGGTGGACAACCACGGGGCGTTCCACCCGAGGGCGCGCGAGCCGGTCCCGGCCTGGCTGCGCATGCCGGCCGAACCCGCGGCGCGCCGGATGGTGCGCGCCATCGCCCGCCGCCGCCGCGAGCGTGTCATCACCGTCCACGGCAGAGTCGCGGTGCTGTTCGCGCGGCACACACCCCGCCTGCTCGCCTGGCTCGTCGAACGCGGCCGGGTGTCGCGGCCGGAGCCGGGCCGCCCGGCCCGGCCGGACGTTCCGGGTCCGCCGCCTACTTGATCGCCGTGATGTAGACCGCGCCGCCTTGCCGGGTGAGCGTGACCTCCGCCGGACTGGCGTCCTGTTTCACCACTCCGAGCACCTGCTTCGCCCCGGCCGCGCTGCGGAACCCCGCGTCGAACGTGGCCAGCTTTCCCCTCTGCCAGACCACGATCGTGTTGAGCAGCCCCTCCGCCTTGGGGGAGATCGCCGCCCCGGCCTGGCTCATCTCGAGCGCCGCGGGGGCGATGGTGTCGAGGAACTTCTCGTCGGCGGCGCTGCGGAACGGCGGGTAGACCACCAGGACGTACGGCCTGGGGCTCGGGAGCTGGATGCGGACGGTCGTCTGGGTCTGGCCCGAACTCTTGAGCCGGTTGGCGGCGTCGGTGATGGCGGCCGAGACGGTCCCGGCGTTGTCCGCGCTGCACGCCGTGAGCAGCACCGTGGCTGCCGCCAGCAGAGCCAGCTTGAGCGTCGAGAGCGTGTGCGTCATGCGTTCCCCCAAGCAATCGTTTTGCTGCCGGCAGTGTAACCGCAGGGCCACACGGGAAGTCAAGGCGACGAGCGGTCGCCGCGCGACGAGACGTGAGAAGATGGGCGGGCGGGGAGGCACGAGATGGAACCGTTCCGTTTCCACGTCTACGTCTGCACCCAGGAGAAGCCGGAAGGGCAGCCGTCGTGCAGCGCCAACGGCTGCGCCGCCGTGCTCGACGCGTTGCGCGCCGAGGTCGGCCGGGCGGGGCTCGGCGACGAGGTCCAAGTCACGACCTGCGGCTCGCTCGGCCTGTGCGAGCGCGGCCCGAACATGGTCGTCTACCCCGAGGGGGTGTGGTACTCGCGGGTCCGCGTCGAGGACGTCGGCGAGATCGTGCGCGAGCACTTCGGCCACTCCCGGCCGGTGGCCCGCCTGTTCTCCGGCGACGCCGCGGCGCTCAAGGCCGAGGCGATGGAGAACAAGCGCCGGTACCTGGCGTTCATGACGGCCCGCAAGGCGGCCGCCCCGACCGGTTGATGCGGGCGCTCCGGCGCCGCCCTACTCGCCGATCACCTTGACGAGCACGCGCTTCGGCCGGCGGCCGTCGAACTCGCCGTAGAGGACCTGCTCCCAGGGGCCGAAGTCGAGCTTGCCCCCGGTGACCGCGACGACCACCTCGCGCCCCATCACCTGGCGCTTGTGGTGGGCGTCGCCGTTGTCCTCGCCGCTGCGGTTGTGATGGTAGGTCCCGGGCGACGGGTCGTACGGCGCCAGCCGCTCGAGCCAGCGCTTGTAGTCCTCGTGCAGCCCGGGCTCGTCGTCGTTGATGAACACCGACGCCGTGATGTGCATCGCGTTGACCAGGCACAGCCCCTCCTGCACGCCGCTCTCGCGCACAACCGCCCGCACGTCGTCCGTGATGTTCACGAACTCCATCCTCGCCGGCACGGTCATCGTCAGGTATCGGGTCAGCGACTTCATCGGCCACCTCCAGCCCCGCGCAGCCTCTCATCACTACCCGAGCGGGCGCCGCCGCGCAAGCGCCGGCGACCGGCCGAGAGGACATCACGTCCCCGCCGGGAGGCGGTCGGTGGCGCGGATCACCGTCGGGGGCGGTCGTGTGCGGGCGCCGGTCAACGGGGACCCGTCTCAGCCGTCTTTCCCCGCGAAGGGAGGCAACCATGACACGGACCAAGCTTCGGATCGCGATCGGCGCCGTCCTCGTGGCAACCGGCGCGATGGCGGCCAACGCCGCCGCGGCGGGACCGATCCAGCAGCGCAGGGAGAACCAGCAGGACCGCATCGCCCAGGGGATCGCCAGCGGCCAGCTCACGGCGCGCGAGACGGTGCGCCTCGAGCGGCGCGAAGTCGGCCTCACCCGCGAGGTGGGCGCGATGCGGCGGGCGAACGGGGGCGTCCTGACGCCGGGCGAGCGCGGCCTCGTCAACCGGCAGCAGAACCGGCTCTCGCGCGGCATCTACCGCCTCAAGCACAACGGCGTGCGCCAGCACCGGTGAGCCGGCCGCGTCGCGCCGGGCGTTCGGGGCGCCCCCGGTCCGCCGGGGGCGCTCGCCGCCGGTGCTTGCCGGCAAGCGAGACTCCATCTATATTGGCTGCATCGGGAGGCGACAATGAGAGGCAAGCACGTGGCGCTGGCGTTGGCGGTCTTCGTCCTTGGCGTGGTCGTCGGTGTGGCGGCCTCGGCGCCGGGAAGCAAGGTGGAAAAGGGCATGTACGCGGGCCAGAGCCCGAAAGACGCCGCGAGCGGCTTGCTGGCCGCGGCGCTCAAGCAGGCCGGCAAGGGGAGCTGGGAGAACATCGCGGTCGGCCGCGTCTGGTACCTGTCCGGCGACAAGGCGCAGGGGCAGGCGATCTTCGACCGTGTGTTCGCCGGCAAGGTCAAGAAGGACGACTTCATGCGCCTGGGCCGCGTCTACGTCGAGGCGAAGGAGTGGGACAAGGCGAAGGCGGCGTTCGAGAAGGCGCTGGCGCTCGACCCCAAGGACGAGGGGAACCTCTCCGAGGTGGGCGCCTGGTACAACCTCCACGGCGACCGCGCCAAGGCCGAGGAGTACTTCGGCCGCGCGTTCGCGAGCAAGCCCGACGAGATCTGGTACACCGTCAACGCGGCCGGTTCGTACGTGGGCGTGAAGCCGCAGTAGGTCACTCCGTCGCCCCGTCGCTTGGGGCCGAGAGGCTGGAGCCGGGAAGCTGCCGGAGTTTGTCCGCTTCGCCAGGCCCGGTCAGTTGGCGCAACCCAGCGTCGGGGTACCGCGAGCCGCGGCGAGGAACTCGGGCGGCGGGCCTTGCGTGGCCGAACCGACGGGAAGGTGGAAGGCATAGGAGGCGTTCTGACCTGGCAGCGGCTGTGCGGTCACCTCGAGGGGACCGAACGGCTTCGTCGGACCGGCAAAGGCGAGCTGGAAGGTCGCGCTCTCGGGGTCGGTCCCGATGCTCCACTGGTGCCCGTTGAAGGTGACCAGCCCGGTCGACGTGAGCGTGAGCGTCCCCGCAATCGTCACGAAGTTGCAGCTCCCGGAGAAGCCCACCCAGGTGTAGGGGTCCGGGACGACCGTCCAGCCGATCGTCGCGGAGATCGTCCCCTTGGAAGTCGGCGTCGTGAAATTGGCTTTGAGCGGGACGGCGACCGGAGCCCAGCTGCAGCATTGGGCAGGCTTGACGAGCATCCACATCAGCAGGTCGACGGTGCCGCCAGCGGAAACCGAGACGTGGAAGGTCGCGCCGCGCAGGCTGAAGAGAGAAGTCTCGCAGGACTCGACCGTCGCTTGGAACGGCTCACCGGTGCTCACGAAGCGGACGGTGAAAAGGACCTGTGTGGGTGTCGTCCGTGAGACAGTGACCGCGCGGTCTGCGTCCGGGATCATCATCAACGGAACGAGCCGTTTGCCGTTGAACATGCCCTCGAGCGGCACCGACGCGTTCCACGAACCGTAGGCCGACGGCCCGTTCAGCGCGATCGTTGCGGACTTCTCGCCCGCCGCCATCTGAAAGAGATCGAACACGGGCGCGAATGCAACCTCGACCTGGACCTCCTCCCCCTCGCCACAGCTCACCTGCCACGGTGGCGAGGTCCGGCGGGACGCGGTGCTGACCGCCGTCACCAAGGCGGCCGGCGGCCTCCCCCCGGCGCCGATGCTTGCCGTCTGTCTGGTGCCGCTCACAACCTGCATCGCGACGATGGCGAACGGAGGGTTCGGGGGCGTCGCGAAGACCACCCCCGCCGCAGGCGCGGTGATCGCGAAGGTCGCGCGCGCGGTCTCGCCGCTCCAGAGGGCAGGGAAGTCGAGGCGGGAGGGGTTGACCTGCATCGGTGGGGCGAATCGCACAGGCGTCATGAGCGACGGCCGGGCCGCCGGCGTCGGCGCTTTGGCCGGCACAGTTGCGGGCGCCACGACCCCGGGCCTCCAGGACGGACCCGTTGCAGCGCCCGCCGCGAAGCACGGAACAACACTCATGCCCATCAACCACGCGAACCAGCGTGCGCGTGCCATTGACCCTCCCGAGCAGAACGGTGCGATGGTTGCTCTTGCGTGGCCAACCGCCGGCCTCGCCGGCGGATTCCCGGCCACCAGCGCCCGCCGCGGCGCCGGTCCTGCTGATCCACCGTGCCGGGCGCGTCCCCTGAGCAAGGCGACTGTCGGGACCGCCGGTCCGCAGCCGCCGACCAGGCCCGGCGAAGCTGACGAACTGTAGGCGCGCGGCGACATCGGAATGGCGAGCAGGAGAGAGGGCGGACCTGCATGCAGCCTCCCGTTGCGGCTCGTCATCGTGGGGGAGGTCTTCCGATTCACTCTCGGAGCTTCGATCGGTCCATTGCCGGGGACGGGCGCCACGGGTTTGGCGGGGTTCGCCGGCCTGGCGCTCGGAGCCGGCTCCTCTTCTCGATCACCGGCCCGTGGAAGGCCGAGGACAAGGCCTCGCCATCCCTCAGGCCACCGCCTCGTCGCTC
>CAVVEO010000016.1:0-117040 GCA_963747245.1 uncultured Acidobacteriota bacterium
GAGTTCGACACCAAGGAGCCCCCGGTCCGCGTCGAGGCGCCGGGGCAGTGGCTGGTGCGCGGGTCGCTGCCGCTCGATCGCCTCGCGCGCCTCACCGGCCTGCCGGTCGAGCGCGCCACCGACTACACGTCGGTCGCCGGCCTGCTGCTCGCGCTGGCGGGGCGCGTGCCGGAGGTGGGGAGCCGCTTCGAGCTGGACGGGCTGGCGTTCGAGGTCGCGGAGGCCTCGGCCCGCCGCATCCACCAGGTCCGCGTCACGATCGCGGCACCAACGGTTTCACGGCGGGGGTGAGCGGGGGCCTCCCCTCGAGGACCGCGAGCACGTTGTCCACGGCCACCTCCGCCATCGCCGCCCGCGTTTCCCTGGTGGCCGAGCCGAGGTGGGGCAGCAGCACGACGTCCATGCGCCCGAGGAGGCCGGGGTTCACCTCGGGCTCGCGCTCGTAGACGTCGAGGCCCGCCCCCCCCAGGGAGCCGCTCTCGAGGACCCGCACCAGCGCCTCCTCGTCCACGACCTCGCCGCGGCTCGTGTTGACGAGGATCGCGCCGCGCGGCAGCAGGCGGAGCCGCCGCTCGTCGATCAGACGCCTGGTCTGGGGGGTCAGCGGGCAGTGCAGCGACAGCACGTCGGCGCGCGCCAACAACCCGTCGAGCTCGGCCACGAACTCGGCGCCGACGCTCTCCCCCTCCACCTTGGGCGCCCGGTCGTGGTACGCGATCTTCATCCCGAACCCGACCGCGCGCCGCGCCACGGCGACGCCGATCCGCCCCATGCCGACGATCCCCAGCGTCTTTCCCTGCAGGCCGGTCCCGAGCAGCAGGTCCGGCTTCCACCCCGTGAAGCCGCCGCTGCGGACCAGCCCGTCGCCCTCCCCGACGCGGCGGGCGACGGCGAGGATCAGCGCCCAGGCGAGGTCCGCCGTGGCGTCGGTCAGCACGTCGGGGGTGTTGGTCACCCAGACGCCGGAGGTGCGTGCGGCCTCGAGGTCCACGTTGTTGACGCCGACCGCGTAGCTCGCCACGACCTTCAGCCGCGGGCAGAGCGCGAACACCTCGGCCCCCACCCTGTCCGCCAGCAGGCAGATCAGGGCCTCCGCCTGGCCGACGAACTCCACCATCTCGCGCCCGATGAGCGCGGGACCGGGCGGGCGGACCCGCACGCGGTGGCGCTCCTGCAGCCGCGCGATGGCGCCGCCGGGAAGCGCGGCAGTGACGGCAACCTCAGCCACCGGGGACCTCCCAACCTTCGACCGGCGCCAGGATCCGGACGAGGTCCTCCTCGATGCGGCCGGACTTCGGGGTCTCGACGATCCGGCCGACCTCCGCGCCGCCGGCGGTCACGACGATCGTGGGCACCAGCTCCACCGGCCCGAACGGGTACAACGCCGGATCGGCGGCTTTGCTGCGGTCCACTCCCACGAGGCGCGGCGCGTCGAACGGCGACCCCTTTCCGAGCGCCGCGAGCACGGCCTCCAGGCGGGGGATCTGCTCCCGCGAGTCGGGGCACCAGGTGCCCATCGCCACCGTCAGGCCGTAGCGCAGCTTCGCCGAGCGCAGCAGCTCGAGCCACTTCTCCTGCGGCCGGTACTTCGCGGCCTCGTCGTGCCACCCCGGGATCTCGCGGTCGAGCCGCGCCGGGTCGAGGACCCCGTACCACACCGGAAGGTACCGGGGCAACGGCCCCTCGCCCGCCCGCGCCCTGAGGATTCGGTCGCCGACCCGCAGGCGGGTGGCGACGTCGAAACCGGCGACGACGGTGCCGATGTGCGGATACCGTCCGAGCAGGTGCGGGCGCGGCGTCAGCGTGACGAAGAGCTGCGAGCCGCCGGTGTCCGGCCCGGAGAGCGCGATTCCGACCGCGCCGGCGGCGAACGGAGCCAGGGCGAGCTCGTCGCGCATCACGAACCCCGGCCCGCCCCACCCGTCGCCCCGCGGGTCGCCCCCCTGCACCACGAAATCCGGCTCGACGCGGTGGAACGTGAGACCGTCGAAGAAATTCTTGTCGGCCAGCGCGGCCAAGCGGAAACACGCCAGGGGAGCGCTCGAGGTGTCGAGCGCGATCTGCAACGTGCCGCGCACCGTCACCACCTCGAGCCATCGGGGCGAGGCGGCCCAGCGGACCACCTCGCCGTAGAACGCGGGGCCCTCGCCGGTCTTGACCTCCGGCAGCGGGCGCGACACGCCGTGCGCGGCGAGGACCTGCCACGCGGCCCGCGCCACGACCGGGTCCGGCGAGCCGCTCAGGCCCTCGAGAACCTCGCGCGTGCCGTCGGGCAGGCCCTTCCCGTCGCCGAGCGCGCCGATCAGCGCCACCGCCGCGTCCGGCACCGCCGCCCCGCGCTCGCGCGCCAGCAGGCGGAGCAGCTCCGGTTCGGGGGGCGCCGCCTTGCGCCCGACGAGGGCCTCGACCGCCGCCGCGCGCACGATCGGGTCCTCGTCCGCCAGGCGCTGGGAGATCGCGGGCGTGACCGCGGCGCCGGCGCCGTCGCGGAGCGCCTCCACCGCCGCGAGCCGCACCTCGGCCACCGGGTCGGACAAAGCGGCGAGAAGCGCGGCCTGGCCCTCCGCGGACTGCCCCAGCGCCCGCACCGCGGCCAGGCGCCGCGGCAGCTCGGACGAGGCGAACCAGGCGCGCACGGCGGCGTCGCTCCCCGGCTCACCGGTCCGCGCGAGGGCCGCCAGCGCCTCGCCGGCCACCCAAGGCTTCCCCGCGGCCACGATCCCCTCGAGCTGCGCGCCGCAGCAGCGCGCGGCGCCCGCCAGCCGCACCGCGACGACCGTTGCGTGCACCTCTTGCGGGTCGACGTCGGCAAGCGCGCGGGCGACCGCCGCGACCGCCTCTTTCGGCAGCGCGCGCCCCGGCTCGCGCTCGAGCGCGCTCGCGAGGCCTTCCATCGCCGCGATGCGCACTCGCTCGTCGGCATCGGCGACGCCCGCGAGCAGCTCGTGCCACAGCGCACCGAGAGCGGCGCGGCGGGCGCCTTCCAGCGCCGCCATGCGCACCAGCGGGTCGGTATCGCGGCATGCCCGGCGCAGCCCGGCCACCGCCTCGGCCCGGCCGGAGCGAGCGAGCGACCACGCCGCCGCAAAGCGCACGCCCGGGTCGCGGCTCGTCACCTGCCCGGTCGCGCGCTTGACCCACAGCGTTCCGGGGAACCGCCACAGCTCCTGCAGGATCGCGGCTTGGACCGCCGGGGCCCTCTCCCGGCCCAGCCGCTGCAGCAGCCAGAGGTCGCACTCGGGGCACAGGGCTCTCCCGGCTCCCCAGGCGGCGGCCGCACGGACATCGGGCGCCGAGTCCTGCAACAGGCGGCGCAGCTCGCCCCCGAGGGCCTCGCGCTCGTGCGTCCCCGCCGGCAGGGTGCCTGCGAGGCGGCCGGCCGCCGCCGCCGCCGCCGCGCGGACGCTGGCGTACGGGTCGCGGGCCAGCCGCGCGACCAGCGGCGCGGCGCCCGGGTTCGCGAGCAGGCCGAGGACGGCAGCGGTCTCGGCGCGGACCGCGGGTTCCGCGTCCCCCGCCAGCGCCGCGAGCGCCGGCTGATCGAAACGGCGCGCATCCGCCAGCGCCAGCAGCCGCGCCCGCGACTGCGAACCGGGCGGGGACGGCTCCGCCGCGAGGGCAGGCGACGGCCAGAAACCGGCCGCCGCGAGCAGGACCGCGCCCAGCGCCCGGCGCCCCGGCGCCGCGGCCGGGGTGCGCGGCGTCGCGCCGGTCATCGCGGGGGCTCCTGGGCGCGCTCGCCCGCGGCCGCCTCGTTGAAGCACACGTAGCAGATCGGCCCGGCCTCGGTGTCCATCTTCTTCCACTCGCCGAGCGGACCGAGATCGCGCCCGCAGCGGAAGCAGTGGCGTTCGTCCCTCGTCTCGGCCCGGTTCTCGTCCGTCACGGCTGCGGCGCCCTCGCAATCTTCCCCATTCTCGCCGATTCCCGTCGCCACCGCCACTGACAGGAGCCGGGCGCCGGGGTCCGGGGACCCGAGGAACAGAAACGTGGATCGTGGATCGCGGATCGTCGAAGCGGATCGCGGATCGTGGCCGGAGCCGGCGGCGCCGCCGCGGATAGAAATCGGCACACCCGCCGTTCCAGTTGTGATCGTTTCGTTGTAGGCGCGGGCTTCAGCCCGCGGGGTGGGCGGGTGGCGAGCGGCTGGAACGGGAAACGTGCACCTGTCTCGATCGTGTAGACAGTAAGAATAGCCCGTCTTGTCATGCCGCGGCCTCGTTTTCGAACCTCGCTTCGGCTTCGGCCGGGCTGATGAAGCCGATCGAGGCGTGCATCCTGGCCCGGTTGTAGAAGACCTCGATGTACTCGAATAGGGCGTCATGGGCCAGCACCCGCGAGGGGAAACGGTCGCCGAGCTCCACCTTCAACGTCGCAAAGAAGCTCTCGACGACCGCGTTGTCCCAGCAGTTGCCCTTCCGGCTCATGCTGACGATCAAGCCGTGCGCCTGGAGCAGCCTCTGGTAGTCCAGGCTGGTGTACTGACTCCCCCGGTCGGTGTGATGGATCAAGCCATGGCCAATGCGCCGTTCGCTCAACGCTCGCTGCAAGGCGGCGCGGGCCAGCCCCTCGCTCAACCGCTCCCCGGTCGCCCACCCGATGACCCGCCGCGAGTAGAGATCCAGGATCACCGCCAGGTACAGCCACCCCTCATCGGTCCACAGGTACGTGATGTCGCCCACCCACGCCGTGTTCGGCGCCGCCACGTTGAACTCCCGGTTGAGCACGTTGGGCGCCGTCGGACGCGACGCCGCGGCCCGCGTGGTCTGCCGGAACCGCCGTCCCTTCTTCGCCCGCAGACCCTCCTGCCGCATCAGGCGCCTGACCCGCATCGGCCCACAGCGGAAGCCCAAGACCCGCAGCGCCTCGTGCACCCGCGGCCGCCCGTACGCCTGCCGGCTCGCCCGAAAAATCGCCCGGATCTCCACCCTCAACCGCCAGTCATCACGCTGTCGAACCGATTCCGGCCGCTGCCGCCAGCGGTAGTACCCACTCGGCGAGACGTCCAGAACCGCGCACATGACCCGCACCGGGTACACCCGGCAGTGCCGCTCGATGAACATAAACCTCATCACGGGTCCTCGGAGACAATCCCCAACGCTTTTTTTAGGATGTCTCGCTCCATCGAAGATGACGCCGGCATGCCGTTGCAGCGGCCGTTTCCTCGTAGGCGCGGGCTTCAGCCCGCGGGGTGGGCGGACGGCGAACCGATGGAACGGGAAACGACCGCAGGCTGAAGCCTGCGCCTACAAAGACGGGGAGTGGGCGGGCGGCGAACCGACGGAACGGGAAACGACCGCAGGCTGAAGCCTGCGCCTACAAAGACGGGGTCGGGTGGGAGAACGTGTCCTGCGCCTACCAGGACGGGGTCGGGCAGGAGAACGTGTCCCGCGCCACCGAATCCGAAGGCCGCCATTCCCGTGGTTGTGGCCGTTTCCTCGTAGGCGCGGGCTTCAGCCCGCGGGGCGGGCGGGTGGCGAGCGGTTGGAACGGGAAACGACCGCAGGCTGAAGCCTGCGCCTACAAAGACGGGGTCGGGCGGGAGAACGTGTCCTGCGCCTACCAGGACGGGGGCGGGTGGGAGAACGTGTCCCGCGCCACCGAATCCGAAGGCCGCCATTCCCGTGATTGTGGCCGTTTCGTTGTAGGCGCGGGCTTCAGCCCGCGGGGCGGGCGGGCGGCGAGCGGATGGAACGGGAAACCACCGCAGGCTGAAGCCTGCGCCTACAAAGACGGGGGCGGGTGGGAGAACGTGTCCCGCGCCTACAAAGACGGGGTCGGGCAGGAGAACGTGTCCCGCGCCACCGAATCCGAAGGCCGCCATTCCCGTGGTTGTGGCCGTTTCCTCGTAGGCGCGGGCTTCAGCCCGCGGGGCGGGCGGGCGGCGAGCGGCTGGACCGGGAAACGACCGAAGGCTGAAGCCTGCGCCTACAAAGACGGGGTCGGGCAGGAGAACGTGTCCCGCGCCCACCAAGACGGGGTCGGGCGGGAGAACGTGTCCGGCGCCTACGAAGGCGGGGTCGGGTTGGGGGGACGTGGACGCCGCCACTTTGCGGAGGGCTCTTGCCGACCCCTCGGGTGAGGCGGCGCCCTCAGGCGCCGTGAGTCAGGCGCTCCGCCAGGACCTGAGGCAACCCCGCGCCCAGGATCCGCCGCTTCGCCCCCTCGACGTCGTACGCCACCCGGTAGAGCGTGAAGCGGCGGGCGTCCGAATCGTACATGCCGTACGCGGCGCGCGGGTCGCGGTCGCGCGGCTGCCCCACCGAACCGGGGTTGACGAGGTAGCGGCGCGCGGGGTCGAGGTCGATGACGACCCGGTTGCCCCGCAGGAGGACGCCGACCAGGCTCTCGTGACCGCCGGCGTCCGCCTGCTCGAACATGCACGGCACGTGCGAGTGGCCGAAGAACGTCACGCTCGCCGCGATCGCTGCGAACGCCTGATGGGCCTCACCCTCGCCGAACAGGTATTCGTCCTCGTCGCCTGGCGAACCGTGGCAGATCGCGAGGTCCGCCTCCACGTTCCTCGGCCCCATCGGCAGCGCCTCGAGGTAGCGCCGGTTCGCCGGCGTCAGCACCTCGGCGGTCCACAGCGCGGCGCGCCGGGCGTGCGGGTTGAAGAACACCACCCCGTGGCCGGGGTCCAGGACGACGCGGTCGTGGTTGCCGCGCACCGAGATCACCGCCGCTCCCATGCGCCGGAGGCGCTCGATGACCTGGTTCGGCGCCGCGCCGTAGCCGACCGCGTCGCCGAGGAACAGCACCGCGTCCCGCCGCTTGCGGGCGGCGTGGGCGAGCACCGCCCGGAACGCCTCCAGGTTGCCGTGGATGTCCGAGATGACGAGGTACCTCATGCCGTCATCCGGGACGCGTGCGGTGGGCGGGCGAGGGCGCCCGCCCCACGGCGTTGGACCTCTCCATGTTTGGACGCCCGCCCCACGCTTCTCCAATGTGGGGCGCGACCGCCGGGCGCGCCGTCGTTGCCTCTGTGCATAGCGGTTGCCTTCCGAACCCGCTGACTCGCCCCCCGGAGCGCTCGAGACCGCGCGCGCGGCGCGCGCGCCCCACACGGACAAGACAAGACCCCGCTTCTCGCAATGTGGGGCGCGACCGCCGGGCGCGCCGCCGTTGCGTCTCTGCGTAGGGGCGGCCTTCGGCCGCCCGCGCACCGGGGAGCGCTCGAGGCACCGGCGCGTGGCGCGCGCGCCCGGACAAGACCCCGCTTCTCGCAATGTACGGACCCGACCGGGGCGCGCCGCGTCGCTCTCTGCGACGGGCGGCCGCGCGGGGTCACTGGCGCCCCTCGAGCAGCATGGCGAGCCGCCCGGCGAGCGCCTCGGCGTCCTCCCCGGCCTCGGGCCGGACCGTCAGGTCGGCGGCGCGGTAGTGCGGCAGGCGCTCGGAGTACAGCTCGAACGCCCGCTCGGGGGACCCGAACAGCGGCCGCTCGCCGCGCTTCCCCGGCAGGCGGCGCGCGATCTCGCCCCAGGGCACGTCCAGGAACACGGAGACGCCGGCGCGGCGGATCAGCTCACGGTTGCCGGGCTGCACGAACGTGCCCCCCCCGGTGGCGACGACGCACGCGGCGAAGCGGGCGCACGCGGCGAGCTGCCGCGCCTCCTCGGCCCTGAAGTTCCCCTCCCCGAGCTCGCTGAAGACCCGCGCCACGCTCATCCGCAGGCTCGCCTCGACGCGGGCGTCGAGGTCGAGGAACATCGTCCCGGCCCGGCACGCCAGCGCCCGGCCGGTGGCGGTCTTCCCCGCGCCCATGAACCCGATGAGGAACACCCGCACGCGGCCCGCCTCCCATGCCGGCGCTACTCGCGGGTCGCGAACCGCTCCATGAACCGCGTCGAGAGCCTGCCCTCGACGAAGTCAGGCTCCTCGAGGATCCTGAGGTGGAGCGGGATCGAGGTGCGCACACCGCCGATCGCGAACATCGAGAGCGCCCGCTTCGCCCGCCGGATCGCCTCGCGCCGGTCGGCGCCGTAGGCGATCACCTTGGCCAGCAGCGAGTCGTAGTTGGGGGGGACGCGGTAGCCGCGGTAGATGTGGGTGTCGACCCGCACCCCGGGCCCGACCGGGAACGCCAGCTCCGTGATCTCCCCCGGGGACGGCGCGAACGTCACCGGGTCCTCGGCGTTGACGCGGAACTCGATCGCGTGCCCGCGGATCGCCGGCCGGCGGCGGATCGACAACGGCTGCCCGTTCGCCACCCTGAGCTGCTCGAGCACCAGGTCCACGCCCGTCACCGCCTCGGTCACGGGGTGCTCGACCTGGATTCGCGTGTTCATCTCCATGAAAAAGAACTGACCGTCGTTGTAGAGGAATTCCACCGTGCCCGCGCTCGTGTAGCCGACCGCGACGGCGGCCTCGACCGCGGCCTCGCACATCCGCTCGCGCAGCTCCGCGTCCACGGCGACCGACGGCGCCTCCTCGATCAGCTTCTGGTGGCGGCGCTGGATCGAGCACTCGCGCTCGCCGAGCGCGATGACCCGGCCCTGCGTGTCGCCGATCACCTGGATCTCGATGTGGCGGGGCTCGGTGAGGTACTTCTCGAGGTAGACGTCGGCGACGCCGAACGCCCGCTCGGCCTCGTGCCGCGCGGTGTCGAAGACCTGGCGCAGCTCGCGCGGGTCGCGCGCCACCCGCATCCCCTTGCCGCCGCCCCCGGCCGACGCCTTGAGGATCACCGGGAACCCCACGCTCTCGGCGAGCGCGACCGCCTCCTCGCGCGAGGCGAGCGGCTCGGAGGAGCCCGGCAGCACCGGCACGCCGCGCGCGGTGACCGTCCGCCGGGCGTTGGCCTTGTCGCCCATCGACCGGATCGCCTCCGGCGGCGGGCCGATCCAGACCATGCCGCACTCCTGCACCACCTCGGCGAAGTGCGCGTTCTCCGCGAGGAAGCCGTAGCCGGGGTGGAGCGCGTCGGCGCCCGTGATCTCGGCGGCGGCGATCACCGCCGTGATGTTGAGGTACGAGGCGGCGGCGGACGCCGGCCCGATGCACACGGACTCGTCGGCCATGCGCACGTGGAGCGCGTCGCGGTCAACCTCGGAGTGCACGGCCACGGTCGCGACGCCGGCCTCGCGGCACGCGGCGATGATTCGCAGGGCGATCTCCCCGCGGTTCGCGATCAGGACTTTGGAGATCATGGCTGGCTACGACGGCCGGATGCCGAACAGGCGCTCTCCGAACTCCACCGGCTGCGCGTTCTCCGGGAAGCGGCGCACGACGAGCCCCGAGACGTCCGCCTCGATCTCGTTCATCAGCTTCATCGCCTCGACGATGCAGAGGACCTGGCCCTTTTGCACGAAGTCGCCGATCTTGACGTACGGCTCGGCGTCGGGGCTCGGGGCCGCGTAGAAGGTGCCGACGATCGGCGAGGTGACGAACGAGAGCCCGTCGTCCTCGGCGGGTACGACCGCGGCATGCACGGCCCGCGCCGCGGCGTCGCCGCCCGGCAGCGCCGGGCCGCTCGCCATCTGGCTCGCCGCCGCGAACTGCGGCGGCAGCAGCGGCGCCCCGAGGCGGGGATCGAGCTGCGGGGACGCGGGAACCCCGTCCACACGCACCCGCTCCCCGTCCTTCTCGACCTCGAGGCCGCCGATCCTGGTTTCGGAGACGATCCGAATCAACTCGCACAGCTCGGAGAAAGTGAACATCCCCATCCTCTCAGACGAACTCGTGGCGCAGGCGATGGGCCGCGAGGCGGCTCGCGAAGCGCGCCTTGCCCGGGTTGCCGTCACGGCCCACGACGGTCAGCAGGAAGTAGGCGTCGGTGATGCTGGTGATCAGCACGACCTTGCGCTCGGCGGCCACCGTGACCTGGTCGAGGGCGCCGAGCTGCAGCTCGCGGTTCGCCGAGGTGACGTCGCGCAGGAACGTCGAGAACTCGGCGATCAGCTCCTCGACCTCGTCGGGCCGCTCGCTCCAGCTGGTCACGGGGATCCCGTCGCGGTCGGCGATCACCGTCACCGATACGCCGGCGCAATCCCTGACGCCGGTCAAGGCGTTTTCGAAGGTCATCGTTGCGCTCGTTCCTCGCCCAGTGTAAGCGACGCCAGCCAGCGCTGCAACGCCGCGATCTTGCGCTCGCGCGGGGCGAGCGGCGGCGGCTCCTCGGGGAGCGGCGTCATCATGTCGCGCACCAGCGCCAGCAGGTCGCCGGCCTCGACGTTGGCGGGCTCGCGCTCGAGCAGCCGCTCGAGCACCGCCACCGCCTCGCCGAGCGCCTGCTGCTGCACGTACAACCGCGCCAGCGTCAACGACGCGGGCGGCTGGACCGGTTCGTCGGCGGTCTGGGCGGCCGACGCCTGCAGCACGGCCTTGAGCAGCGCCGGCGCCTGATCGGTCTCCGGCGCCGTGAACAGGTCGGCGTCCAGCGGCGCATCCGGCGTCGCCGCCGCGGGGAACGCGTCGGTGGACGCCGGGAACGCCTCGTCGAGCGCGGCGTCCAGCGTGGGCTCTCCGGCCGGCGGCGGCGCGTCGGGCGCCGGCGGAGCCGCAACCGCGGCCGCGATCGGCGCCGCGGGCGCCGGCGGCGCTTCGGGCTCGAACTCGAACCCGATCAGCGGCGCCGGGGCCGGTTCCGGCTCCGACACCGGCGCCGGGGCCGGCGGCTCGACCGCCGGCGGCTCGCGGCCGCGACATCGTCGGCCGCGGCCGGGGCGGGACGTTCCTCCGCAGGCGCGGCCTCGGGCGCGGGCGAGGGCTCGGCGGGCGGCACGGCCGGAGCCGCTCCGAACGGGTCATCCGCGGGCGGCGCCGCGCTCGTCGGCGCCTCCTGTCCGGAGGGGCCGGCCGCGGCCGCCATCGGCCCGGCGGCCTGACCGGGCGCCGGGACGGCGGGCGGCGGCGGCTCGGGGGCCGCCCCGTCGCTCGAAAGGGCGTCCACCGCGGCCTGGAGCACCTCGTCGCCGGGGACCAGCTCGAGGCAGCGCGCCATCGCCTCGAGCGCGCGCGGGCGCTGGCCGAGCGCCAGATACGCCTCGCCCAAGAGGCGCCACGCCACCGGGTTGCCGGGGTCGAGGGCGAGCGCCTCGCGCAGGCCGTTCACCGCCTCGGCGGAGGTCCCGGCCTCGATGCAGGCGCGCCCGAGGGAGACCCAGGCGGCGACGTAGCGCACGTGGTGCGCCAGGCCCGCCCGCAGGACGTCCGCGGCCTCGGCGGCGTGGCCGTCGCGGCGCAGCAGCTCGCCCAGCTGGTAGAACTGCCGCGAGCCCGGGTTGGCCGCCAGCTCCCGCTGCAGGTCGGCGATCCTGCGCGTGTTCTCAATCATCAGGGCATTCTATACCGAATCGGGGGTCCGCGAACCGCCGCAGCGGCCGGGCGACGCCGCTGGCGCCCCGTTCCGCCACATCGGGCGGGCGGGGCGGCGTGGCTGGAAAGGCGTGTCTCTTTCGATCCCTTCGAGCCGCCCAGGGGCGTCGGTTGGCGCGCCCTCCAATCGCGCCACGCGGCCCGCAACGGCGCAACGTGGTCTTTGGCCGCGCGAGAGGCGGCAGCGGGGCACGTATCGGGTAGATCCTACCTAACACGCGGCTTCGGGCCCCGGTACAAATTACGCTATTGCACACCTTACGAATTGACTAGGTTGGAGGGAGCCTGGAGACGATTGCGCGCCATAGCGGAGGCGAAGCAAGGAGAACTGTTGAAGTCCTTTACGACGGTCAGGCAAGACGCCAACCGACCACGCTCCACGAGAACGCGCCCAGGCGTGCCATCGGGGGTTGGCCTCCGCCGGCGTTACACTGAAGAAAAGGTCACCGGCGAGACAGAAGTGGGAGTGTCAACGAATGACGACGACGGACGGTCCTCCGCGGCCTGACGAGAGTGCAGAGCTCAAGACCATCTTCTGGTCGGTGCCTGCTCTTTACTTCAGGGTTACGGCCGACGGAACGATCGTCGACTTCCGGCCCGGGCGGGAGGATGACCTCCATTTGCCGCCGGAACAGTTCTTCGGCAGGCGACTCTCCGAGTTCATGCCCGAGCCGGCTGGACGTCAGGTGGCGGAAGCAATCGCGGCGACGATCGCGAAGCGCGTGGCCACGACGGTCGAGTACCCGCTGGCGGTTCCCTCCGGTGAGAAGAGGTTCGAGGCGCACCTCGTCCCCTATGCGACGGACCAAGCCATAATGGTGGTGCGGGACATCAGCGACCGGCACCGAGCGAACGAGGCGGTGCACCAGGCGCAAGCCGACCTCGAGACGCGGGTCGCCGCGAGGACCGCGGCGCTCGAGCAGGCGATCGCGGCGCTGCAAGAAAGCGAGGAGCGCTTCCGCGCCCTGGCGGAAAACTCCCCTGACGTGATCATGCGCTTCGACCGGGGATGCCGCTACCTCTACGCCAGCGCCTCGATCGAGGGGCGGACCGGCATCCCGGCCCGCGATTTCATCGGCAAGACCGCCCGCGAGCTTGGCTTCCCGCAGGCTCTGAGCGAGCTCTGGGAGGGCGCGATCATCCGCGTCTTCACGACCGGACAGACGCATCACGTCGAGTTCGAGTTGCCCACGCAGATTTGGATCGAATGGCTCCTGGTGCCCGAGTTCGCCGCCGACGGAAGCGTGGCCGAGGTGATCGGCGACTCCCGCGACATCACCGCGCGCAAACACGCGGAGGAGGCGCTCGAGCGCCGGGTCGCCGAGCGGACCGCGGAGCTGGAGGCTGCCAACGCGGCCCTGCAGGCCGATATCGCCGAGCGCCGAAGGACCGAGGACGAGCTCAGGCAGGCGCTGGCCTGGCAGGAGGCGCTTTTCGAGGGCTCGCGCGACGCCATCTTCATCAGCGACGCCGGGTCCCGATTTACGGCAGTGAACGGCGCGGCGTGCGAGCTGACCGGCTACTCGCGCGACGAGCTCCTCCGCGCGCGCATCCCCGACCTGCACGAAGATATGGACCTCCACGCCTTCGAGGCGTTCCACGCCCGCATCTTCGCCGGCGAGGAGATCGTCAGCGAGGCCAGGATCCTGCGCAAGGACGGACGCAAGGTCGACACCGAGTTCAGCAACCGCCGCGTCGTCATCGGCGGCAGCGGCTACATGCACACGGTGGCGCGCGACGTCACCATCCGGAAACGGGCGGAGGAGGAGCTCCGCAAGTCCAAGCAGATCGTCGAAGGGGTTTTCGACGCGATACCCGTGAGGGTCTTCTGGAAGGACAAGAACCTCGTCTATCTTGGCTGTAACGCGATATTCGCGCGCGATGCCGGGTTTGCCGACCCGAGAGACGTGATCGGGAAAGATGATTACCAGATGGGCTGGCGTGATCAGGCGGAACTGTATCGGGCCGACGACCGCCAGGTGATCGAGAGTGGCGGCTCCAAGGTCCTCAAGGAAGAACCCCAGACGACCCCGGACGGAAAAACCATCACGCTTCTCACGAGCAAGGTGCCTCTGCGCGATCCCAACGGGGAGGTCAGCGGCGTCCTCGGAACGTATATGGACATCACCGAGCTCAAACGCGCCGAGCAAGCGTTGCGGGACAGCGAGGAGCGTTACCGGACCCTGGTTGCGCATAGCCCGGACGGGATCTTTCTCGTCGATCTGAAGGGGAACTTCCTGTCGGTCAACGAGACCATGTGCCGGGGGCTCGGCTTCAGCGAGGCCGAGATGCTCGCCATGTCCATTTGGGACATCGTGCCTGAGGGGCAATGGGAGACCCACAAGGCGCGGCTGGCGAGGATCCTGAAAGGTGAAAGCCTCGCTGACACGGTTGAATACGAGGTGCGGGCCAAGGCCGGAAATTTGGTTCCAGTCGAGGTGCGGTCCGCTCCCTACCGAAAGGGCGAGGAGATCGTGGGCTTCCAGGCCATCGCCCGCAACATCACCGACCGCCTTGGACTGGAAAGCCGGCTCCGCCAGGCGCAGAAGATGGAAGCGGTCGGCTTGCTTGCGGGCGGGGTGGCGCACGACTTCAACAACCTGCTGCAGACGATGCTCAACCACGTCGAACTCGTCCGTGGCCGGCACGCCGATGCCGACCGCATGGCGGTGACCATGGCCGAGCTGGAGGCGGAGATCCGGCGCGGGTCGAGCCTCACCCGCCAACTCCTGCTCTTCGCCAAGCGCGAGACCGCGAAGCCCGAGCAGCTCGACCTCAACGAAGTCATCCGTAGCGCGGCAGGGTTCCTCCGCCGCCTCGTCCGCGCCAACGTCATCTTCAGCATGGAGCTTGCCGACGAGGCGCTGCCCGTGACCGCCGACCGCGGCCAGATCGACCAGGTGCTCATGAACCTGGCGGTCAACGCCGCCGACGCCATGCCGGGCGGGGGCCGTCTGACCATCCGCTCCGGGCGGCAGGGGCTGGAGCGGGTGTGGTTCTCCGCGGACGACCCGGGGGCGGCATCCCGGTCGAGGTCCGCGAGCGGATCTTCGAGCCGTTCTTCACCACCAAGGACAAGGGGACGGGGCTCGGGCTCTCGGTGGTGCACGGAATCGTCACCCAGCACCGGCGGTCGTGGTCGAGATCCAGGACCTTCCCGGCGGCGGTACCTCGTTCCGCGTCGCGCTCCCGCGGGCGGGCTCGGGCGAACACGCCAACGTGGTCCTCCAGACGGTGGACACGTCCTCGGCGCCGCGCGGCCATGGCGAGCGGGTCCTGGTGATCGAGGACGAGGAAGGGGCGAGACAGGGCCTGGCCGAGATCCTGCGCATGATCGAGTACGACGTGGTGGCGGTCGGGACTGGCGAGGAGGCGGGGCTTCTCCCGGGCGACCCGGGGTTCGACGTGCTGCTCACCGATCTGATGCTGCCCGGGGTCGCGGGAAGCGACGTCGCGCGCGGCCTGTCGGACCGTTGGCCCAGCCTGAAGGTGATCCTGATGTCCGGCTACGCGGAGGACGAGGCGGTGCGGCGCGGGGCCCTGACCGGGCGTGTCCGCTTCCTGCAGAAGCCGTTCGACATGGCGACGCTCGCCCGCGAGATCCGCGCCGCGCTCGAGGAGTGAACGGGACGGGGCCGGCCCCGACACGCCGAGATCAGGTGTGGAAGCGGGGCTCGGCCCCGCCCGCCACGGCGCCGGGTCGTCCTGGGCGGCCCGCGGGCGGCCGCAAGGGCCGCCCCTCCACCGACGAGCGGTCCACGCGCCCGGCGGTCGCGCTTCACACGGTCGAGAGGGGCGGCGTTGCCCCAACCATGCCGAAATCGGATGTAGGGGCGGGGCTTGCCCCCGCCCGCGTGGCGCTGCGCAGGGACGCGACGACGCACGCCTGACCCCGTTACGAGCATGAGCGCACGAAAAAGGGGCCGCGCTCGGCGCGGCCCCTCATCGCTTTCAAACGGACGCTCTATACGTAGGTGAAGCCGCTCGCGAGCGTCCCCGTCTGGGTATCGGGGTTCGTGACACACCACGGTGACGGCTCCGGCAGCATGCGCCGGCGTCGTGCACGTGATCGTCGTGCCGTTCACGACGGTCACGCCTGTCGCCGCGGTGCCTCCGAATGTGACTGTCGCACCGCTGACAAAACCCGTACCGGTGATCGTGACTGCTGTCCCGCCAGCCACCGCGCCCGTCGGCGGAGCCACCGAGGTTACCGTCGGCGCCGGCAACTTCGCCGAGATATTCAGGATATTGGACGTCACCTGGCACGAACCTGAGCCGCCTGTCGCGTAGATGGCGCCACCTGTCACGACCCCGTTGGGCGTGATGTTGACCGGCTAGCTTGTCACCGTCTGCGGCACTGTGACTCCCGGGCAGGTGAACGCTGGGTTACAGGTGAGAGTGATGTTGGTCGGCTGGCTCTGGGCCGGCGCATGGTCGAGAGTGACGGTAAATGGCGATTCCGACCGTCTGCGGGCTTCCTGGGTTGCTGAGCGAGAGACTGCTAATGCTGTTCGGGACGCAACTGGTAACGCACGGGGCGATGACGATCCCGTTGCCGAGCGTGTCGGAGCAGCCGTTGGTCAGGCTGCTCACGGTGACGGCGACCGGCGTCGGCACGTTCTGCTGGCCGCAGCCGCCCCCGCCCGGCGTGCACGTGATCTGGTTGATGCCGATGCCGCTGAGGTCCGGCAGCGGGAGGGTGATCGTGTTGGCGTCCACGACGGTGCCGAGGACCGGGCCGACCGGGCCGAAGCTGACGTTCATCGTCGGCCCCACGAAACCCGAGCCCTTGATCGTCACCGTGTGGGTGGACCACGCGACGTTGCAGGTCGTGGGCAGGTACTGCTGGACGGTGTTGCCGGTGGCGTCGATCTGCACCGAGCTGATCAGCGGGCGCACCGCGCTGTAGGTGAACGTCCCGTCGTGTTGGACTTGAGGTTCGAGTCGAGGTTGGTGACGGTGATCGTCGCCGTCACGTCGCCGCAGCTGCGGGCGCTGGCTGGGATCGGCACGGCCTGGGCGACGATCTGGGTGCCCGAGACCGACAGGACGGTCCAGGAGGGACGCCGGTGACGCCGGTGACCGTCACGCTGACGGGCGAGACGAACCCCTGGCCGGTGATCGTCACCGGGGTGGTCGCATCCGCGGGCCCCTGCGACGGGCGTGATGCCGGAGATGAACATCGACTGGCCGTAGGTGAACGGTGAGCGAGTTGGAGGCCTTGCCGGTCCCGGTGTTGGTCACGGTGACGCTGACCGTCGGTCGGGGTGGTCGGCTGGCTCGCCGTGATGCTCGGCGAGATGCAGACGACCTGGTTGAAGTTGTTCGAGACGACCTGCGCCTGTAGGGTCGCCGAAGAGGACCTGGACCGGGTACTGGAACCCCGAGCCCGTGATCGTCACGCGGGTGCCGCCCTCGAGCGGGCCGAGGTTCGGGGTGAGGACGTAGAGCGTCGGCGACTGCCCCTCGAGGTAGGTGAACGCCGCCGACAGCGTCGCGCGTGCCCTGGGCCGTGGTCACCGTCACGTCCTGGGCCGTCGTCGGGACGGCGCCGCCGACCGCACGGGTGAGGATCGTGATCGAGGTGCCGTCGGCGGAGATGCTCTGCACGATCTCGCTCGTCGGTCCGATCGTCACCGAGGCCGGGGTCGAGAAGTTCGCGCCGAAGATCGTCACGGTGTCGTTGCCGGCGACGGAGCCGTAGGCCGGCGCGATGTAGTAGATCACGGGCGGACCCGTCACCGGAGGGTTGAAGGTGAAGACCTGGTTGAAGGTGGCGCTCTTGCTCGAAGCGCTCCCGGCCAGGTTCGTGATCGATGACGTTCACGACGGTCCGCGCCGAGATCGTGACCTTCGGCGTCGCGACCTGGGCGACGTCCACGCCGTCGGCCCCGTGCTGGACGGAGGTCACCTGCCCCGGCACGGTGGCGGCGGCGAAGACGAAGCTCACCTGCAGCGGCTCGGTGAAGTACTTGCCGGTGAGGGTGATGATGTCGCCGCCGTTGGCGGAGCCGAAGGCGGGGACCACGCTGTAGAGCTGGGGGGTCCCGGTGTCCGCGCCGAACGTGAACGCGTTGGCGAGGTTCGCGGTGATGGCGCCGGTGCCCGACCCCACGACGACCCGGAGGCCGGCGACCTGGTCGCTGGACGAGCCGGGGACCTGCGGCGTCAGGGCGGTGATCGAGCTGCCGTCCGCGGCGACCGAGACGACGGTGGCCTGGTACGCCGTGCCCCCGATGACGAAGCTGACGACGAGCGGCTGCGTGAACCCCTGGCCGCTGATCACCACCTGGTCGCCGCCCTGGGGCTTGCCCCGGTTCGGGAGGACGGAGGTGATGGCGAGCTGCGAGGGGCTGACGCCGGTGAAATGGACGACCGCGGTCGCGGACTTGTTCGGAACGGTGGCGGTCACCGTGCCGGCGCCGCCGCCGCGCCGGCGTAGACCGCGATGGCCACGCCGCCGCCGCTGGTCGTCGCGAAGCCCTGCTGCACCAGCGCCGTCGGCGAGAAGGAGGCGCTCCCGGCCGCCGTGAACGTCACCTTGGTACCGTCGGGGGCTGCGGCGCCGCCCACCGTCACCATGGCCACGGCCGTAATCGCCTCGTTGATCCCGGCGACGCTGGGGCTGACCGTGAGGGAGATGCCGTACGTCGATGGGGTGGGCTGCTTGGGCGCGGTGGGGCTGCTCTGCGAGCAGCCGACGAGGGTCACGGCGGTGCCAAGCGCCAGGCCGACGAGGATAAGGTTTCGCTTCATGGTCGTCTCCCGCATGTCCAACCTCAACAGTTGGGCTTCACGTAGAAGAAGTTGAGGTTGACGTCGAACACAAGGCTGATGCTCTTGCCCGCGACCGTCTTGCCGTAGATGGCGATATTCAGCCGCTGCCGGATGTTGCAGTTGCCGGTCTCCTTGTCGGGACCGGTGAAGAGCTGGTTCAGCGGCGGCTGCTGGAAGTACTCCGCCGGGAAGATCCGGTAGTTCTGCAACGACGCGCTGCCGCCGGCCGGGACGTAGACCTGGTAGTGGTTCGTCCACACCGGGGAGGCCACGGTGCCGCCGTCGCTGCGCGAGGGGGTGATCACCCAGTCGGTCAGGATCGCGTCGTCCTGCTGCGAGAGCACCATGGTCGTGGCCTTCGCGTGCGACGTGATCGTCAGGTTGGCGATGGCAACGTCGCCCGAGGTGGACATGTCAACGTCCGCGGGCCCCTGCGTGATCGACTGCGAGAGGTAGACCTCGGCCTCGGTCTTGCTCGAGGTGTTGTTGCCGCAGCCGGCGATGCCGAACATCGCGACGGCGAGGAGCACGAAGAGCACGAGCCGGTTCGATTTCATGGCTTCCCCCTAGTACTTGATGATCCGCGGCGTGATGAAGATGAGCAGCTCGTCGTGTTGGTCGTTGACGTTCGAGTTCCGGAAGAGCGCGCCGATGATCGGCAGCTTGCTCAGGCCCGGAATGCCGTTGCGCTGGGTGTTGTCGGTCATCTGGTAGATGCCGCCGATCACCGTCGTGCCGCCGTCGCGGACCATCACCCGCGTCTTGGCGTCGCGGGTCGAGATCGGGGCGTTGTTGCCGCCTTGCAGGTTGATGCCCGACAGCGGCTCGCGCTTCTTCAGGTCGATGTCGAGCAGGACCGTGCCCTCGGCGGTGATCTGGGGCGTGACGTCGAGCGAGAGGGTGGCGTCGATGTACTGCACGGTCACGGTGTTGTTCGCCACCGTCTGGATCGGGATCATGATGCCGCTCTGGATGTGCGCCTTCTCGTTGTTCTGCGCCGTGACCTTCGGCGAGGAGACGACCTTCACGAGGCCGTTGGACTCCGCGGCCTGGAGCGCGAAGTTGAGGTTGAACGAGTCGAGGACGTTGCCCATGATGACGCTGATGGTGCCGTTGCCGGGCTGCGCCAGGGTGACGCTGCCTGAGCTCGTGATGTAGTTCGGGAACTGCAGCCCGGTCGTCGTGCCGTGCGCGGCGTCGGCCGCCGCGTTGTACCCCCACTGCGTGCCGATCGCCTGCGAGAACGTCCGCGTCGTCTCCACGATCCTCGCCTCGATGACGACCTGCGGGTTGGGCTGGTCGAGCGAGTCGATCAGCGCGAGGATCCCCTCGATCTTGTCGGTGGCGTCGCGGATGATCAGCGTGTTGGTGCGCTCGTCGACCACGACCGAGCCGCGGTCGGAGAGGATGAAGCCCTGCGAGGTCAGCAGGCTCTTGACGGCGCTGGCCTTGGCGTACGAGAGCGTCTTGGTGACCGTGCGCATCGGCCGCGCGTTCTCGGACTCCTTGCGGAACGCCGCCTGCTGCGCCTTCTCCTGCGTCAGGCGGTCGATCCTGGCGACGCGGAGGACGTTGTTCTCGACGACGTAGGAGAGCCGGTTGATGCGCAGGATGATGTCGAGGCACTGGTCCCACGGCACGTTCTCGAGGTTGACGGTGACCGAACCCGACACGTCGGGGTCGACCACGACGTTCAGCCCGGTGATCTTCGCGAAGGTGCGGAGGACGTCCTTGATGTCGGCGTCCTTCAACTCGAGCGAGATCGGCTCGCCGGTGAACCGCTTCTCCTGGCTCTCGACCTCGTGCGTGCCGGTGGAGACCGTCGTCGGCGGCGCCGCCTGCTCGGCCATCGCGGACGGCGTGGTGGTCCACGGCGAGTCGGCGGGCGCAGGCTCGGCCGCGGCCGGAGGCGCCGTCAGCGAGCCGGCGGCGGCCGGCTGAGCCGCCGGGACCGGTTCGTCCTTGATCTTGACCGGGGTCTGCGGGACCGGCGCGGCCTCGACGGGCGCTGGCTTGGCGATCGCAGGTTGCGGCGCGGGCGGCGCCGGGGCCGGAGCGGCCGGCGCGGGCGCGGGCTCGGCCTTGGTCACCGCGGGTTCGGCCTTGGCCGCCGGTTCCGTCGTGGCGACCGGAGGCGCGACCGCGACCGGCGCCGGGGCGGGCTCCGCCTGGGCGGGCTCGACGGCGGCAGCGACCGGCTGCGGCGCCGGCGGCAGGCCGCGGCGACGGCCTCGGGCGCGGCCGCGGCAGGCGCCTCGGCAACGGCGGCGGGCGCGCCGCCGAGCCGGAGCACGGCGCCCTGGGCCGTGGGCTCGAGGTGGTACGGCAGCTGCTTGTCGAGGTCGATGGCGATCCGCACCACGGGCTCGGGCGCGGTGGCGTGCTGCGCCACGCGGACGCGCTGCACGCCGGCGGCGCCGACCGGCTGGACGCGCCGCGCCACCCGGTTGACGACGCCCGGGAGGTCGATGACGACGCGCGGCGGGTTGTCGAGAGTGAAGGTCTTGCCCGCGAACGGGCCCTTCCCGGTCAACTGCACCGACACGCCGGTGCTGTCGGCCACCGCGACGACGTCGTCGAGCTCGCCGGCCCGCGCGGCCGGCTCGGCCTGCGCGGCCCGAGCGATCCGCACCTCGACGCCGGAGGGGAGCGCCGCCACGGTGAGCCGCGCCAGAGGATCGGACTCGATCCGCAGACGGGCCCAGTGCTTGTCGCCCTCGTCCACCGCCGCGAGCGTGGCGCGCACGAGGCCCGCCCCCGGCTCCGCGACTCCGGCCATGGGCCTGGCCAGGACGGCCTCCGGGAACTCCAGGACCGTCACGCCCGGCTCGGGCTGCGCCTTGGTGAACGTCAGCGGTCCGGAGGCGCTGATCACCAGCGCCGGCGCGGGCTTGGGAGTCCAGGCCATCCCCAGGATCGAGACCGCGTCCTGCCCCGCCGCAAAACCGGGACACACGAGGCTCGCCAGAACTCCCGCGGCCACCACCGCCATCAACGAGCGCTTAGCTGTCGCCATCATCGCAACCCCCACAGGATCACTGAAGTGTCCGAACGACTTCACGATAGGGCTTGAGGCTCTTCGGATCGGCCACTTGCATTCGGAAGACCACCTTGCCGGCGTCGATCGAGTCGACGCTGCCGTCGTACAGCACGGTCCCCGGCCGGATCAGGTAGCTCATGTTGTCGGTGCCCTGGATCATCGCCACGTACCCCTCGGGCAGCTTGATGATCCCCTGCAGCTTGATCTCGTCCACCCCCATGCCGCGCAGGCCCGGAGGCCGCTGGCCCTGGTCCTCCTTGGCCTGGCGCGACAGCAGCGAGCGGAAAGGATCGCGCCGCCCCGCCGGGTCGTAGGTGAAACCCCCGCCCGCCTCCACCGCCTCGTCGCCGCTCAGGATCTTCTCGACCATCGAGGTGTCGATCGGGCTCTCGGGCGGAGTCGGGGTCGGGGTCGGCTTTGGCGGCCGCTGCGCGAACGCGAGCACGGCCACCAGGGAAGCCAGAACCGCCAGCACTCCCCTCGTCATCAGCGTGCTCCTTCCTGCTTCGTCTGCTGCTCGGGTTCGTAGATGAACGTCTTCATCACGAACGTGGTGTTGATCGTGTAGGCCGACCGCGGGCGCGTGTCGGTCGAGATCGCCAGGGTGTCGATGTTGATGATGCGCGAGAACCGCGACAGCCGGTCGAAGAACAGCGCCAGCTCGTGGTAGCTCGCCTCGAGCTGCACGCTGATCGGCCACTCCGAGTAGAAGTCCTTCTTGACGAACGGCTGCGGCTGGAACCGCACGAGGCGGAAGTTGCCGCGCTCGGTCAGCGACTTGATCTTCTTGATCAGCTCGTCGGTCTGCTTGGCGGTCGGCAGGATGCGGAGGAGGCGCTGCAGCTCGGTGTCGAGGCGGGCGAACTCCTCCCGGAACTGCGGCAGGCGGCCTTCGGCGATCTTGCCTTCGGTGACCTTCTTCTTCAGCGCCGCGAGGTCGCTCGTGCTGCGGTTGATGTCCTTCTGGATGTCCGAAAACAGGTAGTTCTCGAACGCGAAGATGAGCAGCCCGGAGATCACGAGCCCGACGATCAGCGCGAAGTACCAGGGCCGGTTTTCCAGATCGAGGCCTGCCATGACGCGAAGCCCCCCTAACTCCGCCGGGGCGAGACGGGGTTCGCCTCGCGCGCGGTGTGCGTGAACTTGCAGGAGAGGTCGAAGGTGAAGATGCCCTTGTCGTCCTGCGACATGACCCCCAGGCTCGGTTCGGCGAAGAACGGGCTGGCGGCCAGGTTGGAGATGAAGTTGGCGACGGCGTTCTCGTTGAGCGCCTGGCCGTGCAGCGTCAGCACGACGCCGTTCAGGTTCATGTTGGTCAGCCAGAGCAGGTCGGGGAGCGCCTTGCTGACCTCGTCCATGATCCGCACCGGGCCGTATTGGTTCTTCTTGAGCTCCTCGATCACCTCGATCTTGTGCTTGAGCTCGGCGTTGCGCTTCTTGAAGCTCTCGACCTCGGCGATGATCGGCTTCAGGCGCTCGTACTCGCGCTGGTTCGTGGCGATGTCCGCCTTGATCCCGGAGAGCTTGGACGACAGGGTCCAGTAGCGCACGCCGACGACCGCGAGCCCGGCGACGATCAGGCCCAGGAGGACGTAGTTGTTGACGTTGGCGGCACCGAAGGCGATCAACGGCGCTCGCGCGACCCGCTCGGCCCGCGCTTCAACGAGGAGGTTGATCTTGATCATGGGCATTAGTCTCCGGCGGTCCGCAACGCCATACCCACGGCGACGGCCATCGAGGGCGCATGGCGGTTCAGCCACTCGGGCGGGAACTGGCTCTCGGAGTACGCGATCTCGCGGAAGGGGTTCATCACCTCGACACGGGCGCCGAGGCGCTCGCGCAGCACGCCGTCGAGGTTGAGCACCTGGCACGCCCCGCCGGCGAGGGCGATCTCCTCGATGTGGTCGTGGCTCGAGGTCGTGTAGAAGAACTCGAAGGTCTTCTGCAGCTCGGCGGCGAGATCCTCGCTCACGCCGTTGAGCACGCCGAGGATCGTCTGCGGGGAGTGATCGCCGAGCTGCTCGCCGGTCTTCACCGCCTCCGCCTGCTCGCGCGTCAGGTTCAGCTCGCGCTGGATCGCCTCGGTGTAGGCGTTGCCCCCGAAGACGATGTCGCGCCAGAACACCGACTGACCGCGCGCCAGGATGTTCACGTTCATGATGTGCGCGCCGATGTTCACGAGCGCCAGGACCTTGTCGTGCGTCTCGCCGTAGTTGTGCTCGTACGCGTTCTGGAGCGCGAAGACGTCCACGTCCACGAGCGCCGGGACCTTGCCGAGCTGCGTCAGGATGCCGGTGTAGTCCGCGATGCGGTCCTTCTTGGCGGCCACGAGGAGCACGTCCACCGTGTCTCCGTCGCCGCCCAGGGTCACGTAGTCGAGTTTCACCTCGTTCACGTCGAAGGGGAGGTACTGCTCGGCCTCCCAGTGGATCGACTCGGCGAGTTCGGCCTCGGACATCGCCGGGACCTGGATCTTCCTGATCGCGACCGAGATCCCGGACAACGAAACCCCGAACCCGGGGTTCTTCACGCCCTGCTCCTGGATCAGCCGCTGGGCGACCTCCACGACCAGCGACGAGTCCATGACCGTGCCTTCGACGATCGCCTCCGGGGACAACGGCGAGTGACCGGCGTGCAGGAGGGAGAACCTGCCGCTCTTGCCGGCCTTCAACTCGACGAGTTTAATTGCAGACGAACCGATGTCGAGCCCGACGATCCCTTTTTTCTTTCCTAGCCGCACGTTCCCTAGCCCCCTCTGTACGTTTCTGCCCGTCCCGCTTAGGTGGAAGCGTTCCTCTCATCCTTTTGAAGCCAATGTAGCCATGCTAAACCCCAATGTCAAGGACGTGCCATGAGCCTACAGCCTTGGCAATCCATGGGTCGGGTGGTAGAATACCCAGCCCTCACGCGAGGGAGGGAGGATTCATGGCCCGGATTTGCGAGGTCTGCGGCAAGGGAAGTCAGCTTGGCAACAGGATCAGCCACGCCCACAACGTGTCGCACCGGGAGTGGCGGCCGAACCTTCACGCCGTGCGCGCGCTCGTCGACGGACGGACGGTCCGCCTGAAGGTGTGCACGCGCTGTCTGCGTTCCGGCAAGATCGTCAAGGCAACGCACTGAGCGCTCCGCTTCCCCGCTGACACAACCGCGAGAACGACGACCCATCGGCCGACGCGAGCGTCGGCCGCTACGCAGACCGTGCTCGGGTGGGGCGCGGCCGGTGTTTTTTGGGTAGGGGCGGCCCTTGCGGCCGCCCGCGAGTGGCGGGAAACGTCGCGGGGACCGACACGGGCGGGGGCAAGCCCCGCCCCTACATCAGCCAAATGTGGGGCGCGACCGCCGCTCTCCGACCACGGACCACGCCGTTCCTGTGCCCGGTCCCCGGTCCCCCGCCTCACAGGGCGCGCAGGCGCCGCTCCGGCGTGGTGAGGCTGACCTCGACCGAGGTCACTCCCGGGATGTGGCGGAGCGCGGTGAGCACGCGTTCGAGGTGGGAGCGGCCGTTCACGTCGACGACGAGGTCGGCCGTGCCGAGCCTGTCCTCGTTCGTCGCGAGGTGGCAGCTGCGGATGTTGGCGTCCTCGCCGTTGGCCGCCTGCGAGAGCGAGGCGAGCATCCCCGGGCGGTCCTCGAAGCCGACGTGCAGCGGCACGGCGAACGCCCCCGTGACCCCGCCCCACTCGACCTCGACCTCCCGCTCGGAGGTGAACAGGAGCTTGCGGACGTTCGGGCAGTTCGCGGCGTGCACCGCGACGCCGCGCCCGCGCGTGACGTAGCCCACGATCTCGTCGCCCGGCAGCGGGTTGCAGCACTGCGCGCGGTAGGTGAGCAGGTCGCGCTGGCCGCGCACCGTGATGACGGAGCCGTCGGCGACCGCCGCGCGGGCGCGGGCGCCGGGGGCGGGGGCAGGCTGCGGGGCCTTGGTCCGCACGAACGGCGCCAGCACGTCGCGCAGCGAGAGCCGGCCGAAGCCGATCGCGGCGAGGAGGTCGTCCTCCTTGCCGAACCCGTGGTCGGAGGCGAGCTTCGCCATCCGGCCGTCCTCGCGGAACTCCTTGACCGCCAGGCCCAGCTTGCGGCACTCGCGGTCGAAGAGGCGCCGGCCCGCCTCGACGGCCTGCTCCTTCTCGCCGCGGTTGAGCCACGCGCGGATCTTGTTCTGCGCCCGGCCGGTGACCGCGATGTCGAGCCAGTCGCGGCTCGGGACCTGGTTGGCCGAGGTCAGGATCTCGACGATGTCCCCGTTGGCGAGGGCGGTCCGAAGCGGCACGAGCTTGCCGTTGATGCGGGCGCCGACGCAGTGGTGGCCGACCTCCGTGTGCACGCGGTAGGCGAAGTCGATCGGCGTCGCGCCGCGCGCGAACGCGAACACCTCGCCCTTCGGGGTGAAGGTGTAGACCTCCTCGGGGTAGAGGTTGAGCTTCAACGAGTTCAGGAAGTCGCGCGGGTTCTCCTGGTGGCCCTCGACGAGGCTGTGCAGCCACGACACCCGCTCGGCGTCGTGGCCGGGCTGGCGGCCCTCCTTGTAGAGCCAGTGCGCGGCGATCCCGCGCTCGGCGATCTCGTCCATGTCGCGGGTGCGGATCTGGACCTCGAACGGCTGTCCCTCCGGCCCGATCACCGAGGTGTGCAGCGACTGATAGGCGTTCGGCTTGGGCATCGCGATGTAGTCCTTGATGCGGCCGGGAACCGGGCGCCAGAGCTGGTGGATCAGGCCGAGCGCGGCGTAGCAGTGCGGGACGGTGTCGACGATCAGGCGGAACGCGAGGAAGTCGTAGACGCGGTCGAGGCCGATCCCCTGCCTGCGCAGCTTTGTCCAGATCGAATACAGGTGTTTGATCCTCCCCCTCACTTCCGCGGGCAGGGAGTTCTCTTCCAGGATCCCGGTGATCGCTCCCCGGATCTGGGCGATCAACGAGGTTGCAATCTCCTCGCGCTGCTCGAGCTGTTCGGTCAGGCGCCGGTACTCGTCCGGGTGCTGGTAGGCGAGCGCCAGGTCCTCGAGCTCGGCCTTGAGAGCCCCCATGCCCAGGCGGTGGGCGATCGGCGCGTAGATCTCCATCGTCTCGGCGGCGATGCGCTTGCGCCGGTCCTCGGGGAGGAACCCCAGGGTGCGCATGTTGTGGAGGCGGTCTGCGAGCTTGACCAGGATCACCCGCACGTCGGCGATCGAGGCGAGCAGCATCCGCCGCACGTTCTCGGCCTGGGCCGCCTCGCGCGCCGCGTACGACTGCTCCATCGTCGTGATCTTGGTGAGCGCCTTGACGAGCCCGGTGATGTGCTCGCCGAACTGGCGCTCGAGCTCCTCCTCGCTGACCCAGGTGTCCTCGAGGAGGTCGTGGAGGAGCCCGGTGGCGATCGCCACCTCGTCGAGGTGCATCTCGGCGAGGATCCGGGACACCTCGAGCGGGTGCACGAGGTACGGCTCCCCCGAGACCCGCACCTGGCCGCGGTGCGCCATCGCGGAGTAGACGTAGGCGCGCCGCAGCAGGTCCTCGTCGCAGCCCGGGTTGTAGCCCGAGACGATTTCGAGGATGTCCTCGAAGCGGGGGAGCGCATCCGTCACCCACCTATTCTAACTGCGGTCGGCGAGTCACCCGCAGGGGCGCCGCCGGTGGCGGACCGTCTGCTGCGTTGCCCTTCGGCGCCTCGCGTGCTCACGTAGCCTCCGGCTACGCTCCGCCGCGGCCGCCTCGGGCGCCTTGCATCCGGCCCAATCTCGGCGGCGCGGCTACACGCCCCAAGCTCCGATGCCCTGCGGTCGGCTTAATTGTTCCTAATGTGGGGCGTGCCCGCCGGGCGCGCGTCTTCGTCTTCGAGGGAGGTGCGAGAGGCCGCGCGGCCTGCGGCCGGCGCAGCCGGGTGAGACGGGTGGCGCGGCCGCTCTTGATGTGGGGCGCGACCGCCGGGCGCGCTTCTTCGTCTTCGAGGGAGGTGCGGGAGGCTGCGCGGCCTGCGGCCGGCGCAGCCGGTCCGGACCACCGACCAGGTCTTCGCTTTGAACGAGCCCCGAACCCCAGAGTCCCGGTCTGGGCCGGGGAACACAACAGGGGCCGGCGGTCGGCCGGCCCCTGAATTGGTCCTTTGCTGCGCTCGGTGCCCGGTGCCCGGACCCCGGACCGCTGCTTCTACCGGCGGCGGCGCCCCGCGGACTTGCGCTTCTCGATCCAGTTCGACATCCCGAGCGCGATCGGGGAGGCGATGTAGATCGAGGAGTAGGTGCCGACCACGATGCCGATCACCAACACGAACGCGAACGTGTTGATCACGTCGCCGCCGAAGAAGAAGAGCGCGAGGACGACGGCCCACGTCAGGCCGGAGGTGATGATCGTCCGCGACAGCGTCGCGTTGATCGCCTCGTCCATGACCGTGATCAGCGGCTTGCCGCGCTCGAGCTTGAGGCGCTCCCGGATGCGGTCGAAGATGACGACGGTGTCGTTGGTCGAGTAGCCGACCAGGGTCAGCAGCGCCGCGATGGTCGGCAGGTCGATCGGCCGCTGGGTGACGACGAGCGCGCCGAGGGTGATCAGCGTGTCGTGGAAGTTGGCGACGATGGCGCCGATGCCGTACTGGAGCTTGAAGCGGAACCAGATGTAGATGAGCATGCCGAGCAGCGAGAACGACACCGCGTAGATCGCCTTCTGGCGCAGGTCCTTGCCGACGACCGGGCCGACGTTGTCGGCCGCCAGCACGGCGAAATCGCCGAAGTGGGCGTTCTGGGCCAGGTATGCCCTCGTCGCCGCCGACAGCGCCGGTGAGGCCGGCGATCTGCTCGGGGCCGGCCGACGACCCCGACCTGCTTGCGCAAGCCGAGGATCGCGTCCGACATCGGCTTGTAGTGCGCCCGGCGCTCGTCCACGGTGCCGCCGACCTTGTCCGGGTCGGCCTGGGCGAGCGTGTCGCGCAGGGCGTCCGAGCCCTCGAGGTTCATCTCGATCGCCTGCGCGCCGCCGAACTCCTTCTGAAGCGCCGCGATCATCCGCGAGGTGTAATCGCCCTCCTGGCCCTTGGGGTTCTGCATGTGGACGAGGATCTGGTGCGCCGAGGCCTCGTCGAACCGCTGGATGGTGACGTCGCCGAGGCCGAGCGACTCGAGCGCCTTCCGCACCCGCCCGAGGTCGGGCTCCGACTTGAACTTGAGGGTGAGCTGGGTGCCGCCCGCGAAATCGACGCCGAGCTTGAGGCCGGGGCCGAAGAAGATCAACCCGATCGCCACCAGGTTCAGGACGGTGGACGCGATGATCCAGTGCCAGCGGTACTCCATGAAGCGGATCTTGGTGTTGTGGAAGAAACGCATTGCGTCCCCCTAAATCGAAAGCGTCTTGGCCTGGGCGCGCCGAGACAGCTCCGTCTCGAAGATCGTTCGCGACACGAACACCGACGTGAACATCGAGATCAGCAGGCCGACGGTGAGCGTGACGGCGAACCCCTTGATCGGCCCGGTCCCGAACTGGAACAGGAACAGCGCCGAGACGATCGTGGTGACGTGGGTGTCGATGATCGTGCCGAACGCGCGCGAGAAACCGAGCGAGATGGCGTTGCGCACGGTCTTGCCGAGCTCGAGCTCCTCGCGGATGCGCTCGAACACCAGCACGTTGGAGTCCACCGCCATGCCGATCGTGAGGATCACGCCGGCGATGCCCGGCAGCGTGAGCGTGGCGCCGAGCGCGCCGATCGCCCCCAGCAGCAGGACCGCGTTGAGCACGAGCGCGACGTTGGCGTTGATCCCGGCGCCCTTGTAGTAGACGAGCATGAAGACGGCGACCAGCACGAGGCCGACGACTCCCGCGGTGAGGCCGCGGTTGATCGAGTCGCGCCCGAGGCTCGGGCCGACGGTCCGCTCCTCAAGGTAGGTGATCGAGGCGGGGAGCGCGCCGGCGCGCAGCACGAGCGCCAGGTCCTCGGCGCCCTGCACCGTGAAGTTGCCCTCGATGATGCCGGAGTCGGAGATCTGGCCCCTGATCGAGGGCGCCGAGCGCACCTTGTTGTCGAGCACGATCGCCATGCGGTCGCCGATGTGGGCCCCGGTGTACGCGCCGAACTTCTTGGCGCCCTCGGGGTTGAGGGTGAAGCTCACCGCGGGCTGGCCGTAGGAGTCCTGGGAGCGGCGCGCGTTGCGCAGGTCGCGCCCCGAGATCACCGACGCGCGCTTGACGAGGTAGTACTCCTTGCCGGAGACGCGGCCCTCGATGTCCTCGATGTCGCCCGAGAGCACCTCGGAGTCCTCGGGCACCTTGCCGTTCACGGTGGCGAGCAGCGCCTCCTCGGTCGGCGCCACGCGCACGACCGGCTTGATCTCGAGGAACGCGGTCGAGCTGATGAGGTCCTTCACGCGGGCGGGGTCGTCCACGCCCGGGAGCTGCACCACGATGCGGTTGCCCTCGAGCCCCTGGCGCTGGATCACCGGCTCCGACACGCCGAACTGGTCGATGCGGTTGCGGATCGTCTCCAACCCCTGGCGCACCGCCATGTCCCGGATGTTCCGCGCGACCTCGGGCTTGAGCGTCGCGGTGATCTCGACGCCGCGGTTGACGTTGAACTCGGGGAGCCGGTCGTCGATGACCTTGTCGAGCTCCTTCCCGGTAGTGTTGGCCGCCGGCTTGAGCAGGAACCCATTGCCTTCCGGCAGGCGCTGCAGCGTCGTGGGCGCGAAACCCTTCGCGGTCAGGTCGCCGCGCACCCGCTCCATCGCGTCGTCGACCTCGGCCCGCACCGCGTCCCCGGTGTTGACCTGCAGCACCAGGTGGATGCCGCCCTTGAGGTCGAGCCCGAGGTGGATCCTCTTGTCGAGCGGCAGCATGAAGAACACGGCCGCCGCCGTCACCCCGGCAATGAGCGCCCAGCGCCACGTCAGCTTGCGTTGCATCGGACCTCCCTACTTGGGCTCGCTGGGAGTCAGATCGACGGTCCCGGCGTCCTTGGCGAGCCCGGCCACCGCCGAGCGCGCAACCTGGATCTTGACGTTGTCCGCGATGCGGATGGTGAGCACGTCGCCCTCCGCCTCGACCACCGTGCCGAAGATGCCGCCGGTGGTGATCACGCGGTCTCCCTTCGTGAGCTTGCCCAGCAGCTCCTGGTGCTTCTTCTGCCGCTTGCGCATCGGCATGATGAGCAGCAGGTAGAAGATCCCGAAGATGAGCAGGAAGGGGAGAAACTGAAAGATCGGGTTCTTTGGGTTCATGGCTGTCCCTCGTCCTCAGCCGCCCGCGGCCTCCGCCGCGAGCATCCCGTCGCGGAGCGCAGCAAAGCGGCCGGTCATGATAGCCCAACGGATGCGTCTCATCAAGGTCAGGAAGAAATGGAGGTTGTGCACCGTGGCCAGCACGACGACGGCGGCTTCCCGCGCCATGTACAGGTGGCGCAGGTACGCCACGGAGCAGCGCCGGCAGGTGGGGCAGTCGCACGCCGGGTCGGCGGGCTCGTCGGCGGCTTTCCAGCGCGCGTTCTTGAGGACGACCGGGCCGCGCGAGGTGTGCAGGAGGCCGTTGCGGGCGTTCCTGGTGGGCATGACGCAGTCGAAGAGGTCCACGCCGGCGGCAACGGCGTTGACGATGTCGCGCGGCGTGCCGACGCCCATCAGGTAGCGCGGCCGCGCGTCGGGCAGCAGCGGGGCCGAACCCGCCACCGCGTCCCACATCGCCGCGGGCGGCTCGCCGACCGAGAAGCCGCCGAGCGCGTAGCCGTCGAAGCCGATCGCCGCCAGCTCCTCGGCCGAACGCCGCCTGAGGCCGAGGTCGAGCCCGCCCTGCACGATCCCGAACAGCATCGTGGCCCCCCCGGCCGGCAGCGCCGCGCGGCAGCGGGCCGCCCAGCGCGAGGTCATCGCCACCGCCGCCTCGAGCTCCGCCTCCGACGCCGGCAGCGCGGGACAGACGTCGAGCGCCATCGCGACGTCCACGCCGAGGCGCCGCTGCGCGCCGACGCACCCCTCGGGCGTGAGGCGCAGGGGGGACCCGTCGATGTGGGAGCGGAAGGCGACGCCGTCGTCGTCGATCTGCCGGCGCCCGGCCAGGGAGAACACCTGAAAGCCGCCCGAGTCGGTCAGGATCGGGCCCGGCCACCCCATGAAGCGGTGCAGCCCGCCCAGCCCCTCGATCGCGTCCACGCCGGGGCGCAGCAGGAGGTGGTACGTGTTGGCGAGCACCATCTCGGGGGCGAGCCGCTCCAGCTCCCACGGGGCGAGGCCCTTGACGCTCGCCGCCGTGCCGACCGGCATGAACGCCGGGGTGCGCACCACCCCGTGCGCGGTCACGAGCTCCCCCGCCCGGGCGCCACGGTCGCGGGCCACGACCGCGAACCCGCCGGTCACGCAACGCCCCGCGGCCACCCTCGCCAGCATCGGGCGGGGGCAAGCCCCGCCCCTACACCGTCAGGCGCCGACCGCCGCCGTTGCGGGACCCGTCGTCTGGTGCCCGGTCCCCCGTTTGCCTGTGCCCCGCGTGGTGTCTCTGAAATGTAGGGGCGGCCCTCGCGGCCGCCCGCGCGGGCCGGGGCAAGCCCCGCCCCTACACCTATTGATGCGACGCAAACGGTTGTTCGCGGACCACGGAAGGCGGACCACGTCTCTCCGCCGCCCGAACCCCGAGCCCCGAGCCCCGAACCCCGGTCTCCCGGAGCCCGGTCCCCCGCCTCTCTCACTCGCCGCTTCCCAGCTTGAGCTGGACGATGTGGACGTCGGGCGGCAGCGACAGGTTGAAGAGGCCGGGATCTTCCGGCTTGTTCATCTCGATCGCGGAGAACGAGTACTCGGTGCTGTCGCCGTCGGGTTCCGCGTACGCGACCCGGACCGGGAGCAACGACTGGCGGTCGATCTCGATCTCGACGGACCGCAGGCGCTTCTTGATCTGGTGCGCGGTGGGCTTGAGCAGGAGGGTGTAGTTCCCGCCCGGGCCCGGGTCCCGGAAGGTGAACGAGAAATACCCCATCAGCTTGTCGAGCGGCTCCGCGGCGGAGATGAAGCGGAACACGCGCCGCTGGGCGCGCCCCACCTCGATGCGCTCCGCCCGCTTCTCCAGCGGGCGGTAGGTGATCGCGACGCCGCCCGAGAGCAGGACGGTCATCGGCCGGGGCGAGGTGTAATCCCAGCGCACGCTGTCCGGCGCCTCGAAGTAGAACTTGCCGCGCGAAACCGAGGGCTGGGCCAGCAGCCTGCTGGTGCGGCGCTGCTCGAAGTCCGCGGAGAGCGTCTTGAGGCTCGCCTGCACCTGGCTGACCCGCTGCACGAGCGCCTCCAGCTTGTCGGCGCCGCGCAGCCCGGGCGGCAACGGCTCCTGGGCCAGCGCCGGCGAGCACGCGAGCAGGGCGAGCAGGGCGAGTGCACGTCGAATCATGGGCGCCCACCGTATCAAACGACCTCGCGGCCGGTCAACGAGCGCCCTCGGGTTCGCGGGAGGAGATCTCGTACGCGATCTGGTCTCGCGAGAGCGTCACCTTGGAGCCGGCGGGCACGGACGTGGTGAGCCACACGTTGCCGCCGATCACCGAGCCGCGCCCGACGACCGTGTCGCCGCCGAGGATCGTGGCCCCGGCGTACACGATGACGTCGTCCTCGAGGGTGGGGTGGCGCTTGGTGCCCCGTACCAGGCCGCCGCGGGCGTCGCGGGGAAACGAGAGCGCCCCGAGCGTGACGCCCTGGTAGAGCTTGACCCGGTCGCCGATCAGCGTCGTCTCGCCGACCACCACGCCGGTGCCGTGGTCGATGAAGAACTCCCGTCCGATCGTCGCGCCCGGGTGGATATCCACGCCGGTCTCGTTGTGCGCGAACTCGGTCATGATGCGGGGGACGAGCGGCACGCCGAGCCTGCACAGCAGGTTGGCGATGCGGTAGGTGAACACGGCCTTGACCCCCGGGTAGGCGAGGATCACCTCTTCGAGGCAGGTGGCGGCCGGGTCCCCCTCGTACGCCGCCCCGACGTCGGCCGCGATCAGGTCCATGACGTCCGGCAGGCGCTCGAGGAACGCCGTCACCACCTCGCCCGCGCGCAGCCCGGGCCGCGGCGACGCGCCGTCCCGGCGCCGGCCGCAGTCGGCCGCGAGCGCGCGGCACACCTCGCCCTCGAGCTGGCGGGAGAGCGCGTAGAGCTGGTCGCCCAGGTGCCCGTGCAGGTACTCCCGGTAGAGCGCCTGGTCGCCGAAGTAGCCGGGGTAGATCACCTCCTGCAGGCCGCGCAGGATCGCGATGACCTCGCGCTTCTCCGGCAGCGGCGCCTCGCCGCCGTGGAAGAGCGGCTCCCCGCGCTCCTCGACGCGCTTGGTGATGGCCCCGATGGCGTTGACGATCCTGGCCGTGTACTCGTTCCTCGCCACGTTCGCTCCTTGCTGCCGGGCCGGAGGAGGCCCGCCTGATCCCGTCCCGATTCTACCCGCGGTACCCGCGCCGATCCGGCTGGCCTACAATCCCGAGACGGAGGCGCGTGTGTCTCACGAACCCGTGGTGGTGAGTTTCGCCGGCGAGCGGCGCCAGGTGGTCAGCGGCACAACGGTGGAGGAGTTCCTGGCGCAGTTCTACGGCAGCGTCCCCGACGACATCCTCGCCAGCCTGGTGAACCGGCGCCTGGTGGCGCTGGATTTCCCGCTCCGCGGCTTCCAGGTCGCCCTCGAGGCGGTCCGCCTCTCCTCCCGCCAGGGCGAGGCGGTGGCCCGCCAGAGCGCCAGCCTCGTCCTCCTCGAAGCGGCCCGGGAACTCTACCCCGAGGCGCGCCTCGCCGTCGGCCAATCGATCGGCGGCGGCTACTTCTTCACCTGGCAGGCAAGCACCCCGCTCACCCCTCAGACGGTGGCGTCGCTCGAGCGCCGGATGGGCGAGATCTGCGCCGAGGACCGGCGCTTCGAGCGCCGGAGCGCGACGATCGAGGAAGCGGAGGCGATCTTCCGCGCCAGCGGCGAGCAGTCCAAGCTGGCGCTGCTCGCCGCTCACCGCTCGTCCACCGTGGCGCTGGTGACCTGCGGGTCGTTCGTGGACATCGCGCACGGCACGGTCGCCCCCTCCACCGGGCGGGTGCGGGGGTTCGCGCTCGTGCCGTACGAGAGCGGCCTGCTGCTGCGGTTCGGACGCAACGGCGACCGGGAGCACCTGCCGCCGCTGCAGCCCCAGCCGAAGCTCTTCGCCGCCTACCGCGAGACCAGGCGGTGGAACGAGGTGCTCGGGGTGGCCAACGTCGGCGCGCTGAACCGGATGTGCCTGTCGGGGGAGATCTCCGACCTGATCCGCATCGCCGAGGGGTTCCAGGAGAAGAAGATCGCGGCGATCGCCGACGCCGTCGCGTCCCAGGCCGGGCGCGTGCGGCTGGTCCTGGTCGCCGGGCCCTCGTCCTCGGGCAAGACCACGTTCATCCGCCGCCTCGGGATCCAGCTCCGGGTCAACGGCATCGAGCCGGTGGGGCTCTCCCTCGACAACTACTTCGTGGACCGCGACCGGACGCCCCTGGGCGACGACGGGAAGCCGGACTACGAGGCGCTCGAGGCTCTCGACCTCGAGCTCTTCAACACCCATCTGGCGGCGCTGCTGCGCGGCGAGGTGGTCGAGATGCCGCGCTACGACTTCGTGCACGGCCGCCGCGCCGATCCCGAGGGCTGGACGCACCAACAGCTCCTCCCGAGCCAGGTCCTGCTGGTGGAGGGGATCCACGGCCTCAACCACCGCCTCACGCCGTCCGTGCCCGAGCAGGCCAAGTACCGCGTGTTCATCTCGGCGCTCACCCAGCTCATCCTCGACGACCACAACCGCATCTTCACCTCGGACGCGCGGTTGCTGCGCCGCATCGTGCGGGACCGCCTGTTCCGCGGCCACCCGGCGACACACACGCTCGAGATGTGGGACAGCGTGCGGGCCGGCGAGGCGCGCGGCATCTTCCCGTTCCAGGAGGAGGCCGACGTCATCTTCAACTCCGCGCTCGTGTACGAGCCGGCCGTGCTGCGCGTGTACGCCCAGCGCTTCCTCCTCGAGGTGCCGCGCGAGCACCCCGCGTACACCGAGGCCTACCGGCTGCTCAAGTTCCTGTCCTGGTTCGTGCCGGTGACCGAGAAGGACGTGCCGCAGATATCGCTGCTCCGGGAGTTCATCGGCGGCTCCGCCTTCCCGGAGTAGAGCGCCGCCGGCGTCGGACCTCTCGCTGCGTTGCGCTGCGCCGGTTCGCATCCTCAGCGTACCCTCCGGGTACGCCTCCGGTGCGACCGGCTTGCGCGCCTTGCGATAGGCCCAACGGCGGCGGCGCGGCTACACGCCCCAAGCTGCGGCGCCCTGCCTGGCGATGACGCGTTCGTCTTCGAGGGGCCACGAGAGGCGGCGCGGCTACACGCCCCAAGCTGCGATGCCCTGCCTGTCGGGGTCGTTGGTTCTGATGTGGGGCGCGACCGCCGGGCGCGCTGTCGTTGCTCCTCAACGTAGGGGCGGCCCTTGCGGCCGCCCGCGGGTGGCGGGAGACCCGGGCGCTGCCATCACGGGCGGGGACGAGTTCCGCCCCTACACCCGGTTTCGCGGAGAGTCCGTCTTCGAGGGAGGCGCTTGGGGCGGCGCGGCCTGCGGCCGGCGCCGCCGGCCCGGACCACGAACCACGAGACCACGTCTTTGCCTTGCCCGAGCCTCGAACCCCGAACCCCGTCTTGAATGTGCCCCGTCCTACGGGAGGTCGTCGCGCAGCGTGACGCCCAGGGGGCGCAGCGCGGCCAAGGTGCGCTCCAGGTGGCCCGGAGGGGCGCCGACCGGACGGGTGGCGGCGAGCCAGATCTCCGCGGCGAACCCCATCTCGACGGCGTCGCGCGCCGAGGCGGCGGCGCAGTAGTCGGTGGCGAGCCCGACGATCACGACCCGCCTGACGCCGAGCTCGCGCAGCAGGCCCGCGAGGCCGGTGGGGTGCTCGCGGTGGTTGTCGCGGAACGCGGAGTAGCTGTCCACCCGGGGGTCGGTCCCCTTGCGGACGATCGCCCGGACCGCGCGGAGGTCGAGGCCGGCGTGGAGCTCGGCGCCGCGCGTCCCCGCCACGCAGTGGTCCGGCCAGAGGACCTGCTGGACGCCGTCCAAGTCGATGACCTCGAGCGGCTTCCGTCCCACATGCGAGGAGGCGAACGAGGCGTGGCCCGGCGGGTGCCAGTCCTGGGTCGCGACCACGATCGGGAACCGCGGTCGCAGCGCGTTGACGAGCGGCACCACCTCGTCGCCGCCGGGGACCGCCAGGGCGCCCGCCGGGCAGAAGTCGTACTGCACGTCGACGACGATCAGCGCCCGGTCTTCCACCGCGCCTACCTCGTCCGGTTCACGACGCCCTTGATCTCCTTGCCGGGGCGGAAGCGCACGGTCCGCGACGCGCTCACCTGCACGGCCGCGCCGGTGCGGGGGTTGCGGACCTCGCGCGCCGGGCGCTCGGACGTGTAGAAGCTGCCGAGCCCCGGGATCGCCACCCGCTCCCCGGTCTCCAGCCACTCCGCCATCGCATCGATCATCACCTCGATGGCGCGCGCCGCGTGCGCCTTGGGCAATCCGGTCTCGAAGGCGATCCGCTCGACCAACTCCGTCTTCCCCGCCATGCTCATCCTCCCTGCCCCCGGCTTCCGGGCTGCGTTCGGTGGCAACGCCGCAGCCCGCTGGGCGAGGCCCCTCGGGAACCCCACCTCGTCGCCCCGCGAAGTGTACGCCAAGCGCGGTGCCGGCCTCACACCGGCCTGCGCAGCAGGTGCACGGTGAAACCGTCGCCCACGGCGCCCGGCGGGATCACCGCGCCGCCGCTCGGAAGCTCGCGGCGGGGGAGCCCCGCGGGGAGCAGGGGCGCGACCGGGACGGCCGCGAGCGCCACCCCGTCGAGCGCGCCCGCGTTCTCCTCCGGCTCGAGCGAACACGTCGCGTAGAGCAGGAAACCGCCCGGGGCCAGCAGCGCCGCGGCCGACTCGACGATCCGGCGCTGGGCGGCGGCGAGCGCGCCGAGGTCCGGCTCCCGCAACCGCCAGCGGATCTCGGGGTGGCGCCGCAGCGTGCCGGTCCCCGAGCACGGCGCGTCCACCAGCACGGCGGCGAAGCTCCCCGGCCGCAGCGGGGGCGCCGTGGCGTCGGCCGCCACCACCGCCGGCGCCGGGGCGACCGCGGCGAGGTTCCGCCTCATCATCACCGTGCGTCCGAAGTTGCGGTCGGCCGAGAGCAGGCGCGGATGCCGCCGCTCGCACGCCAGCACAAGGCTCTTCCCACCTGGCGCAGCCGCGAGGTCGACCGCCAGGCCGGCGACCGGCGGCAGCAGGCGCGCCACCGCGACCGCCGTCGGGTCGATGGCGTAGGCGCGCCCCGCCTGCAGCGCCGCCACCGCCGCCTCGGCCCCCGCCGTCACGGCGACGACGCCCGCGACGAACGGGTGCGGTTCGAGGAGGCACCCCGCCGCCGCCAACTCGTCGCAGCGGGTCGCGGCCGAGAGCAGGTAGAGCCCTGCGGGCTCCTGGTCCGACGCCAGCGCCGCGAACGCCGCCTCGTCGCCCAACAGACGCCTCCAGCGCTCCACCAACCACTCGGGGTGCGAGAAGCGGATGCCGGCGGGCGTGCCGGGATCGGCGGGATCGGGCCAGCGCTCGCCGGATGCGCGCCGCAGCACCGCGTTGACCAGCCCCGCCGCCCGCGGCGCCAACCGCTTCGCGACGCGCACCGCCTCCGCGACGGCCACCGGCACCGGCGTGCGCATGCGCAGGGCCTCGTACAGGCCGACGCGCAACACGGCCTTGACGGCGGGGTCGTGATCGGCGAGGGCCCGCCTCAGGTGGCGGGCGAGGAGGTGGTCGAGGGTGAGCTGCCAGCGCAACACCCCGAGAACCAGCTCGCGCTCGGCGGGAACGGCGCCGCCGAGCAGGCGCGCGGCGTGGGCGCCGTGCGCCTCGACGCGGGCCAGCACGATCGCCGCCTGAAGACGGGGGTCAGCGGAGCCGCTCTCCGGGTGCAACCCGCTCTCCGATGATGAAGGCGTCGGCCGGCATGCGCCTCTTGCCCTCGCGCTGAACCTCGGTCAGAAGCGCGACCGTCCCCCCGCCGCAGCGGACGGCGATCCCGGCGACCGAGGCCGCCAGCACCGTTCCCGGCGCCTCGTCCCCCGCCACCGGCCCGCCGGCCTCGAGACCGTGCACCTTCAAGCGGGCGCCGCGAAAGGTCGTGAACAGGCCGGGCCATGGGTCGAAGGCCCGGCACCGGCACGCCAGCTCCCGCGCGTTCATCTGCCAGTCGATGCGCCCAAGTTTCCGGTCGAGCTTGGCCGAGACCGTCGCGAGGCTCGGGTCCTGCAGGGTCGGGGTCAGGGTCCCCGCCGCGAGCATCGCGAGGGTCTCGACGACCAACACCGCGCCCAGTTCCGCGAGCCTTGCCTCGAGCTGCGGAGTGCGTTCCCGCGGCTCGATTGCGACCTCGCGCTGCAGCAGGATCGGTCCCGTGTCCATCCCCTCGTCGAGGAGCATGGTCGTGATGCCCGTCGTCTCGTCGCCGGCGGCGATGGCCGACTCGATCGGCGAGGGCCCGCGGTAGCGCGGCAGCAGCGAAGGGTGGAGGTTGATGAAGCCGTGCCTGGGGACGCGCAGCACCCGCGGCGAGATCAGCCGGCCGAACGCCACGACCACCGCCACCTCGGGCGAAAGCGCGCGCAGTCGGGCGAGGAAGTCGTCCACGCCCAGCTTCTCCGGTTGCGCGAGCGGGAGGCCGAGCCGGCGCGCGGCGGCGACGACCGCAGGCGAGGCCATGCGCAGGTGGCGGCCCGCGGGCTGGTCTGGGCGCGTGACCACGAGCAGCACCTCGTGGCGCGCTGCCGCCACCGCCTCGAGCGAGGGGACCGCGAACTCCGGCGTGCCGAAGAAAACGAGTCGCACGTCCAGAGTGTACACGGTCACCCCGGCGCCCGTCCGGGCACTGGGCCGGACGAGTTTGCTGTACGCTGCGCGCCGCAACCGGCCGGCCCCGCGGAATGGATGCGGCGGCCGCGCGGGTTGCCTCGCGAGGAGGTGGCATGCCTTCCCCCCGTCGCACGCTGACCACCCTGTTCCTGATCGTGTTCGCCGACCTCGTCGGTTTCGGGATCGTCATCCCGCTGCTGCCGCTCTACGCGGACCACTTCCACCCGGCGCCCTGGGTGTTCGGGCTGCTCATGGCCTCGTACTCGGCGATGCAGTTCGTCTTCTCGCCGCTCCTCGGCCGCCTCTCCGACCGCGTCGGGCGCCGGCCGGTGCTGCTGATCTCGCTGCTCGGGTCCGTAGGCGGGTCGGTGCTGTTCGCGCTCTCCCACTCGCTGGCGTGGCTCTTCGCCTCGCGGTTGCTCGCGGGGGGCTGCGGCGGCAACATCGCCACCGCCCAGGCCGTGATCGCGGACACCACTCTGCCGGAAGAGCGGGCTCGCGGTATGGGCATGATCGGCGCCGCTTTCGGCCTCGGCTTCATCGCCGGACCCGCCTTCGCGGGCCTCCTCGCGCCGGTCAGCATGGGCGCACCCGGGTGGGCCGCCGCCGCCTGCTCGTCCGTCGCCTGGGTGATGACGCTGGCCTTCCTCCCCGAGACGCGCCCGCGAAAGACGGCCGGCCCGCCCGCGGCCCCGGCTTCCGGCTTCTCGCGTCTGGCGTTCGCTCTCGACCATCGCGAGCTCGCCCCGCTGCTGGCGATCGGCTTCTTCGTCGTCACCGGCTTCGCCGCCTTCGAGGTCACGTTTGCGCAGTTCCTGCACGACCGTCTCGCCCTCCCCCACTCCGGCGTGAGCTTCCTGTTCGTCTACGTCGGCGTGCTGGCCGTCGCCGTCCAGGGCGGCCTGGTGGGACGCGCGTCGCGCCGGTTCGGGGAGCGCGCGCTGTTGCTCGCGGGGCTGGCGGCCACTGCGGCGGGGCTCGTGCTGCTCGCGACCGCCCACAGACTCGGCGCCGTCCTCGCCATCCTGCCCCTGGTCGCGCTCGGGTCCGGTTTCGTGATGCCGTCGCTGTCGTCGCTGGTGTCGAAAAGCGCCCGCGCGGACGAGCAGGGCGCCGCGCTCGGGGCGTTCCAGGGCTTCGGGTCGCTCGCCCGGGTCGTCGGGCCGTTCAGCGCCGAGCTGGCGCTCGGCGCGTGGGGGGTCGCGGCGCCCCAGCTGGGCGCGGCGTTCCTGGCCCTTGCGGCGGCGGTGGGAGGCTCGCTTCTGCTCCGGCGCCGCCCGGCCCCGGGCTCCCAGCGCCCGGAGACACTCGGCTAGAATCCATCCGGGGGACACCATGACGCGAGCGAGGTACGCAGCCGGGGCGGCGTTGCTCGTGGCCGGGCTCGCCGCGGCCCAGGACGTCTCCAACTGGGCCGCCAGCCCGGCCGTCGGCCTCGGCCCGTTGCAGCTGCGGGCGCAATCGCCGCTCGCGATCCTCCGGCTCTCGCCGACTCCGGAAGCGCCGGTGACGCTGAGCGACGGGCAGTGGCAGCTCGGCCTGCTCACGAGCTGGAACAACTACTTCGACTACGACCCGCAGTACTACACCATCGACGCGGAAACCCTCCGCTTCACCGTGACCGCGGCGTACGGGCTCACCCCCCGCTTGGAGGTGCACGCGGCGCTGCCGCTGTCGTACCGCGGGGGCGGCATCCTCGACCGCTTCATCGAGAACTTCGAGGGCCTCCTCCACGTGGCCAACCAGCAGCGCAAGCTGGCCCCCAGGAACCGGTACTTGGTGCTCATCAAAGGACCCGGCGGCCGCACGTTCGAGCTCAGCGGGGAGGACGCCGGCTGGGGGATCGAGGACGCCACCGCAGGGCTGCGCTACCAGCTGGCGCCGGGCACCACCAGCACCCCGGCGGTGGTCGCGTCGTTCACGCTGAAGTTCCCGACCGGACGGCAGGCATCGCTCTTCTCGAGCGGCGGCTACGACGTCGCCGCCGGGTTGTCCGCGGGTCAGAAGCTCGGCCGTTTCAACCTCTACGGCTCGCTGGTGGGGATCCACTACGCCGCGACCGACATGGTCGGCGTCAGGCTCAAACCCAATCAGCTCTCCGTCTTCACCGGCCTCGAGTACCGCCGCTCGCCGAGGATGTCCTGGCTGCTGCAGGCCCTCGTGACCTCCGCCGGCGCCGAGCACTTCGGCGACTTCTCGAAGAACACGTACGAGATCACGTTCGGGTTCAAGCGCGTCCTGAGCTCGAACGTGCTCCTGGAAGCCTCGCTGCTCGAGAACCTCTTCATCTTCGACAACAGCCCGGACGTCGGGTTCCACGTCGGCCTGGTGTGGCGCTCCGACCGGCCGCACGCCAAGCCGTAGCCGGAGGCGGGCCCCGGACTCGGGCATACTGGACGCGGGAGGATGCCATGGGGGAACAGAGCTGCGAACTTCCGGTCTCCAACGCGAGCGACGCCGAGATCGACGGCGTCCTCGCGACGATGCGCACGATCGCCGTGGTCGGGCTCTCCGACCGGCCCGACCGCGAGTCGTACCGGGTCGCGGAGTACGTGCAACGGCACGGCTACCGCATCGTCCCGGTGAACCCGGCGGTGAGCGAGGTCCTCGGCGAGCGCAGCTACCCGGACCTCGCCGCGATCCCGCCCGAGGTCGCGATCGACGTCGTTGACATCTTCCGCAAGCCCGAGTTCATCCCGGCGGTGGTCGATGGCGCGATCGCCCGCGGCGCCCGGGCGGTGTGGATGCAGCTCGGGCTCGCGCACAACGGCGCCGCCGAGAAGGCACGCGCGGCAGGCCTTGCCGTCGTGATGGACCGGTGCCTCAAGGTCGAGCACGCCCGCTGGGCCGCCGCGCATCCCCACGGCCGTCCGTGAGGCCCCGCCTCGCGTCCAGCGCGCCGCGCACCGCGATCCGGGAGTCCCGCCCGGGGGCCTTTGCTATACTCCCACCGTCCGGCATCAGCGCTTGGACAACGGCGGGCCAGAGGTCCGCCCGTTAAAGAGGAGGATGTCATCGCCGACGAACGCGATCGCACACGCGTCAACGAGATGATCCGGCTCTCGCCGGTGCGTCTCGTCGATGCCGACGGCTCCCAGGTCGGCATCGTTCCCGTGGAAGAGGCGCTTGCGCTTGCCCGCACGCGCGGCCTCGACCTGGTGGAGGTCGCCCCTACCGCCCGCCCCATCGTCTGCAAGATCATGGACTGGGGGAAGTACCGTTACGAGCAGGAAAAGAAGGCCAGGCAGGCGCGCCGCAAGGAGCACCAGATCGAGGTCAAGGAGGTCAAGTTCCGGCCCGGGGTGGCGGACCACGACTTCCACACCAAGCTCTCCATGGTGAAGCGGTTTCTCGAACAGGGAAAGCACGTCAAGGTCACGATCATGTTCCGGCGCCGCGAGATGCGGCGGCCGGAAAACGGCTACGAAGTGCTCGAGCGGATCAAGGAAGAGCTTTCCGAGCTCATCCGCCTCGAGCGCGATGCCGGCCCGCTGGAAGGGCGCGACCTCACGATGGTTCTCGCCCCCGGCCGCAAGCCCGCGTAACCCGTTCGGCTGTCCCGTCCTCCGGCGAGGAAAGGAGTCCCGCGATGAAAGCGATGGTGGGTGGGTTCCGTGTCGGCGCCAACGAGGTCCACGAGGTGCTCGGGGACCACATGCTGGTGGACGGCTTTCACATCGTCCCCGACCTCCAACGCTCGCACGGCTCGTTCCTCGTCGACGAGCGGGACGGCAAGGCGTACCTCGACCTCTTCTCGAACTTCGCCTCCCAGGCCCTGGGGTGGAACCATCCCGGACTCGCCGACCCCGAGTTCCGCGAGCGCCTGCTGCTCGCGGCGATCCACAAGCCGGCGAACTCCGACCTGTACACCCGCTTCTTCGCGGAGTTCATCGAGACGTTCTCGCACGTCGCGCTTCCCGACAGCCACACGGGCCACGTCTTCGTCGTGGACGGTGGCTCCCTCGCGGTCGAGAACGCCCTCAAGACCGCGTTCGACTGGAAGGCCAAGAGGAACCGGGCGGCGGGCCTCGGCGGCGAGTTCGGCCTGCAGGTGATCCACTTCCGGCAGGCGTTCCACGGGCGCTCCGGCTACACCCTCTCGCTCACCAACACATTCGACCTGCGCAAGACGGCGCTCTTCCCCAAGTTCGACTGGCCGCGGATCTCCAGCCCGAAGATCGTCTTCCCCCTCGAGGCGCACCGCGCCGAGGTCGAGCGCGCGGAAGCCCACGCCGTCGCCGAGATCGAGGAGGCCGTGGCCCGCTACGGCGCCGAGATCGCGTGCCTGATCATCGAGCCGATCCAGGCCGAGGGGGGCGACAACCACTTCCGGCCCGAGTTCCTGCGCGCGCTGCGCGAGCTCGCCGACCGCCACGACTTCCTCCTCATCTTCGACGAGGTGCAGACCGGCCTCGGGATCACCGGGAGCATGTGGGCGTGGCAGGGGTTCGGCGTCGAGCCCGACATCTTCGCCTTCGGCAAGAAGGTCCAGGCCTGCGGCATCGCCTGCAACACCCGCATCGACAACGTCGCCGACAACGTCTTTAAGGTCTCCTCGCGGATCAACTCGACCTGGGGGGGCAACCTCACCGACATGGTGCGGGCCACCCGGGTGCTGGAGCTGGTGGCGCAGGAGAACGTGGTCGAGAACGCGCGCATCCAGGGCGCGTTCCTCGTCGACGGCCTGCTGGCGCTCCAGCGCGAGTTCCCGCACCTCCTGTCCCAGGCACGCGGGCGCGGCCTCATGATCGCCTTCGACTTCCCCGACGCGGAGACCCGCAGCAACGCGATCGTCGCCTGCCGCACGCAGGGGTTGCTCGTGCTGCCGTGCGGGGCGAAGTCGATCCGCTTCCGGCCGTACCTCGACATCACCCGCGAAGACGCCGCAGGGGCGCTCGCCCGCCTCGCCCGCGCGCTGCGGTCGCTGGCGTAGAGACGGTGGTCAGTGGCCCGTGGTCCGTGGTCAGCGGAGGTCCGAGACAGCGCGCCCGGCGCGCCCCACACGAGAAAGGGCCTCGTCCCACGACCTGCCCGGCAGCGCCGGCCGCAGGCCGTGCGGCCTCAGGCGCCTCACTCGAAGACGAAAGGCTCAACGTTAGGCAGGGCCTCGGCACTTGGGGCGTGCAGCCGCACCGCCGAGAGTGGGCCAGCCGCAAGGCGCGCGAACCCCGCCGCGCCGGAGTGTAGCCGGAGGCTACATGAGGACGCGAGCGGGGCGAGCGCAACGCCGCGGATGGTCCGCTATCGGCGGCGCCCGCCGGCGGCGCCCACGAGCGGGGTCGCGGTCCGGGGATGGTGCGCTAGACTACTTCGGTCGCACATCGGATCAAGGAGGCAGCGATGGCCGAGAACTATCCCCCCGGGGCACCCCCGGTACCTCCCACGCCACCCGTGCCGCCGGCGATGCAGCCGCCGGGAACCGTCCCGCCGCCGCCGCCGGGAGGAGCGCCCCCGCCACCTCAACTGCAGCCGTTGCCGTGGGAGCAGCCCGGCTACCCGGCGCTCGAAGGTCTGTACGAGACCGCCAAGCTCGTCCTCACCGCGCCGAGCCAGGCGTTCGCGCGCATGTCGCTCTCCGGCACGCTCGGCCGGCCGCTCCTGTACGCGGTGATCTTCGGCTGGGTCGGGATCATCGCGAACCAGATCTACAGCATCGCGCTCCGTGGCGCCATGATGGGCTTCCTCTCCGGGCTGCCGGGCTACAACCCCAAGTTCATGATCGGACTGCCGATCTTCATGAGCGTGGCCCTCATGGTCGTCGCCCCGCTGTTCGTCCTGATCGGGGTGTTCATCTGGTCCGCGATCCTCCACCTGTTCCTGATGCTGGTCGGAGCCGCCCAAACCGGGTTCGCCTCGACCGTTCGGGTGGTCTGTTACGTGGGGACGGTCCAGGTGCTGCAGGTCGTTCCGTTCTGCGGCGGCCTCATCGCGTTCATCTGGGCGCTCGTCCTCTACATCATCGGGCTCGCGATCGTCCACCGCACCACGCAAGGCAAGGCGGCTCTCGCCGTCCTGCTGCCGATCGTGGTCTGCTGCGTGTGCGTGGCCGTTCTCGGCCTGGCTTTCGGCGCGGCGATCGCGGCCGCCCTGGGCCACCTCGGCCACTTCGGCCGCTGAGCCGGAGCGGTGAGGCTGCGCCCGCCCACCCGCGAGGAGCGCCAGCTGGCGTTCCTCTGGGGTGTCGTGACGGCGTCGGTCGTGGTGTTGCGCCCGTTCTGGCTCGCGGCGGCGCCGCTGCTGCCGGCATGCCCGTTCCGTGCGATCACCGGGATTCCGTGCCCCACCTGCGGCAGCACGCACGCCGCGGTCGCGCTCATGCACGGCCGCCTCGGCGCCGCGCTCGCCGCCAACCCGCTCGCGGTGCTCGCCGGGGTCGCCTTTCTCGCGGGCGGCCTCGCCGCCCCTCTGTGGGCCGCGCTGGGCTGGCCCGTCCTCGACGTGCCGGCGCCGCTCCCCCGCTGGCTGCGCGCCGCTCTCGTCGTGGTGATCGTCGCCAACTGGGCGTGGCTGATCGCGTGACGTCGGGGTCGTGGGCCGCGGCCGTTCTCGACGCCGCTCCAAAGAGCACCCGGACGGGCGGTCCTAGCGGGGTCCGGCGTCCGGGCGCGACCCCGGCTTGGCGATCGGGACGCCCGAGGCGCACAGCGGGCACGCCTCGGGCGGCCAGCTCGGCACCTCGACCGTGAGCAACGCGGTGAACGGCAACGGCGCGAACGGGTTCTCCTGCCCGGAACGGTTGACGATCGCGGCGACGCCGACGACCACGCCGCCCTGGCGGCTCACCACGTCCATCACCTCGCGCGTCGAACCGCCGGTCGTCACCACGTCTTCGACCACGAGCACCCGGGACCCGGGCTCGATGGCGAAACCGCGCCGCAGCACCATTTCGCCCTCCGCCCTCTCGGTGAAATAGAACGGCACGTCCACCAGGGCGCGCGCGACCTCGTGGCCGATGATCACGCCCCCGAGCGCGGGGGCGACGACGACCTGCGCCGCCGCATTCTTGAGCCGGGCGGCGAGCTGGCGCCCGGCCGCCTCGGCGCGCGCCGGCTCGGCGAGGTAGAGCGCGCACTGCATGTAGCGCGACGAGTGCCGGCCGGACGAGAGCTTGAAGTGCCCCTCCAGCAGCGCCCCGGCCGCCGTCATATCCTCGAGGGTGATCCCGCCCATTCATTCCTCCCGGGAGAGGCCGTAGGCCTCGATCTTCTTGTACAGGTTCGACCTCGGGGTGTTGATGGCGCGCGCCGTAGCGGCCACGTTCCAGGCATGGTGCTGGAGCTGGCGCACGAGATAGGCGCGCTCCGCCCGCTCCTGGAACTCGGCCAGGGTCGGGGCGGCGAAGAGCCCCTCGTCGGCGGGAACGCCGCCGGAGGCCACCGGCAACAGGTCGATTGCGCGGATGTCGTCCTCGAGCTGCATGATCACCGCCCGCTCGACGATGTTCTTGAGCTCGCGCACGTTGCCGGGGAACGGATAGGCGGCGAGCTGGGCGAGCGCCGGCGGCGTCCAGCGCTTGGGACGGCGGTTGTACTCGTGGCACGCGACGGCGGTGAAGTGCTCGACGAGCGCCGTGATGTCGCCGGGGTGGGAACGCAGCGGCGGCGTGCGCAGCACGACCACCGAGAGGCGGAAGTAGAGGTCCTCGCGGAACCGCCCGGCCTTGACCTCCTCGGGGAGGTCCTTGTTGGTGGCCGCGATGACCCGCACGTCCACGTGGCCCACCGCGCCGGCGCCGACCGGCTCGACCTCGCCGTCCTGCAGCACCCGCAACACCTTGGCCTGCGTGCGCAGCGACATGTCGCCGACCTCGTCGAGGAAGATCGTTCCGCCGTCGGCCTGGACGAACTTGCCGATCTGCTTCCGCACCGCGCCGGTGAACGAGCCCTTCTCGTGGCCGAACAGCTCCGACTCGATCAGCTCCTCGGGGATCGCCGCGCAGTTGACGCGCACGAACGGGGCGCGCGCCCGCGGCGAAAGGTGGTGCACCCGCCGCGCGACCAGCTCCTTCCCGGTTCCCGACTCGCCGACCACCAGGACCGTGGCGCGCGAGGGGGCGACGCGGGCGATCTCCTCGCGCAGCGCCATCATGTCGGGAGACCCACCCAACAGGGGCGGGGGCTCCTCGCCGGCGCCCTTCAAGCGCCGGTTCTCCTCGGTCAGCTTGCCGCGCGCGACGGCGCCCTGCACCGCGAGGATCAGCTTCGCGCGTTCGGGCGGTTTGTCGAGGAACGCGTCGGCCCCGGCGTGCAGGCAGGAGGCCGCAGTGAACTCGTCGCCGTGACCGGTCAGCACCACCACCGGGACATCGACCCCGCGCTGGCGCAGGTTCTCGAGCAGGCCGAGCCCGTCCATCCCGGGCATCTTGATGTCGAGCAGCACGGCGTGCGGGCTGTCGTGGTCGATCGCGTCGATCGCGGTGAACGCGTCGCCGGACTCGCTCACCGCGAAACCCGCGCCGGTGAGGATCGTCCTCACCACCAGGCGGTTGGCGGCGTCGTCGTCGACGATCAGAACCCGTCCGGCGGCTTCCATGGCCCCAGAGTCTACTCCAGCCAGGGGCGGCGCTCAGACCGTTACGACCACTTTGCCGGTGGAGGCGCGGCTCTGCAGGAACGCGTGCGCCTCGGGGAGGCGCTCGAACGGGAACACGGCGCCGACGACCGGCCGCAGGCTGCCGGCGGCCAGCATCCCCTCGATGCGCGCGAAGCGCGCCTGCAGCTCCCCGGCGAGGTGCGGGACGAGCGAGAGGTTGAACCCCGCGAGCGACCTGGTCGACTGGACGAACGCCGAGGGTATCATCGCGCCCATCCGCAGCAGTTCGGCCGCCGCGTGCAGGTAGCGCACGCGGCCGGGGCCGAGCGCGGCCGCGAAGCCGTAGAGCACGTAGCGCCCGTCCGGATTGAGCGCCTTCCACCCCGGTCGGAATAGCGACCCGCCGACCGCGTCCACGACGACGTCCACGCCGCCCGCGAGCGCGGCGCGGTACCCATCGTAGCCGGTCGTTTCATGGGCGCCGAGAGAAGCCGCGAGCTCGCGCTTGGCGGGCGACGACGCCACCGCAAGCACGCGGGCGCCGGCCGCCGCCGCCATCTGCACCGCCATCGTGCCCACGCCCCCCGCCGCGGCGGTGACGGCGACGCGCTCCCCGGCGCGCAGCCTCCCAACGGTGAACAGCGCGTGGTCCGCGGTGAGGCCGGTGACCGCAACGGCGGCGCCGGTGACGAAATCCGCGCCCGGCGGCAACGGCCGCAGGAAGCGCGCGTCGACCGCCACCAGCTCGGCGTGGCCGCCGAAGACCGGCACCGCCGCGACCGGCGTCCCGACCGGCGGCCCGGCCACGCCCTCGCCGAGCGCGGCGACCTCCCCGCTCACCTCCATCCCGGGCACGAACGGGGCCCTCGGCACGCGCGGGTAGACCCCGAGGCGGGCGGCGCAGTCCGCGAAGTTGAGGCCGACCGCCCGCACCCGCACCAGCGCCTGGCCGGGCCCCGGCGCCGGATCGGGCCACTCCTCGAGACGGAGGACCCCCGGAGGTCCGTACCGCGGCGCGACCCACGCCCTCATCGCCCCGCCCGCCCCAGCGGGGCTCGGGGTTCGGGGTTTGGGGCTCGAGAGGCGGATTCGAGACTCGGAGACGCTTCCGGCTCGGGCCTTCGAAACCCGAGCCCCGACCCCCGAGTCCCGATCCTCACGACTCTTCCGCCGCGGCGGCGGGGCGGGTCAGCGTCGGCAGGATCTCCCGCAGCTTCCCCTCGAGCTCGGTGGCGACGTCCGGGTGCTCCTTGAGGAACGTCCGCGCGTTCTCGCGCCCCTGGCCGAGGCGCGTCTCGCCGTACGAGAGCCAGGTGCCGGACTTGCTGACCAGCCGGTGCTCGATCCCGAGGTCGATCAGCTCGCCGACCTTGGAGATCCCCTCGCCGTACAGGATGTCGAACTCGGCGATGCGGAACGGGGCCGCGACCTTGTTCTTGACCACCTTGACCTTGGTGCGGTTGCCGATCGCGTCTTCGCCGGACTTGATCGCGCCGATGCGGCGGATGTCGAGGCGTATCGAGGCGTAGAACTTGAGCGCGCGACCGCCGGTCGTGGTCTCCGGGTTGCCGAACATCACCCCGATCTTCTCCCGGATCTGGTTGATGAAGATGACGCAGGTCTTGGACTTGGACACGATCCCGGTGAGCTTGCGCATCGCCTGCGACATCAGGCGCGCCTGCAGCCCCATCGACGAGTCGCCCATCTCGCCTTCGAGCTCGGCGCGCGGCACGAGCGCCGCCACCGAGTCCACGACGATCACGTCCACCGAGCCGGAGCGGATCAGCGTCTCGGCGATCTCGAGCGCCTGCTCGCCGTTGTCCGGCTGCGCCACCAGCAGGTTGTCGATGTCCACGCCCAACTTGCCGCTGTACTCGGGGTCGAGCGCGTGCTCGGCGTCGATGAACGCAGCGAGGCCGCCCAGCTTCTGCGCCTGCGCAATCACGTGCAGCGCGAGCGTCGTCTTGCCCGAGGACTCCGGTCCGAAGATCTCGATCACCCGTCCGCGCGGGATCCCGCCTACCCCGAGCGCCGCGTCGAGGCCGATCGACCCGCTCGGGATGACGTTGACGTTGACCGCCTCCTGGGCGCCCAACCGCATGATCGCGCCCTTGCCGAACTGCCGTTCGATCTGCGCGACCGCGGTCTCCAAAGCCTTGAGCTTGTCCTGGTTGTACTCAGCCATGGTGACACCTTCTCCCTTGGTTGTCGCGTGGACGGGTTGGCCGTGAGGCCACACGAAATGCTAGGCCGGGGTCGGACCCAAGTCAAGACGCCGGGGAGGGGGGCCGGAACGGCGCCGACGTGGGTCGTGGGTCGAGAAGATGGAGGCGTGGCCGGTGGCCGGTGGCCGGTGGCCGGTGGCCTGGCCGGCGGAAGCAGACCGGGCCGCCGGCGGGTTGCTTCCGGCGGAGGTGCAGCGATGCCGAAGAACCCGCCGGAGAACACGCCCCGTGTCACACCGTACCTGCTATACGAGGACGTCGCGGCCGCGCTCCGGTGGCTCGCGGACGCATTCGGCCTGCGCGAAAGCCTGCGCATGCCGGGTCCCGACGGGAAGGTCGCCCACGCCGAGATGAGGATCGCCGACGGGCTCGTCATGATGGGCTGCCCGGGGCGCCAGTACCGCAACCCCAGGCACGTCGGCCACGTCACGCAGACTCTGTACGTCTACGTCGACGACGTCGACGCCCACTTCGCGCGCGCCAAGGCCGCCGGCGCGCGGATCCTCGCCCTGCCGGAGGACCAGTTCTACGGCGACCGCCGCTACGGTGCCGAGGATCCGGAAGGCCACCAGTGGTACTTCGCCCAGCACGTCCGCGACGTCTCCGACGGGGAGCTCAAAGCCCACCGGGGATGACCGGGCACAGGCCGCACCAGAGACGTGGCCCGTGCCCCGAGGTACGGGTCCGGGGCTCGAGGTTCGGGGCTCGGGAGATCGACGACAGCGCGCCCGGCGGGCGCGCCCCACATTTGAAAGGACGGATCAGGGAAGCGCGTGCTCCCTTGTCCGAGCCGGCTGCGCCGGCCGCAGGCCGCGCGGCTTCTCGCGCCTCCCTCGAAGACACAGAAGCGCGCCCGGCGGGCGCGCCCCACAGTAGAGACAACCACGCCGACAGGCAGGGCGTCGGAGCTTGTGGCGTGTAGCCGCGCCGCCGGAACGACCGGGGTCCGGGACCCGAGCCGGCTGCGCCGGCCGCAGGCCGCGCGGCCTCTCGCGCCTCCCTCGAAGACACAGAAGCGCGCCCGGCGGGCGCGCCCCACATTGGATACAACCACGCCGATTGGCAGGACGTCGCAGCTTGGGGCGTGTAGCCGCGCCGCCGCCGGTGGGCCTATGGCAAGGCGCACGAGGCGGGAGGAGCGGAGCGTAGCCGGAGGCTACGTGAGCATCCGATCCGCCGAGTGCAACGCAGCCAGAGGCCCGGCGCCGGCGGCGCCCCTCAGGTGGAGGGTTCGCCCTCGGGGGTGAAGCGGTACCCCACCCCCCGCACCGAATGGATGTACTTCGGCCTCCGGGCGTCGGCCTCGAAGTACCTCCGCAGCCGCACGATGAAGTTGTCGATGGTGCGCGAGGAGGAGCCGTACTTGTAGCCCCACACGCGCTCGAGGATGAGCTCGCGCGCGACCACCTGCCCCTGGCGCTCGACCAGGAGCTTCATCAGCATGCACTCCTTCTCGGTCAGCTCGACCTCGCCCCGCGGCCCCTTGGCCTTGAAGGTGCGGAAGTTGACCTCGTTGTCGCCGAACTTGAAGATCCCGCGCTCGGCGACCGGCGTCTGGTACCACTCCTGCCGCCGCAGGATGCCGCGGATGCGCAGCACCACTTCCTCGAGCAGGAACGGCTTGGTCATGTAGTCGTCGCCGCCGTGCCGCAGGCCGGTGAGACGGTCGGCGTCGGCGCTGCGCGCGGTCAGGAACAGGACCGGCACCCGGTTGCCCGCTTCGCGCAGACGCTGGCAGACGTCGAACCCCGAGATGCCGGGGAGCATCACGTCGAGCACCACGAGGTCGAAGTCCTCGGCGGCGAGACGCTCGAGCGCGGCCTCTCCGTCGCCGACGACCGTGGTCTCGTAACCCTCGAACTTGAGGTTGTGCGCCAACGCCTCGGCAAGATGCCGCTCATCCTCGACGATCAAGACGCGACTCGCCATCGCTCACCTCGCTCCGTTCCCATCACTGTACTCGGAAAGTTCGTCCTCGGGTAGGGCCTCGGCCCCGGGCAGCGCCAGTCGCAGCGTCGCGCCCCGCCCCGGGCCGGGGCTCGCAGCCGTGAGCCTGCCGCCGTGCCCCTCGACGATTTCGCGCGCGACGTAAAGCCCGATGCCGGTGCCGGGCGTCCGCCGGGTCACCTCGTCGTTCGCCCGGTAGAACGGCTTGAAGATCGACTCCAGCTCGAAGGCGGCGATCCCGACGCCGTTGTCCCCCACCTCCAGAACGGCCTCGCCGCGCTCCAGGCCGAGGTGGATGCGGACGCGGGGTTCTTCGCGCCGGGCGTACTTGAGGGCGTTCTCGATCAGGTTGGAGATCACGATCGCCATCGCCTCCGGGTCGAACGTCGCCTGGACGCCGGGAACGATGTCGGCTTCGAGGAGGACGCCGCGGGCCGCGACGCGCCGCTCGGCGACGATCACCTCCTCCTCGACGAGCTGGGAGAGATCGCCCAGGCTCATGCGCAGGCGGTGGGCGCCTCCCGTGTACCGGGTCACCTCCAACACTTTCTCCACGAGATTCGCGAGGCGTTCCGAGTCCGCCAGGGCGTTGCCGAGAAAGCGCGTCCGGCCCTCGTCGTCCACCCGCCCCGAGAGCACCGTCTCGAGGGCGAGGCGGATCCCCGCGATCGGCGTCTTGAGCTCGTGCGTGACCGCCGAGACGAAGTTCTGGTGCTGGCGCTCGTACGCGCCTTCCCGGCGCATGATGCGCCACAACAGCACCACCGCGACGACGATCGCCGCGAGAAACGCTGCGCCCTCGGCAAGAACGGCGACGACACGCTGGCGGTACCGGTGCACCAGCTCCTGCCAGTGGTGGAAGTCGGGCGTCACGACGAGGCGGTCGAGCGGGGCGGCGATTGGGGCGCTCGGGCGCCCCTCCTGCACGTTGCCGCTCTCGACGAGCTGCAAGTCGGGATCCGAGGCCGCGAGCCACCGGTACGGCGCCTGCGGGTCGAGGAACGCGAGCGCCACGCGCCCCCGGCCGAGCGAGCGGCCTACGGCGGGCCGCCCGTCCTGCTTGACCCACCCGATCGTGGCCCCCGGCTCGAGAGGCTGCGCGCTCGGGCCGCGGGGAAGCGCTGCCTCCTCCACGACGCGGACCTCGGCGAACGGCGGCGTCGGCGAGGGGATCACCCCGGGGGGCAGCTGGGCGATCCCGCGCTCGGCCTCGAGCAGGCGCACCCCCAGGCGCTCGGCGGCGAGGGTGGTCTGCGACGTGACCAGGTCCCGTTCGAGGTCGAGACGCTCGCGGTTGTCGCGCAGGGAGTAGACGACCCACCAGGTGAACTGGGCGTTGAGGACCAGCGCCACGATGACGAAGGCCACCATGGGGCCGAGGCCGAGACGGAGTCCACCGCGCACCCAGGCAGTATAGTCACACGTTCGCGGTTTGAGGTTCGAAGCCGGTACACCGCGGCCCAGGCACGCGGCACCGCCTCGGCTGCGAGAAGCGGGCGAGGCCGCCCGCCTCCCGCCCCAGAGCTCGTTCGCCCAGGAATTGACAGCGGAGCGGCCAGCCACGAGAATCGGGGCTCTATGACCGCGAACCGCCCGTTGCTGGTGCGGGGCGGGACCGTCGTCCCGATGACCTCCCCCGGCGCCACGCTCGCTGCCGATGTGCTGATCCGCGACGGCCGCATCGCCGCCGTGGGTCAGGGGCTGCCGGCAGACGGCGCGGAGGTGCTCGACGCCGCCGACGCCCTCGTGCTGCCGGGTTTCGTCCAGGCCCACGTCCACGTGGTGCAGAGCCTGGCGCGCCACCGGGCGGAGGGCCTGCCGCTGTTGGCATGGCTTTCCGAGCGGATCTGGCCGTACGAGGCCGCCCTCGAGCCGCACGAACTCGACGCGGCGGCGCGCCTCGGGGTCGCGGAGCTGCTGGCCGGAGGGACGACGTCCGCTCTCGACATGGGCACGACGCACGGGCAGGGCGCGGTGTTCGCCGCCGCCGGCGAGCTCGGCATCCGTCTCACCTCCGGCAAGTGCCACATGGACACGGGCGAACGGGCCCCGGCCCGCCTGATCGAGGACCGGGACGCCTCCCTGGCCGAGGCCGAAGCGCTGGGCGCGCGCTGGCACGGCGCCTGCGGCGGCCGCCTGCGCTACGCCGTCGCGCCGCGCTTCGTGCTTTCCTGCTCCGACGAGCTGCTGCGCGGCGCCGCCGCCCTGGCCCGCCGGCACGGCTACCTGCTCCACACGCACGCGAGCGAGAACCCCGACGAGACCCGCGCCGTGCGCGAGGCGACCGGCGTCGGCAACGTCGCCGCGCTGGCCGGGTTCGGGATCTCCGGTCCCGACACGGTGCTCGCCCACTGCGTGCACCTCGACGAGGGCGAGTTCGCGCTCCTCGCGCGCGAGCGCACCGGCGTCGCCCACTGCCCGGGCGCCAACCTCAAGCTCGCCTCCGGGATCGCCGACCTCCCCCGCCTGCTCGCGGACGGCGTGCGGGTCGGCCTCGGCGCCGACGGCCCCCCGTGCAACAACCGCCTGTCGATGTTCCACGAGATGGCGCTCGCCGGGACGCTCCACAACCTCGCCGGCGGCGCCGGAGCGGTGGACCCGTGGAGCGTGCTCGAGATGGCGACCTGGCGCGGCGCCGAGATGCTCGGCCTCGACCGGGTCGGGCGAGTGTTGCCGGAATGGAAGGCGGACCTCGTCGTTCTGGGTTGTACGGCCTGGGCGATGGAGCCGGGCGGCGATCCCGCGGCCATGGTGGTGTACGGAGGAGGCGTCGAGGCGGTGCGACACGTCGTCGTGGACGGCAGGACCGTAGTGGTCGACGGGGCGCTGACGACCGCCGACGCGGCCGCCGTCGGGCGCGAGGCGCGCGCCGCCGCGGCGGCCCTGAGCAGCCGGCTGGGGTGGTCGTGATGCTCAAGGGCAAGCCGCGCTTCGAGAGCCTCGACCACTACCTCGCCAACCGCGACTACGGCCTCGCGCTCGAAGCGATCGCCCAGGAGATCAAGCGCCGCCCGGACAACTTCAACCTGCTGCTGCGGCAGGCCGAGATCCTGGGGCTCGCAGGGGACAGGGAGAAGGCGATCGAGGTGTACCGCGAGCTGGCCCGGCACTTCGCCGAGCAGGGCTTCTACGCCCGCGCCATCGCGGTCATCAACAAGGTGGTCCGGCTGGACCCGGGCCGCCAGGAGGTCACGCGGGAGCTGGCCCGCTTCATCGCCGCGCAGCAGGCGACCGAGCAGGCCCAGCGGGTCAGGCTCGAGCGCGCGACCGCGCCGGCGGTCCCCGGCGCCCCGCCGGCCGTGCCGGACCGGGTCGCCCCGCCGGCGGCCGACGCGACCGCGGGACAGGCGGAGAGAGAGCGGGCGGCATCGCGCTTCTTCGCGGAGTTCCCGCCGGCGGCGCTCGAGCAGCTGATCTCGACGACCGCAGTGCGCTCGTTCGCGGCGGGCGAGACGATCGTTCGCGAGGGCGAACCGGGGACCTCGTGGTTCCTGATCGAGGAGGGCGAGGTGGAGGTCCAGACCACCGACCCCTCCGGCCGGCACCTGGTGCTCGCCCGGCTCGGCCCCGGCGAGTTCTTCGGCGAGGTGGCGGTGCTCACCGGCAAGCCGCGGACGGCGACGATCATGGCGCGCAACGGTGTGACGACGATCGAGATCTCGCGCCAGGACCTCGACCAGATCGCGGCCGCCCACCCCGAAGTGCGGTCGGTGTTGCAGCGGTTCTACGAGAAGCGGGCCCAGGCGACGGTGGAAGCGGTGCTCGCCCGGATGCGAGGCGGCGGTGCCTGAGGCGCCCTGCCCGATCGCCCGGCGCTTCCTCGCCATCGCCCGCCGGGCCGGCGAGCTGCCCGCCCTGATCGGCCCGGACGGCGAGGTGATCGCCACCCGAGCGGCGCTCGCGGCGGGTATCGAGGCGCAGCGCGCCGCCTACGCCGGTCACATCCGGCCGGGGGCCACCGTCGTGCTGTCGTTGCCGAACGGGATCGCCTTCGTGCGCGCCTTCGCCGCGCTGCGGCTGCTGCCGGCCAGGGTGGCGCTGGTGGATGCGGCCGCCCCCGCCGACGAGATCGAGCGCTCGGCCGAGGCGATCGGCGCGGGGTGGATCGTGGCCGCGCCCGAGCGCCTGGCCGCGGACAAGATCGCCCTGGGCGACGAGGCCAGCGCCGTCGCCGCCCGGGCGGGCGCCGCGGCGGCGGCGATGCCGGAGTCCACCGCGGTGCTCAAGCTGACCTCCGGCTCGACAGGCCTGCCGCGGGCGGTGGCCGTGGGCGCCCGGCAGCTCGCCGCCGACACGGCCCAGATCATGCGCACGATGGGGTTCGGCCCCGGCGACGTGACCGCCGCCGCGATCCCGCTCACGCACTCGTATGGGATCGGCAACTGCCTGGTCCCCCTCCTCCTCGGCGGCACGCCGCTCGCGTTCCCGACGTGCGCGCTCCCGGCGGCGCTCGCCCACACGCTGGCGGCGGCCCGGGTGGCCCACTTCCCGGCGGTGCCCGCGATGGTCAGGACGCTGGCCACGCTCGGCGACCTCCCCGACCTGCCCGACCTCCGCGTCTGCCTGGCGGCGGGCGCCCCGCTCGCGCCGCGCGATGCCGCGGCGTTCCACGCCGCCACCGGCCGCAAGGTCCACGTCTTCTACGGCTGCTCGGAGTGCGGCGGGATCACCTACGAGCGCGGCGACGAGCCGGCGCATCCTGACGGAGCCGTGGGCGCCGCCATGGACGGGGTCCGGGTCCAGGTCGTGGATGAGGCGCTCCGGCCCCTCCCTGCCGGCGCCGAAGGCCGGGTGCTGGTGCTCTCGCGCGCCGTGGCCATCGCCGAGCTGCCGCCCACCCAGGACCCCGGCATCCTCGGCCAGGGGCGGTTCCTCTCAGGCGACCTCGGTGTTCTCGACGGCGGAGGCCGGCTCACCCTCACCGGCAGGGTCGGCGAGTGCCTCAACGTCGCCGGCAAGAAGGTGTACCCGGAGGAGGTCCGCCTCGTGCTCGAGGAGATCCCCGGGGTCGAGAGCGCCGTGGTCGCGGGCCTCCCGGACCCGCACCGCGGCCAGCTCGTCGCCGCGGTCGTGGTCGCCGAGCGCGGCGCCGTCCTCACCGTCCACGCCGTGCTCGCCGGCTGCCGGGCGCGCCTCGCGCCGCACAAGGTCCCGCGCCGCGTCGTGATCGTGGATGAACTCCCCACCTCCGAGCGCGGCAAGGTGCGCAAGGAAGTCGTGATGCGGCTGCTCGAAGGTCCTGGGCGATCGCAGACCGGCGGTTAGCCCGGACTGTCCACGGGGGTTCGGTTGCGCCGGAGCCCGTCCGGGAAACGCCGCAACCGCAGCCGGATGCGGTGCTATCCTGACACCGTGGATCCCAGGTCAGGCATCGGCGCCGCGTCGCTCCGCGCCTTGTTGGTCGAAACCGGCGACTACCTGTGCGCGCTCCCGATCACCCGGGTCCGGCAGGTGGTCCGGGCGTTGCCGGTCCACCCCCTTCCTGGGGCGTCCCCCGAACTCCTCGGCCTCGCCGAGTTCACGGGCGAACCGATCCCGGTCCTCGACCTTTCACGTCTCGTCGGGGCGCCGACGGGCGCCAGGCCGGCGAACCCGGTGACCGTCGTCGTCTGGGCCGGCCCGCCGGACGCCCGCGAGCTGGTCGGTCTCGCGGCCGACGCCGCGCTCGAGATCGTCGAGATCGCCCCGGCCGATGTCGCCGCCGCCGGGCCGGGTCTCATCGGCGGCCAGGTGGCGGTCGGCGGCCGCCCCGCCTGCATTCTCGACCTGGAAGCGCTGGGGAGCTCGTGAGCATGCAGTCGCTCGTGGTGCTGACCCGGGGTGGTGGACGCTGGGGGCTGGCACGCGACGCCGTCCGGGGGGTGGTGCGGCAGGGCGACGGCCTCGCCCTCGCGACCAGGGAGGGCCTGGTGCGCGCCGACGCGGTGCTCGACATGGAGGCGCGCCTCAACGTCCGGCCCCCGGGGGCGGTCGTCGCCCGTTTCTGGTCGGAGCGTTGCCTTGGCGTGGCGATCCATGACGGCGCCCCGGTGGTGGTGGTGAGCCCCGCCGCGCTGCCGCCCGCGCTGCAGGCGGATTGAGGGAGGAGATTCTTCATGGCACGAGCTAACGATGAACTGCCCAAGAGCCCGCTGGTCGGGCTGCTCCTGATGGTCGCCTTCGGGGCGACCGCGATGATCGGCCTGGCGATCGGGATGGCCCACGGCGCTCCGAACTGGATCGCGTACATGGTGCTGTCGATCGGCGCGGCGCTGTTCGTGCTCTACGTGGTGTTCGTATTCCTCCCCCACGTCGCCCAGGTGCGCACGCTCGGCGAGATGGCGGCGGCCGCGACGGCCCTCGAACGGCAACTCGGGCAGGCCACAGCCGACCTCCAGGCGGGCGACCTGGTCGCCACCCTGGCCCACGCGCAGGAGCTGCCCCCGCGGCTCGCGGCGTCGTTCGCCAGCGCCGCACGCGCGCTCGGCGCCCTGGTGCAGCAGATCCAGAACAGCTCGATCGAGGTGGCCGCTGCCGGGGGCACGGTCAATGCGACGGCCGCGGAACTCGCCTCGGGTTCCTCGCAGCAGGCGGCCGGCGTGGTCGAGATCACCGCGACCATGGAGGAACTGGCCCGCACGGCCGCCCAGATCGCCGTCAACGCCGCGTCGCAGGCCGACCTGGCCGTCCAATCGGAGCAGAGCGGGGACGCCGGCGCCGCCGCGGTCGAGGACGCACTCCACGGCGTCGAGGAGGTGCAGAAGCGGATCAGCGGGATCGCGGACCGGACGGACCGGCTGGGCGCCCGCTCCAAGGAGATCTACCGGGTGCTCGAACTCATCACCGAGATCGCCCAGGAGACCCACCTGCTCTCCCTCAACGCCACGATCGAGGCGGCCGCCGCCGGCGAACACGGCCGGCGCTTCTCGGTGGTCGCCGACGAGGTGCGCCGCCTGGCGCAGCGCTCGCAGGAGTCGGTGGCATCGGTGCGCTCGCTGCTGGACGAGTTCGCGGGCTCGATCCGCGCCACGGTCGTGGCGACCGAGGAGGGGAGCAAGGAGGCCGCGCTGGTCCTCGAGCGGGCCCGCTCCGCCGCCGCCGCGATCGCCGACCTGCGCAGCGCTCTGACCGACACGGCCAGGGCCGCGCGCGAGATCTCGCTCGCCACGCAGCAGCAGCGCACGGCCTCCGACCAGGTCGTCCTCACCCTCAAGGAGGTCAGCCAGGTCATCCAGCGCATGGCGCAGGGGCTCAAGCACTTCTCCAGCACATCCGAGCGCCTCAATCAACTCGCGCTCTCGATCCAGCTCCTCACGCAGTCGTTCCGCCTCGACTCGCCGCGCTCGCTCAAGCACCTCGGGGAGCACTGGGCCGGCGAGGCGGCGCTGCGAGCCGGGCACTGGGAGGCGCTTGCGCCGCAGATGGAGGAGGTGGTCCGCCAGAGCCCGTTCGTCGAACTCGCGTTCGTCGCCGACATCAACGGCAACGTTGTGGCGTCGTCCGCCAACCCCGAGTGGGTCGCCGAGGGCACCGACACCTCCGCCGTCACCGCCGGGCTCAACGCCAAGGAGCGCCCGTGGTTCCAGGCGGTGGCGCGCGACGGACGCACGGTGATCACGGCCCTGTACGAGTCGCTGCTCACCGGCCAGCGTTGCTTTACCGTGGCCTCTCCGGTGCGCGACGAGCACGGCGCTCTGATCGGGGTCATGGGAATCGACGTCAACGCCCGCAGCTGGACGAAGATCTGATGAGACGGGGCAGGGCAAGGACGTGGTCCGCGGTTCGGGGTTCCTGGCCAGAGAACCGCCCGGTGCCCGATCCCCTGGGTGTGCGGAGGGCGGGTGGAGCCTGAGTTCGCCGACCTGATCCCGCTGTTCGTCGGGGAGGTCCGCGGCCGTCTCGAACGCCTCGCCGAGTTGGCGGGCCGGGTGGAGGGGGACGCGGGCGCGGCCGCCGAGGCGCGCCGCGAGCTGCACACCCTCAAGGGCGCCGGGCGGATGTTGCGCCTGGTTCCTTTCGCCGAGCTTTGCCATGCGGCGGAGGGGGTTCTCCAGGGCGCGCGCCGGGACGCCGCCGCGCTCCTGACCCGCGTCACGGACGCTCTGGCCGCGATGGTGGACACCGTCGCGATGGGGCGCGACCCGGAGGCGGACCCGGCGCTGATGGCGGTGCTCGCGGGCGGCCCGCCCGCGACCGCGGCGGCCCCGGCGCACGCGTCCGCCCCCGCGCCGCCACACGCGGCAACCGTCGCCCCGGCCAGCGGGGAGGTCCGCATCGAGGCCACCAGGGTCGAGGCCCTCGCCGACGACGCCACGCGACTGCGCATCCTGGCGCGCGGCGCCGGCCGCATCGTCACTCGTTTGCACGAGCTCACCCGCCTGGCCGACGCTTCGCTGCGCGAGGCGCAGCCGCAGCAGGCGCTGGCGGCGCTGACGGTCGCGCTGCACCGGGTCGAGGGCGAGGCTGACGCCACCCAGGCGCGGCTGCAACGCGCCGCCGAGCGGCAGCAGGAGGCGCTCCTCGCGCTCCAGGTGCAACCGCTGCAAGGACTGCTCCTGGCGCTCGCCCGCCACGCGCGCGAACTGGCGCGCACCCTCGGCCGCGAGGTCGAGGTCGGGCTGTCCGGCGGCGAGACGCGCCTCGACCGGAGGATCACCAGGGACCTCGAGGAAGCACTGGTCCACGTCGTGCGCAACGCGGTGGACCACGGCATCGAGACGCCGGAGGCCCGCGCCGCTCTGGGAAAGCCGCGCGCGGGCACGCTGCAGATCGCCGCGGTGGCCGCCGGCGGTCGGGTGCGCCTGACGATCACCGACGACGGCGCCGGGATCGAGCCGGCGGATGTCGTCGAGGCCGCCGTCAAGGCGGGGCACATCGAGCGGTCCCGCGCCTCCACGCTCGGGCGCGACGAGGCGCTCGGCCTGCTCTTCCTCCCCGGGCTCTCGACCCGGGGCGAGATCACTGAGGTCTCGGGGCGCGGCATCGGCCTCGACGCGGTCGCCGCCGCGGTCACCCGCGCCGGCGGGTTCGCCACGATCGACTCGCACCCCGGCCGCGGCACCGCGGTGGTCGTCGAGGTGCCGGTCGCCCGGCGCGGCGAGGACGTCGTGGTGGTGCGGGTCGGCGCCGTCCGCCTGGCCCTGTCCTCCTCCGCCGTGGCGCGGGTGGACCGACTGCGCCGGGACGATGTCGTCGAGCGGGACGGCCGCACTCTGGCGCCGATCGGCGGCCGCCTGATCCCGTTCGCGCCGCTGGCAAACCTGCTGGGGCAGGAGCCCGCCTCGACCCAACTCCTGCTGCAAGGTGTCCACGCCGGGGTGCCGCTGGCCGTGGCCGTCGACGCGGTCGAGCGCTCCGAGGAGGTCCTGCTGTGGCCCGGAGGCCGCACGTTGGCGGACAACCCGCTGTACGACGGGATCGCACTGCTCGCGTCCGGCGAGCCTGTCGGGGTCTTGTCCCCAAAGGCGCTGGCCCAAGGGGGACACGGACGAAAGTTGGCCGCCGCCGCTCCGGCCGTGCGCGTCCGGCGGCTGCACGTTCTGCTGGTTGACGATTCGCTGGTGACCCGGGAGATGGAGCGGCGCCTGCTCGAGGACGCCGGGTTTGACGTGACGACCGCCGCCGACGGAGACGAGGGCCTCGCCGCGCTCGCAGGGGAACGCTTCGACTGCCTCGTGACCGATGTCGAGATGCCGGGCGTGGACGGCTACGCGCTCACCAGGCACGTGCGCAGCGTGCCCGCGCTGTCCCAGCTCCCCGTGGTCGTGGTCTCGACCCACGACCGCCCCGAGGAGCGTCTCAAGGGTCTGGAGGCCGGCGCCGACGCCTACCTCGCCAAGCAGGGCCTGGACGCGGCCGAGCTGGTGCGGCTCGTGCGCCGGCTGGCGGGGACGTGATGCCCGGCGCCCCGATCGGCGTGCTGATCGTTGACGACTCCGCCACCGTCCGCGCGGTGCTGCGCCGGCTCGTCGCCGCGGCGCCGGACATGCGGGTGGTGGGCGAGGCCGGAGACGGGGCACAAGGGGTCGAGGCGGCGGTGCGCCTCGCCCCGGCGGTGATCCTGATGGACCTCGAGATGCCGGTGCTGGACGGGTTTGCCGCCACCGAGAGGATCATGGCCCTCTGCCCGACCCCGATCCTCGTGGTCACGTCCCGCGCCAACCGGAGCCAGGTGCAGACGGCGTTCGAGGCGATCCGCCGCGGCGCGGTCGAGGTGCTGCCCAAACCCGAGGACGCCGCGGGGTGGGAACTCATGGCCACGGCGCTGCCGGCCGCGATCCGCGCGGCAGCGCAGGCGCGCGTGGCCCCGGCAGGCGGCCGCGACGCCCGCAAACGCGGCGCCTCGCCGGCCCCGGGGGCGGCTGCGGTGCCCGCGCTGCCGCCGCGGGTGCGGTACGTCGCCGTCGGCGCATCCACCGGCGGCCCGTCGGCGCTCCGCGACCTGCTCGCGGCGCTGCCCGCGGCGCCGCCGGCCGCGATCTTGGTCGTCCAGCACATCGCGGCCGGGTTCGAGGAGGGGCTCACCGAGTGGCTCGCGGCCGACCTCGGAAGGGACGTGAAGGTCGCCACCGACGGCGAGCCGGCGGCGCCAGGGAAGGTGCGCATCGCCCCGGGCGGCGCCCACCTGCGGCTGGTCGCCGGCGGCTTGATGCAGGTTGATGGCGCCCGGCCGCCGCGCGGCGTGCACCGCCCGTCGGCGGACGAGCTCTTCGAGTCGTGCGCCGCCTGCTGCCCGACGCTGACCGCGGGAGTGCTGCTCACCGGCATGGGTGCGGACGGCGCCCAGGGGCTCGCGGCGCTGCGGCGGGCCGGCGGCTTTACGATGGTGCAGGACGAGGTTTCGTCGGTGGTGTTCGGCATGCCGCGTGCCGCCCTCGCGGCGGGGGCCGCGACGATCGCCCTGCCGCCGGGGGAGCTCGGCAAGCTCCTCGGACGCATCTGGAGCGGAGAGACGCCGTGACCCGCGTGCTCGTCGTCGACGACAGCGACACCACCCGGACGCTGCTCGTCCGCACCCTCGAGCGCGCGGGTTTCGAAGTCTCGTCCGCCCGGGACGGCGCCGAGGGCGCCGCCGCGGCGCTGCGGGAGCCGCCGGCGGTCGTCGTGACCGACCTCGACATGCCGGTGATGGACGGCCACCAGCTCCTCCGGCTGCTCAAGAGCGAGGCGGCGACGGCGGCGACCCCGGTCATCGTCCTCACGAGCCACGGCGAGGCCCCGTCGCGTTTCTGGGGTCTGCACGGCGGCGCCGACGCGTACCTCACGAAAGACAGCGACCCGGCCGAGCTGGTGGCCGCCGTCGGCCGGTTGGCCGCGCACACACACCCCACGACGACCCGGGACGGCGCTGCGTCGCTCGGGCCGCTCGACGTGCTGACCAGGGTCGTACGCCAGCTCGACGGCAGCTTGATGCGCGCCACCCTCCTGAACGCGCTGCTCGAGAAGGGCCTCAGCACGACCGATCTCCACGCCGCTAGCAACGCGATCCTGCAGGTCGTGGCCAGCGTCGCGGACGCGCACCTCCTCGCGGTCGGCGTCACCGAGCCCGACGCCGCGACGCTCGACGTGCTCGTGGCCCGGCCGGTCTCGCTGCGCGCGACCGAGCGGTTCGTCAGCGCCATGGTCGCCGACATGGCGGTGCCCGCCGGCGTCGCGCCGGACGTCGCCGTGAACGGGGAGAGCGAGGGCGACGGCGACGCCGACCCCGCCTACATCGTCTCGTACCCACTGCCGATGCGGGGCGCCGCGGGCCGGCTGGCGGTGCTCCCGAGCGAGCCGCAGCAGTTCGCGCTGGCCTCGGGTGCCATTCTCGCCGACCTCGCGCCGCACGCCGGCCTCGTCCTCGACAACGCCAGGCTCGGGCAGCGGCTGCAGGAGCTCTCCACCCACGACGGCCTCACGCGAGCGCTGAACCACAGGGCGATCCAGGAACGGCTGACCCAGGAGATCGAGCGCGCGGGCCGCTACAGCCGCACCGTGACCGTCGTCATCAGCGACCTCGACCACTTCAAGCGCGTCAACGATGCGCACGGGCACGTCGCCGGCGACGCCGTGCTGCGCGCGGCCGCCGACGCGATGCGCCGCGCGCTGCGCACCTCGGACGTGTTGGGCCGCTACGGCGGCGAGGAGTTCCTGGCGGTGCTGCCGGAGAGCGACCTCGAGGCCGGCCGTAGGGCTGCCGAACGCCTCCGGCGCGCCGTCGCGGAGCGGACGACGATCATCGCCTCCGGGGAGCGTGTCCCGATCACCGCGTCGTTCGGCGTCGCCTCGCAGGCGGAACTCGGCAGCGGGGCCACCGCCGACGCGCTCGTGGCCCTCGCCGACTCCCGCCTCTACCAGGCCAAGGCCGCGGGCCGCAACTGCGTCCGGCCATGAGCGAGCCGGCCGCCCTCGCCGAGCTGGCCGCGCTGATCGAGGAGGCGAGCGGCAACGTCATCCCGCCGGGCCACTACCCGTTCCTCGGCGAGACCGCGAAACGGCGCGCCGCCAGCCTCCGCCTCGCGGGGGTGGCCGCGTACGTCGGGGCGCTGGCGCGCGGCGAACTGCCCGACGAGTGGAGCCGCCTGCTCCCGCACGTCACGGTCAAGGAGTCCTACCTGTTCCGCCACCCACAGCACTTCACGGCGCTGGGGACGACGATCCTGCCCCGCCTCGCCGCCGCGCGCGCCGGGCGGCGCAGCCTCACGGTCTGGTCGGCCGGCTGCGCCCGCGGCGAGGAACCCGCCACGCTGGCGATCGCGCTCGCCGAGTGCCGCGAGCTGGTCGGGTGGGAGTGGCGGATTCTCGCGACCGACGTGGACGAGGAGGCACTCGCCGCCGCCGGCACCGCGACGTTCGGCGAGCGCGCCGTGTCCGATGTCCCCGCGGACCTCCGCACCCGTCACCTGCTCCGGCGAGGCGACTCCTACGAACTCGCGCCGGCGCTCGCCCGCCGCATCGAGTACCGCGCGCTCAACCTCGTGCGCGAGCCCCTCGCGCTCTCGTCCGAACCGTTCGATCTGGTCTTCCTGCGCAACGTGCTGATCTACTTCAGGCCCGAGGTCCAGCACCGGGTCGCGGCCGCGGTCGCGGGCGCACTGGCGCCGGACGGCTACCTCTTCCTGGGACCGGCGGAGACGCTCTGGCAGGTGGCCAGCGGCCTCGACGCGATCGACCTGGGCGACTGTTTCTGCTACCGGCACGCCGGCGCAGCCGTCGCAACGGCGGCCCCGCGCCGACGCCCGGACCCGGAGCGCCGCCCCGAGCGACCCCAGGCCGCCGCCACCGCGCTGCGGACTAAAGTCCACGCGCCGCGGCCCGTCGCCTTCGAGACGCACGGCACGCGGGAACGGCTCGCCCTGGCCTCCCGCCACGTCGCCTCGGACCGTCTCGACGACGCCGCGGAACTCGTCGACCAGGCCCTGCTCGCGGACCCGTCCGACGCCGGCGTGCACACCCTGGAGGGGTTCATGCACGACATCTCGGGCCGTTCGCAGATGGCGGTGGCCTCGTACCGCGCGGCGCTCTTCCTCGATCCGGCCTTGTTCCAGGTCCGCCTCCTGCTCGCGGACGCGCTCCGCCGTCTCGGCCACGAGCAGCGCGCCGTCCTCGAGTACCGCGAGGTGCTGGCGGGGCTCGCCGCAGGGCGGGCACGCGCGGTGGAGGCGCTCGCGCCCCTCGCCCTCCCCGACCGGGGAGAGGCGCTGCGCCGCTGCCGCGAGGCGCTGCGCGACGGCGGCTCGCAGGACCCAGCCGGGCGCCCGCTGTAGAATCGGCGCGTGGGTGCGCGGGGCCCGATCGGGCGCTACCGGGTGGTCCGGCTGCTCGGCAGCGGGGGAATGGGCGAGGTCTTCGAGGCATACGACGACCGCCTCTGCCGCCCGGTCGCGATCAAGGGCCTGCTCCGCGGCCAGGTGAGTTCGGACCGGCGGGAGCGGTTGCGGCGCGAGGCGCTGTCAGCAGCGGCGCTGTCGCACCCCGCGATCACGCACGTCTACGAGATCGTCACCGAGGGCGACACCGACTGGGTCGTCATGGAGTACGTCGAGGGCCCGACGCTCGCCGACGTCATCCTCTCCGGGCCGTTGGCCGCCGGGGAGGTCGCGCGCATCGGCATCGAGGTCGGCGAGGCGCTTGCCGATGCGCACCGGCACGGGATCGTCCACCGCGACGTCAAGACCGAGAACGTCCTGCTGACGCCGTCGGGGCACGTCAAGGTGCTGGACTTCGGCCTCGCCAAGTGGACCGGGACCCGGGCCCCGACGAACGACCGGCTCACCACCGAGGGCCTCGTCGTCGGGACTTCGAAAGCGATGTCTCCGGAGCAAGCGCTCGGCCTCGATGTGGACGCGCGCAGCGATATCTTCTCGCTCGGGTCGATGCTGTACGAGCTGGCGGTCGGGAAACCGGCGTTTCGCGGCGCCACCCCGGTCGAGACGATGCACAAGGTGGCCGCAGCGGCCTTCCAGCCGCTGGCCGAGGCGTGCCCCGACCTGCCGGTGGAACTCGCCGCCGCCATCGAGCGCTGCCTGGCGAAGGAACGCCGCGATCGTCACCAGAGCGCCGACGCGCTGGTCGCCGACCTGCGCCGCGTCGCCACCAGCGTGACTGCCGCAACGGTCGCCGGCCCACGCCTGGGAACGGGCGGCGGGCCGGCGCGGCAGCGGACCCGCTGGCGATGGGCCGCCGCCGGGATCGCGGCGCTCACCGCGGCGGCCGTGGCGGCGCTCTGGTTCGGGCTACTCGCGCCGCGCAAGCCGCTGACCGTAGCGGTTCTGCCGGTGGTCACTCAGACCCCTTCCGAGGACGTGCGCCTGGCGTCGGCCGCGGTCGCCGACGCGATCGCGTCCCACCTGGCGCAACTCCAAGACATCGCGGTCATCGCCGGGCCCGAGGTGCGCGCCGTCGCCACCGGGGGCAAGCGCCCGACCGAGGTCGCCCGCGAGCTGGGCGTCAAGGAGCTGGTGGCCGGGTCGCTCCTGCAGGGCGGGGCGGGTGAGCCGGCGCGCGTCAGCCTCGAGCGTCTGGACGGCACGACCGGCCGCGTCCTCTGGAGCGAGCAGCTCGAGGTCGGCACGGACGACCTCATGTTGCTCGAAGACCGCATCTCGACCGCACTCGACGACGCCTACCGCGGCATCCCGACCTCGGGCCACCCGGGAGCGCGGGATGCCACGCCGGGCGCGCTGCGGGCGTACCTGGAGGCGCGGTCGCGGCTCGACTCCGGTACGACCTCCAAGGGCTACGTCGAGGAAATGGAACTGCTGCGGAAGGCGATCGCCGAGGCGCCGCGGTTCCTCGGACCGCTGACCCGCCTGGCCGGAATCCACCGGTATCTGTACGAGATGTACCGCAGGCCCGAGGACCTCAGCCGGTGCGAGGCCCTCGTCGCCCGCGCGGTCGAGCTGGCGCCCGACCACCCGTGGGTGCTGCGCCAGGAGGTGGACCTCGCGCTGGCCACGGGCGCGACGGACCAGGCCCTTGCAGTGGCCACCCAGTGGACCGTCGCCCGTCCGGGCGACGGCCTGGCGTGGTCGAAGCTCGCCCTGGCGCTCGGACGGGCCAACCGCTTCCGCCAGGCCGAAACGGCGTTCCGGCGCTCGCTGGCCCTCCTCCCCTCGGCGTCGACGTTCAACGACCTGGCGCAGCTGCGCGAGGCCCGCGGCGACTACGCCGGCGCCCGCCAGGCGGTCCGCGAAGCCCTCGGCCTGTCGCCCGGCAACATGCAGAGCCTCGGCGCACTGGCGGAGATCGAGATGTACGCGGGCAACGACGCCGAGGCCGAGAAGCTCTACCGCGACCTCCTCGCCCGGCGGGGCCAGAGACTCGACCGCATCCACCTCGGAAACTGCCTCTACTACCAGCGCCGGTTCGCGGAGGCGGCTCGCTGCTACCGCGACGCGGCAGACGCGGACCCCACCGACTACCTCGCCATCGCGAACCTGGCGGACACCGAGCTCGCGATGGCCGACCCGGCGGGAGCGCACGGCCACTACGCCGCAGCGCTGCGGCTGTGCGACGCCGAGTACGGCCAGGGCGGCCGAAGGCGCGCGTTGCTGGAGACGCGGGCGCGCTGCCTGGCCGAGTTGGGCCGCGGCCCCGAGGCGACGATGGCGATCCAGGAGGCCCTGGAGAGGTTCCCCGGGAACCCGAGCACCGAGTTCATGGCGGCCCTCGTCGCCGCAGTCACGGGCGACACTAACGCGTGCCTGGCCTGGACCGGCAAGGCGCGCACCGCGAACGCCCCGGCCGTCTGGTTCGCCGGGCCGGAGTTCGCGAGGATCGCCACGGACGGGCGCTTCGCGGCCCTCCTCGCGCGACGGTGAACCTCGACGGGCCAGGTCCGGGCGGACCCGCACCGCGGCCCGTGCGAGCTCGAAGGGCGCCCAGGGTCACGGTCCGGTGGGCTGGTTGTCGCCGCCCGGGTCGGCCTCGGCGACGAGCGTGCCGTCGCGGTCGAACAGCTTGAGGTCGTACGTGAAGTACCCCGACTCCTTCGTGTTGCCCCAGGTCACGAGGTCCGCCAGGTGCGACCCGGCCCCCGCACCGGCGTGGCCGCTGCCGCGGTGGACGCCGCGGGGGCGGAAGCCGCCGGGATGGGTGTGCCGCCCGGCGTGTTTGGCGGGTTCGAGACCGTGGAACTCGACCACGGCCTGCGTGACCTCCCGCGGGATGTCGTGGAACTCCCAACGGATCTCGGCGGGCCCGTCGTTCCAGAAGAGACGGACCCAATCCGGTTCGCACGTCACGACCCCGCCCCTCATCGCGACCTTGACCACAGTGAACTTGTCGCCTGCCATGCCGCCTCCCCCGCTCCGGTTCCAACCGGCGCCCCTTTTAGTCTACGACGGCCGCCGCGGCGCTCCGTGATGACAGCGGGCGCACGAGCACCTAGAATCCGCCTGTGCCACACCGCAACCCGCTCCGGGCGACCGCCGTCCTCGCCGCCGCCGTGTACCTCACGGCCGCCGGCTGGTTCTTCGTGCTGGCGCCGTGGAGCAGCCTCTGGGCGGCCACGATCGTCCCCGCTGCTCCGATCTGGTTGATGTCCTGGCTCGACAACCCCGCGGTGCGGGGAGCGATTTCGGGGTTCGGCGTCGTCCACTTCGGGGCGGCGTGGTCGTGGCTCGACAGCGCGGCGGGAAACACATGATCGCCGGCCTCGGCCTCGACCTGGTCGGCGTCGAGCGGGTGGCGGCGCTCCTCGCCCGCCACGGCGGGCGCTTGCTCGAGCGCTGCTTCGCCCCCGGCGAAGTCGCGCGACCGCGGGACGCCGAGCACCTTGCCGGCCTGCTGGCGGCGAAGGAAGCGGCGTTCAAGGCGCTCGGCACCGGTTGGGGCGACGGCGTCGGCTGGCGCGACGCAATCGTCGAGCGCACCCCGGCCGGCGCGCCGAGCCTTCGCCTCACCGGCGGCGCCGCCGAGCGCGCCGCGACGCTCGGCGTCCGCACCGCCCACCTCTCGATCACGCACGCCGCCGGCGTCGCCGTCGCCGTCGTCATCCTCGAAGCGTAGAGGCCGGGGCTCGGGGCTCGGGGCTCGGGAGGAGCGAAGACGTAGGTGGTGGGTCGTGGATCGTGGATCGTGGATCGTGGTCCGTGGTCAGAAGAGGCCAACGACAGCGCGCCCGGCGGTCGCGCCCCACATCAGAAACCGCCACGCCCCTTGCCCGACCCGGCTGCGCCGGCCGCAGGCCGCGCAGCCGCAAGAATTTCCCTCGAAGACGCGGAGCTCAACCATAGGCAGGGCGTCGCAACTTGGGGCGTGCAGCCGCGCCGCCGAAGGCCGAGGCTTGCGGACCGGGCGCCGCAAAGAATGTGGTCAGTGGTCCGTGGCCCGTGGAGAGGCCAACGACAGCGCGCCCGGCGGTCGCGCCCCACATCAGAAACCGCCACGCCCCTTGCCCGACCCGGCTGCGCCGGCCGCAGGCCGCGCGGCCGCAAGCGCTTCCCTCGCAGACGCCGAGCTCAACGATAGGCAGGGCATCGCAACTTGGGGCGTGCAGCCGCGCCGCCGCCGTTGGGCCTATGGCAAGGCGCGCGACCCCCGCCGCACCGGAGTGTGGCCGGAGGCCACATGAGGATGCGCGCGGGGCGAGCGCAACGCAGCCAGAGGTCCGACGCCGGCGGCGCCCCGGGCGGGGCCTTTGCCAACCTCTATACTGCTATTCATGGCGCGGGTGCTGATCGTCGACGACGAGCCCTACATCCTCCGCATCCTGGCGTTCAAGCTGCGGCGCGCCGGCTACGTCGCGCTCGAGGCCGCCAACGCCGACGAGGCGCTGGCGATCCTGGAGGCGGGCACGGTCCAGTGCCTGATCCTCGACGTCTCGCTCGGCCCTCCGATCACCGGCTTCCAGCTCGCCGAGCGGCTGCGCGACGACCCGCGCCACTGCCGCACGCCGGTGGTGTTCCTCACCGCCCACGCCCTCGCGGCCGAGGTGCGGCGCGGGCGGGAGCTGGGCGCGGCGGCCTACATCACCAAGCCGTTCTCCCTCCAGCAGGTGCTCGAGGAGGTCGGGCGCCTCGTCCCCGCTTGACGGGGCACGGCATCGTGCGTAGGGTTGGATGTTTCGCGCCGCGGACGCCCTCGGCGCGGACGCGAAGGGGCATGGCATGTACAAGGAGACACTGAACCTCCCGGCGACCAAGTTCCCGATGCGCGCGGACGCCGCGCGCCGCGAGCCGGAGCGCCTGGAGCGGTGGGAGAAGGACGATCTCTACGGCCGCCTGCGCGCGGCGCGCGCCGGCGCGCCCCGCTTCCTCCTCCACGACGGCCCGCCGTACGCCAACGAGCACATCCACCTCGGGACGGCGTTCAACAAGATCCTCAAGGACCTCGTCGTGCGCTCGCGCGCCATGCTCGGCTTCGACGTGCCGTTCGTCCCGGGCTGGGACTGCCACGGCCTCCCCATCGAGCAGAAGGTCGACCGCGAGCTGGGCGGCCGCAAGCTCGCGATGTCCGACCTGGAAGTGCGCGCCGCCTGCCGCGACTACGCGGAGCGCTTCGTCGCCGTGCAGCGCGAGGAGTTCCGCCGCCTCGGCGGGATCGGCACCTGGTACAGCCCCTACCTCACCATGGCGCCGCGCTACGAGGCCGACATCGCCGCCGCCCTCGGCAAGGTCGTCGAGCAGGGGCTGCTCTACCGCGAGCGCAAGGCGATCCGCTGGTGCTGGCAGTGCAAGACGGCGCTCGCCGAGGCCGAGCTCGAGTACGCCTCCCGCCGCGACCCCGAGATCACCGTCGCGTTCCCCGCGGCCGACCCGGCCGCCGTGCGCGCGGCGTTCGGCGCCCCGGGCACCGGGGAGGTCGCGTTCGCGATCTGGACCACGACGCCGTGGACGATCCCGTCCAACCTCGCGATCGCGGTGCACCCCGACGCCGAGTACGCGCTCGTCGAGACCGAGCGCGGGGCCATCGTCGTCGCCGCGGTGCTCGCCCCCGCGGTGCTGGCCGCGACCGGGCTGCGCGGGAACGAGGCCGGCCGCGCCAAGGGGGCGGCGCTCCTCGGCCTGGCGTACCGGCACCCGCTGGCGCCGGCGTGGCGCGCCGCCCTGCCCGAGGGCGCCAGGGCGTTCGTCATCGTCGCCGCCGACTACGTCACGCTCGACACCGGCACCGGCCTCGTGCACACCGCGCCCGGCCACGGTGAGGACGACTTCCGCACCGGCAAGGTCGAGGGGATCCCGATCGTCTCGCCGCTCGACGACTCCGGCCGCTACACCTCCGACGTCGCCGCCCTCAAGGGCGTGCACGTATTCGACGCCAACCCGCGGGTCACCGAGGAGCTCGCGGGCGCCGGCGCGCTCCTCGCCTCTGGAACCGGCGAGCACGAGTACCCCCACTGCTGGCGCTGCCACAACCCCGTGATCTTCCGCGCGACCGAGCAGTACTTCATCGCGCTCACCCCGGCCGCCGCCCCGCACGCGCGGATCGACCTGCGGCAGCGCGCCCTGGAGGAAATCGACCGGGTGTCGTGGCTGCCGCAGTGGGGACAGGCCCGCATCCACGGGATGGTCGAGAACCGGTTCGAGTGGTGCGTGTCGCGGCAGCGCCGCTGGGGCTCGCCGATCACCGTGCTGGTGTGCGCCAACGAGTCGTGCAAGTCGGTGTGGCCGGACGGCGCGGACCGCGACGCCACGCGAGCGTTCTTCGCCCGCGTGGAGGAGCTGTTCGCCGCCGAGGGCGCGGACGCGTGGTACGCGCGTCCGGTCTCCGACTTTGCCCCCCCGGGCCTCGCGTGCCCGAAGTGCGGCGGTAAGGCGTGGGAGAAGGAGCGCGACATCCTCGACGTCTGGTTCGACTCGGGCGCGTCGCACCTCGCCGTCTGCGACAACGGGCGGTTCCCGGGCATGTCGTGGCCGGCGGACCTCTACCTCGAGGCGCACGACCAGTACCGCGGCTGGTTCCAGTCCTCGCTCCTCGTCGGCGTCGTGACCCACGACGCGGCGCCCTACCGCGCCGTGCTCGTGCACGGCCACGTCCTCGACGCCGAGGGCAAGAAGATGTCGAAGTCGCTCGGCAACGCCGTCTCCCCGCTCGACGTGACCGCGAAGTTCGGCGCCGACGTGCTGCGCCTCTGGGCGTGCTCGGTGGACTTCCGCGAGGACATGCCGTTCTCCGAGGAGAGCATGACCCGCGCCGCCGACGCATACCGCAAGATCCGCAACACGCTGCGCTTCCTGCTCTCGAACCTCGACGGGTTCGACCCCGCGCGCGACGCCGTGGCTTCGGCCGACCTGCGGCCGCTCGACGCGCACGTCCTCCGCCGCGGCAAGGCGCTCGCCCGCCGCGTCCGCGACGCCTGGGAGGCGTACGAGTTCCACGCTGTCTACCACGCGCTGATCAACTTCTGCGCGGTGGACCTCTCGGCCGTCTACCTCGACGTGATCAAAGACCGTCTCTACTGCTCGCACCCCACGTCTGCCGAGCGGCGCTCCGCCCAGACCGTCCTCTACCGCCTCGCCCGCACGCTCACGACGGTGATGGCGCCGGCGCTCGCGTTCACCTCCGACGAAGCGTGGGAGCACGTCCCCGGCGAGCACGCGGGCGCGGTGCTGCTCGAGACGTTCGACCTGATCGCGGACGCGGCGGACGACCCCGAGGCCGACGCCCGCTTCGCGCGGTTGCTCGCGCTCCGCGAGGAGGTCAACAAGGAACTGGAAGTCCACCGCCAACAGGGAGAGTTCGGCAAGTCGCTCGAGGCCGCGCTGCGGCTCGGCGGCGACCGGGCCGCGCTCGACGCGGACCTCGCGGCGACCCGCGCGACGATCGAGGAGCTTTGCATCGTTTCCCAGGTCACCCACGCCCCGGCCGACGACGCACCCCAGGGTTCGCTCGCGTACCCGGGCCTCTCGTTCGGCGTCCGCAAGGCGGACGGCGCGCCGTGCCCGCGCTGCTGGCAGCTGCTCCCGAAGGCCGGCCACCCGGCCCACCCCGACCTTTGCGCGCGCTGCCTCGAGGTCGTGCTGGCCCTGGGAAAGGACACGGCGTGATGCGGCCTTCGCGCGCGCTCGGGATCGCCGCGGCGGTCGTGCTCGCCGACCAGGTCACCAAGGCGTGGATCGTGGCGACGGTCCCGTACGGCAGCGAGACCGAGGTGATCCCGGGGCTGTTCCGCCTGGTGCACTCGCGCAACCGGGGGATCGCGTTCGGCTTCTTCGGCGCGTCGGGTCCGGCCGTGCAACTCGGGCTGCTCGCCGTCGTCGCCGCGATCGTCGCGTTCGTCGGCTGGCAGCTGCTGCGGAGCGACGGCAACGGCTTGGCGGGCGCGGGCCTCGCGCTCGTGCTCGGCGGCGCCGTCGGCAACATCCTCGACCGCATCCTCCGCGGCGAGGTCGTGGACTTCCTCGACTTCTATCTGACCATCGGGGGGCGCGAGCACCACTGGTTCGCGTTCAACGTGGCCGACTCGGCGATCTCGGTGGGCGCGGCGTGCGTGATCCTGTCGGAGATCGTCACCCAGGTGAGGAGCAAGCGTGCATCCCGTCCTGATTGACCTCGGCTTCTACAAGATCCCCACCTACGGGGTGCTGCTCTACGCCGGCATCGTGCTGGGGATCTGGCTCGCGAGCCGCCGCGCGAAGCTCGTCGGATTGCCCGGCGACAAGGTGATGGACCTCGGCGCGTGGGTCGTGCTGTGGGGGCTCGCGGGGAGCAAGCTCCTGCTCGTGATCACCGACCCGTCGTACCTCGACCTCGTTCGCGGGGATCTGGGGCCTGATGCGGGCCGGCGGCGTCTTCTACGGCGGCTTGATCGGCGCGCTGGTGGCGGCGGTGGTGCTGTTGCGCCGCTACAAGCTGCCGTTCTTCTCGGTCGCCGACGTGCTCGCGCCCTCGGTGGCGCTCGGACAGTTCTTCGGGCGCCTCGGGTGCTTTTCCGCCGGCTGCTGCTACGGGCGCGCGTGCAGCTCGCCGCTGGGCGTCGTCTTCACGAATCCCCTGGCGGCCGAGGTCTCCGGCACCCCGCTCGGCGTGTCCATCTACCCGACGCAGCTCTTCGAGGCCGCGTTCAACCTCGCCAACTACGCGTTTCTCGCCTGGCTCTTCCGCCGGCGCTTCCGGCCCGGCACGGTGTTCGCGGCGTACCTCATCGGCTACGGGATCGCGCGCTTCATCATCGAGTTCTTCCGCGGCGACGCGGACCGCGGCTTCGTCCTCGGCGGCGCCCTCTCGACCAGCCAGGCGATCGCGGCCGTGATAGTCCCGATCGGCGTCGGCATCCTCGCCTGGATCCACCGCCGGCAGCGAGAGATTGCGAGCTGATGGGGCGCATGATGGCGCCATGAGTGAACAGGCCCCGGCGATCCGGCTCGTGGTGCCCGGCGAGGCGGCCGGCCTGCGGCTCGACCGATTCCTCGCCGGCGCGGGACGCGGGTGGTCGCGCTCGCAGGTGGCGCGCTGGATCGAGGCCGGCCACGCGACGCGCAACGGCCGCCTCTCCAAGCCGGCCCAGCTCCTCGCTCCCGGCGACGTGGTCGAGGTGACCCCGCCGCCGGCGACGGCCTCGGAGGTCCTGCCGCAGGAGATCCCGCTCGACGTGCTCTACGAGGACGACCAGCTCATCGTCGTCAACAAGCCGCCCGGCCTCGTCGTCCACCCCGCCGCCGGCAACCCCGACGGCACGCTCGTCAACGCCCTCCTCGCCCACTGTCGCGATCTCTCCGGCATCGGCGGGGTCGAGCGGCCGGGCATCGTCCACCGTCTCGACAAGGACACCTCCGGGGTGCTGATCGCCGCCAAGACCGACCTCGCGCACCGCGCCCTCTCGCTCTCGTTCCGCTGGCGCACGACCGACAAGCGGTACCTGGCCGTCGTGTACGGCGCGCCGAAGACCGACGAGGGGGTCGTGGACGCCCCGATCGCCCGCCACCCGGCCCAGCGCAAGCAGATGACCGTGATCGCGGGCGGCCGCCCGGCGCGCACGCTGTGGTGGGTCCGCGAGCGGTTCGAAGGAGCCGCCCTCGTCGAGTGCCGCCTCGTCACCGGCCGGACCCACCAGGTGAGGGTGCACATGGTCCACATCGGCCACGCCCTGGTCGGCGACCAGACCTACGCCGGCCGGCAGTGGCGCGGCATCGGCGACGAAGCGGCGGCCGCGGCGTGCCGGGAGTTCCCGCGGCAGGCGCTGCACGCCTGGAAGCTCACGATCACCCACCCGGTGAGCGGCGAGCCGATGACGTTCGAGGCGCCGCTCCCCGGCGACATCCGCGAGCTGCTGGCCGCGTTGCGCCCGCGCCCGTAGCGCCGCCGCGCCCGGTGCGGCGGCGTTCAGAAGTTGCGCGTGTAGGTGTATACGAACGGCACGGCCCGGCAGTCGCGCACCGGCGGCGAGAACCTGAACGCTCTCACCTCGTCCTCGGCTCTCTTGACCAGCTCCGGCGAACCGGTGGAGTCGCGTACGACCTTCGTCGCGGCGACTTTCCCCGACGCGTCCACCGAGGCCTCGATCACCACCGCGCCGATCGCGCCGCCGCCGACCGACAGCGGCACGTCGGAGAGCAGTTCGGCGCCCGGCTTGTCGGCGGCGCACGGCGCCTCCGGCCGCACGTACCTGGCGCTCACCCAGCCCGCACTCCCATCGGCCAGGTTCACCCGCACCCACTCGCCGTCCCGTTCCAGCACGGCGAGCAGCTCCCCCGCTTGACGCGGGCAACGGTCGGCGCCGAGACGGCGGGCGTCTGCCGCACGTTGAGCCGGCTGCCGGTGACCCGCACGAACGCCCGCGGCGGTGCAGGTTCGGTTCCCGGGGTGGCGGCAGGCGGGGCGGCGACGGCGGGCGGTGGCGGTGGTGCGGTCCGGCACGCGGCGGCGAGGCAGCCGAGGGCCAGAAACGCGACCAACGCGGACCGTGCGGAGCGCGGCGGGCGTCTCACGGCGGCCATTCTACCGGGGCCGTGGGCCGGCCGCCGCGGCCGGCGTTCGCCCGGGCGAGCGCCGGCGTCGCGGCGGTGGTCCTCAGGCGCCTTCCGGCAGCGACTGGTCACGGTGGACGGTGAAGCGTTCGTGGCCGTAGCGCCCGCGCTCGAGCAGCGCCGCGCGGGCGCGCTCCTCGCCCGAGAACTCGGAGGGCTCGAACACAACGCCGAGCGTTTCGACGAACCCGGCCGCGATCGCCGGGACGAGCCCCTCAGGCTCGGGCGCTCCGCCGAGCAGGTCGCCGATGGTGACGACCGCCGGCCGCAGCGCCGAATCGTCGGCGAGGCCGAGGCACCCGGCTTGCAGCGCGCCGTCCCACCCCTCCAGGATCGAACCGTGCTGGAGGATCGAGTCCCCCACCCTGCGCATCGCCGAACCGACGAGCTTGCGTCCGCCGGCCACCACCTCGCCGGCGGCGGGTCCGACGAAGCACGGGATCGCCTGAGTGGGCTTGATCATCCCGTCCGCCGGCGCGCCCGAGAGCCCCGCGGGTATCCCCATCGCGCGCAGCCCGGCGACGAGGGCGCCGCAGATCGTTCGATAGGCGGCCTGCAGGTCATGGGCGAACGGGCCCCGGCCCAGCGGCGCCGCCACCGCGTACGTCAACTCCAGGTGGTGCAGCACCGCGCGCCCCCCGGTCGGCCGGCGCACGACGTCGACCCCGTGCGCGGCGCAGAAGCCGGCGTCGGCCGCCTCGTACGGCTGCGAGAAGCCGAGCGAGAGGCACGGCGGCGACCACCGGTACAAGCGCAGCGCCGGCGCCGAGCGCCCGCCATCCACCGCCTCGGCGAGCGCCTCGTCCACCGCCATGTTCCACGCGCCCCGTTGCGCCCCCTCCACGATCAATCGCCACATCATCTTTGCGGTACCCGGTACCCCATTGTTCCATTCTCTGGGGCGAAGTGGTAGCGGCCGGAGGCGTCCACCGAGACGGCCGGCGGGGAGCCGGCGCGCGCGAACGCCTCGAACCCCTCGCGCAGGTTGGCCCAGAACTCGGCCAGGCGGGGCTTGCGCCTTGACAGCGCGGCCAGACGACGTTCGCAACCCGGAGACGAGAAGCGGCAGGGGAAAACCTGCACGAGGACCTCGTGGCCGGCCGCGGCGCCGTCGAGGGCGACGAGGTAGAGCTGCTCGATCGCGCGGTCGCCGACCGCGATGCAGCCGCTCGACACCTCGTCGCCGTGGATGAAGATGTTGTTGCCCGGGTGGCGGCGGTTGCCGAGGATGCGGTCCGACGCGTTCGGGTAGTCCACGTGGAGCGAGAGGTGGTAGCGGCTCGCGCCGTTGAAGCCGTCAACCCGGTAGAACCCCTCGGGGACCTGCTGGTCCCAGCGCCGCCGCTTGGGGCCGAGGTCGCCCGAGGCCGCGGTGATCGGGTAGCGCACGACCTTGACCCATCGGCCCGTGGCTCCCGACTCCGCCCACAGCTCCAGCTCCTCCTCCTGCTTGAACGCGCGCAGCATCACGGCCGCGGGGTACGAGACGCCGGCGGCGGCGAACAGGACGTCAACCGCCTTCCCCTGCAGACGCCGCGCCTCCTGGACGCGCCCGTAGCGGGCCTGCTGCGCCTCCAGGACCGAGGGCGGGAACTCGCGCGCCGACCCGGCGAGCCCGGCGGCGGCCGCGCCGACGAGCGCCAGGACCGCGACGAGCAAACCCCGAACCACGCCAGACCCACGCACGGCGCCGCTCCCCATCCGACGGCGCCGGCCTAAAGCCCCGCGCCGCGGGCGACGACCGTGGCCGACGCCTGCGCCACCGGCATGACCACGATCTCGTCCACGTTGACGTGCGGCGGCCGCGTCGCCGCCCAGACGATGCAGTCGGCGACGTCCGCGGCCGTGAGCGGCGTCAGCCCCTGGTAGACCTTGGCGGCCCTCGCGGTGTCGCCGCCGAACCGCACGGCGGAAAAGTCGGTCTCGACCATCCCCGGGGCGACGTCGGTGACGCGCACCGGCTTGCCGTTGAGCTCGAGCCGCAGCGTCCTGGTGATCGCGACGGCGGCGTGCTTGGCGGCGGTGTAGCCCGCGCCGCCGGGGTACACCTCCCGCCCCGCGATCGAGGTCACGTTGACGACGTGCCCGCGCCCGGCCTCGAGCTTGGGCAGCAGCGCGCGCGTCACGCGCATCAGGCCGAGGACGTTCGCCTCGAACATCCACGTCCAGTCGTCGTCGTTCGCCAGCGCCACCGGGTCGAGTCCGTGCGCGCCGCCGGCGTTGTTGACGAGCAGGTGCAGCCGCTCCGGCACCGCCGCGCCGAACGCCGCCACCGATCCGGCGTCGGTGACATCGAGGGGGTGGGCCGTGCCGCCGATCTCCCTCGCCAACGCCTCGAGCCGGTCCACCCGCCGGGCCCCGACGATGACGTCGTAGCCGGCGCCGGCCAACGCCCGCGCCGTCGCGGCGCCGATCCCGGCGCTCGCCCCGGTGACCACCGCTACCTTGCCCTCTCCAGCATTCATCGTCGCTCCCCCTGGGCCGGCCAGCCGCCGGCGCCGACCGCCGGCGAGGATAGCGCAGCCCTGCCCCGACCGGGCCAGCGCCGTGACCGGCCGTGGGGCGTCGCACCGCGGGACAAAGCGCCTTGTCTTTTCACGGCCGCGCCGCTACCCTCGCAGACCGTCCGGGCCGGCCCCGGGCGATGGAGGCGAGATGAAGATCTCCCACCGCGCCACCTCGATCCAGGAATCCCCGATCCGCAAGCTGGCGCCGCTCGCCGCCGCCGCCCGCGGGCGCGGCGTCACGATCTACCACCTCAACATCGGCCAGCCCGACGTCGCCACCCCCCCGGAGTTCCTGCGCGCGGTCGGTTCGTTCACGGGCAAGGTCCTCGAGTACGGGCCGTCGGACGGCCTGCCCGAGCTGCGCGAGGCGATGGTCGCGTACTTCGCCCGCTTCGGGATCGCCCTCGACCCGCACGAGGTGCTGATCACCAACGGCGGCTCCGAGGCGATCCTGTTCGCCTTCAACGTCGTGGCCGACGAGGGCGAGGAGATCATCATCCCCGAGCCGTTCTACACCAACTACAACGGGTACGCCGAGATGGCGAACCTCAGGGTGGTGCCGGTGCGGACCCACGCCGAGGACGGCTTCCACCTGCCCGCGGACGAGGCGCTCGACGCCGCGGTCACGCCGCGCACCCGCGCCGTCCTGGTGTGCTCGCCGAACAACCCCACCGGAACCGTGCTGTCCTGGGAGGAGCTCGAACGTCTGGCCGCCTTCGTCAAACGGCACGACCTCTTCCTGATCGCGGACGAGGTCTACAAGGAGTTCACGTACGACGGCCGCCGCCACCGCTCGGTGCTCGAGCTGCCCGGGGTCCGCGAGCGCGTCATCGTCGTGGACTCGATCTCCAAGCGCTTCTCGGCGTGCGGCGCCCGCGTCGGTGCGGTGATCTGCCGCAACCCCGAGGTGATGGGCTCGGTGCTCAAGTTCGGCCAGGCGCGGCTCTGCCCGCCCACCCTCGAGCAACTCGGGGCCGTCGCCGCCTACCGCCTCGGCGACAGCTACTTCGAGGCCGTCCGGGCGGAGTACCAGCGCCGCCGCGACGTGATGTACGACGCGCTCACCGCCGACCCCGGCATCGTGCTCAAGCGGCCGCGCGGGGCGTTCTACATGATCGTCAAGATGGCCGGCGTCGAGGACTCCGACGACTTCGCGCGCTGGTTGCTCGAGGAGTTCTCGCTCGCGGGCGACACCGTCATGGTCGCACCCGCCGGCGGCTTCTACGCCACCCCCGGCGCCGGGCTGGACGAGGTGCGCATGGCGTACGTCCTCGAGGTGGGCAAGCTCGAGCGCGCAATGGAAGTGTTTCTCGCCGGCCTCGAGCGTTACCGCGCGGCCAGGCCCGCCGTCGCGCAGGCGCGGTAGGCGGCCGGGGCGCGCATGAGCGACGACGCCGAGATCGTCCCGGGCATGCCGGTCGGCGAGATGCCGGTGGCGTGGACGCTGCTCGTCGTCGGCTGCGCCGCCGGGGCGCTCGCGACCGGCGAGTTCTCCCGCGTCACCCTGCGCGTCGCCGCCCCGCTGCTGCTGGCCGGCGGCCTGCTGGCGCTCGCCGCCGTGCGCGCGATCGGGCGCGGCACGCGTCTGGCGACCCGCGGGCCGTACCGGTTCATCCGCCACCCGTACCTCGCCGGCATCCTGCTCATGCTGGTCGGTGCGATCGTCGCGATGCGCTCGCTCCCCGCTCTCGTCCTGTTCATCCCCGCCGCGCGCATCACGCTGATGCGCGCGCGGCGCGAGGAGCACAACCTCGCACTCCGCTTCGGCGACGCGTACGGGGAGTACTGGCGGCGCGTGCCGTTCATGCTCCCGCTGCGCCCGCCGCTGGCCGCCGACGCGATCGCCGCCATCGACGCGCTGAGCCGCTCGCAGTCGGACGCGGAACCGCCGGCCGATCCGGCCGCCGGACCGCCCGCCGGCCCGGCGGCGTGAAAGGTGTGACGGGCGTCACAATCCAGGCCGGGCCGGGGAATAGAATGGGCCGAGGAGACCCGATTCGATGGCTTTTCTCCGCCCGAGGCACCTCACCGGCCTGGCCGTCGCCGTACTCACGACGGCGACGGCTTCCGCGACCTCAATCGTCCCTCCCGAGAACCTCGGCGAGCTGGCGCGAGGCTCGGACGCTGTCGTCTTGGCCCTCGCCGGCGGTTCATCGGTCGTGTCCGCCGGTCCGCTGCTCTTCACCGTGACCAACTTCCGCGTCGAGGAAAGCGTCGCAGGTGGGCTCGGCCCGAACGACCGGATTGCCGTCCGGGTGCCCGGCGGCGAGCTCGGCGGTTGGACATGGGCTGTGCCGGGATCGCCTCACTTCCAACCCGGGGAGGCGTATCTTCTCTTTCTCCATGCGAACGGCATGGGACAGTGGCTGCCCCAGGCCGCCGCGTACGGTTTGCTCGAGCGCGTCAGGGGCCGGGATGGGACAAGCCTGCTTGCGCCCCTGCCGGAGATGGCGGATGTGGAGACGTTTCCGCGTCCCGACGGAATCCTGCCCGAAGAGGTCGGGACGTACCAGGAGACGCTCGTGCTGCCACAGCTGCGCGCCGTGGCCGCCGGCCGCGCGAGCTGGAGCGCGGCCGGCGTTCTGGCCCGACCGAACCAGCTCCCGCTCGCCGCCTCCATCCAGGGCACGCCACCCAGCGCCTGCACCTATATCACGGGCACGACGCCGTACGCGCGCTGGCCGTACAACACGGCAAGCCCGCCGGGCCAGGTCAACATCTACTACTCCCCCAGCGGCGGCGACACATCGGCCGCGTGCGCGGCCTCCGCGGGCTGCGCCCCCCAGCTCCAGGGCGCCGTCGGCATGTGGATGGGCATCCCCTCGACCAGCTTGAACCTCGCCTACGCTGGCTTGACGGCCATACCGTTCAGCTGCACGAAATGCATGTCGGGGACCGACCCGGTGCCCTGCAGTACCGATTTCCCGAATGCGGGGGCGGTCATCTTCAACGATCCGTGCAACGAGGTGCCGCCTGGGAACGAGCTCGCTTTCGGCGGCCCGTGGTGGGGCCCGCAACACACCTTCGATGGAACCACCTGGTACTCAATCGTCTCCCAGTTCGTCGTCGTCAGTGCGACGGCAAGCTCCAGCACCGGTAGTCTCACCGGGTACCAGGAGATGCTCGCGCACGAGCTCGGCCACGGGATCGGGTTCGGCCACTTCACGAGCGACCCCTACTCGGTGATGTACCCGTACTGCTGCAACGCCATCGACGCGACCGACCGCACGTGCGCACAGTACACGTACCCTGCGGCGGGCCCGACGCCGACACCGACGTGGACGCCAACCTACGGCCCAACGCCGACACCGACGCGGACACCCACGCCCGGCCCATCGCCGACACCGACGTGGACGCCGACCTATGGTCCCACACCCACGCCGACGCCGACGACCCCGTCCGCCGTCCCGTCCGCGCCCACCGGCGTCTCGGCGAGCGACGGCGCGTTCTCGGACAGGGTGCGCGTGACCTGGAACGCGTCCTCCGGCGCCGACGCCTACCAGGTGTGGCGCAACACCACGAACAACGTCTCGACGGCCGCGTATCTCGGCGCGCTCACCGGGACGCTCTTCGACGACACCACGGTGTCTCCCGGCGTGACCTACTACTTCTGGGTGCGCGCCCACAACGGTGCGGGCTGGAGCGCCTACTCCGCTCCAGACACCGGTTTCGCCGGCGCATCCTCCCCGACGCCGACACCCACGGGGCCGCCACCGACGCCGACCGCGCCGCTGCCCACACCGACGCCCACGCCGACGGGCCCGATGCCGACGCCGTCGGTCCTGACGGCTTCGTTCACCGTCTCGTCCGCGGCCCCGTACGCGGGCAGCGCGGTCCAGTTCACCGACACCTCGGCCGGCGTGCCGCGCTCCTGGCAGTGGACGTTCGGCGACGGCGGCAGCTCGACCAACCGCAACCCGAGCCACGCCTACGCGCGGCGCGGGGCGTACACCGTCACGCTCCGGGTCGGCAACGGCACCATCACCTCGCAAGCCGCCCACACGATCACGGTCGGCGCGCGGGCGCGCCGCCTCCTCCCGCGCGGGTAGCGGGACACCGGACGCCGGAGACCGCGAGACCACGACGGCAGGCCGGGGGTCGACGGCGGCCAGCCGCGCCACCGAAGACCGGCGTTTGCGAGCAAACGCCGCTACAGGAGCCCCGACAGCGCGCCCGGCGGGCGCGCCCCACATCAGATGCGGTCCGCGCGGCCTTGAGTCCCTCCCTCGAAGATGAACTCTCCACCGGCAGGCAGGGACTCGCCACTGGCGGCGTGTAGCCGCGCCGCCGCCGTTGGGCCAGATGCAAGGCGCCCGAGGCGGACGCGGCGGAGCGTAGCCGGAGGCTACGTGAGCACGCGAGCCGCCGAAGGGCAACGCCAGGCGAGACGCGGCTCCGCCGCGGCTCGCGGGGGGCTCGGGGGGTCGAGAGCGGCCGGGCGGGCAGTGGAGCGGCCGCGGGACCCCCCGCCAGGATCGCGACGCGGCTCCGCCGCGGCTCGCGGGGGGCTCGGGGGGTCGAGAGCGGCCGGGCGGCCGGTGGAGCGGCCGCGGGACCCCCCGCCCGGAAAGTGGTCCGACGCCGGCGGCGCCCCCTACTTCTTGGTCCGAAGCACGTTGAGTGCGCTGCCGGCGCGAAACCACCCGACCTGGTCGGCGTTGAACGTATGCCGGCAGGAGAACTCGTCCTTGCTGCCGTCGGCGTGGCGCACGACGACCTTCACCGGTTGCCCCGGGGCGAGACCCGCCAGGCCCGCGATGCTCACCCGGTCGCCCTCGCGCACCTTCTCGTAGTCGGCCGGGTCGGCGAAGGTGAGCGGAAGCAACCCCTGCTTCTTGAGGTTGGTCTCGTGGATCCTGGCGAACGAGCGCGCGATCACCGCGACGCCGCCGAGGTGGCGCGGCTCCATCGCGGCGTGCTCGCGCGAGCTGCCCTCGCCGTAGTTCTCGTCGCCGACCGCGACCCAGCGCATCCCGCGGCCCTTGAGGTCGCGGGCGATCTTCGAGAACTCCATGACCTCGCCGGTGACCGGGTGTTTCCCCTTCCCGGCCTCGCCGGTGAACGCGTTGATCGCGCCCGAGAACATGTTGTTGGCGATGTTGTCGATGTGACCGCGGTACTTGAGCCAGATGCCGGCGGGGGAGATGTGGTCGGTGGTGCACTTGCCCTTGGCCTTGAGGACGACGGCCAAGTCGGAATAGTCGTGGCCGTCCCACGCCGGGAACGGTTGCAGCAGCTGCAGCCGGTCGGAGCCCTCGCGCACGTTCACCGTCACGCGCTCGGGTTTTTCGGGCGGCGCGACGTACCCCTCGGCCTTGAACACGAACCCCTTCTCCGGCACCTCCGGCGCCGGCGGCGGCGGCGACAGGCGGAGCGTGCGCCCGTCCACCGGGATCTCGTCCGCGACCGGGTTGAGCTCGAGCGAGCCCGCCACCGAATAGGCGACCACGACCTCGGGCGAGGCGATGAACGAGAGCGTGGCCGGGTTGCCGTCGTTGCGCGCCGGGAAGTTGCGGTTGAACGAGTTGACGATCGCGTTCGGCGTCCCCTTCGGGGAGTCGTCGCGCTGCCACTGGCCGATGCACGGGCCGCAGGCGTTGGCGAGCACGGTGGCGCCGAACTCGTGGAACACCGACAGCAGGCCGTCGCGCTCGATCGTGGCGTAGACCTGCTCGGAACCCGGCGTGATCAGCAGCGGCACGCGAGCCTTCGCGCCGGCCGCGAGCGCCTCGCGCGCCACGGCGGCGGCGCGGGTGATGTCCTCGTACGACGAGTTCGTGCAGGAGCCGACCAATGCGGCGGAGATCTTCGCCGGGTAGCCGTTCGCCTTGACCGCCGCCGGCACCGCCGAGAGCGGGCGCGCCAGGTCCGGCGTGTGCGGGCCGACGAGGTGGGGCTCGAGCGCGGAGAGGTCGATCCTCACGACGCGCTGGTAGAACTTCTCGGGGTTCGCCGCCACCTCGGGGTCGGCGGCCAGGAGGTCGCGGTTGGCGCCGGCGAGGTCGGCGATCGCCCCCCGCCGCGTCGCGCGCAGGTAGATCTCCATGCGGGCGTCGTACGGGAACACCGAGGTCGTGGCGCCGTGCTCGGCGCCCATGTTCGTGATCGTGCCCTTGCCGGTGCAGGAGATCGAGGCGCAGCCGGGGCCGAAGAACTCCACCACCGCGTTGGTGCCGCCCTTGACCGTGAGGATGTCGAGGAGCTTGAGGATGACGTCCTTGGGCGCCGTCCACCCCGAGAGCTTGCCGGTCAGCTCGACGCCGATGAGCTTCGGCTGCAGCACTTCCCACGGGAAGCCCGACATCACGTCCACCGCGTCCGCGCCGCCCACGCCCGAGGCGAACATCCCGAGGCCGCCGGCGTTCGGCGTGTGCGAGTCGGTGCCGATCATCATCCCGCCGGGGAACGCATAGTTCTCCAGCACCACCTGATGGATGATCCCGGAGCCGGGCTTCCAGAAACCGATCCCGTAGCGCGCCGACGCGGATTCGAGGAACGAGTACACCTCCTTGTTCGTCTCGACGGCGCGGGCGACGTCGGCGGCGGCGCCCGAACGGGCCAGGATGAGGTGGTCGCAATGCACCGTGGTGGGGACGGCCGTCCGGTCCATCCCGGCGAGCATGAACTGCAGCAGCGCCATCTGCGCCGTCGCGTCCTGCATCGCGACCCGGTCGGGCCTCAGCTCGAGGTACGCCTTGCCGGGATCGAGCTGGGCCCGATCGGGGTCGGCGAGGTGGCCGAACAGGATCTTCTCGGTCAACGTCAGCGGCCGGCGCAGCCGCGCCCGGACGATCTCCAGGCGGGCCCGCGTGCGGGCGTACACGGCGTTGACGAACTCCGGTGTGCTCTCGATCGCTGCCATTCGTTCCCCCTGCGGGGCGATCTTGCGGCGGCGGGCCGCGCCGCTCCGCATGCGGAGTATAGACCCGGCCGGGCGCGCCGCGACCGCGCTCGGCGCCGTCGGGCGCGCGATGGTTGCTTCCGAAGCAACGTTTGCGCGCAAACGCCGGCCATCCCCAGTCCAGCGCCGGCCCATCGGCCGACGCTCCGCGGCTTATACTCGCGCCGCGCCACTTGTGGGCGGCGCGGCAGCCGGAGGCGTCCCAGGCCCCAGCCCGGGCGCGAACCCGGCCGGCCGATCGAACGTTGGAGACATTGGAGGTGCCCATGCGCCGTGCCGTCCTAGCCGCCGTTCTGACCATGCTGGTCGCCGCAGCCGGCTGCGTCCGCGTCCGGACGCCGCTCGCGGTGCACGAAACCCGCACGTTTGCCGCCGGCCCCGACAAGCTCGTCCGCCTCGATGTGGGCTCGATGGACGTTCACGTGACGGTGAGCGACGGGACCGCGATCACGGCCACCCTCGACCTCGACGCGCGCTCGTCGTCGCGCGGCGCGGCGCAGCGCTGGATCGCCAACCACACCCCCGTCTTCGAGGACTCCCCCTCGGCGCTCGACGTCCGGCTGCCCTCCCGCCACCGCGGGATCTTCGTCCTCGGGTACCTGAACGGCAAAGCGCGGCTCGACCTCGTCGTCCCGCCCACGTGCCGGCTGGAGGTCCGCACCTCCTCCGGGGACGTCGGCGTCGCCGGCGATGCACTGCTCGCCGGAGCCGCCCGCGTGACCACCTCCTCCGGCGACCTCGCCGTCGAAGGCGGCGTGCGCGAGCTGATCGCCAGGACCTCGTCCGGGGACGTCCGCATCACCCGGCACGCGCTCGTGGCGCTGGAAGCCGACACCTCCTCGGGCGACGTCACCCTCGAGGCCGGAGTCGAACGCGCGACGGTGGACACCTCGTCCGGCGACATCCGCCTGGAGGGGCTCGCCGGCGACCTCGCGGTCGGCGCGTCGTCGGGGGACGTCTCGGCGAGCTGGGAGCGGGTTCCCCCCGCCGCGAGCATCCGCGTACGATCGTCGTCGGGGGACGTCCGCCTGCGCATCCCCGCCGGGACGCCCCTCGCTGGCGAGATCGCCACGACGAGCGGCAGCATCCACTCCGGCATCGACGGCACGCGCGGGCGCCACGACCACCAGCTCACGTTCACCGCCGCGGGCCCCGCGGCGACGATCGAGGTGCGCACGACCTCGGGCGACGTCAGCGTCCGCACCCACCCGTAGGCCTGCTCCGCTACCCGACGGCGAGCGACGCGGCCCGCCGTAACTGCCCGCCGGATCTCGAAATCCGGAAGACCGGACACGATCGGCGCGGGCGTGTCCGGAAATTCGGATATAATTCGGAACAATGGATGCTTTCAACGAACAGGCGCCCGCGCCGGCCGACTCCGCGACGTTCGTGCTGCCGCGACGGGGCTGGCTCAAGCTCCACGAGCACCGCGGGCGCAGTCTGGTCCTCCTCCTTGCCGGGATCATCGCCACCGCCGCGGGCTTGCTGGGCGCGGTCCGCCGGGTGGACGAGTTCCAGCGCCTCGACTTCCGCACCCTCCGCGAGGCCGAGGGGTACCTCGTGGTCAGCGTCGGCTTGCGCAGCGGAGCCGCCCGCGCCGGACTGGCGCCTGGGGACGTAATCGTCGGGCTCGACGGGACTCCGGCGGCCACGATCGGGGACCTCGAGCACTCGCTGTACGCGCGCCGGGTCTCGACCTTGTCGGTGATGCGGCAGGGCAAGGTCCGCGACCTCGCCTACTACCCGCCGGTCCCCCAGGTCGACGTGCGCTACCTCCTGGTGGCGTTCGCCGCGATGTTCACGCTCGCCGTCGCCGGGGTCGTGTACCTCGGCCACCCGACGCCGCAGGCCGGCCGTTTCCTCGCGCTCGCCGAGGCGCTCTTCGCGGCCGTCGTCGTGCCGATCCCACAGGACAGCAGCGCCTCCTGGCAGCTCCTCCTCCTGATCCGCGACTTCGGCCGCCTGGCGTTGCCGCCGCTGCTGGTCGTGTTCTTCGCCAGCTTCCCCGCCCGGATCAAGCGCTTCTCCTGGCTGTGGGCCGCGTTCATCCCGTCGGTCGCCGTGGCCGCCCTGCGCACCGGCCTCGCGACCGGTTTCATCCCGCCGGTGGCCGGGGACGTGCTCGTCGCCGACGCGCTCGACCGCGCCACCGCCGTGCTCGCGGTCCTCGGGGTGCTGGCGGCCGCGGCGCTCTCCGTGCGCACGTACGTCTCCAACCGGAGCGACCCGACGCGCCGGCGGCAGGTCGAGTGGGTCGCGCTCGGCGCCGCGGCGGGTTTCGCGCCGTATCTGCTGCTCTCGCTGATCCCGCAATGGGCCGGCGCGGAGCTCGAGGTCCTGACCTGGATCTCGCTGCTCCCGCTGGCGCTGGTGCCGCTCGGCGTCGCCTCGTCGCTGCTGGAGTTCCGGCTCTGGGACCTGGAGGACATCTCGCGCCAGGTGGTGGCGACCGGCGTGGCGGTCCTCCTCGGCGGCGTCAGCTTCGCCTTCCTCAACTACGCCGTCACCCAGTTCGGCTTCCGCCTCGGGAACTGGCGCAACCTCGTCGCGGTGGCGGGCGGCGTCCTGCTCGCCACCCTCACGGTGCCGGCCCGGCGGCTGCTGCTCGAGGGGTTCGAGCGATTGCAGTACCGCGAGCGCCTCGCCGCCCGGCGCGCGCTCACGACGTTCGCCGAGGAGGCGGTGGCGCACCGCGATCCGGAGACGCTGCTGCAGCGCCTGGCGCAACTGCTGCGCGACGCGCTGGCGGTGGACAAGGTCGTGACCTACCTGGCGCTCGGAGGGAGGCTGTACCCGTCCGGCGCGACCGAGCAATGGCCCGTCCTCTCGTCGGCGGACCTGCGCGACCCGTTCCCCACCCCCGCGGAGGCCGAGCTCGCCGAGCGCGGCCTCTGGCACCGGTTCCCCGTCGAGCGCGACGGCCGGGTGGTCGGCCTCGTGTACTGCGGGCGCAGGCACGGGGAGATGCCTCTCGGGCACGGGGAGCGGCGCCTGGTCGGGGCGCTCGCCGCGCAGGCCGCCCTCGCGCTCGAGAACACCCTGCTGATGGCGAACCTCCGCCGCCAGGTCGAGGAGCACCGGTTGCTCGAGGACTACCTCGAGCGCATCTTCCAGTTCTCGGCGGCCGCCCTGCTGATCTGCGACGCCTCCGGACGGGTGCTGCGCGCCAACGAGCGCGCCGGAACGTTGCTGCGGCGGGAGCCGCGGCTCCTCGTCGGCGAGTTCCTGCACGCGCTCGTCGAGGTGCGGCCGGAGTGGCGCTCGCTCCTGCCCACCGACCTCGCCGGCGTCCAGGTGCGTTTCGCGACCGGCGGCGAGTGGCACACCGGGCTGCTGTCCACCTCCGCGCTCGAGGTGGAACCGGGGCGCTTCGACGGTCGCGTCGTGACCCTCGACGACATCACCGAGCAGCTCAACCTCGAACAACGCCTCGCCGAACAGGAACGGCTCGCCTCACTCGGGCGCCTCGCGGCCGGCCTCGCCCACGAGGTCAACACGCCGGTCACCGGGATCTCCAGCTACGCCCAGCTGCTGCGTGAGCTGACGCCGCCGTCCGACCCGCGCGCGCCGCTCGCGGCGAAGCTCGAAGAGCAGGCGTTCCGGGTCTCGCGCATCGTGACGAACCTCCTCGAGCTGGCGCGGCCGTCGGGGTTCGAGCGCCAGCTCGTGGACCTCTCCGTGCTGGCGCGCGACGAGGCCAACCAGATGAAGGTCGAGGCCGAGCGCGGCGGCGTCACGATCGAGATCCAGCCGGCCGAGGACGCCGCCGCCAACGTCAACCGCGTCCAGTTCGAGCTGGTCGTCCACAACCTGCTGCGCAACGCGATCCAGGCCACCGGCGCCGGGGGCGCCGTGCAGATGCTGATCGGGCGCAACGGCGCCACGGTATGGTTCGAGGTCCGCGACACGGGGCCGGGAGTGCCCGAGGAGCTCCGCGAGCGGATCTTCGAGCCGTTCGTCACCACGCGCCAGGGGCGCGGCGGCACCGGGCTCGGGCTTGCCATCACCCGCGACATCGTGGTGGCGCACGGCGGCACCATCCGGGCACTGCCAAGGGAGACGGGAGGCACCGCGATGCGCGTCGAGGTACCGGCCCACGGGGGGAACGCATGAGGATCTTGATCATCGACGACGAACCGGTGTTGCAGGACGTGCTGGCCACCGTGCTCCGCCGGGAGGGGTTCCAGGTCGTGCAGGCCACCACCGCGGCCGAGGGCCTCCGCCAGGCCGAGGAGGGCGAGGTGGACCTCGTCCTCCTCGACCTCATGCTCCCCGACAAGCCGGGCCTCGAGGTGCTCCGCGAGCTCAAGGGGCGCGACCCCGAGACCGTCGTCGTGGTCATCACCGCGTACTCGTCGGTCGAGACCGCCATCGCCGCGATGCGCGAGGGCGCGTTCCACTACATCGCCAAGCCGTTCAAGAACCAGGAGGTCGTGCTCACGGTCCGCAAGGGTTTGGAGCAGCGCCACCTGCGCACGGAGAACCGCGACCTGCGCCAGCGCCTCGAGGGGCTGGGGACGATGGTGTGGCGGTCGCAGGTGATGGAGGGTGTCATCGGCCTCGTCAGACGGGCGGCGCCCTCGCGCTCAAACATCCTGCTGACCGGCGAATCGGGGACGGGGAAGGAGCTGCTGGCGCGCGCGATCCACCAGCTCTCGCCGCGGGTGGAGGGGTCGTTCGTGGTCGTCAACACGGGCTCCGTCCCCACCGACCTGTTGGAATCGACGCTGTTCGGGCACATGCGCGGGGCGTTCACGGGCGCGGTCGCCACCCGGCGCGGGCTGTTCGAAGTCGCCGACTCCGGCACCATCTTCCTCGACGAGATCGGCACCATCACGCCGCCCACCCAGGCCAAGCTCCTGCGCGTGATTCAGGAGCGCGAGTTCATCCCGGTGGGCGGCGAGCAGACCGTCAAGGTGGACGTCCGCATCATCGCGGCCACCAACGCCGACCTGCCGCGGATGGTCGCGGAGGGCACGTTCCGGGAGGACCTGTTCTACCGCCTCAACGTGATCACCATCGAGCTGCCGCCGCTGCGCAAGCGGCCCGACGACATCCCCGCGCTCGTGAACCAGTTCCTGCGCCGATTCGCCGAGGAGAACGCCAAACCGGCGCTCGCCCTCACGCCCCGGGCGCTCGACGTCCTGATGGGGTACCACTGGCCGGGGAACGTGCGCCAGCTCGAGAACGTCATCGAGCGGGCCGTCGTCCTCTGCCCGGGGGACGTCATCGACATGGACCTGCTGCCGGGCGAGGTGCTGGCGCCGCAGTCGAGCCCGGCCGCCAAGCTCCCGGCGGAGGGCGTGGACCTCAAGGACGCGGTCAACGACTACACCCGCGCTCTGATCGAGGCGTCGCTGGCTCGCTGCGGCGGCGTGCAGCGGCGCGCGGCGCAGATGCTGCGCGTGCGCCCTTCCACGCTCAACGAGATGATCCGGCGGCTCGGCATCTCAGCGGCGGACGAGTAAGAGGCCGGGGTTCGGGGTTCGGGGTTCGGGGTTCGGGGTTCGGGGTTCGGTAAGAGAACCCGAGAACGCTGACACCGATTCCACTGTCGGGTCAGCGTCGCGCGCCGCGCGGCACGGCGGCGCGGCGCTGCTCCAGCATGCCGATGTGCTCGACCTCGTCCCCCCGGAGCTCGGCCAGAACCGCCGCCACGGCGGGGTCCACCAAGTGCTCGAGCGCCTCGGTGTAAAAGTCGCGGGCCCGGATCTCGGAGGCGAGCGCAACCTCAAGCGCCTTGGCGGCCGTCAGCTTCGTCGTGTCGCGGTCGAGCGCGGGGCCCTCGACGTCCCACTCGACCACATCGCGAATATGAACGGGGAGGTCGGCGAAACGCGCGACCCGGCGCGCCGAAATCCGAGCGCCGTGCGCCCCCTCGAGCTTGGCCATCGTGAGGAAGAACTCGGCCGCGCCCCGATCCCCGACTGACTCCAAGTGGGCGGCGAACGTCTCGTAGCGCTCCTTCGCCTCGTGCTCGATGAACGCGGCGATCTCCAGGACATCCTGTGGGCTGAGCTTCGTGAAGTCGATCGGGATCGGCAAATCTGGCCTCCGACCGCCGTGCCGCCGCGGTCTCTCGTTGCAACTGCAGCCGGCGGGCGGTCATTTCCGGCCCACTATCGAAAGGCAGGGGTTCGGGGCTCGGGGCTCGGACAAGGCAAAGACGTGGTCCGTGGTTCGTGGTCAAAGCCGGCTGCGCCGGCCGCAGGCCGCGCCGGCCCGAGCGCCGCCCTCGACGACGGACTCCCCGCGAAACCGGGTGTAGGGGCGGGGCTTGTCCCCGCCCGTGATGGCGGCGCCGGGGTCTCCCGCCACCCGCGGGCGGCCGCAAGGGCCGCCCCTACCTTGAGGAGCAACGACCGCGCGCCCGGCGGTCGCGCCCCACATTAGGAACGACGAAGCCAACGGCAGGGCGCCGCACCTTGGGGCGTGTAGCCGCGCCGCCGCAACGACCCGGCTCCGAGGTCAGTGCCGGCTGCGCCGGCCGCAGGCCGCGCAGCCTTCCGCACCTCCCTCGAAGACGAAAGGATCAACGATAGGCAGGGCCTCGGAGCTTGGGGCGTGTAGCCGCGCCGCCGCCGTTGGGCCTATGGCAAGGCGCACGAGGCGGGAGGAGCGGAGCGTAGCCGGAGGCTACGTGAGCATCCGATCCGCCGAGTGCAACGCAGCCAGAGGTCCGACGCCGGCGGCGCCCCTAGCGGCGGCGGGCGGCTTTATCGAGCCACCACGGCACCCACCCCCGGTCGTTCTCGTCCACGGTCGTCCCCGGGGGCACGAGCGCGTCGATGGCGTCGAGCGTCGCGCCGTCCAGGCGCGCGTCCGCGCCGCCGAGCAGGTCCTCGAGCTGCGCCATCGTGCGCGGCCCGACGATCGCCGACGTCACGGCCGGGTGGCTGAGAACGAAGGCGATGGCCAGGTGGGTGAGCGAGACGCCCGCCGCGGCGGCGAGCCCCGCCAGCGGCTCCACGAGGTCGAGCTTGCGCTGGTTCTCCGGGCGCGCCATGTCGAACTGCGCGGCGAACACGCCGCCGCGCTCGCGGTTGCGCACCGCCCGCGAGCCCGGCTCGGGGGTCGCGCCGCGCCGGTAGCGGCCGGTGAGCCACCCCCGGCAGAGCGGGCTCCAGACCAGCACGCCCAACCCGTAGCGCTGCGCCGCGGGGAGGACGTCGAGCTCGGCGTGGCGCACCAGGATCGAGTACGGCGGCTGCTCGCTCCGCGGCCGGGCGAGACCGCGGCGCTCGGCGACCCACTGCGCCTCGGCGAGCAGCCACGCCGGGAACGTGGACGTCCCGAAGTAGCGGATCTTCCCCTGCCGCTGCAGGTCGGTGAGCGCGCCGATCGTCTCCTCGAGGTCGGTCCCGGCGGCGGGCCGGTGCACCTGGTAGAGGTCGATGTAGTCGGTCGCGAGGCGGCGGAGGCTCGACTCGACCTCGCGCATGATCCACAGGCGCGAGTTGCCGCTCTCGTTGACGCCCCGCCCCATCGAGCCGTGCACCTTGGTGGCGAGGACGACCCGGTCGCGCTTGCCCGCCAGCGCCTTGCCGACGATCTCCTCGGAACCCCCGGCGGAGTAAACGTCGGCCGTGTCGATGAAGTTGATCCCGGCGTCGATCGCGGCGTGCGTGATCCGCACGCACTCGCCGACGTCGTCGTTCCCCCAGGCGCCGAACATCATCGCGCCCAGGCAGTGGGTGCTGACCTTGACCCCGGTGCTGCCGAACGTCCGGTACTCCATGCGCGCTCCCTTCACCGGAGAGGGCCCGGTGAGCCATCTCGTGCGGGGGGACGGTCGGGCGGCCCGGCGCGGCCGCCGCTCCTACTTCTTCGCGCCCGGGGCAGCTGCGGCCGTCGGCTTGCCCCTCGGCGGCGCCTTCGCCGGCGCCGCAGCCGGCTTCGGCGTCGGCTTCGGTTTGGCGAGCGCCGCCGGGTCGGCGAGCACCGCGGCCACCTGCGCCGCGTCCACCCCGAGGCCCCCGGTGCGCCCCGCCACGATCGCGACATCCTCGCCCGGGGACGCTCCCGGGTAGAAGGTGGCGTCGTCGGAGAAGCCACTGCCGGACAGCTTGACGTGACCGAGCGGCGCGCCCGACGGCTTCGCCAGGTCGAACGCCTTGACCTCGAGGCCGCCGAGCGCCGTGAGGCGGCGGCTCACCGCGTCGCCGTCCACGTCGGTGACGCCGGCCTTCCAGGCGCCGTCCTTGCGCTCCAGCGAGGCGGCGGCGGCCCCGGATGCGACCTCGAGCTTGTCCACCCCCCAGCTGTCGAACCCGAGCAGCGTCTTCGAGCGCCACGCCTGCCACGGTCCGCCCAGATGCGAGACGGTCTTCGCCTCGACCCAGAACACCCTGTCCCCGCGCTTGCACGCGACCTGCTTGCCGCCCTTGGCGTCGCGCTCGTTGCCGAACTGAAGGGCGAGCGGCGCGGCCTTGGCATCGCGCTTGACGACCGTCACGCTCCAGCGGCTCGGCTCGAGGCCGAGCGCCTTGAGGTCGGGCGCGTCGTCCACGAACTCCTTGATGCGCGCCCCCGAGATGTCGGTGATCACGCCTTCGGCGCGGTCGCGGTCGGCGAGGTCGGGAACCGGCGCGGTAATCGTCCAAAGCGAGCCGGCGTGCGCCAGCGTGAGCCGCCCGTCGGGTCCGGCGATCGTCACCGACGCGACGTCCGGGGAGTAGACCTGCGCCAGCTCGTCGGAGCGCCACGCCGCGAGGTCCTTGTCGAGGTCGCTGGCGACGTACTTGCTCACGAGGTAGACGTTGCCGTCGCCGGTCTCGGCCGCGCGCAGGTTGCCGAGCGGCAGCTCGGTGCCGAGCCTGAGGGTGTAGCTCTTGCCCGCGTCGTCCTCGACCGTGACCGCGAGCGGCGGCTTGTCGAGACCGTACTCCGCGAGCTTGACGTCCTTGGCCGCGAACGTGCGCTCGGCCTTGAGGCCGGTCAGCGAGAACAGAAGGCTCGAGACCGCGCCCTGGTTGGCCTGGTCGGCGAGCGGCGCCTTGAGCGACCAGTCGTCTTTGTCCTTGACGAGCTCGAAGCGACCGTGGGGGTTGGTCACGACGACCTTCCTCACCTTGGCCTGGTCGAGGCCGGCGAAGAGCTTGCCCTTACGCTCCTTGAGCTGGTCGGTCGTCGGCTGGTGGCGCTCGACCAACCCGATGTACGCGCCCAGGCCAACGACCACGAGCGCCAGCAGGATCAATCTCCCGGTCCTCATGCCCGCCTCCTACCGGCGCCGGCGCCACCACACCGCGACGCCGAGCAAGATCGCGCACCCCGGCAACCCGATCAACGAGATCAGCAGGACGTGACTCATCTGCGTTTCCGAGAGGAAGAGCTGCACCTGCTCCGGCGAGCGCGGCGCGATGCCCAGAGCCTGCACCTGGTTCGCGAGCCAGTTGACCGCGTTGAGGGCGAGGTTGGAGTTGCCCGCGTTGGCGAGGTACTGGTTGGTGGCGAACGCCGAGTTGCCGAACACCACCAGGCGCCAACCGGTCTCCTTGTTCTTCTCCGACTGCGCGGCGACGCCGAGCGACACCGGTCCGGGGATGTCCTTGGCGTCCTTGGCCACCGGCTTGCCGGCCGCGATCGCCGCGAGGTCGGTCTCGCCCCACCCCTTGTCCGACGTGGTGAGCAGGATGGTGGACGAAGCCCCCGGAGCGCTTACCGTGGTCACCGACCGCGCCACCGGCAGCAGCACCGCGAGGTCCTGCATCCCGTCCACCACCGGGTGCGAGCGGAACTCGTTGGCGTACACCGCCGAGAGGTCGAAGAACGGCAGCCTGCGCGCCGGGTCGACGACGATGTCGTTGTCGACCTGCACGCCGTACCCCTTGAGCAGCTCCTCCAGGCCCGAGGACTGGGCGCGGTCGCCGATCACCGGGTCGAGCATGACGAGGGCGCGCCCCCCCTTGTCGAGGTAGGCCTTGAGCGCGGCCTTCTCGGGGTCGGTGAACGGCGCCTTCGGCCCCGCGACCACGAGGAGGTCGCAGTCCGCCGGGACGGCGCCCGAGAGCAGCGTCGTCTTCTCCACCTCGAAGTTGTCGCGCTTGATCGCGTCCCGCAGCTGCGAGTAGCCGTTGACGTCCATGCCGTCGGGGTCGTGCTCGCCGTGGCCCGTCGTGAAGTAGATCTTGGGCACCTTCGGGTTCACGACGCCGAGGATCGCCGCGGTGAACTGCTCCTCGCCCTTGAACCCCTTCAGCTTCGGCGTCTGGCCCATCTGCATCCCGGAGTAGTCGTAGTCGGCGAGCTGATCGGAGGTGACGTACTTCTTGCGTCCCTCCGAGGTGAACACCACCGTGTTCGCGGTGGACACCCCGAACTCCTGGGCGAGCGCCTTGGTGCGCAGCGGGTCGCGCTCGGGGTCGATGAACTCCACCTTGATCTTCGGCGAGGCCGCCTCGTAGCGGCCGAGGAGTTCCTTCGTCTCGGAGAACAGCGGCGTGGACGGCGTCATCAGCACGACCACGCGCACGTCCTTGGTGAGACCCTTGAGGACGTTCAGGCTCTTTTCCGAGAGCGTGTAGATCTTGGAGCTGGTCCAGTCACCGCGCGAGTAGTGCCGGTACCCGAGCCAGTTCACCATGCCGACGAGGGCGACGGCCAGGACGATGCCGGCGGTGGCGGACGAGGCGGCGAAGATCGTCTGTCGCTTCATCGCTCACCTCCCCTTGCTCGCTTCCAGCGCCTTGGTGGCGAGGAAGAGGAAGAGCCCGGTCAGGCTCAGGCTGTAGACGATGTGGCGGGTGTCCACGATCCCCTTGGCGAAGTCGTCCATGTGGTCCCACAGGTTCATGTAGCCCAGTGCTCCCTTCAACGCCGCGCCGGTGGCGATGTTCTCGACGAGGCCGATGGAGAACACGACCACCAGCACCGCGAACGCCAGGATCGCCGCGATGATCTGGTTGCGCACCAGCGCGGAGGTCAGCGTGCCCACCGAGAGGAACAGCAGGCCCAGCAACGCGATCCCGAGGTAGCCGGCCCAGACCGGGCCGAAGTCGATCTTGGCGTGGCCCGCGAGGATCCAGACGTAGACCCAGGTGGGCAGCCAGAGGAACAGGTAGAACACGAACGCCGCGATGAACTTGCCGGCGACGACCTGGCCCTCGCTCACCGGCGACGTGAGGAGCACCTCCAGGGTGCCGGTGCGGCGCTCCTCGGCCAGCAGGCGCATCGTGATCACCGGCACCACGAAAAGCAGGTAGAGCCAGAAGAAGATCGTGCCCCCGAACAGCAGCTTGAGCGGCGCCATCGCCTGGGTGCGCGGGTCGTTGAGGAAGGCGACGATCAGGTAGAAGACGTAGCCGTTGATGAACAGGAACGCCGTCAGCACCACGTAGGCGAGCGGCGACGAGAAGTACGCCAGCAGCTCGCGCTCGACGAGCGCGAAGAGCTTACGCATTGGCCACCTCCGCGACCGGCGCCTCGGCCTCCGCCGCGGCGTCGTGGGTCGTCAGGCGCAGGAAGACGTCCTCGAGCGAGGGGGTCGTCTGCGCCAGCTCGAGCAGCACCCACCCCTTCGCGACCGCGAGCGAGAACACCTCGCGGCGCAGGTCAAAGCCGCCCTCCACCGCGATGCGGAACCGCCCGCTCCCCTCGCTCTTCACGCCGGAAGAGCCGGAAAGCGCTTCCAGCGCGGCCCGGGCCTCCGCCTCGGGCGCTTCGAGCTGCACGGAGAGCTGCGCCGCGCCGGAGAAGCCGCCGCGCAGCTGTTCCGGCGTGCCGTCGGCGACGAGCTTGCCGTTGTCGATGATCAACACCCGGCGGCACACCTGCTCGACCTCGGGGAGGATGTGGGTCGAGAGGATCACGGTGTGCTCGCGCCCGAGCTCGGTGATCAGCTCGCGGATCTTGACGATCTGGCGCGGGTCGAGGCCCACGGTCGGCTCGTCGAGGATCAGCACCGGCGGGCGGTGGATGAGCGCCCCAGCCAGACCGACGCGCTGGCGGTACCCCTTGGAGAGCGTGCCGATGACCTGGCGGCGCACCTCCGCGATCATGCAGCGCTCGGCCGCCTCGTCCACGCGCGAGCGCATCTCGGCCCGCCCCACGCCTTCGACCGCGGCGCGGAAGCGCAGGTACTCCTCCACCCGCATCTCGGGGTAGAGCGCCACGTTTTCGGGCAGGTACCCGATCCGGGCGCGCACCGCCAGCGAGTCGCGGGTCACGTCCAGGCCGGCGACCTTGACGCTGCCCGAGGTCGGCGGCAGGAACCCGGTGATCATGCGCATGGTCGTGGTCTTCCCTGCCCCGTTGGGGCCCAGGAACCCGAGCACCTCGCCCTCGGGCACGAAGAAGGAAACATTGGCGACGGCGTCTTTGTCGACGAAGCGCTTCGTCAGGCCTTCGACCTCGATCACCTCTCACCTCCGGCGGCACGGGCGCGGGCCACGTGCGGGCGCACACCCTATCCGAGCGGACCACGGTCCGCCATCCCAGCACCCTCAAGCAATCGGCCTGCCAACTTTCGCCACGGTCTCAGGCTCAAGCCATCGCCGAAGCGCCATCCCGGCGCGCCAACGCGGCAGGAAGAACGGGGTTCGGGGCTCGGGGTTCGGGGTTCGGGCACAGAGAAGGCGTGGTCGGTGGTCCGAGGCGGCTGCGCCGGCCACAGGCCGCGCGGCCTTGAGCGCCTCCCTCGAAGACGAACAGGTCAACGATAGGCAGGGCGTCGCAGCTTGGGGCGTGCAGCCGCGCCGCCGCCGTTGGGCCTATGGCAAGGCGCACGAGGCGGGAGGAGCGGAGCGTAGCCGGAGGCTACGTGAGCATCCGATCCGCCGACTGCAACGCCGGGCGAGACGCGGCTCCGCCGCGGCTCGCCGGGGGGCGCGGGGGGTCTAGAGCGGCCGGGTGGGCGGTGGAGCGGCCGCGGGACCCCCCGCCCGGATAGTGGTCCGACGCCGGCGGCGCCCGCAGGCGATGGCGCAAGGGTTTCGCGATGCCGGAGTCAGTGCCGGTTCATCATCAGCATCAGCATGACGGCCTTCTGCACGTGCAACCGGTTCTCCGCCTCGTCGAAGATCACGGACGCGCCTCCGTCCGCCACGGCGGCGGCGACCTCCTCGCCGCGGTGGCACGGCAGGCAGTGCATGAAGACCGCGTCCTTGTCGGCGGTCTCCATCAGCTCGGGGGTGACCTGGTAGCCGGCGAACGCCTTGAGGCGCACCTGCGCCTCCGCCTCCTGCCCCATCGAGGCGAAGACGTCGGTGTAGACCACGTGCGCGCCGCGCACGGCGTCCTCGGGCCTGGTGACGACCTCGACCGTGGTCCCGGCGGCGGCGGCGTCCTGCTTGGCCAGCTCGACGATCGCCGGTTTGGGCTTGTACCCTTCCGGGCTCGCCACGCGCACGTTCATCCCGGCCTTCGGCCCGCCCAGCATCAGCGAGTGGGCCATGTTGTTGCCGTCGCCGACGTAGGCGAGGGTCAGGCCTTTCGTCGTGCCGAACCGCTCGCGCGCCGTGAAGTAGTCGGTGAGCGCCTGGCAGGGGTGCAGCAAGTCGGTGAGGCCGTTGATCACCGGCACCGTCGCGTACCTCGCGAGGTCCGTGACCGTCGCGTGCGCGAAGGTGCGTGCCATGATCCCGTTCACGTAGCGGGAGAGGACCTTTGCGGTGTCCTCGGTGGTTTCCCCGCGGCCGATCTGGATGTCGCGGCTCGAGAGGAACGTCGCGAGGCCGCCGAGCTGGTACATGCCGACCTCGAACGAGACCCGCGTGCGCGTCGAGGACTTCTCGAAGATCATGGCCAGCGTCTGGCCGGAGAGCGCGGTGCGGTAGCGCTCGGGGCGCGCCTTCACGTTGGCGGCGAGCTGGAACAGCGCCTCGACCTCCGCCGCGGTCAGGTCGTGGATCGAAACCAGGTCCTTGTGCCTCTGCCACGGGCCGTGGAACATCTCACGCCTCCTTGCCGGCGCCGTCGGCCACGATGTACGTGCCGGAGGTGCGCGCGAGCGCGTCCTTGAGGTGCTCGGCGTCGGTGATCAGCACCTCCTTGCCCGTCTTCTCCACGAACTCGATCGCCGCCCGGATCTTGGGTCCCATCGAACCCGGGGGGAACTGGTGCTGCTCCAGCATCTCCTTCGCCTTGGCCACCGTGATCTCCTGCAACCAACGCTGGTTGGGACGCCCGAAGTTCTCCGCGACCTGGGCCACCTGGGTGAGCACGATGAAGAGGTCGGCGTCCAGCTCCTGGGCGAGCAGCGAGGTGGTGTAGTCCTTGTCGATCACCGCCTCGACCCCGTTGAAGTAGTTGCCGACGTCCTGGTAGACCGGGATGCCGCCGCCGCCGGCGGCGATCACCACCGACCCGCCCTCGACCAGACGCCTGATCACCCCGACGTCGAGGATCCGTTTCGGCCGCGGCGAGGGAACGACCTTGCGCCAGCCGCGCCCCGCGTCCTCGACCATCTGCCACCCCTGCTCCTGCATCAGCAGGTTGGCGCGGTACGCCGTGAAGTAGGGGCCGACAGGCTTGCTGGGGTTCTCGAACGCGGGGTCGTCGCGCGACACCTCGACCTCGGTGAGAACGGTCACCACGGGCTTCGCGAGCTGCTCCTCGTTGAGGCGGTTCCGCAGCTGGTTCTGCAGCATGAACCCCATCGAGCCCTCGGTCTGCGCGACGCACACCTCCAGGCTCTGGGGCGGGATCTTGGTGATCGCCTCCTCGACCTGGATCATGATGTTGCCGACCTGGGGCCCGTTGCCGTGGACGATCACGAGCTCGAACCCCCGGTGGATGATCTCCACCAGCCAGCGCGTCGCCTTCCAGGTGAGCGTGAACTGCTCCTCCTGGGTGCCGTGGTCCTGCGGCCGGAGCAGCGCGTTGCCCCCGAAGGCGATGACCGCCACCGGCCGCCGTGCGTCTTGATGCTCTGTCACAAAGGCCTCCGCCCACCGCGGGGAGTGCCCGCATGGAGGACGAGAATTGTGCGGATGGCTCACAAGGAAGTCAAGTGCGAAAAGGCCGGGGCTCGGGGCTCGGGGTTCGGGGCTCGGACAACGCAAAGACGTGCTCGGTGGTCCGTGGTCAGAGCCGGCTGCGCCGGCCGCAGGCCGCGCAGCTTTGAGTCCCTCCCTCGAAGACAAAGAAGCGCGCCCGGCGGGCGCGCCCCACATTAGAAGAAACGACTCCGTTAGGCAGGGCGTCGAAGCTTGGGGCGTGCAGCCGCGCCGCCGAGAGTGGGCCGGATGCAAGGAAGACGAGGCGGCCGACCCGGAGCGTACCCGGAGGAACGTGAGGATCCGGGGTCGGCGCCCACGCTGGACGATGGGTGCCGAACGGCATTACGGAGACCGCCTTTGTAGGCGCGGGCTTCAGCCCGCGGGGCGGGTGGGCGCCCACGTTGGACGATGGGTGCCGAACGGCATTGCGGAGACCGCCTTTGTAGGCGCGGGCTTCAGCCCGCGGGGCGGGTGGGCGCCCACGCTGGACGATGGGTGCCGAACGGCATTGCGGAGACCGCCTTTGTAGCCGCGGGCTTCAGCCCGCGGGGCGGGCGGGCGCCCACGCTGGACGATCGGTGCCGAACGGCATTACGGAGACCGCCTTTGTAGGCGCGGGCTTCAGCCCGCGGGGCGGGTGGGCGCCCACGCTGGACGATGGGTGCCGAACGGCATTACGGAGACCGCCTTTGTAGCCGCGGGCTTCAGCCCGCGGGGCGGGCGGGCGCCCACGTTGGACGATGGGTGCCGAACGGCATTGCGGAGACCGCCTTTGTAGGCGCGGGCTTCAGCCCGCGGGGCGGGCGGGCGCCCAACCTTGGAAGACGCAACAACCGCAGGCTAAAGCCTGCGCCCACGAGGACGGGGGCGGGTGGGCGATGGAACGGCCGCGGGACCCCCCGCCCGGATAGATGGTCCGACGCCGGCGGCGCCCGCCGGCGCCCGTTCAGGCTTGCTGGTCGGGGAGGGGCGGGGCGGCCCGGAACACCCGTCCCTTTCCCGCCGCCTTGGCCCGGTACAGCGCGGCGTCGGCACGCGCTAAAAGCTCGGTCCCCTCCTCGCCGTCCTCAGGGAAACAGGCGACGCCGGCGCTCGCACCGAGAGTGGCGTTGGCGCCCGGGCGCGGCAGGTCGCGGGTCGCCTCCACGATCGCCGCCACGAACCCCTCGGCCGCGGTGATCGCGCGCTCGGGTTTCGTCGAAGGGATGAGAATGCAGAACTCGTCGCCGCCGAGCCGGCCGACGGTGTCGGAGGCGCGCGCCCGCCCGCGCAGCGCCGCGCCGACCGCCGCCAGCGCCTGATCGCCGGCGGCGTGGCCCCACGTGTCGTTGTACGCCTTGAAGCCGTCGAGGTCCACCATGATGACCGCGAGCGGCTGGCCGCTGCGCCGGCACAACGACAGGTACTTCTCCAGCTCTTGTTGGAAACCGAGGCGGTTCGCGAGCTGCGTCAACGGGTCCGTGTGCGCGATGCCCAGCAGCAGGCGGTTGGCCTGCTCGACCTGACGCGTCCGGTCGCGCACCTGGCCGTCGAGCTCGGTGGCGATACGGACCTGCTCGGCCCGGGTGCTCTCGAGCCGTTCGGCCATCCGGTTCACCCGGTCCGCGAGACGGCGCATCTCCTCCGGGCCGCGAGCCGGGTGGCGCGTGGCCAGCTCGCCGCGGCCGATCGCCTCCACCGTTTCGCCGAGCTCGTCGAGGGAGCGGGTGATCCGGCCCGCCACAATCCAGGCGAGGAGTCCGCACAGGGCCACGAACCCGGCCGCGAACGCCAGCGCCGCGACTCGGAAACGCTCCAGCGTCCTGTCCATCGGCCGCCGGTCCACCGCGAGCCAGAGACCGCCGAGGTCGTCCCCGCCGTTTCGGATCACCTGGAAGTCCGCCTGGACGGGCACCCCACCGAGCGTGAGCGCGATCTGGTCGTCGTCGCCCGCCAGCCAGGCTCCGAGGACCGGCCCCGGCGGCGTCCCGGCGGGCTCCGCTGCCGCCAGCCGGCGGTTGCGGTCGAACACCACGACGAGGAAGGCGCCCCCGCGGTCGGCCACCCGCCGCGCCGTCCTGACCAGGGCCTCCTGGTCGCCTGCCGCGAGCGGCCGTTCCAGGCGCTCGGCCACGCTCACGGCCACCATGCGGGCGACTCGCTCGACGGCGCTGTCGGTCTCGCCCGTCCCGAGCAGGTCAGCCGCGAACAGGACGGTACCTGCGACCACCGCCGCACCGACCGCCACCACGACCGCGACGCGAATGCGGAGCGACCCCCACAGTCTCAACGCCATTGCGCAAGTGTAAGCCAATCGCAGCCGAATTGCGCGATGGCGAGATCGGGCGGGGTCCTGCGCCGCGGCGTTGCGTGGCACAATGGGGAGATGGACGAGTTCGTTCACCCCCTTACAGGACGGTACGCCTCGCGCGCGATGCGGCGCCTGTTCTCGCCCGCGGTGAGGTTCGGGCTGTGGCGGCGGCTGTGGCTCGAGCTGATGCGCGCCGAGCGCGACCTCGGGGTCGCCATTCCGGCCGAAGCGCTCAACGAGCTCGAGGCCCACCTCGAGCCGACCGCGGCCGAGCTCGCGCGCGCCGCCGAGATCGAGCGCGAGACCCGCCACGACGTGATGGCCCACATCCGCGCCCTCGCCGAAGTCGCTCCGGCGGCGGGCCCGCACCTGCACCTCGGGGCGACATCGTGCTACGTCACGGACAACGCCGACCTCGTCATCCTGTCCCGCGCGGCCGACCTCGTCATCGGGCGCGGGACGGCGGCTGCGGCGGCGCTCGCCCGGTTCGCGCGCGCCAACCGCGCGCTCCCCTGTCTCGGCCACACCCACTTTCAGCCGGCGCAGCCGACCACCGTCGGTAAGCGCGCCTGCCTGTGGCTCGCCGACCTGCTCGCCGACCTCGAGCGCCTCGAGGCCGAGCGCGGCCGCCTCCTGCTCCGGGGCGCCAAGGGGACCACCGGCACACAGGCATCGTTCCTCCAACTCCTCGGCGACGGCGCGAAGGTCCGCGAACTCGACCGGCGGATCGCGGCCGCGTTCGGCTTCCCGGGGACTTACCCGGTCACCGGCCAGACCGCGCCGCGCAAGCCGGAGTTCTACCTGCTCGCGTGCCTGTCCGGAGTCGCGCAGTCGGCGCACAAGTTCGCCGGCGACATCCGCCTGCTCGCGCGCCTGAAGGAGATCGAGGAACCGTTCGGCGAGGGTCAGGTCGGTTCGTCGGCGATGCCGTACAAGCGCAACCCGATGCGCTGCGAGCGCATGACGGCGCTGGCGCGCCACCTCATCGTCCTCGAGCCGGACGCCGCGTGGACCGCCGCCTCGCAGTGGCTGGAACGCACGCTCGACGACTCGGCGAACCGACGGATCGCGCTCCCCGAGGCGTTTCTCGCCGCCGACGCGATCCTGTTGCTGTGGCGCTCCGTCGCCGCCGGCCTCGAAGTCCACCCGGCGATGGTGCGCCGCAACCTCGAGGAGGAGCTGCCGTTCATGGCGAGCGAGGAGATCCTGCTCGCCGCGGCGGCGCGCGGCGGCGACCGTCAGCGCCTGCACGAACGGCTGCGCGTGCTCTCCGCCGAAGCCGGCCGCCGGGTCAAGGACGGCGGCGAGAAGAACCCGCTCCTGGAGTTCGTCGCGGCCGACCCTGCATTCGGCCTCGACGGCGCCAGGCTGGCCGGACTGCTCGACCCGGACCGCTTCATCGGCCGCGCGCCGGAACAGGTCGACGAGTTCCTCGCGGACGTCGCCATGCCGTGGATCGCGTCCCACGCCGCCGCGGCGGACGACGAGGAGCCGCAGGTTTGAAGAACCGCGACTCGGGACTCGGGGCTCGGGGCTCGGACGCGCCACCGCGGCAAACACACACGGCCGTGGCGGTCGCTGGCGCGCTGGCGCTCGTAGCGGTGGGGTGCACGACGGCGCACCCGGTGCGGCGGCCGTCACCGTCGGCGCCGCACAGTGCACCCGCACGAGCGTTGCCCGGCGGCGTCGAGGAGGGCCTCGCATCCTGGTACGGCGAGCCGTACCACGGTCGCCCGACGGCATCCGGGCCGCGTTACGACATGTGGGCGATGACCGCCGCCCACCGCGCGCTGCCGTTCGGCACCGTCGTCCGGGTGACGAACCTCGACTCGCGGCGCCAGGCCGACGTCACGATCAACGACCGCGGGCCGTTCGTGGCCGGGCGCATCCTCGACCTCTCCCGCCGCGCCGCCGAGGTCCTGGGCGCGGTCGGCCCGGGCGTGATCCCGGTTCGGCTCGAGGTGAGGCGCATCGGGGACGGCATGCCCGACGAGCCGTGCTGGGAGGTCCAGGTCGGCGCGTTTTCGAGGCAGGAGAACGCGCAGCGCGCCCGCGCCAACCTCGAGGCCAGGGGGCTCGCGGTTCGCTTCGCGCCGGCCGGCGGCGGCCTCACGCGCGTGCGGGCCACGGGCCTCGCCGGGCGGGACAAGGCGCTCGAGCTCGCGATCTCTCTCGCGGCCGCGTACCCCGGAGCGGTGGCGGTCCCGTGCGGAGGCGGCTGGTGAGGGCGCGCCTCGCCGTCGCCGTGATCGCGCTGGCCATCGCCGGCGCCGCCGCGGGCCAGGATGCGCCGCCGCTCGCCGTCGATGCGCTGCCGGCGTCGCTCGCGGGCGAATGGCTTTTCCGCATCGGCCACGACCCCGCGTTCGCGAGCCCGTTCCGCGAGCAGCGCAACTGGCAGCGGATCCACGTCCCCGGGCCCTGGGAGCGCCAGGGCTGGCCCGAGTACACCGGCCACGCCTGGTACCGACTCTCGTTCGTGGTCTCGTCCGATCTGGCCGGCCTCGACCTCGGCCTCGACCTCGGCCGAGTCGGCGACGTCGACGAGGTGTTCCTCAACGGCCGGCGGATCGGCGGCACCGGCTCGTTCCCCCCGCACTTCGACAATGCCACGCTCGCCCGCCGGTACTACCTGATCCCTCAGGACGTCGTCCGGCTCGGCCAGCTCAACGAGCTGGCGATCCACGTCTACAGCGACTCCCGCTTCGGCGGGCTCCTCGGCCCGCCGCCCCTGCTCGACCGCTACCGGACGGTCCTCGCTCACGAGGTGTTCCGCGACGTGGGGGCGTACAGCGTGGCGGCCCTCCTGCTGACGCTCGCCGCGCTCCACTTCCTGCTGTTCCTCAGCCAGCGCGACCTCCTCGAACACCTCTCGTTCGCCGGCGCGATGGTGGCGGTCGCGTTGTTCGTGGTCGCGCGCACGACCTGGGGCCCCGTCCTCGTGCTGGGGTTCGGAGCCATGTACCGCGTGGCCGTGGCCTCGCTCCTCGCCGGGGTCGCGCTCTTCCCCGTCGTCCCGTTCAGGCTCGCGACGCGTCGGCAGCCGGTCGCCCTTCTCGGGCTGGAGACCCTGCTCGCCCTGGGGGCCGCGTTCACCCTCGTGTGGCGCAACGAGGGCGACCTGCAGTTCTGGCTCTACGCCGGGGAGGCCGCCCTCCTCCTCGTCGCCGGCGTGACCCTCAAGACCGAGGCGTCGCTCCTCGGCCGCCGCCCGAGCGCGTTCGCCGCCCTCGCCGCCACGGCGTTGTTCACCGCCGCGATCGCGTTCGACGTGCTCGTGGACATCGGCGTCCTCCCGCGCACGCGGGTGCTCGGCGGCGAGCTTATTGCGTCCCTCGCCGCCGTACCGTTCGCCGTGTGTATGTCGCTCGTGCTCGGGATGAACTGGATGCAGCGCCGTTGGGGGGAGCCGGTGGACGCCACGACCGGGCTCATGACCCGGGAGCGCTTCACCGACCGCCTCGCGTCGGAGCTGCTCCGGACCCGGCGCAACGGCTCCTCGCTCGCGGTCGCCCTCCTGCGTCTCACCGTCGCGGACAGTGCCGGCGAGCGCGGCCAGCCCGCGGTCGAGGCGGTCTCGAGCCTGCGGCGGGGGCTCCGCCAGATCGACCTGCTGGCCCGCTACGACGGCGAGACGTTCGCGCTCCTGCTCGCCGAGACCGACGAGCGTGCGGCGATGACCATCATCGAGCGGTTGCGGCGGACCGCCGGCGAGACCGCGGGCGTACGCGCCGGCCGCGCCCGCACCACCGCCGGCCTCGCGCAGTACCGCCCCGGCCGCCACCTCGCCGCCGACGAGCTGCTGCACGAGGCGGAGGCCGCCCTGTACGCCGCGGTGAGCGAGGGCGGGGACTGCACCGCCACCGCGCCGTAGACCGGGCGCCCTCCCACCGGGCCGCCGTTGTCGAGTGCGACCGCCGGGCGCGCGGGGGTGCCCGCTTCCTCGCCGCCCACATCTCCGCCTGCCCTCGTCACCTCCGCGAAAGTGGGGATCCAGCCGCCGCCGACTGGAGCGACCTGGGTTCCCGCTTGCGCGGGAACGACGGCTGCATGACGGACAAGCAGCGTCGTTGCCTCCGTAGCGGCGTTTGCTCGCAAACGCCGGCCTTGTCCAGGTGAGGCGCGAGCCGTCGGCCGATGCGAGCATCGGCCGCTACACAGACCGTGCCAATGCGGGGCGGACCCGCTGGCGCGCCGTTGGCGATCTCTTGCGTAGCGGCGGCCCTCGCGGCCGCCTGCAAAACGCGAAACCAACGCGTGCGCGACCGCGGATGTGAGGAAGTCAAGCCCCTACAATCGGATCGTGTGGGCCGCAACGCCCAGACGGCCGGCGTGCGTCTCCCCGTGGAAACGCCGGGCGCCATGCCGGACGTGACCCGCGGCCGAAGCATCCACGAAGCCGAACGGTTTATCCAAATGACCGGACATACGGACCCCAATTGAGTCTGGCGCCGAGGTGATCCCCGGCACAGCCATTGCAAAGACCCGGACTGTGAATTTGTGGTTTCTTTTGCCCAGACAACGCGAGGCGGTGGCCGTGCCGCACCCCCCGCTGGAAAAGGAGGACTCAACTCGAGCGTCTCCAGGAGGTTAGAACAGGCTTCGATGGCGTCATCGTTCCAGGCGCTGTGAAGGCACCAGAACCACAAAGGAAAAAGGAGGGAAAGGATGAAGCGTTTCGTTTTGTTTGCTCTGCTCATCGGGCTCGCGGCGGCGCCGTTGTTCGCCCAGATGCCCACCGGGACCGTGTCGGGCCACGCGACCGACGGCAAGGACCCGCTTCCCGGCGTGACCGTCTCCGCGACGTCCCCGAACCTGCAGGGGACCCGCTCGTCGGTCACCAACGCCAACGGCGACTACATCCTGGCGTTCCTGCCCCCCGGCGAGTACCGGGTGAGGTTCGAGCTCCAGGGGTTCCAGACGATCGAAACGACGGTCAAGGTCAACGCCGCCCAGACCCAGAAGGTCAACGCGACGATGCCGCAGGCGAAGGTCGCCGAGGAAGTCACGGTGACCGGCGCCTACGAGACCGTCCAGTCGGCCGGGACCGCCGCCACCACCTATGAGAAGTCGCTCATCAACAAGCTCCCGGTGGCCAAGACGATCCAACAGGCGGCGCTGCTCACCGCCGGTGTCGAGTCCAACCCCGGCGCTTCCAACGCGGTCACCATCGCGGGCGCGGTGTCGTACGAGAACCTGTTCATGATCAACGGCGTCGCGGTCATGGACAACGTCCGCGGCACACCCACCGCGCTGTACATCGAGGACGCCGTGCAGGAGACCACCACGTCGGTCTCCGACGTCTCCGCCGAGTACGGCCGCTTCACCGGCGGCGTGGTCAACATGCTGACCAAGTCCGGCGGCAACGAGTTCCACGGCTCCTACCGCGACACGCTGACCAACGACAAGTGGACCGCGATTGGCCCGCTCCAGACGGCGCAGCGGCTTGACAAGATCAACAACCAGCACGAGGTGACGCTGGGCGGCTTCCTCTGGAAGGACCACATCTGGTTCTTCGGCGCGTTCCGCCAGCTGAACACCAAGGGCTCGTCCCAGACCTACGTCACGGACATCCCGTACACCACGGGGTCGAGCGAGAACCGGTACGAGGGCAAGCTGACGATTTCCCCGACCCCCAACCACCGCTTCGTCGCCGACTACCTCAAGATCGACCACAGCGACCTCGGGTACGGCTTCAACCCCTCCGGCTACGCGTTCTTCGACATCGCGAGCACCTACACCCGGCAGTTGCCGCAGGACCTGAAGGCGGCCAACTACACGGGCGTGCTGACCGACAACTTCTTCGTCGAGGGCCAGTACTCGGAGAAGCACTTCACCTTCATCAACTCCGGCAGCCCCTACAGCGACCTGGAGCGCGGCACGCCGATCGCGGACCTCAACAACTTCGGCGCCGCCCCGTTCTACAACTCGCCGATCTTCGGCGCGATCTCCCCTGAGAAGCGCGACAACAGGGAGTACATCGCCAAGGCGTCGTGGTTCCTCTCGACCGGCAGTCTCGGTTCCCACGACGTCGTCGCGGGCTACGACCAGTTCGAGGACATGCGCACGTCGAACAACTACCAGTCCGGTTCGAGCTGGTTCCTGTACGCCGACTCCGAGGTCGGCCTGCCGGGCACGATGCCGACCCTGCCGGGCGGCACGCCGTACCCGGTCTTCATTCCGGACAGCGGCTCGTCGTACGTGTTCTGGGCCCCGATCTTCCAGCTCAGCCAGGGCAACGACTTCAAGACCGAGTCGGTGTTCGTCAACGACAAGTGGCGCCTCAACAACAACTTCTCCTTCAACATCGGCGTCCGTTACGACAAGAACCACGGCGTCAACGCTTCGGGTCAGCTGACCGCCAAGGACTCGGCCGTCAGCCCGCGCCTCAGCGTGACCTACGACCCGTACGGCGACGGCACCTGGCAGTTCAACGCCAGCTACGCGAAGTACGTCGCCGGCATCTCCAACACCCAGGGCGACGCCAGCGCGGCGGGCGGCCAGCCGGCTTCGCTGACCTACCTCTACGGCACGCCCACTGACGCCGCCGGCAACCCGATCGGCCCCGCCCCGCCGGCGATCAACACCGGCGCCGGCTGCAACACCACCACCGGCGCGGGCTGCCTCACCCCGCACCAGGCGATCGACGCCGTCTTCGGCTGGTTCAACAGCTTGACCCAGGCGCAGAAGAACGCCCTTCTGGTCTTCGCGAACATTCCTGGCTTGAACGTGGATATCATCAATTCGCTCAAGTCCCCGAACGTGGACGAGTACTCGATCGGCTTCTCGACCCGCCTCGGCAACAGCGGCAACCTCCGCCTCGACTACGTCAACCGCAACTACAAGGACTTCTACATCCAGGGGACCATGTACAACGCGGACGGCACGCCCCAGACGATTAACGACTCGTTCGGCAACACCTACGACATGTCCCAGATCACGAACACGAGCACCATCCTCACCCGCAAGTACAACGGCATCCACGTGTCCGCCTCCTACCGGCTGTCCGACTCGATCAACCTCGGCGGCAACTACACGTGGTCCACGCTGAAGGGCAACTTCAACGGCGAGAACGGCGGCTCGGGCCCGGTCCCCGGCAACACCATCCTGTACCCCGAGTACAAGGCGTTCGCGCAGTTCAACCCGTCGGGCTACCTCGCTGCCGACCAGCGCCACCGCCTGCGTGTGTACGGCGTGTGGGACATCCTCAACACCAAGCACAACCGCCTCTCCTTCAGCGTGTTGGAGAGCTACCTCTCGGCTCCCGACATCTCCGCGGTCGGCAGCATCTCGATCCGGCCCTACGTGACCAACCCGGGCTATGCCTCGCCGCCGAGCAGCGTCAGCTATTACTTCAGCCCGCGCGGCGCGTACCGCCTGGACGCCACGACCTCCACGGACATCGCGTTCACCTACGCGTTCGTGCTCCCGGTGCTCGGCAGCGACTTCCAGTTCTACCTGGAGCCGCGCGTCACCAACCTCTTCAACGAGCACGCCGTCAACTACCCGGCGGGAGTCAACACCACCGTCTACACCTCCCGCAACGCCGGCCACGGCCTGGTGGCGTTCAACCCGTTCACCACCAAGCCGATCGCGTGCCCGCAGGGCGACACCGCCGCGCAGTGCACGGCGCTGGGCGCCAACTACCAGCTCTCGTCGGCCTTCGGCCAGCCGCTCACGCCGACGACCTACACGACGCAGGGCGCGTACCAGCTCCCGAGGACCATCATTCTTTCCCTCGGCGTCCGCTTCTAACCGCTTCTCGAACAGCAACCCAGGGCCCCGGTCGCTCCGACCGGGGCCCTTTCTTTTTCTCTGCGGGTTTGTTAGCCGCGTGGTGTAGGCGCGGGCTTCAGCCCGCGGGGCGGGTGGGTGCCCACGGTGGATGGCCAAACGACCGCAGTTTGTAGGCGCGGGCTTCAGCCCCCGGGGCGGGTGGGTGGCCACGTTGAACGACCGAACGACCGCAGGCTAAAGCCTGCGCCTACAAGAACGGGTCGTGCCGCCGCCACACGCGGGCGCGGGGCTGCCGTCGCCCCGGGTTTTCGCCGCGCACCCTCCCCGTGCATCTGTAGGCGCGGGCTTCAGCCCGCGGGGCGGGTGGGTGCCCACGGTGGATGGCCAAACGACCGCAGTTTGTAGGCGCGGGCTTCAGCCCGCGGGGCGGGCGGGTGGCGTCGTCGGAAGTAGAGGAGACCGTAGGCTAAAGCCTGCGCCTACAAGAACGGGTCGTGCCGCCGCCACACGCGGGCGCGGGGCTGCCGTCGCCCCAGGTTCTCGCCGCGCACCCTCCGCGAGGGTTCTGGATCCGGAGCGCAACGCCGTGAGAAACCCGGCGCCGGCGGCGCCTTCGGGCGGCGCGGAATGGTATCGTTCGCCGGTGCGAAAGCCCGTCCTCGCCGGCCTCGCGGCGGCCCTGGTGGCTGCGGTGGTGGTCGCCTACCTGCCCGCCCTGCGCGCCGGCTTCATTTGGAACGACGACACCTACCTGACCGCCAACCCCACCCTCGACTCGGCGCACGGCCTCCACCTGATCTGGGCCGACCCCCGGGCGAACGAGCAGTACTACCCGCTCGTGTTCACCTCGTTCTGGGTCGAGAAGCGGCTCTGGGGGCTGCAGCCGTTGGGCTATCACCTCGTCAACGTCCTCCTCCACGCCGCGGCGGCGCTGCTGTTGTGGCGGCTGCTTCGCCGCCTCGCCGTGCCGGGCGCCTGGTTCGGCGCCGCGCTTTTCGCCCTGCACCCCGTGTGCGTGGAGTCCGTCGCCTGGGTCACCGAGCGGAAGAACACGCTCTCGCTCGTCCTCTCGCTCCTCGCCGCCCTCGCCTTCCTCGGCTGGCACGAGCAGCGTGCGGCGGCCGCCGCGCCGCGGTCGGGCCGCAAACGGGAGGCGAAACCGCCCTGGCACCGGCGGCCGGGCGTCCTCTGGGCTGCGGCGCTGGCGCTGTTCAGCCTCGCGCTCCTCGCCAAGACCACCGCCGCCCTGCTCCCCGCCGTGCTGCTCGTCCTCGCCTGGTGGCGCAACGGCCGCGTGCGCGGTTCCGACGTGCGCCCGCTGCTGCCGTTCTTCGCCGTCGGCGCCGCCCTCGCGCTCAACACCGCGTGGCTGGAGAAGACCATGGTCCGCGCCAGCGGCACGGAGTGGTCGCTGTCCCTGGCCAGCCGCCTCGTCCTCGCCGGGCGGGTGGTTGCGTTCTACGCGGGCAAGCTCGTCTGGCCCACCGACCTCGCGTTCATCTACCCGCGCTGGACGATCGACCCGGCGGCCGCGCGCCAGTGGCTGCCGGCGCTCGCAGCGCTCGCCGTGGTCGCCGCGGCGTGGGCTCTGCGCCGCAGGCTCGGCCGCGGACCGCTGGCGGGCGTGCTCCTGTTCGGCGGCGTGCTCGTCCCCGCGATGGGGTTCTTCAACGTCTACGCAATGCGCTACTCGTACGTCGCCGACCACTTCGCCTACCAGGCCGTGGCGGTGGCCGCGGCGTGCGCGGCGGGCGGGGTCGGCGCGCTCGCCGGGGGCAACGCCGCGCTCCGGCGGGCGGCGGCCGCCGCCGGCGTGGCGGCGCTTGCGGTCCTCGGGGTGCTGACCTTCCGCCACGCCCAGGAGTTCCGCACCGCCGACGCCCTCTGGCGGAGCACCCTGGCCAAGAACCCCGGTTGCTTCATGTGCCACACCAACTACGGCTTCCTTCTCTACCGCGAAGGCAGGGTCGCCGACGCGATCGACCACTTCAAGGCGTCGCTGCGCCTCGAGCCCGACAACGTGCCCGCCCTCCTGAACCTGGCCAAGGTCGACGAGGACCGCGGCCGCCTCGACGAGGCGGCCTCCGAGCTGCGGTCGGCGCTCGCGCTCGACCCGGCGAACACGACCGTGCTGGTCAACCTCGGCACCGTGTACACCAAGGCGGGAAGGTACGACGAAGCGATCGGTGCGTACCGGGACGCGCTCCGCCACCCGTCGCCCGCCGACTACCTCGCCCACAACGGCCTCGGCGTCGCCCTGATCCGCCGGGGGCGGCGGCTCGAAGCGGTCGAGGAGTTCCGCGAGGCGCTGCGCCTAAAGCCCGACTACTGGATGGCGCAAGCGAATCTCGAACGGGCGCTCGCTTCGCCCTGATGCCGGATCACCGTCCTTTGTGAAGGAATCACGGTCATCGCGAGGAGCCCCGCCGCAGGCGGGACGAGGAAGCGATCTCGTCGCCAACCGTACGGCCCGCCGTCTTCGCCGAGACCTCGAGATTGCTTCGCCCCGCGGCCGGCGGGGCTCGCAATGACAGGGATTCCTCTACGACAGACGGCAAATCGGTTCCGCACCCCGGCGGCGACCGGCTACGGCTGTTTGACCTGTTTCTCCGCGGTTTCGGCCCGGCGCTTCCAGGCGTCGGCCTGGGCTTTCTCGCCGAGCGACTCGTAGGTGCTCGCCGCCAGGAGGTCGGTCTGCGCGCCGGGGTTGGCCCGGGCCATTTGCTCCATCAGCCGATCGACCCCAGCCCGATCGCCCTGGATGAAATGGATTACGGCCAGGTTGGCGTAGGTCTGCGAGTGGGCCGGAAACGCTGCGATCTCCTTCTCGAACGCCGCCTCGGCCTCGGGGACGCGGTTCAACCGCGCGAGCGCGTCGCCGCGCAAGTACTCGAGGTTGTACACCGAGGGCAGCCGGAGCTCCTTCGCGAACGCGTCGGCTTGCTCGACGACCTGCAGCGCCTCCGCCGGCTTGCCGGCCTTCAACTTCACCTCCGCCATGACCAGGACCGCGGAGGGTTGGGGGTTGCGCGAGCCGGCGGCAGCCTGGGCTTCGTTCTCGGCCGTCGCGAAATCGCCACGCGCCATCGCGACCCTGGCGAGCAGCTCGTGCGCCTTCGTCGGGAGCAGGTTGACGCTGCGCCTGCCCGCCGCCTCCGCCTCGTCCAGCTGCTTCAGGCCCAGCTCGACGAACCCCAATGCCACGTCGATGTCCGGAAGCGGAATCGACGAGCGGCGCAGGGCCTCGCGGTAGGCGGTCGCAGACTCCTGTGGGAGGCCGGCGTCGGAGAGGACCTCGCCGAGCTTGATCCAGGCGTCGAGCATCCCCGGGTCGTCCTTCACGATCGAACGCAGGGACTCGATCGCCTGCGGGTACTTCCTGTTGTCCGCGAACGTCCATGCGTCCTGCATGCGCTGCAGGTACTTGAGGTTGTCGACCGGATTGGGGAGGTTCGTCGCCGCGCTGTTGTCGCGCAGGCCCCCGATGTAGCCGAGCGCGGCCAGCTTGCGCAACGTCTCCTCGTCGACCGGAGCCGGCTTCTCGTTGCCGGTCGGGTAGTTCTTCAACGCGTCGGCGAGACGGGCGGCGACGGCCGACTGAGAGGCGATCAGGTCGTGCTTCTCGGCGGGGTCGGCCACCATGTCGTAGAGCTCGGGGCGAGGCCCGTAGATGTACTGGTAGCGGTTTTCGATCACCGAACGGAGATCGCTCCAGCCGAGCTGCAGCCTGGGGAAGAGCGTCTCCCCGAAGATGACGCGGACGGCCCTCCCCTTCCCGTCGATGTCGAGGAGCGAGGTCCCGCTCACTTCTTTCGGCGTGGGAAGGCCGAGCACCGCATCGACGGTCGGGACGATGTCGGAGAGCTGCGCCGGCACGCCGATCCGCCGCCCCGCGCCGAACTCCCCCGGGAACTTGACGATCATCGGCACGTGGAGCACGTCGCGGTAGAGGAGGATCGAGTGCTGCTCCTCGCCGTGGTCGCCGAGCCCCTCGCCGTGGTCGCCGACCAGGACCACGATCGCGCGGTCGTAGACGCCGAGCTTCTTCAGGTCCTCGAGGAAGGTGCCGATGATCGGGTCGGCCGAGGCGACCCCGCCGTCGTAGGTGGCGCCGTACAGGCTCTTGAACGGTTCCGGGGGGTCCCACGGGCGGTGCGGCTCGTAGATGTGGAAGAAGAAGAAGAACGGCTCGGACGCGTGCTTCGCGATCCAGTCCCTGGCGAAGATCTCGGTCTTGTCGCCGGGGCGCCGGTAGCGCACCGAGTCCACGCCGGGGGTCGGCCCGACGGAGTCGTCGTAGTAGTCGAAGATGTGTCCCAACCCGGTCTCGTACCGCAGCACGTAGGAGGAGACGGCGGCGCCCGTGGCGTACCCCTGCTTCTTCAAGTAGAAGGGGAGGTTGAAGTGGTGGTCGCCGTCGAAGACGAACCCGAGGTTGTTGCGCACCCCGTGCTCGGGAGGCAGCTCGCCCGTGAGCATGGTGGTGTGGGCGGGGAGCGTCATCGGGCACGGCGTGTAGGCGTTCTCGAACAACCATGAGTCCTTGACGAAGGCGTCGATGAACGGCGTGCGGATTTTCGTGTAGCCGTACGCCGGCAGGTGGTCGGCGCGCAGCGTGTCGATCGAGATCAGGATGACGGGCGCCTTCGGGGACGTCGGGACGCCCCCGCTGGCCCGGCCGCACGAAACCGCGAGGAGGCCGAGCAGCAACGCGGCGCCCACCCGCGCCGGCGCGGGAACCGCCGCCGCACCACGCCGGCCGCCGCCGAGCGCTCCGTCGGCCCGCCGCGGACCCGGTCCGCCGACCCCTCGTTCCCGTTGAATTTCCACCGCGTCCCCCCTTGGCCCGCGCCGCGCATTCGGCCGCCGCGGATTCTACGCCGGCGCCTCGGAGGCGACAACGTGGGGGGCGCTCCGGATCGTTCCCGCGACGCGCGGCGCCGGCCGCTTCGCGCTACAATACGCCCATGCCCGAGCTGAGATGGACCGAAGGCGACGTGCCGCGGCGGCTGCGTCTTGTGACCTCGCCTTCCGGGATCGGCCGCGCCTCCGACAATCAGCTGGTGCTCAAGGACTTCTCGGTCTCGCGCCACCACGCCCGAGTGGAGCAGAGAGGCGACACGTGGTGGATCGTGGACCTCGGCTCCACCAACGGGGTCAAGATCAACGACCGCTACGCGACCGACGCCATGCTGACCGAGGGCGACCAGGTCCAGGTCGGCAACTTCGCGCTCTCGTTCCACCGCGGCGACTCCGGGGCGGGCCTCGCCGCAAGCTCCTCGACGTTCCTGCGCACCCTGGAGGAGTTCCGCGAGGACTTCGCGCTCGAGCCGGAGCAGGTCAAGAAGGGCGCCGGCGCCACCCCGCGCGAGCGCGTGCTGGAGGCGCTCGCGCAGGTCGCGCGCACGCTGCTCGAGGTGGAGGAGCTCGAACCGGTGCTCGTCAAGGTCATGGAGGCCGTCTTCAGCCAGTTGCCGGCTGAGCGCGCCTACATCCTGCTCTTCAACCCCGAGGGCCAGGCCGAGCTGCGCATCGCCCGCTCCCGCGGCGGCGCGGCGCTGGCGGAAGCGCCGGTGTCGCAGACGATCCTCGACCTCGTGAGCCGCCAGAAGGTCGCCGTTCTGACCTCGGACGCGCAGTCGGACGAACGCTTCGCGGCCGGGCTCTCGGTCCGGCTGCACCAGATCCGCTCGGCGATGTGCGCGCCGCTGTGGCACCGCGACGACGTGATCGGCGTGCTCTTCGTGGACACGCCGCTCGCGGCCGGGTGCTTCACCGCCGAGAACCTGGACCTGCTCACGGCTCTCGCCAACTACGCCGCGGTCGCCATCGACCGCGCGCGCCTCAACGACCACATCCGCGAGGCGCGGCGGGCGCGCGAGCGGCTCGAGCGGTATCACTCCCCCGCGGTGGTCGAGGCGATCGTCGGGCGCCACCGCGGCGCCGGCGACGCGGAGCGGCACGAGACGCGCGACGTCTCCGTGCTGTTCGCGGACCTCGTCGGGTTCACCGCCCGCTGCGAGGGGATGGACCCCCCGGACGTCGCGCGCTTCCTGGGCGAGTTCTTCACCCTGGCCTCGGACGCGGTGTTCGAGTTCGGCGGCACGCTCGACAAGTTCATCGGCGACGCCGCGATGGCGTTCTTCGGCGCCCCGCTCGAGCAGGCCGACCACGCGGAGCGGGCGGTGCTCGCCGCTCTCGCGCTTCGGCGCCGCCTGAAGACCTGGAACCGCGAGCGCGTGCTCGCCGGCCTCGACGTGGTCGAGGTGCGAATGGCGATCAACTCCGGCCTCGTCGTGGTCGGCGAGATCGGCTCCGCGACCCGCGTGGACTACACCGTGCTCGGCAACACGGTCAACGTGGCGGCGCGCCTCGAGGAGATCGTCGCGCAACAAGGGCAGATCGTGCTCGGCGCCGCGACCCAGCGCGCGGTCGCCCACCTCTTCCCCACCGAGCACCTCGGCAACGTGCAGCTGCGCGGCCTGCAGGGCAAGCTCCCGGTGTTCCGCCTGATGACCGAGGAGATCACCGGCGTCGGCGAATGAGCCCGCTCTCCTCGCTCGCGTTCGTCACCTCGAGCCCGCACAAGCACCGCGAGGCCGAGGCGATCC
>CAVVEO010000017.1:0-80555 GCA_963747245.1 uncultured Acidobacteriota bacterium
ACCTCCGGCACCCAGTACTCCATCAGCGTGGAGAGCGTGGCGCGGTCGATGGCGCAGATGCAGGTGAGCAGGTTGACGCCGTGCTTCTCGTGCACGAAGCGGACCGCGTTGGCGCGCGGCAACCCGCCGCGCAAGCGCATCTCCATGTTCTCGTCGTTGCCGAGGCCGGCGCCGCCGCCGCAGCAGAACGTCTGCTCGCGGATCGTGTTCTCGGGCATCTCGAAGAAGTTGTTGACCACCGACTTGAGGATGTAGCGGGGCTCCTCGAGGATGCCCATGGCGCGGGCGGGGTTGCACGAGTCGTGGAACGTCACCCGGAGGTGGTCGTTGCGGCTGGGGTCGAGCTTGAGCTTGCCGTGCTTGATCAGGTCGGCGGTGAACTCGCAGATGTGCACCATCTTGGTCGAGGCCGCGTTGGTGAAGGCGGTGCCCGTGAACGGGCTCACCGGCGCTTCGAGGAAGTCCGCCGGCCCGTTCATGGTGTCCATGTACTGGTGCATCACGCGCCACATGTGGCCGCACTCGCCTCCCAGGATCCACTTGACCCCCAGCCGCCTGGCCTCGTGGTAGATCTTGTAGTTGAGCCGCTTGATCGTGTCGTGGGAGGTGAACAGCCCGAAGTTGCCGCCTTCCGAGGCGTAGGCCGAGAGCGTGTAGTCGAGCCCGAGCGTGTGCAGCAGCAGGAGGTAACCCATGAAGGTGTAGATGCCCGGCTCGGCGAAATAGTCGGCCGAGGGCACGATGAAGAGCACCTCGGCGCCCTTGCGGTTGATCGAGGGGTTGACGCGGATACCGGTCGTCTCCTCAAGCTCGTCCACCAGGAACTCGATGTTGTCCTTGAAGGTGTGCGGCTGGATGCCGAGGTGGTTGCCGGTGCGATCGCAGTTGGCGACCGGCTCCATGACCCAGTTGATGTTGAGGCCGACGAGGTTGAGCAGTTCGCGGGCGATCATCGTGATCTCGGCGGTGTCGATCCCGTACGGGCAGAACACCGAGCAGCGCCGGCACTCGGTGCACTGGTAGAAGTAGTAGAACCACTCCTTGAGGACCGCGGGCGTGAGCTTGCGGGCGCCGGCGACGCGGCCGAGGATCTTGCCGGCGGTCGTGAAGTCGTTCCGGTACACGGACCGCAGCAGCTCGGCGCGCAGCACCGGCATGTTCTTGGGGTCTCCGGAACCGAGGTAGAAATGGCACTTGTCGGCGCACGCCCCGCAGCGCACGCACACGTCGAGGAAGAGCTTCAGGGAGCGGTACTTGGTCAACCTCTCCGCGAGCCCGTCGTGGATGATCTGCTGCCAGTTCTCGGGGAGCTGCCAGTCCTCGTCCGTGGGGGACCAGTCGCGCGGGTTGGGAAACCCGAGGTAGCGCAGGTTCTTGGCGGCCGCGGGGTACGACCACGTTCCCTTGCGCGCCTCGAAGTCGATGGCGGGGTCCATCCAGTCCCGCCGGGGCGGCGTGTAGTCGATCTGAACGAGCTCGTCGCGTTTCTTTTCCGGCATCTCTCACTCCTCGTCGAGAGGGATCCCCGAGGCCACCAGCTTGTCGTGGAACTCGTGCTCCCACTCGGCGTAGGTGTGCCCGACGATCGGCGGGTTCCACGGGTTGACGTGGCGGTGCATCCGGTTGTCGTTGGCGAGGTTCCGCGTCGGGGACAGGAACACCCCGGCCATGTGCACGAGCTTGGAGAAGGGGAAGTAGGTGAGCAGCACGCTCACGAGGAAGATGTGGACGAAGACCAGCGGGTCGATCCCCTTGGGCAGGGCCGGGTGGAAACTCACCAGAGAGATGGCCAGCTCCTTGACCGCGACGACGTCCGCCTTGGCGAAGTACCGCAGGAGCACGCCCGAGAGCGCGACCCCCAGGAGCAGCGCCAAAGGGAAGTAGTCGGCGGCGAGCGAGATGTAGCGCAGGCGGGCGTCGGCCAGGCGCCGCCACAGCAGGTAGCCGAGCGCCGCGACGAGGACGATGTCGCTCACGTAGACGACCGGCAGCCCCACCTGGAAGAACCCGTCCAGCCCCTGGATCCACGCCACCACGGCCGGCACCGGTTCGGCGAAGAAGCGGTAGTGGCGCAGGAAGACGACGAGGAACGAGTAGTGGAAAGCGAGCGCCGCCGCCCACAGCCACTTGTCGGCCGAGAACGTGAACCTGCCGCCTTCCCTCAGCTCGCTCCGGTTGTTGCGGAACAGCGAACGGAACGTGAACACTTCCAGGAGGACGCGCGCGGCGGCGCCGAGGCCCGTGGACGGGTTGTCGAGGGACGCCGGCTTGATCCACGGGAGCGACCGCTCCTGGCCGCACGTGGTCGGGATGCGGAACGGCACCGTCGATCGGGCCCACCCGACGACGCGCGCCGCGACCCCCACGAGGAAAACCGCCATCGCGAAGTAGGGGAGCACGATGCCGAACAGCGCCTGGGCCCCGGCCTGCGCGCCGAAGAACGCGATCAGCGCCAACACCCCGACGAGCAGCAACGACCAGACGACCCGCATGCCTCACAACCTCCCTTCGACGGGGGGGCACGCCGGCGTGGCCCCCGCCTCGTCCGCATCCACCAGAAGGCCGGCCTGCTTGAGCAGCGAGTAGGTGCGGGCCGTGGCTTCCCGGGCGCGGATTTCGAACACCCGTTCGCGGCATCCGACGTAGATGCCGAACGCTTGCAGGGCCAACTCGTCGAGGCGCGCGTGGAGTGCGAGGAACTCGCCGGCCGGCACGCCCGCGGCGTCGTCGCCGGCGATCTCGGCCACCGCCTGCTTGAGCTGGAACACGAAGCGCAGCGCCTCGGCCGGGGTGAAGTCCTGCACCGCCCGCACCCGGATGATGGCGTCGAGATGGGTGGCGAGCACGCCCGCGTCGGCGCCGGCGAGCAGGCCCTCGACCAGGGCCGCGGTCTGGTTCCGGATCGTCGAGCCCAGCGGGTTGGCGAAGCGGTCCCGCTCCTGCCGCAGGAACGGCACGCTCTGTTGAGAGTACGACGCGAAGACGAGCTCCGCCCAGCGCTCCTCCAGCGCCTTCCGCTTCTCCTGCAGCACGCTCAGAAGTCCGCTCACCGTGGCCTCTCCCGTCTTGCCGTCGCCACCTCGCTGCGGGGTTCGACCTCGAGCGCAGCGTCACCACGTCCGGCGGCCGCCCCCACACGAGCGGGGGCGGCCCCTTCCTCACGGCCTAGACGCAACCGGTCGGCTTGGCGAGGCCCGCCACCTTGCAGGCGCCCTTGGCGGGGCCCGACGGGAAGAGCTCGTAGACCTTCTTGAGGTCGTAGCCCGTCTCCTTGCAGAGCTTGCGGATCATCGGCGCCACCCCGAACTGCAGGAAGTAGTTGCGCAGGTAGTGCACGAGCTTCCAGTGTTCCTCGTTCAGCTCGTTGACCCCTTCGGTGGTGGCGAGGGCCTTGGCGACGTCCTCGTTCCACTGCTCGGGCTCGAGCATGAAACCGTCCTCATCGACCTCGATGGAGACGTTACCGTGGGTGAACGTTGACATGTATTTCCTCCTTTGCCCCGGCTGGTAGCCGGGGGCTCAAACTCGTGGTTGTTCGGCGGTTTCCAGGGCCTGAAGCGGCCGGCCCTCGGCCTTTTCCAACGCCTTGAGGAACTCAGGGACCGGGCTGAACCCGCCGGCGACCGCCGCGTCCAGGTGCGTCCTGCTCTCGGCGACCGCGCCCGCGGCGAGCTGCCCGACGGCGACGTAGTACTCGCACGCCGGGTTGTCGGGGTCCAGCTCGAGCGCGCGCTGGAAGCATGCCAGCATCGGTTCGCCTTCGCCGAGGTAGAGGTGGCCGAGGCCCTGGTTGTAATGGGCAAGCATCAGCTCCGGCTTGGCCTGGGCCGCTTTGCGGTTGATCTCGACGCAACCCTGGAAGTCCCACCGCGCCAGCAGGACGCCCCCCAGGTTGACGAGCGCCTCGGGGTAGCCGGGGCGGAGCTCGAGGGCGCGGCGGAACGCCTCCTCGGCCTCCCTGATGCGGTTGATCTCCATCAGCGCGGCGCCGAAGTTGAGGTGGGCCGTGGCCGAGGCCGGGTTGGCCTGGACCTGCCGCCGGCAGCGTTCGACCCGGTCCGGTGCGGTGGTTTCGCTGTGGTTCACGTTTTTCCTCCTCTGGTCGCGCACGCGTTCAGCGCCGTGGCCACGGTGGCGGCGGCACCGCGCCGGTTGCGGGCCGCGACCAGGCGGGCGACGTCCACCAGGGCGTCGTGCAGCCCCGGGTCGGCGGTCAGGCGCAGCAACTCCGACAGCAGCGGGAGCAGCAGGTCCGGGCTCTCCTCGGCGATCGCCCGCAACACTTCGGGGGCGGTGAGTGCGTGGGTGCCGGACTCGTCGTTCATCGCCCAGAGCAGGCGCCTCGCCATCTCCTGGACGAGCTCCGGGTGGTGGTGGCTGGCGGCGGCGATCGCCCGCCCCGCGGCCGCCCGGATCTCGGGCTCGGGGCGGTAGGCGAGGGCGAGAATGTGGCGCAGCGTGCGGCGGTCCGCCGCCGCCAGGGCCGCGAGGTCGTCGAGCCGTCCATGGCGGACGGCGTCGGTGACCGCTGCACGCGCGCTCAAAGCTGGCCTCCCCGCGCCGCCCGCACCACCGCGGGCGCCCACTCGGGCACGCCCGCCGCGTGGATGTGCGTGTAGCAGGCGAGGGTGTTGGCGACGCGAATGCCGTCCCGGCCGCCGCCGATCCCGACGCCACGGGTGACCGCAAGGGCCGTCGACACCGTGTCGGAACCCTGAATGATGCGCGAGTAGTGGAACTCGTGGCCGCGGATCGCGCTGCCGTCACCCAGGAACGGGTTGGGCGTATCGACGCGGGCGGCGACGTAGCCGTGCCCCTGGGGCCTGCCGGTCTGCTCGATGGAGACGGGGATCGCACCCACCATGGGGTGGGCGTCGCCGCCGACCACGAGCTCGCGCGCGAGGTACATCAGGCCGCCGCACTCGGCCCAGACCGGCAGGCCGGCGGCGGTGCGGCGACCGAGCGCCTCGCGGAACCCCCGGTTGGCGGCGAGCCGGGCGGCGTGGACCTCGGGGAAGCCGCCCCCGAGGTAGAGCGCGTCCAACTCGGGGAGCGCGGCGTCGGCGAGGGGGGAGACGAAGACCAGCTCCGCCCCCGCCCGCTCGAGCTCCTCGAGGTTCTCCGGGTAGTAGAAAGAGAAGGCGGCGTCGCGGGCGATCCCGATGCGCACCTTGGCCGCGGCGGAGGTCGCCGCCGGCACGGCAGGCGGCGCCTCGAACCGGGGTGCTTCGCCGGCCACCGCGAGCAGCGCGTCGAGGTCCACGCTTTCGGCGACCAGGTCGGCGGCGCGTTCCAGCATCTCCTCGGACCGGGGGTGCTCGGCCACCGGGACCAGGCCCAGGTGTCGGCTGGGCAGGTCGAGTGTCTCCTGCGCCGGCACCGCCCCGAGCACGGGCACGTCGGTCGTCTGCACGATCGCCTCGCGGATCACCGCCTCGTGCCGCCGGCTGGCGACGCGGTTGATGATCACCGCGGCGAGGTTGAGCTTGGGATCCATCACCTGACAGCCGAGGATCTGGGCCGCAACCGTGCGGGTGACCTTGGCGGCGTTGACCACCAACACCACGGGCGTGCCGGTCAGCCTGGCGAGCTGGGCGGTGGAGTGGGAGCCCTCGGCGTCCATGCCGTCGAACAGGCCGCGGTTCCCCTCCACGACCGCGATGTCGCTCCGGCCGGCGGCGCGCGCGAGCGCGCCCAGGATCGCCGAGGCCGGCATCAGGAACGTGTCAAGGTTGCGCGCCGCGGTCCCGGCAGCGGCGGTCAGCCAGGCGGCGTCGATGTAGTCCGGCCCCTTCTTGAACGGCGCGACGCGCAGCGCACGCCTGCGCAGCGCCCGGACGAGGCCGGTGGATATCAGCGTCTTGCCGGTATCCCCGGCCAGCCCGGCCACTACCAGGCGTGCCAGCGTCGTTTGCGCGGCCGGGTTCCGCATTCGGCTACACCATTTCGACGAAGCCGCAGGGACACTCGTCGGCGCACTTCTTACAGCCGTCGCAGACCTCGATCTTGACCTTGAAGAAGTGGCCGAGGACGGGGTCCGACACCTTGGTGAAGCAGTTGGACTGGCAGTACATCCAGCACTTCTCGCAACCGAAGCACTTGCCGCACGAGAAGCAGCGGGTGACCTCCGCGAGCGCCTGCTCGGCGGTGATCCCGAGGTCCACCTCGTCCATCGGACGGGCGAGGCGCTCCGCCGGCGCCAGGACCAGGCGCTCGGCGCGAGGCTTGGCGTCGTACTGGGCCATCTTGATCCTCTCGGGGCCCACCACGGGCATCGCGGGCGGCGCCTTGGGCTCCAGACCGCGCAGCGCGGCGTGGATACCCTCGGCCGCCTTGCGCCCCTGGCCGACCGAGATCGTCGCCAGGCCGAGGCCGAGCGAGTCGCCCCCCGACCAGACGCCGTCGATACCGGTCCGGCCCCACTCGTCGGCCGAGATCCACGAGCCCTTGACGCCGATCTCGCCGAGCGTGGCCCAGTCCGGCTCCTGGCTCACCGCCGTGAGGACCGTCTCCACCGGCAGTTCGTAGGTGTCGCCCTCGACGGGCACCGGCCGCCGCCGGCCGGATGCGTCGGGCTCGCCGAGCTGCATGCGCTGCACGACCAGGCCGCGGAGCGAGCCGTCGTCGTTGCGCAGCACGCGCAGCGGGGCCGCCAGGTATTCGATCTTGACGCCCTCCTCGAGGGCCTCGTCGATCTCGCGGTCGATCGCCGGCATCTCCGCCCGGGTGCGGCGGTAGAGGATCGTGACCTCGGCGCCCATCCGCCGGGACATCGAGGCGGTGTCGGACGACAGGCGCAGCGAGACGCGCGCCGCGTCGACCGCGGTGTCGCCGCCGCCGATGACCACGACCTTGCCGCCGATCGGCAGCTTCTCGTTGGAGTTCGCCTTGTTGAGGAACTCGGTGCCGGTGTACACCCCCGGGCCTTCCTCGCCGGGGAGGCCCAGCTTCTTGCCCTGGTGCGCGCCGATGGCGACGAACACCGCGGAGAACTGCCGGTGCAGCTCGGCCAGGGTGATCTCCTTGCCGATCGCGGTGCTGCACCGGATCTCGACCCCAAGGTCGGTGATCTTCTTGATCTCGGCATCGAGGACCGTCCGCGGCAGGCGGTACTCCGGGATGCCGTAGCGCAACATGCCGCCGGCCTTCGGCAGGCTCTCGAAGACCACGACCGGGTAGCCGCGGCGCGCCAGTTGGTACGCGCAGGAAAGTCCGGCCGGGCCGGCGCCGATGACCGCGACCTTCTCGGCGAACGGGCCGCCGGCGTCGAGAGTGGGGAGCGCGAGGTTCCGGCTGATCCCCCAGTCGCCGAGGGCGCGCTCGACCGAGTTGATGGCCACCGCCCCGTCCTTCTCCTTGCGGTTGCAGTAGGACTCGCAGGGGTGGGGGCACACCCTCCCCATCACCGCCGGGAACGGCGTGGTCTCGGCTTCGAGGAGCCACGCCTTGGTGTAGGCCTCCTCGAGGCTCAGGCCCAGCTTTTCGCGCAGCGCGATGGTGGTCAACCACCCGCGGATGTCGTTGCCGCTCGGGCAGTGGCCGATGCACGGCGCCAGCTTCTCGACCTGTTGCGGCCGCAGGTTCGAAACCTGGGTGGCGCCGCTGCCCCCGAGGCGGAGCGGGGGTTTCTTGGCCACCGACTTCAGTAAGCCCATCGTCGTCCTCTCATTTCAAGTGTTGCCTCCGGGGCCGGCGGGGCCCCGGAGGGTCGTTCGTCGTGACGTCAGGCCTTGTCGGGCGGCAGCGTGATGTAGCTCCCGCCGAGGTATGAATAGATGCACCGCCCGGAGTCCATGAGTTGGCGGATCGCGTGCTTGCACAGTTCCTTGTCGCACTCGGCCGCGCCGAACTTCTCGATCATGGCCTTGGTGAGGTCCATGGCCTTGAGGCTCTTCTTGCCGTGGGTCTCCGTCACCAGTTGAAACATCGCTTCGGCAACCTGATCAACGCTGACGGACATGGGGTCCTCCTAGACCTGCCGCATGTGGACGGAACGCCTGAAGGTCTCGCCGGCGTGCTTGAAATCGTCGATGTGGTACCTGCTGAACGGGATGCCGGTGACCCGGAAGAAGTTCGGCCAGCCGATGCGCTCGATCCACTCGCCCATGCGCTCGAACTTGCGAGCGTTCGCGGCGTAGGCGTTCACGATGTTGCGGACCGCCTCCACCACCTCGGGCCAGCGGGGCGGGTTGTTGGGCAGGAACGGGATCGCGAGCTTGGAGAACTTGGGCTCGGTGCGGGCGTTGGAGACCTTGCCGCCGACCCATATCGAGATGCCGTCGTTCTCCGCGTTCGCGATCTTCATCGCCGGGCAGACGGTGAAGCAGTTGCCGCAGTACATGCACTGCTCCTCGATGATCTCGACCGACTGGACGCCGTCCACCGTGGCCGGGCGCACCGCGCCGGTCGGGCAGGAAGAGACGAGGCTCGGGATCTCGCACATCTTCGGCACGTCGCCGTGCTTGATCGTCGGAGCCTTGCGGTGGATGCCCAGGATGGCGATGTCGGAGCAGTGCACCGCGCCGCACATGTTGAGGCAGCAGGCGAAGGCGATGCGCAGCTTGCCCGGCATGTCCATGTTGGCGAAGTGCGGGTAGAGGTCGTCCATCACCGACTTGACGACGCCCGACGCGTCCGAAGCGGCGGAGTGGCAGTGCACCCAACCCTGCGTGTGGACGCAGTTGGAGATCGAGGGGCCGATGCCGCCCACCGGGAACCCCTCCTTGTGGAGCGCATCGATCAGGGGGTCGATGTTGGCGGGGTCGCTGACGAGGAACTCGACGTTGTTCCGGCTCGTGAAGCGCAGGAAGCCGCCGGTGAAGCGGTCGGCCAGGTCGGCGAACATCCGGATCGTGACGATCGAGAGCAGGCGCGGCGAGGCCGCGCGCACGGTGTAGAGCTTGTCGCCCGAGGCGGCGACGTGGACCATCACGCCGGGCTTGAGGATCTCGTGGTACTTCCACTGGCCGTAGTTCTTCTTCACGACCGGGGGCAGGAACTGCTCGAAGTTTGGCGGACCGATGTCGGTTTTTCTCGGAGAGGCAGACATGGGCATGATCTCCTTTTCTAAAGCTCAGGCCTCTTCTTCCACGGTGTCCTGGTAGAAGATGTAGGGGTTGGCGCGCGGCGCGGTGATCATCTCGGGGACGGGGTCGAGACCGATCTGCTCGAGGAAGTTTCCGAGCCCGACGCGCTGGATGAACTCGCCCACGCGCTCGCGGTTCTTGCCGTGCTCGGCCCACAGGTCCCAGATGCGCGACAGCAACTCCTTGATGTCCTCGTAGGGCGGCTCCATCTTGATGAACGGCACGAACACGCTCGCCAGCAAAGCGCCGCCGACGATCGGCGCCTTGGCGCCGATGAGGATCGCCGCGCCGCGGTCGTCGCCGGGCGCCAGCGCCTTCGGCATCGCGTTGATGCAGTGCATGCACTTCACGCAGTTGGCGTTGTCGATGGCGAGTGCGGCGCCGTCCCAGCGCATGCAGCCGGTCGGGCAGCGGTCGCACACGTCCTTCTGGATGTCGAGCTTGCCGCCGGCGGCGTACGCCTTGACCTGCTCGGCGTCGACCTTGATGTCGTCCCGCCAGACGCCGATGAACGACATGTCGGAGCGCGCCACGGACGCCACGCAGTCGTTGGGGCAGCCGGAGAACTTCAGCTTGTACTTGTAGGGGAACGCCGGGCGGTGCAGCTCGTCCTGGTACGTCTGGGTGAAGTCGTAGCACGCGCCCATCGTGTCGTAGCACGCCCACTCGCAGCGGGCCTGGCCCACGCAGCAGCTCGGGGTGCGCATGTCGGAGCCGGAGCCGCCGAGATCGAATCCGGCCGCGGTCAGCTCGGCGAACACCGGCTCGAGTTCCTGCGTCTTGCAGCCGAGCAGGACGATGTCGCCGGTCGACCCGTGCATGTTGGTGAGGCCGGAGCCGTGCCGCTCCCAGATGTCGGTGATCGTCCTGAGCGCCTTCGAGGTGTAGAACCAGCCGGCCGGCTGGTTGATGCGCATCGTGTGGAACTCCGCCACGGCCGGGAAATCCTGTGGCAGGTCCGAATAGCGCCCGATCACACCGCCGCCGTAGCCCATGACGCCGACCAGCCCGCCGTGCTTCCAGTGCCCGGTCTTCTCCTCGTACGAGCGCTCGAGCACGCCGAGGAGGTCGTCGGCCATGGCTGTGTCGGACTTCTTGATCTCCTTGACGAAGCTCGGCCACGGTCCGCTCTCGAGCTCGTCCAACAGCGGCGTTTCTCTCTTCTTCCTCTCCTCACTCATGGCAGCTCCTTTCGGTGCCTGGATCTCCAACCGCAACCCGGCCAACGCCATCAAACCCGTTCAAAACCTCTCGGGAGGAACGCCCGAGTGCGGATCCGTCGACATCCCGGCGATGCAAAGCCAGTCGACCCGCGATCGCGTGCTCCCCCACAGCCCAACGCGGCCATTGACCGTGCAACCCCTGTGCCAGCGAACGCCGGGGCGTCGTAGGCGCTTCAAAGCTTTTTCTTATAGCTGTTTATGAGGGTGAGCCGGACGCGCGACGATCGTCCGTAGCGCACCTGTTACTCGCCCGTAACAAGAGTCCGACGGCCGAATGGCGCCGGTCCGCACGGGTACGGCCCGCGTTTGGGACCGTCCAGCGGCGTCGAAGGGAGGCCACAATCGCAGGCAGGCTGCCCGTCACGGAGGCGTAACGAGGACGCGGGCGATCCCCTGCTTGCACCGGTCGAAAGCAGTGGCATGGTCCATGCAACCCACGGCGTCAGGGTGGGCTGTGCGGCGCCCCCACAGGGGCCCGGCGTGGGATCGAACGACGGGGGAGCGCGGCGCAAGTCCATGCATGCGCGGACCGAGAAGGGGATGACCGGGTTCGTGCGGCCGCCGGCCGCGCCCGGAGGCGTTGCGGGCCGCCCGGACGTCCCGTTACTGGAAGGTGACCCCGGCCCCGGCCGGAGGGACGACGAGGGGGGGGCATGGCAGACAAAGCGGCGGTGAACCCGGGGGCGGCTCGGAGCCAGGAAGCCAGGACGCCACGGTCGCCCGAGGCGCCGAAGTTGCTGCCCCACAAGCTCCTGGGAACCAGCTATTTCCTCGAGCGGCTGTATCCCGGGGACAGGGTCAAGCGTTTCCTCGAGATCTTCGGGGCGGTCCTCAAGTACACGAACTACGGCCATCTGGTCGATACCTACGCCCGCGTCGGGGCCAAGTGCGCGAACTGCGCGTGCGCCTGCCAGATCTACCTCGCGACGAAGGACCCGCGCGACGTCCCCTGCTACCGGACCAACTTGCTCCTGGAGATCTACCGCCGGCACTTCACGTTCCGCGGCATGGTCCAGAGCAAGGTCACCGGCGCCGTGTACCTCACGGAGGAGAGGATCAGCGAACTGGCCGAATCGGTGTACCACTGCACCGGGTGCCGGCGGTGCTCGTTCGAATGCCCGATGGGGATCGACCACGGCCTGATGACTCATCTCTCCCGCTACATCCTCTCGGAGATGGACATCGCTCCAAAGGCTCTGGTCGTGGCCACGCGCGAGCAACTCGAGGGGAAGACGGGCAACACCTCCGCGATCCCGGTGGCGGCGCTCCTCGACACGCTGGACTTCCTCGCCGACGACATCAAGGACGAGAAGGGCGTGCGGGTCGAGTTCCCGGTGGACAAGGAAGGCCGGGAGTTCGTCTTCTTCCCCGCTGTGAGCGACTACCTGCTGGAGGCGGAGACCCTCAAGGGGATCGCCCTGACCTTCCACGCGGCGGGCGAGGCGGACCGCTGGACGATCGGGACCGGCTACTACGACGGCATCAACTACGGGCTCTTCTACAGCGACTGGTGCGCCGAGCGGATCGTCAACAAGGAGATCGACGAGACCCACCGATTGAGGGGCCAGAAGATCCTCATCGGTGAGTGCGGCCACGCCTCCCGCAGCGCGAAGGTGTTCGTCCCCTCCTTCGCCGGCGCCAAGGGCGCGCTGCCGGTCGTCAACATCATGGAGGTCACGTTCGACATGCTGCGGCGCGGCAAGCTCAAGCTCGACCCCAACGTGATCACGGAGCGCGTCACCTACCACGATCCCTGCAACGTCGCCCGCACCGGGTGGATCGTGGACCAGCCGCGGGAGATCCTCCGCTCGTTCTGCAAGGACTACGTGGACATGGAGCCGAAGGGCGAGAAGAACTACTGCTGCGGCGGGGGCGGCGGCACCGTGTCGGTGGACGAGATCCGCCGGTATCGCACGGGGGTCACGGGCAAGCTCAAGGCCGAGCAGATCCGCCGCACCGGGGCGACGTACGTCGTGGCCCCGTGCGCGAACTGCAAGAAGCAGCTCCGCGAGGTCTGCGAGGACCACGGCCTCGAGGGTGTCCAGGTGGTCGGACTGCACGACCTCCTCTACAAGGCGATCGTCCTGGACGATGCGGAGGGGCGATGAACACCTGGGTGGCTTGGGCTCGGGGGCCGTTCCTCTACCTCGCCTTCAGCGTGCTCGCCGTCGGCGCCTTGCGGCAGTGGGCGCTCGCCATCGGCGAACTCGCCCGCGCGCACAGGATGGCCGGAGACCAAAGGGTGCCGTGGCGATGGATGTTCAAGAAGAGCCTGGGGTGGATCGTGCCGGTGAACGCTCTCAGGGGGACCCGCATCCCGTTCACGATCGCCTCGGCGGTCTTCCACGCCGGCATGCTGCTGGTGCCGCTCTTTCTCGCGGGCCACGTGGCGTTGATCGAGAAGGGGATCGGGATCGGCTGGCCGGCGCTGCCGGCGTTTGCAGCCGATGCCCTCACGTTGGCTGCGCTCGTCGGCCTCGGGGTGCTGCTCCTCTACCGCGTGGCGGAGCGTGCGGCGCGCTTCCTCAGCGGGCCGCAGGACTACCTGCTGCTCGCCCTCTGCATCACCGCGTTCCTGACCGGATACCTCGTGGCGCACCCCGAACGGAACCCGCTGCCGTTCACCGTGATGTACCTCGGCCACCTGCTGAGCGCGGAGCTGATCCTGGTCCTGATCCCGTTTTCCAAGCTCGCCCACGCGCTGCTCTTCGCCTCCACGCGCATCGTCTGGGAGCTGGGATGGCACTTCGTCCCGGGCAGCGGCGACAAGGTGCGTGCGGCCCTCGGGAAGACAGGTGAGCCGGTATGATCGAGAACCCCTGCATCCTGACCGACGTGACCAAGTGCATCGGCTGCGAGCAGTGCGTCGTCGCCTGCAAGAAGATCAACGACCTGCCGGCGAACGACGCCCCGCCAAGGCCCGGGGCGACGCCCGACGGCCTGTCGGCGGATCGGTGGACCACGGTCATCCGCGAGCCCGACAACCACTTCGTGCGTAAGCAGTGCCGCCACTGCCTGAAGCCCGCCTGCGTTTCCGTGTGCCCGGTGGGGGCGATGCAGAAGACCCCCGAAGGACCGGTGATCTACGACAAGAAGGTTTGCCTGGGCTGCCGGTACTGCATGATGGCCTGCCCGTACGGAATCCCCCACTACGAGTGGGACTCGCCAAACCCGTCGGTGCGCAAGTGCATCCTCTGTTACCCGTCGCTCAAGTCGGGCAAGATCGACAAGCCGGCGTGCGTGGCATCATGCCCGACGCAGGCGACGATCTTCGGCACGAGGGACGAGATGCTGGGCGAGGCCAAGAAGCGCTTGCGGGCCGAACCGTCGAAGTACGTCCAGAGGATCTGGGGCGAGAACCAGGTGGGTGGCACCTCGGTCCTCTACGTTTCGGACATCTCGCTCGACTTCCTCGCCTTTGGCGACGGGCGCGAGCTCTCCGGCAAGCCCCTTCCGCCTCTGACCTGGGCGGCGCTCAAGGCGGTCCCGTTCGAGTTCGTTGGCATGGGTGTCGTCATGGGTTCCCTCTACTGGATCATCGAGCGCCGCCGCAAGCTCATGGACGAGAAGGCCGCCGCCGGCGCCGCCGGGGAGGACAACCATGGACAATAGGCGCCTGTTCCTCTTCAAGGGCCTGATGTGGATCCTCGCGGGGCTGGCGGCAGCCGTGGCGATCGTGCGCTTTTCCCTGGGTCTGGGCGTCTCCACCGCCCTGTCGGACACGACGCCGTGGGGCCTCTGGATCGGTTTCGACGTGATGGGCGGCGTGGCCCTGGCCGCAGGCGGCTTCGTCATGGCCGCGGTGGTGCACATCTTCCACCGCGAGCGCTACCACGCCGCCGCGCGTCCAGCCATCCTCACGGCGTTCCTCGGCTACGGGGCCGTGGCGGTGGGGCTCCTGTTCGACCTCGGGCTGCCCTGGAACATCTGGCACGCCACGATCTACTGGAACGTCCGGTCGGCGCTCTTCGAGGTGGCGTGGTGCGTCATGCTCTACCTCACGGTGCTCGCCCTGGAAGTGACGCCGACGATCCTCGAGCGCACCCCCTTTCAGAGGACCTACCGGTTCTTCGTCAAGCTGGCGCTGCCGATCATGATCCTCGGGATCATGCTCTCGACGCTCCACCAATCGTCCCTGGGGACCATGCTCCTCATCATGCCGTTCCGGGTCCACCCGCTGTGGTACAGCCACCTCCTTCCCGAACTCTTCTTCGTCTCCGCCATCTGCCTCGGGATCGTCATGGTGATGGTGGAATCCACGGTCACCAGCTGGCTGTACAAGCGAGAGCCCGAGAGGGAGATGCTCGCCGGCCTGGCGCGCCTGGCGAGCATCGCCCTGGCCTGCTATTTCGTCATGAAGGTTGGGGATCTGCTGCGTCAGGGCAAGTTGGCGATGGTGCTCGACGGCAGCTGGCTCGCCAACCTCTTCATCGCCGAGATGCTGCTGTCCACCGTCATCCCCATGGTGCTCCTGGCGCTTCCCGCGGTCCGGCGCTCGTTCACCGGCATGTGGGCGCTCGCCTGCTGCTCGGTGCTGGGGTTCGTGCTCGACCGCATCAACGCCTCGGGCCTGAGCCAGGTGTGGGCCACGCGCCGCTTCTACTTCCCGGCGTGGACCGAGTTCGCCATCAGCCTCGGCATCGTGGCCGCGTGCGTCCTGGTGTTCTTCTTCATCCAGGAGCGCTTCCCGGTGGACCCGCACGGCCTGGAAGAGGTGGAGGCCGAGCGCAAGGTCCGCGAGGCGGCGTTGCCGGCGTTCGCGCCGTTCGCCCAGGTGTGGCTGGGAGAGGGCTGGCGCAAGGCCTCCAAGGTGTACTCGTTCCTCTTCGTTCTGGCGCTCGCGTTCGGCATCACCGTGGCGCCCAAGGCGGAACCGGCGCTCAACACCCCCGCCGTTCGCTCGGTGGGCGCGAGCATCCTCCAGATCGGTCCCGGGCCGCGCTACGTCTACTTCGACCACAAAAGGCATCAGGACGAGGCGGGCGGCCCCAAGAGCTGCGCCCTCTGCCACCACCTGCACCAAAAGGGGGACGTGGGGACCCCCTGCGTGGTGTGCCACGAGAACATTTTCCTCCCCACCGGCATCTTCAACCACGACGCGCACGTGAGCGCGCTGGCCGGCAACGCGTCGTGCGTCCAGTGTCACGGCAAGGGCGAGCCGATCCGAGTGGCGCCCGCGAAGAAGTGCTCGCAGTGCCACGACAAGGACATGATGGCGGCGAACCCGGTCGTGAAGGCCTTCGATTCCAGGTGGGCCCCGTCCTACAAGGACGCCATGCACAAGATGTGCATCCCGTGCCACGTGGAGAAGGCCAAGGACGCCGCGCTCAAGTTGCCGAACCTGGGGCGTTGCGGCGCGTGCCACAACAGCGGCACGCAGGCAGAAAGAACCTATCGCGCCGAATTCCCCGACCAGACGACGGCCCCCGGACGGTCGTGAGCCGGGCGCCGGCACGGCTGCGTGCCGGCTGGACGCCTGGACGGGCCTCTGGAAGTGCTAGGATCATTGACTAAGCGGCGCGGCAAGGAGGCGGGCGTGACGTCGTGGCGGTCAGCACTGGCGGCGAGTGTCCTCCCCCTGCTCCTCGGCGGCTGCGTCGTCACGCGCGCAGGGACGCTCACGAGGGTCCCGGGCGGCCCCGAGATCCCGGTGACGGTCGCGGTCAAAGAGGAATCGGCGACGGTTCGTGGCACTAACCCGCAGACCGGCGAGGTGCTTGCAGGCATTTTCCAGGTCGAACACGCGGAGCGCCCTGCGGGAGGACTGAGACCCGTACCTGAAACCGGGCCGCAGACCGGCTTTGCGCCGGTGACCGGCGGCCCCGTCGTGATGGTGTTCGTCGGCCGGTTGGAGGGGGACCGCGGCACCAGCCTGAAGTGCAGGCTCGAGGTCGAGCGGCGGCTGCGGCTGCGCGGCCGGGGCGTGTGCCGGCTCGCGGACAGCGACGACCAGTTCCCGCTCTACCGCCTGAGCTTCGACTGACGGGTCCGGCGGTGAAGGCCGGGCCTGCGCCTGGACGAGCGCTCGCGGCTCACGCCGCCGCGGCCGGAGCCTCCGCCCCGGCCGCCTGCCGGATCACCCCGACCAGCGTCACGGCGAGCGCCAGCGCCACCGGACCTATGAAGATCCCCAGCAGGCCGAACGCCGCGATGCCGCCGAAGACGCCGAGGAACACGACGAGGGTGGAGAGCTCATCCGAGCCGCGGATCAACATCGGCCGCAGGACGTTGTCGGCGAGGAACGAGGTCACCACCAAACCCCAGGCGAACAGGAAGACGGCCGACCCGACACGCCCCGCGCTCCAGAGGTAGATCGCCCCCGGGAGCCACGCGATCGCGGTGCCGCCCACCGGCAGCAGCGACAGCACGCCCATCGCGGCGCCCGCGAGGGCGGGGGACGGCAGGCCGGCGATCCACCAGCCGAGAGCGCCCGACGCCCCCTGGACGAGGGCGCACAGCAGCGAACCGCGGAAGATCGCCGCCAGCATCGCCTGCAGCGAGCGGCTCAGGCGCCGGCGCCCGTCGGGGTCGGTCGGCAGCATGTCGAACGCCGCTGCGGCCATCGCGCGGCCGTCCTTGAAGAGGAAGAACAGCAGGAAGATGACGAGCACGAACGTGAGGACCACGTCGAACACCCCGAGCACCAGCTTGCCGCTGACCCGCGCCGCGGCCGTGGAGGCCTTGGCGACGAACCCCGCCGCCAGCTTCTCGAAGTCGGGCTTGGAGATCCCCGCGCGGCTGCGAATGCCGTCGAGCGCGTCGGCCACCTTGGGAAGCGCGATGACGTCCGAGAACGACGTGACGTGGAGGTCCGAAAGTTTGTGCGACACGCGGTTCGCGACGTCGATCGTCTGGCTCGCCAGGACGCCGGCGAACAGACCCGCCGGCAGCAGGACGAGCAGGGCGATCGCGAGCGTCAGCAGGGCGGCCGCCAGGCCGCGGCGGTCCGGCATCCGGCGCTCGAGGTAGGTCCACGGGCCCTGGAACGCCACGGCGAGGATGATGGCCCAGGCGATCGCGCCGAGGAACGGCGTCAGCACCCGCACGCACACGTACCCGATACCGAGCGCCGCGAGCACGAGGAAGATGACGGTGTACGATCGGGAGCCGCCGGTTCGGTCCATCGCGGTTCTCCTCCTACGCGCCGAATGCGCCCTGGACGACCCGTTCCTGCTCCGCCAGGAAGATGCGGTGGGAACCGGTGGCGGGGCTCGAGCTCTCGGGGCGGCCGACGTAGACCAGCGGCAGGCCGGGCTCGAGCGCCGCGAGGCGCGGCGCGACGAACCCCCACGCCCCCATGTTGGCCGGCTCCTCCTGGACCCAGCGCAGCTCCCGCACCGTCGGGAGCAGCTCGAGCGCCGCGCGGATCTCCTCGGCCGGGAACGGCGACAGGCGCTCGACCCGGATCACGGCCGCGGCGCCGCCTTGCGCGTGGCGGTGCGCGATCAGGTCGAACGCGACCTTGCCGCTGCACAGCAGCGCCCGATCCGGAGCCTCGGGCGGCTCCGGGTCGGCGAGCACCGGCTCGAACGCGCCGGCGAAATCGCCGGCATGGCTCTTCGCCGCGTCGGCCCGCAGCAGGCTCTTCGGCGTCATCACGACGAGCGGGGCCGCGGGGCGGGCGTACGCCTGGGCGCGCAGCAGGTGGTAGTACTGCGCCGCCGTGCTCGGCGCCGCCACCCGGAGGCGGTCGCCGGCGGCGAGCTGCAGAAAGCGCTCGAGGCGCGCGCTCGAGTGTTCCGGACCCTGGCCCTCCGCGCCGTGGGGGAGCAGGAGCACGAGGTTGCTGCGCTGCCCCCACTTCTCCTCGGCGGCGGCGACGAAGGAGTCGATGATGATCTGTGCGCCGTCGGCGAAATCGCCGAACTGCGCCTCCCAGAGCACGAGCGCGTCGGGGCGCATCACCGAGTAGCCGTACTCGAAACCGAGCGCCGCGTACTCGGAGAGCAGCGAGTCGTAGACGAGGAACGGGGCCTGGCCCACGTCGAGGTGCTGCAGCGGCGTGTACTCCGCGCCGGTGTCCTGGTCGACGAGCACCGCGTGGCGCTGCGAGAACGTGCCGCGCCTGGAGTCCTGACCCGAGAGCCGGACGGGGACCCCTTCCCGCAGGAGCGAACCGAACGCCAGCATCTCGGCGGTCCCCCAGTCCACGGCCCCATCGTCGAGCATCCGGCGGCGCTGCTCGAGCTGACGGGCGAGCTTGGGGTGGACGCGGAAGCCGTCCGGGACGCTGGTGGCGCGCTCGGCGATCGCCCGGAGCGCGGCGGGCGGCACCGGCGGAGGCGGCGGCTCGGGCGCGGCGGACGCCGTCCCCGGCGGCGCCGGATCGACCGCGGGTGGAGCGATCTCATGGGTGGCGGCGAACGCCGCCTCGAGGCGGTCCTGGAAGTCCTTGAGGGCGGCCTCGGCCTCGGCGAGGGTGAGGTCGCCGCGGTTGACCAGACGCTCGGTGTAGAGCTTGCGCACGGACCGCCGGTCGCGGATCTTGGCGTACATGATCGGCTGCGTGTATGCGGGCTCGTCGGCCTCGTTGTGCCCCCACCGGCGGTAGCCGACCACGTCCACGACGACGTCCTTGGCGAACTCGCGCCGGAACGCCAGCGCCAGGTCCATGACGTGGACGCACGCTTCGGGGTCCTCGCCGTTGACGTGGAAGACCGGCGCCTGGACCATCTTCGCCACGTCCGTCGCGTACACCGACGAGCGCGCGTCGGCCGGCGAGGTCGTGAACCCGATCCCGTTGTTCACGACGATGTGCACCGTGCCCCCGGTGCGGTAGCCGGACAAGGCGCTCATGTTGAGCGTCTCGGCGACCACACCCTGGCCCGCGAACGCGGCGTCGCCGTGGACGAGCACCGGGAGGACCTGCTCGTGGGCGGCGTCGCCCCTGACGTCCTGGAGCGCCCTCGCCATCCCCTCGACCACGGGGTCCACGGCCTCGAGGTGGCTGGGGTTGGACGCCATCGTGATCCGCAGCTGGCCGCCGCCCGGGCTGGCGTAGGTGCCGGTGGCGCCCAGGTGGTACTTGACGTCGCCGGTCCCCTCGCGCGAGAGCGGGTCGATGTTCCCCTCGAACTCGCGGAAGATCTTCTCGTAGCTCTTGCCGAGGATGTTGGCCAGGACGTTGAGGCGCCCGCGATGAGCCATCCCCAGTACGACCTCGGCGATCCCGGCCTGCACCGCTCCGGTGAGCACGCGGTCCAGCATCGGGATGAGCGCCTCCAGCCCCTCGAGCGAGAAGCGCTTGTGGCCGATGTACTTGGTGTGCAGGAAGCGTTCGAACGCCTCGGCGGCGTTGAGCATCGCGAGGGCGCGGCGCTTGGCCGGCGCGTCGAGCCACACGGCGGGGTCGGCGCCCTCGACGCGCTTCTGGATCCAGGCCTTCTGGTCCGGTTCCTGGATGAACATGTACTCGACCCCGAGCGTGCCGCAGTAGGCCTCGCGCAGGATGCGGACGATCTCGCGCAGGCCCGCGCGCTCGCGGCCGCCCACGCCGCCGCTGTAGAACTCGCGCTCGAGGTCCCACAGGGTGAGGCCGTGGCGCTCGAGCTCGAGCTCGGGGTGGGTCGGGATCTCGGTGGACAGCGGGTTGATGTGCGCCACGAGATGCCCGCGCACGCGGTACATGTTGACCAACCCGAGCACGCCGGCCTGCTTGCGCACCAGCGCGTCGACGCCGCGGTCGGAGAAGTACGGGTTGGTGTCCGGCGCGAGGCGCACGGGCTCGTGGGGCACGGCGAGCGAGGTGAAGACCCGGTCGTAGAAACCGCCCTCGCCGGCGAGCAGCGCGGCGACGCGGCCGAGGAATTCGGCGCTCTCGGCACCCTGGATGACGCGGTGGTCGTAGGTGCAGGTCAGCGTACACACCTTGCTCACGCCCAGGCGGGCGAGCGCAGCGGGGTCGGCGAGCTGGTACTCGGCCGGGTACCCGATGGCGCCGGCGGCGACGATCAGGCTCTGGCCGGCCATCAGGCGGGGCACCGACTGCGTCGTGCCCAGCATCCCCGGGTTCGTGAGGGAGACGGTGGTGTCGGCGAAGTCCTCGGGGACGAGCTGGCCTCCCTGAGCGCGGCGGATCAGCTCGTTGTAGGCCGCGAAGAACGTCGCGAACTCGAGGGTCTCCGCGTGCTTGATGCTCGGCACGACGAGGCCACGGCTGCCGTCGCGGCGCTCGATGTCCACGGCGACGCCGAAGTTCACGTGCCCGGCCGTGAGCCGGTGCGGCGCGCCCTCGACCTCGACGAAGATCGACCGCATCCCCGGCATCTCGTCGAGGGCCGTGACCAGCGCCCATGCCAGCAGGTGCGTGTAGCTGACCTTGCCGCCGCTGAGCTCGGCGAGGTGCTGGTTCATCAACCAGCGGTTCTCCTCGAGCACGCGCACCGGGATCGTGCGAACCGAGGTGGCGGTGGGGACGCCGAGGCTCGCCTGCATGTTCTCGACCAGGCGCCTGGCCGGTCCGACGATCGGCGCCGCGGTGGGGACAGGCGCCCTCTCCAGCCGGCCGGGCGCCGCCGCGGCAGGCGCCGCGGGCGGCGGCGCGGCGCGGCCGACGGCCGGGCGGTAGTCGGAGAAGAACTCGCGCCAGCTCTCGCTCACCGACTCGGGATGTTCCTGGAACTCGCGGAACATCTCGTCGATCAGCCAGACGTTGGGGCCGAACGACTCGGCGCTCCTGGACTCGTCGCTCATGGCCCTATGGTAAGTCCTGGCGGTCGAAAATGATTCCCCCATCGCCGGGGAGTTGGCCGTACAATCGGCGGAGCATGAGCGACACGTTGATCCTGATTGCGGGCGCGGCGGCGTTCGCCACCCTCGTTCTGGGCCGGGTGGCGCACTCCAAACTCGTAGGCCGCCTGGCGGGCGGGCTGGCGTTCCTGGCGGCGGCGGCGGTCGCCCAGTGGGCCGTTCGCTCGACCGGCGTGGGCGGGAAGTGGGAGGGCTGGTCGGCGGTCATCGTGCTTCTGGCCCTCGGCTACCTCCTGATGCGGATGGCGCTGCTCCTCCTCTTCGAGTGGCTGCTGATCCGCCGCTTCGAGATCCAGGTGCCCCGCCTGGCGCGCGACGTGATCGCGTTGGTCCTCTACCTCCTGCTGGCTGCGGTGATCCTGCGCGCGTCGCTCGGAATCGAGGTCGGGACCCTGCTGGGGTCGGCCGCCGTACTCACCGTCGTGCTCGGCTTCGCCCTCCAGGAGACGCTCGGGACCCTCCTGTCGGGGCTCGCCCTCACCTGGGAGCAGCGCTTCCAGGCCGGCGGCTGGATCGAGATCGACGGCGTCGTCGGCGAGGTCCTCGAGCTCGGCTGGCGCTCGCTCGTGCTGCGCACCACCCTGGGCGAGCGGGTGCTGATCCCGAACTCGCAGGTCGCGCGCTCGCGCGTCCGGCTGCTCGGGGAGGGGGACCAGCCGGTGGCGGTTCCGTTGCGCCTCGGCGTCGCGTACGAGGCGCCGCCGCACGCCGTCAAGGAGGTCCTCGCCCGCGTCGCCGCGGACCTGCCCCAGGTGCTGACGCGGCCGGGCCCGCAGGTCCTGGTGCGCGAGTTCGCCGACAGCGCCGTCACGTACGAGTGCCGGCTCTGGGTGCGCGAGCCGTGGCGGTCGTCCGACCTCGCGGACGCTTTCTACACCAGAGCCCACGCCGCACTCAAGCGCGCCGGGATGGAGATCCCGTACCCGCAGCGCAGCGTGCACATGGTTGCCGCAAGCAGGGCGGAGGCGGATCCCCTGGGGATGGCCCGGGCCGCGCTCGCCCGCTGCGCGCTGTTCGCCGGCCTCCCCGGAGGGGCGATCGCGGCGCTCGCCGGGAGCTCGCACTGGCAGGAGTTCGTGGCGGGAGAGGCGGTCGTGCGCGAGGGGGAGGACTCTCGCGCGCTCTACGTGATCGCCAGCGGCGAGGCGGCGGTGGAGCACGGCGGCGCCGAGGTCGCGCGGGTCGGCGCCGGCGAGGTGTTCGGCGAGATGGCGTTCCTTTCCGGTGCCCCCCGCGCCGCCACCGTGCGCGCCGTCCGCGCGTTCAAGGTGGTCGAGGTCGACAGTCGCGCGTTCGCCGCCCTGCTCGCCGAACACGGGGAGCTTGCCCAGGAGCTCGCGGAAAGGATGGCCGCGCGGCAGCAGGACCTGGCGGCCCAGGAGGCGGTGGCGAACGCGGGCGGGGGGCACAAGGGCCTCGCGGCGTTCCTGCGCGAGCGGCTGCTGCGCCTCGTCGCGGGATGAACGCTGGCGCGGCAGCGGTTACACTTGGCCGGATGGCAACGCACGACCGGCTGGTCGCCCACCTCGAGCCTCTCGGCGGCGCGCTCGTCGCCTACTCGGGGGGCGCCGACTCGGCGCTGGTGGCGTGGGCCGCGCGCGCGGCGCTCGGCGAGCGCGCGCTTGCGGTCACCGCTCGGTCCGAGAGCCTGCCGCCGCGCGAGGCGGATTCGGCCGCAGCGCTCGCGGCGCGCATCGGCATCGCCCACGAGGAGATCGCCTACTCGGAGCTCGCCGTGCCCGGCTACGCCGCCAACCCGCCCGATCGTTGCTACCTGTGCAAGGGGGAGCTGTTTGGCCGCCTGGCCGCGATGGCGCAGGCGCGCGGCCTTGCGGCCGTTCTCGACGGCACCAACGCCGACGACGGCGCGGACTACCGCCCGGGGAGGCGTGCCGTGGCGGAGCTCGCGGTGCGCTCGCCGCTCGCCGAGCTCGGGATCGGCAAGGCCGCGGTGCGGGAGGCGCTCAAGGCGCTCGACCTCCCGGTGTGGGACAAACCCTCGAGCCCGTGCCTTGCCTCGCGCGTGCCGTACGGGGAGCCGATCACCCGCGAGAAGCTCGAGCAGATCGGCCGCGCCGAGACCGCGCTCGCGGAGCTCGGCTTCCGCGAGGTGAGGGTGCGCCACCACGGCAGCACGGCGCGCATCGAACTCCCGAAGGAAGGAATGGCGCGCGTGCTCGCGGACGGCCTCGCGGACGAGATCGTCCGACGCGTGCGCGCCGCCGGGTTCGCGTTCGTGGCGCTCGACCTCGAGGGGCTGCGCTCGGGGTCGTTGAACCGTCTTCTCGTCACGCGCCAGGGCGTTGGATCCAAGGTCTGAGCCGCGCGGACAGGCTGAAGGGAGGCGTCAGCTCTGGGGGCCCGGTGTCCCCGGGAACGTCTGGTACTGCTGAAACCACTTCTGGAAGTCGTCGACGAGCTCCTGGTACTGGCCCTTGACGGCCGCGAACATCTGGGCGTTCCGAATGGCGAACGCGCACTGGTCGCCCACCCCCTTCATGAGGAACACCTCATCCTCCGAGAACTCGTAGATGTGATGCGTGCAGACGCACAGCACCCCGACCGGGGTGTCGTGGACGGCGAGCGGAACGTAGAGGATTGAACCGACACCCTCGGTCGCGGCCTCGCCCCGGTACGGGACCCGGGGATCCGAACGGGCATCGAGGACGAGCACGCACGAGCGCGCCAAAGCCTCTCTCATGGCTTCGCCGGGTTCCCTGGCCGCCCGGTCGAGAAAGCGTTGCGACAGGCCGTAGGCGGCGTGCAGCTCGAGGTTCTTCCGTTTGGCGTCGAGGATCTCGATGAAGCACCCCCGCGCGCGCAAATCCTCGGTGATGACGCGCGCGACGGACTCGAGCACCGCGTGAAGGTCCAGCGACGCCCGGATCGCCTCGGTCACGTTGGCGACGATCGAGTGGAACATCCAGTGCACCACCGCGCTGGCGCAAAACGAGGCGACGACCTCGAAGATCTGTCGTTCCTGGATGCTGAACTCCCTCGCCTGACCGGTCGAAAGGCGAACGACGCCTATGACCTGGCCCCGGGACCTCAGGGGGACGGTGAGCATCGAAACGATGCCCTCCCTGGCGCAGGCTTGGGGGTACTGAATCCGCGGATCCGAGGCGCAATCAACCACCATGACGGTTTCGCCGTCGAGCGCCTCCGAGACGCTGCGGTCGGCTTCGACGAAGCCCTTGTCGAGGTACTCGCGGCTCAGGCCGTACGAAGCGACGTGCTCGAGGATCTTCTGATCGCGGCTCAAGAGGCGGAAGTGACACCCTTTGAGATGAAAGTGTTCGACCACCGATCTCGAGACCAACTCGAGGAGTTCCACGGTGTCGATCGGAGTGTTGAGCGCGTTGCCGATCTCTTCGAAGACGCGAAGACACTCAGAACATTCCATCTGTCCCCCCCGGGCCGGGCCCTCGGGATCGCCCTGGTGAATTGGGAGGGGCAGCCGCCAAGACGGCCCCGCTCGCGGCAGTTCACCGGTTTGAAACCCGCGAAGCGCACGGGACAAGGTGTGGCAGCGGTGGAACGAGGGAGACGCCCGCGTCGCCCGCCCTTCCGGCCACCCCGTGACGTTCACATTCCCGCGAGGAGATGCGGCCTCGCGGAAATCTCAGAAACGCCAGATTGCGTCCACGACCTGGTTGCGAATCTAGATCGGGTGCGATGACATGTCAAGCGACTTTCCCCGCTGCGCAATCGAGGTGAAAGCAGGTGCGGGTCTGCCCTCTCGTTGACGAAGATCACAGCTGGAGATGCGCCCGCTGGCCGCAGCCCCCGGAGCATCACGCCGCCGAAAAGCGAGAATGATGCTCAAATTCCATTGCGTTGATTGACTTTGTGAAACATGACGCTATCATGACGCGCTGGGGAGGGGGAGTGAACGCCTATATACCCGTCCTGCTCTTCATCGTCATTGCCATTGCGTTTCCCTTGATCACGTTCGTCTTCGCCTGGCTCCTCCGCGCCGGGCGCTACGACCCGATCAAGCTCGAACCGTACGAGTGCGGCAACCCGATCACGAGCGAGGCGCACGACTACCGCTTTTCGGTGCGGTACTACCTGATCGCGGTTTTGTTCGTCGTGTTCGACGTCGAGACCGTGTTCCTGTTCCCGTGGGCGGTGATGTTCCGCAAGCTCGCGCTCTTCGGCTTCGTGGAGATGCTGGTGTTCCTCGGCATTCTCGTCGTGGGGTACGTCTACGCCTGGCGGCGGGGGGCGCTGCAATGGGTCTGATCGAAAACCGCTTCGAGTCCAACGTCCTGATCAGCACGTACGATACGGTCATCAACTGGGCGCGCCGGGGCTCGGTATGGCCGATGCAGTTCGGACTCGCCTGCTGCGCGATCGAGATGATGGCCGCGATGGACCCGCGCTTCGACCTGTCGCGGTTCGGAATGGAGGTCTTCCGCGGCACGCCGCGCCAGTCGGACCTGATGCTGGTCGCGGGCACGGTGACCGAGAAGATGGCGCCGATCGTCACGCGCCTCTACCACCAGATGCCCGAGCCCAAGTGGGTATTGGCGATGGGCTCGTGCGCGACCTGCGGCGGTCCCTACAAGACGTACGCGGTGACGCAAGGCGTCGACCGGCTGATCCCGGTGGACGTCTACGTGCCCGGCTGCCCGCCCCGCCCCGAGGCGCTCATCTACGGGCTGATGCAGTTGCAGAAGAAGATCGACCGCATGACCATCGCCAAGAGAGCGATCTGATCGAGATGCGCCGGGCGGGTTCGCGGTTGATCGTGAGGGCAGCTGTCGACTCGCTTCCAAGGAGGCAGCCGTGAGTGAACAGGACAACCCGTCGGGCGCGGCCCCGGCGTCACCCCAGCCCCCAGCGGCGCCCAAGCCGCCCTGGGAGGAGAAGCCAGTCTTGCCGGTTCCCGGGGATGCCCGTGAACACGCCCAGGTGAGGGAGCTCGCCGCGGCGGCTGCCGACGCGGTGATCGAAGCGGTGGAGTTCGCGGGCCAGGTGACGGTCACGGTCGCCCGCGAGCGCATCGCGGAGATCGGCCGGGCGTGCAAGGAGAAGCTCGGATACGCCTTTCTCGTCGACCTCACGGCGGTGGACTGGCAGGACCGTCCCGAGGGTCGCTTCGACGTCGTCTACTGGCTGCACCGCCACGCCGACTCCGTCCGCCTGCGCCTGAAGGTGCGGGCTGGCGCGGACGCCGAAGTGCCCTCGGTGACCGGGGTGTGGAAGGTCGCAGACTGGATGGAGCGCGAGGTGTTCGACATGTTCGGGGTCTACTTCGCGGGCCACCCCAACCTCGAGCGCATCCTGACCTGGGAGGGGTTCAACGGCCACCCGCTGCGCAAGGACTTTCCCCTGGAGGGGATCGACACCGGTGCCGCGATCTACCCGGACGTCTACCCGCCCGGGGGCGGCCCTGCCGCCGGCGGGGAGGGGAAGTGATGGCGAACCTCGAGCCGAGCAAGCCGTTCCCCGACAGCGAGGAGATGGAGATCTCATTCGGTCCCCAGCACCCGGCGACGCACGGCGTGCTGCGCGTGCTGCTCAGGCTCGACGGCGAGCGCATCGTGGACGCCAAGCCGGTGATCGGCTACCTGCATCGCGGCACCGAGAAGATCTTCGAGCACGAGACGTACAACGGCACGATCCCCCACACGGATCGGCTCGACTACACCGCGGCCGCGACCAACAACCAGGCGCTGGTCGGCGTCGTCGAAAAGGTCATGGGGGTGACGGTGCCGCCGCGGGCGTCCGCCATCCGGGTGATGCTGGCGGAGCTGCAGCGCATCGCGTCGCACACCATCTGGCTCGGCACCCATGCGCTCGACATCGGCGCGCAGTCGCCGTTCTTCTACACCTTCGAGGAGCGGGAAAAGATCCTCGATCTGTTCGAAGAGTACTGCGGCGCCCGCCTCACCCTGAACAGCATGCGGGTCGGCGGCCAGCCGTACGACCTGCCCGGCGGCTGGACGGACCGCTGCCGCGCTTTCGTGGACCAGTTCCCGGCGCGCGTCGCCGAGTGGGAGCGCCTGCTCACGACGAACCGGATCTGGAAGCTGCGCACGGTCGGCGTCGGCGTGATCTCCGCCGCGAGCGCGATCGAGTGGGGGTTGACCGGACCGCCGCTGCGGGGCTCCGGCGTGAAGTGGGACGTCCGCAAGGTGTTCCCCTACGACCGCTACGACGAGTACGACTTCGAGATCCCGATCGGCGCGAACGGCGACACGTACGACCGCTACCTGGTGCGGATGGAGGAGATGCGGCAGTCGGTGCGAATCCTCCAGCAGTGTCTCGCCAAGCTGCCGGACGGTCCGGTCATGGCCAAGGTTCCGAAGATGATCAAGCCGCCCAAGGGCGAGGCCTACTTCTCGGTCGAGAGCCCCAAAGGGGAGCTCGGCTTCTACGTGGTGTCGGACGGCGCCGCCAACCCGTACCGCCTGCACGTGCGGCCCGCGTGCTTCATCAATTTGCAGGCCCTCCCCGAGATGGTGCGCGGACTCCTGGTCGCCGACCTGATCGCGGTGATCGGCACCCTCGACATCGTCCTCGGCGAGATCGACCGGTAGGGAGCGGCCATGGCGAACCCCTGGGTAGCGTTTCTCCTGGTGCCGCTGATCAAGATCGTCGTGATCCTCCTGGCGGTCATCCTGATTGCGGCGTACATGAGTTTCTTCGAGCGCAAGGTCCTTGCCTACATGCAAATCCGCATCGGGCCGAACCGCGTCGGCCCGCGCGGCTGGCTGCAGCCGATCGCGGACGCGCTCAAGCTCCTGGTGAAGGAGGACATCGTCCCGACCCGCGCCGAGAAGCTCGTCTACTTCCTCGGTCCGGTGCTGGTCGTCGCGCCGGCCCTGGTCGTGTTCTCGGTGATCCCGTTCGGGCCCGCCTTCAAGCTGTTCGGGTTCGAGGTGGAGCCGTACCTGACCGACGTCAACATCGGCATCCTCTTCATCCTCGGGGTCTCGTCGATAGGGGTCTACGGCGTGATCCTCGGCGGCTGGGCCTCCAACAACAAGTTCTCGATGATGGGCGGTCTCCGCTCCGCCGCGCAGCTCGTCTCGTACGAGGTGCCGATGGGCCTGTCGGTGGTCACCGTGCTGCTGATGGCGAACAGCCTGTCGCTGGTGAAGATCGTCGAGGCGCAGAAACAGGCCGGCGTGTGGTACTTCGTCCCCGGCATCGTGGCGTTTTTCATCTACTTCATGTGCGGCGTCGCCGAGACCAACCGCAACCCGTTCGACCTTCCCGAAGCGGAGTCGGAGCTGGTGGCCGGGTTCCACACCGAGTACTCGGGGATGAAGTTCGCCTTCTACTTCCTCGCCGAGTACGCCAACATGGTGGTGATCTCTTCGATCGCCACGGTGCTCTTCCTCGGCGGCTGGCTGCCGCCGTTCCCGAACTGGCTGGCGGCGGTGTGGGGGTCGCCGGCGCTCGCGTGGGTCCCGCCCATCGCCTGGTTCGTCCTCAAGATGGCGGCGTTCCTCTTCGTCTACATCTGGTTTCGCGGCACGTTCCCGCGCTACCGCTTCGACCAGCTCATGGACCTCGGCTGGAAGGTGTTCATCCCGGTGAGCCTGGTCAACCTGATGGCGGTCGGGCTCGGCGTGCTGTTGATCGGAGGCCGTTGATGGGCTTCTGGGGTTTCCTTGCATCACTCGTGCCGTTCGAGCTCGCCCAGGGGCTCGGCGTCACCGGGCGCTTCCTCTTCAAGCGCAAGGCGACGATCCAGTACCCCGAGGTGAAGCCGGTCCCCAAGGACCGTTTCCGCGGGATGTTCGGCTTCTCCGAGGAGCGCTGCATCGTCTGCCAAGCCTGCGCCAAGGCGTGCCCGATCAACATCATCCACATCGCCAGCCGCTTCGTCGAGCTCGAGGTCGACGGCCGCAAGAAGAAGAAGCAGGTCCTCCAGTGGTACGACATCGATGTCAAACGTTGCATGTTCTGCGGCCTCTGCGAGGAGGCGTGCCCGACCGTCCCCGAGGCGATCTGGCTCACCACCAAGACCTACGAGATGGCGGCCTACGAACGCAACGAGCGGCTCTACTTCAACAAGGAGCGGTTGCAGAACTGGGACGGTGTCGTGCCTTACCCGGGTGTCGTGACGCCGAACCAGGGCATGCTGCCCGACGACCCATCCGGGAAGTCGGCCAAGCAGCAGGCGAACCCCGAGGCGACCGAGCCCCTGGAGACTGCGCCGAAACCCGGGGGTGACGAGGCCAGGAAGGAGGGGGTGTGATGGACTGGTTCCTCGTTCACTTCGCCGAGATCGTCTTCTACTGCTTGGCGGCGGTCGCTCTCGCCGGCGCCGTCGGGGTCATCGCGTTTCGGAGCCCGGTGCACGCGGCGCTCTCGCTCCTCGGCACCTTCCTCGCGGTGGCCGGGGTGTTCGTGCTGATGCAGGCCGAGTTCCTGGCCGCCGTGCAGGTCCTGATCTACGCCGGCGGGATCATGGTGCTGTTCCTGTTCGTGATCATGCTGGTGAAGGCGCGCGAGATCCCGGACGAGCCGCAGTACGTGCGCCGCCTGGTGCCGGCCGCGGTCGTCCTCGGTGGGCTGCTCGCGGCGCTGGTCGGCGTCGGGATCTGGGCCGCGTCCAGCGCGCCGCCGGCGGACGGCGCCGCGCTGCGCCTGGTAGCCGGGGCGCCGCTCGGCAACACCGAGGCGGTCGGGTGGAGCCTCTACCGCGACTACCTCCTGCCGTTCGAGGTGGTCTCGATCGTGCTCCTGGTCGCGATGATCGGCGCGATCGTGATGGGCCGCAAGGAGACCGGGAAGGAGGGGGGCGCATGATCGGCACCACGCACGTCCTCGCGCTGTCGCTCGCGCTGTTCACGCTCGGCGTCGTCGGCATGGCGGTGCGGCGGAACTTCATCACCGTCCTGATGTGCGTCGAGCTGATCCTCAACGCCGCGAACCTCAACTTCATCGCGTTCTCCCGCCAACTCGGGGACCTCACCGGGCAGGTGTTCGCCGTGTTCGTGATCACGATCGCGGCCGCGGAAGCCGCCATCGGCCTCGGCATCATCGTCGCCCTGGTCCGTCTCAAGCAGACGGTGAACCTCGACCAGGTCAACGTGATGGAGGGATAGCCGATGAAAGACCTGCTCTGGCTGATCCCGCTCTTCCCCCTGCTCGGGGCGGCGGTCAACGGTCTGGTCGGCAACCGGCGCGGCTGGTCGCGGCGCGCGACCTCGGCCGTGGCCCTGACCGGCTCCGGGCTCGCGATGGTCGCGGCGTTCGCCGCCATCATCGACTGGGCCGCATCGGTCGGCACCGCCGCCGTGCACGTCGACCGGCTGTTCACCTGGATTCCGGCCGGCTTCGGCCACACGACCGACGGCCTTCTCGCCAACCTCTCGATCGATTTCGCCCTGCGGATCGACGCGCTCTCCGCCGTGATGCTGTTCTTCGTCACGTTCGTCGGGTTCCTCATCCACGTCTACTCGGTGGGGTACATGCACGGCGAGGGGGAGCGGCCGTACGCGCGCTACTTCGCGTACCTGAACCTGTTCATGTTCGCGATGCTCACCCTCGTGCTCGGCGCCAACCTCGCCGTCATGTTCGTGGGGTGGGAGGGCGTGGGCCTGTGCAGCTACCTCCTGATCGGCTTCTTCTTCGAGAAGGACTGGTGCGCGGCGGCGGGCAAGAAGGCTTTCATCGTCAACCGCATCGGCGACTTCGGTTTCCTGCTCGCCATCTTCTGGACGGTGAAGGTGTTCGGCACCGTCGACTTCGCCGCGCTGCAGGCGGCGATCGAGGCCGATCCGGCGAGGTTCGCGGCGGCGGCGACCCCGATCGCGCTGCTGCTGTTCGTCGGCGCGATCGGGAAGTCCGCGCAGCTGCCGCTGTACGTCTGGCTCCCCGACGCGATGGCCGGCCCCACGCCGGTCTCGGCGCTGATCCACGCCGCGACGATGGTCACCGCCGGCGTCTACATGGTGGCCCGCACCAACTTCATCTTCCGGCTGTCGCCGACCGCGATGCTGGTCGTGGCGCTGGTGGGCGGCCTCACCGCCGTGTTCGCCGCGACGATCGGCCTGGCGCAGAACGACATCAAGAAGGTCCTGGCGTACTCGACCGTCTCACAGCTCGGCTACATGTTCCTCGGGGCCGGGGCGGGGGCGTTCGGCGCCGGCATCTTCCACGTCTTCACCCACGCGTTCTTCAAGGCCTGCCTCTTCCTCGGCGCGGGCTCGGTGATCCACGCCTGCTCCGGAAACCAGGACATGCGCACGATGGGCGGCCTCAAGAAGCACATGCCGACCACGTACTGGACGTTCCTGGTGGCGACGCTGGCGCTCGCCGGGATCCCGCCTCTGGCCGGCTTCTTCTCCAAGGACGAGATCCTGGCGAAGGTGTTCGCGGCCGGGTCGGGCGACCTGCACGGCTACGGGACGGTGTACCTCGTGCTCTGGGCCCTCGGGCTCGCCGGCGCGTTCATGACCGCGTTCTACATGTTCCGCGCCGTGCACATGACGTTCCACGGCGAGTTCCGGGGCACCCACGAGCAGGCGCACCACCTCCACGAGTCGCCGAGGAGCATGACGGTGCCGCTGCAGGTCCTGGCCGCGGGATCGATCGCGGCCGGCTTCCTCGGGATGGGGATGTTCGGGCCGAAGCTGAACTGGTTCGAGGGCCTGCTGCACTCGGTGGCGGCGCCGGTCGAGGTCGAAGGGCACCACGTGGGCGTGGGCGTCGAGTGGCTGCTGATCGCGCTCTCGGTCGGGGTCGCGCTCTCGGGGATCTGGCTCGCGACCAGGTGGTACTTCGGTCGGGAGGCGTTCGAGCGGCCGCGGCGCTTCGCCGAGCGGTTCCCCGGCCTGGTGACGACCGTCGCCAACAAGTACTACGTCGACGAGGCGTACGACGCCACCGTGATCGCGGGGACGATGAAGCTCGCCCGCGGGTCGTGGGAGTTCGACGCACGGGTCGTGGACGGCGCAGTCAACGGGGCGCGCCACCTCACGGTCGGCACCTCGTTCTTCTCCGGGCTGTTCGACCTCAACGTCGTGGACGGCCTGGTCAACCTGGTGGCCGCGGGGTACGGGTGGGCCAGCCGCGGGCTCCGGCGCGTGCAGTGGGGCGTCGTCCAGGGCTACGCGCTGGTCATGACCGTGGGGTTCGTGTTGATGGTGGCGGCGGCCCTGTGGCTGGGCCGCTGAGGGGGATGCGATGGGTTTTGCTACCAACCTGCTGAACGTCATCTGCTACGTGCCGCTGCTCGGGGCGCTGGTGATCGTCTTCGTGCTGCGCAAGGAGCAGAGCGCGGCGATCAAGACGGTGGCCACGGTGGTAGCGGGGCTCGACTTCGTGCTCTCGCTGCCGCTGTGGTTCCTCTACGACCCGGCCGGCCCGGCGTTCCAGTTCAGCTACCTGCACGACTGGATTCCCGCGGTCGGCGCCCGGTATCACGTCGGCGTGGACGGGATCTCGGTGCTGCTGATCCTGCTCACGACGCTGCTCGGGTTCATCGCCGTCTACTCCTCGTTCACGGCGATCACGCACCGGCAGAAGGAGTACTACGTCTTCCTGCTGCTCCTGCAGACCGGCATGCTCGGCGTCTTCATCTCCCTCGACTTCATCCTGTTCTACCTCTTCTGGGAGGCGATGCTGGTCCCGATGTACTTCCTGATCGGGATCTGGGGCGGGCCGCGCAAGCTGTACGCCGCGATCAAGTTCTTCCTCTACACGCTGTTCGGCTCGGTGCTGATGCTGGTCGGCATCCTGGCGTTGTACTTCTACAACTCGACCGGACTCAAGGCGCTCGGCCTTCCGGGCCTGGGTCATGCCCCGACGTTCGACGTCACCGACCTGTTCAAGATCGCGACCCAGATCCCGCCGGGCGTGCAGTTCTGGGTCTTCCTCGCGTTCTTCGTCGGCTTCGCGATCAAGGTGCCGATGTTCCCGTTCCACACCTGGCTGCCGGACGCGCACGTCGAGGCGCCGACCGCCGGTTCGGTGATCCTGGCGGGCGTCTTGCTGAAGATGGGGACGTACGGCTTCATCCGGTTCTCGCTGCCGCTGCTTCCCGACGCGACGCGCAAGGCGGTGCCGTGGGTCGTGGCGCTCGCGATCATCGGCATCGTCTACGGTGCCCTGGTGGCGATGGCGCAGAAGGACATGAAGAAGCTGGTCGCGTACTCCTCGGTCTCGCACCTCGGGTTCGTGATGCTGGGGATGTTCGCGTTGAACCCCCAGGGGCTCACCGGGTCGGTGTTGCAGATGATCAACCACGGTCTCTCGACGGGCGGCCTCTTCTTGCTCGTGGGGATCGTGTACGAACGCCGCCACACCCGCATGATCGCGGACTACGGCGGCATCGCCAAGGTCATGCCCGTGTACGCGATGATGTTCATGGTGATCACCATGGCCTCGATCGGGCTGCCGACGCTCAACGGCTTCATCGGCGAGTTCACGATCCTGGTGGGCGTGTTCAACCGCTCGACGACGTGGGCCGTGATCGCGGCCACCTCACTGGTGCTCGGCGCGGGGTACATGCTCTGGCTCTACCAGCGGGTGTTCTTCGGGGAGATCACGCACGAGGAGAACAAGGCGCTCAAGGACGTCAACCTGCGCGAGCAGTGGACGCTCATCCCGCTCATCGTGCTGTGCTTCTGGATCGGGATCTACCCCAAGCCGTTCTTCAGGATCCTGGAGCCGTCGATCAAGCGGGTCGTCGAGGCCGTGGACCCCGGCTACCTGAACCGCCCGGCGTTCGAGCTCCCCACGGCGCCCCCCGCCGCGCACCCCCAGGAGCACTGAGACCATGCGCCCGGACCTCATCGCCCTGCTTCCCGAGCTGGTGCTGGCGACGCTGGCCATGGTGGTCCTGCTGGCGGGGCTTGCCTCGGGCAGGTCCCGGCATGGCCTCCTCAGCGCCGGGGCCGTGCTTGCCCTCGCGGCCACCGGGGTGACGCTCTGGCTCGCCGCCGGCGCCACCGACCCCGCCGCGCACTTCTTCTCCGGGATGTTCGCGCTCGACCACTTCGCCATCTTCTTCAAGGCGCTGTTTTTGCTCACCGCCGCGCTGGTCGTGCTGCTGTCGCACGATTACCTGAAGCGCAACGACTACCGGCCCGGCGAGTACCTCGCCCTGGTCATGTTCGCCACCGTCGGCATGATGACGATGGCCTCGGGCGTCAACCTCGCGGTGATCTACGTCGGCCTCGAGCTGATGGCGCTCTCGACGTACGTCCTCGCCGGGTACTTCCGCCGCGAGGTCAAGTCGCACGAGGCCGCCGCGAAGTACTTCGTGCTCGGAGCGCTGTCCTCGGGGATCCTGCTCTACGGGTTGTCGCTGATCTACGGCGCGACCGGGACGCTCGACCTCGCGACGCTCGCCCGGGTCCTCGGTGGCGCTAAGCCCGCGCCGACGGCCACCGTTGGGGTCGCGCTGCTGGCCTGCGGCTTCCTGTTCAAGGTCGCGGCGGTTCCGTTCCACGTCTGGACGCCGGACGTCTACGAGGGCGCCCCCACGCCGATCACCGCGTTCATGTCGGTGGGCCCCAAGGCCGCCGCGTTCGCAATGTTCCTGCGCGTCTTCCTGGGCGGCCTCGCGCCCCTGGCTCCTTCGTGGATCTGGCTGGTTGGCGTGTCCGCCGCGCTCACGATGATCTGGGGGAACGTCGCCGCGCTCATCCAGGACAACGTGAAGCGCATGCTGGCGTACTCCTCGATCGCCCACGCCGGCTACGCGCTGGTCGGCTTGGTGGCGGGAGGGCCGAGCGGTGCCAACAGCGTGCTCTTCTACATGCTCGTGTACACCGTGACCAACCTGGGCGCGTTCGGCTTCGTGATCATGCTCGAGTCGCGCGGGTACGCGGGGGAGACCGTGGCCGACTACGCCGGCCTCGCGCGCAGACATCCGGCCGCCGCGTTCGGCATGCTCCTGTTCATGCTCTCGCTCGGCGGCATCCCGCCGACCGCCGGCTTCATGGGCAAGCTCTACCTGTTCGCCGCCGCCGTCAACGCCGGGTACGTCTGGCTGGTGGTGGTCGCGGTGCTGATGTCGGCGGTCTCGCTCTACTACTACCTCCGCATCGTGCTCCAGATGTACCTGCGCGAGGGTGACGGGGCCGAGCCCGCGGAGTTGGTGGCCGCCCCATGGACCGAGCGCGTCATCTGGGTGTGCGGCGCCGCGGTGCTGGTCATCGGGATGCTCCCGGCGCCGTTCCTGGCGGCGGCGCGCGCCACGGTGGGGGTTTTGGGGTTGCCGTGACCGACGAGCGCCCCGGACGGTCGGCCGCCTCGATCCGGCGCATCGCCGATGCCACATCCATCGGGCTCGCGTTTCCGATCGCGATGGGCATCGGCTTCTTCGCCGGACGTTGGCTCGACCGCGTCTTCTCGACCGCGCCCTGGCTTACGGTCGTCTTCACCGCGTTCGGGATCGCCGGGGGCTTTCTCAACGCCATCCGGACCGCACTCCGGATCGGTCGCGAGGAGGACGAGGCGGCGAAGAACGGCAACCGGGAAAGCTAGGATGCTCGCCCGCCAAGCGCTGCGGCCCGGGATTCCGCTGACGCTGGCCGCCGCCTCGGCGGTCGGGTGGCTGGGCGGACCATGGAACGCGCTCGCCTTGACCGTCACCGCCGGCGTCGGTATCATCAACGCGTTTTTGCTGGAAGGGTTGTTCGGCCGCATGCTTCAGCCGGGCGCCTCCCATCTGACGCGGGGCGTCGTCGGGCTGGCGGCAGCGCGGTTGGCGTTGTGGGGCGGGTTGTTCGTCGGTTGGTACCTGATGCGCAGACGTATCGAGCTTTGGGCCGTGGCGGTGGGCGTCGCGTGCTTCCTGGTCGCGATGAGCTTTGCGAGCGCGGGGTCCGCCGGGCACGGTTCCGGGAGGGTAGGCGCCGGTGCACCATGAACTCTCGATCCTGTTCCACCCGGTGAACGCCCTGCTGGTGGCGTTGCTGGGCGTTCCCGCTCCCGCGTGGCAGAAGGCGATGGGCCTCGAGGGGGAGGCGGGCGTCTGGCTCCCCGACCACGTGATCATGGCGATGCTCGTGGTCGTGCTGGTGGCCGCGCTCGTGCTCGCCGCGCGGCGGAGCTACTCGCTCGAGCGCCCGTCGAGCCTGCAGCAGGCGCTCGAGCTGCTGCTCTCGGGTCTGTCGAACCTCGCAGAGGATGTCGTCGGCCACGGCCGCGGCCGGGAGTTCGTGCCGTTCATCGTGGCCCTCGCGTTCTTCATCTTCATCTCGAACGCGTTCGGTCTGATCTTCTTCCTGCAGCCTCCGACGGCGAACACGAGCACGACGTTCGCCCTCTCGCTGACCGCGTTCCTCTTCTACAACATCGTGGGGCTCCGCCGGTTGGGTCCTGTCAAGTACGCCAAGCAGTTCGTGGGACCGGTGTGGTGGCTGTTCCCGCTGATGGTGCCGATCGAGATCATCTCGCACCTGGCGCGCGTGCTCTCGCTCGCCCTGCGCTTGTTCGGCAACATCTTCGGAGAGCACACCGCCACCGGCATGTTCCTCGTCATCCTGCCGTTCTTCGTTCCCGCGATGATGGGCCTCGGGGTCCTCGGGGCCCTTATCCAGACGTTCATCTTCGTCATGCTGACCACGGTCTACGTCTCCGGAGCCGTGGCCGAAGAGCATTAGGAGAAGCCAAACCCGCGAAGGAGGAAACTCGATGAAGAAGAAGATGCTGGTGGTGATGATCGGGCTGGTTCTGTTGAGCCTTGCGGCTCCCGTTCTCGCGGCCGACGAGGGCGGCGCCGGGGCATCCGGAATGCGCGACGCGTGGAAGTTCATCGCGGCGGCGCTGGTCCTCGGCGTTGCGGCGTTCGCCGGAGCGTTCGGCCAGGGGAAGGCCGTGGCCTCGGCGTGCACGAGCATGGGGCGCAACCCGGGCGCCGCCGGCCCGGTGCGCATCACCATGCTGCTCGGCGTGGCGTTCATCGAGTCGCTGGTGATCTACGCCCTCGTGATCGCCTTCATGATTCTCGGCAAGTGACCCCCGCGGCCGCCCGGCCGCGCCCGATTTGAAGCGCGATCGCCCGGCCCGCCGCTCCGGCGGGCCGGGCTGTGTCCATTTTCGCCTCCCGCCGCCGCTTCTGCTCCAACACGGGTTCGCCGTCGCCGTCGGTGACCCGCGGAAGCCGCGCCGCCGCTGACGCCGGCTCTTCCACCGGTGGGCCGTCTCCGGCCATGTGATGCGACAGCGTCCATGTTTTGTCGAGGTATTGACATTTGAACTCTGACTCAATTAGCATACCGGGCGTGGAGGCGAGCATGACCGAACAGGGTGTTTGGAACTTCGAGAACGCCGAGCTTCCCTACCGTGACCAGCTATTCAAGACGGCGCTGCGCCTGGCTCGCAGCGCGGAGGACGCCGAAGACCTCCTGCAGGAGACCTACCTCAAGGCGTACCGGCATTACGCGTCGTTCTCGCCCGGCACCAACCTCAAAGCGTGGTTGTTCAAGATCCTGAAGAACACGTTCATCAACGAGTACCGGAGACGCAAGCAACTTCCGGCGCAGGTGGACTTTGCCGAGCTCGAGGAGACGTTCGAGTCGGCGGTCCTCCCAACCACCGCCACCGCCACCCGGACCCCGGAAGAAGAGCTGATGGAGTCGACGCTCGACGGCGAGGTTCGGCGTGCCCTGACCGCCCTGCCGCACAACTACAAGGTGGTCGTACTGCTCGCGGACATCGAGGGGTACGCGTACAAGGAGATCGCCGACATTCTGGCGATCCCCGTCGGCACCGTGATGTCGCGCCTGTACCGCGGCCGCAGGTTGCTCGAGGGCGCCCTGCTCTCCTACGGCGTGCGCTACAACTACCTGCACCAGCGGCCGCACCGGTTGCGCTCCGAGAACCTGGACCTCGACGCCGTGTTCGCGACCGGGTGCGACGCCGCCGCCGCGACGCGGCTGCACTGAGCCGGCCCCCCGCGCCGGGCCGTGGTCCGACCCGGCGCGGGGTCCCGTCGAATTTGCTAGCATGACAAGATGAGGTTCGCGGCCGTCCCGCTGCTGCTGGCCACCGCCGTCTTGAGCGGCGGCGACGACCTTCAGGTCGCCGGCGGCGCGGCGTTCTCGCTGCCGAAGCTGCTGTCGCGGGGCCCGGTCGTGCTGGTGTTCTGGAACTCCTGGCTGCCCCACTCCGAGGAGTTCGCGAAGCTGATCCCCGGGGTCGAGGCCGCGGCGGAACAGGGTGGCTGGCCGGGGGCGGTCATCGTGTTTCAGGAGAGGCGCTCCGAGGTCGGCCGCGACTTCCCGGCGCTCAACGGCACGCTGCCGTTCGTGTTCGACCGCCGCGGCGAGCTGGTGCGCCGCTTCCAGGTGACGCGGGCGCCCGCCGTGCTCCTGGTCGAGAAGGACGGCAAGGTGCGCGCGCGGTGCGGCCCCGACCCTGCCGAGGTCCAGTCGATCGTGAGGGAGATGGCGCGGAGGTGAGGTCCGCGGACCGCCTCCTGGCCGGCCTCGCCGTCCTCGTCCTGGCGCTCGCCCGCTGGAGCACCGCGACGGTCGGGACGATGACCCCGGCGGCGCCGCGGCCCCGCCTGGCGGTTCCTCCCCTGAAACTGCCCACCGTGGTGCGGCGGAGTGTGCTGGCGAGCGGCGAAACCCTTTCAACCCTGGTGGGACGGCTCGGCCTTCCGGCCTCCGAGATGCTGCCGTGGCTGGCCGCGGTCCGCGCCCAGATCGACCCGCGCGCGCTTCCGGTCGGGCTTGTCGCGGAGGCGGTGTTCGACGCCCACGGCGCGGTCAAGACGCTGCGCCTCACACCCGACTGGCGAACCACGGTCGTGATCGAGCGCTCGGGCGCGTCGCTGGCCGGCCGGCGCGAGGTTCGGCCCGTCGAGCGCGAGGTCGTCGTCGTGCGGGGGGCCGTCCAGTCGAGCCTGTTCGACGCCATCGCCGCCGCCGGGGAGGGGGACACGCTCGCGGTGGCACTGGCCGACCTGTTCCAGTGGGACATCGACTTCCACCGCGAAGTCCGTAGTGGCGACACCTTCGCCATCCTGGTGGAGCGGATTCGCTCCGATGGGCGCACCGTGGGATACGGGCCGGTGATGGCCGCGAGCTACGACAACCGGGGAAAGCGGTTCACCGCGGTGCGCTACGCCTTCGCCGGCGGCCGGCCGAGTTACTACGACGAGCGTGGCCGTCCGCTGCGCAAGCAGTTCCTGCGCGCGCCGCTCAAGTTCTCTCGCGTGACCTCGCGCTACTCGCTCGCCAGGATGCACCCGATCCTGGGTGTGAGGCTGCCGCACTGGGGCGTGGACTACGGCGCGCCGGTGGGAACCCCCGTGATGGTCACGGCCGACGGCGTGGTGACGTTCACCGGCCGGCGCGGGGGCGGCGGCAACACCGTCGAGGTGCGCCACCCCGGCGGCTACGTCACCGCGTACCTGCACCTTTCCCGCTTCGGTCCCGGGGTTCACCCGGGCGTGCGCGTCGAGCAGGGGCAGGTGGTCGGCTACGTGGGCGCCACGGGCCTCGCGACCGGGCCGCACCTGGACTACCGCATCACCCAGAACGGCAAGCACTTGAACCCGCTCACGATCGGCCGGGACCCGGCGCCGCCGCTGCCGCCGCAGGAGGAGGCGCGGTTCGCCGCGTGGGCACAGCAGGTCCTTCCGCTGTTGCAAGCGCCGGGGCCGCTCCCCGCGGGGCGCGTCGCCGCGCTGCAAGCCGCGGCGCCGGCGCCGTTCCATGGCTAGGCGCGTTGCGCCGCACGCGCCCGTCCCAGGACCGGGGCCGGTAGCCCTCGAGGCGTTCGCGCCGGTCCGGGCGGACCTCGCGGGCGGCACCCTCGACCTCTGGCCGTTGTACTGCCTGCACCCCGGCTCGATCACCGTCAACGCGGCGCTCGCCCGCGGCGTGCGCATCCGCCTCGTCGCCGGCGGCGCGCCGTCCGGGTCGATCGCCTTCTCGGCCCCGGGGGCGGCGGCGCGGCGGCTGGGGCCGGAGGACTCCGCCCGCCACCTCGCGGCGGCGGTCGGCTTCCACCTCGCCCCAAGCGGCGGGTTCGCCGTCGAGGTGATCGACCAGCCGCCGGTCGGGTCGGGGCTGGGCGCGTCTTCGGCGTTCGCGGTCGCGCTCGCCCGCGGCTGCCTGGCGCTCGACGGCCGACGCCTTCCCGTGGCCGGGGTCGTGGCCCTGCTGCGAGACCTAGAAGCCGGGGTGCTGGGGGTCCCCACCGGCGTGCAGGACTACCTGCCGGCGCTGCTGGGCGGCGTTCTGGCGCTCCACCTGGATCCGGGCGGTGAGCGGGTCGAGCGGCTCGGGACGGACCGGACCTGGCTCGCCGACCGTCTCGTCGTGATCTACTCCGGGATCACGCACGCCTCCGGGATGGTGAACTGGGAGGTCTACCGGGCGCGCATCGACGGCGACCGCCGCGTCGCCGCCAGGCTCGACGAGATCTCGGCGGCCGCGACCGCGTGCCGCGCGGCGCTGCTCGCCGGCGACGAGGCGGCGGTCGGCCGGGCGATTGCGGCGGAGTGGCGCGCCCGCAGGGGGCTCGCGCCCTCGGTCACCAACGGGGCGCTCGACGCGATCCTGGCGGCTGGCGCGGCGGCGGGCGCGCTCGCGGGCAAGGCGTGCGGCGCCGGCGGCGGCGGCAGCGTGTTGTTCTGGGTCGCCCCCGAGCGGCGGGGGGCCGTGCGCGCGGCCGCGCTGGCCGCGGCCCCCGGCGCCTTCGAGATCGCCTCCAGCCTTGCGGCGCGAGGCGCTGCGGTGCGCCCGGGACGCGCTACGATGTCACCGGGCCGGGGCTGACCCCCGGCGAGGGGAGGCCGAGCGATGGCTGAGCCGCGCGACGTTCGCGCACCGCGGGGCCGCACGCTGTCCTGCAAGGGGTGGCAGCAGGAAGCCGCATTGCGCATGCTGATGAACAACCTGGACCCTGAGGTGGGCGAGCGCCCGCACGACCTGGTGGTGTACGGGGGCAGCGGCAAGGCCGCCCGAAACTGGGACTGTTTCGACGCAATCGTCCGCAGCCTGCGCGAACTCGAGGACGACGAGACGCTCCTGGTGCAGTCGGGCAAGCCGGTGGGCGTGTTCCGTACCCACGCCGACGCGCCGCGGGTGCTGATCGCCAACGCGAACCTGGTGCCGCACTGGGCGACCGCCGACGAGTTCCGCCGCCTCGAGGCGGCCGGCCTCACGATGTTCGGCCAGATGACCGCCGGTTCCTGGATCTACATCGGCACGCAGGGGATCTTGCAGGGAACCTACGAGTGCTTCGCGGCCGCGGCGCGCGCGCACTTCGGCGGCTCGCTCCAGGGCCGCCTCGTGGTCACGGCCGGCCTCGGCGGCATGGGGGGCGCCCAGCCTCTGGCGGCGACCATGAACCGGGCCGCGTTCCTCGCGGCCGAGGTCGACGAGGCCCGCATCGACAAGCGCCTCGCCACCGGGTACCTGGACGAGAAAGTCGGCGGGATCGACCCCGCCATCGACCGCGCTCTCGCGCTCAGGGCAGAGGGTGAGCCCCGTTCGGTCGGGGTGGTCGCCAACGCCGCCGAGCTGCTCGCGCGCCTGCTCGAGCGCGGGATCGTTCCCGACGTGCTCACCGACCAGACGTCCGCCCACGACGAGCTCAACGGGTACGTCCCGGACGGGATGACCCTGGCCGAAGCGGCGGCGCTGCGGACGAGCGACCCCGGGCGCTACAAGGCCGAGGCGTACCGCACGATGGCGGCGCACATGCGCGCGATGCTGGAGCTGCAGCGGCGAGGCGCGGTCACGTTCGACTACGGCAACAACCTGCGCGGCCAGGCGCTGACGGCCGGCGTCACGGACGCGTTCGACGTGATCGGCTTCGTCCCGCTCTACATCAGGCCTCTTTTCTGCGCGGGGAAGGGCCCGTTCCGTTGGGCGGCGCTCTCCGGCGACCCGAACGACATCTTCCGCACCGACCGCGCGATCCTGGAGATGTTCCCCGACGACGAGGGGCTGGTGCGCTGGATCAAGATGGCCGGGGAGAGGGTGCAATTCCAGGGGCTGCCGTCGCGCATCTGCTGGCTGGGCTACGGGGAGCGGGCGCGCTTCGGCCTCGCCATCAACGAGCTTGTCGCCAGGGGCGAGATCTCGGCGCCGATCGTGATCGGCCGCGACCACCTCGATGCCGGGTCGGTGGCGTCGCCCAACCGCGAGACCGAAGGGATGCGCGACGGCTCCGACGCGATCGCCGACTGGCCGCTGCTCAACGCGCTCCTGAACACCGCCGCCGGCGCCACCTGGGTCTCCATCCACCACGGCGGCGGCGTCGGAATCGGGTACTCGCAGCACGCCGGAATGGTGGTGGTGGCCGACGGCACGCCGGCGGCCGCGCGTCGCCTCGAACGGGTGCTCACCACCGACCCGGGCACCGGCGTGATGCGGCACGCGGACGCCGGGTACCAGGAGGCCATCGACTGCGCACGCCGAACCGGGATCAAGATCCCGATGCTGCCCGGCACGCCCTCGCGCTGAGGCTGACGGGGTCGCTCGCCGCGTTCCTCGCAGCGCTCGCTGCCGGGCCGTGGCCTGGGCTTGGCGCGGGCTCGCTGTTCTGGCGCGCCCCCGCGGCCGCGGTCGCCCTGGCGTTCGCGTGGCGTCGTCTGCCGCGCCGCGCCCCGTGGGTCGCGGGCGTGGCGCTGGCCGCCCTGGCGTTCGATGCGTTCCTCCCCGCCGGGCGGAGCGCTCCCGAGTTCGCGGCCCTGGCCAACGCCCGCTCGGCCGAGCTCCAGAGCCGTCTCGCCGCCATCGCCGGCGACCCCCGACTCCAGCGCCTCCTCTACCCCGGCGGGGGCGAGGCCGAGCCCGAAGCCCCGTTTCCGCTCGTCGCCGAGGGGTGGCGGTCGCTGCCGTTCCCGGTGGACGTCCTCGTTGTCATGGACGAGCACGGGTTGCCGGTGGCGTGGGCGGGCCCGTCCGCTCGCCTCCCGGTCCACCTGCGGCCGCTGGGCGAGCGCGCGGTAGCGGCCGAGCCGGGGGTCGGCTCGATCTGGCTATGGTGGCGGGAAAGCGTGTTCGAGAGCGGCCGTCCGCTCGGCGCCGTGCTGGCCGGAGTCGAGGTTCCGCAACAGGGGGCGAGGGAGGTCCTCGGGGTGTGGGCCGGTCGGGCGGCGGTGGCGGCGGCCCACTTCGAGGGGTGGAGGCAGGGCTTGGCCCCCGGGCCGGCGCCGGCCATGGGGTTCGAGGTCCGGCCGGTCCGGCCGGTCCCATGGAGCGCGCCGGGCCTCGCCGCCCTGGTGGCCGCGTTTGTGCTCGTGGCGGGGGGACCGGCGTGGGCCGTGGGCGCCGTCGCGGCCGCGGCGGTGATCGTCGTGCCGCTCCTGGGGTGGCTCCCGATCGGTTGGTGGTTGGTCGGAGCGGTTGCGGCGTGCGCTATGGCGGTCAACCACCTCCCCCGCGGGTGGATCTGGCGCTCTCTCGCCGCTGCCGGGATCGGGGTGGGGGCGTGGGCGCTGGCCGGCATCTTCGACCGCCTCCGCGTCGTGGGGGTGCCACAGAGCCTGCTGTGGCCGGGGACGATGCGCTGGGCGCTGGTGGCCGCCGCTGCGGTCCTGCTCCGGAACGCCGCCAAGGGGCGCGGCGCCCTGCCGTGGCCGCTCGGCCTGGCGAGCTGGCTGCCGCTGGCGGCAGGCGTGGCGAGGGCCGATCCGGTGCTTCTCGGGGTGGGAGCGGCGGCTGTCGTCCTGATCGGCCTTCCGGGACGGGGCCTCTTGTTGCCCGCGCTGGTAGCGGCCGGCTTGGCGGCGGGCAGCGGCGACGCCGCGCGCCGGACCGGTTTGGTGGCGACCACCGAAGCGACCCTAGCGCGCCTCGAGAACGTCCAGGCCCCGGCGCGCGCGCTGCTGGCATCGCTCCCGGAAGGGGCGCTGGCGCGGATGGTGCGGCTCGATCCGGGGGAGCGGCTCGTCGTGCTCGGCCGCCTCGCGACCTGGGTCGGGCTGCGGGAGGCGCTGCCGGGCGCCTCGCTCGACCTCACCGACCCGAGCGGCGAGCCGGCCGGGAGCTGGGGGGACGCGACGATCGGGACCGAAGAACGGCCGCGGGAGCTGGCGTCCCGAGCGTTGGGCAGCGGTTGGCAGGTCGCGATCCTCGCCCCACCGTCGCCACAGGACCTCCTGGCGGGGCTCGGAGCGGCCGGGGTCGCCGCGCCGGTGGCCGTGTTCGACCGCTCGGGCGCGCCGACCAGCCGCGGCGCGACGTTTCGGCCGCTGTCACCGTCCGTCGTGGGGCGCGCGCTGGCCGCCGGCAGGGGATGGCTGCGGGTCGGGGTCGGGGAGCGCGAGTTCAGGGCGTACTTCCACGCCCGCCGGGACGCAGTCCTGGTCGTTCCCTGGGTGCGTCCCCCCGTTGCCGAGGCCGGCCTGATGGTGGCCGCGCTCACGCTCTGGGGGCTGTTCCCGCTGACGCTGTGGGAGCGCCGCAGGCGCTGGCTCGCCTTGTGGGCGCAGCGGAGAACGTTTGGCGGGCGCATGCGCGTGCTCTCGGTGGCGGCGGCCGTGCTGCCGGTCCTCCTGTTGGGCCAGCTCTTGCCGCAGCAGTGGGACCGCCAGCAGGGCAAGGCGCGACTGGAGTTCGCCCGGGCCGTGAGCCAGCTGCTCGCCACGGAGCGCTGGCAGGAGGGTAACTCCTGGCTCGTCCGCGAACTCGGGGGCGCCGTGGCCGTCTATCGCTCCGGCAAACTCGTCTCGTCGACGAGGCCGGACCTGGCCGCGCTGGGCCAGATCCCCTGGATGCCGCCGCCCGAGGCCTACGTGCGCTCGATCCGCGGCTGGCAGGAGCCGGTGGTGGTGAGCTCGGGCGACGAGACCGAGGTGTTCGCTCCGATGCGCGGCGGCGAGCCGGTGGTGGTCGGCGTGGTGGGCCTGCGCCTGCAGGCGCTCGGCCGGAGTCCCTCCCCAGGCGAGTGGTTCGTGATCACGGGCGTCCTCGCGATGCTCGTCGCGCTCGGAATGGCGGAGCGTCTCGGCCAGCGGCTGGGGAAACCGCTCCGCCGGCTGGTCGCGGCCGCCCACCGCCTCGAGCGCGGCGAACCGGTCGCCCGCCTCGACACCCGCGGCGACGAGGACGTCGAGGCGCTCGGACGCGCGTTCTCTACGATGGCGCACGAGGTGCAGCGGCGGGAGGAGGAGTTGCGCCGCGGACGGAACTTCCTCGAGACCGTGCTGGAGACGCTCTCGGCCGCGGTCGTCGTCGTGGATGGTGACGGCAACGTCGGCCTCGCGAATCCGGCCGCGGTCAAACTGCTGGGCGAGGCGAGGACGATCGCCACGCTCGCCGCCTCGTTCGCGCCCGAAATCTCGCGCATGGCGGAGCGAGCGGGTGCGGGGGAGCGAGCCGAGGGCACCGTGCACCCCACGGCGTCGCCCGAGGCTCTCTGGCGGGTGACCGCGCTCCCGCTCCCCGGCGGCGCGGCCAGGGTCCTCGTCGTGATGGAGGACCTCTCGGAACTCGCTCGCGCCGAGAGGCTGTCGTCGTTCGCGGAATTGGCCCGCATCGCCGCGCACGAGGTCAAGAACCCGCTGACTCCGATCCGGCTCTGGGCGGAGGAACTCAAGGCGGCGCTGGCGCAGGGCCCGGCCGCGGTGGCGGCGGTGGCGCAGGTCGCGGCGCCGCAGATCCTCGAACGGGTCGAGCACTTGCGCGAGGTGGCGCAAGGGTTCTCGAACCTCGTCGCGCTCGAGCACTGGGAGCCGCAGGCGATCGCGCTCAAGGCCCTCGCGGGCGAGGTGGTCGCCGAGTACGAAGTGCTGCGGCAGCGCGGCGTGGCGGTCCGCGTGGGCGGGGACGACCGCGCCGAGATCGTGGCGGACGCGCAGTGGGTCCGCCGCGCCCTTCGCCACCTGCTCGAGAACAGCGTCCGCGTGCTGGCCGGCCGCGAGGGCGAGATCGAGGTGCGCGTGCAGCGCCTCGACCGCCAGGTGGTGCTGGCGGTGCGCGACACCGGCGGGGGCGTCGCGAACGAGTTGCTCGGCCGGCTGTTCGAACCCCACTTTTCCACGACCAGCGAGGGCAGCGGGCTCGGCCTGGCTGTGGTCCACCGGGTGGCGGTGAGGGCCGGCGGCAGCGTCGAGGCGCGCAACGTCGGTGGCGGGCTCGAAGTCCGCATCCTCTTCCCGGCCGGGACCTGAACCGCCTGTACCGGCTCGCCGCCCCCAGGGACGAGGGGTCGGCATTTGCAGAGCGGGCTGCTAGCATGATCGGCATGGTGAAAGGGCGCCTGGCCCTCGTCGTTGCCGTGTTGGCCGCCGCCGCGACCGCGGCGGCGGTGGAGCCGCCCCGCGAGTTGACGCACCGCGTCTGGCTGCTCTCCGGGATCCCGGATGCGGGGACGCTCGCCGCGCTTCGCGCGGTCGGGGTGGCCGGCCTGGTCGTGCCGGTGGGGCGGGTGGAGGTGGGCGAGGGTTCATCGCGCTTCACGCTCGCACCGCTTCCGGACCTGCGCGCTCTCGCCGGCTGGCCGCTGACCGCCCTCGTCTGGGTGGACGGCGCGGACAAGGCCAGCGGCGATCCGCAGGCGTTCGTGTCGCAGTTCGCGCCGGCGCAACGCGGCATCCCCGGGTCTCCGCGGCTGCTGTTCGCCTCGCGGCGGTACTTCCCCGGACTCGCCGGGTTCGCAGCCGGCGTCGCGTCCCGGCTCAGGCAGACCGTGGAGCTGGCGGCGCCCGTGCAGGAGCTCGCCGCGCACCTCCCCCCGCGAGGGTGGACGCACATCCGCCCGGTGGCGGTTGCGCTCGGGAACCCGGGCGCACTCGGCTTTCCCGCCTCCACGCTCCAGGACGACCTGGCGGCGCTCGAGCGACTGGACGCGACCCACAAACCGTACAGGGCGGCGGTCGTGGTCGCCCCGCGCGCCCAGCCGGCTCCCGGGCCCGCCGGCGCCTCGCTCGCGATGCTCGCGAGCGGGGAGACGGCCGTCTACACGCCCGGGGAGCGCGGCGACACCTTCCGGCTGCACAGGCCGGTGGACTGGGGAGGGGTCGAGGTCGCGGCGGGGAGCAGCATCACCGTGGAGGCGGTCGATACCGCCGGGTACCACCGAGACCTCGGCCTGCTGCTGCGGCCGGCCCGGCCGGCGCTCGAGGGGTGGGACACCGTCGGCCTCCCGGCCCCCGAGCCCGCGCTCGGGATGAGCCGCGAGGCGTTCCTCGAGTACCTGCAGGGGGGGAGCCCGTACCCGCTGCCCCGGGTGGTCGTGGAGTGGGCCGGACCCACGACGATGAGGGTCGCGCTGGTCAACCCCACGGCGCAGACCAGCGCGCTCGCGACGACCGGCAACTGGGTGGAACTGCGGTTCGCCGGCACCGAGGTGCGCGACGCGCAGCTCGGGGAGTTCTCCGGGATGGAGTACGGGACCATCGGTACCGATGGGGCCTGGCGACGGACGGCGGCGCGCGGCGCCTCCGCGCTCCGGTTCTACCTCACGTTCGTCCCGCCCCAGGCGCGCGTGGCCGGCGCCCTGGTCACCTTCATCTCCCGCCCGCGGGGGGTGGAGACCCGCTGGGGAATGCGGGTCGGCGACGGCGGTGCCATGAGGGGTTCTTTGGAGCCGGTGGCGCTCACGAGGCGGTGAGGGAGCCCACGAGGTCGACCACGGCCTCGGCGCCGCCGACCCGCAGCCCGTCGGCGCACAGCCAGGCGCTCACCGACCGGCCGCGGACGCGGAGATCGCCGCAGACGATTCCACCCTGTTTGACCGCGCTGGTCACGGTCGTGACCTCGTGGCGCCGCGGCAGGCGCATCCCGGGGGCGGAACGGATCAGCGCGCGGGCCCGCTCCAGAGTGCTCTCGTTGGCGCACGACGCCACCAGCGTCGCCAGGTGGCCGTGGAAGACACCGGCGTCGATGGCGCTCACCGTGGCGTCCAGTCGCGGGAAGATTTCAGCGAGCTGAGCCTCGAGCAGCGCCGCGCGTTCGCCCGGGGCCGGGACGAGGTCGAACGCCAACACCCCGGGGAGAATCTTGGCCTTGCCCTCGGGTTGTCCCGAGAGGCGCGCCGCCCCCTGGGCGGCCAGCTCGTCGAGCCCATCGGCACCGAACCCCGCCGCCGGGCACAATACCGTGATGTGGGCCGCCTCGGGTGCGAGCGGGGCGAGGGCCGCGAGCAGCCGGACGGGAGCGGCCAGAGCCGGGTCGGGAAGGTGGTACCACGGGGGAAACGGCCGCACCGGCGGCGCACCGTTGACGACGCAGCGCGCCGCGGACCCGGCGATCCCCGGCTGTGTGCAGTCCACGAGCGCCACGCGCGGGTGGGCGCGCAACCAGGCGAGCAGGCGCTCCGCCGCCGCCTCGGCCGCGGGCGGCGCGGTGAGGAGGACGATGGCGCTCCCATCGAGTTCGTCCAGCTCCGCCAGCGGCGCGACGAGCGCGGGCTCGCCGGCCACCTCGGCGATCAGGTGCTCGGGGTCCGCGCCGGTGTGGAACAGGCGCGGCCGGACGCCCGGCGACACCCTCGCGAGCCTCTCGATGACCTCGCGTCCGAGCAGCGAGGTGGGGTCAAGGATTGTCAGCATGCGCCGGGGGTGCCGGTTTGGCGGCCGGCTGGAGCGGTTGCGCCGCGGCGACGGACCGGCGGCGGAGGCGGCGCAGGGCGTACTCGGCCGGCCCCGCCACCAGGTAGACGCTGAGCAGGAGCGCCATGGCCGGAAGCGGCGTGAAGGCGATCACGGCCACGACCAGGGCGATCACGAAGAACGCCGTCGCCGGCCAGCGTTGGAGCAGGTTGTACTCCTTGAACGAGCGGTAGGGGATCGTCGACACCATGAGGACGGAGACCAGGAACACGAACACCGACGCGGCGACCGAGAGAGCTCGCGGCACGGGGATTTCGAGGTTGAGGGCCACCAGGACCATCATCGTCAGGGCCCCCGCCCCGCCGGGAATCGGCAGGCCGGTGAAGAAACGGCGGTCGCCGAGGCCCGCCTTGACGTTGAAACGGGCGAGCCGCACCGAGCCGGCGACGAGGAACATGAACGCCGCCGCCCAGCCCCAGCGGCCGACGCCGTGCAACCCCCACTGGTAGGCGAGGATCGCCGGAGCGACGCCGAAGCTGACGACATCCGCAAGGGAGTCGTACTCCTTGCCGAACTCCGAGGTGGAGTGGGTCATGCGCGCGATCCGCCCGTCGAGACCGTCGAGTAGGCCGGCGAGGATGATCAACCATCCCGCCCGCTCGAGCTGGCCGTGGAGGGCGTACAAGACCGCCGCGAAGCCGCACAGCATGTTGCCCACGGTGAACAGCGAGGGGAGGACGTAGATCCCGCGCCGCAACGACTCGCGGGCCGGGCGCCTGGCGGCGCGCCGGCGCGGGTGGCCCAACCTCATGGCCGGCTTTCCGCCGCGAATCGCGCGACCGGGGTGACGCCCGCACGGGTCACGCCGCCGGGCGCGACCTCGACGCTCGCGTCGGCCGGCAGGAAGAGGTCCACCCGCGACCCGAACTTGATGATCCCGACCCGTCGGCCCCGCTCGACGCGCTGCCCGGGGGTGAGGTCGCACACGACGCGGCGCGCGAGCGAGCCGGCGATTTGCTTGTAGGCGACGGTTCCCGCCTCGCCCGCGATCAGGACGAAGCTGTGTTCGTTGAGCTCCGAGGCCTTGTCGCGGAACGCCGGGAAGTTCGCGCCCGAGGTGTGGCTGGCTTCGAGCACGGTCCCGCTCACCGGCGCCCGGTTGACGTGGACGTTGGCGGGCGACATGAAGATCGAGACCTGCTGCGGCAGCCCGCGCCCGGCGAGCGCCGCGGGGGCGGCGCAGACCTTGAGCACCTTGCCGTCCGCCGGGGCGAGGATGACCTCGGGGGCGGCGTCGGCGTGCCGGGCCGGGTCGCGGAAGAACGCCACGCACGCGAGCATCGCGACCCAGCAGAGCCACGCCACCGGGTGGTATCCGAACACCCAGGCAACGATCCCGGCCACGGCCGGGACCAACACGAAGGGATAGCCTTCCGGAGCGAACGGCACCATCGGGGCTCTACGCGCCGTGGCTGCGGGCGCGGGCCTCCATCTGGTCCTTGAGCTGGAGCTTTTCCTTCTTGAGACGCTTCTCCTCCTGCTCCTCCTCGGTGGTGAGCCAGCCTTTGCGGGCAAGCTCCTCCAGGCGTTGCGCACGCTTGTGGTGCTCCTCGAGGAGCCGACGGTACTCTGGGTCTTGATCCGCCATCTGGTCGCGCAGTTGTTGCATCGAAGTCATGCACGCCTCCGAGGTTGTGGGGTGGTCGGCCGCATCCGGAGGCATGCTAGCACACTAGAATCGGGGCGTGGAGGAGCTGCGGTTCGCCTGCGACGCCATGCTCGGGCGCCTCGCCCGCTGGCTGCGGTTCGCCGGCTTCGATGCGTCGTTCGACCCCTCGCTGACGCACCTGCCGCTCGCGGGCCAGGCGCGGGCCGAGGGGCGCTGGCTGCTCACCTGCGACCGCCGCCTCGCCGCCCTCGCGGGTCCCCGGGTGGTGCTCCTGCGCTGCGCCGGTGTGGCGGCGCAGATCCGGGAACTGCGGGGGCGCCTGCCGCTGGCGGTGGAGCCGGCGCGGTTCCTCACCCGCTGCTCGCGTTGCAACGGCACGCTGGAGGAGGTCGCGCGGGAGGCCGTGCGGGACCGGGTGCCGCCGTACGTCGCGGCGCACGCCCCCCGCTTTATGGCCTGCACCCGGTGCGGCTGGCTTTACTGGCCCGGGACTCACGCGGGACGGATCGCGCGGCAGCTGGAGGACGGGCTGGGCGGCTGACGCCGTCGGGCCACACTCAGGCGGCCGTGAACACGAGGGCAACCGCCGAACCCCCGCCGGCCAGGCCGCCGACGAGGGCCGCGCGCGGGCGGCGGGCGACCGCGCGGTAGCCGGCCGCGGCGAGGTGCGGCGGGCAGCCCCAGGCCGGGTGCGCGGCGCCGGCCACCGTCATCGCCGCGATCACCGCCCGTAACGCCCCGCCGGCGGCCCCCTCGCCGAGGCGGTCGGCGACGCCGACGGCCGCCGGGCGGTGACCGCCGAAGACCGCGTCCATCGCGGCCGATTCCAGGGCGGCGAGAACCGGGAGGCCGTTTGCCGCGCTGACGACGAGTTCGATCTCGGAAGCGGCGAGGCCTGCGCGGGCCAGCGCCTGCGAACACGCTGCCGCCAGCGCCGCAGGGTCCGCCGGGTAGCGGTGCGGGGGTGCGGGCGCCGAGGCCGATCCCCACCCGGCGAGCGCCGCGAGCGGCCCTCTCCCCGGGTCGCGCGCCAGGACCAGCACGCCGGCGCCCTCCCCCAGAACCATTCCGGCCCGGGCCGGCGACGCCAGCGCCCGGAGCCGGGCGTACCCCTCGGCGTTGAGCCAGTCGCCCTCGTCCACGCCGCACGCCGCCACCGCGTCGGCGCGTCCGGAAAGGAGCATGCGAGCCGCCTCGGCGGCCGCCCGCAGGCCGCCGACCTGCTTCTCGGCGAAGGTAATGTTGGGGCCGCCGAGCTTGTCGAGGATGCCGAGTTGGCTCGCCGGCGCGTTGGCGACCGTGGAGGGGAACTGTGCGGGCGGCGCCTCGTCCGGGGAGGCGAGGAACACCGCCCGCAGCACCTCGACGAGCGCCGAGGTCCCGGCGTTCCAGGTGCCGGCCGTGACGCCGACCCGCTCGGGCGTCCACGGAAGCGGTTCGCCGGCGCCCCGCAGCGCTTCGCGGGCGGCCACCGCCAGCAGGCGCGACGGGCGGTCGAGGCGGCGGGCAAGCAGCGGCGGCACGACGTCCTTGGTCGTGAACCCCAGGCACACGGCAACCGGCAGGGGGGGCGCATCCGGGCGCTCCAAGCCGAGCGCCGGTCGCCAGTCGGGATCGTCAATGGCGCGGAGCAGCGCCGGGATCCCCGTGCCCGCGGGCGTCACCGCCCCCGCCGCGCGGACGTACACCCGGGCCGCGCTCACGCGGCGCCCCCGAGCACCAGCGCCGCCGAGTTGCCCCCGAACGCGAACGAGGAGGACACGGCGACGCGCACGCGCCCGGGCCGGCCGGAGCCGGCGACCGGGTCGACGGGACACGCCGGGTCCGCCTCGGCAAACCCCGCCGTCGGCGGCAGCACGGCGCGGGCGATCGCGAGCGCGGTGACCGCGGCTTCGATCCCTCCCGCGGCGCAGAGACAGTGGCCGAGGGCGCCCTTGACCGACGACACCGGGACGCCCGCGAGGCGTTCTCCGAAAACGCGCAGGTAGGCGGCGCACTCGGCCGAGTCGTTCTGCTCGGTGGCGGTGCCGTGACCGTTGACGTAGTCCACGTCGGCGGCGCCGACGTCGGCCTCGGCAAGGGCGGCGCGCAGGGTGCGTTCCCAGGCGGCGCCGGAGGGTTCCGGCTGGGTCATGTGAAACGCGTCGTTGGTGGCGCCGTAGCCCAGCACCCTCGCGTAGGGACGGGCGCCGCGGCCGCGCGCGTGGGCGGCGTCCTCGACCACGAGCACCGCCGCGCCCTCTCCGAGCGAGAGCCCGCGCCGCCTCGAGTCGTACGGTTTGGCGGGTTCCCGGTCGACCGCGTGGAGCGAGTTGAACCCGGCGTAGGTCAGCCGGCAGAGGGCGTCGGCGCCGCCGGCGAGCGCCACCGGCGCCTCGCCGGCGCCGACCATCTCCGCGGCGAGCCCCACGGCGATGGTGGACGACGAACACGCGGTGGTCACGGTGATCCGTGGGCCGGTGAGGCCGAACGCGAGGCCGAGCCGGTCGGACGGGGCGTCCTGGGGGACGTCCACGAGCTCACTCAGGCCCCGGACGCGCGGACCGCCCGCCAGCCTGCGCGCCACGAACGCCTCGGCCTCGAACAGCCCGGCGGTGCCGCCGCCGAGCACGAGCGCCCAGGGGCGGGGCGCGCCGGGACCGGTGGCGAGGCCGGCGTCCGCCAACGCCTCGGCCGCGGCCGCCAGGGCGAACCGGCTCGCCCGGCTCGCGTGGCGGAGGGCGCGCCCGTCGAGCGCGGAGAGGACGAGCCGGGTGTCGTCCACCTGGGCGGCGATTTGGGTCCGGAAACCCGTGGTGTCGAACAGCGTGAGCGGCCCGATTCCGCTCTCGCCAGCCACCAGGCGCCGCCACGTCGTTTCCCGGTCCGGCCCCAGGGCCGTGACCAGCCCGATGCCGGTGATCCAGACCTCGCTCATGCGGCCCGAGTATAGCGGAGCGGCACGGCCCGACGGCGAACGCCGCACCGGAGTCGAAGCCGTGCGCCTGATGAGGATCGCACGTGAGGTGAGACCGCGCGACAACCCGCGCCCCCCCGCCCAGGGACGCCGCCGCGCGCAGACGGTCCCCGTCGCACTCGACGCCCGCCTGCTTTGACGGTCCCGCCGCTGAGCGCCCCGGCCGCCGGCAGGCGGGTGAAACCCGGGGCGGGACCGCGCGTAGAAGGCGAGGACGGCAACCTACCGGTCGGTAACCCGTTGACAGTCGTGACGAGAGTGCTATACTTACCGGTAAGTAAGCATCGGTCACCCGGCCGGTGCGACTTTCCGGACGGAGGTCGTGATGGAGCGAGGTGGAACCGTCCCCGTGCACCACGAGGACAGCGCGCGCGGCAGGCTCATGACCGGCGCGATCGGTCTGTTCGCCCGCAAGGGGTATGCGGCCACCACCGTCCGCGAGATCGTGGCCGCCGCGGGCGTGACCAAGCCCGTTCTCTACTACCACTTCGGCAGCAAGGAAGGGATCTTCCTGGCGATGATGCGGGAAGCCGTCGCCGAGTTCGAGGCGACGGCGACGGCGACGGTGGCCGAGCCGGGGACGTCGCGGGCCCGCATCGCGCGCTTTCTCGACCGGATGTTCGACCTCGTCCTCCGGCACCTCGACGTGATGCGGGTGGTCGACGCCATCTACTACGGGCCCCCGCAGGGGGCGCCGTTCTTCGACTTCGAGACGATCCACCAGCGGTTCATCGAGACGTTGGCCGGCCTGGTGCGGGAGGGGATGGCCGCGGGGGAGTTGCGCCCCGGCGATCCCGAGGACGTGGCGTGGGCGCTCGTCGGGCCGTTCGAGGTCGCGCGTGGGATGAGCCTGTGCCACCCCGAGCTGGAGTTCGGGCGCGCGCGCCTTGCCCGTCTCGTCCAGGTGGTGTTCGACGGCGCTGTTTCCGGCCCGGCAAAGGAGTCTTCGCGATGAGAACGTTGATCACGGCGGCAACGGCAACCCTGATCCTGGCGCTGGCGGTGTCGGGCTGCTCGAAGAGCGGCGAAGGGAAGGACGCGCTCGGCGGCAAACCGGCGGTGGCGGTGGAGGTCGCGAGCGCCGCGCCCACGACCCTGACCCAGGCGATCGACGTCGTCGGGACGCTCGAGCCGAAGTTCTTCGCGGACGTGAAGTCCGAGTTCACGGCGGTCGTCGCCGAGGTGTACGTGACGCAGTGGGTGCACGTGGACAAGGGCGCGCCGCTGGCGCGGCTCGACACCCGCGACGCGGACGCCGCGCGACGCGGGGCGGCCGCGATGGCGCTGCAGGCCGACGTGGCCGCGACGCGGGCCAACCGGGAGCTCGAGCGCGCGGTGAAGCTCAAGGACCACGGCCTCGTCACCCAGCAGAGCCTCGACGACGCCCGTTCCGCGTCCGAGGCGGCGGCGGCGGCGGCGCAGGCGGCGGCGGCGGAACTGGCCTCCGCCGAGACGCGGTGCGCGAAAGCTGTGATCCGCGCGCCGATGACGGGGACAGTGGCGCTGCGGTCGGTCAACGTCGGTGACCGGGTCGAGAACATGGGCAGCGGCTCGCCGATGTTCCGCATCGTGGACAACCGTCTGCTCGAGCTGACGGTGGCCGTTCCTTCCGCGCGTTCCGCGGCCTTGCGCGTCGGGCAGGGGCTCGATTTCACGATCGATTCGTTTCCGGGCAAGGTCTTCTCCGGGCGCGTCATGCACATCAACCCCGAGGCCGACCCGGCGACCCGCGCCGTGAAGGTGATGGCCGACGTGGCGAACTCCACCGGCGAGCTGCGGGGCGGGACGTTCGTCAAGGGCCGCATCGCGACCGGGGAGCGCACCGGCGTCCTGCAGATCCCGCGCGCCGCGCTGCTGTCGTGGGACGTCGAGCGCGGTACGGGCGAGGTGTTCGTCGTCACCGGTGACACCGCCGAGCGCCGCACCGTCAAGACCGGCGAGACCACGGCCGATAACGTGGAGGTGGTCGAGGGCCTCGCCGCAGGCGAGAAGGTCGTCGTCCGCGGCGGCTTCAACCTCCGACCCGGCGACCGGGTGCAGGTCTCGGCGCCGCAGGGGGCCTAGGCCATGTTCCTCTCCAACCTCTCGATCAAGCGGCCCGTTCTCGCCACGGTGATGATCCTCGCGCTCGTGACGCTGGGACTGTTCTCGTTCCGCCGGCTCGCGATCGACATGATGCCCGACGTGGAGATCCCGGTGCTGTCGATCACGACCGAGTTCCCCGGCGCGTCGCCGGAAACGGTCGAGCGCGAGGTCACCAAGCGGATCGAGGAGGCGGTCAACCCGATCTCCGGCGTCAAGCACGTGCAGTCGGTCTCGCGCGAGGGTCTCTCGAGCGTGATCGTCGAGTTCCAGCTCGAGGTCAAGATCAACGACGTCTCGCAGGAGGCGCGCGCCAAGATCAACGCCATCCGGCGCGAGCTGCCGGAGGGGATGAAGGAGCCGGTGATCCAGAAGTTCGACTTCAACGCGATGCCGATCATCTCGCTCGCGGTGCGCTCGAACATCCTCAATCCACGCGACCTGAGCACACTCGCCGACCGCAAGATCAAGCGCCGGCTCGAAAGCATCGCGGGGGTCGCCAAGGCCAAGCTCGTCGGGTCCTCCAAACGCGAGGTTGCGGTGAACCTCGACCCGGCGCGCCTCGACGCTCTCGGCATGGGGGTGAACGAGGTGGTCGCCGGCCTGCAGTCGGAGAACGTCAACACGCCGCTCGGACGCCTCAACCGCGGCGGCACCGAGATGCCGCTGCGGGTGTCCGGGAAGCCCGTGAACGTCGACGAGTACCCGGCCATGGTGATCGCCCACCGCGGCGTGCAGCCGATCACCCTCGGCGACATCGCCACGGTGGTGGACGGCGTCGAGGAGCAGCGCACCCTCGCTCTGATCAACGGCGAGCCGGCGGTCGCGCTCGACATCACCAAGCAGACCAAGGCCAACACGGTCGAGGTCGTGGACGCCGTCAAGCGGGCGGTCGCGGAGCTCGCGAACGAGCTGCCGACCGGCACCGAGATCCAGATCGTGAGGGACAGCTCGGTGTTCATCCGCGACTCCGTGAGGGACGTCCAGACCACCCTCGTGCTCGGCGGCCTTCTGACGATCGTGATCGTGTTCTGCTTCCTGAACTCGTGGCGCTCGACCGTGATCACCGGCCTGACGCTGCCGATCTCCGTGATCTCGTCGTTCATCGTCATGTACTTCCTCAACATGACGCTCAACACGCTGACGTTGATGGCCCTTTCTCTGGCGATCGGGCTCCTCATCGACGACGCAATCGTCGTGCGGGAAAACATCGTCCGCCACCTCGAGCACGGCGAGGACCATTTGACGGCGGCCCGAAACGGCACCAGCGAAATCGGCCTCGCCGTGATCGCGACCTCGATGTCGATCATCGCCGTGTTCGTCCCGGTCGCGTTCATGAAGGGGATCATCGGGCGGTTCTTCTTCCAGTTCGGCCTCACCGTGGCGTTCGCCGTGCTCGTGTCCCTGTTCGTTTCGTTCACGCTCGACCCGATGCTGTCGTCGCGCTGGTACGACCCCGACATCGAGCGCAAAGGGGCCCGCAACTTCCTGCAGCGCTGGCTCGACGGTTTCAACGCCGTTTTCGAGCGCACCGCCGATCGCTACAAGCAGTTGGTCGGGTGGGCGCTCGATCACCGCGTCCTCGTGGTCGGGGCGGCGGCTCTGGCGTTCGGGGCCGGCCTCGGCGTGTTCGCCGTGCTGCAGAGCGAGTTCATGACGCCGATGGATCAGGGCGAGTTCGTGGTTCGCTTCAAGACGGCGCCGGGGTCCTCGATCGTCGAGACGCGCGCCCGACTCGAGCAGGTGCTCAAGGCGCTCGCCGAGCGCAAGGAGGTGAAGTACACCTACGCCTCGATCGGCGCCGGCGACGCGGACACCGTCCGGGATGCGATGGTCTTCGTCAAGCTCGTCGACCGCAGCGAGCGCAAGACGGCCCTGAAGCAGTTCCTCAGCGAGGAGCGCACGCGCCTCGAGCGGATCCCCGGCATCGAACTGTCGGTGCAGGAGGACCCGGACGCGTTCCAGAAGCCGCTGCAGATCGCTGTTCGCGGCGACGATATCCCGACGCTCAAGCGCTACGCCGGCGAGATCAAGAAGGAGCTGTACACGGTGCCCGGCATCGTGGACCTCGAGGCGTCGATGGAGCAGGACCTGCCGGAGTACCGCCTGGTAGTGGACCGGCAGCGGGCGGCCGCAACTGGTCTGGGGACCACCGACGTGGCGAACGCGGTGGGAGTTCTGGTCGGCGGCCAGGCGGTCTCCACCTACGAGGACGAGACCGGCGAAGCGGTCGACGTGCGCCTGCGCCTGCCGGCGAAGCTGCGTCAGGACGTCACCCAGGTTGGCGACCTCCGGATCTCGGTCCCGAGCCAGGCCGGCCCGGCGCTCGTGCCGCTCGCCGACCTCGTCACCTTTACGCGCGCGGTTTCGCCCGCGGAGATCAGCCGGCGCGACCTCGCCCGCCAGGTCGTGATCGACGCCAACCTCGACAACCTGCCGCTGGGCACGGCGGGGGAGAAGGCGATGGACGTGGCCGGCCGCGTCAAGCTGGCGCCCGGCTACAAGCTCGTCATGCAGGGCGACACCGAGATGATGGTGGAATCGTTCGGCTACATGGGCGAGGCACTCGTCCTCGCGATCATCTTCGTGTACCTGATCCTGGCGGCGCAGTTCGAGTCGTTCATCGACCCGCTCGCGATCATGCTGTCGCTGCCGCTCGCGATCGTCGGGATGGCCGGGATGCTGTTCATCACCGGCGACACGATCAGCATCATGTCGCTCATCGGCCTCATCATGCTGATGGGCCTCGTGACCAAGAACGCGATCCTGCTCGTGGACTTCACCAAAGTGCTGCGCGGCCGTGGCATGAACCGGCGCGAGGCGTTGATCACCGCCGGGCGGACGCGGCTGCGCCCGATCATGATGACGACCTCGGCGATGATCTTCGGCATGCTGCCGCTGTTCTTCGCCCTCGGCAAGGGCGCGGAGTTCCGCGCCCCGATGGCGCGCGCCGTGGTCGGCGGCCTCATCACCTCGACGCTGCTGACGCTGATCGTCGTGCCTGTGGTTTACTCGCTGCTCGACGACGTCGCCGAGTGGCTGCACCGCCGCATGGCGGGCGCGAAGGCCGAGGTGCGGGCGGCCGCCGCCGCGGTTCTCGCCGTCGCGATCATGGGCGCCCTGGCCGCTTCCCCCGCATTGGCACAGGCCAACGCGCCGGTTCCGCTGCCGACAGCAGCTGTCCCGCCCGCCGGACCCCGGACCCCGGACCCCGGACCCCGGGTTCTCACCCTCGACGAGGCGCTGGCGGTCGCGGCCGCGAAGAACTACGACGTCAAGAAGGCGGAGGAGTACCGCACCTACCTCGAAGCGCGCTACGTCCAGGAGCGGGCGGCGGCGTTCCCACACCTGGCCCTCAACGGAGCCGTGGTCCGCAACTACGACGCCAGCCAGCAGGACTTCTACAAGGGTTTTCCCCCGGAGTTCCAGGCGCTCATCGCGTTCCAGCAGGACGTGCGCTCGGCCTCGGTCTCCCTGAACCAGGCCGTGTTCACCTGGGGCCAGGTGGGCGCCGCGATCCGCGGCGCGAAGTGGGCGCTCGCCACCGGGGACGACCAGCTGCGGCGCTTCCAGCAGGCGGTGCGGCGCGACGTCACGGCGGCGTTCTACGACGTGCTGCTCGCCAGGGAGTTCGTCGCGATCACGGCGCAAACGGTGGAGCAGCGCCAGCGCCAGCTCGACGAGACCAGGAAGCGGTACGCGCTCGGCACCGCGACCGACTACGACGTCCTCGCCGCCGAGGTCGCGCTCGCCAACGCCAGGCCGGACGCCATCAACGCGGCGGACCAGGTGAGGACCGCGCGGCAGCGCCTGGCGTTCCTGCTCGCGGAGGCGGGCGAGGTGGACGCCACCGGCACGCTGGCGATCGACGTGGCGCCGCCCCCGCGGTACGAGGAGGTCCTGGCTGCGGCTCTCGCGCACCGGCCCGAACTCGCCGAAAGCGAGAACATGCGGCGGGTGCGGCTGGAGCTGGTGAAGATCAACGGCGCCGGCGACCGCCCCCGCCTCGACCTGCAGGCGGCGTACGGCCTCAAGGACCTCACGATCATGGACCAGAGCTCGCGCGGCAAGACGTGGAGCGCCGGTCTCGTGCTGTCGTTCCCGTTCTTCGACGGGTGGAAGACGCGTGCCCAGGTGGCGCAGGCGCGGAGCGACGTCAGGACCAGCGAGCTCGCCGAGGCGCAGCTGCGTGACAGCATCGCCCTCGAGGTCCGCGTCGCGGTAGACGCGGCGGCCCGCTCGGCCGAGATCGTGCGCGCGCTGGCAGGCACCGTTGCGCAGGCGGAGAAGCTGTTCGGCATGGCCGAGGTCGGGTACGAGTACGGCGTCAAAACCAAGCTCGAGGTGGACGACGCCCAGCTCAACCTCAGAAGCGCCCGCGGCAACCTGGCGAGCGCGGAGCGGGACTACCGGGTCGCGCTCACCAACCTCGAGTGGGTGGCGGGGACGCTGGGGGAGAGCCCGGCGTCTTCGTAAAGGCGCCGCCGCGGGCGCCGCCGGCGTCGGACCATCTGCTGCGTTGCGCTGCGCCGGTTCGCATCCTCAGCGTACCCTCCGGGTACGCCTCCGGTGCGACCGGCTTGCGCGCCTTGCATCTGGCCCAACGGCGGCGGCGCGGCTACACGCCCCAAGCTCGGACGTCCTGCCTATCGTTGCGCTTCTCGTCTTCGAGGGAGGGGCGAGAGGCTGCGCGGCCTGCGGCCGGTGCAGCCGGCGCTGCTGGCCGGCCCGTCTCAATTCAGGCGTCCCCGGATGAGGACATAATTGCGCCCACTGCGTTTCTCGAGATGCCCGCAGCCGGAGGCGTACCGGGCATGGGTCTTGCTTTGTGAGAGGTGACACCGGCCCGCGCCGTGGTGGGAAGGAAGGCAGGCAATGTCGATGAAGACGAGCACCTCCAGGCTGGCCACCGTGGTCGTCGCGGCAGCACTTGCGTTGGCGGCATCGCCGGCGGCGGCCGTGGTACTGCCGCCGCTGCCACCACTACCGCCGCTACTGCCGCTTTGGGCGGTACCGCACCTCGCAACGCGCTTGCTTGAGTCGTTGTTGTCGCCGCTCCTGGTTGCGTCGGAGACCTGGAGCGACGGGGGTTACTACGGGTCCCAGGGTTACTACGGGCCCGGGGGCTACTACGGCCATCAGGGTTACTACGGGCCCGAGGTTTATTACGGTTCCCAGGGTTACTACGGCCACCAGGGCTACTACGGTTCCCAGCGCTACACGCGCCGGGAGGAGCGCGCACCGCACCCGGTTCGGTCGATGGTGCCGTCGCCGCGGGTCGCACCGCGAACGTGGAACGACCCCAGGTCCTACGGTTCCCAGCGCTACACGCGCCGCGAGGAGCGCACACCGTACCCGGTTCGGTCGTTGGTGCCGTTGCCGCGGGTCGCACCGCGAACGTGGAACGACCCCAAGTCCTACGGTTCCCAGCGCTACACGCGCCGCGAGGAGCGCGCACCGTACCCGGTTCGGTCGATGGTGCCGTCGCCGCGGGTCGCACCGCGAACCTGGAACGACCCCAGGTCCTACGGTTCCCAGCGATCCACGCGCGGCCAGGAGCGCCGAATTGCCGGACCGAGGGAGGTGCGCCCGCAAAGTCGGAACGGCGAGCGCCGTGGTCACGGCGAGTACCGCGACCGGTGGCGCTGACGAGTTGACCTCTCCTCCTCTCGCTGCACGGACGCACGTGTGAGTGAGCAGGGCCGCGAGTCCCCCGGCCCTGTGCGTTGAGGAACGGACGCTTGGTTCTAGCGCCGCTTGCCGGTCGGGGCCGGGAACAAGCCGGCGCTGGGGCGGCGCGGCTCCCAGGGGGAGATCCACTTCGAGCGCGGGTCGCGGTCCTCGGCGGCGGTGATCTCGCGCTCCTCGGCCGGCGCCCACGGCTCGGCCTTGGTGCGGCCCTTGGCGTCGATGGCGTCGAGCTCCTTGTGGGCGATCTCGCGGATGTCCTTGCGCAGCCCCTGCGCCGCGATCTCCTCGGTGAACTTCCGCCGCCCGTCCACGAGGTCCGCGACGTACGCCTCGACCTGGTCGTCGGAGTAGAAGTTGTGGGCGTCGTAGGCGGCGAGCTCGGTGCCCTCGGACTTGACCACGTACTCGGTGCCGAGGCGGCCCCGAGCGTACTCGTTGGTGCCGCGCAGGTCGCCGCGCTGCAGCGCCGCCATCAGGTCGATCGGCACGCGCGTCACCTTGCGCACCTGCGTGCGCTTTCCGGTCGCCTTGTCCACGTCGATGATCTCGCCGACGCCGCCGGTGTTGTACTGGAAGAAGTGCACCTTCCCCGGGTAGCGGGCCACGAGGTCCATCACGATGTCGTGGAACGCGTTCACCTTGCGGCCCTGGGCGCCGATGATGAAGTCGTCCATGCCGACGATGCGCACGCTCTCGCCGGCCTTGGCCGGGACGGTGGCGAACGAGTGCGTGGACTCGCCCCACAGGTACGCCATCACGCCCTGCTCGGGGGTGAGGCGCTGCGCGAACGGCATGATCGTGCCGCGCCGGGTGATGAAGGCGAACACGATCCCGTCCACCTCCTCGAGGTTGGCGGTGTTGATCGTGTCGGCGCAGATCGACTCCATTTTCCGTCCGCGCCTGACCTTGAGCTCGCGGCGGTCGAGCACGCCGCGGCCGTTCTCGCCGAGGCGTTCGTCGAGGAAGTCGATCGTCCCCTTGGCGTCGACCATGACGTTCTCGAGCAGGGCGGTCTTGTGGCTGAGCGCGTTGAACATCGCCTCCTGCAGGCCGACGTTCACGTCGGTCTTGACATAGAAGCCGAGCTCGGTGCCGTACGAGGAGCCGTCGCGGCGCAGGAAGACGATGTCGTCCTGGGAGACCCAGGTCCCCTCGCCCGCGCCGGAGTCGAGGCCGAGCTGGTGGCAGCTCCAGGTGGACTTGCCCGTGGCCGTGAGGCCGAACATGAACACCGCGTACGTCTTGAGCTTGCCGCTGGCGGCGTCGCGGGCGCGCACGAGCTTGGTGCCGGCGTGCAAGCCGAGCATCCCGCGCCCGTCGGCGCGGAACATCCCCTGGCGCAGGAACCCTTTCTTGCACTCGCCGGTGTAGTCGGTGCCGAGGGCGATGTTGATGTCGTGCTCGGGGATGGTGAGCACCTGCATGCGCAGCTGGTGCTCCTGCGGCACGTCGATCATGATGAACTCGGGTCCCGGCCGGGATTTCTTGACGTCGCCCATGGTCATCGCCCACTCGTAGGCGAGGCGGTAGTTCTTCCTGTCGGCGACGCAGACGTACAGGTTACAGACCGGGTTGAACTCGCGGTTGTCGCCCATCTGCCGGCGCACGTGCACGAACGGCATTGTGCGCATGAGCTGCAGCACCTTGTGCAACTGGTCGGGGGCTTTCTCGACGATGGCGAGCTGCTCGGTGGAGGGCCTGGGCAGCACGATCTCGGGTCCGTTGCCGAGGTACACGGTCTTGGCCGCTATGCGCGAGGAGATCGAGGAGAACCAGAGCGGCGAGCCGTTGGCCGTGATCACCGCGGTTTCCAGGGCCCTGCGACGCAGCGCGCGCATCGAGAGCCGCTCGATGTTGGGTCCGCCGAGCGCGCCGCGCAGGTTCTCGGCGAAGCGCCGGTAGACGTCGGGGTCGTAGGGTGCGGCCATGGCCACCTCGTGGGGCAACGAACAGCCCGGCGCGAGGATAGCCGCTTGTGACCGGGAAGGGCAAGCCGGCGAACGCCGATGTGCCTACTCGGCGAACGCCTGGCGCGCGGGGACCGAGCACTCGCGCGTGAACAGCATGGCGCGGCGGGACCAGTCGAGACCGACCACGGTGCCGGTGGGCACGAACCGGTCGTGACCGGCGGCGCGGGTCAGGAGGCGGATCACGCCGCCGTGGGTGAAGACGAGGTGGCGGCCGGGCGGCAGGTCGTCGAGGAACCCGGCGACCCGCACGAACGCCTCGTCGAACGACTCGCCGCGTTCGGGGCGGAAGCCGTCGAACGCCGCGATCGCGTTCCTGACGGCGGGATCGAGCGTGGCCCACACCCGACCCTCGAACTCCCCGAAGTTGATCTCGCGCAGGCGCGGGTCGGCGACCGCCGCGCCCCACGCGAGCTGCGCGGTGGCCACGGTGCGCTGCAGGTCCGAGGACCACGCGCCGGCGAAGCACTCGCCGGCGAGGAGCGGGCGCACCGCCTCGGCCTGCGCCACGCCGTTTGCGGTGAGCGGAACGTCGGTCCAGCCCGCGAGGATGCCGTCGCGGCTGCAGGCGGTTTCGCCGTGGCGGACGAGCCAGAGTTCCATGGGGTCCACGTCGCCTCCGAACCGCGGAGTATACGCTCCCGCGGTACGGAGCCCCGCGCTAGTCGCCGAAGATCGCCAGCACGTCCTGAATCACCTCCAGCTCCTTGCCGTCGAACCAGAGCAGCCCGCACGGGTCGCAGCGGTCGATCGTGACGCGGTGGGGGAGGATCGCCTGGTAGGCGAACGGCACCATCTCGGCCGCGCACGCGGGGCAGCGCCGGCGCGGGCCTTGCGTCGCCGGCACAGGCCCGGCGGGGCGGTGGACGATGCGTTCGCGGACGAGCTGCAGCGCGAGGGCGTGCACCTCGGGCGAGGGCGGCTGCTCGCCGCGCGCCAGGATCCGCGCGAACCGCTCGCGGGTGACGAGCCGGCCGGCGCAGGCGGTGCACTTGTGCAGCGGGACCCCTTCGTAGGCGACCTCGCGCAGCGCGCCGCCGCACGCGGGGCAGCCGCCGAGGGACGTGGGCGGCGCGTCGATCCGTTTGAGCAGGCGGTTGATCTCCGGCTGCTCCCACGCCGGGGCGGCGAGCCGCGCATCGCCCTGCGAAACCGGGGTGAACGGGCCGAACCACGGCAGCGCGACCAGCTCGGCGGGAGCGAACGGGCCGCGCCAGATCAGGCCCTCCCGGGCGAACCAGCGCTGCGGGGGGGCGGGGGGACCGATCGCGACGTCGGTGGGCGGGGAGGGCCGGGGGGCATGTCCCTCGAGCGCCTGGGGACCGGCGTGGGCCATGCCGAGGAGGACCTCGATCCGGCGCTCGACCGGCGGGTGTGTGGAGGTCAACCCGGACAGCGCCCCTGCCGCGGCGCCGGGGCTGGAACCCACGATGAACAGCGGCGCCAGCTCGCCGGCCGCGATGAGGCCGTGCCGCGAGTCCGAGGCGATCGCGTGCAGCGCCTGAGCGAGCGCCAGCGGGTTGCGCGTGAGCCGCACGGCCGTGGCGTCGGCGCGGTACTCGCGCTCCCGGGAGAGCCAGGCGTTGAGCAGGTAGGTGAGCCCGCGCATGATGGCTACGGCGCCGACGACGGGGAGCGAGCCCCCCGTCGTCCGCGAGGAGGCCTCGGACCCCGCGACGGCGTCACGGTCCGGCATCAGCGCGCGCAAGCACCCGGCCCACACCGCCGCCATCGAGCACGACACGGTCGAGAGCAGCGAGTCGCCGGCGACTAGGTGGGCCGCCTCGTGCCCAACGACCGCCTCCAGCTCGTCGCGGTCGAGGCGCACCAGCAACCCCTCGGACACGCCGATCACCGCGCGGCCGCGGAAGTCGGCCACCGCGAAGGCGTTCAGCCAGCGTGCGGGGACGGCGACCGCCTCGATCCTCCGCCCGCCGGTCGCCACCGCGACCTCGGACACCACGTTGCCGAGCTGCCGGTGGTAGGCGTCCATCGGGTCGAGGCGCTGGACGCCGATCACGTCGAGGGTGCGGCGCACCATGCCGCGCACCGACAGGAACCAGTGCAGCAGCGTGGCCGCCACCGCCACGCCGAGCGCGACGAGGGCGAGACCAAGGACCGGGGACGATCCAGGCGAGGCGTGAGAGAAGCGCGCGCCCGCCAATAGGCCGACCGGCAGGAGAGGGAAGAACAGGGCCAGGCCGACGAGCACGGCCCCGGCGAGGTAGACGACGAGCAGCGTCGCGAAGAGCAGGACGATCCGCCGCCCCCTCGTGGCCTCGATCTCGACGAACGTGTACGGCATCGCGCCGTTCGGATGCTAGCACGCGGGCTCGCCGGCGCCGGCACAGGAACCGCGGAAAATGAAGTCGAGAGGCGTGGCCGGGGACCGGTGGCCGGTGGCCGGCAAGAACTGAAGTCCGGCGCCCGGATTTCGAAAGGCAGGGATAAGGGTCAGGGGCCACTAACTTCACGGGGCCCGGTGCCCGGTCTCTTCGACCCACGACCCACGTTCTTTCCGGTGCCCGGAGCCCGGACCGCTGTCTTTGCCGGCCAGCGGCCACGCCGTTTCGACCCACGATCCACGACCCACGAGCCACGTCGTCGATTTTCCGGACTCCGGTCCCCTGCGCCCCGTTTCGCGACCCGGGAAGGCTTGTACGGGCGTGGAACTTGATCTAAGGTGACGGCATCCGCCCGGCGGGGCGGTGGAGGAAGCTATGGCGTTGCTCCCGTGGATCATCGGCGCCGTCGTCGTCGTCGTCCTGCTGCTCTTCTTCGGCCTGTGGGCGTTCAACTACCGCAAGGTCGGCCCCAACCAGGTGCTCGTCATCTCGGGGCGGACCTCGAAGGTGACCGAGCGGGACGGCACGCAGCGGACGGTGGGCTACCGCCTGCAGGTCGGCGGCGGCACGTTCGTGATGCCGCTCGTCGAGACCGTGGACACCCTGCCCCTCGAGGTGTTCTCGATCTCGGTGCGCTGCCCCGAGGCGCTCACCGCCCAGGGCGTGATGATCGCGGCCGAGGCGTTCGGTCAGGTGAAGGCCTCGAGCGACCCGACGCTCCTGCCCCGGGCCGTGGAGAACTTCCTCTCGAAGGGCGCCTCGGGGATCACGTCGGTGGCGCAGGAGGTGCTCGAGGGGCACATGCGCGCGGCGCTCGGCACGATGTCGGTGGAGGAGATCTCCACCGACCGCGACACGTTCGCCGCGCGGGTGCGGCAGGCGGCCGGCGAGGACTTCGAACGCCTCGGCCTCGAGCTGCTGTCCTTCGCGCTCAAGGACATCTCCGACGCGCAGGGCTACCTGGCCTCGCTCGGCGCCCGCCGCATCGCCGAGGTCAAGCGCGACGCCACCCTCGCCCAGGCCGAGACCGAGCGCGACGCGGCGATCCAGGCCTCCGAGTACCGCAAGCAGGGGGACATCGCGCGCCTCCAGGCGGAAGCCGAGCTCGCCAGGGCGACTCGCGACTTCGAGGTGCAGCGCGCCGACTTCCAGTCCGCCGTCAACACCAAGCGCGCCGCCGCCGACGTGGCGTACGACCTCGAGCGGGCCAAGCTCTCCGAGGGGCTCAAGCGCCAGGAGTACGCGGTGCGCCTCGCGGAGAAGGAGCTGGCCGCCAAGGTCGAAGAGCAGGAGATCGTCCGCCGCGAGAAGGAGTTGGAGGCGACGATCAAGCGGCCGGCCGAGGCGATGCACTACCAGGCAAAGCTCGAGGCCGAGACCGACGCCTACCAGAAGGAGCTCGAGGCGAAGGGGAAGGCGGCCGGCATCCGGTTGTACGGGGCCGCCGAGGCGGAGGCGATCGGCGCCAAGGGGAAGGCCGAGGCCGACGCGATGCAGCGCAAGGCCGAGGCGTGGAAGCAATACACCGACGCCGGACTCGCAGAGATGGTGATCCGGCAGCTGCCCGAACTGGCGAGGGCCGTGTCCGAGCCGCTCGCCAAGGTGGACAAGATCATCATGGTCGGCGACGCGAGCGGAACCTCCAAGCTGACCGGGCAGGTGGCCGGCGTGCTGGCGCAGCTCCCCGCGGTGGTCGAGTCGCTCACCGGCATCAAGCTCGCCGAGGTCCTCAAGCGCGGGGAGAAGAAGGATGAGTAGGGGCGGGGCTCGCCCCTTCCCCCGCGGTGTAGGTACGACAACCTGCGCGAGCGCGGTGAGAAGGGGACGGCAAATGAGTAGGGGAGAGGCTTGTCCCCTCCCGTGCAGGACCGGTGCGACGGCGGACGGCCGTCGAGGGTGAGACGACCGCCATGCTCTCAGATCGCGCCAACCGCATCGCGCTGTCGCCGACGCTGCGCATCAACGCCCGCGCCACCCAGATGCGGGCACAGGGGATCGACGTCGTCGACTTCTCGGTCGGCGAGCCGGACTTCCCGACCCCGGAGGTCGTGAAGCGGGCCGCCAAGGCCGCGCTCGACGCGAACTTCACCAAGTACACCGCCAACGACGGCATCCCCGACCTCAAGCAGGCGATCTGCGGCAAGCTCGAACGCGACAACGGCCTCGCCTACTCCCCCGACGAGGTCATCGTCTCGGCCGGAGCGAAGAACTCCCTGTTCAACGTCGCGATGGCGCTCTACGACGAGGGCGACGACATCCTGATCCCGGCGCCGTACTGGGTCTCCTACCCGGACCAGGTCAAGCTCGCCAAGGCCAACCCCGTGGTGGTCCCGACCCGCGAGGAGGACGGCTTCCGCCTCTCCCCCCGCGACCTGGCGGCGGCGATCACGCCCAACACCAAGGCGATCATCCTCAACTACCCGTGCAACCCGACCGGCGCCACGTACACCCGCGAGCAGCTCGAAGAGATCGCCGAGGTGTGCGTGCGCGAGCAGATCTGGGTGATCTCGGACGAAATCTACGAGAAGCTCATCTACGACGGGCAGCGCTTCGTCTCGATCGCCTCGGTGAGCGAAAAGATCAAGAAGTTGACGGTCGTGATCAACGGCTTCTCCAAGGCGTTCTCGATGACCGGGTGGCGGCTCGGCTACGCCGCGGGGCCGCGCGAGATCATCGCGGCGTGCTCGAAGATCCAGTCGCACAACACCTCGAACGCGACCTCGTTCGTGCAGAAGGCCGCGGTCATCGCCCTGGCGGAGTGCGACATGGACATCGAGCGCATGCGCCAGGAGTTCGAGCGCCGTCGCAACGCGATCGTCTACCGGCTGCGCTCGCTGCCGGAGGTGTCCTGCGCCTCGCCTTCCGGCGCGTTCTACGCGATGCCGAACGTGACCCGCTACCTCGACCGCGAGTTCGGCGGCGCCCCGATCCGCAACACCTACGGGCTCGCGTACTACCTGCTGAAGGAAGCGCACGTCGCGGTCGTGCCCGGCGAGGCGTTCGGCACGCCCGCGCACGTCCGCATCTCGTTCGCCACCGCGATGGACCGCATCGAGGAAGGGTGCCGCCGCATCCGCGAGGCGCTCGCCCGCCTGGAGGCGCCGCGCCGCCTGCGCCCGCGGGCGCTCAACAACGTCATGACGAAGGTGGCGGCGTACGCCGAGACCCGGCCGGTGGTGGGCGTCGAGAGCCGCAACGCGCTGCTCGAGGAGGCGTCCTCGCACCTGGCGCCGGACGCGTACTTCGAGTGGAACGCGGCGATCGCCGGCATCGTGGTGCAGCTGCGCACCAACTCGCCGCACCTCGCCGACTTCTACCAGGAGAACTTCTACCCCGCCGCCCTCGAGGGGGACCTCGAGCCGCACGCGGTGATTTACGCGGTCAAGGACATCCCCGGCCGCGAGCCGTCCGGCCTCGTGAGCCTCGAGACCGCGACGGGGTTCGCGTTCAACACGGCGTTCTACGGCCAGGTGCGGTCGCTCGCCCTGCAGCTCGCCTCGGAGGCGGCCTCCCGCACCTCGGGCGCGTTGTTGGCGCACTGCGCCGCCCTCGACGTCGGCGGCCACGGGGCGCTGGTCTGGGGCGGTCCGGGCTCCTCACGCACCGGGCTGCTCGCCGCCGCGTTGCGCGAGGACGGCGTCCGCCTCGTCTCGAGCGACGCGGTGCTGGTCCGCCTGGGCGCGGCCGAGCCGGTCGCGGACCTGATCGAGCGCAAGCTCTACCTGAAGGCGAAGTGGGTCGGCAAGCTCCCCGAGATCGGCAAGCTGCTGGAGCGCTCCAAGCTCGAGAACATGGTCGTCTCGCGCGACGGCTGCACTGTGGACCACCCGGGGGACGAGTGCCCGCTCGACCGCGGCGCCGCCGTGTGCGTCGAGGCCTCCAAGAACGGACGCGTCATGCTCGACCCGTACTGGCTGGGAGGCGCCGCGCGCCACGCGCGCCGCACCGTCCCGCGGGTCGCCGTGCTGCTCGCCCGCGACCCGGTGCTGCCGATGGTGCAGCAGCTCGACGCCCGCGAAGCGGCCCGCATCCTCGCCTCCGGACAGCTCCCTGGCGCGGCCGGCAAGGCGGTCCCGTTCGCCAACCCCCACCTCGCCGGGCTCGACGCCGCCCGCTCCGACCTGCTGCGCGCCCAGCACGAGCGGTTGTTCGCCGCCACCAAGGTGGTGGTGCTCAACATGGCCATGGGTTCGGCCGACGGCGCCGCCAAGCGCCTGCTCGAGCTCTGCCGGTAGGAGCGATGGAGGCCGGAACGCCCCGGAACCCCGCGCGAGACGGCTGCGGCGAACGCGAGGTGGGCCGGGGAACGCGGGGCGGGCGCCGATGAGCGGCGTGTTGCAGCGCCTCCAGGCTCTCGACCGCGAGATCCGAGTCGTCATCGTCGGAGCGGGCGCGATGGGCCGCGGCCTCTTCTACCAGTGCTGCGTCACCCCGGGGATCAGGTGCGTCGGCATCGCCGACATCGAGCTGGATCGCGCGACCGGGTGCGCGGCGATGATGGGGTGTGAGCACCGCGTCGTGGAGAGCGCGCGCGAGGCGAGGGACGCGCTCGGGCGCGGGACCGTGGCGGTGTGCACGGACGGCGCGCTGCTCGCCGGATGCGACGGCGCGGACGTGCTCATCGAGGCGTCCAACTGCATCGGCCCGGCCGCCCGCTTTGCGATCGGAGCCGTCGAGAGCGGGAAGCACCTCGTGCTGATGAACTCCGAGGTCGACCTCGCGTTCGGGCCGCACCTCGCGGCGCTGGCGCGCGCGAACGGCGTCGTCTACACGAGCTGCGACGGCGACCAGCACGGCGTGCTCAAGAACCTGATTGACGATCTCACGCTGTGGGGCTTCGACCTGGTGATGGCCGGGAACATCAAGGGGTTCCTCGACCGCTACGCCAACCCGACCACGATCGTGCCCGAGGCGGACAAGCGCAACCTGGGCTACAAGATGTGCACCGCCTACACCGACGGCACCAAGCTCGGCATCGAGATGGCGCTGCTCGCCAACGCCCTCGGCCTCGCGGTACCGGTGCCCGGGATGCACGGCCCCCGGGCGCGGCACGTCCGCGAGGTGTTCGACCTGATCGACATCCCCGGAGAGTGGCAACGGGTCGGATCGTTCGTGGACTACGTCCTCGGCGCCCAGCCGGACGGCGGCGTGTTCGCGATCGGCCGCTGCGACCATCCCTACCAGCGCGGCATGATGTCGTACTACAAGATGGGGGCGGGGCCGTTCTACCTGTTCTACCGCCCGTACCACCTCTGCCACGTCGAGGCGATGGCGGGGATCGCGGAGGCGGTGCTGGACGGGCGCTCGCTGCTGGAGCCGTCGCACGGCTTTCGCACCAACGTCTACGCCTACGCCAAGCGGCCGCTCGCGAGCGGCGAGGCGCTCGACGGCATCGGCGGCTACGCCTGCTACGGACTGATCGAGAACTGCGGCGAGCGCCACCCGGGGTTGCCGATCTGCCTGGCGGAGGGGGTGACGCTCACCCGAGCCGTGGCCAGGGACGCCCCGATTCTCCTCGAGGACGTCGCCTGCGGGGCCGCCGGCTTCGAGTTCGAGCTCTTCCGGCAGGCCGAGACGGCGTCACGGATGCTCCCGCGGCCATGAAGCTGGGGATCGCGGTCGTCTACGTCGTCCGCGAGGGCAACGAGCGGCTGCTCGATCTGCACCTGGAGTCGATCCAGCGGCACACCGGCGTGCCGTACGTCATCTACGCCAGCGTGAACCGGCTCGCGGTGGGTATGCGGGAAACCCTGCGGCGGCGCCCCGAAGTCAGGGCGCTCGACCTGCCCGGCACGGAACTGCGGACGAGCGAGGAGCACGCCTACTACCTCGAGCGGTTGATCGCGGCCGCGTTGGACGACGGCGTGAGCCACGTCGCGGTGTTCCACGTGGACTCGTTTCCGATCCGGCCGGGGTGGGCGCAGGAGACCGCCGCAGCCCTGTCGGAACGCCGGCCGTTCGCCGCGGCGGTGCGCGACACGCGCTTTGACGACAAGCCGTTCACGGCGTTCATGCTGATGCGAGGCAGAGTTCCTCCGCAGGCGGCGGCCGCGCTTCCTGCTCGACGGCGAGGAGCGCCGGTCGGCCGCGTACCGGAGATACCGGCGGCGGTTCCCCCACCACCCCGATTCCGGCGTGGGGTTCGGCCTCCTGGCCTGCCGCGAGGGCCTGGAGTGGCACCGCCTGGAGCGCAGCAACCGCGGCGAGGACCACGCCCACTTCGGCAGCATCTACGGCGACACGGTGTTCCACCTGGGCGCCGCGGCGTGGCGGCGGAAGGATTTCCCGGGCAGCCGCGGGCCGACCGGTCTGCTCGACCTGCGCGCGCGCCTGGCGCCAGCGGTGGGGCGCGTCCTGCCAACGGGAGTGCGCGCCTGGATCAAGCGAGTGATGAGCCGCGCCGTACCGGCGCTCGACATCGAGGCGAAGTACGCGGCGAACGAAGCCGCCTTCGAGGCCGTGCGGCAGCGCCTGCTGGCCGACCCGGACGCGTACATCGACCACCTGCGGTTCGGCTGAGGGTACCCAGGGAGGCGCAACCGGCTGCGGCCGCGCCGCAGCCCGTGACATCGAGAAGGAAAGAGGTCGCTAAGGCACGATCGCCGGGACGATCGTCGGGTCGCCGGTGGCGTTGTCGATCACCGCGGCGTACGCCCACACCGCGCCGCCCTCGGTGAGCACCTCGACCGTCGCGTAGGCCAAGTCCGCGTCACCCGCGCCCAGCGTGCCGAAGACGTCGTCGAGCTGGGTCCAGCGCCCGGCTGCGACGTCCAGACTCTTCTCACCCAGCTTCACCCCGCCCTGACCGAATAACCGCAAGCGAACCGTCGTCGTGAAGGTGCCGGGATTGGCAAACCCGACGTTGCTGCGGAAGCTCGCGTTGCGCTTGAGCTGGGGCAGGATGCCGAGCTTGCCCGAAGCGACCCCGTCCCCGACCGCCAGCGCCGGGTACGCCCCTCCGAACGTGCCGCCGGGGGCGAGGTTGTACGACCGGCCGATACTGGCGACGGACACGTCCGAGATCACCTGCACGACGCCCGAGGTGGAGGCATCCTGGGGGAAGCCGAACAGCGAGACGAGGACGTCCGTCCACTCCACGGTGCCATGCCCCGGGAGCACCGCGGCGCGCAGCACCGGCGCCGACTCCGAGAAGTACGCCAGCGTCAGGTTGGCCGCGGCATCGTTGGGGTTGACGACAGTGACGTCGGCCCGCCACTGGCTCCCGTAGTTCCCGGGCTTGTGGGCGAGGGCGGGGATGAGGTGCGAAGAGGTCGCCGGTGCGGCCGTCACCACGATCGTCCCATTCCGGGTGCAGGAGGCGGCGCCGATGCCGGCGGTGAGCGACCACGCGTACAGGCCGGCCGAGGCGTAGCTGTGGGATGGGTTCTGCTGCGTGGAACTCTGGCCGTCGCCGAACGCCCACGAGTAGCTGACCTCACCGGAGCAATCCGTCGGCATCGCGGAGCCGGCAAAGGTCGTCACGGACCCCGCGCTCACTGCCAGGGGAACCGAGGCGGAGCACGCCACCCAGCAGTTGGGCGTGACGGCGATCGCCACCGAGGCGGAGGCCGACGCCGAGGTGCTGTCGGTCACCGTCGCGGTCGCGACGTAGCTCCCGCCCGCGGAGTAGATGTGGTCGGGGCTCTGCTCGGTCGAGTGCGGTGACCCGTCCCCGAAGTCCCAAACGAAGGTGTACGGTGGCACGCCGCCGGACGGCACGCACTGCAACGCCACGCTCAGCGGGGCGAGACCGCTCGCGGGAGAGGCCGTCGCCGAGGCGCTAAGCGGCACGGGCTCCAGCGCGATTTCGGCCACGAAACCGTCGGTGAGGCCGCCGCCGAAGATCGGCTGCGCCGCGTTCGCAACGGGGAAATCGGAGCTGGCGGCGCCGACCACGACGACCCGGCCGAACGCCGGAACCGCCACGCCCAAGGCGTTGGCCGAGCCGCCGCCGGCACCCCCGAGGTAGGTGGAAAAATCGAGACGGGAGCCCTTCGCGTCGAGGACGCTGAGGAACCCGTTTGCGAGGTCCGAGTCTCCGTGCTGCGGCTGGAGCGGTTGGATCACAGGGAAATCCGTCGAGGTCGTGGCGCCGACCACGAACACGCGACGGGAAGCATCCACGGTGACCCCGAACGCATCCTCGACGCCCGTAAACCCGGGGCTAGTCGCCCACCCCCCATCGCTGCCGCCCAGGTAGGTGGAGAAGAGGAGCCGATCGCCGGTGGAGGCAACCGCCGTCACGAAGGCATCGGTCGTGCCCGAGCCGGAGATTGAGGTCTTGAGCGCTCCGGGCGTGGTCGGAAAGTCGGGCGCATAGGTTTGCCCGACGACGTAGGCGTTGCCATCTCCGTCCACGGCCACCGCGTGCGCCAGCGACGGCCTGCTCCCGCAGAGGAGAATCGAAAACTCGCCCTGGCGGCCCCCAGGAGCCAGCTTGGTCAGGAAGATCGCGCTCGGTGCCCCACACGGGCTGGTTCCCGGCAGCGTCCGCCCAAACGGAACGCCCGCCGAGATTGTCGAGCCTGCGACCCAAATCGAGCCCTGCGCGTCGACCGCCACCCCCGCGGCGGAGTCCTCGCTCCCGCCGCCCAAGTAACTCGAGGCGAGCAATGTCGTCGCGTCAGCGCTGAGGACCGCAACGAAGGCGTCACCGGTGCCGCCGTATCGGGACTGGAACGGATGGAGTGTCGGGAAGTCGTCGGAGCCCGTCATGCCAACTACTACGATGGAGCCGTCGGGCGCAATTGCAACCCCGTCGATCTCGTCGTATCTGCTTCCCCCGATGTGTGCCGTGGATTCAACCGCACCATCCGCCGTAAAGAGGACGACAAGACCGTCGCCGTCCCCTCCGGGGCCGAAGAGACGAGCGTTCGGCCCCACCGCTGGGAGCGTCGTGACCCCAACGACGCAGAGCCCACCGCCGGCGGTGACCGCTGCCGCCCCCGGGCCCAACAAGCTACCATTGTCGATTGTATGCGTCCACGACAGGGTCCCCTGAGCGGAATACTTGGCTACCAGGATCTGAGACGACGTGGGGTACACTCTGCCGAGAGTCGTACCCGCAACGTACACATTGCCTGAGGCGTCGCAAGAAACAGCTGTGAGACGCTCGTCGTCGGGGCCCCCGAGAAACGTGGAGAACACGAACTCGGGCGGGAGAGCATTCGCCGCCGAGACGAAGAGGACTGGAATGGCCACGCGACAAATCCTGCGAGCGGCGCGAGAGATCGACGCCTTGACTCGGCCCTGGAGTACACAGTGGCTTGCCATCTGCACGCCCTCCGACAGTCAAAATGCGTTGTCCACAAACAGAGCGAAGTCCTGGCCCCCCGGCACGGAAGGATAGGCGATCGTCTGCGCCCAGATCTGGACGTTGAACGCGCTCCAACCGACATCGGCAGGTTGGAAGACAACCTCCTCGACGTTATCGCGATGATTGTACGGAAGGGGCTGACCCGATGGGTAGACGTGCGACCGTCCCGTACTCGAGTCGAAGCTGTTTCCAACGAAGAACGCTGTCCACCCCGGGCTGGCGACCACAAGGTTGAGGTCGTTGACAAGGGCAACCGAAGCATTGATAGCAGCCTCCTTGTCGGTCCAAACGACGGTGATGCGCACTGGCTTGTTCGCATCGAGGATGGTGAGATTTCGGAGGTACGTGTTTGTGCCGCTGGACGGGAAGAGCCACGTCTGGTCGAGGTCGAAGTAGTTTCCTTGGGAGGGGAAGGCACGTGCGAGGTCAACCTTGCCCCATCCCTGATCCGCGGCAGACGGAATGTGAGGGATGGTATAGACATTCTGCGCAACCTTGTGCTTTCCCCCTTGGATATCAAGCGCACTGTTGATCAGCATCGCCTTGGTCATGGCGGGACTCGGTCGCACACCCGAGTGTGCGGTCTTGTACCACTTCGCAACGAGGCCAGCCGCACCTGTGACCGCGGGGGCAGCAAAGCTGGTGCCGTAGGACCACGTGATCGCGTTCGCGCCACCCATTCCGGGGAGTATGCCGCCGGGGTTGCGACCGCAATTCTTATCGTACAACGACTGCGCTCCCCAACACGTAGCCGGGGCATACCGCGTGAGTGCTCCCATCGTGCGTGTGCCTGGGGCGACGAGGTCGGGCTTGTAGCGGCTGTCCGGGGCGGGAACGCCGGCGGAACTGAAGGACGCCACATCGTACGCATTGTTTGCATCTGCGAAAATGGTACAGGTGCTCTGGTCGAGGAAAGGGTTGTAGCCTTCGGACGCGCCGACGGAAATGACGTTCTTTGCGTTTGCGGGCGCCCAGACGGGGCCTGCCACGTTGCCAGTGGAGACAATAATCGTCATCGGCAACTGAAACCCCAGACCGCTGGCATCCCGAACGCGCTGGTCGAGAAGTGCTGAGAAGGAATCATAGGCGGGCGTGGCGTCGTTCGTGGAAAGGTTGGTCGCCCAGACGCCCAGCGCCGCGAAGTTGGCCAAGCCGTTCCGAACAGCGATCTGGACAAGGTCCGAATCCTCCGGCACTTGATTGTAGATCTTGGCAAAGGCAATCTTCGCTGCTGGCGCCACGCCCGCATCCGACCAGAACTGCCCTGACGCGCAAGTGTTCGGTGTTGGGCATGCCCCTGAGCACCCAGCACATGGCGTGGAGGTCGTTGCCGTCTCGGAAAACGCCGTCCCATTGGTTGTCCCACCGCTCCCAGCCATGATCGCTGTCACCAGCGTGCCGTGCCCGTCGCAATCTTTTCGGTCGGGCGCCCCCGCCGGATTGCCCAGGTACTGCACCCTGGTGTGGCCATTCGTCCCAAGAAAGTCGACATGGATGTCGTCCGTCGGGTTGCCACCACCGTCAACACTGCCTGTGTCGAGCCCTGTGTCGAGCACTCCCAGGTAGATGTCGGAGGCGTTGGCGAGGCCTTTCAGACTCAACCAGGTGTAGTAGTCGACGCTCTGGTTCGGCTTGTAGACTGTCCTATATTGGCCGGTATCGGGATCAATCTCGCTAGCCGAGGCGAGCTGTCCGGCGACGATCAAGGAGTCACGCTCGCCTGATGGCGCAATCTGCGAGGCGGGCTCGATCGCGATGACCTCGGGGTTGTACGCGAGACCCTCGACCGTGTCGTTCGGCAGGTACCCGAAGACCAGCGTGACATCGCCCGTGGGCAGCCGAGCGAAGCTGCCCGGGAGCGCCGCGGCTTGAATTTCTGCCAGCACCGCATCGTTCGAAGGAACATTGAGCACCTGGATGGCGACCTTCGAGTAACCATCCGAAGCGACGAGGTGGGGTCGATCCAGGAGCTTGAACTCCGGGACGAACGGAAGCAAGTTGACGACAAACCCGTTGTTGTCCTTCAGCTTGCGAAGCTCGTCGAGCGGGCCGTACACGAGATAGGCGTTCTCGGGGATGTAGCTGACAACCTGCGCGCCCGCCGCCCGCAAGGCGTCGACCCAGTTGGCTTTGGGAATCGTGCGAAAGACGACGAGGTAGAGGTTTGCACGATCGGCGGGGAACGCGGGTGCGATCACGCCACTGGGCAGGCTGGCGTGAGCGTCGAGGGTGAAGTCACGGAGAAAGAGCTTGTCCTGATCGGGCAGCGGTGAAACCATCAAGCCCGTGGCCTGTGCAAGCGCCCCTGCCGTGGTTGGACCCAGATCGATCACGGCCATGTCGTCGTAGTCTTCGACCACGGTCGCACCCAGCTTCTGGATGGTGGCGATGGGTAATGGCACCGTGATCGGGGTCGCGGCCCCCGTGGTCGCGATCTTCTGAACGAGAACCTTCTCACCTGCGGTTGCCGCAGGGGCGGCAACCAGAATGACCAAGAGAAGCGTGACCTGAGCTACGGCGAGCGCCCAAGACGAAACCACCTTGGAACGTTGGGGGGGGGGTCATCAAAGCCTCCTTGGCTGAGCCTGCAAATCTGGTGCGCCCTTGAACGGTTGTACCATCGGCAGCCACTCGATCTTCACAGCTCGTTGGACCCAGGACGGTTCTTCACTCGCGGGGGTCGCACCTCCAAACCTCGGTCATTTGCAACAAAGGTAGGCTCCGAGCGGGATCTTGTCAATGAGCAGTCGTGATTCTGGTCACCATTTGGCCGCGGAGGTTGGGGGCTCTATCGACCCTTCCAAGCTGGAGAACACTATGGTCTTGCGCGACGGTCGCACCGTGGACCACCCGGGCGACGAGTGCCCGCTCGACTGCGGCGCCGCCGGAGGTTCGCTGAAGCTCTGCCGGTATCAGGGGTTGGTGGCCCGAACGCCCCGGGACCCGGCGCGGTGAAGGTGGGCGGGATGCGGCGCTACGCGGGGCGCCTGGCCATCTCGAGCTCGAGCATGCGTTGGTGCTCGACCTCGGAGTGGCGCAGCGTGTCGAAGAGCTGGGTGACCTCGGCCGGGATCGCCTGCTCCATCGCCGCGGCGTAGTAGGCTTCGGCCTTCTTCTCGGCCGCCATCGCCAACCGGAACGCGTCCACCCGGGTCATGCCGGCGGCCGCCACCGCGTCGTACGGCGCCTCGACGCCCCAGAGGGCGCGGTTGGCGAGGTTGGCGGCGGCGTTGGGGTAGAGCGCGGCGCGGCGCTCGGCGATCTGCTGGCGGTGGAGTTGCTCCCGTCCCGCCATGCGGTGAAAGAACGCCGCGATCTCGGGGTTGCCCTGCGATCCCATCGCGGTCGCGAGGTACTCGTACTGCTCGTAGGCTTCCTCCTCCGCGAAGATCGCGAGGTCGAGGACGTCCTGGGGCTTCAGCTTCGAGAAGTCGATGTCGAGACCCATCGTTGCCTCCGGTCAAGATTCCGGGCAAGAGCGCCGGCGCGGCGGGTGCCGCCGCGCCGTCACTCTGCCCTGGCAGGCTGCGTCGTGTCAACCGCCGTCGCGGCGTGCGCAATGCGGGCGGCCGACCTGGGCGAAAGCCTCCAGGCGCCCCGCGGGCGCCGGAACCGCGCCGTCAGCGCGGGGACACTTTCGTCAGGGGCCGCAGGCCCGCGGAGAAGACCCGCGTCTCCTTGCCGCCGTACTCGCTTCCCGAGGTCAGGAGCGCGCCGGCGAGCTTCCCGTCCCTGTCGACCTCGACCGGGATACAGATCTCGTCCCGCTTGATCCCCTCGGCGGCGACCAGCGGCCCTTCGAGGGCGGCCTCGATGACGTACTTGGTCTGGAGGGTGATCCCCTGGCGTGCGCTCCCAGGGTTCGGGTAGACGCGGCCGTTCTTGAGCGTGGCGTCGCCGACCTTGCCCGCGACGGCGCCGTCCTGGCCGATCGTGAGCGAGACCGGCAGCTCCTGCGCCTTGCACCAGTTGACCGCGACCTCGGCGCGGCCCTCCCAGCGTCCGACCATCGACGCGGGGGGCGCGACCGGAGCTCTCCGGCACGCCGCCGAGCTTGCGGCGACTCCCAGCAGCAGCGAGATGACCAGCGTGTTGCGGCTCATGGTCGAACCCCTCCTCCGTGCGTTCCAGGTGCGGTCCGAAACGGTGGCCTGAGGATGCGACTCATAACCTGGTAATATCAAAGATCTCTTCTCTCAAGATTCTACCCCAACTGCGGCCCGGCGAGCGCGCCCTGCAGCGGGCGGTCGCCCGGCGCCGCCGCCGGGCCCTGCGGCGCCCCCCGACCTGCCCGCGGTGAAGCGGCCTCGCCGGCGGGCGTGGGATACTCGGCTTCATGTTCGCGCCCTCCGACGCGCTCAAGCGCTGGCCCCTGCTCGTGGTCGTGGCGCTGTCGGTCCACCTGGCGTTCGGGATCCTCGGGCGCGGGCTGTGGAAGCCGGACGAGCCGCGCGAGGCGGCGATCGCTGCCCGCATGGCGCGGCCGGGCGGCGACCTGGTGGTGCCGCACCTCGGGGACGCCGCCTTCTGCGAGAAGCCGCCGCTGTACTACTGGATCGCCGCCGGGTCGGCCCGCCTGTTCGGCCAGGGGGCGGTCGCGCTGCGCCTCCCGAACGCCCTGTACGCGCTCGCCGGGGCGCTCCTGGTCGGCGCGCTGGCGGCCACGGCCGCGGGCCGTGCCGCCGGGCTCGCGGCGGGCGTCGCGATGGGGACGCTGTACCTCGCGTACCGGGTGGAGATCTGGGTCGCCACCGACGCCCTCCTGATGCTCTCGGTGGCGGGCGCGCTCCTCGGCTGCTATCGGGGCCTCGCCGCCGGGCGGGGGTGGCCGAAGCTGGGTTGGTACGTCCTCATGCACGCTTTCCTCGCGGCCGGCTTCCTGACCAAGAACGTCGTCGCCTGGATCGTGCCGGGGTTGGCGTTGGTCGTCTTCGTGGCGTGGGAGCGGCGATGGCGCGAGCTGCTGGCTTGGGAGCTCTGGGCCGGGCTCGCGATCCAGGCCGCCGCGGTGTTTCCGTGGGTGCTGGCGGTAGGGGCGCGGCCGGATGGCGCCGCGTACCTGAAGGCGTTCTTCGTCAACAACCTGTTCGGGCGGTTCACGGCGATGCAGGGGGTGGGCTACACGCAGTCGCACCCGGGGTGGCCGGGGGCGTACCTGGTGGAGTTGCCGGTCTACCTGCTGCCGTGGACGTTCCTGATGGTCGCAGCGGTGGCGGCGGCGTGGCGAGCTGTCCGGCGGCCGGTCGCGGCCGGGGACGCCGGCGCCGCGAGCGAGCGCGCGGCGTGGCGCTTCGCGGCCGCGGCGATCGTACCCGGCCTCGCGGTGCTGTCGGCGGCGGCGACCATGCGCGACATCTACGCGGCGGTCCTGATGCCGCCGTTCGCCCTGCTCGGCGGGCTGTGGACGGCGCGGGTGCTCGCCGCGCCCGGGCGGCTCGACCGCGCCATGGCGCGCGCCACGGGCGTGCTCATCGGCGCGGTGGCGCTGGTCCTGCCGCCCGCGCTCCTCGTCGCGGTGCTGCGGCTCGAGGCGCCGGCGCCGCCTCTCGCGGTGCTGGTGCTGGCGGCGGGCTGGATCGGCGCAGTGTGGCTCTCGCTGCGCTCCTGGCAGGCGGCACGGCGTGTCCAGATGGGCCGGTTCCTGGGGACCACGGCGGCCGCCTGGGTCGTGGCGTGGTCGTGCTGGGCGCCGCTCGTCTTCCCAGTGATCGACCGGGCACAGGACATCGCCCCGGTGGCGCGGGCGGCGGCGGCGGTCGCCGCCGAGCACCCGATCGCGCTCTGGCGGCCCGACGAGACGATCATCGGCGTCATGGACCTCGTGGCGTCGCTGACGCCGCCGCGCCTGACGACCCTTCAGGGGTTGCGGCGCCTGCAGGAGAAGGAGCCCGATCTCCGCCTGGTGGCGGAAGCGACCGCGAGCAAGGGGAAGAGCCGCGCCCTGTCGGAGCTCGAGGCCGAGTCCGGCTTCACGGTGCAGCAACGCATCGCGCTGCCGGCGCCCGGCGGCCGCACCTACGTGATCC
>CAVVEO010000018.1:0-2500 GCA_963747245.1 uncultured Acidobacteriota bacterium
CAACCCGTCCGGCGCCGTGCTCGTCGCCTCGGCCGACGGGATCGGCACCAAGCTCAAGGTCGCGCAGATGGCCGGGGCGCACGGCACGGTCGGCGAAGACCTCGTCAACCACTGCGTCAACGACATCCTGGTGCAGGGGGCTCGCCCGCTCTTCTTCCTCGACTACTTCGCTTCCGGCCGCCTGGAGCCGGGGGTCGCCGTGAAGGTGATCGAGGGGCTTGCCCGCGGCTGCCGCGCCAACGGCTGCGCTCTGCTCGGCGGGGAGACGGCGGAGATGCCCGGGTTCTACCAGCCCGGGGAGTACGACGTCGCCGGCTTCATCGTCGGCTCGTGCCGGCGCGACCGGCTGCTGCGCCGAGAAGACGCCGCCGCCGGCGACCTCCTCGTGGCCCTTCCCTCGAGCGGCCTGCACACCAACGGCTACTCGCTCGCGCGCAAGGTGTTCTTCGAGGTCCTGGGACTCGGCGTCGGCGACGAGGTGCCGGGGCTCGGGAGGACCGTCGCCGATGCGCTCCTCGCCGGCCACCGCTCGTACCTCGCGGCGGTGGCGCCGTTGCTCGACGACGGACTCGTCACGAGCGCGGCGCACATCACAGGCGGCGGCATCTCCGACAACCTGCCGCGAGCGCTGCCGGAGGGTTTGGGCGCCGAGATCCGCCTCGACTCGTGGGACGAGCCGGCAATTTTCGGGGTGATCCGCGACGCGGGCCGCGTGCCGGAGGGCGACATGCGGCGGACGTTCAACCTCGGCGTCGGGATGATTCTCGTCGTCGCGCCGGCGCGCCTTGGCGCGGTGCTGGAGCGGCTCGTCCCCCACGGCCCGGGCTGGGTCATCGGCCGGACCGTGGCGGGCTCGGGCGTGCGTTTCGTCGGAGAGCGTCGTGCCTGAAGAGATCGGGGTTCGGGGTCCGGGGTTCGGGGTCCGGGGTTCGAAAGACCCAAACTCCCGCTGGCCACGGGCGAAAGGGGGCGCCGCGAGCCCCGAGCCTCGAGCCCCGAGTCCCGGGGAGGGTGGGCGGTGGGGCTGACGCGGATCGCGGTGCTGCTGTCGGGGCGGGGTTCGAACCTCGTCGCGCTCGCCGAGGCATGCGCCCGCGGCGAGGTCCCGGCCGAGGTCGTGCTCGTGGTCTCCAACCGGCCCGGCGCGCCCGGCCTGGACCGCGCCCGCGAGCGCGGGATCCCGATCGCCGCCTTCCCCGGCAAGGGAGCGGCGAGGGAGGAGCACGAGCGTCTCGTGGCCGAGGCGATCGAGGCGGCGCGGGCGCAGTGGGTCTGCCTCGCCGGCTACATGCGTCTGCTCTCGCCGGCGTTCGTCGCGCGCTTCCCGCAGCGCATCGTCAACGTCCACCCGGCGCTGCTGCCGAGCTTCCCGGGCCTCGACGCCCAGCGCCAGGCGTGGGCCTACGGCGTCAAGGTCTCCGGGTGCACGGTGCACCTGGTGGATTCCGGGTGCGACTCCGGACCGGTCGTGCTCCAGCGCACGGTGCCGGTCCTCGACGACGACACGCCCGAGACGCTTGCGGCCCGGATCCTCGAGCAGGAGCACATCGCATACCCCTCCGCGATGCGCATGTTGCTCACCCGCCGCTGGCGCCTCGACGGCCGCCGGGTGATCTTCGACGAGAGCCCGGAGTCTCGGCCGGTCCCCGGAGCCCGGTCCCCGGCCCCCTAGCCTCTGAGCAGGCTCTCCAGTTCCTCCGGATGGTTCGCCCGGATCTGGGCCTCCTCGAGCGTGATCGTGCCGGCTCGCACGAGGCGCGCGAGCGACTCCTCGAGCGCGATCATCCCGGCGCGCTTGCCGAGCGTGATCTCGTTGCGGAGGCTCTCCACCCGGTCCTTGCGGATGTGCTGCCGGACGGCCGCGTTGACGAGGAGCAACTCGACGGCGGGGACGCGGCCGCGCCCGTCCGCGGTGGGGACGAGTTGCTGGCTGACGACGGCGGTGAGCGCGAGCGCGAGCGCGAGCTGTTGCCGTATCTGCGCCTGCTGCGCCGCCGGGAAGACGTCGACGACGCGGTGGATCGCCTGCCCCGCGTCGGCGGTGTGCAGCGTCGAGAGCACGAGGTGTCCGGTCTCGGCCGCGGTGAGCGCGATCGCGATCGTCTCCAGGTCGCGCATCTCGCCGACGAGGAGTACGTCGGGGTCCTGCCGCAGCGCCGCCTTGAGCGCCGCCGCGAACGACGGCGCGTCGGCGCCGACCTCGACCTGCTCGACGATCGCGCGCACGTTGGGGTGCTCGTACTCGACCGGTTCCTCGATGGTGACGACGTGGCAGCTCCTGGTGCGGTTGATCTCGCCGACGAGCGCGGCGAGCGTGGAGGTCTTGCCCGCGCCGGTCGGGCCGCACACGAGCACGAGCCCGCGGGCGGGTTTGACCAGGTCGGCGAGCAGGGCCGGAAGGCCGAGCGCGGCCAGCGTCGGGATCGCGCGCGGCAGGACACGGATGGCGGCGGCCAGGCGGCCGCGCTGGCGGTGCAGGTTGACCCTGAAGCGGAACGCG
>CAVVEO010000018.1:5000-117583 GCA_963747245.1 uncultured Acidobacteriota bacterium
AGCGCACGCCTGATAAGCGTGAGGTCAGTGGTTCAACTCCACTTAGGCCCACCACCAACCAGGTGGGCCGCTCGACGACGGGGGCAGTAGCTCAGTTGGGAGAGCGCCGCCCTTGCAAGGCGGAGGTCGTCGGTTCGATTCCGATCTGCTCCACCAGCCTGCGTCGGTCCTCGCAGGGGCGCCACGGCGCCCCTGCGAGGCTCTACGGGGCCTTTGAACAGGTTCTTTGACAACTCAAATGGGTTTTCCAAAGCTGAACACGCAAGTGTTTCGGGTTGATGTGTGGTCAAGCTACTAAGGGTAAACGGTGGATGCCTTGGCGTCGAGCGGCGATGAAGGACGTAGCAAGCTACGAAAAGCCTCGGGGAGCCGCAAGCAGGCTGTGATCCGGGGATGTCCGAATGGGGGAACCCTACTGGGGTCATGCCCAGTAACCTCTTGGCTGAATACATAGGCCTCGAGGAGCCAACCCGGGGAAGTGAACCATCTCAGTACCCGGAGGAAGAGAAAGCAAACGCGATTCCGTCAGTAGCGGCGAGCGAAAGCGGATCAGCCTAAACCATGCACGTGCCAAGCTGGCGGGCGTTGCGTGCGTGGTGTCGTGGGGTCCGATGAGATCCGGCTGCCACCGGGTCGAGGAGTTACAAAACGTCCATCTAGTGGAGCGGTCTGGAACGGCCGGCCACAGAGGGTGAGAGCCCCGTACACGAAAGATGCGACGACTCCTTATTCGGGTCCCCGAGTACCACGGGACACGTGGAACCCTGTGGGAATTCGGGAGGACCATCTCCCAAGGCTAAATACGTCTCGACGACCGATAGTGAACCAGTACCGTGAGGGAAAGGTGAAAAGCACCCCTGTAAGGGGAGTGAAACAGTACCTGAAACCGTTTACCTACAAGCAGTGGAAGGGCTATGCCCCGCAAGGGGAATGCCTAACCGCGTGCCTTTTGCATAATGAGCCGGCTAGTTACTCTCGGCGGCAAGGTTAAGCACTTTGCGAAGCCGCAGCGAAAGCGAGTCTGAATAGGGCGATTCAGTCGTCGGGAGTAGACGCGAAGCGGGATGATCTACCCTTGGCCAGGATGAAGCGTGGGTAACACCACGTGGAGGTCCGAACTAGTGTTGGTTGAAAACAACTTGGATGAGCTGAGGGTAGGGGTGAAAGGCCAATCAAATTCCGTGATAGCTCGTTCTCCCCGAAATAGCTTTAGGGCTAGCCTCGCGTGGTTCGTGGCGGTGGTAGAGCACTGGATGGGTTAGGGACCTTACCCGGTTACCGACCCCAACCAAACTCCGAATGCCGCCAACGTCAAGCGCGGGAGTCAGACGGCGGGGGATAAGCTTCGTCGTCAAAAGGGAAAGAACCCAGACCGCCAGCTAAGGTCCCCAAGTCACGGCTAAGTGGTAAAGGATGTGGGGTTGCTCGGACATCCAGGAGGTTGGCTTAGAAGCAGCCATCCTTTAAAGAAAGCGTAATAGCTCACTGGTCTAGCGATCCTGTGCCGAAAATTCAACGGGGCTCAAGCCGTGCACCGAAGCTGCGGATCTCCTCCACCCGAGGGTGGGGGAGGTGGTAGGGGAGCGTTCCATGCGGGATGAAGTCAGACCGTAAGGACTGGTGGACCTCATGGAAGTGACTCTGCCGGCATAAGTAGCGATAAAGCAGACGAGAACTCTGCTCGCCGGAAGCCTAAGGTTTCCTGAGCAAGGTCAATCCGCTCAGGGTCAGTCGGTCCCTAAGGCGAGGCCGAACGGCGTAGTCGATGGGAAGCAGGTTAACATTCCTGCACCACTCTGTCCTCGTTATCACGATGGGGTGACGCAGAAGGATAGGTCGGACTGCCATTGGATGTGCAGTTTGAAGCGTGTAGGCGGGGGTGGTAGGCAAATCCGCCGCCCCGTTAACGTCGAGACGCGATATCGAGGGCGCAAGCCCGCAAAGCGACTGATTCCACGCTGCCAAGAAAAACCTCTAAGGAGAGGGCAGGGTGACCGTACCGGAATCGGACACACGTAGGCAGGGAGAGAATCCCGAGGCGCTTGAGTGATCCCCCGTAAAGGAACTCGGCAAAATTACACCGTAACTTCGGGAGAAGGTGTGCTCTTTGCCGTGTAGACCCTCGCGGTCGAAGCGGTGGAGAGTCGCAGTGAAAAGGCCCAGGCGACTGTTTACTAAAAACACAGCACTCTGCAAACGTCACAAGCGGACGTATAGGGTGTGAAGCCTGCCCGGTGCCGGAAGGTTAAGGGGAGGGGTCATTCCCGCGCAAGCGGGAAGAAGCTCTGAACTGAAGCCCCGGTAAACGGCGGCCGTAACTATAACGGTCCTAAGGTAGCGAAATTCCTTGTCGGGTAAGTTCCGACCTGCACGAAAGGCGAAACGATCTGGGCGCTGTCTCTACGGGGGGCTCAGCGAATTTGAAGTACCGGTGAAGATGCCGGTTACCCGCACCTAGACGGAAAGACCCTGTGCACCTTTACTACAACTTGTCACTGGACCTTGGTGTTGTATGTGCAGAATAGGTGGGAGGCTGTGAAGCCGGGGCGTCAGCTTCGGTGGAGCCGTCGGTGAGATACCACCCTTACTGCTCTGAGGTTCTAACCTAGGGCCGTGAAGCCGGCCCGGGAACAATGGCAGGTGGGTAGTTTGACTGGGGCGGTCGCCTCACAAAGTGTAACTGAGGCGCCCAAAGGTTCCCTCAGGCTGATTGGAAACCAGCCGCAGAGTGCAAAGGCATAAGGGAGCTTGACTGCGAGACCAACAAGTCGAGCAGGGACGAAAGTCGGGCTTAGTGATCCGGCGGTCCCGTATGGAAGGGCCGTCGCTCAACGGATAAAAGGTACGCCGGGGATAACAGGCTGATCCTGCCCAAGAGTTCACATCGACGGCGGGGTTTGGCACCTCGATGTCGGCTCATCGCATCCTGGGGCTGAAGCAGGTCCCAAGGGTTCGGCTGTTCGCCGATTAAAGCGGTACGTGAGCTGGGTTTAGAACGTCGCGAGACAGTTCGGTCCCTATCTGGTGTGGGCGGAGGACACTTGAGGAGAGATGTCCTTAGTACGAGAGGACCAGGACGTACGGACCTCCAGTGTACCAGTTGTCGCGCCAGCGGCAGCGCTGGGTAGCTGCGTCCGGAAAGGATAACCGCTGAATGCATCTAAGCGGGAAGCCAACTCCAAGATTAGGTGTCCCTCCTGCATAGCAGGACTAAAGGCCTCTGGTAGATGACCAGTTTGATAGGCGGGAGGTGGAAGCGCAGCGATGCGTGTAGCTGACCCGTACTAATCGGCCGTGCGGCTTGACCATACACACCCTTTCTTCTTGCGTCGAGGCTCTGGAGACCCGTTGAGTTGTGAAAGTTGGTGAGTTTTTCCGGTGGTCATACCGAGAGGGAAACACCCGTTCCCATTCCGAACACGGAAGTTAAGCCTCTCTGGGCCGATGGTACTTGGTGGGTAACTGCCTGGGAGAGTAGGTCGCCGCCGGGAAGTATATGAGAGCCCTGCAGGAAACTGCAGGGCTCTCGCTTTATACGGCCGCCGCCCGGAGGCGCGCTCTCAGCCCTTGAGCAGCGTCTCGCCGCGGGCGTCGGCGGCGAGCATGACCGTCGCGGCCTCCGCATCGACCGGGCGCGAGAAGAAGAACCCCTGGCCGTAGCGGCAGCGCAGCGCCAGCAGCAGCTCGCGCTGCCGGCCGCGCTCGATTCCCTCGGCGACCACGTCCTTGCCGAGGTTGTTGCCGAGGGTGACGATCGTGCGGATGATCTCCCACGAGTCCTCGTCGCTGTCCATGCGCGCCACGAAGGAGCTGTCGACCTTGAGGGTGTCGATCTCGAAGCGCCGAAGGTAGGACAACGACGAGTACCCGGTGCCGAAGTCGTCGATCGAGAGCTTGACGTCGAGCGCCTTGAGCTGGGCGAGCATGTCGGCAGCGTAGCGCGCGTGCTCCATGATCACGCTCTCGGTGATCTCGAGCTTGAGCGACCGGCCATAGACGCCGTAGTTGCGCAGGGTGCGGTCGACCTCGACGATCATGTCCGGGCGCATGAACTGCACCCCGGAGACGTTGACGGCGACGGTCAGCGGGTTGCTGCGGCGGAACTGCGCGTTCCAGATCCGCAGCTGCTTGCAGACCTCGCGCAGCACGCCGCGGTCGATCGAGATGATCAGGCCGGTGTCCTCGGCAACCGGGAGGAATGCGCCCGGGAGCAGCAATTCGCCGTCCGGGTGCTGCCAGCGCACGAGCGCCTCGAAGCCGGAAATCCGCCCGGTGTCGAGCTCCACGATCGGCTGGTAGTGAACGCGAAACTCCTCACGCTGAATGGCGCGGCGCAGGTCGTTCTCGAGCTTCAGCAGCGACACCGCGCGGGCGTGCATGCCGGAGTCGAAGACCACGTAGCTCCCCTTGCCGAGCGCCTTGGCGCGGAACATCGCGGTGTCGGCGTCGCGCAGAAGGTCCTCGGGACGGTCGTAGTCCCCGTTGCCCACCGCGATGCCGATGCTCGTGCTGGTGAACACCTCGTTCCCCTCGACGTCGAACGGGGCCAGCAGGTCGTCCTGGATGCGCTTGGCGGCGCGGACGGCGTCGTTGACGTCGGCGATCCCCTCGAGGAAGACCGCGAACTCGTCGCCGCCGACGTGGGCGGCCGTCGCGCGGCCGGCGACCAACCCCTCCCCGGCCGACAGGCACCGACGGAGTCGCTCGGCGACGAGGCGCAACATCTGGTCGCCGACGCGGTGTCCGAGCGAGTAGTTGATGTTCTTGAACCTGTCGAGGTCGAGGAAGAGCACCGCCGAGGTCCGCCGGTCGCCGCCGCGCCCCGGGCGCAGCGCGAGCGCGATCCGCTCCATCAGGCTGGCCCGGCCCAAAAGACCGGTGAGGGGATCGAGCCCGCGGGTTTCGGTGACGTCCGTGTGCGTTCCGGTCACGCGGACCGCGGCGCCGCCGGCGTCGCGCACGGCGACCGCGCGGCACACGGTATGCGCCCAGCTCCTGTCGCTGCGCTGGATGCGGTGACGGTCCTCGACGACCGCCGAACGGCCATCGAGCAGCGCGCCGACGGCGGCCTTGAGGTTGGGAAGATCGTCGGGGTGCACCCGCCGGAACCACTCGTCGGGCGAGACGCCGATGTCCTTCGGCCGGTATCCGAACTGGTCTTTCCACTCCGGCGCGAAGCGGATCTCACCCGATTTGAGGTCCCACTCCCACCAGGCGCCGGGCGCGGCGGCGGGCACGTCGTCCGTACGCTCCCGCACGGCGGCTTCGGGGGGTGTCCCGGCGCCCGGCTCCGCGGCGGGCGGCGCGGTCTCCCGCCGTGCGGGCGTCTCGGCCGCCGGCGGGGGTTGCGGTCCCGGCGCGGTCGCGGAGCCGGCGTGGACGTCGGGCGCCCGCGAAAAGCCACTTACGAGACGGTGCAGCCATCCCGCCGCGGCGGCTGCGGGAGCGTTCCGGCCGCGCTCGGGGCCTCCCTCCGCGGCAGGTTCGGGCCGGGGAGCCGTCGCGGCGGCCTCCAGGCTGGCGACCCGCTCCGCGAGCCTCTGCCGCTCCGCCTCGACGGTCGCGCGTCCGGCCCGCTCGCGGGCGAGCCGCAGCGCCGCGGCGAGGCGGAGTTCCAGCGCGTCCGGCTTGAGCGGCCAGAGCAGGGCGTCGTCGGCGCCCTCGGGCAGCTCGCGCACACCACGACCGGTGCGGGCGCGGGCCACGACCACGACGACACAGGAATCACCGCCCGGAAGCGCGCGGATGCGCCGGATAAGATCGTCGCGCGCGGGCGGCAGCGCCCCGCCGCCTAGCAGCAGCAGCGGTTGGCGCGCGGCCTGGTACGCCTCCCAGGCGGCCCCGGCGTCCTCGCACACGGTGACCGTGCAGCCGGTCGCCCGCAGCGCGCCGGCGAGGATCCCGCGCAGGCGGAGAGCGTCCTCGAGCAGGAGCACGGGCATCGCGGCGGGCGGGAGGGCGCTCACGGAGCCGCACTCCTCCGGGCATGTCCCGGCGGCGGAGCCCCGATTCCACCCTCGGGCCACAGACCGCTGTGCGATTGTTCTGGCCTCACGCTCGATCTCGCGACAATCATGATAGCGCGGCTGTGGCGCAAGCGCGGCGGCGGCCACGGCCGTGCGTCCGCTGCAGCGGGGACGCGGCGGAGCGACGGCGCTGACACCTACGGGTGCCGGCGCTCGCCCGTTGCGGCGCAGCCGTGCTCGGCGGCCAGCTTCTCGAGCAGGGCGACGGGGATCGCGCCCTTGGCGGTGACGGCCGGGCCGTCGAGGCGCAGGTCGACGGCGCGCAGCACGTCGACGAGCTCGGGCGCCGAGTCCTCGAAGTGCAGCCGGGCCGCGGCCAGCCCACCCTTCACCGTGTCGCGGAGCAACTCGGCGTTCTCCGGCGTGTCCGCGACGGCCGTGCCGGAGAACCTGAGCGTGGAGGCGTCCAAGGTCGCCTGGCCGGCGACGCGGCGCACCGTCCCGGAGGCGAACACGACGTCGCGCATCGTCTCGGAGCCCTCGCCGTGGGCCCGGTCAGCCGCCGCGCCGGCTCGCCCGCGCGCCTGGGCCGGCAGCGCCGCGACCATCCAGAACGGGGCGCGGACGTCGAGGCGGCCCGCGGCGATCTCGCCGGCGACCAGCGGGGCGGGCGCGTGGGGCGGAGCGAGCGCCAGGGCCACGGTCGCCTCGTCGCCGACCACCACGAGGTCGGCCGAGGGCAGCGCGACGACGACCGGCCGGCCGCCCTCGCGCCCGGACGCGAGCCGGTACGCGGGCGCCCCGGCGAGCGAGAACGCCTGCCCACCGCGCTTGACGAGGGCCGCGCCGAGGGCCGCCGTGTCGTAGCGACCGGCGAAGAGCGCGGCGCCGGTCGTGTGGTCGCCTTCGGGGACCGCGGCCACGACGATGACGTCCACGTCGCGCAGCGGGTCGAGGCCGGCGTCGTCGAGGAAACCGCGCACGTCGCCGTGGGTGCCGGTCAGGGCGTGCTGGCGCACCAGCCAGTCGTGCACGGCCGGGTGCGTGCGCAGGGCGGCGCTGTCGATCGCAGCGACCGCCGAGGCGGTCTCCGGGACACGGCGCAGCAGATCGGCCGCCGTCGGCGGGGCGGCGAGGGCGGCAGGGGCCGCGAGCGCGATGAGGAGCGTTGCCACGAGGAGTCTCTTCATCTGATGCCTCCTAGAAGCTCTTGCGGTTGAAGGCCGCCACCGCGGCGCCGAGGCAGACGGCGCCGAACGCCGCCGTGGTCGCCAGCGGCAGGAAGGTGGGGGTGGCCTTGCCGAGCACGTAGCCGGTGAGGTCGCGGCCGATCTCGGCGGTCTTGGGGAGGATCCAATAGAGGGTCTGTACCGCGCCGGCGCCGAGCCGCGAGTCCATCGCGGCCGCGATCCGATCGTGTGCTGCGAGCGGCACCGAAAGCAGATAGAGGGCGTACGGCAGCATGATCGAGAGGGGCGTCGAGGAGGTCAGGACCCCGATTAGGTACATGAAGCCGAGGTACGACAGAAACACGAGCAGGATCAGAGCGCTCGCGAACAGGAAACGCGGGTTCCAGACGTGGGTCTTGGCGGAGATGATCACGAACACCCCGCCGCAGAGGACGAGCAGGTTGGCCGAGACGAGCGTCACGGCGCCGAGGAAGCGGCCGAGCAGCAGGTGGGTGCGGCCGACCGGGCGCGCCACGTACAGGTCCACCGTCCCCCGGTGCTGGAGGTTGGGGACCTGAGATCCGGTGGCGAACACCGCCAGGAAGACCCCGAGCACGTACAGTATCCCGGCGAATACCGACTGGCCGGTCGCCACGACCGTGGCGATCGCCGGGCCCTTGCCCGGCACCTCGAACGCCTTCCCGAACAGCGTGCCTGCCGCCAGCGCCCCGTCCACGATGTCGAGGTTGAGCGCGAAGGTGAGGACCAGCAGGAACAGCGACGACACCGCGAGAAACCCGAGCAACGTGTAACGGGCGAGCGCCTCGCGCCAGGTGTCCACGACCAGGGCCCAGGTCTTCACCGGCCAGCTCCGGGGTCCGGCGTCCGGGGTCCGGGGTCCGAGAAGGCGCCGGCACGGGTCTCACCTTTGACGACCTCGATGAAGACGTCCTCGAGCGCCGCCCGCATCGGGCTCACCTCGGCGATCAGGAGGCGGTCGGCGCGCAGGCGGTCCACCAGCCGGTTCAGCGCCGCGAGGTCGGCCACCTCGACCTCGAGGCTCCCGTTGCCGGCGACCACATCGAGGCCCTCGCCCGCCAGGAGCTCCGGCGCCGCGCTCTGGCCTTCGCCGAGCCGGATCCTGTAGCGCATCGTCGGCGTGGTGAGGTCCTCGACCGTGCCCTCGCGCACCACGCGGCCCTGGTGGAGGATCGCCACCCGGTCGCAGGTGCGCTCGACCTCGGAAAGCAGGTGGGAGTTGATGAAGATCGTCGTGCCCTGCCGCCGGGTGGCGAGCAGGATGTCGCGGATCTGGCGCCGCCCCACCGGGTCCACCCCGTCGGTCGGCTCGTCGAGGAAGAGGATGTCGGGCTCGTCGAGGAGCGCGCCGGCGAGCCCGAGGCGCTGCGTCATCCCCTTCGAGTAACGGCCAACCCGGTCGCCCCCGCGGCCGGCGAGCCCCACGAGGTCGAGCAACTCGGGGATCCTCCGATCCAGGTCCCTCTCGGCGACGCCGGCGAGGCGGCCGAACAGGCGCAGCGACGCCTCGCCGGTCAGGTAGCCGGGGAAGCGATGGCCTTCGGGGAGGTAGCCGATGCGCCGGCGCGCGGCCGGGCGGCGCGGGTCGCGGCCGCGCACGCGCACCTCGCCGCTCGTCGGCCGGGCCAGGCCGAGGAGAACCTTGACCAGCGTGGTCTTGCCGGCGCCGTTGGCGCCGAGAAGGCCGAACGCCTCGCCGCGCCCGACCTCGAGGCTGACGCCTTCGAGGGCGCGCAGGCGCCGCCGGCCGTGGCGGAACTCCTTGACGAGCCCGGAGACGGCGATCGCGGCTGAATCGGTGCCCACGCCTGGATATACGTTGGCGGCCGCGGCGTTGTTCTCGCCACCCTGCGCCGACCGGGCCCCGGATGCGGCGGGAGTGGCGGGAACGGCCGGCGCAGGGTACGATCCGCGCTGCGCTGCGTCCATCTCATGCAAAGCGGCGCCGGAGGCCCCCATGTCGCTACCGCCCCACGATGTCCTCGACCTCGACCTCGCCGCCGCCGGCGCCCGCCGGATCGCGTGGGCCGACGCGCACATGCCGGTCCTCGCCTCGATCCGCGAGCGGTTCGCGAAGGAACGGCCGCTCGCGGGCCAGCGCCTGGCCGCGTGCCTGCACGTGACCACCGAAACCGCAAACCTGGTCCGCACCCTGGCGGCGGGCGGCGCCGAGGTCCGCCTGTGCGCCTCCAACCCGCTCTCGACCCAGGACGACGTCGCGGCAGCGCTGGTGGCCGAGCACGGCGTCGCAGTGTTCGCCGTCAAGGGCGAAGACAACGCGCGCTACTACCGCCATATCCGCGCCTGCCTGGAGTTCTCCCCGGCGCTCACCATGGACGACGGCGCCGACTTGGTGTCGTCGCTGCTGTTCGTCGCCCGCGGCGAGCTCGACGGCGTCCACCCCGAGGTGCAGGCGTTCGCCCGGGCACTCGGCGACGCCGGCCGCGACGCGCTGATCGCGGGGGTGCTCGGCTCCACCGAGGAGACCACAACCGGCGTGATCCGCCTGCGCGCGATGGAGCGCGACGGCGTGCTCCGCTTTCCGGTCGTCGCGGTCAACGACTCCGACACCAAGCACCTGTTCGACAACCGCTACGGCACCGGGCAGTCCACCGTCGACGGCATCATCCGCGCGACCAACGTGCTCCTCGCCGGCAAGGTAGTCGTGGTGGCCGGCTACGGCTGGTGCGGGCGGGGCGTCGCGATGCGCGCGCACGGGTTCGGGGCCCGGATCATCGTCACCGAGGTGGACCCGGTCAAGGCGATCGAGGCCGCGATGGACGGGTTCGCGGTGATGCCGATGCGCGACGCCGCGCCGCTCGGCGACATCTTCGTCACCCTCACCGGCGGCACCAAGGTCATCACGCGGGAGCACATGAAGGCCATGAAGGACGGCGCGATCCTGGCCAACTCCGGCCACTTCGACGTCGAGATCGACCTGCCGGGGCTGCGCGCGATGGCCGCGGAGGTGTTCGAGGCCCGCCCGTCGGTGCAGGGGTATCGCCTGCGCGACGGCAAGACGGTGTTCCTGCTCGCCGAGGGCCGCCTCGTCAACCTGGCGGCCGCGGAAGGTCACCCCGCCGCGGTGATGGACATGTCCTTCGCCAACCAGGCGCTGGCGGCCGAACACCTGGTCGCGCACGGCAAGGAAATGACCGCCAAGGTCTACCGTCTCCCGGAGGAACTCGATCGCGAGATTGCGCGCTTGAAGCTCGCCACCATGGGGCTCGCCATCGACACGCTGACCGAGGAGCAGGCGGGATACCTGGCGAGCTGGCGCGAAGGCACCTGATCCACGCCCGTCCAGTCGTCGTTCCCGCGCACGCGGGAACCGAGGTTGTTGCCGTGGGAAGGCCTGGATGCCCGCGCTCGCGGGCATGACGGCTGTGGGTCGGGCGCCTCGCCCGCCCGGCGAGGAGTCCGGGACGGGACGCTGTTGAGCGCCGGCGGGGGCGACCGCGCCGCGGGCGGCCGGCGTTTGCGAGCAAACGCCGCTGCGCGATATAATTACAAAATGTAATCTCGACGGTCGGGGATCCTCAACCTTGGGGGGGACGATGTGACGAACACGAACGCGGCGGGAGCCGGCGCGCCGTCCGGACCGGAGGGCCTGCGGCGGGACCCGCGGCGGCGCGACACGACGGTGCTTCTGGCGGCGTTCGCTGTCCTCGTCGCGGTCGAGACCGCGCTGTTCGTCTTCGCCTATCTGCCCGGTGAGCGCGCACAGGCGGTCGAGGGGTGGAAGGGACGCCTCGAGGCCATCGCCGACGACCGCGAGGCCGCGTTCGCAGCCTGGGCGCGGGAGCGGACCGCCGACGCGCAGGTCGTGGCGGCGTACCCGACCGTGGTTGCCTTGGCCGCGGCCGGCGCCGGCGCCGTTCCGCCCGCCTCGATCGGGGAGGGGACGGAGACCCACCTCACCGGACTGCTGGGTAAGATCGCGCAGGCATACAGGTATCAGGGCGCCTACGTGCTCGACGCCCGCGGCGCGGAGGTGGCCCGGAGCGCCGGGGCCGCGCCCCTGTGCGAGGCGTGCCTGGCGGCGGCGCGCGCCGTCCTCGCCTCGGGGGCCACGACGCTGGACTTCTATCGGTCCGGGAGCGCGCCGGTGCTCGCGGCGGTCGCGCCGGTGTTCAGCACCGGTGCGGACGGCGGCGCGGCGCGGCCGCCGGTCGGGGCCGTGGTTCTGACGGCCGACCCGTCCGACTGGGTCTACCGCCTTCTCCTGACCGAGCCGGTGTCGACCCGGACTGGGGAAGCGCTGCTGGTGCGGCGCGAGGGCGACCGGGTCCTGTTCCTGAGCCCGCTGCGGCAGCAAGGCGCGACGCCGCTGACCTTTTCCCGCCCTCTCGACACCCCCGGGTTCGCGGCGAGGGAAGTGGTCGAGGGGCGCCAGGGCTTCTTTGCCTACACGGACTATCGCGGCGTGCCGGTGTTCGCCGCGACCCGGACCGTCGCCGGCACCCGCTGGGGCCTGGTTGTGAAGGTGGACCGGGCGGAGGCGCTGGAGCGCGTCCGTGCGAGCGCCGGCGCCACGGCGATCTTCCTCGGGCTCATCACCGCGGCGCTCGCGCTGGCAGGGTTTGGCTTCTGGCGCTCGCGGCGGGCGCGTTACGAGGCCGCGCTCTCCCGCAGCGAGGCGCGCTTCGCGCACCTGTTCGAGCACGCCAACGACGCCGTCGTCGTCAGCCGTCCGGGCGGGCGGATCGTCGCGACCAACGCGCGCGCCGAGGCGCTGTACGGCTACCCGCGCGCCGAGCTGCTCGCCCTGGTGCTCCGCGACCTGCGCGCCCCCGAGACGTTGCCGCAGCTCGGCGGCCAGATGCACCAGGTGATGGAAGGCAACGGCCTGGTCTTCGAGACCGTCCACGTCGCGAAGAACGGCGCCCGCATCCCGGTCGAGGTCAGCTCGCGCCGCTTCGAGTGGGATGGCGCGCCGGTGCTGTTCTCGCTCGTCCGCGACGTCCGCGAGCGCCGGGTCGCGGAGGAACGGATCCGGTTCTTGAACCGCCTGCTGCGCACGATTTCGGAGATCAACCAGCTCGTGGTGCGCGAGCGCGACCGCGATCGGCTGCTCGCCGAGGCGTGCCGGATCCTCGTCGAGGACGGCGAGTTCCACATGGCCTGGGTGGGCCTGGCCGAGCCGGAAAGTGGCCGTGTGCGGCCGGTCGCCTCGGCCGGCTTCGACGACGGTTACCTCGCCGTCTCCGAGGTGCGTTTCGACGACTCGCCGGGAGCCCGGGGTCCGACGGGGACGGCGATCCGCGAGCGGCGCCCGGTCGTCGCCAACGACTGGGAGCGGGACGAGCGCATCGCGCCGTGGCGTGCGGCCGGCCGCGAGCGCGGCTACCGCGCCTCGGCGGCGGTGCCGCTCGAGACCGGCGGCGCCGCCATCGGCGCCTTGACCATTTACGCCGACCGTCCCGGGATTTTCACCGAGGAGGTCGTCAAGCTGCTGGTTGAGCTCGCGGGCGACCTCTCGTTCGCCCTCGACGCGATCGAGGCCGAACGGCAGAAGGCCGCGGCGTTCGCGGCGCTCGCCGCGAGCGAGGTGCGCTTTCGGACGCTGTTCGAACGCTCGCCGCTCGGCTACCAGTCGCTCGACGCCGAGGGGCGGCTGATCGACGTCAACCCGGCGTGGGTCGAAGCGCTTGGGTACACGGCGGACGAAGTCGTCGGGCGCTGGTTCGGCGAGTTCCTGGCACCCGCGAACGTCGAGAAGTTTCGGATCAACTTTCCCCGCTTCGTCGCGGCCGGTGAGATCCACGGCATCGAGTTCGAGATGGTCAGGAAGGACGGCGCGCACGTCGTGATGGCGTTCGACGGGCGGATCGGGCGCGACGAGCGTGGGGCGTTCACGCGGACGCACTGCATCCTGGCCGACATCACCGAACGCAAGCGCGCGGAGGCGGCGGTGCGCGAGAGCGAGGAGCGGTTCCAGACGATGGCCGACTCCTTGCCGCAGCTTGCGTGGATTGCCAAGGCCGACGGGTTCATCTTCTGGTACAACCGTCGTTGGTTCGAATACACGGGTACCACGCCCAGCCAGATGGAAGGCTGGGGGTGGCAGAGCGTCCACGATCCCGACGTGCTGCCAAGAGTGCTTGAGCAATGGCGGGACTCGATTGCGACGGGCCGCCCGTTCGGCATGGAGTTTCCGCTGCGCTGCGCCGATGGAACGTTCCGCCCGTTCCTGACGCGGGTCATGCCGCTCAAAGACGCCCACGGCAGGGTCATTCAGTGGTTCGGCACGAACACGGATATTTCTGAACGTGTGGCTGCCGAACTGGCCATGCATAAGGCCAATGAGCAGTTGGAAGTCCGCGTCCAGGAGCGGACCGCCGAAGTGACCGATGCGCTCCACGCGATTCGCGCGCTCAACGACAACCTCGAGCGGCGCGCGGGCGAGCTCGAGGCGGCGAACAAGGAGCTGGAGGCGTTCTCCTACTCCGTGTCGCACGACTTGCGGGCGCCGCTGCGCGCGATCGACGGCTTCTCGCGCATCGTGGACGAGGAGTACGGCCGCAGCCTCGGCGACGAGGGACGGCGGTTGCTGCGCGTGGTGCGCGACAACACGCGCACGATGGCCCAGCTCATCGACGACCTGCTGGCGTTCTCGCGCAGCGCGCGGCACCCGTTGCAGTCGTCGCGCATCGACATGGAGTCGCTGGTGCGGTCGGCGTTCGCGGAGCTCGTCCCCGAGGCGGCGCGCGCGAGCTGCGAGTTCGCGGTAGGGGCGCTTCCCGACGCGGTTGGGGATGTGGCGATGATCCGGCAGGCGTGGGCGAACCTGCTGTCGAACGCCGTCAAGTTCACGCGACCGGTGGCCCGCCCCGCGATCACCGTCAGCGGCCGTGTGGAGGGGCGCGAAGTCGTCTACACTGTGAGCGATAACGGCGTCGGCTTCGACATGACCTACGCAGGCAAGCTGTTCGGCGTGTTCCAGCGGCTGCACCCGGCGAGCGAGTTCGAGGGGACCGGCGTCGGCCTGGCGCTGGTGCAGCGCATCGTCCACCGGCACGGCGGGCGGGTGTGGGCGGACGGGGCGGTGGGCAAGGGGGCCGTGTTCTCGTTCACGCTGCCGGCCCCGGGAGGTGCATCGTGAGCGACTCGACCGCGGTCGATATCCTCCTCGTGGAGGACAACCCCAACGACGTCGAGCTGACGACGCGGGCCCTCAGGAAGGCCAAGCTCGCCAACCCGATCTTCGTGGTGAGCGACGGCGCCGAGGCGCTCGACTTTCTCTTCCGCACGGGCGCCTACGCCGGCCGCCCGCCGCACACGCCGAAGGTCGTGCTGCTCGACCTCAAGCTGCCCAAGGTGGACGGCCTCGAGGTGCTGCGCCGGATCAAGAGCGACGAGCGCACGAAGGTGATCCCGGTGGTCGTGCTGACCTCGTCGCGCGAGGAGTCCGACGTCGTCGAGAGCTACCGCCTGGGCGTCAACAGCTACATCGTCAAGCCGGTGGACTTCGAGCAGTTCCTCGCCGCCGTCGAGCGCCTCGGCCTGTACTGGCTGCTCCTCAACGAGCCGCCGCACTGAACGGCCCGGCAATGCACGCGTGCCGACAGGACCTTTCAGAAGTCGCGGCCCCGTGGAGGCCATGATGGACGCACCCCCCCTGCGCATCCTGTTCGTCGAGGACGTCGCCGCCGACGCCGAGCTGGCGGCGGCCGAGTTGCGCCGCGCCGGCGTGTCGTTCGAGTGGCGCCGGGTGGAGACGCGGGGGCAGTTCGTCGCCGCGCTCGGCGAGTACCGGCCCGCGCTCGTGCTCTCCGACTTCACCCTGTCGGGGTTCAACGGGATGGAGGCCCTCGCCCTCACGCTCGAACAGGCGCCGGAGACGCCATTCATCCTCGTCACCGGTTCGACCAACGAGGAGACGGCGGTCGCCTGCATCAAGGCCGGCGCCTGGGACTACATTCTCAAAGACCGGCTGTCGCGGTTGCCGCTGGCGGTGCGCGCGGCGCTCGACCGCGCCCACGTGCGCGCCCGGGAGCGGCAGGCGCAGGAGGCGCTGCGGGAGAGCGAGGCCCGTTTTCACCTATTGGCCGAGTTCGCGCCCGTCGGCATCTTCCGCACCGACGAGCACGGGGAAACGACCTACGTCAACCGCCGGTGGACCCAGATCTCCGGGGTGAGCGCCGACGAGGCGCTCGGGCAGGGCTGGCTGCAGGCCGTGCATCCGGAGGACCGCGGCCCGATCGTGGCCGGTTGGGACGCCGCGGCCCGAGCCGGTCGGACCTCCGATGCGGAGTACCGTTTCCTGCGTCCGGACGGCACGGTCGCCTGGGTCGTCGGCCATGCCGTCGCGCTGCTCGACGCCGCCGGGCGCGTCACCGGCTACGTCGGCACGGTCTCCGACGTCACCGAGCGCAAGCGCGCCGAGGAAGCGCTGCGAGCGAGCGAGGAGCGCTACCGGCTGGTGCTCGCGAACAGCCTCGACGCGCAGCTCTTGACGAGCCCGGATGGGGCCATCCACTCGGCGAACCCGGCGGCGTGCGCGATGTTCGGACGCAGCGAGGCCGAGATCTGCCGTCTGGGGCGGGCGGCCGTGATCGACCCGGCCGACCCGCGACTCGCGGCGGCGCTCGCCGAGAGGTTGGGAACGGGGCGGTTCAGGGGCGAGCTTACGGGTCTGCGGGCCGATGGGACGAAGTTCCCGATCGAGGTGTCGTCGTCGTTGTTCCGCGATGCCAGCGGCGTGCTGCACACCTCGATGGCGGTCCGCGACCTCACGCAGGAGGCGGCGCTCGCAGCGCAGCTCCGCCAGGCGCAGAAGATGGAGGCGATCGGCAGCCTCGCCGGCGGGGTGGCGCACGACTTCAACAACGTCCTGCAGGCGATGTTGAGCCACGTCCAGCTCCTCAGGGCGGTCGGCTCCGATCCGGCGCGCGTCGCGGCCGCCGCGGCCGAACTCGAGCAGCAGATCAGGCGCGGTGCCACGCTGACGCGGCAGCTCCTGCTGTTCTCGCGCCGCGAGACGACCAAGCCGGAGGCGCTCGACCTCAACGAGATCGTCCGCAGCTCGGCGCAGCTCCTGCAGCGGCTGGTGCGCGAGAACATCAGCTTCAGGCTGGTTCTGGCCGAGGGCGCGCTCCTGGTCCGGGCCGACCGCGGCCAACTCGACCAGGTGCTGATGAACCTCGTCGTGAACGCCGCCGACGCGATGCAGGACGGCGGCGTTCTCCGGGTGGGCACCGGGCGGTCGGCCGAAGGGCCGTGGGTATCGGTCTCCGATACCGGCTGCGGGATCCCCGAGGCGATTCGCGACCGCGTCTTCGAGCCGTTCTTCACGACCAAGGCCCCCGGCAAGGGCACCGGGATCGGCCTGTCGGTGGTGCGCGCCATCGTGGAGCAGCACGGGGGCGCCATCGAGCTGAAGAGCGGCGTGGGCCAGGGCACGACGGTCCGCATCACGTTACCGGCGAGCGACGCCGCGGCCGCCGCGAGCGAAGGCCCCCCCTCCGGCGACAAGCCCCTCCCCCGCGGCCGCGGCGAGAGGTTGCTGATCGTCGAGGACGAGCAAGGGGCGCGCGAGGGGATTGCCGAGATCCTGACCTCCCTGGGGTACACGGTGTTTGCCGCTCCGAGCGGCGAGGACGCCCAGGCGCTGCCGGCCGACCCCGCGTTCGACCTCCTGCTCACCGACCTGATGCTCCCCGGCATGGCCGGCCCCGAGCTGGCGGTCGAGATGGTCGGCCGCTGGCCGCGCCTGCGGGTGATCCTGATGTCGGGGTACACGGAGGACGAGGCCGTCAAGCGCCGGATCGCCGCGGAGCTGGTCCGCTTCTTGCAGAAGCCGTTCGACATGGCGAGGCTGGCGCACGAAGTGCGGGCGGCGCTGGACGAGCGGACCGATGGCCGCTGAGCCCGGGCCGGAGAGAGGCGAGCGGCGGCGCGCGCAGGCGTACGCCGCCGTCGTGGCGGCGATCGCGGTCACCGCGATCGCCGGGTGGTGGCTCGACATTCCGGTGATCACCAGAGTCGACTCAGGGTACGTGCCGATCGCCCCGAGCACCGCGGTGCGCTTCCTTGCGCTCGCCGCCGCGGTGGTCGCGCTCGCGCGCCGGCCCGAGCGCCGGCCGGACCACGACGTTCGTGGTTGGCGCGATCGCGGTGGTCGTCGTGCTGGCGGCGCACGTCCTGCTGCAGGCGGTGATCGGCGTGGACCTGGGCATCGAACGAGCGCTGTGCGTCGCTTTCGGGGCGCCGGAGACGTTTCCCCTCGGCCGGATGTCCCCGGCTGCGGCGGTCCTCTTCCTTGTCGCCGCCGCCGCCGTGGTCGCCCGGACCGGTGGCGCGGCGCGATGGCGCTTGGCGGCGGACGTCTCGACCGCGCTCGCGGCGCTCGTGCTCGCCGGCGCGCTGATCTTCACCTTCGGTTACTGGCTGAAGGCTCCCGTGATGTACGGCGGTTCGATGATCCCGCTCGCGTTGCCGACCGCGGTGGCGTTCGTTTTCACGGGTCTTGCGCTGCTGGCGCTGGTCGGACACCGGGTCTGGGCGGTCGGCGGCCGGCTCCCCGCGCTGCTGGTCGTGAGCCTGGGCATCCCGGTCTCGTTCGCGGTGTTCGCAATCGTCGAGGCGACCGAGAAGGGGAGTGCCGCGGGGCACGTGCCCTGGCACGGGCGCGCCGTTCTGGCGGCCGGCTTGCTGTTCACCGGCCTGCTGGGCGCCTACCTGCTCGCGCTCGCGCGCCAGCACCGCGAGAGCGAGAACGCCAACCGGGCGTTGCGGGCCGCCGAGGAGCGCCTGCGCGCGGTGCTGCAGACCGCCGGCGACGCGATCGTGACCGCCGACAGGAACGGGAGGATCGTCTTCTGGAACGCGGCCGCGGAGAGGATCTTCGGCTACACGGCCGCGGAGGCGGCTGGGCGGCCGGTCACCGACCTGATGCCGGAGCGCTTCCAGGGCGGCCACCAGCACGGGTTCGCGCGGATGACCGACGGCGGCGAGGCGAGGCTCGCCGGCCAGACGGTGGCGATGCTCGGGGTCAGGAAGAACGGGGCGGAGATGCCTCTCGAGCTGTCGGTGGCCCGCTGGAACGTCGGCCCCGACGTCTTCTTCACCGCGATGATGCGGGACGTCACCGAGCGCAAGAAGGCGGAGGTGCTCGAGACCGCGGTGCTGCAGATCTCCCAGGCGGCCAACGAGGCCGCCGACCTCGGTCAGCTCCTGCGCGCGGTTCACGACGCCGTTTCCCGCCTCATGGATGCGCGCAACTTCTACGTGGCGCTCGTCGATCCCGAGACGGAGGTGGTGTCGTTTCCCTATTTCGTGGACGAGGCCGACCAGACGCCCCCCCGCGCCGGGACGGACGCGGGCTGACCGAATACGTCCTGCGCACCGGCGCGCCGCAGTTCGTGGACAACGAGGTGTTCGAGGGCCTCTTGCAGCGGGGCGAGATCGACTCGGAAGGCGCGCCCTCGATCGACTGGCTCGGGGTGCCGCTTCTCGCGGGCGGACGGGCGATCGGCGCGATCGTGGTGCAGAGCTACGACGAGGGGACGCACTACAGCAAGCATGAGCTCGACCTCCTCACCTTCGTCTCGCGCCAGGTGGCGGGGGCGGTCGAGCGCCGCCGCACGCTCGACGCCCTGGCGCGCAGCGAGGCGCAGTACCGCGCGGTGGTGGAGGACCAGACCGAGCTGATCTGCCGCTTCCGCCCCGACGGTGTCGTGACCTTCGCAAACGAAGCCTACGGCCGCTACTTCGGGGTGGCGCGCGCGGCGGCGCCCGGATCCAGCTTTTTCGCGAATCTGAAAGAGGAGGACGCCGCGGCGCTGCGGGAGGCCCTAGAGTCGCTCGCCCCGGACCACCCGGTGACCACGGTCCGGTCGAGCTACATCTCGCCCGAACGCGGCGAACGCGTGCTCTCCTGGTCGTTCCGGGTGATCGCCGACGAAGCTGGTCGCGCGGCGGAGATCCAGGCGGTCGGGCGAGACATCACCGACCGGGTCACGCTGGCGGCGCAACTGCAGGAGGCGCAGCGGATGGAGGCGGTGGCGGCGCTCGCCGGCGGGGTGGCGCACGAGTTCAACAACGACCTGCAGGCGATGCTGGCGACGACCCGGTTGCTGGCGGCGCAGCGGACCGACGAGGCGGCGTTCGAGGTCACCCTCGCCAAGGTCGAGGGCGCGATCAAGCGCAGCGCCCGCCACACCCGCCAGCTCCTCGTCTTCGCGCGCCAGGACGTGGCCCGGCGCGAGACGCTCGACCTCAACGAGGTGGTCGCCTCCGCCGCGGGCCTGCTCGCCAGCCTGGCGCCGGCGGCCGTCCAGCTGGAGGTCGAGGAGGTGGCCGGCGCCCTCGAACTCGAAGGCGACCGCGGCCAGCTCGAGCAGGTGCTCGCGAACCTCGCCGTGAACGCCGTGGATGCGATGGCGGGCGGAGGCGTACTCACGGTGCGCACCGGCCGCGACGGCGCGCTCGCCCGGCTGGAGGTCATGGACACCGGCGTCGGCATCCCGGAGGAGGTCAGGCGGCGGCTGTTCGAACCGTTCTTCACCACCAAGCCGGGGGGCACGGGACTCGGCCTGTCGGTGACGCACGGCATCGTGACCGGCCTGGGCGGGCGCATCGAGGTCGCCTCCGAGGTCGGCCGCGGGAGCACGTTCCGCGTGCTCCTGCCGTTGCGGCCCGAGGGCACGCCGGCCCCGGCGCTCGGGGCGCCGGCGGCGCCGCCGCCCGAGCAACTGGCGGGACGCGCGGCGCGTCTTCTGGTCGTGGACGACGAGGCCGGCGCTCGCGAGGGACTGGCGGCGGCGCTCGAGATGCTCGGGTACCGCGTCACCGCGGCGGGCAGCGGCGAGGAAGCGATCGCGATCGCCGGGCACGAGGCGTTCGACCTGCTCCTGTCCGACATCAAGCTCCCGGGCATCCAGGGCGGCGATCTGGCCCGGACGCTGGCGACGGGGCACCCCGGGCTGCGCGTGATCCTGATGTCCGGCTACACCGAGGACGCGGCTGTACGGGCCGAGGCGAGCAGTGGCCGGGTTCGGTTCCTGCAGAAGCCGTTCAGCATGGACGCGGTCGCCGCCGAGGTCGCCGCGGCCCTGCAGACGTAACGACCGCGCGCCCGGCGGTCGCGCCCCACATGCGAACTGCAACCGCGGCCGGCGCGGAGGAGGTCAGACCTCGGCCATCCAGCCGTGGGTGTCGGGCACGGCGCCGAACTGGAGCGCGGTGAGCGCCTCGCGCAGGCGCTTCGCAACCGGACCCTCGGCGGCGTTCCCGACCTTGTAGACCGTATCGCCATCCACCAACTCGCCGACCGGGGAGACGACGGCCGCCGTGCCGCAGCCGAAGATCTCGGTGCAGTCACCGGAGGCGAGCCCCTGGAAGACCTCCTCGATGTGGATGGCGCGCTCGACGAACGGGAAGCCGATCTCGTGGCAGAGAACGCCGATGCTCTCGCGGGTGATGCCGCCGAGGATCGTGCCCGAGATCGGCGGCGTGGTCACGACGCCATCGAGGACGAAGACCAGGTTCATCGCTCCGACCTCCTCGACGTGGCGGCGCTCGACCGCGTCGAGCCAGAGCACCTGGTCGCACCCCTTCTGCTTCGCGACGGCGCCCGCGAGCAGGGAGGCCGCGTAGTTGCCGCCGGTCTTGGCGGCGCCGGTTCCGCCCGGTGCGGCGCGCACCCAGTCGCGCGCGACCATGATGCGCACCGTCCCGTTGCCGTTGGTGAAGTACGAGCCGGTCGGCCCCGTGATGATGAAATAGAGAAAGCGCCTGGAGGAGTGGACGCCGAGGCCCTCTTCGGTGGCGATCATCGCGGGCCGGAGGTAGAGCGCCCCCGGCGCGGGCGGCACCCAGGCGCGGTCGATGGCGACGAGCCTTCTCATCGCCTCGAGCTGAAGCTCGGCAGGGATCTCGGGCATCGACATTCGCCGCGCCGAGGCATTGAGGCGTGCGGCGTTGCGGTCGGGGCGGAAGAGCTTGACGTTGCCGGCGGGCTGCCGGAACGCCTTCAGCCCTTCGAAGATCTCCTGGCCGTAGTGCAGCACCATCGCCGACGGGGCGAGCTGGAGCGGCCCGTACGGGACGATCCGCGCGTCGCGCCATCCCCGCCCCTCGTCCCACTCCGCCATGAACATGTTGGGCGAAAAGGTCCGTCCGAACGGCAGCTTGGAGGGGTCCAGCGGGGCCTGCGGGGCGCGGGCGACCGACCTGTCGAGAATCTCCATGCCTGCTCCTTTTCCGGTGGCGGCGCACCGGCGATGGTCCTCACCGGGTCCGGTGCCGGGACCCTAGGGTAGCGCAGGTCGCCCCGCGCGGGAACCACCGTTGCAGCGCCTCAGACCGGGTTGGGGATGTCGAAGAAGCGCACGTCGAGGTCGAAGCGCTTGCCGAGGAACTCTCCCAGCGAGCGCACGCCGAAGCGCTCGGTGGCGTAGTGACCCGCGGCGACGAAGTGGACCCCGTCCTCCTCGGCGCGGTGCATGACCCACTCGCGGGCCTCGCCGGTGACGTAGGCGTCGAGGCCTGCCGCGACCGCCTCGTCGAAGCCTGCCGGCGCCCCCCCGGTCACGATCCCGACCGAGGCGATCACGTCGGGGCCGCCGAGGAAGACCTGCGGCTGCTGGCCGCAGGCGGCGCGCACCCGTGCGAACAACTCCTCGTCCGCGATCGGCGTCGGGAAAACCCCGGCGAACCCCAGCGCGACCCCGCCAAAGTACCCGAACGGCTCGAGCTGCTCGAGCCCGAGCTCGCGGGCGAGGATCGCGGCGTTGCCGTGGGCCGGGTGGCGGTCCAGGGGGAGGTGGTAGGCGATCAGGTTGAGGTCGTTCTCGAACAGCCGCTGCAGGCGGCCCCGGAACGATCCCACGACCCGCGCCGGCTCCTCACCGCGCCAGAGCAGGCCGTGGTGGACGAGCACCGCGTCCGCGCCCCATTCCGCCGCCTGGTTGAAGAGCTCGGCCGAGGCCGAGACGCCGGTGGCGACCCGCTCCACTTCTCGCCGCCCGCCGACCTGGAGGCCGTTGACGCCGATGTCCTGCAGCGACTCCGACTCGAGCAGGTCGTCGAGGTACGCCACCAGCTGGTCGCGGTCCATGCGTCCATTTGACCCCAGGTCTGGTTCTCCCGCAATCCCCCGGCCACTGAGAAACCGGGGTTCGGGGCTAGGGGTTCGGGATCCGGGAACGGACAGACCGAAGTCGGTCAGCCACGGGAAGCCAAGTGGGACGGTGATGAGTTGTTTTCTTGGCCGAGCCCCGAGCCCCGAGCCCCGAGCCCCGAGCCCCGAGCCCCGAGCCCCGAGCCCCGAGCCCCGAGCCCCGAGCCCCGAGCCCCGAGCACCCGAGTCCCGAGTCCCGAGTCCCGACTCCCGAGTCCCGAGCCCCGAATCCCGAGCCCCGACCCTGGGGCGGGCTACAATCCCGCCATGGCGACGTTCCGGCGGGCGGCGTTCCTCGCGGTGGGCTCTGAGCTGTTGCGCACCGACCGGCTCGACACCAACTCGCTGCTCGCGGCGCGCCTGCTCGCGCCGTGCGGGGTGGCGTTCGTGGAAAAGCGGTGCGTCGAGGACGACACGGTCGCGATCGCGACCGCGATCGGCCAGATGCTGGCCCGCGCCGAGCTGGTGATCGTCAGCGGCGGGCTCGGCCCGACGGAGGACGACGTCACCCGCGAGGCGGCGGCCCGGGCGCTCGGGATCGGCGTCGCCCGCGACCCGCGGTTGGAGGCGGCCCTGGTGGCCCGCTTCCGGACGCGGGGCCGCGAGTTTCCCGCGATCGCGCTGCGCATGGCGGACGTCCTGGACGGCGCGGAGGTGCTGGAGAACCCAGTCGGTACGGCGCCCGGGCAGCTCGTGCGCGGCGGCGGCGGAACGCTGGTGCTGCTCCCCGGGGTGCCGGTCGAGCTCGAGCAGATCCTGGTGACGCACCTGCTCCCGCGTATCGCGGCTTCGGCTGGCGTGCTGACCCGCACGCTGCGCCTGGGCGGCGTCTACGAGTCGCAGGTCGAGGAGCGAGTCAGGCACCTGTACGCGCGCTTCGGGCGCGAGCGGGTCACGATCCTGGCCGCGCGCGGCCAGGTGCTGCTCGTGCTCGCCGCCTCCGGCGAACGCGGGGCGGAGGAACTCGCCGAGATGGAGGCGGCGTTCGCCGCTGCGGCGGGACCGGACCTGTACGGGCGCGACGGCGACACGCTCGCCGGCGTGGTGCTGGCGCGGCTCGGCGCGCGCGGCTGGCGCCTGGCGACGGCCGAGTCGTGCACCGGCGGGCTGATCGGCGCCGCGATCACGGCGGTGGCGGGGTCGAGCGCCGGGTACGTCGGGGGCGTGGTCAGCTACTCCGACCCGCTCAAGCAACGGCTGCTCGGGGTGCCGGAGGCGGTGCTGGCGGCGCACGGCGCGGTCAGCCGCGAGGTCGCGGAGGCGATGGCGGCCGGCGCCCGCGCCATGGGAGCCGAGTGCGCCCTCGCGGTCACCGGGGTCGCCGGCCCCGACGGCGGCAGCGAGGAAAAGCCGGTGGGCACGGTGCACATCGCGGCGGCAACGCCGGACGGGGCGCGGCACGCCCGCCACCGTTTTCCGGGCGACCGCGCCATGGTGCGGGAGATGACCGTCAACTTCGCCCTCGACCTGATGCGTCGCGCGCTCGAGGAGGCCGGGTGAGGCTGTTCGTCGCCGTCGAGCTGCCCGACGCGGTCCGCGACGTCATTGCGGGCGGCCTGGGGCGGCTCAAGCGCGACCAGCCGAGCGCCCGCTGGGTGCGCCCGGAGGGGATGCACCTCACGCTCAAGTTCCTCGGCGAGCGGCCGGAAGGGTTCGTCGCGGAGTTCGACCCCGCCGCGGCGGCCGCGCTGGCGGCGTTGCCGGCCACGAGCGTGCGCCTGGGGGGAGGCGGTTTCTTCCCCAACGACCAGCGCCCCCGCGTCGCGTGGGTGGGTGGGGAGGCCGGCGGGCTCGAGTCCTGGGCCCGGGCGGTGGACGATGCCGCAGCGTCGCTCGGCGTCGAACGGGAGTCCCGCCCGTACGCGCCGCACCTGACGCTCGCCCGTCTCGAGCGACCGTGGGGGGTGCAGGCGGTCCAGCACTTCCGGGTCGAGGTCGGGAAGTGGCGCCTTCCCGAGTTCGAGGCGCACGAGGCGGTGCTCTTTCGCAGCGAGCTCACGCCCGCGGGGCCGGTGCACACGCCGGTGCGGCGCTGGGGGACGGGCCCGGGGCGGGGAGACGGCGATGGCGCGTGAGGCAACGCTGGTGGCGGCGTATCTCCTGGGTTCGATCCCGTTTGCCTGGCTGCTGGTCAGGCTCGCGGGCCGCGGCGACGTGCGCCGGGTGGGTTCCGGCAACGTCGGCGCCACGAACGCGATGCGCGCCGCCGGCTGGAAAGTGGCGCTGCCGATCGCACTGCTCGACATCGGCAAGGGCGTCGCCGCGGTGCTGCTGATGCGCGCCGTCACGCCGAACCCCGACTGGGTCGCCGCCGCGGGCCTCGCCGCGGTGGTGGGGCACTGCTTCCCCGTCTGGCTCGGGTTCTCCGGGGGCAAGGGCGTGGCGACGGCCGCGGGAGTGTTCTTCACGCTCGCCTGGCCGCCGATGCTCGTCGTGCTCGCCGTCTGGGTCGTGTCGCTCGCGCTCCTTCGTTTCGTGTCGCTCGCGAGCGTGCTCGCCGCCGCGGCGTTCCCGGTGGCGTTCTTCTTCCTCGCCCGACCGGGGGTCCTGGTCGAGGCGTGCGCGGTGCTGACCGCGGTCGTCGTCATATGGCGCCACCGCGCCAACCTGGGGCGCCTGGCGCGGGGCGAGGAGCCGCGCGTCGGGGAGAAGAAGCGATGAACGTCGCCGTGATCGGCGCTGGGAACTGGGGCACCGCGCTCGCGCTGCACCTGGCGCGCGCCGGGTGTTCCGTTGCGCTGTGGGCGCGCGAGCCGGAAGTCGTCGCCGGCATCAGGGAGCGTCGCAGCAACCCGTTGTTCCTCCAGGAGTTCGAGGTCCCAGTCGAGGTCCGAGCCACCGGCGACCTCGCCACGGCGGGCCGGGGCGCGGAAGCCCTCGTGCTCGTGGTCCCGGTTCAGTTCGCCCGCGCGGTGTTGCGCGAGCTGCGCCCGCACCTCGACCCTGGCGCCCGGATCGTCTCGGCCAGCAAGGGGATCGAGGTGTCGAGCCTGGCCCGCATGGACGAGTTGGTGAGCGGCGAGCTCGGCCTCGCTCCAGAGGCGTTCGTGGCGCTCTCAGGACCGTCGTTCGCCCGGGAGGTGGCGGCCGGCCTGCCGACCGCCGCCGTGCTCGCCGGGCGCGACCCGGAGGGGTTGAGCCGGCTGCAGCGGGCGTTCTCCACCAGCTCGTTTCGCTTCTACACCGCGACCGACGTCGTCGGAGTGGAGCTCGCCGGCGCCCTCAAGAACGTCATCGCGATCGCCGCCGGCATGGCCGAGGGTCTCGGCCTCGGCCAGAACGCGACAGCCGCGCTGCTCACCCGCGGCTTGCACGAGATCGCACGCCTCGGCGTGCGCCTCGGCGGCCGCGAGGAGACGTTCCGCGGCTTGGCCGGAATGGGCGACCTCGTGCTCACCTGCTCGCCGGGGAGCATGTCGCGCAACCGGAGCGCCGGGGAGCGCCTCGGCCGCGGCGAGAAGCTCGCCGACATCATCGCCGGCCGCGAGGTGGCCGAGGGCGTCCCGACGACGCATGCCGCGGCGGCCCTCGCGCGCCGGCACGGCGTCGAGATGCCGATCGCGTTCACCGTCGAGGCGATCCTCGACGGCGCGATCGAGCCGCGGGCGGCGGTGGCGGCGTTGATGACGCGGGAGCTGAAGGCCGAAGCGATCCTCTAGGGGCGCCGCCGGCGCCGGACCATCTGCGGCGTCAGGCTGCGGCGGCTCGGATCCTCACGTAGCCTCCGGCTACGCTCCGGTCCGGCCGCCTCGGCTTCCTTGCATCTGGCCCAACGGCGGCGGCGCGGCTACACGCCCCAAGCTTGGAGGCCCTGCCTGTCGGGGTCGTTGCTTCTAATGTGGGGCGCGCCCGCCGGGCGCGCTTCTTTGTCTTCGAGAGAGGGGCTCGGGGCTGCGCGGCCTGCGGCCGGCGCAGCCGGCACGGACCACTGACCGCGGCGTCGCTCAGCGGTGGGCGGGCGCTTCGGGGAGTGTGAGGCCGTGGGCGGCGAGGAACGCCGCCATGTCGGGCGGGAGCGGGGCCTCGAGGTGCAGCGGCGCGCCATCCTTCGGGTGCGGCAGCGTCAGGCGCCAGGCGTGCAGGAACGGGCGCGGCAAGCCGCCGCCGCCGCCGTAGAGCCCGTCACCCGCGACCGGGAAGCCGGCGTCGGCGAGGTGGACGCGCACCTGGTGGGTGCGGCCGGTCAGCGGGTGGACCTCGACCAGCGCCAGGCCATCCGCGGTCGCGAGCCGGCGGACCCGCGTGCGGGCCGGGCGGCCGCCGCGGGCGACGCGGAAGCGGCCGGGGACGAGCGGGTCCGCGGCGATCGGACCGGAGAGCGCGCGCTTCGCCTCGCCGGGGTCGCCGCGCACGACCGTGAGGTAGCGCTTGTCGGCGCCGCCCTCGGCCCAGGTGCGGGCGAGCGCGCGGGCCGCCTCGCGCTGGCGGGCGAACACCAGCACGCCGGTGGTGAGCCGGTCGAGCCGGTGGAAGAGGAGCACGTCCGTGCGCCTGCCCTCGCGCAACGCGAGTTGCGCCGCGAGCCGTTCCTGGGCGGTGAGCTCGCCGGGCGCCCGCTCGCGCGGGGCCTGGGACGCGACGCCCGCGGGCTTGTCGATCGCGATCAGCCAGGCGTCCTCGTGGAGAAGCTCGATCGGTGACAGCCGCGGCGCCTCGGCGAGCGCCTCGTCCCCGCAGACGACGTCCACGACGTCCGCCGGATGGAGCGGCCGAGAGAGCACGCGGACGGCCTTGCCGTTGAGCCAGAGCCGGCCCTCGGCCGCGAGCGCGCGCACCCGCCGCCGCGGCAGGCCGGAGAGCGCGGCCGCGCCCTGGTCGAGACGTTCGCCCGCGAGCGCCGGCGGCACGACGTAGCGGACGACCCCGGGCCGCGGATCAGGCAGGCGGGGCCTCCCACGGCAGGACAAGGCGGGCCGTAACGCCGGTCGCCGCGCTCTCGATCTCGAGGCGGCCGCCGAGGGCCTCGGCCATCTTCCTCGCGATCGCGAGGCCGAGCCCGGCGCTTCCGGTGCGCCGCACCGCCATCGGGACCCCCAACTGCGCGAGCACGGCGGGAGCGATGCCGGGGCCCGCATCGCGGACCTCGACCTCGGCGTGGTCGCCGGCGTCGCGCACGGCGACGACGACGGGCGGCGGCGGGGTCGCGCTCTCGACCGCGTTGTCGAGGAGCGCCCGCAGCGCGTGGCCGAACGCGCGCGCGTCCCAGCTCGCCTTGCGCCCCCCCGCGCCCGCCTCCACGCGGATGTCGAGGGCGGCCTCGGCGCCGCGGTTGCCGCGCACGAGGTCCACCTGCGCCCGCGCCAGCGCGACAGGATCGACGGGGGCGGGCGCGATGGCGACCGGCCGGCCGTAGAGCAGCAGCTGGTCGAGGTAGCGCGACAGCGCGTCCACCTGGCGCACGATCGCATCGAAGTGCGCCTTGACCTCGGGCGCCGCCGCCGACCGGCGTTGCCCCATCTCGGCCTGCAACCCCATCGTGAAAGCGTGGTTGCGCACGTCGTGGGCGATCTGGTTGACGAGGTTCTCGAGCGCCGAGCCTTCGACAGCAAACATGGCGACATGCTAGCACCGCCGGGCCGCCGCTTGACACGGGGCCAGCGCTCGGTGAGACTGAATGGGCGTTCAATCATCGCGGGAGGACTGGTTTGGGGGGGGCGCTTCGGAACGACGCACGGGAGGCCAAGCGATCCGCGATCCTGCGGGCGGCGGTCGAAGTGTTCGCCGAGCGCGGCTACGAGGACGCCCGTATGCGCGAGGTGGCGGAGCGCGCCGGGGTGGCGGACGGCACGACGTATCTTTACTTCCAGGGGAAAGAGGCGCTCCTCGTCGCGATCCTGGAGGAGAACGCCAGGGCGTTCCTGGAGCGCGCGCGGCGGGACGCGGGCCGGCAGAAAGACCCCGCCGCGAAGCTGCGCAAGGTGATCGAGCGCCACCTGGTGAGCCTCGAGAGCGACCGCGCCCTGGCGCACGTCTTCCAGATCGAACTCCGCCACAGCCGGCGCTTCCTCCGCCAGGTGGCGCGGGGGCAGGTGGCGGAGTACCTGCGCCTGCTGCAACGGATCATCGCCGAAGGCGTGGCCTCGGGTTGCTTCCGGGACGACATCCCCGCCGATGTCGCCGCGCGGGCCGTGTTCGGAGCCGTGGATGAGCTGATCACGTCGTGGGTGCTGGCCGACCGCCCGCGGTCGCTCGCCGGCCAGGCGACGCCGCTGCTGCGGTTTGTCTTCGGGGGTCTCGAACGGCGCACCGGGGGGGGCCGATGAACGAACCACGCACGTTGCTGGATGTCTTTGCGAAGTGGCGGACGGCGGCCCACGGGCCGGCGCTGATCGACGCCCGCGAGGGCCGCGAGGTGCGCACGCCCGCCCCCGAAGTCGCGCGGCGGGTGGCCGGGCTCGCGCGCGGCCTCGCGACGCTCGGGGTCGGCAAGGGCGACCGTGTCGCCCTCATTTCCGGCGACCGTCCCGAGTGGCACATCGTCGATTTCGCGGTGCTCCACCTCGGGGCCGCGGACGTGCCGATCTACCCCACGCTCCTCCCCGACCAGGTGCGCGCCATCCTGGCCGACTCGGGCGCGCGGGTGGTGATCGTCGAAAACCCGGACCAGCTCGTCAAGGTGCTCGAGGTGCGCGGTTCGTGCCCGGCGATCGAGGCGGTGATCCTGATCGACGGGGAAGCGCCCGAGGGCGTGGGCACGCTTGCCGCCCTTACCGAGCCGGTGAGCGGGGACGATGCGGCCGAATTTCTCGAGGCGTGTCGCACGAAGGTGCAACCGGACGATCTCGCGACCCTGATCTACACCTCGGGGACCACCGGCGAGCCCAAGGGCGTCATGCTCACCCACGACAACTTCGTCTTCGATGCGGTGTCCGGGGCGGAAATGATGCCCTGGCCGGGGCAGGAGACGGTGCTCGTCTTCCTGCCGCTCTCGCACGTGCTCGAACGGATGGTGGACTACATCTACTTCGGCAAGGAGCTCACGATCGCGTACTGCGGGATCCTCGAAACCGGCGACGTGCTGCGCCGCATCCGCCCGCACATCTTTGCCGCGGTGCCGCGCTTCTACGAGAAGGTCTACGACCGCATCTTCCACGAGCTGTCGGCCGCGCCCCGCCTCAAACGCTCGATCTTCAAACGGGCGGTCCACGTCGCGCTCGCGAGCGTGAAGAGCGGGCGCCGAGGCCTGAGCTGGCGCCTTTACGACCTCCTCGTCTATTCCAAGATCCGGGCGGCGGTGGGCGGCAGGCTGCGCTTCTCGATTTCGGGCGGCGCGCCGCTGCCGGTGTTCGTCGGCGAGCTCTTCCACGGCGTCGGCGTGCGGGTCCTGGAGGGGTATGGGCTGACGGAGACCTCCCCGGTGATCACGGTGAACCGGTTCGACCGGCCAAGGCTGGGTACGGTCGGCGAGGCGCTCCCCGGCGTCGAGGTGCGGATCGCCGGCGACGGCGAGGTGCTCACGCGCGGCCGGCACGTGATGCGGGGGTACTGGAACAAGCCGCAGGCGACGGCCGACGTGCTCGACGCCCAGGGCTGGTTCGCCACCGGCGACATCGGCGAGCTGAGCGCCGACGGCTATCTCCGGATCACGGACCGCAAGAAGGACATCCTGGTCACCGCCGGGGGCAAGAACGTGGCCCCGCAGGCGATCGAGGAGAAGCTCCGCATGTCGCCCCTCGTCGAGAACGCGGTGCTGTTCGGCGACCGCAAGCCGTACATCGTGGCGCTGATCGTGCCGAACATGGAGGCGCTCAAGCCCTGGGCGGAGAAGCGTGCGCTGCCGACCACCGACATGCGCAGCCTGCTCGACAGCCCCGATGTCGTCGCCACCTACCAGGAGATCGTGGAGGGCGTCAACCGCACCCTGGCGCGCTTCGAGACGATCAAGAAGTTCCGTCTCGTAGGCGAAGCGTTCTCGATCGCGAGCGGCGAGCTGACGCCCACGCTCAAGGTGAAGCGCCGAGTGGTCGAGAAGCGGTATCAGAATGTTCTCGCCTCGATGTACACCGAGGAGGGCTCGTTCGAGTCGTGGAGTTAGTCCGGTATGAGGCCGCGGCGCGCGGCTGCGCTCAGGGCCGGGCGGGGGGCTGAGCGGGGGCCGGCGGGAGCGAGACGCCGCCTCGCGCCAGCAGCTCGCCGACGGTGACCGGATGTAGGCCCCGCAGGTCGGTTTCGTCGAGCACGAGCGGCAGCGCTTCCAGCAGCGGCAAATCGGGCCGGCTGTTCCCCAAGTGCATCAGCACGATGCTGCCGGCGAGCGGCACGCCGGTCTTCGCCTCGAAGTCGAGCAGCCGCCGGGCCATCGCCTCGGGCCCCAGATAGCGGCGCGAGCCGGGCGCCTCGACCCAGTCGAGAGCGTCGAGGGCGTCGTGGTCGGCGTGGGTCCAGTCGACGTGGGCGAGGCCCAACTCGGCGGCCCAGGCGCGGATCGTGGGGTTGTGCTCGCCGTAAGGCGCGCGCCAGAACCGCGACGGCGGCCGTCCGGTGGCGGCCTGGATCGCAGCCGCGGCGCGCAACAACTCCTCCTGGAGGCGGGCGCGGGTGATCTCGGGCCGCGTGTCATGGCGGTGGTTCGTGGCCCAGGTCGTGAGGTGCGGGTGGGAAAACGTGTGGTTGCCGATCTCGTGGCCGTCCGCCACGGCCTGGCGGAGCAGGTCCGGGAATGCCTCGGCGAATCGCCCGGTGGCGAAGATCGTCACGTGCAAACGCCGCTCCCGCAGGAGCGCGAGAAGCCGGGCGGCCCCGTTCGCCTCGACGTGCGCGTCGAACGTGAGGGCGAAGTACGGGCCCGCCCCGGGGACCGACGCGATGTCGGCGGCGGCGGGCGCGGCCGTGAGCAGGAGGGCGGCGACCGCCGGCGCCAGGAGGAACATTCGATCATTGTACGTTCTGGCCGGGCGAAGGTGCCCGCCCAACGGGCATCCCCCAGTGCCGTGCCGCAGGCGCCGCGACTGTGGCGCGGGCGCCCTCGCCCGCGCACCTCATGCCTTCATGTTGCCTTCGCTTCTGCTTTCCCCCCGGTCCCCGAACCCGTCTGGGCTACAATCCGCGCGGGACTGACGCCTTGACCTGGAACCTGCCCAACTCGCTGACGGTGGCCCGCATCCTCATGGTGCCGCTGCTCGTGGTCGTGCTGCTGACCCGCTTTTCCGGCAGCGAGTTCTGGGGGCTCGGGATCTTCCTCCTCGCCGCGCTGACCGATCTTGCCGACGGGATGATCGCCCGCCGGACCCAGGCGGTGACGGTGACCGGCACCCTGCTCGACCCGATCGCGGACAAGCTCCTGATGTCGGCGGCGTTCATCTCGCTGGTCGAGCTCGGCCTCGCCCCCGCGTGGATGGTGGTCGTGATCGTCGGGCGGGAGTTCGCGGTGTCGGGACTGCGTCACGTGGCGCACCAGCAGGGGGTCGTGATCGCGGCCAACTGGTGGGGCAAGCTCAAGACGCTCTCGCAGATCGTGGCTGTCTCGCTGCTGATCGTGAGCTTCCAGCTCGGCCAGTGGGCGTTGATTTCCAAAGTGGCCTTGTGGATCGCGCTGGTCATGACGCTGGCGTCGCTGGTCAGCTACTTCGCCGGCTTCTGGCGCCGGGTCGTGGGAGCCGACGGTTGAGCGTTCCGCTGGCCGGCGCCATCGCCCGCGGCCTGGTCCGCACCGGACACCGCCATCCCCGGCTGGTGCTTGCCGGGGCGGCCGTGGTCGTCGTCGCCGGCGTGCTCCTCGGCACCAGGCTCAGGTTCGAGACCGACGTGCTCAACCTGATGCCGCGTCACGACCCGGTGGTGAGCGAGTTCCGGCGCGTGCTCGAGGAGTTCGGCTCGCTCGACACGCTGCTCGTGGCGGTGCCGGTGGCGAACGAGGACCGCCTCGAAAACACGCTTTCGCTCGTGGACTCGCTCGACGCCGAGCTGCAGAAGAGCCCGTACCTGAGTCATGTGACCGCGCACATCGAGGACCCGGTCAAGCTCGCCGAGACGGTCCTGCGCCACGCGGTCCTGTTTCTCGACAAGGACGGCCTGGCGGCGCTGCAGGAGCGCCTCAGCCCGGCGGGCCTCGCCGCGCGCGCCGCCGACATCCGCGCCGCGCTCGACACCCCGCAGGGGATGGTGGCCAAGGAGTTCGCGGTGCGCGACCCGCTCGGGTTCCTGCCGCTGCTGCTGGCGCGCATCAACCGGGCGCCGGCCTCGCTCAAGATCGACTACGCGAGCGGGTACTACCTCTCGGCGGACCACTCGATGGTGTTGATCCTGGCGAAGCCGACGGGCCCGGCGCAGAACATCGACTTCGACCAGGCCCTGATCTCCGACGTCAAGCGCCGCATCGCGGACGTGCGGCGGAAGTTCGCCGAGGAGGAGGACGTGCCGGTCGAGGACGTGCCGGCGGTCGAGATCGGAGGCGGCCACCGCACGGCCCTCGACGACGCGACGCTGATCAAGAAGGACATCGTCTCGAATTCCGTCTCCTCGGTGATCGGGGTCATGGTGCTCTTCTTCCTCGCGTACCGGCGCTTTGCGACCGTGCACTACGCGTTCCTCCCGCTCGTCACCGGACTGGCGCTGACCTTCATCTTCGCCGCGGTCACGCTGGGCGAGCTCAACTCGGCGACGTCGGGTTTCGCGGCGCTCCTGGTCGGCCTCGGGATCGACTTCACGATCGTGACGTACGGCCGCTACCTCGAGGGCCGCCTGGCCGGGGCCTCCGCCGCCGACGCGCTCGAGCGCATGGCTTCCCACACCGGGCCGGCGGTGGTGCTCGGCGCGGTCACGACGGTGGGCACGTTCTTCGCGTTCCTCGCCACGCGCTTCACCGGCCTGCGCGAGTTCGGCCTTCTCACCGGCACCGGCATCGTGTTCATGATGCTGTCGGCGTTCCTGATCCTGCCTGCGCTCGTCACGCTCTTCGACCGACGGGCGCCGGCGCCGCCGTCGGCCTGGCTGCGCCTGGACCCGGTGCTCGGGTGGGCGCAGCGCCACCGCCGAGCCGTGCTCGCCGCCGCCGCGGCCGTCACCGTCGCGGCGCTCGGGTCGCTCCTGCTCCTGCGTTTCGACGACGACGTCCGCAACCTGCGCTCGCCGTCCAACCAGGGGGTGGCCGTCCAGGAGAAGGTGTCCAGGGCGTTCGGGCTCTCGTTCAACGCCATGATGATCCGCGTCGAAGCCCCCGACACCGCCACCGCTCTGAGCCGCGTACAGCGCCTGGCCGCGGGTCTCGACGCCCTCGTCTCGCGCAAGGTCATCTCGTCCTACGATTCCCTCGCCAACCTCCTTCCCCCGCGGGAGGCCCAGGAGCGCAACCTGGCCTGGATCGCGGCACACCGCGAGCTCACCGACCCGGCGCGGGTCGAGAAAGCGCTCGCCGCGGCGTTCACCAAAGTCGGGCTGGTGCCGGCGGCGTTCGACGCCGGCTTCGCCACGCTGGGCGAGGCGCTGCGTCCGAGCGGGCCGATCTCGCTGCGGGTCTGGGATGGCACCCCCGTCCAGCAGGTGGTGGACCGCTCGCTGCGGCGGACCGCCGCCGGCGTCACCACGGTAATCAACGTCTTCGCGCCCCCCGACGAGTGGCGGCGCGAGGCTCCGCCCGAGCTGGAGGCGCTCGTGCGCGAGGTGAAGGGGGCGCACCTGACCGGCGTGAACCTCGTCTCCCAGCGGCTCCGGCACACGGTGTGGCAGGACGCCGCGCTCGCGGGCGGGCTCGGCCTCGTGCTGGTGGTCGGCATCCTGCTGTGGGACTCGCGGTCGCTCAAGCCGGCGCTCCTCTGCCTGCTCCCGGTGGCCACCGGCGTGCTATGGGCGCTCGGCGTCATGGCGGTGGTGGGCTATCCCCTGAACCTCCTCAACGTCTTCGTGATCACGATGATCATCGGGGTGGGGAGCGACTACGCGATCTACATGGTGCACCGGGTGCGCGAGGGCGCCGCACTCACGGAACTTGCCGCGACCGCCCGTGCCGTCGTGCTGTCGGCCCTGACCACGATCGTCGGGTTCGGGACGCTGGTGACCACCCACTACCCGGGCCTTCGAAGCATGGGGTGGATGGCGTCGCTCGGCGTCTTCTTCGCGGTGTTCGCCGCCGTGGTGCTCGTGCCCCTGGTGATTCGTCCAGCCCGGGCGCCGTAGCGCCGCCCGGGACCGAAGGCGCCGCAGCGTCGTGCCGGTTGACAGTTGGCGGGCGACGGTTGACAGTACGTGTGGAGGCGCGATGACATTCGGCCTGGTTTCCAGGGGCCGCGCCATCGTGTGTCGCGCCGCTCGGTTGCTTGTTTTCTCTTGATCTTTGTTTCTTGGCTTTTGATTCTCGACTATCAACTGCTGCCAGCTCCTGAGGGGGACGACGATGGCACGAGAGCTTGCGTCGAGCGACCTGCGGTGGCGGTGCCCGGAGGGATGGCTTCCGGGCGACACCACGGCGGAGGTCGAGCCTTCGCACGGGATCATCGGCCAGGAACGCGCGGTCCGGGCGCTCGAGTTCGGCCTTGCGGTCGAGTCGCTGGGGTTCAACGTCTTCGTCACCGGCCTCACCGGCACCGGAAGGATGACGGCGATCGAGCTGCACCTGCGACCGCTGGCCGCCGAGGGCGCACCGCCGGACGACCTGGCGTTCGTCTACAACTTCGCCCACCCGGAGCAGCCCCAGCTGCTGCGCGTGGCCGCCGGCCGCGGCGTCGTGCTCCGCGACCAGCTCGACAAGCTGCTGCGCGACCTCTCGGCGAGCCTGCCCGGGATGTTCGACGGGGAGGATTTCCAGCGCCGGCTCGAACTCGCGGTCGAGGACCTCAAAGCCAGGCAGCAGGAGCTGATCAAGGGGTTCGAGCATCGCGTGCGCGAGGCCGGTTTCACGCTGGTGCAGGTGCAGGTTGGTTCGGTGACCCGCCCCGAGATCCTGCCGACGATCGAGGACCGGCCCGTCACCTTGGACAAGCTGCAGAGCCTGGCCGAGGAGGGCAAGGTCGACCGGGAGCGCGCCGCGGCCCTCGAGGCCGGGCACAGCAAGCTCTCGGAGGAGCTGCAGCGGGTCTTCCACGAGGTCATGGTGCTGCGCGACGAGATGGTGTCGCGCGCCGAGCAGCTGCGCCGCTCGATCGTGGAGCCGACGCTCAAGCAGGCGCTCGGCGTCGTGGCCCAGGAGGTCAAGGAGCCGCGCGTGGGCCCGTTCCTCGACGAGATGCTCGCCGACATGCTCGACCACCTCGACCTCTTCGCGTCCAAGGACGGGGAGGACGGCGACCGCTTCCTGCGCTACCGCGTCAACGTGGTGGTGGACAACGGCGGCACGAGCGGCCGTCCGGTGGTGATCGAGACCGAGCCCTCGTACAGCAACCTGTTCGGAACGGTCGAGGCGAAGGTCGGGCCGAACCTGCAGTCCACCTCCGACCACATGCGGATCCGGGCCGGCTCGCTGCTGAGGGCCAACGGCGGATTCCTGGTGGTGAACGCTTTCGACTCGGTTTCGGAGGCCGGGGTATGGCCGGCGCTCAAGCGCGCGCTGCGCTACCGTCGGGTCGTCATCAGGCCGCGCGACATCCTGTTCGCGATCTCCGGGCATGCGCTCCAACCGGAGCCCGTCGAGATCGACGTCAAGGTCCTGATGATCGGCGACCGCGCCCTCTACGACCTGCTCCACGAGCTGGACGAGGAGTTCCGGAAGATCTTCAAGGTGCTCTGCGACTTCGACAGCGAGATGCCGAACGGGCGCGAGCAGGTCGCGGACTTCCTCACCTTGATGGCGAAGATCGTGCGCGACGAAGCGCTGCCCCACCTCGACCGGACGGGGATGAGCGCTCTGGTTGAGGAAGCGGTGCGCCTGGCGCACAACCGCAGGAAGATCTCGGCGCGCTTCTCCGACGTCGCCGACATCCTGCGCGAGGCGGCGTTCCTCGCGCACAAACGCCGCCGGGGCGCGATCACCGCCGAGCACATCCGCGCCGCGGTGCGGGAGCGCCGCGATCGCCATTCGCTCCCCGAGGAGAAACTCACCGAGATGATGCTCGATGACGTCCTCGTGATCGCGAGCGAGGGGAGCGCCGTCGGCCAGGTCAACGGCCTCGCGGTGTACGACCTCGGCTACCACGCGTTCGGCCTGCCGGGGCGGGTCACGGCGCGCATCGGCCTCGGGCGCGAGGGTGTCATCAACGTGGAACGCGAGGCGCGCATGTCGGGGAGCACCCACGACAAGGGGGTGCTGATCCTCACCGGCTTCCTGCGCGGGACGTTCGCCTCCGAGATGCCCCTCTCGATGAGCGCCTCGATCGCGTTCGAGCAGTCGTACGGCGGCGTGGACGGCGACAGCGCCTCCTCCACCGAGGTGTACGCGATCCTTTCGGCCCTCTCCGGCGTGCCGATCCGGCAGGATCTCGCGGTCACCGGCTCGGTGGACCAGAACGGGCGGGTCCAGGCGATCGGCGGCGTCAACGAGAAGATCGAGGGCTACTTCGTGCTCTGCAGTCGGCGCGAGCTCTCGGGCACCCAGGGCGTCGTGATCCCGGACCCCAACGTCGCCGACCTCCAACTCGACCCGGAGGTCGTCGCCGCGGTGGAGAAGGGGAAGTTCCACATCTACGCCGTGGCGAACATCGCGGAGGGGATCGAGTTGCTCACCGGCGCGCCGGCCGGCACGCGCGGCGCGGACGGCGCCTATCCCCCCGACACCGTGCTCGGCCGGTGCGCTGCTAGGTTGGCGGCGATGGCGGAGCAGTTCCGGCGCTACCGCGAAGTTTGAGTGCCGCCGATCTCGGCGGTGCGGCTGCCGCGGGCCAATCATGTGGAAGCCCCACTCAGTCAAAGGAAACCAAGGGCAACGGCGGTCGCACCGGAAGTAGGTCAGTCGGGGAGAAAGGCGTCCTTGGGGGCGCCGCAGGCGGGGCAGACCCAGTCGTCGGGCAGGTCCTCGAAGCGGGTGCCGGGCGCGATGCCGTGCGCCGGGTCGCCCTCGGCCGGGTCGTAGGTGTAGCCGCAGACGCCGCACGTCCAGGTCGAAGCGATGGCCGGCGCCTTGACCTGCGCCTGCGCGGGCGGCTCGACCTCGCCGCGGTACGTCGGAGCGTTCTTCGGCGCCCGCCCTTGCGCGCGTGGTAGCCGGCGTAGGTGAGCGGGGCGCCGGTGGACAGGACCTCGGCACCGGCGGCCTCGCCGATGAAGACGGTATGGGTACCGGCGTCCATGGCCAGCAGCACGCGCGCTTCGGTCACCGCGACGGCGTGCTCCACGACCAGCGGCACGTGGAGGCCTTCGCGAACGGTCGCCTGGGCGAGCTTGTCCACGTCGCGCCCCGACTTGAAGCCGAACAGCCCGATGAACTCCATCGGGACGGTGTCGGCGAGCACGGAGAAGGCGAACCAGCCGCCGTCGCGGATCAGGTCGTGGGTGAAGTTCTCCTTGTTGATCGCGATCGCCACTCGGGGCGGCTCCGCCGTGACCTGGAAGACGGCGTTGGCGATCTGCCCGTTGGCGCGGCCGCCCGAGCGCGCCGTCACCAGGTACATGCCGTACGACATCGTCCACAGCGCCCGCGGATCCATCGTCATCGTCCACCTCCGTCGTCGCGCGTCTTGCCTTCGCGCCGGACCAGCCCGTTCTCAATTCTGCGCCTCCCGCCCCCCGCCCGCCACCGGGCTCCGAAAGGCCGGGGCTCGGGGCTCGAGCCGGCTGCGCCGGCCGCAGGCCGCGCAGCCTTGAGCGCCACCCTCGAAGACGAAAAGCCAAACGATAGGCAGCCCCTTGAACTTGGGGCGTGCAGCCGCGCTGCCGCCGTTGGGCCAGATGCAAGGCGCCCGAGGCGGCCGCGGCGGAGCGCAGCCGGAGGCTACGTGAGCACGCGAGCCGCCGAAGGGCAACGCAGCAGATGGTCCGACGCCGGCAGCGCCCTAGCGGGATGATAGACTTCAGCGTCCTGGAGGGGTCTTTGCTCGAAGCGATCTCCGAACGGCTGCAGAAGGTGTTCAAAACGTTGCGCGGCGAGGGCCACCTCACCGAGAAGCACGTGGACGACGCCCTGGCGGAGATCCGCCGCGCCCTGCTCGGCGCCGACGTCGCGCTCCCGGTGGTCAAGGAGTTCACCGCCAGGGTGCGGGAGCGGGCGCTCGGCAAGGAAGTCCTCGCCTCGCTCTCTCCGGCGCAGCAGGTCGTGAAGATCGTGCACGAGGAGCTGACCCGCCTGCTCGGCGGCGAGGCGCGCCCGCTCCGGTTCAAGGGGTTCCCAGCACCGTTGCTGCTCGTCGGGTTGCAGGGCACCGGCAAGACCACGACGGCCGCCAAGATCGCGGTGTTCGTCAAGCGGACGCTCGGCAAGCACGTGCTGCTGGTCCCGGCGGACACCCAGCGGCCGGCTGCGCGCGACCAACTCGAGCAGCTCGGGAACCAGGCCGGCATGCCGGTGCTCGACACCCGCGCCTGGGCGAAGCCGGCGGAGATCGCCCGCGCGGCGCTCATCGAGGCGCGGCGCAAGGGGTTCGAGGTGATCGTGTTCGACACGGCCGGGCGGCTCCACGTCGACGAAGAGCTGATGGCGGAGCTGACGGAGCTGAACGAGATCCTCAAGCCGTCCGAGGTGCTGTTCGTGGCCGACGCGATGACCGGCCAGGACGCGGTGCGCCAGGCCGAGGCGTTCGCGGCGCGGCTGCCGCTCTCGGGGGTGATCCTCACCAAGCTCGACGGCGACGCGCGCGGCGGCGCGGCGCTCTCGGTGGTCTCGGTGGCGGGCAAGCCGGTCCGCCTCGTCGGCGTGGGCGAGCGGCTGGAGGACCTCGAGCTGTTCCACCCCGAGCGCATGGCGGCCCGCATCCTCGGCCTCGGCGACATGGCCACCTTCTTCGAGAAGGCGCAGGCCGCGGTGGACGAGAAGCGCGCCGCCGAGATGGAGAAGAAGCTCAAGAAGCAGGGGTTCGACCTCGACGACCTGCGCGACCAGCTCAAGCAGATGCGCGGCGGCGGCCTGCTCGACCAACTCGTGGACCTGCTGCCGGGGGCGAAGGCGCTCAAGGCGCCGCAGGTGGACGACAAGAAGCTCGTCCGCTTCGAGGCGATTATCTGCTCGATGACCGCGCCGGAGCGCCACCACCCGGAGATCATCAACGGCTCACGGCGCAAGCGGATCGCGCGCGGCGCCGGGACGACCGTCGAGGAGGTCAACCGGCTGCTGCGGCAGTACGGCGAGATGAAGCGCATGGTCAGGCGCCTGTCGAGCGGCGATCCCCGGCGCGCGCTGCGGGGTATGGGGTTATGAGGGCTATGGGGAGCCGGCCGGGGATTTGGTACAATAACAGGTCGCGGTGGATCCGCGGCCGATAAGGCAAGGAGAGTGTTCGATGCTGATGATTCGACTGCGGCGAATGGGCTCCAACAAGCGCCCTGTGTACCGAGTGGTGGTTTCTGACCGGCGTCAGACGCCGACCGCCGCGGTGCTGGAGGAGGTCGGTTTCTACAACCCGCGCAGCGAACCGGTGGACGTGCGTCTCGACCGTGAGCGCGTGGAGTACTGGATGGCGCGCGGCGCCAAGCTGTCCCCGACGGTCAAGAGCCTGTTCGACAAGTTCAAGAGCTGAACTCCCGCCGCACGCCGCTCGATCGGAGGCGCTCGTGAAGGAACTCGTGGAGCAGATCGCGAAGGCGCTCGTCGACCAGCCCGACAAGGTCCAGGTGCGCGAGGTCGTCGGCGAACAGACGACCGTGCTCGAGCTGCGGGTCGCCACCGAGGACCTCGGCAAGGTGATCGGCAAGCAGGGGAAGACCGCCCGGGCGGTCCGGACGTTGCTTGCGGCGGCTGGCATGAAGGTGCGCAAGCGCTTCGTGCTCGAGATCCTCGAGTAGCCCCGTGGCCGAGAGCCCCGAAGCCAGCTGGCTGGCGGTGGGGCGCGTGCGCCGGCCCCATGGGATCCACGGCGAGGCCGCGGTCGAGATCGTGACGGATTTCCCGGAGCGCCTCGTTGCCGGCGCCGAGATATGGCTCGGCGAGGACGGCCCCACGCTGCGCGCGACCGTGCACCAGGTGCGGCGGCACAAGGGCGATTGGCTGTTGAGCTTCGCCGACGTCCGGACGCGCGAGGAGATCGACGCGTGGCGCGGGTTGTGGGTGTTCCTCCCTGCCCAGGACCGCTCCAGACTCCCCGAGAACTACTACTACGAGCACGAGCTGATCGGCTGCCGGTGCGTGTCCGGCGATGGGGGGGCGCTCGGCGAGGTGGCGGCGCTGCAGGAAGGGCCCGGCGGAGGCCTCCTGGTCGTCGCCACGGCCGCGGGCGAGGTGCTGGTGCCGTTCCGATCGCCGATCGTGGTGCGCGTGGACCTCGAGGCTCGCAGCATCGCTCTCGATCCCCCGCGCGGCTTGTTCGACGGCGATGCGCTGTGACATCCTGACGCTGTTCCCGGCGGCCGTCGAGCCGTACTTCGCCGTCGGCGTGCTCGGCCGCGGCATCGCGGCCGGCGTCCTCGACGTTCGGGTCCACGACCTCAGGAAGTGGGCGGTCAACCGCTACGGCCAGGTGGACGACGAGCCGTACGGCGGCGGGCCGGGGATGGTGCTGATGGTCTCCGCGGTGGTGCCGGCCGTGCGCGCCGTCGCTGCGATGGCGTCCGAGCCGCCACACGTCGTCCTCCCCGATCCGCGTGGCCGCCGTTTCGACGACGCCGTGGCGCGCGAACTTGCGGCGCTCGCCCGGATCGTGTTCGTGTGCGGGCGGTACGAGGGGTTCGACGAGCGCGTCCACGAAACGCTGCGTGCCGACGAGATTTCCCTCGGCGACTTCGTGCTGTCGGGCGGCGAGCTCGCGGCGCTCGCCATGCTCGACGCGGTGGCCCGCCACCTCCCCGGCGTCGTCGGCGACCCCGGCTCCGTGGCGGCCGACTCGTTCACCTCGATGCTCCTCGACCACCCGGTGTACACCCGGCCGCGCGAGTTCGAGGGCCTCGGCGTGCCCGACGTCCTCGCCTCCGGCGACCACGAGGCGGTGCGGCGCTGGCGGCTTCGCCGGGCGGTGCTGGACACGCTTCGCCGCCGCCCGGACCTGCTGGCGCGGGGGTGGGCCGCTCTTCCGGACGAGGTGCGCCGGCTCGCGCTCGCGGTGGCGAGCGAGGAGGGCCTCCCCTCGCCCCCGGAAGGCGAGGCGAACCCCGGTGAGCGGGGGAGCGGCGATCCGGATTCTGGCCCTTGAGCTGGTTTGCGTGTATAATCCCCGTTCCGCGCCACGTCCTTGTGTCGAGCGTGGTCAGGGCGGGAGGTTGATCATGGATCTACTACGCGAGCTCGAGAAAGAGCAGTTGCGCGACGACATCCCGGCGTTCGGCCCGGGTGACACGGTGCGGGTCCACGTCAAGGTGCGTGAGGGCGAGAAGGAACGCATTCAGGTGTTCGAAGGCGTCGTGATCGGCCGCAAGGGTGGCAGCGTCCGGGAGAGCTTCACGGTTCGAAAGATCTCCTACAGCATCGGGGTGGAGCGAATCTTTCCCGTGCACTCGCCGAGCATCGACCGCATCGAGGTGGTGCGCCACGGCCGCGTCCGTCGCGCCAAGCTCTACTTCCTGCGCAGCCTCAAGGGCAAGGCGGCCCGCCTCGAGGAAGAATACGACCGCCGGTGAGCGGCGCGCCGCCCGACGGCTCGCTTGACCGGGAGCTCGAGGCCCGCCACGGTTTGATCGCCGGCGTCGACGAAGTCGGGCGAGGGGCGATCGCGGGGCCGGTCACCGTCGCCGCGGTGGTCCTGGATCCCGGCCGCCCGATTGCCGGCCTCGACGACTCCAAACGCCTGCGCCCCGCAGTCCGCGAACGGCTGGCCGTCGAGATCCGCGAGAAGGCGGTCGCTTGTGCGGTCACCCACCGCAGCCCGGCCGAGATCGACCGCGTCAACATCCTCGAGGCCACGCGTGCGGCGATGGTGGCCGCGGTTCTCGCACTCGACGCCGAGTTCGGCCTCGTCGTCAGCGACGCGGTCGCCCTCCCGGGCCTTTCCGTGCCCGTCCTCGCCGAACCTCGCGCGGACGGCCGCTACCAGTGCGTCGCCGCCGCCTCGATCCTCGCCAAAGTCGTGCGCGACCGCGCGATGGCGATACTCGCCCGCGAGCACCCCGGCTATGGGTGGGCATCCAACAAGGGCTACCCGACGCCGGCACACCTCAAGGCGCTCCGGCGCTTGGGCGCTTCCGCGCTGCACCGCGCCACGTTTGCGCCGGTGCGTGTGCTAGCATAAATCCCGGGGCACACGACCTCCATATGGCTTCGGCGAAGAGGGATCAGATCATCCAGGAAGCGGAGAAGCTCGCCGCGCGCGGCAAGCTCGATGCTGCCATCAAGCAGTACATGCGCGCGGTCGATCAGGTCCCGGGCGACACCAACACGCTCAACCGCCTCGGCGACCTCCTAGTGCGGGTGGACCGCATCCCGGAGGCGATAGAGGTCTACCAGCGCATCGCCGAGCACTTCGCGGCCGACGGCTTCTTCCTGAAGTCCATCGCAATCTACAAGAAGGTCAACCGCCTCGACCCCCGCCGCACCGAAACGTACGAGCGGCTGGCGGACCTCTACTTCAAGCAGGGCCTCGCGATCGAGGGGCGGCAGCAGCTTCTGACGCTCGCCGACTGGTTCATGCGTTCGAAGCAGCCCCAGGACGCGATGCGGGTGTTCCGCCGTTTGGTCGAGCACGAACCCTCCAACCTGCAGGCCAGGGCCAAGCTCGTCGACCTCTCCGTGCAGCTCGGCGACGTCGCGAACGTCGGGGCCGAGATCGACGCGCTCGGGCGCTCGCTCCTCTCCCGCGGCATGCTCGACGAGGCGGTGAAGCTCTACTTCCGGATCCTCGACCTCGGTCCCGAGCACGCGGACCTCGCCGCGCCGTGCGTCGACGCTCTCGTGGGGGCCGGGCGCCAGGCCCAGGGGCTGGAGTTGGCCAGGAAGGCGCTCGCGGCGAGCAAGGGCGGGATCGAGCTGCGGCGGTCGACGGCGCGCGCCCTGGTCGAGGCCGGGGAGAACGACGAGGCCTTCCGCCTGCTCGAAGATCTTTTCGACAAGGCCCCGGAGCGCACCGACGTCGCCCAGCTCTTCGCCGACGTGATGATCAGGTCCGGCACCGTCGGGGATCTCAAGGGAAGGGCGCTGCCGCTGGTCGACCGGCTCCTGCAGGCCCGGGACGTCGCGCGGGCGGCCACCCTGGTCAAGAGGCTGATGGCGAGCGCGCCCGGCGATCCCGAGCTGCTGGAGCGCGCGCTCAGAGTATTCGAACAGCTCGACGATGCCGAGATGGTGGTCGGCGTCAGACGTCCTTGGCCGACGCCTACTTCGTTGCCGGCCGGCGCTCCGAAGCGGCTTCCCTCTACCAGCGGCTCGCGGTCAAGGCGCCGTCCGACCCGACATTCGCCCGGCGCCTGGCGGAGCTGGGCGGGGGCCCTGCGGCCCCCGCTGCGCGCGGTGCGGTCGTTCCGCCTGCGCCCGGGACGGGCGACGAGGATGTCGAGTTCGTGGAGGTCGAGATCGGGTCGGCCGCGCCGGGACCGGCCGGCGTGCTTGAGCCGGGGAAGCGCCCGCCGGAGCCGCCCCCGGCCGCCGGGCTCACCGAACCGTCGCTCGGCCCGGCCAATCTGGAGGAACTCCTCACCGAGGCCGTGGTATTCGCCAAGTACGGCCTGACGGACAAGGCGGTCGCCCATCTCCAGCGGCTGCTCGCGCTCGATCCTGCGCACGCCCGCGGGCGCGAGCTGCTCGCATCGCTGGGCGGTGAGCCGACGGAGGCCCGGCAACCCGAAACGCCGCTGGCGCCGGTCCCCGGGCCGGGGCCTCATCCGTTGCAGCCGCTCGCGCCGGAGCAGACTGCCGCGGCCGGCGCGTCCGACGGTGCGCGTGAGGCTTTCGCGGCGTTCTCGCAGCTCGTCCCGCTCCCCCCGGCGCCGTTGCCGGAAGGCCGCGCTCCGGCAACCCCGGCGTCGGCACTCGAGCTGTCGTTGCCGGTTCCAGGCCTCGACCTGAGTGCCCTGAACGCTCCGGAATCCGCCGCCCTTCAGCCACAGGCGCTTCATTCGGGGACGCCGCTGCCGTCGTTCGACGACCTGCTGGCGGCCCCGCCGGTCGCTCCGGCGCGAGCCGAGAGCGCGCGGCCGGTGGCGAGGAGCGTGCGTCTGGACGACCTCGAGGCGATACTCGGCTTGCGGCAGCCGCCGGCCCCGCCACCGTCCCCGGCCTCCGGAGCGCTGCCGGGGCCCAGGCCGCCGGGCGCCGCGCCTGACGTCTCCGTCCCGGCGTCCGTCCCGCCCGCGGGGACCGGCGCCGGCCTGGCACCCGCCGACGTCCCGGACGGGGCGATGGAATTCGTCGAGGTCGCCGGGGTGCTCGCCGGGCCCGGCGAGGACCAGTTGCGCGAGCTCGATTTCCTGATCCAGCAGGGCCTCCTCGACGACGCCGCCAAGCTTCTGCACAAGCTCCGCGGGGCGTTCGCCGATCACCCCGACGTGCTCGCGCGCCAGGCGATGCTCAAGGCGCGCGGTTGGGACGAGGAACGCCGGGGAGCGGCGGTGGCGACCGCGGCCGAGCTGTTCAGCGAGGAGGAGCAGTTCTTCGACCTCGCCGCCGAACTCGAGAAGGAGCTGGCGGACGAGGAGATGGTCGCCGAGGCCACCGGTGCCGGCAAGGGGAGCGACGTCTCGATCGAGGAACTCTTCAAGGAGTTTCAGCGCGGCGTGGCCGAGCAGGTCGAGGAAGAGGACTTCGACACCCACTACAACCTCGGCCTGGCGTACCGCGAGATGGGGCTCCTGGACGAGGCGATCGGCGAGTTCCAGCTCTCGGCCAAGTCCTCCGACTACCTGGTGGAGAGCGCCAGCATGATCGGCGCATGCTACATCGAGAAGGGGCTGCCGGAGCAGGGCGCCGAGTGGTACCAACGCGCCCTGGCCGCGCCTGTCCTGCCGCCCGAGGCGGAGCTGGGGCTGCGCTACGAACTCGGCCGCGCTCACGAGCTGGCGGGGAACACCACCGCCGCCCTGGGTTGCTTCGGCGAGGTCCTGGCGATCAACCCCGCGTACCGGGACGTCGTTGCCCGAGTCTCCAAGCTGCGCAGCAACTGAAGATCGGGCGCGGGGCCGCCCTACATCTCGTCCGCAACGAGAATCGGCATCCCGGAGTGCAACAGATGGTGGACGCGCTGCGCGTCCGCGTCCGTCATCGCCAGGGTGATCGCGGGGATGTGGTTCTGGGCTCTTCCCTGCAGGCGCCGCCACCCGTCCCGCACCGCGGCGAGAAACGTCTCCCAGCGGGTCTGCGGCGGGAGTTTGTCGGTGACCCAGAGGTCCCAGCCGTTGTCGAGACGGCTGCGGTAGGAGGTCGGCGCCACCGGCGCCGGCGTGGGCGTCGGGGCCGGGCCCGCCGAGGTCGTGGGCCCGTCCTCGGCGTTGTCATCGTCGTCGTTCTTCGGCTCCGGTACGAGCTCGGCCGGCGCAATGACGTCGCGGTCGGAGTCGTGGGCGCCCTGCGCGACCGTCCAGATGGCCGGGATCGGCGGGTGCGAGGGCAGGCGCCGCCCAACGATCGGTTGCTGGCTGATGACCTCGATCCCGGTCAGAGGCACGGTGTCCAGTACTGCGCCCCGGGCCTTGATCTCCAGCACCCTGCGCTCCGGGTCGAGGAGCAGGTACACGTCGGGCTTCCTGGCGAGGCTGGCCTCCATCGTGAGCGCCGCCACACGGGCAGGGTCGGGCGCGATGTCGCCCGCCCGGACAGCGGCCGCCGCCAGGCTAATAGAGATAAACGCGAGTGCCGATAGGCGCATGGTGGTAGACGAACTCCAAGTCCGCGTCGCCGAGTCTGACGCAGCCGTGCGTGACGCGTTGGCCGAGCAGGCTCTGGAACAGTGTTCCGTGAATGATGTAGCCGTCGCCGATGTAGAGCGCGTAGTTCCCCAGGGACTCGTTGTCGAAGCGTTCGCTCGAGTCCTTGGGCGGCAGGTACCCGTCCTCGATGAACGCCCAGTCGGGCTTCGCCCAGACCGGGTGCGTCACCTTTCGCTGGACCACGCGCTCGCCCAACGGGGTGTCGAAGATCCACTCCTTGCCGTTGCGCGGGTCCCTGAGCACCTCGCCCGTTCCGGTCGAGCAGATGGCGGTGCGGATGACCTTGCCGTTCTCGATCAGGTGGAGCTGGGCCCGGTAGGTGTCCACGACGATGTAGGTGCCCTTCGGGTGGACCTGCTCGATCTCCCTCACGGCCTGGCCGGCCAACTTGGTGAGGTAGGCCGGGTTGTCGGAGTCGACGCCGACGGACTGCGTGGCGTTGAACGGGGAGGCGATGAACGGCCGGCCCAGCCGCGCGAGCACCGCCGCGGCGCCGGCAGTGAGCAGGAGCAGGACGACGACGAGCAGCGCGAGAGCCAGCGGCCACCGCGAGCGGCGCGGCGGCGCCGGTTCGTCCTGCGCAACGACGATCGTTTCAGCGCTCATAGGTCCCCACGATGGTCACGGGCGTCCCGACGCGGACGTGGGCGAAGAGTCGGTCCATGTCCTCGTTGGTCAACGCGACGCAGCCGTCCGTCCAGTCCCGTCCCTCGCCCCCGTCGCCGTGGATCTCGATCAGGTTCCCGATCCCGGCTCCCCGCGAGATGGTACCGCGCCTGCGCCCGAGAGCGAAACGCATGCGGTCCTCGTCGTTGGGGTAGTTGATCAGGAGCGCCTTGTTGAACTTCGTCTGCGGCGCTCGCTTGGCCAGCACGATATGGTATCTGCCCTCCGGGGTGGCGCGGTCGCCCGAGTGCTCCTTGCGCACCAGCCCGTTGGCACCCAACTCCGCTGGGTAGCTCGCGATCACGCGGCCGCCGCGGTACAGGAACACACGTCGGCGCAGCTTGTCGATGAGGAGCACGGTTTCGCCGGTGTGCCGCGACACCTCGATGGTCTGCTCCGCCCAGCTGCGCCAGAGCGCCAAATTGGCGCGGTCGGAGAAGCGTGCGTGCAGGGCGAGCCACTTGCGGTGTACCACCGCCGCGCTCGCGTGCGCCTCGGCGAGCTCATCCGCGGCCTCCTGCCGCCGCCCGTCGGCCGCAAGCTTCTCCCCGAAGGAGATGCTCACGAGAGCGCGCTGCATCGCGGCCGCCTCCCGCCTCCCCATCCCGGCCTCGTTGATCTCCGCGAGGGCGCGGGCGACCTCGCTGCGGGCGTTGGGGTGCAGGCGGTCGTAGCGCTTCTCCGCAGCGGCGTCGGCCGCGCGTACGGCGGCGACGGCATCATGGGATGCGCGCGCCACCCGCAACCACGCCGCCTCGGTGCGCCCGACCGACCCCTCCCACCAAGGGGCGTTCGCCTCGGCCGCCGTCGCGATCTCGGCGAGCGCGACCAACCGCTCGATCAGCCTCGCCTGCGCCGGCGCCTCCCTCCGGACGATCGCGACCGCCTTGTGCGCGGTCCGCCGCGGGGCGTCGACATCGGGCGCCGGGCGGCGGGCGCAGGCGGCCAGCGAGACCAGCAACGCGGCCGCGGTGGCGGCGCGGACAGCAGAACGGCGGCGGTTGCCCGCCGCCGTCCCTCTGTCACTGCAATCGAAAGGACTTACTTGCACTTGAACTTGGTCTTGATGCCCTCGAGGTCCTTGGCGATCGGGTCGATCTGGCCCTTGAGGGTCTCGGCCGCAGCCTTCGCGCCGAAGAAGTCTTCCTTGGTGAACTTGCTGTCGAGGTCGGCCACGGTGGCCTTATAGGACTCGAGGTTGCCCTTGACGGTCTCGAGGTCCTTCTTCACTTCCTTCGCCCGCTTCGCACGGCCGCACTTCTCGATGTCGGCGAGCAGCGTGTTGGCGCTGTCGAGGGAAGCCTTGGCGGCGTCGATGGCGGCCTTGGCGTCGTTCTTCGCCTTCTCCTTGCCAGCGACCGCAGCGTCCTTCGCGGCGTTGGCGGCGTTGGTGGCGTCGGCGATCAGCTGCTTGGCCTTGGTGTAAGAGCGGAACAGGGCGAACTTGGCCTGCTGCGCCTCGAGCTCGGCGTTGACCGCGTTCATCCCCTGCTGGGCCTTGTCCCAAGCGTCCGCGGCGTACTTCGGCGCCTCGGCCTGCTCAGCGGCGCTCAGCGCAGCCTTGGCACCATCGATCTCCTGCTGCGGCGGCTTGGCGCACCCGACGGCCAGGACGGCCACGACCAACAGCAACACACCAACAAACACCTGGTTCTTACGCATCTCAGCTCTCCTTTCCTCCTGATAGAGGGTGGCATCTTCCAGATGCCGGTTCGTAGCGTACTCTCTTGAACGGTAACGTGCAACGTACCACAAACGGGAGATCACCGGCTGCCCGTGCGCGGTGGGAGCCCGTCTGTTTCGCTCCTCTTGGTTTGTGCGGCGGGCTTCCACCTCCGCGAGGAACGGTCACGGTCCCTCTGAGGCGGGGTTTATAGTCGCCTCGGAGCGAAAAGTCAAGGTTGCCCCCACCCGGCGAGTGAATCCGGCAGCGCCGCCGTGTCGAGATACGCCTTGCCGCCGCAGACGACCACCGGGAGCGCCCGCAGCCGCGCGCCGAGGCACGGGCCGGCGACGCAGAGGCCGTCGTCCGGCCGGTAAAGCGCCCCGTGCTCGCCGCACACCAGGTGCCGGCCGTCGGGCGTCGTGAGGCACCCCGGGTCGGTGCGGTCCAACGGCACGGCCAGATGGCGGCACAGGTTCCGCCACGCCCGCACGCCGCAGTCCGTGCGGAACAGGATGCCGCTCTCGGCGAACGGGCCATCGTGATAGGTGAACCGAAGCCCGGCGCCGGGAATTTCGGCCACGAGCGCGAGGAACTGGCGCCCCTCGGGCTCCTCGGTCACGCCCCGCCCCGATGTTCGCCGCCGAGCGCGATCGCCTCGAGGTTGCGCACGAGCCTGGGGTAGTCGAGCCGGCGCAGCGGCGTGCCGGCGGCCACGGCGGCCCACGCTTCCCGGTCGATGCGCCCGAGCCGCGCCCGGGAAAGTCCGGCGAGGTGCTCGCGAGGCGCGAGCGCCGGAACGCACGACGGCCGCGCGTGCCGGGTCCACGGGCAGACGGCCTGGCAGGCGTCGCAGCCGAAAAGGAGGTTGCCGAGAAAGGGCAGCAGCGCGGCGGGGAAGTCCCCGCGGTGCTCGATCGTGGCGTACGCCAGGCAGCGGCGGGCGTCGAGGAGACGGGCGGCTTCGAAAGCCCGCGGCGGACACGCCGTCAGGCACGCGGAACAGGTGCCACAGTGGTCTGTCTCGGGCCGGTCGGGTGGGAGCGCGACGTCGGTGACCAGCTCGCCGAGGAAGAGCTCGCTGCCGAGCGCGCGGTTCACGAGGCAGGTGTTCTTGCCGATCCACCCCAGTCCGGCCCGCTGCGCCAGCTCCTTCTCGAGCAGGGGGGCGGTGTCCACGGCGGGACGCCACGTCGCTCCTGGGGCGCGCGCGGCGAGGAAACGCCCGAGGCGGACGAGCCGACTCCGGATGACGCGGTGGTAATCGGGCCGGCGGGCGTAACGGGCGACGGCCGCCCGCTCGGCAGCGCCGGCGGGATCGGGGAGGTCGGGGGCGTCGTGGTAGCTCATCGCGACGCAGACAACGCTCCTGGCGCCAGGAAGGAAGCGCCCCGGGGCGCACCGCACGGCGGCGGTGTCCGCCAGGTACGCCATCGTGCCGTGGTTGCCGCGTCCCACCCATTCGGCGAGGCGCGCCCCGCCGGGAAGCGGCTCGGCGCCGGCGATGCCGGCGAGCGAGAACCCGAGCTCGTGGAGCGCGAAGCGCTTGATGTCGGCCGCGAGGTCACCGCTCACCGCGTCAGTCTACCGGAGGCGGTACACTGCGGGCGTGCCGGGGAGCTTTCTGCTCGTCGCCGCGGTCGCCGCGGTGCTCACACCGCGCGAGGTGGTCTTCGTCGAGACCGTGGGCGCTGGGGTGGTGCGCCGGGTGGAGTTGCCGGGCGAGGGGCTCGACGTGTTCGCCGCGCCCGACGGCCGCATCGTCGTGCCGCTCGCCGGCGACGCCGGAACGGCGGTCGTTGCGGCGTCGGGAGGCGTGGAGCGTTGGCCGGGCCGCACGTTTCCGCTGTTCTTCGTCGAGCCCGACCGCATGTACGTGGTGCTGCCGGGGCTGCTGGCGACGCTGTCATACCCCGAGCGCATCCCGATCGCGCGGATCCCGCTCGCGGGCGTGGCGGGGGCGCGGCGCGCCGCCTGTTCCGCCGACGGCCGGGTGGTGGCGGTCATTCCGGCGGATCCCGGCGGCCGTGCCTTGGTGCTCGTGCCGGCGCTCGAGCGTGGCGCGCCGGTCCGGGTCGAACTCGGCGGCGAGCCGAGCCTGGTGACGGTCGCCCCCGACGGGGCGTTCGCAGTCGCCGTTACCGGCGGCGGGTCGCTCGAGCTGATCGCTTCCGGCGGCAAGCGCCGCGCCCCGGGAGTGCTCGCGCTCGGCGGGGCGGTGCGCGCCGTGTGCCCCGGCGTCGAGGGCCGCGGCATCCTGGCGGGCCTTGCAGACCGGGCCGGCGGTGAGCTGGTCGGCGTGCGTGTGGAACTCGGAGCGGCCGAGCCGCTCCGGGTCACGTTCCGCAGCGCTCTGGCGGCACCGGTGAGCGCGATCGGGAGCGCCGCGGGCGAGATCGTCGCGCTCGCCGGCGAGGAAATCGTGGTGCTCTCCCACAACGGCCGGCACGCGCGCCGGGTGATGGCGGTGCCGGGTGCGATCGGCCTGGCTCTGGTGCCGGCGCAGCCGCAGTCGACGCTCCCGGCGTGGAGCGACGCCGAGGCGCCATGAGCCCGCGGGAAGGCGCGGGGGAAGAACACGATTACAATCAATGGCTCGGAGGTGGTAGTGAGGCGAGGCCTGGCAGTCATCCTGATGGGTGGGTTCGTGCTGGCGCTGGCGGCGGCGGTCGCGGCGGAGGACCAACCGTCCGAGGCGACGGTCCCGAGCAGCGAGGCCCTGGCGTTCGTCGCCGAGGCGCAGATGCGGCTGTCGGTCGGGGCGATCGCCGAGGGGCTCAAGCTCTTCCGCCGCGCCGTGGCGCTCGACCCCGAAAGCCGGGCGCTCGCCGAGGAGTTCGGCCTCGCGCTCGCCGACGCGGGGGTCAACGACGAGGCCGTCAAGCAGTTCGAGAAGGCGGGCGAGCTCACCCCCACCGGTGAGGCCACGCTCGGCATGCTCCTGGCGCAGGGCGCGCAGACTCCGCAGGAACTCGAGGCGGCTCTGCCGCACCTCGAGCGCGGCGTGGCCGCCGTGCCGCACGGGGGGCAGGCGCGCCTGGTGCTGGCCCAGTCGTTGGTGCGCCTCGGGAAGGGCGCCGAGGCGTGGGAGCAGGTGAAGGTGCTGCTCGACGACCAACCGGACGACCCCCGCATCTGGCTGATGGCGGGCGAGGCGCTGCGCCTGACCGGCAAGTTCGCCGAGGCGGCCGATTACCTCAAGCGTGCCGCGGCGGTCCCAGAGCTCCGCCAGCGTGCGACGCTGCAACTCGTGGACACCCTTGCCAGCGCCGGAAAGTACAAGGAGGCGGCCGACGTCCTCGGCGACGAGCTGAAGAAGGAGGGTGGCACCCTCGCGGGCATGACGCGATGGGCGACGCTCCTGGCGCGCGCCGGCGACCGGGTCCATGCGCGCGAAGTGCTCGACAAGGTGCTGGCGGGCGACCCCAACCAGCGGGACGCCCTCCTCCTGAAGGCGATCCTGGAAGCGAGCGACGGTCACCTCGACGTCGCGGAAGGGCTCTACCGGCGTGTGCACGCCGCGTACCCCGACGACCCCGATGCGGCAATGGGGTTGGCGCGCCTGCTCGTCGATATGCGGCGTCTCCCCGAGGCCAGGACCCTCCTCAACTCCGTGTGGCAGCAGATCGAGGAGAAGAAGATCGACAACCCGGACGCGGCCGTCGAGGTGGCACAGGAACGGGCGGCTCTCGAGCTGCTCGACCACCGGCCCGACGCCGCGCTGCCATGGATCGAAAAGTGCGGCGGCGGCACGATGGCTCGGCGCACCCTCGCGCTCTGGGGCGAGTACTACCGCCAGCGGGAGGCGTGGCGTGACGGCCTGACGTTCCTGCGCGGCGCCAAGCTCGAGGACAACCCGGATGCCGTGCGTCTGAAGAGCTCGCTGTTCGCCGAGTTTTCCCTCGCGGCCGGAGACGGAGCCGCGGCGGCGCCGGTCCTCGACAAACTGCTGGCGGGCGACGAGGACGACGTGGTGGCCGCGCTCGGCGTCCTCGACCGCGCGAAGCGGTTCGCGGACGCCGCCGCCCGGGCGCGCGTCGCGGCGGCGCGCCTCGGGGACGCCCCCGAAGTGCAGTTCGCGTACGCCGCCGCCCTCGAGCGCTCGGGCGCGTGGGACGACGCCGTGACGCAGTTCAAGAAGCTGCTCGCCAAACAGCCCGACAACGCGGCGGCGCTGAACTACCTCGGGTACATGTTCGCCGACAAGGGCGTCCACCTCGAGGAGGCGCGCGGCATGCTGGCCAAGGCGGTGCAGCTCGACCCCTCGGCGGGGGCGTTTCAGGACTCGCTCGGGTGGGTGTACTTCAAGCTCGGGGACCTCGACCGGGCGGAGAAATACCTCACTGAGGCGGGTCGGCTCGACCCGTTCGACGCCACCGTCAAGGAGCACGTCGGCGACCTGCTGCGCGCCCGCGGCGACATGAGCCGGGCCGCTGAGGCGTACCGGCAGGCGCTGGCGAACAACCCCGAGGAGGCGGGCCAGAAGGAGCGGATCGAGAAGAAGCTCGCCGAGGTCGCGGGTGGCAAGACGCCATAGCGCGGCCCTGCTCGCAGCGCTGCTCGTGGCGGCGGGCTGCCGGCACGCCACCCCGCCTTCCGCGCCGCTCCCCGCGGGCTGGGAGTCGCTGGCTGTCGCCCCGCGCGCATTTTCCGCCCTTTACCGTTTCTCGTGCTGCGGCCACCGGGGCCTCGTCCTGACCGTGCGGGGCGACGGCGAGACGCTCGCCCTCGCGGTCGCAGTTCCGCCCGGGGGGACGGCGCTGGCCGCGTGGGTCGGACCCGGCGGCGGTTTCGTGGAGCGGGTGAAGCAGGGTTGCCGGGAGGCGCTGCCGCCCGGCGTGCTGCCGGTTGCAGCCGGCGCTTCGCTGCCGATCGACCCTTCACTCGCGGCGCTGCTGCTCTCCGGCCTGCTCCCCGCCGGCGCGCGCGAGTTGCCCGGACTGCCCGGTTGGGTGGAGGCAGCCTCCGGCGGTCTCGCGTGGCGGGCGCAGGTGACGGGGCCCGAGCCGCACTGGACGCGAGTGCTCCTGACGCGGGTCGGGGACGCCACGCCCGCGATGAGCGTGGTGCGGACCGACGAGGAGGGCAGGGTGCCCCACCGGCTGGTCCTCACGGCCGGCAAGGTCGAGGCGGATCTCGACCTTCAGGCGTGGCGCCCGAGCGGAGCCCCGGCGCCGCCGCCCTGGCTGGCGGCGCCGGAGTGCGGAGCGCGGCCGTGAAGGTCGTCGTCTCGTGCCCGGCCAAGGTGAACCTGCACCTCGAGGTGCTGGGCCTGCGCCCCGACGGCTACCACGAGCTGCGCACCGTGTTTGCGGCGGTCGGACTCTGGGACGAGTTGACGCTCGAGACGGCGCCGGCCGGGGCGTTCGAGCTGAACGTGGTGCCGGCCGGTGCCGCGCCTGCCGGCCCGGAGAACCTGGCGGTGAGGGCGGTCCGCGCCCTGGCCGCCTCCGCCGGCGCCGCGCACGGCGCGCGCATGACGCTGCGCAAGACGATCCCGGCGGGCGGCGGGCTCGGCGGTGGTTCTGCGGACGCCGCAGCGGCGCTCGTCGGGGCCGCCAGCCTCTGGAAAGCCGAGGTGAAGCCGCGGGCGCTCGCCGATCTGGCGGCTGCTCTCGGAGCCGACGTGCCGTTCTTCCTCGTCGGGGGCGCGGCGTGGGGCGTCGGCCGCGGGTCGGAGGTCGCGCCGCTGCCGGACCTGCCGGCCTGGTGGGTCGTGCTGTTGCCAGGGCCTGCACCGATCTCGACCGCCGAGGTGTACCGGGCGCTCGACGCCCGCGGACTGGACGGCGAAGCGGATTGTGAGATATATGAGTGGGTCGTGAGCGGCGGCGACCTCCCGGTCGGCCGCTGCCGCAACGACTTGCAGCCGACGGTCGCCCAGCGATGGCCGGAGGTCGCGGAGCGCCTCGCTCGGGTGCGCGCCACGGGGCCGATGTTGGCCATGCTCTCCGGCAGCGGAGGGACCGTGTTCGGGCTCTACCGCGACGAACCGGACGCCCGCCGGGCCGCCAGGGAGCTGGCAGCCGCCGGACCCCTGGTGGCCCCGGTGCTCGGCCGGGAGGCATCGTGCCTGCGACCGTCGGACGGGAGGGAATGAACGATGGAGATCACCGAGGTCCGCATCAACCTGAACAAGGGCGGCAAGGTGAAGGCCTTTGCGCAGGTGGTTTTCGACGGTTGTTTCTTAGTCGGCGACATCCGCGTGCTCGAGGGCAAGGAGGGGACGGCGTACGTCGCGATGCCGTCGCGGAGGCTGCGCAACGGCTCGTTTCGCGACATCACCCACCCCCTCAACGGCGACACGCGCAAGCGTCTGGATGATGCGATCCTCGCCGAGTACGACCGCGTCATCGCCGAACGCGGCCCCGCCGGCGACGGAACGGGCGCCACCCGCGCGCAGCAGATCTCGGGGCGGCTGCTGGGGGAGAAGTTCTGGACCGACGAGGAGGGCGACGAGGAGTAGCCGCGCTGGACACGCCGAGGCCGGCGCACTAGACTTCGGTTCCGACTGGGGCGTCGGCAAATGGATAAGCCACGGGACTTTGGATCCCGCATGTGCAGGTTCGAGTCCTGCCGCCCCAGCCAAACTGCGTTGCGAGGACCGCATGCACGAGAACAGGCCTTTGGTCGTACTGTCCGGCCGGGCGCACCCGGAGCTCACCGACCGCATCTGCGACTACCTCCAGATCCGCCGCGGCGCCGTGCGCCTGTACAACTTCTCCGACGGGGAGAGCGGGTGTCAGATCGAGGAGAACGTGCGCGGCGGCGACGTGTACGTCGTCCAGCCGACATGCCGGCCGGTCAACGAAAACCTCATGGAACTGCTGATCATCCTCGATGCGTGCAGGCGTTCGTCGGCGAGCCGCGTCACCGCGGTGATGCCGTACTTCGGTTACGCCCGGCAGGACCGCAAGGACCGGCCGCGCGTACCGATCACCGCCAAGCTCGTCTGCGACCTGATCACCTCCGCCGGCGCCGCGCGCATCCTCTCGATGGACCTGCACGCCGCGCAGATCCAGGGGTTCTTCAACATCCCGGTCGACCACCTGTTTGCGGCACCCGTGCTGATCGACGAAATCCGCCGCCTGCAGCTGCCCGAGCTGGTGATGGTCTCCCCCGACGCCGGCGGCGTGGAGCGCGCCCGCGCGTTCGCCAAACGGCTCTCGGCCGGCCTGGCGATCGTCGACAAGCGGCGTACCAGCCCGAACCAGGCCGAGGTCATGAACATCATCGGCGAGGTCGAGGGCCGCACCTGCGTGATCGTGGACGACATCATCGACACCGCCGGGACGCTGGTGAAGACGGCCGAGGGTCTCGCCGAGCGCGGGGCCGCCCGCGTGCTGGCGGCCGGGGTGCACCCGGTGCTCTCCGGACCGTCGGTGTCGCGCATCGAGGAGTCGGTCTTGGAGGAGGTCGTGGTCACGGACACGATCCCCCTCCGCGACGAGGCCCGCGGATGCGCGAAGATCCGCCAGCTCTCGGTCGCCGAGTTGCTCGGCGAGGCGATCCGGCGGATCCACGAGGCGAAGTCGGTTTCGAGCCTGTTTGTCTAGAGGCAGTCGACTGTTGCCTGTCTGTGTGGTAGAGTTCTGGCCCCTTGCGGTCTGGCCGCGAGGTCGGAGGTAGGTGTCATGGACGAGCTCGTCATCGAGGTGGAGCGTCGCAGCTCCACTGGCAAAGGCGCAAACCGGAAACTCCGCCGGCAGGGGTTGATCCCTGCGGTCGTGTACGGCGGCAAGGACAAGGAAGCGGTTCCGGTCGTGCTCGACCGCCATACCGTGACCGAGCTGCTGCGCCAGGAGAAGGGGCGCAACACGGTTTTCCTGCTCAAGATGAAGGGCACCAAGCAGGAGCGCCACGCGATGGTGCGCGACGCCCAGATCGACCCCCTCACGCGGCAGTACGCCCACCTCGACTTCATCCGCGTCATCAAGGGCCAGCGGCTCAAGGTCGAGGTCCCGGTCGTCCTCGAAGGCGAGGCCGCGGGGGTGAAGGTCGGCGGGTTCCTCGACTGGGTGGGCCGCACACTGCACGTCGAGTGCGCGGCGGAGGCGATCCCGGAGTCGTTCCGCGTCGATGTCACCAACCTCGAGCTGGGCCAGCACATCGCAGCCGCCGAGTTGCCGCTCCCGGAGGGCGTCAAGTTGCTCGACGACCCGCACAAGATGATCGCGACGGTCAAGACCCACGCCAAGGAAGTCGAGGAGGCAAAGCCGGAGGAAGCGGCCGCCGCCGGCGAGGAGTCCACCGAGCCCGAGGTCATCAAGCGCGGCAAGGCCGTCGAGGAGGGCAGCGAGGACGCCGAGTAGTCCTGGCACCTCGAACGCATGAACATCGGGGCGGTCGTCGGGCTCGGCAATCCGGGTGCGGAATACGCCGGCGGCCGCCACAATATCGGCTTCCGGGTCGTGGACGAGATGGCGCGCCGCTGGCGCCTCGACGTGTGGCGCAGCCGCTACCGCTCGAAGCTGGTCCGCCGGGGCGGTGGCCGGCCGACCTATCTGGTCAAGCCCCAGACCTACATGAACCTCTCCGGGGACGCGTTCGCGTTGTTCTGCGAGGGTGAGGAACTCGTTCCCGCCGAGTGCCTGGTGGTGGTCGACGACGTCGACCTCGCGCTCGGGCAGCTCCGCCTGCGCCCGCGCGGGGGCCCCGGCACCCACAACGGCCTCCGGTCGATCGTCGAGGCCGTCGGGGAGGAGTTCCCCCGCATGCGCCTCGGGATCCGCGGCGAGCACGCATGGGACGACCTCGCGGAGTACGTGCTCGCGCCGTTCGAGCCCGACGAGCTGCAAGCCGTCGACAAGATGGTCGCGCGTGCCGCCGACTGTGTCGAGGCGGCGCTGCGGGTCGGGGTCGGCCGCGCGGCCACCGAGTTCAACCAAGTTTCCACCACGTCCGAATAGCCTCTTCCGGGGCGCCGCCGGCGTCGGACCGCAATCCTGGCGGGGGGTCCAGCGGCCGCTCCACCGCTCGCTCGGCGTGCGCGGAGGCCCTGTCCGAGCCGGACCGCTCACGGTGTGGAACGGGCTCCTTGCGCGGACCTCGTCCAGGCGTCCGGCCGCTCTCGTGTGCGATACTTGGCGCACCAGGAGGCTTCAACATGAGACGGGCATCACTTCTTGCAGCCGCGTGTGCGCTCGTGGTGTTGTCGCCGGCCGGACTTGCGCAGGACAGACTGGTCCAGCTGCAGTGCGTCAACAAGATCGGCGACAACATGTACCGCGCCAAGAATCGGACCGTGGTGTGGACCGAGCACTGCAGCTACGACCCCAGGTGCGAGAGCGCCGACCTCCGCTTCGGCGGCGACTCCCGCATCACCTGGCGGGACGGCTCGTACTGCTGGGTGCTCAAGGTCAGCGAGCGCTGAGGGGCGAACGGCACTCCTGGCCTTCTCGCTCGGCGGAGATCCCTCGCCTCCGCGCCTCGGCCGTCGCTTGGATGGCCGTGGCGCGAGCCCGTTGCCCGCGGCGTCTTTCGACGCCTGGGAGCCGGTCGCTTGCATTTTCCTGGCACTTGGGTTAGAATTCGCGTTCCGCCAGGCATGGCGGGTTCCTTGCTCCCGCCTCGATGCGGGGGCCGAAGGCCGAAAGGAGAGCCCATGCCGCTGTACGAACTCGGTGTCATCCTCGACGCATCCCTGGACGACGAGCAGCGCTCGGCGTTCCTCGGCGAGCTCAAGGAGTTGCTCGCCAAGGAAGGCGCGACCATCACCAAGGAGGACGTGTGGGGCAAGCGCATCCTCGCGTACATGATCAAGCACAAGCGCGAGGGGTACTACGTCTTCTGGCAGTACGACGCTCCCGGCACGGTGGTCAAGCCGCTCGAGTACCGCCTGCGGTTGTCCGACCAGGTGCTGCGTTTCCTCAACCTCAACCTGGATCGCGAGATGCAGCGCGCCCGCAAGATGGCGAAGGTGCGCGCCGAGCAGAAGGCCGCCAAGCGCGCCGCCAAGGAGCGCGCCGAAGCCGCCGCGGTCGCCACGGCCCCCAGGACCGGCGAGGAGGCGTGAGATGTCGAAGAAAAAGTACTTCGTCAAGCGCAAGAAGACCTGCAAGTTCACCGCCGAGGGGATCGAGTACATCGACTACAAGGACATCGACCTCATCCGGCAGTACGTCCCGGTGTCCGGGAAGATCCTCCCGCGCCGCGTGTCGGGCACGAACCCGATCTACCAGCGCAAGCTGACCCGGGCGATCAAGCGCGCCCGCCTGATGGCGCTGCTGCCGTTCCTGGGAGATTGAAAGGGCGCTGGTGATGGCTTCGGCCTCGCCTCCCTCCAAACCGCCATCCCTGCGTTTTGTCGGCCCGGGGATGGCGGGTTTGTTTTCGCTGCTCGTGTTCGCGAGCCTGCCGTTGCTCCCGCTGGTCGGCGTGTTCCTGGCCCTGTTGGCGTCGCTCCCTCTGGTGCACGTCGTGGCCACGGGCCGGCCCTCGTTCCTGGCCTGGGGCTGGGTCGCGATCGGGATGGCGGGCGCCGTGCTGGTCTGGCGCCAGCCGTGGATGGTGGCGGCGACGGCCGGGTACCTGCTGGTGGCGGTGTGGCCGGCGGTCTCGGTGGAAACGTGGCTCCGGCGGCCGTGGAGCACCGGGCGGTGGGCCGCGGTCGTCGCTCTGGTGGCGCTCGGCATCGCCGTCGCGGTCATGACGGCGGTGGTCTATCCGGCGGCCCCAGCGGACGCCCTGACGCAGATGTTCGTCCGCGCCGGCGGCGGGGTGGCCAGCATCGGCAAACTGCTGGGCGAGGGGGCCGGGGGCGAGGAGTTGGTGGCGCAGGCACTCCACATGGCCGCCTACCTCGCGCCCTCGTTCGCGGCGCTCTACGTGCTGACGGCGGCGCTGTGGCTGCGCCCGAGGTTGCCGCTTCTGGGTATGGCGCGCGGGGCGGAACCTTTCCCGCTCTACGCGTCTGAGGAGTGGCTCCCGGTCGGGTTCGCCCTCGGCGGTCTCGGCTGGGTGTTTGCGCCCGAGCCGGCCAAGTGGTTGGCTGCGAACCTCTTGGTCACGGTGCTCGGGTTGTATTTCGTGCATGGGCTCGCTATCATCCTTTTCTACCTCGGGCGCCGGTTCGGTGGGAACCGGTGGGTTCGGCTGGGCGTCATGGTGTTCGCCCTGCAGATTCCGGTGGCCTTGGCGTTCTCGGCCCTCGGTCTGGCCGACAGCTTCTTCCGACTGCGCCGGGGTGGAGCAGACGACGGAGGACGTGAAGCATGAAGGTGATACTCAACGACCATGTGGACCAGCTCGGAGAGCGCGGCGCGACCCTCGATGTGAAGCCGGGCTTCGCGCGCAACTACCTGATCCCGAAGGGCCTCGCCTATCAGGCGACGGCTGCGAACCTGGCGCGCTTCAAGCAGGACACCAGAAAATGGGAGCAGGCGCAGGCCAAGGAGAAGGGTGAGGCCGAGCATATCGCCGGCCAACTCGCCGGTGTCGAGCTCACGTTCGTCCGGCGCTCCGGCGAGGGCGACGCCCTGTACGGCTCGGTGACGTCCTCCGACGTCGCGGATGCGCTCGCCGAGCGCGGGCTCGCCGTCGACCGCCGGCGGATCGCCCTCGAGCACATCAAGCGGGTTGGCACATTCACCGCAGAGGTCAAGCTTCACCGCGACGTGCGGGTGCCGATCACCGTGCACGTCCGGTCCGAGGCGGAGAAGCAGGGGCAGGGAAGCGAGGCGTAGGTCGTTGTGAGCAACGGCCAACCCCCCGCGGGTGCGGCAGGAACCCCGCCGCCGCCACGACGCGGCGGCCAGGGGTGGCTGCTGCGGCTGTTGCGGCGAGCGGCCAGAGCGACGCTGTGGCCGGAACTCGAGCGGACCGACGGGAACCCGGCCGCCGCCCCGGCGCTCGCGGCCGCCCTGGAGCGCGAAGCGGCCGACAGGGCCGAGCTGCAGCGCCGCCTCGATGCCCGGCTCGACGAGAGCGCAGAGGCGCTTGCCGACCTTCGCCGGGCCTACGTCGCCACCCGCGGCGAGTTCGAGGAGGTGCGTCACCGCCGGCTTGCGGAGCTCGCCGACGCGGCCTCGAGGTCGAGCCAGGCGGTGGCTGCGGTGCAGCGCGAGGTGGAGTCGCTGCGGGACGCCCGCGTCCCGGCCGCCGAGGCCGCGCTCGCGGGGTTGCAGCGTGCGGCCGAGGCGCTGCAACGTGAAGTCGAATCGCTTCGCGACGCCCGCATCCCGCAGGCGGAAGCCGGCATCGAGCGCGTGCAGCGCGCCATCGACGCGACTCCGGCGGTCATAGCCGGCGTCCAGGCGCTCGCGGTGGAGCTGCGGGACCAGCGGCTGCCCGCGCTCTCGGCGCGCACCGACGCCATCGTCGAGCGTCTGCATGAGGAGCTCACCGAAGCCGCGGGGCTCGCGGAGCGCGTCGCCCGGCACGAGCCGCTGCGCATCGCCGTCGAGCCGGCCGTCGAGGCGCGCATCCCGGCCGCGGTCGCGGCCGCGTCGCGCGCCTTCGCGGACGAGTTCCGCGGCGACCGCGGCGAGATCCTCGGCCGCGCCGCCGAGCACGTCCGCCTCCTCGGAGGAGCGGCGCCGGTGCTCGACGTCGGCTGCGGGCGGGGGGAGCTGCTCGAAGCGCTGCGCGACGCCGGCATCGAAGCGCGCGGCGTGGACGCCGACCCCGCGATGGTGGCGGCGTGCCGAAGACTTGGCCTGGCCGCCGACGAACGCGATGGCCTCGCCGCGCTGCGCGAGGTGGCGCCGGGGAGCCTCGGCGCGATCACGGCGGTCCACATCGTCGAGCACCTCCCGGCGGCCGGCTGGATGGCTCTCGTGGAAGGTGCGGCCGCGGCGTTGCGCCCGGGGGGCGTGCTGCTGATCGAGAGTCCGAATCCGGAGTCGTTGCGCGTCGGCGCCGGGTTGTTCTGGCTGGACCCGACACACCGCGCCCCGGTGCACCCCGAGGCGCTCGCGTTCGTTGCGAAGGCGCTCGGACTCGAGGTCGTGGAGACGAGGTTCCTGCACCCCTTCCCGCCCGACCAGGCGCTCGCGAGCCCGTCGCAGCCCGAGGCCGTGCGGCAGCTGGCGGCGAAGCTCGACGGGTGGCTCTCCGCCCCGCGGGACTACCTGTTCGTCGCCCGAAAACCCTAGCGCCCATCGCATGGGGCGCCGCCGGCGTCGGGCCTCTCGCTGCGTTGCGCTCGCCCCGCTCGCATCCTCACATAGCCTCCGGCTATGCTCCGGTGCGGCGGGGTTCGCGCGCCTTGCGATAGGCCCAACGGCGGCGGCGCGGCTACACGCCCCGAGCTGCGACGCCCTGCCTATCGTTGGGCGCTTCGTCTTCGAGGGAGTGGCGGAAGCCGCGCGGCCTGCGGCCGGCGCGGCCGGGTCGGAGCAGCGACGACGGAGCACGCCTCCGTCTTGCCCGAGCCCCGAGCCCACGAACCCCGGCTTCGGACCACGGATCACGGACCACTCGTTCTACGCGCCGTTGGTGTAGCGTTGTTCCGGGGGAGGGAGCGGCCGGTGCGACCGTTCAAGCTGGAGCGGTACTTCGCGGAGTACGAGTTCAAGGCGTCCTTCCTGCTCAGCGCGTCGGACTGCGAAAGCCTGAGTGTGGACGAGCTGGTGCGCATGGCGACGCCCGCGAGCCTCGAGCTGTGGCGCGAGCTGCGCCTCGGGTACACCGAAACGGCCGGGCACCCGCTCCTCCGCGCCGAGGTGGCTGGGATGTACGAGGGGGTCGCGCCGGGCGGCGTGATGATCGCGGCCCCCGAGGAGGCGATCTTCATCGCGATGCAGACGTTGTTGACGCCGGGCGACCACGTCGTCGTCGATTTCGCCGGCGTACCAGTCCCTGTACGAGATCGCGCGCCACATCGGTTGCGGCGTCGCGCGCTGGGAGCTGGAGCCCGGCCGCGACGGCTGGCGGCTCGACGTCGGCCGCCTGGAGCGGCTGGTCGAGCGCCGCACGCGGATGCTGGTCATCAACTTCCCGCACAACCCGACCGGCCACACGCCGTCGCGCTCCGAGCTCGAGGCGATCGTCGGGGTCGCTCGGGACCGAGGTCTCTACCTCTTCTCGGACGAGATGTACCGGTTGCTCGAGCACGGCCAGGACGCCCGCTTGCCCGCGATCTGCGACGTGTACGAGAAAGGGATCTCGCTGGCGGGGCTGTCGAAGGCTTTCGGGCTCCCCGGCCTGCGGGTGGGGTGGCTGGCGACCCGGGAGCGGGCGTTGCTGGACCGATGGGTTGCGTTCAAGGACTACACGACGATCTGCGCCAGCGCGCCGAGTGAGGTCCTGGGGATCATCGCGCTGCAGAGCCGCGAGCCGATCCTGCTTCGCAACCGCGAGATCGTCCGCGCCAACCTGGATGCTGCAGCCGAGTTCTTCGCCGCGCACGCGGACCGCTTCGGCTGGCTCGCCCCGAAGGCGGGACCGGTCGCATTTCCGAGGTGGTTGGGCGAGGAGACGGTCGAGCGCTTCTGCCGGGACGCCCTCGAGGATGCTGGCGTGATGATCGCGCCGGGAAGCGTGTTCGAGGCGCCGGGGGGCCACTTCAGGATCGGGTTGGGGCGGAAGGGGTTTCCCGATGCGCTCGCCCGGCTGGCGGCACACCTGCGCGAACGGCGCGTCTGAAAGGCCGGCTCATCGCGCGGCCGAGCTTCACCGCGGCGTCGCCGGGTGACGGCAGGCTACCGCCGGACGTGGTGGCGAAACAGGTCTTTGAGCGCCAGCAGAACCTGCACGAAGTTGTGTTCCTTGAGGAACTCCTGCAGGTCGTTGCGGGACGTGCCGGCCTGCATCTTCTCCTTGGCGGCGTCGAACAGGCCGAAGAAGTCGGAGATCGGCTTGAGGCCCAGCTTGACGAATTGGTTGCGGTACCACTGCGACTCCCGGACGCTCTCCCAGGTGCGGCTCTGCATCGCGACCACGGAGCCGTTCCAGAGGCCGTCGGCGAGCGACGTCACCTCCTGGTAGATGGCGGTCAGGACCGTCGAGCTGTCGCCGCGCTTGAGTGCCGCCTCGATCTCCTGCGGCCCGAGGACCGGGGCTGCGGCGGGCGATGGCGCCACCGTCGGCGCCGCGGGGCTGACCCCCGGGCTCGGTTCGGGCGCCGGCGCGGCTTCCGGCTCGTCTTCCGGTGCGGCGGCGACAGGTCTTGGCGTCTTGGCTGGGGCCCGAGGTGCCGCGACAGGCGCGGGCTGGACGGGCCCTGTGGCGGCCTTCGCCGGCCCAGAACGTTCGGCGGGGGAAGGCCTGGCGGCGCCTTCCGCCTCGACGGCCGGCGGAGGAGCGCTGGTCGCCCGCTTGAGACGCTCCTCGAAGCTCACGAGGAAGCCGAGGTCGGCCTCGGAGATCGGGCGCGCGTACGCGATGCGGTTCAGGATCGTGTCGAGCTCGAGGAACCTGATCCGAAGCATGTGCGCGTCCGGCGCGAGCGGGAGGAACCGTTGCAGCAGGTGGGGCGCGGCGCAGATGATGTCGTAGAGGTTGACGTAGCCGGCGAAGTCGAGTCCGTCCACGCTGTCGGAGAGGTTCCAGTTGATGCTCGCCTCGCGCGCCTGCCGCTGAGCGAGGAACTCGCGGAGCTCAGCCGGGATCCCGTTCACTTCCCAGTTCTGGCCGTGGGTCGAGCGCAGGCTGTCCCGGACGATCTTGCGCAACCGGAGCAGGAGGTCGCTGGAAAGCTGGCAGGCGTCGAGGTTGGTGTCGAGTTTGGCCATTGGTGTCCGTCAGTTCCATGAATTCGTGCTGCGGAGGTGGGCCCACTGGCGGAGGAAGCGCTCGCGGCGCTCCAATTCCCGCACCGCCAGGAGCAGGAGCCTGGCGCGCGTCAGCGGGTCCGGGACGTTGAGGAAGCCTTGCTGCTGCTCGGGCGGCATGCCGAGGCTCGCCGTGATGCGCCAGGTGAGGGCGCTGAGGTCGCCGCGCGGGGGAGCGGCGGCATCCCGGCCGAGGCGCAGGCACAACCGCCCGTAGCGCGCGTGGAGCAGCCGGCCGACCGGGTCGCCCCGCCGTTCGGCAGCCTCCTGTTCGGGGAAGCGCTCGGCCCGCACCATCAGGGCGTCGTCGTTCTGCAGCGAGACCAGACGGCACCTGGCCACTCCGTGCAGGGACGATTCCCCCTCGGCGCTGTCGCTCACGATGGCGGTGACGCCGACCTCGTGTACCGACTCCCCGTCGGCGAGCGATGCCACCACCGCACCGCCGTGGTCGCGGGCGCGCGCGAGCGCGGCGGGAGGCCGCCCGTTCTCGAACGGGACGGCGCAGCGCTCGCCGGGCAGCAGGACGAGGCCCTGCAACGGGTAGAGGGGAAGCACGAACACGCCTCGCATTGCGCAAATAGTATACCCGCGGCCAGCTGCGACCCCAAGCAGGCGGGGACTCGCGGGCAAGGACGGGACGGCATGAGGCGGGCCCGCCCCTTGCCGCGCCTGCCGCCCCTCATCGATCGGTCGGGATCAGGCGCTGCCGCCGGGGCGGCCGGCCGCCGCCGAAAACTCCTCAGTGCGGCGGACCGTCGCCATGATGCCGCCCGCCAGCAGGACCACGAGGCCGCCCCAGAGCAGGCCGATCATCGGTTTGATCGTGAGGTCGACCGAGAACTGCATCGGCTCGCCCACGTCCGGCGGGGCTTGGGGATCGAGGATCTGGATCTCGGCCGTCTTCTCGTTCGGGTCCAGACGGCCCGTGCGCACCTTGACCCCGGGTAGGCCGGGGAGATCCGCGTCGTCGTGGCTCTCGCCGCTCTCGCCGCTATGGAAGAACGGTGTGATCTCGGCGGTCTTGCCGCCGCTGCTGACCTTGAGCACCGCGCCGATGTTGATCTTGCCGGCCTGGGGATCGAAATCCGAGAGGTCGAAATCGTCGAAGGTGAGCGTCGCGCCCTTGTACGTCAACGTTTCGCCCCGGTGCAGCACGGCGCTCTTGGCGATGCCGGCGCCGAAACCGGTCACCGAAAGGCGCACGTGGCCGGTATTGGCGTTGATCCCGTTGAGCGTCACGGCGGCGCCCTTGAAGCCGGCGATCGCGACCGGGTCGGCGATGAACTCGCCGCCGCCGGCGCTACGCAGGACCGGCGTCAGCTGCTGCGTCTGGGCGGGGCCCTTGACGGTGAGGCGCGCCCCGATCGCCACCTTCTCGTTGTCGCCGTGCGCGGCGGACATGTCGAAACCGTCGAAGGTGACGGCGAGCGGCCCGACCTTGCCGGTGTCGCCCTTACCGAGGTCGAGGGTGTCGCCGTTCTCGGGGGGCCGGCCGGGGTCGAACTCGATCGGCGAGACGTAGACGTCGTGGGTCAGCTGCATGTGGACGTCGGGGTTGGCGACGAGCTGGTTCGACTTCTCGTTGCGGAAGAGGTGCGGTCGCGCCACGTAGGTGTTGCCGCCGCTCTCCTTGACCTCGACCAGCATGGCGTCCCGCGCCGTTGGCGTGGGCTTGTCCACCCCCTTGAACGTCAGGGTATAGCCCATCACGTTCCTGCTCTGGCCCAGCGGCAGCACGACCTTCGCCGAGCGGTCGTACGCGGAGGAGGTGACGATCCCCGCCAGCATCAGGCCGAGCCCGACATGGGCGAGGTATCCGCCCGCCGAGCGCAGCTTCCCCTGTCTGACCTCGTCCCACGTCTTGAGCAGGTTGGAGAAGAACGCGAAGACGGCGAGGAGCAGAAACGCGACGTAGAGCACGCCGCGCGCTCCCACCGCGACGCCGATGCCGGTCGCGACGGCCGCCAGGGCGCCGGAGAGCAGCAGGCGGTTGCGGAAGTCCTTGGCGGCGCCCTTCCACTGCAGGAACGGGACCGTGCCGAGCAACCCCGCCAGGACGATGCCTATCGGCAGGATCACCCGGTTGTAGAACGCGGGGCCAACCTGCGACGGCTTGGTCGCCAGACGAGTGATGAGCGGCGTCGAGGTCCCGAACAGCACCATCGCCGCGGTCCCCAGCAGCGCGGCGATCGCGAGGACGAAGAAGACCGTGCGCGAGAGGAACGGCTCGTCGCCTGCCTCGCTCGGGATCTCGCGCCAGCGCCACGCCAGGGCGCCGAAGCCTATGGCGAGCGCTCCGGCGAGGTTGGCGACCAGCCAGCCGGTGATGCCGAGGTCCACGAACGAGTGCACCGAGAAGTCGGCGAGCACGCCGGAGCGCGTCAGGAACGTCCCGTAGACCACCAGGACGTACGCCAGGATCGCGAGCGCGAAGTTGAGCTTTCGGAACCGTCCTCGCGCCCGCTGCAGGATCATCCCGTGGACCAGCGCGGCCGAGGCGATCCAGGGCACGAGGGAGGCGTTCTCCACCGGGTCCCACCCCCAGTACCCGCCCCACCCGAGGGTCACGTACGCCCAGTAGCCGCCGAGAAGGATGGCGCACCCGAGCGTGACCACCGTCAGCAACGCCCACGGCAGCGCCGCCTTGGTCCACTCGTCGTAGCGCCGCCCCCACAGCGCCGCGATCGCCAGCGCAAACGGCACGGCCGTGGCCGCGTAGCCGAGGAACATAATCGGCGGGTGGATCGTCATCCAGGGGTTCTGGAGCAACGGGTTGAGTCCCTGCCCGTCGAACGGGACCTGCCCCGACGAGAGGTCGGAGATGAAGCGGAACGGCGACTGCTTCAGGAGGATCAGCACGAGCGAGAGCTGCGCCACGTTGTAGACCACCATGGTGCGTTCCTCGTAGTGCTTGGCGTAGCGGATGAGCGGCAACCCCACGACCATCCCCCACATCAGCCAGAGCAGAAAGCTGCCCTCCTGGCCGGCCCACAGGGTCGCGACGAGGTACGGCTTGGGCAGCGAAAGGTCGGAGTAGGAGAAGACGTAGTGCACCCGGAAATCATGGGTGAGGATCAGATAGACCAGCACCGCCCCGGCCATGAGGACGGCGACGGTGGCGAGGCCGTACAGCTGGCGGGCCCACGCCCGGGCCTCCTGATGGCCCCAGATGCTGCGGAGGTAAAAGAACGTTGACGCGACAAGAGCGACAAAGGCCACCCACATCGCGATGGCACCCGGTAGAAACATTACTCCCCCCCTGGCGGTTCACGACGCGCGCGCGTCGCCGACATCACGAGGAGCTGGTCTTGGACCCCTTCTCCTCGATCCCTTGATACTTGGACGGACACTTGACGAGAAGCTTCTCGGCCTCGAGCGTGCCGCCGTGAAAGCGGCCGATCGCCACCACCTGGGTGGCTTCGTTGAAGTTCCCGGGTTTCAGCCCCTTGTAGGCGACCCTCATGACGTCGCCGTGCTCGTCTCGGATGCTGAAAATCAGGCGGGAAGACGCCGCGTCGAAGCTGTCGGAGCCCTGCACGAGCTTGCCCGCGACCTGCACGGCGTCGGCGGTCGAGCGGGCCTGCTGGAAGCTGACGTACGGAGTGAGGTTCGATTTGAACGCCCCGGCGCCGAACGCGACGAAGGCGATGATCGCCACGAGGCCTGCAACGGTCCAAACCGCCCGGCGGCTCATTGCTCCTCCTCCAACCGGCGCACGCGACGGTCGAGGGCGAGGCAGTAGGCGAAGATCCCGAGCCAGATCACCACCGTGACCGCCGCCACCCAGATCAAGCTCTCAGCGTTTGGCATCGCTCACGCCTCCTCGCGTTCCCGGCGCGCCAACCGCACCCGCGCCAGCCGGACGTCCAGAGTGTACAACCAAACGAACAATCCAGTAAATCCCACTAACGAGGCCAGGAGGGTCTGCAGCATCCTCGATTCCATCTGAAGCTTGAGCTTCCCGGTGGCGCCGATGATCGTGTCCGGGTGCAGCGACCAGTAGATGCGCGGCACCACGAAGACGAGAAACGGCATCGTCACGAACGCCAAAATGGCATATGCCGCCGAGAGGCTGGCGCGCCTCTCCTCGTCGGGGACCGCCTCCCGGAGGGCGAAGTAGGCGGCGTAGACGAGCAGCAGGATCGCGATCGAGACCTCGCGGGGGTCCCAGTTCCAGAACGAGTTCCACATCACGTTGGCGAAGATCGACCCGGTGATCGTCGCCAGCAGGGAGAACACCAAGCCGAGCCTGGCGGCGGCCGCGGCGCGGGCGTCGTCGAGCGGGTCGCGGGTGCGCAGGTAGCGCAGCGAGGCCACCAGGTTGACGCAGAACGCCAGGACCGCGACCCACGCCTGCGGCACGTGGAAGAACACGATCCTGGACGACTCGCCCTTGAACCCCACCGCCGCCGGCGCCCAGAAGAACGCTGCCACGATCACCGCCAGCATCCAGCCGCCCAACAGCCAGTGCAGGGCTGTTCGCACGCGGTCGTCAGTCATGCCACACCACCGGGAAAAGGTACACGGACACGGTCAAGACGGCACCCCCTAGCGAAACGATCCCTTGCAGAGCCGGAAGGACGGCCGCCAGCTCGGCACTGGCCGCCGCCGCCCGCGTCCCCTGGATGAGCATCACGAGAAGCGGCAACACCAGCGGCACTGAGAGGATAGCAAAAAGCGTCGTGGACCCCGAGGCGCGGGAGATGATCGCCGCGACGATCGTCGAGGTCGCCGCCAGGGCGACCGCCCCCGCCGCCAGCACGATCACCAGACCAGCCACACCGCGCACCGTATAGCCCATGAGGGCGCAGTACAGCGGCACGATGAGGGCGAATAGAGCGGTGAGCAAAATCAAGTTGAACAGGTACTTGCCGGCAAAGACCGCGAGCGGGCGAGCGGCCAGGCGCAGCGTCTTTGCGGTATGGGCGTCCTCCTCCTTGACGAACACCCGCGAGAGGCCGGAGGTGGCGGCGAAGAACAGGATGATCCACAGCAGGGCCGAGAGCAGGTGCGGGCGGTCCTGTTCCTGGATCTGGTACGGGCCGATCTGGTAGGCGACGGCGATCAGCGTGGTGAGGCCGAACAGGCCGATGGCGTTGAGCGCAACCCGGCTGCGCAGCTCGGCGGTGAGCTCCTTGCCGAGGACGGCGAGGCTTTCAGAGAGCAAGGTCGAGGCGCGCATCGCCCCAGGCGATCTCCCGCGGGTCGTTGGTGGCGACGGCGACCGCGGCGCGCGCGCGGAAGCGCGCCACGAGCGCCGCCACGGCGTCGTGCCCGGCCGCGTCGAGGTTCGACGAGGGCTCGTCGAGCAGCAGGACCGCCGGCGCGTGCAGCGCGGCCTGCGCCAGCTTGACCCGCTGCTTCATCCCCGACGAGTACGTCCCGACGGCGCGGTGGTGCTCGCGCACCGGCAGTCCGAGCGTCTCCAAGAGTTCGGCGAGCGCCCCGTCGGCGAGGGCATGGCCGCGGAGGCGGCCGAAGAACCGGAGGTTCTCGATCGCCGAGAGCTCCTCGTAGACGGCCATGTCGGGCGACGCCATCCCGAGGTTCTCGAACCACTCGCGGCGCGGCACCTCCTCGTCACCCCGGCGGTACGCGACGCCGCCGCGGGAGGGCCGCAGGACCCCGGCCAGGATGTTGAGGAGAGTGGACTTCCCCGCGCCGTTGGGTCCCGCGACGACGAGCACCTCGCCCGGCCGCAGGGTGCCCGACACCGCGGCCAGCACCGCCCTCGTGCCGAAGCGTTTCCCCACCTTCGTGAACTCCACCGAGATCGCCGCCATGGCGTCCGAGATTAGCACGGCGTCGTTGGAGCGGCTGCCCGCCGGGCGGCCGGCCCCGCGATCCGCTGGACGGCCGGCCAATTCGCGGGCAACGCGTCCGCCGGCCCGATGCTAGACTCCCGATATGAGACGGTGGGCGGCGGGCCTCGAGCGCCTGGCGGGGCGCGTCTTTCCGTGGCCGCTGGTGCCCGTCGGCGGTGCGACCCCGTCCGCCGTCGCCAGCGCGGCGGCGCTGGCCGCCCTCGCGGCCTCCCGCCTCCTGCTCCTCCCGGCCGGGCCCTGGGAGCAGGACGAGGCGCTGATGGCCTGCGGCGTCCTCGAGTTCGACCCCAGCCGCCACATGCCGTTGCCGCCCGGCTTCCCGCTTTGGATCGCGATCGGGAAGACGGTCCGCAAGCTCGGCGTCGCCGACCCCCTGCTCGCGCTCCAGTTGGCGAGCGCTCTCCTCTCGGTCGTCGGGATCTGGGCGCTCGTCGGACTGTGGGAGGGCGTCGCCGGGAGAAGGCTGGCGCTCGCCGGAGCGGCGCTGGCAGCGTTCCTCCCCGGTGTGTGGTTCCACGCCGGGCGTGCCTTTTCGGAGACGCCTTCTGCCGCGCTGGCGGTGATCGCGTTCGCGCTCTGGCTGCGCGGCGGCCGCGAGGGCTTCGTCCCGGGCGTGATCGCGATGACCTGCGCGGCGCTGGTGCGCCCGCCGCTCGCGCCGGTCTTCGTCCTTGCGGTCGTGCTGGCGGCTTGGTGGGTGCGGCGGGACGCGCGCCTCGTCGCGGCGGGCGCGGCCGCAGGGGTCGCCGTCCTGGCGGTGATCATGATTCCGGCGGCGCTCGCGGCCGGCGGGTGGGGGGTGCTCCTCGATGTCAGCGAGATCCACGCGGGGGAGATCATCGCCACGCTTGGCACCGAGTCGTGGGCGCTCGAGAGCAACGGTTTCGTGCGCGGCCTCGGCACCCCCGCGTTCGCCGCGCTGTTCCTCGCCCTGGCGGCGGTCGGGTGGTGGGGGTGGAGGCGCTCGCTCGCCGGGCGCTGGTGGGCGGGCACGCTCGCGGGCGCCACGCTGATGTTCCTGCTGGAGTTCATGGACAACCGCAACTACCCGCGCTACTGGGTGCTGGTGTGGCTGCTGCTGGCGACCCCGGCGGTGGCCGGCGCCGCCCGCCTCGGCCGGTCGCGGGCGGCCGGCCTGGCGGCAGCCGGCGTCGGCCTCGTCGCCGCGACCGGCTGGGGGTTCCCCGCCGTGTGGCATATCCACCGCCACCGGCTGCCCGTCGTCGCGGCCCTCGCCGCCGCCGCCGGCGAGGGCCCGGGCGTTCTGATCTACGAGGACCAGCTGTTCTCGTTCCGCAACCTCGCCGCCATCAGCGGCCGGCTGCCGGTGGACTCGCTCCGCGTGACCGAGATGGAGCGCGCCGGTCCCCGCATCGCGGGCGCCCCGCTCTGGCTGCTGGCGGAGCAACCCGGCGAGGACCTGCCGTGCCCGGCGTCACAGGTCTTCGAGTTCGACTGTCGCCAGGCAAGGGTGCGGCGTCTCTCGCAGGAGCGGTTCCTGCACGTGCGGCTGGTGAAGAACCCCGTTCTCGTGGCGCGCGGAGGGGCGCCGGTCGAGTTCGACGGCACCAGGCGGTTCGTCTGGTGTGGTGCCCGCGCCGCGCTTCTGGCCCCCCGGGTGAGCGGTCCGGGGACCCTCGCGCTGGCCGTCGAAGTCCACCCGAGCCTTCACGATGTCCCGGCCGAGGCGCGGGTGGCGGGCGTCCGCACCTGGAGCGGCCGGGTCTCCGGCGGAGTGCAGGTCATCCCGATCCCTGTCCCGCCGGCCGCGAACTCCCCGAACCTGCTCTGGGTCGAGCTCGACCTCGGCGCGCAGGCGGTGTCGCGGGGGGATACCCGGGCGCTGGCGCTTCGCATCTTCGACGTGTCGCTGCAAGCCCCTCCGCACGTGGTGCCGCCGCTCACCTTCCTCCCCCAGCGCGATTCTCTGCTCCGCGCCTGCGCCGAGGCGGAGGGGACCTACCCCCTGGAGCGACTCGGCAACCCGCCGCGGCCCGCCGCGTGGACGGGCGCCCGCGCGGCGTTCTCGTTTCCGGCCGGCGCGGGGCTCGTCGGGGTCGAGCTGTTCGCGCCGAGCGTGCAGCCGGCCGTGGTCGTGGTCCGGTTGGGGAGCAGCCAGGCGACCGTGACCGTCGGGCCCGCGCCGGTGACCGTCGCGCTGCCGGTGCCACAGGAGCTCGCGGGCGCCGGACGGGTCCGTCTCGAGCTTTCGAGCACCACCTTCGTGCCCGGGGGCGGCGACACGCGATCGCTGGGGGTGGCGGTGCGGCGGGTGTGGTACCTGCCGGCCAATCCGCCGCCGCCGCTCGGTGGGTGAGCGCGCCGCGAGAATGGCCCGCCACGCCGGTTTGTTGCCGGCGTGTGGGGTGTGGCAAAGTATCGCCGTGGGGGGGCCATGTCACGAGGGCTGATCTGGAGCGTGGTGTTGCTGATTGCCGTGGTGGGGTTGGGTGCCGCGGGGTGCGGGGGCGGTTCGCAGGCGGCGCCCGGCGGTGGCGCGTCGGCGGTCGTGTGGGAACGCGACTTGCCCTCCGCGCTGGCGCTTGCCGGCAGCGAGAAGAAGCTCGTGATGGTGGACTTCTACACCGACTGGTGCAAGTGGTGCCGGCGTCTCGACGAGACGACCTTCGCGGACGGGAACGTGCAGAAGGCGCTGCAGGGCGTCGTGAGCGTCCGGCTCAACGCCGAGAAGGACGGGCGCGACGCGGCCGAGCGCTTCAACGTGGACGGCTTTCCGACCATCCTTTTCCTCGACGCAGCCGGCAGCGAAGTCGGCCGCATCCCCGGCTACATGGAGCCCGCCCCGTTCCTCGAGGAACTCGCCAGCATCATGAAGAGGGTGTGACGGCGGGGGCGGCGCGGCCGCCCTCTAGTGCCTGCCGCTCTGCGCTTCCTCGGCCAGCTTGAGGTTGGCGGCGGCGATCGCTTCGGGTGTCGTCGGCGGCTCGCCGGGCCGCGGGGTGTAGTGGGCGAGCTGCTGCAGCCACGGGAGCGCGACGAGGGCGTGCGCGGCTGCGCTGCACTCGCCCGGTTCGCGGCCGCTGGGGATCGACTCGAGGATCACGGCGTCGTCGCACAGCGGGATCGCCCGCAGGCCGGTGTTCTTGTCGATCGGGAGGAGGGTCACGCCGGCGGGGACCGGGAACTCCTCCTGGCGCGCCGCGTCGTTCTGCGCGTCCATGTACCCTTTCATGAACTGCATCCAGGTCGGGAGCGCCGCCTCGGCGCCGGTCATGTGGTTCCCGATCGGCTCCTTCAGGTCGCGCCCGACCCAGACGCCACAGGTGATGCGGGGCGAGAAGCCGATGAACCAGGCATCGGTGAAGCGGTCGGTCGTCCCAGTCTTGCCGGCAAGGTGGCCGGGCAGGGACGCGGCCGCCGCCCCGGTCCCACGCTGGATCACGCCCTCCATCACGTGCGTCATGAGGTACGCAACGTCCTCGCGCACCGCTTGGCGAACGACGGGTTTCGTCGTGAGGAGATCGTTGCCCTCCTCGTCGCGGACGCGGGCGATGAAGTAGGGCTGGGCGAGCTGGCCGCGGTTCGCGATCCCGCTGTAGGACGATGTCAGCTCGAGCAGCGGCAGCTCGAACGTGCCGAGGGCGAGCGAGGAGTACGGCGCCAGCGGCTCCTTGACCCCGAGGCGGTGAGCGACGTCGATGACGGCCTGGCCGGTGACGAGCTGCTGGATCTTCGCCGCCGAGGCGTTGAGGGAGTGCTCGAACGCGTACCTGAACGTCACCAGACCCTCGTAGCGGCGGTAGTAGTTGAGCGGGACGTAGGTGTCGAGTCCCTTGTCGTCGGGGAGCAGCGCGGGGCCGTCGAAGATGACGTCGGCCGGCGAGAAGCCGTGCTCCCACGCCGCCAGGTAGACGAACGGCTTGAACGCGGACCCGCACTGGCGCCTGGCCTGCATCGAGCGGTCGAACTGCGAGCGGCCGAAGTCGAACCCCCCGACGAGCGCCAGGATCGCGCCGGTGCGATTGTCGAGCACCACCATCGCCCCTTCGACCTTCGGCTCGGGGGCGAGGGTCACCTTCAGCGGCTGCGCCCGGTCGGTCGGGACCTCGCCGAGGCGCACCAGCAGGATGTCGCCGCGCCTGAGGAGCCGCAACAGGTTGGTCCGGCCGGTCCAGCTGGCGCCCGCAACCGGCAGGACCGCGGTGCGGCCCGCGATCAGCAACGTGGCGCTCGTCGCCTGCACGTCCGTCGCCACCGCGTAGACGAGCTCGTCCTTGCGCCAGCGGATGAACGGCCAGCTCTCGTCGCGGTACTCCTTCGGGTCCTGCGCCCCGAGGGCAAGCGCGTTGCGGCGCGCGCCCGGCCACCCGAGCCGCTCCTGCACCCCGACCAGCCCCTCGCGCAGCGAGTCCTCTGCCAGCGCTTGGAGCCTGGCGTCGAGGGTGGTCTCGACCTCGAGACCGCCTTCGAGCATCTTCTTGCTGCCGAAGCGGTCCTCGATCGAGCGGCGTACCTCCTCGACGAAGTAGGCGGCCGTCACGTTGCGGTCGTGGTGCGCCGACGCCCCGAGCGGCGCCTGCCGGGCCGCCTGCCAGGCCGCCCTGTCGATGTACTTCTCGTCGAGCATGCGGTCCAGCACGTGGTTGCGCCGCTCGAGGGCGCGCTTCGGGTAGTCGATCGGCGACAGCTCCCCGGGCCGTTGCGGGAGGCCGGCGAGCAGCGCGGCCTCGGGCAGGGTCAGCTCCTTGGCCGGCTTGCCGAAGTAGAAGAGGGACGCGGCCTCGACGCCGTAGTTGCCGTGGCCGAAGTTCACCTGGTTGGCGTACATCGTGAAGATCTGGTCCTTGGAGAAGCGCTGCTCGATCTCGATCGCGAGCAGCATCTCCTTGATCTTGCGGGCGAGCTTCTTCTCCCGCGAGAGCAGCCCGAGCGAGCGGGTGAGCTGCTGCGTGAGCGTCGAGGCTCCCTGCGACCAGCGCCCCGTGATGAGGTTGCGCAGGGCGGCGCGGACGATCCCCTGCGGGTCGACGCCGGTGTGGCGGTAGAAGTTCGCGTCCTCGACCGCGATCACGGCGTCGCGGAAGACCGCCGGGATCTCCTCGCTCCCGACAGGGATGCGCCGCTCGGCGGAGAACGAGCCCAGGATCGAGCCGTCGCGCGCCAGCACGCGGGTGGACGCGGCCGGATGGTACGTGGTGAGCGCCTCGACGGCCGGGAGGTCCACGAACCGCGAAAGCACGAGACCGATCACGGCCCCGATCCCGAGACCGATGAAGGCGCCGACCAGGAGCCAGCGGAGGAGAGCCTTGCCCATCCCGCGGAGCTTGACGGCGCCCTCCCATCGTGTCAAGCACCTCGGGAAAGCGCCGCCGGCGGGCGCCGCCGATAGCGGACGACTATACGTGCGGGGGGTCCCGCGGCCGCTCCACCACCCAGCCGGCCGCTCTAGACCCCCCGCGCCCCCCGCGAGCCGCGGCGAAGCCGCGTCTCGCCCGGCGTTGCGCTCGCCCCGCTCGCGTGCTCATGTGGCCTCCGGCCACACTCCGCCGCGTCCGCCTCGGGCGCCTTGCGGCTGGCCCACTCTCGGCGGCGCGGCTACACGCCCCAAGTGGCCAAGCCCTGCCTATCGGTGTCGTTGGTTCAAATGTGGGGCGCGACCGCCGGGCGCGCTTCTTCGTCTTCGGGGGAGGGGCGAGAGGCTGCGCGGCCTCCGGCCGGCGCAGCCGGCTCGACCCACGATCCACGACCCACGCCGTGGATGCGGGACGCGGTGCGTGCTAGCGTGTTGCGATGGAGTTTCGACCTCCGGAGACGTCCCCGGGCCGGGCGCCGCGGCCGCCGGGATGGTGGCGGTGGGCCGGGATCGCGGGCGGCGTGGCGGTTGCCCTTCTGTTCCTGGCGCTCCTGGCAGGAGTGTTCTCCGCTCGGCGGGTGCTGGGGTGGGGGCTGCGCCGGATCACCACGCGCGTGGTCGCGGCGCTGCCCGCCGAAGTATCTCCGGCGCGGCGGGAGGAACTGCGCCGGCGGCTCGACTGCGTGGTCCGGGAGGCGGAGGCCGGGCGGGTCGACGAGCGCCGCCTCGGGGAGCTGGCGCGGGCGTGCTCCGACGCGATTGCGGCGGGGCAGGTGAGCCCGCAGGCGCTGGAGCGAATCGAGGTGCTCTCCGGCGGCCTGTGCGCCGAGGGCGGGGGAGAGCTGCCGAATTGAACAACCGGTTCAAGCTCGCGGCGCCGTTCGAACCGGCCGGCGACCAGGGGGCGGCGATCGAGGCGCTCGTGCGCGGCTTCGAGAAGGGGGTCTGGGCGCAGACGCTGCTCGGCGTCACCGGCTCCGGCAAGACGTTCACCGTCGCCAAGCTGATCGAGCGGTTGAACCGTCCGACGCTGGTGCTCTCGCACAACAAGACGTTGGCGGCGCAGCTCTACCAGGAGTTCAAGGGGTTCTTCCCGGAGAACGCGGTCGAGTACTTCGTCTCGTACTACGACTACTACCAGCCCGAAGCGTACGTCCCCTCGTCCGACACCTACATCGAGAAGGAAACGTCGATCAACGAGGAGATCGACCGCCTGCGCCTGGCGGCGACGCGGGCGCTGTTCGAGCGGCGCGACGTGTTGATCGTGGCCTCGGTGTCGTGCATCTACGGTCTCGGCGACCCCACCGCGTACTACGGCATGCTGCTCCTGCTGGAACCGGGGGCCGAGCCGGGGATGGACGCGGTGCTGCGCCAGCTCGTGGCGATGCAGTACGAGCGGACGCAGCTCGACCTCGTGCCGGGGGCGTTCCGGGTGCGCGGCGACGTGCTCGAGATCTACCCGCCGTACGACGACCACGCGGTGCGCGTCGAGTTCTTCGACCGGGCAGTCGAGCGCATCCGCCGCATCGACCCACTGCGCGGCACCGTGCTCGAGGAGGTGGACTCGCGCCTGGCGGTCTACCCGTCCTCGCACTACGTCGTCACCCGCAAGGTGATCGACGAGGCGCTCGTGGACATCCGCGCCGAGCTCGACCAGCGCACCAAGGAACTGACTGCAGCCGGCAAGCTGCTCGAGGCGCAGCGCCTGGCGCAGCGCACCATGTTCGACCTCGACATGCTCGGCGAGCTCGGCTACTGCAACGGCATCGAGAACTACTCCCGCCACCTGACGCGGCGCAAGCCCGGCGAGCCGCCGCCGACGCTGCTCGACTACTTCCCAGAGGACTGGCTGCTGGTCGTGGACGAGTCGCACGTGTCGGTCTCGCAGGTGCGCGGGATGTACCACGGCGACCGCTCGCGCAAGGAGACGCTCGTCGAGTTCGGGTTCCGGCTGCCGTCGGCGCTCGACAACCGCCCGCTCACGTTCGCGGAGTTCGAGGGGCGGATCCGCCAGGCGCTGTTCGTCTCCGCGACACCGGGGCCGTACGAGCTGGAGCACTCCGAGGGGGAGGTGGTGGAGCAGCTCATCCGCCCGACCGGCCTGCTCGACCCGGAGATCGTGGTCAAGCCGGCGCAGGGCCAGGTGGACGACCTGCTCGCGCGCATCCGCGAGCGCGTCGCCGTGGGCGAGCGGGTGCTGGTCACGACGATGACCAAGCGCATGGCCGAGGACCTCACGCAGTACTTCGCGGAGCTGGGCGTGCGGGTGCGCTACCTGCACAGCGAGGTCGAGGTGCTCGAGCGCACGGCGATTCTGGCCGACCTGCGGCGCGGGGCGTTCGACGTGCTGATCGGCATCAACCTGCTGCGCGAGGGGCTCGACCTCCCGGAGGTCTCGCTCGTCGCGATCCTCGACGCCGACAAGGAAGGCTATCTGCGGAGCGCCACCTCGCTGGTGCAGACGATCGGCCGCGCGGCGCGCAACGTCCACGGCACCGCGATCCTCTACGCCGACCGGATGACCGACTCGCTCACCAAGGCGATCTCCGAGACGAACCGGCGGCGGGCGACTCAAGAGGCGTACAACCGCGAGCACGGCATCGAGCCGGCCAGCATCATCAAGGACATCGCGAGCCCGCTGCTGCAGCTCTCGAACCTCGACTACCACGACGCGGGGCTGCTGCCGCCGCGGGTGGGGGAGGCCGACATCACGGACCCGGCCTCGCTCGCGAAGGCGATCGCCGAGCTCGAGAAGCAGATGAAGGCGGCGGCGAAGCGGCTGGAGTTCGAAGAGGCGGCGGGCCTGCGCGACCGGATCAAGGAACTCCGCGCGCAACAGATCCAGGCGCAACAGATCTACAAGACGTAGCGAACGGGAGGCGGGCCGCTTCCGAACCCCGCAACGGTACGGCGAGCGAGCGCCAAGCACCGCCAGCGAACCCTCGGAAGAGCGAGGCAAGCCGGCCGCCCGGCACTCTCGTCGCCGGAAGCCAGTTGTCGCGGTTCATCGGGCGATTGGATGAGCACGTGAAGGCTTTCCGCGAAGCGCCGATCGACGGGGAGTACCCCTATGTGTGGCTGGACGCGAAGTACGAGCGGGTGCGCAGTGGTGGGGTGGTGGCGCCGCAGGCGGTGCTGGTGGCGATCGGGGTGCGTCGCGACGGGCGGCGGCGGGTGCTGGGCGTAGGGCTGTGGCCGGAGGAAACCAAGCCGGGGTGGGCGGAGTTTCTCGAGAGCTTGATCAAGCGGGGGCTGTCCGGCGTCAAGCTCGTGATCTCGGATGCCCACGTGGGGCTGCGGGAGGCGATCCGGCGGGTGTTCGTCGGGGCGGCCTGGCAGCGCTGCCGGGTGCACTTCATGCGCAACGTCCTAGCCAAGGTGCACCGCTCCCGGCAGCCGATCGTCGCGTCGTTGGTCAAGACGATCTTTGCGCAGACGAGCCAAGAGGAAGCCCGGTTGCAGCTGGCGTGGGTGGCGGAGCAGCTACGAACTCCGACGAGCAGACGGGAGAGGGGGTGCGGGCCAACCGCCGGGTAGTTCCTACCTAATCTGCGGCTCCGATCCCGGGTACAAAATGCGCTATCCCGCACACCAGCAGGGGGCTAGATTCGTAGGTGACCGAGAAAGAGGGCACACTGTGAAAGCCGTGAAATTTGGTTGTTGTTTTGGGAGCATCGACGCGCTGGCGAAAACGCCGGTATCCGCGGCCCGGAGGTGGACGGTGAAGGCGAGCCTGAAGGCGCCGATGACCATCCTTGGCGCGGTTGTCCTGGTTGCAGGGCTCGGGGGGACCCGACCGGCGGCGGCGCAGGGTTTCTACCTCGGCGGAGCTTTGAGTCACGCGGCGATCAACGCGACCGTCGTGGATGAGTCGCGGAACTCGTACAAGTTCTTCATGGGATATGAGTTCCCTGTCTTCCTCGGGGTCGAGGCCGGTTGGGTCAACTTCGGCAAGTTCGACGGCGTGATCACCTCCGCGGGGGGCAGCACGCGGGTGGGGTACGACGCCAAGACCGCAACCGCGGCGCTCACGGGCCGCATCCCGATCGGCCCCCTCGTCACGCTCTACGGGAAGGGCGGGTACATGTACTGGAGCACCGACGTGGCGCTCACCGGCACCGCGACCGACCCGCATTTCGCGGCCGGGACGGACCACGGGCATGACCCGTTCTACGGTGCCGGGGTGCGGTTCAACTTCGGCAAGCTCTCGGTGTTGGCCGAGTGGGAGAAGTACAAACTCCGGGACGTGGACATCAACGCGGTCAGCGCCGGAGTCCGCGTCACGCTCTGAGCCGGTCCGGCGTACGGAATTGTGAACGTTCGCAGAAGGAGACACACGCCATGGGAAAGATTCTGGCCGTCTCGCTCATCATCTTCTCCGCCGTCTTCACCTCGTTCGGTCGGGCTCAGGGAACTTCGCAATACGAAGCGTTCTCGCCCGACCAGCTCGACAACCTGCTGGCGCCGATCGCGCTCTACCCGGATCCGCTGCTGGCGCAGGTCCTCGTCGCGGCGACGTTCCCGGAGCAGATCGACGACGCGGCACGCTTCGTGCGCGCCGATCCCAACCCAAACGACGTGGACGGGCAGTGGTGGGACGTCAGCGTCAAGGCCGTGGCCCACTACCCGACGGTCGTGGCGATGATGGCCGACAAGCTGGACTGGACGGCCGCCCTGGGGCAGGCGTACGCCTATCAGTCCACCGACGTCATGGCCTCGATCCAGCGGCTACGCGCCCAGGCGCGCTCGGCAGGCAACCTCGTCTCGAATTCCGAGCTCCAGGTCGTCGTCTCCGGCGGCGAGATCGAGCTGTGGCCGGCGCAGCCCCAGTACCTCTACGTGCCGCAGTACGACCCGGCGGTCGTCTACTTCTCCCGGGCGCCCTTGTTCTTCGGCGTTCGCCTCCTCATCGGGGCGTGGCTCAACTATGACTTCGACTGGGGCCAGCATCGCGTCTTCTATCACGGTTGGGATGGAAACAGCGGATGGATCGGGCGCAGCCGCCAGTACATCCGCCCCAACACCGTCTACGTGAACAACGCCTACCGGAACGTCGTGATCAACCGGCCGGCCGTCAGGCCGCAGGTGAACTACGGCGCGCTGAACCGCTACGACGACGTCCACCGCACGACGAACTTCAACAACTTCCGCCCCACCAGTCAGGTCGTGACGAAACCGCCGCTTCAGCCATTCCGTGCGCCGGTCCGCAACAAGATCATCACCCGCAACATCGACACGACCAACCCACGGATCAACGATTACCGCGGCCATCTGCCGCAGCCGCCGGTGCAGGTCCACGCGCCCGTGGCGCCGGCGTTCAACCCCGTTCGAGGCGGTTTCGACCCGCGCGTGACCAGCCAGCGCGGCCAAACCAGTCGGGCGCTGGTCCGGCCGCCGGCGGCCCCGGTCGTACGCCGTAACGTGGTCAAGCAACCTGCGCACCCGCCTGTGGTTCAAAAGAAGGACAAGAAGGACAAGAACGACGGGAACAAGCACTGAGCTGGGGGCGAACATGACGACACATTGCAAGCCGAGACGGCCTGAGGGCGGGAAAGGGATGGAGCGTATGGGTATGCCAAGACCAATGAGGTCACGTGAAGTGCGCGGCCGCGCCCCGTTTCTGCGAGCGCTGCTGGTGTTCCTCTCGATCGGGACGCTCTGCGCCGCTTCCGCGCAGGCTGCGCCAAGGAAGGCGCCGAAGCAGGAGCTCTTCGCCACTCCCGAAGCCGCGCTGCAGGCTCTCGTGAAGGCCGTCAAGAGCGGCGATCATGGGGAGCTGGCGGCGGTCTTCGGGCCTGACCGGGAGCAGCTGATGTCCGGCGATCCCGTCGCCGACGCCAACGCCCTGAAGGAGTTCTCCGCCGACCTCGATGAGTACGCGACGCTGGAGAAGGTCAACGACTCGACGTACACCCTCATCGTCGGCAAGGAGCGCTGGCCGTCGCCGATCCCGATCGTCAAGGACGGCAAGAAATGGCGTTTCGACACCGCGGCCGGGATCGAGGAGATCTCGAACCGCAGGGTCGGCGAGAACGAGCTTTCCACGATCGCGACGTGCCGCGCCTACGTGGTGGCGCAGTGGGAGTACTACACCGAGGCGAAGGACGCGTCGAAGGACGGCCTCGCCGTCTACGCGCAGAGGTTCATCAGCACTCCGGGCGAACGCGACGGCCTCTACTGGGAGGTCCCCGAGGGCGGCCAACCGAGTCCGATGGGGAGCCTGGTGGCGCAGGCGCAGGAGGAAGGCTACGAGCTGGGCATGGCCAAGAGCGGCGATGCGCCGAAGCGCGCTCCGTACCACGGCTACTTCTTCAAGATCCTCAAAGCTCAAGGGCCGTATGCGCCAGGAGGCAAGTTCAGCTACGTCATCAACGGGAACATGATCGCCGGCTACGCGCTGATCGCATTCCCGGCCAAGTGGGGCAGCTCGGGGGTCATGACGTTCATCGTCAACCAGCAGGGACGCGTGTACGAGAAGAACCTTGGTCCCGACACCGCCACGCTCGCGGCCGCGATCACCGAGTACGACCCCGACCCGAGCTGGAAGCTGGTCGAGGCGCAATGACCGGCCGCGATCGAGGTGGCCGGTGACGGTGCCGTTGACGCGCGCGAGGGCCAATGCCGGCCTCTGCCCTCGATTCGCCGCGCACCGGGGAGACGGGCGCACGGCTCGGCGGCAGCGCCGAAGGAGCAGGGTCGGGAACGTGCGGAAAGGCAGGGAGGGGTCATGAGCTCAACCACGCTGATCATCGTGATCGTCGTACTGGTTCTTCTGTTTGGCGGCGGCGGCGGCTACTACTACCGGAGCCGGCGGTACTGAACCGCGTGCCCGGGGGGCTGGCGTCGGCTCGCACTCCTCACGCGCCAGCCTGCGATCGCCGAGGTCGCCAAGCCGCCGCCGATCCCGGCGACGACGCCCGCTATCCCGCCGATGAAGCAGACCATCACGGCCTCGGTCAGGAATTGAAACATCACGTCGAAGCTGCGAGCGCCGATCGCCATGCGGATGCCGATCTCGCGGGTTCTTTCGGTGACCGAGACCAGCATGATGTTCATCACGCCGATGCCGCCGACGACGAGCGAGATCACGGCGATCGCAGCCAGCAGATAGGTGAGCGTGTTCTGCGTTGCACTGGCCGTCTCGATCGTGTCGGCCATGTTCCGGATGTTGAAGTCTTCCTTGCGATGGCGGGTGAGGAGCAACGTATGGAGCCGGCCTGCACGACGTCCATGTCCGCGCCCGGCTTCACTCTGACGACGATGTTGTTGAAGTAGCGATGTCCAAAGACGCGCGCTCCGGCCGTGGTGTAGGGCAACCAGGCGGAGTTGTCCTGGTCGTCTCCCCGCGAGGTCACGCCCTTGCTGCTGAGGACGCCGATGACAAGGAACGGCGCGCTGCCGATGATGACGTACTGGCCCAAAGGGTCGGTGTCAGGGGGGAAGAGGTTCTTAGCGGTTGTCTGGCCGAGGACGACGACCTGGGCGTAACGCGCCACGTGTTCCGCCGAAAAGAAGACTCCGGACTGCGGCGGCCAGTCGTGCACCAGGGGGAAATCCTCGCCGGTTCCGACCACCGTGACCGTCAGATCCTCCTCGCCAAAACGCAGCAGTGCAGACGAGTTCGTTTCGGGGACTACCATGGCGACACCGGGCACACTGCCGATGGACGGCAGATCTTCGGGCAGAAAACTGATCACCATCGCCGCTGAGGCGCGAACGTTGGGAGGCTCCCCGCATGATCGTCAACAGATCGGTGCCCATGGCCTGGATGCGATCGAGGACGTCCTGCTTCGCGCCGTTGCCGATCGCCATCAGCGCGACCACCGAGGCGACGCCGATGATGATGCCCAGCATGGTGAGGGCGGTCCTCAGCCGATTGCGCAGCAGCGAACGCAGCGCCATCTTCAGGGCTTCGCCGAGGACCGCGACACCCGCCTGGCATCCTCTCCCGGTTCACCGGTCTTCGCCTGACTGCCAGTCTCCACTTCCTGTTGCTGCTCGTCGGACGTGATGCGCCCATCTGAAAGGCGAACGACGCGGTGCGCGTACGCTGCGATGTCGCTGTCGTGGGTCACCACGATGATCGTGTGGCCTTGCCCGTGCAGCTTCTCCAGGATGGCCATGACCTCCTTGCCGCCCTGGCTGTCCAGCGCCCCGGTAGGCTCGTCGGCCAGGATCACGGGCCCGCCGTTCATGAGCGCTCGGGCAATGCTGACGCGCTGTTGTTGGCCGCCGGAGAGCTGGTTGGGGTGGTGTTGCAGTCTGTCGCCCAGTCCGAGCTCTTCCAATAGGTCGGTGGCGTGCGACTCTCGCTCGGTCTTCCCCAGGCCGCGGTAGACGGCCGGGACCTCCGCGTTCTCGACGGCGTTCAGATCGGACATCAGGTTGTAGCGCTGGAAGATGAAGCCGAAGGTATCGCGCCGCAGCGCCGCCAGCGCATCGCCGTCGAGACTGGCAACGTCGACGCCGCGGATGCTGTAGTTGCCGCTCGAAGGCTTGTCGAGACACCCGATGATGTTCATGAGCGTGGACTTGCCGGAGCCGGAGGCGCCCATGATGGCGACGAACTCGCCACTCTGATTGTCAGGCTCACTTCCCTCGAGCACTGTCAACGGCGCGCCACCCGACGTGTAGGTGCGGGTGACCGTCTTCAAATCGAGCAGCGGCGGCGCGGTCACGGGCCCTTCCGGGAGCTCAGTGCGCTCGAGGTCTGCTTGGCCTGGGCAGCGATTCCCCCGATCACGACCCTTTCCTTCTCCTTGAGACCCGCTTTGACCTCCGCGGCGAGCTCGCTCTTGATGCCGATCTTGATGGCGCGCATCTCGACGGTGCCGTTGGCGTTGGAGCACCCGCACGTTGATACTCGCGCCTTCGCCGGCGTTGCCGATGGCGGCGGTCGGTATCAGCAAGACGCCCTTCGCCCGTGCCAACACGATGAAGACCTGCGCGGTCATCTGGATCTTCAGCTCGCGCTCGGGGTTCGGAATGTCGAACAGCACGTCGTAGAACACCACGGCGTTGATGAGCTCCGGGGTCGGGAGGACCTGCCTGATCGTGCCGTTCCAGCGCCGGGGCGAGCCAAGGACGGTGAAATAGACGTCCTGGCCGGGTTTGACCCGGACGATGTCCGCTTCCGAGACTTGTGCCCAGACCGTGACGGTGCTGATATCGGCGATCCGCAGGATCGTCGGCGCCTGCTGATTGGCGTTGAGCGTCTGCCCTTCAGAGCGTGCTGATAGAAACGACCTCGCCGGCGATCGGCGCCGTGATGTTGGTATAGCCCCGGTTGGCCTTCGCGGTATCCACAGCCGCCGTCGCCTGCTTCATCTGCGCCGAGAGGGAAGCGACGTCGGCGACAGCGGCATCGTCGTTGGCCCGGGTGACGTCACGGTCGCTGGCGGAGATCAGTTGTCTCGCGAAAAGTGCGTCGTTGCGATCCCGCTGCGCTTTGGCAAGCACGAGTTGGGCCTGCTTCAGAGCGCGCTGCGCGGTCATGTTTTCGAGCGTTGCGTTGGCCGACGCGAGCGCGGTGTCCGCCAGGGCCGGATCAATTTCCGCGAGCAACTGTTTCGCCACCACCTGATCGCCGCGCTTGACCTTGAGGGATTTGAGCGTGCCGGAGGTCTGCGCGCCGACGTCGACATAGTTGACCGGCTGAAGGATGCCCGCCGCGACCACGGTGCTTTCGACGTCGCCACGTTCGACGGCAACGGTGGCGTAGACGACCTTGGCTTTTCCAAACGCCAAGTGATACGCGAACGCGCTCGCTGCGGCGAGGAGGAGCGCGCCGATCAGCCACGGACTTCGTCGCCGCAGGAGGGCCGGCAATGCCGAATGACGAGTCGTCGGAGGCGCCGCTGGCTCATCATGAGCCGTCGCAGCGGACTCGGGCGGCGGGCTATTGGTCGTGGTTTGCATTGTCGTGAGGTCCTGTTCGTTCTTCCAGAATGTTTCGTTATGCGCGCGCCTTCTCGGCCGCGTCCTCCTCCACCTTCGTCTTTTGCACCGTTCCGTCCGGGTGGTTTGGCGGAAAGTAGATCGTGTTCAGCCTCAATGGTGCAGTCTTCGATGCGTTGAACACGTTGTAGTAGGTCCCTGTCGGGACCACGACTGCGTCGCCGTCATGCACCGGGCGTTCGTCCATCGTGTTCGAGGACGAATCGGGCATCGCCGCGCTCGATGCGGAAGAACTGATCGACATGGGGATGAACCTCGTCGCCGAACTCCTCGCCCGGTCTGAGGCACATCAGCACGAGCTGGGCGTGCCGGGCCGTGAAGAGGGCCCGGCGGAAGAAGGTGTTGCTGAGTGCGAGTTCCTCGATCGCTGCAAAGGATGCGGTCATCGGGGTTCACTGCCCTTCTCGGAGCCCCAGTGCCGGGCGCTCCCGAGCACGAACGCTCGACCCGCGCCGTGGTTTCCGCCTCGCGCAGCTGGTCACAAGCTCGAGAGCTGCACCAGTTGCTTGCCCTGGTTCGCCCCCTGGAGCATGCCGATGAACGCCTGGGCGGCGGCTTCGATGCCCTGGGCGATGTGCTCCCGGTACTTCAGCTTTCCCTGCTTCAGCCACATGGCCAGTTGCTGGAGCCCCTCGGGGAACCGCGCGGCGTAGCCAGAGACGAGGAAGCCCTGCACCTTTGCCTGGTTGACGATCAACTGAGCCAGCCAGCGCGGCCCCATTTCCGGCGTTTCGAGGTTGTACTGTGAGATCTGCCCGCAGACTGCGATCCGCGCCTTCACGTTGATCAGCTGGATGACCGCATCGGTGACGGACCCGCCGACGTTGTCGAAGTAGACGTCGATGCCGTCGGGGCAGAGCTCCCTGAGCGCGTCGTAGGAGTCCTCGGCGGTCTTGTAGTTGAACGCCGCGTCGAACCCGAGCTCGTCGACCAACCACTCGATCTTGGCGTCCGATCCCGCCACGCCCACGACGCGGCACCCCTTGATCTTGGCGATCTGGCCGGCGAGCATCCCGACCGCTCCTGCCGCCGCGGACACGACGACCGTCTCCCCTGGTTTCGGGTCACAGATGTCCAGCAGGCCGAAGTACGCCGTGAGCCCCGGGATGCCGAGGACCCCGAGAGCCGTCGAGATCGGCGCGACGCCGGGGTCGACCTTCCTGAGGTCGCGTCCCGGCGCGACGGCGTACTCCTGCCACCCCAACATCCCTTCGACCGCATCGCCGTTGCGGAACGCCGGATCTTCGGACTTCACCACGAATCCGACCGCTCCGCCGGTCATGACGCCCCCGATGGCAACCGGCCGCGCATACGACTCCCCGTCGTCCATCCGCCCGCGCATGTACGGATCGAGCGACAGGTACACCGACCGAACCAGCACCTCGCCTGCGCCGGGTGAAGGTACCGGAGAGTAGACAAGGTGGAAGTCAGACACCTTGGGGAAACCCACCGGCCGTGCCGCGAGGGTGATCTGCCTGTTGAGTGCTGCCATTGGCTCCAATCGTCCCTTCTTTGCAACGATACTTGCCGGCCGGAGGCGCGGCCGTCCCCGGCGGCGCCACCGCGAGCGCCCTCAGACGGCCAAGCGGTTTGCTATCGACCGCCCCGCGAGGCGCGCTTCCCGAATAGCCACGCGACGAGAACCACCACGAGAACCACGATCAGGACGGGAAATAGCCAGAACAACCCCGCCCCGCTCATCCCAAACCATCCCCCGTGCATCATGGCCGCTTGCCTTGCTGGACTTCTCGCCCGACAGGGGCCGCGTACCGCCCAGGCTCCCTGTCGAACGTCGTCTTGCAGGTGGGGCAGCAGAACACGTGGATCTGCCCCGCGTAGGTGCTCTTGCACGGAGCCTTGATGTCGAGGCCTATGCCACAAACAGAGTCCTTTGCCATTTCGAGCGCCTCCTTTGAACTTGCGCCAGGCGGCCCCAGCCGCCGCACCGGAACGGGCCGGGCGGCGGGGCGTCAATCGAGACGCCCCGCCGTCCTGCGGGCTCCTCACATCTTGGGCTTGGTCTCGTCCGGCTTGGCCTCGGGAACGTTGCCCTTCTTCATCATCGGGCAGTCCATCGCGCCCTTCGCACCGTGCATCGCCATGTGGCGCATCATGTGCGCCATCATCTCGGATTGCATCTCCATCCTCATGGCGCGGGTGGCCTTGCGCTGGGCGACGAGCTCGTTGATGACCGCGGCCATCGGCTTCTCCAGGGCGTCGGGCTCTTTTGACTCCTTGGCGGCGTTCATCTCCGCCACCAGCTTGTCCAGCGTGGCGTCCATCGCGTCGAGCTTGGCCTTCATCTCCTGCTTCTTGGCCATCATGGCCTCGCACTCCGCCTTCATCTCGGCGTCGTGCTTGGCCGCCGCGGCGCTGGCCTTGTGGTGGCCGGTCATCGGGGCCGCATGAGGGCTCGTGGCGGCCGGGGGGGTCGCAGGAGGCGGAGGCGTTTGCGCGCCGGCCCCGACGGCCAGCGCGAGCGCCGTCGCGGTGAAGATGCCGGGAACGAGGACCTTCAGATACCGCTTCGTCATTGTCGTGTTTCCTTTCCGGCGGCGCTTGGGGCCGCGTGTCGGTGCGCCTTGGGGGCCGGGCGCAGGTGAGGTTTCAGTCACGTCTTCGTGCGCACAAAGAGCAGGACGCCCCCGATCACGATCGCGCTGACGCCGGCCCACACCGGGATGTTGACCGTCTCCTTGTCCTTGATCGACAGCTCGAGCGGGCCGAGCTTGGCGTTGTGGGTCGACTTGGTGTAGGTGATGCCGCCGTACACCAGCCCGATGACGCCGGCTGCGATCAACAGGATTGCCACGATCTTGAGTGCGCTCACATGGCCTCCTTCTGCGCTAGAGGACGCGCCGTCCGGAGACGAGCCGGACGACCAGGATGATCACGGCGATGACGAGCAGGATGTGGATGAAGCCGCCCATCGTGTAGGAGGTGATCATGCCGAGCAGCCACAACACGAGCAGAATGACCAGGATCGTCCAGAGCATTGCAGTCCTCCAGTCTCACGGACCTAGTACTTCATGTTGCCGACGAGGAGCTCGTTGTGCACACCCTTGACGCCCTGGGTGTCGCGCGCGATGCGGCCGGCCTCGTCCTTGATCGCCTCGGAGCTGACGCGGCCGATCAGCGTGACCACCCCCTGCGAGCAACTCACGTCGATGTCTCCGGCCTTGATGTCGGAGTTGGCGATCAGCTTCACCTTGACCTTCGAGCTGATCATCACGTCGTCGATCTCGCTCCCAACCGTCCTCTCGCCGACCGTGAGGTCGTTCTCCACGCCGCGCACGCCTTCCGTGCGCCACGCGATCCGGCCGGCCTCGACCCTGGCCGCCTCCGTGTCCACCACGCCGGTCAGGTACACCGTGCCCTCACGGGTCTCGACGTCCACCTGCCGCGCCTTCACCTTGTCGTTGGCCTCGCAGCGACGCCTGGATCACCGAGGTGATCCCCGAGTCCGTCTGCCGCGTGTTCTTCGGCACCATCGAGGAGGCGCACCCGACCAGCGCCAGCACCCCGACACCCACCAGAGAGCCTGCCGCCACCACCAATCCGCGTTTCATGAGATACCGTCCTTTCCGAACATGCCTCAAACCTAGTCCTCGGATCTCCCGTCCGGAAGCGCACTTACTACCCGGCCGTAGGCCCGCGACGTGGGTAGAAACTACCGCTCCCGCAACCGGCCGCGAGCAGCCTCTGTGCGCCACCTGCCGGAGGTCCGTGCGGTGCCTCCCGCGTGGCGGCCGTCGGCGCAGGCCGGACTCGGAGTCCATCTCCCGGTCCGGCGCCTCATCGGCGCCCGGCGCGGCCGGGGCATGCCGCCGGGGCGCGCGTGGCGGCGGGCCAGCGGACCCGTCACCACCTCCGGGAGAACAGGTGAATGATCGCCACGAACACGGCGGCGCCGATGATCGACCACAGGACAGGGAACGGCTGACCCCCGATCGTGACCATGAAGGGTTCCGGGAGCTTGAGCGCCCGAGCGACCCACGGGCCGAGCAGGGCCCCGATGAAGCCGAGGGCGATCGAGACGATCAACCCGCCGCGGACCCCGCCAGCGATGGCCTTTCCGACGGCGCCACAGACAGCCGCGATCAGGAGGAGAAGCAGGAGTGACGTGAGTGACATCGTCATAGAATCTTCCTTTCGCGTGCGGATCAAGAAAGGAGGAAGCGGGCGTTCCTCTTTCAGGGTCCGCTTGGGCATCCTCTCGTTCGTCGGGGCAAGGCCGTCGAGAGGGGCTGGGTGCGCCCTACCTCCGGATCCCCTTGGCGATCCGGTCCGCGAGGTCGCCGATCTTTCGACGCGCCTTGCCGACGCCCTCCTGGACCGCGCCCTCGGCGCGCTGCCGAGAGCCCTTCCGCTCGAGCGCACGGTTGCCCGTAATCTTGCCGACGGCTTCCTTCACCCGGCCTTGTGCCTTCTTGACCTTACCGCGCACCTCTTGCTGTCTCATGTCGCATCCCTCTCGGATCCAGAAGATCCGTGTCATGGCCGCGCGTTTGGCAGCCGGCGGTGTCGGAGGGTCAGTCGTCGACGCTCGGCGTTCCGAAGGTCAAACGCGGGAAGTAGGTGCGGAGCGCCTCCATGACTTTGAGGACGGCCGCGTTGGATCCCGACTCGCGGTGGCTGTCCCGGAACCGGTAGCGGTCGCCCTGGACGATCTTGAAGTTGATCTGGTAGCAGAAGTTTCCGGAGGACCGCGCGTCGCACGTGAGCCACACCTTCTCGAGGCCGGTGGTCTGGAACGTGAAGTTCTCCTTGGGGTCGCCGCTGTCCTTCCAGGCGAGGGTGTCACCGTTCATGAGCAGGCTGCCTTTGCGGTTCTTGTTCCAGAAACCCGTCTTCACGAACACCAGGTCGTCGAACAGCAGCTCCGAGGGAGCAGCGGCGGGCGCGGCCGAAGCCGCGGCGCTGGTCGCCATCAAGGCGGCGATCGTCGACTCCTGGGCGCCGTTCTCCTTGAGGTAGAGAAGGTCGTTGACCGAGAGGTTGTAGGCCTGGCCTGACTGCTTCACCTGCTCGGCGATGATCGACCCGGACACCCCGGACTTGATCAGGCGCACGAAATCGACCAGGCGCGGATCGTCGGGCTGGAGCGGCACCGGCGCCGGCGCGGGCGCCGGGATACGCGCCCAGACCGCGGCGATGACGCTCTCCGGCACCCCCGCATTGCGCAGCGTGACCAGGTCACCGGCCGTCATGGCGATGGTGTTGGCCGGGTTGTTGACCATGGCGACGATGCCGTCGGCCGGGGCGCCGGAGTGCTGGGCCGCCACGATGGAGTTGACCGTCAGTTCTTCCGCGCCGGCCGCCACCGCGACGAGCGCCAGCAGAGCCACACCGAGAAACGCTCCAACCGCTGCATGTTTCATTGAACACCTGCCTTTCCGTCTACGCATCTCAAAGCTAGTCTCCCGACGCCCCGCCGTGAAGCGCACTTTCTACCCGGACGCGGGGCCTCGAGGTGGGTAGAAACTACCCCTCCGGAAGACCGCGTCGCTCAGGGGGCGTCGCGTTCCGACGTCGCGCGCATGCCGTCCCGAGGGGCCGCGCAGCGGCGGCGCGGCGATTCCGCTGAAGTTGGCGAGGCCGTCCGGTCGCTTCGCTCCTCGCAGCGGCCGATGGTGGGAAGGGACTGCGCCTCGTCGCGGCCCTATGGCGTGTCCCTGAGTTTGCGGTAGTGCCGGATCACGGCGTTCGTCGAGCTGTCGTGCGCGAGCTCCGGCGACGTTGGGCTCTCGAGCTCGGGGATGATGCGCTGTGCGAGCACCTTGCCCAGCTCGACCCCCCACTGGTCGAACGAGTCGATCCGCCAGACGGCGCCCTGCGTGAAGACGGCGTGTTCGTACAGCGCGACGAGCTTCCCCAGCGCCGCCGGGGTCAGCCGCTCCAGCAGGAGGACGTTGGACGGACGGTTGCCCGCGAAGGTGCGGTGGGGTACGAGCCAGTGCGGCGTGCCTTCGAGCTCAACCTCGTGTGACGTCTTGCCGAGGGCCAACGCCTCGGCCTGGGCGATGACGTTGGCCAGGAGCACGTCGTGGTGGCGGCCGAGCGGGTTGAGCGGCTGGGCGAACGCGATGAAGTCGCAGGGGATGAGCTTGGTCCCCTGGTGGATCAGCTGGTAGAACGAGTGCTGGCCGTTGGTGCCCGGCTCCCCCCAGTAGATCGGCCCGGTCTGGTAGGCGGCCTCGGTTCCGTCGAGCGTGACGTGCTTGCCGTTGCTCTCCATCGTCAATTGCTGGAGGTAGGCCGGGAAGCGCTTCAGGTACTGCTCGTACGGCAGGACCGCGACGGTCTGCGCGCCGAAGAAGTCGCCGTACCAGACGCCCAGCAGCCCCATCAGCACCGGCAGGTTGCGCTCGAACGGGGCGGTGCGGAAGTGCTCGTCCATCTCGTGGAAGCCGGCGAGCATGGAGCGAAAATGTTCCGGCCCGATGGCGATCATGGTGGAGAGCCCGATCGCCGAGTCCATGGAGTAACGTCCTCCCACCCAGTCCCAGAACTCGAACATGTTTGCGGTGTCGATGCCGAACTTCGCCACCTCGTCGGCGTTGGTCGAGACCGCGACGAAGTGCCTGGCGACGGCAACGGGGTCCCTCAAGGTCTGGAGGGCCCAGTCGCGGGCGGTACGCGCGTTGGTCATCGTCTCGAGCGTCGTGAACGTCTTCGACGAGATGACGAACAGCGTCTGGGCGGGATCGAGATCGCGCGTCGCCTCGGCGAAGTCGGTGCCGTCGATGTTGGAGACGAAGCGAAACGTCAGGTCGCGTTGGCTGTAGTGCCGCAGCGCCTCGTACGCCATCACGGGGCCCAGGTCGGACCCGCCGATGCCGACGTTGACGATGTTGCGGATCGCCTTGCCCGTGTGGCCCTTCCACTCCCCGCTGCGCACGCCGGCGGAGAAGGCAGCCATCCTGTCGAGGACGGTATGCACCCGGGGCACCACGTCCTCGCCGTCGAGAAGGACGACTTGCCCCCGCGGGGCGCGCAGCGCGACGTGCAGGACGGCCCGTCTCTCGGTGACGTTGATCTTCTCGCCGCCGAACATGGCGTCGATGCGGGACCGCAGGCCGGACTCCTCCGCCAGTCGCAGCAGGAGCGTGAGCGTCTCGTCCGTGATGCGGTTCTTCGAGTAGTCGAGGTAGATGCCGGCGGCTTCGACCGCCATGCGCTCGCCGCGAGCGGGATCGCCAGCAAAGAGGGTACGGAGGTGCAGCTCCCGGATCCTCCGGTAATGGGCTTCGAGGGCCTTCCAGGCCGGGCAACTCGTGAGAGGTGCGATGCGTGTTGTCATGTCCTTCCCCCGTGCGATACGTGATCCGGCGGACCCCGTTGGCTTCGTCCACCCGTGCTCGCTCGAACCGTTCCCGCGTGGGGTCATGGCGTGCCTCCGGCTGGTTTGGTGGTGGGAAGAATTAAGCGCTCGACGGCGTTGGCGAAGCCTTCCTCCTCGTTCGAGGTCGTCACCCGCGTGGCGTCCTGTTGCACCTCCTGGCTGGCGTTGGCCACGGCGATGCTCAGGCCGCTCCTGGCGAACATCAGCACGTCGTTGGGCTGGTCGCCGATCGTGGCGATCTGGTCCGCCGGGATGCGCAGGTAGTTGGACATCCAGGCGACCACGGCGCCCTTGTTGGCGCTCGGATGCGTCACGTCCAGGTAGTAGGGCTGCGAGCGCGCGGCCGAGACCTGCCGGCCGAACGCCCGCTGCGTGTCGGACTCGCACCGCGCGACCGCGTCCAGGTCGTCGCTGACGCCGACGATCTTGACGACATTGTCGAGCGGCCGCTCGAAGCCGGGGACGACCGTCGGCGGGAACTTGACGGTCCACTGCTCCCGGGCGACATGCGGCGCGTCCTTATCCTTGACGAACCAGTCCTTGCCCCGGTACACCCAGACCGTCAGTCCGTGCGCGTCGATGGCTTCGATGACGCGCCCGGCGACCGACGCCGGCAGGACGTGTTGCTCGATGATCGTCATGTCGGGAGCGACGAACATGCCGCCGTTGAAGCCCGGGATGGGCGTGGTCAGTGCGAGCGGCTCGATCAGCATGGTCATCCCCCGCGGCGGGCGCCCGCTGGTGACGGCGAAGGCGATCCCGGCCTCGTGGAGAGCGTGGACCGCGCGAATGGCGCGCAGGGTCAAGACCTTGTCCGGCGTGACGAGCGTGCCGTCGACGTCCGCGATCAGCAGCCGGATCCGTGGCTGGCCCGTCTTGGAGCGATCGTCTCGTTCGGCCGTCATCGCCTCCTGCCTCCCTCGCATCCCCATCTCTCCGACGCCGATCGGCGTCGGTCCTCAGCGTGTCAACCGGCCGGCCGCAGCCTGGTCGACGAGCCAGGTGAGTGTTCCGTCCACGGGCCGGACGCCGACCGCCGGGCGTTGCTCGCGGCTGGGCCGGCCTTCCAGCACGTCGCGCAACGCCTCAGCCTTGTTCGCGCCGGAAACGAGGAAGAGGACCGCGCGCGCCGCATTCAACACCGGGAAGGTCAGGGTGACGCGCTCAACCGGCGGCGGGAGGGTCCCCGGTGGGCTGGCCGTCACCCACCGATCGGTGACCGAGAGGGATGCGGCTCTCGGGAAGAGCGAGGCCGTGTGCCCGTCCTCGCCAAGACCCAGCAGGATGAGATCGAACTGCGGCGGACCGTCGGCTTCGCCGATCCCGAAGGCCGCGGCGAGCACGGCGGCGTACGCGGCAGCGGCGGCGGCGGCCGTCCCAAACCGCGTCGGCACCGCGAACGCGTGCCCGGCGGGCACGGCGGCCGGCGCCAGGAGTGCCCGCTCCACCATGACGAAGTTGCTGGACGGGTCATCCGGCGGCACGAACCTCTCGTCTCCGAAGAACAGGTACGTGCGCGCCCAATCGATCCGGTTGCGGCGGGCCGGCTGCGCCATCAAGCCGTACGTCTTCTTCGGGGTCGACCCGCCAGCCAGGGCCAGCATGGCGCGCCCGCGCGTCCGGATCGCCGCTTCCGCCGTCTGGGCGACGAGGTCGGCCGCGCGCGCCGCCAGGTCGTCGCCGTCTTTGCAGATCGTCACCGTCGGAGACATTGCCCCATCCCTGTCGAAGCGGGTGCGGCGCCGAAGCGGGTTTTGGCCGTCATCGATTCCTCACTCAACCGGCCTTCTTGAGCGCCTCGGCCTTGGACGCGATGCACTGCATCAGCTCGTTCCAGGACTTGACGAACGAGTCCGCGCCCTCGACTTGAAGTTGGTCGGCGAGGGCGCCGGCATCGATGCCGGCCCTGGCAAACTTGGCGAGCACCTCCTCGCAGTTGCCGCCGTGGGCCGCAAGCGCCGCGCTGAAGTCGCCGTGGTCGGCCAGTGCTTTCAAGGTGGCCTCCGGCATCGTGTTGATCGTGAACGGCGCGGCCAACGCCTTGATGTAGAGCATGTCGGACGCCTTCGGGTCCTTGCTGCCGGTGCTGGCCCACAGGAGGCGCTGGGGTCGGGCGCCGGTGTTCATCAGCCGCTGCCAGCGTGGCGAGTCGAGAGTTTCCCGGTACGCCTTGTACGTCCGCTTGGCGATCGCGATGCCGAGCTGGTCGCGCAGCGTCGCGGGCGCTGTTCCGGCCACGGCGACATCCCAACGGCTGATGAACACCGACGCAACGGAGGAAGACGTCCGGCTTGAGCCCGGCGTCGATGCGCCGCTCGATGCCCCGAGCGTACGCCTCGGCGGCCGCGAGGTAGTGCTCGCGGGAGAACAGGAGCGTCACGTTGACCGGCACGCCCGCGAAGATCGTCTCCTCGATCGCCGGGAGGCCTTCCTTGGTGCCGGGGATCTTGATGAAGAGGTTGGCCCGTTCCGCCTGGAGGTGGAGCTCCCTGGCCGCGGCGACGGTGCCGGCCGTGTCGTTCGCGAGCAAAGGCGAGACCTCCAACGACACCCAGCCGTCCACGCCGTCCGTCTTGTTCGTGAATCGGCGGAAGCAGATCGGCGGCCTGCCTGAGGTCCTCCAGCGCCAGCTCGAAGAACAGCGCCTCGCTTGACTGGCCGTCCTCCACCTTCCGGCGGATGGCGTCGTCGTAGCCGTGGCTGTTCTTGATGGCGTGGTCGAAGATCGTGGGGTTGGAGGTGAGCCCCGTGACCGAGAACTCCTGAATGTAGCGGTGCAGTGTGCCGCTGGTCAGCAGGCCGCGGGTGATGTTGTCGAGCCAGAGGCTCTGGCCCATGTTGTGGAGTTGTTGGGTCGCTTTCATCACTCCCCTCCTGGTGCCGTTCCTGCTTTGGGGTTGTGCCAGCCGCCGTCGGCCGCGATCAGGGCGTTCGCCGCGTGCGGCCCCCAACCGCCGCGCCGGTACGGGCGGCTGCGGTCGTGGGTCTTGAGGACCGGGTCCACAACCGCCCAGGCGGCCTCGACCGCGTCCTCGCGGGTGAACAGCGCCCCGTCGCCGGCCATCGCGTCGGCCAGGAGCCTTTCATACGGCGATTCCTCTCCCGGCTGTTCTTCGGCCAGGTAGAGCTCGCGCTGGTCGCCGACGAACTCCTTGCCCGCGCGCTTGACGCGGGCGGCGAGGGCGACGGCCGAGCTCGGGGAGAGCCTGAAGCGCAAATAGTTGCCCAGGCCGGTTGCCGTCGCCGAGTCGCCGAAGAGGCGCTGCGGCGGCGGCTTCAGCTCCACCAGGACCTCCGCCGCGGTTTCGGCCAGGCACTTGCCGGAGCGCAGGTACCACGGCACCCCCTCCCAGCGCCACGAGTCGATGAAGAGCCGCAGAGCGCAGAAGGTCTCGACATCGGAGTCCTTCGCCACGCCCGGCTCCTTCCGGTAGCCGGCGTACTGGCCGCGCACGACGTCCTCGGGCTCGATCGGGCGCATCGCCTGGAAGACCTTGGCCTTCTCGGCGTGCACGGCCCCGTAGCCCCGGTAGGCCGGCGGCTCCATGGCGAGCAGCGCAACGACCTGGAAGAGGTGGTTCTGGATCACGTCGCGCAGGCAGCCGGCGGTTTCGTAGAACGCGCCGCGCTTCTCGACGCCGAACGATTCGGCCAGCGTGATCTGGACGCTGGCCACGGTGTTGCGGTTCCAGACCGGCTCCAGGAACGAGTTGGCGAAGCGGAAATAGAGGATGTTCATGATCGCTTCCTTCCCGAGGAAGTGATCGATGCGGAAGATCGAGTCTTCCGGGAACACCGCGTGCGCGACGCGGTTGAGCTCCCGCGCCGAGGCCAGGTCGCGTCCGAAAGGTTTCTCGACGATGACGCGCGCGCGGTCGGCCAGTTCCGCGGCGCCCAGCCCTTCGATCACCGTTTCGAAGAGCGAGGGCGGGATTGCGAGGTAGTGCGCCGGACGCCGGGCGCCACCCAGCGCCGTCTTGATGGCCGTGAACGTGGCCGGGTCGTTGTAGTCGCCGCCCACGTAGCTGAGCAGAGACAAGAGGTGGCGGAAGGCGCGTTGGTCGTCGATCCCGCCCGATCGTTTGACGCTGTCCGTCACGAACTTGCGCAGATGCGCCACGCTCCACTTCGGGAACGCGACGCCGACGACCGGGACCTTCAGAGCGCCCCGCTTCGCCATCGCGTAGAGCGCCGGGAGAATCATCTTGTGGGCGAGATCGCCGGTGACGCCGAAGAGCACCAATGCGTCCGACCGGGGAGCGGCCATCAGGCGCCCCCCTCCGGGGCGGCGGCCTTCTCCTCGTGGCCGCCGAACTCGTAGCGCAGCGCCGAGAGCACCTTGTCGGCGAAGTCCGCCTGGCCGCGCGAGGCGAAGCGTTCGTGCAGCGCGGCCGTGAGAACGGGGGCCGGGACCGCCTCGTCGACGGCCGCCATGATCGTCCACCGCCCCTCGCCCGAGTCCGAGACCCGGCCGGCGAACTTCGCCAGGTCGGGGCTCTCGAGGAGCGCGATGGCGGCCAGGTCCAGGAGCCAGGAGGCGATAACGCTGCCGCGGCGCCAGACCTCGGCGATGTCGGCCAGCTTGAGGTCGTACGGGTAGTGCTCGGGGTGACGCAGCGGCGTGGTTTCGGCATCGACGGTGCCGCGCTGTTTGCCGGCGTTGGCGTGGCGGAGGATGTTCAACCCCTCCGCGTAGGCGGCCATGATGCCGTACTCGATCCCGTTGTGGACCATCTTGACGAAGTGGCCCGCGCCGCTCGGACCGCAGTGCAGGTAGCCGTGCTCCGCTGTACCGCCAGCGCCCTCCCGGCCGGGCGTGCGCGGCGCCGCCTCGACGCTCGGGGCGAGGGCGGCGAAGATGGGGTCGAGGCGCCGGACGGCGGCGTCCTCGCCGCCGATCATCAGGCAGTAACCCCGCTCCGCCCCCCAGACGCCGCCGCTGGTCCCGACGTCCAGATAGTGGATGGCTTTCGGCTTCAGCTCCGCGTCACGGCGGATGTCATCGTGGTAGTAGGAGTTTCCGCCGTCGACGATGACGTCGTCGCGGTCGAGGAAGGGGACCAGGGCGTTCAGCGTTTGATCGACCGCCGCCGCCGGCACCATCATCCAGACGGCGCGCGGCTTCTTCAGCTTGTTGGCGAGCTCTTCCAGCGACGTCGCCCCGACCGCCCCCTCGGTGGCGAGCGCCGCCACGGCTTCCGGATGGAGGTCGAATACGACGCAGCGGTGACCGGCCCGCCGCAGGCGCCGCACCATGTTGGTTCCCATCCGGCCCAATCCGATCATGCCCAGCTCCATGCCACGCTCCCTTCTCTGCAGGCCTGACACCCCGCCGGGCGCGGCGTCGGATGCCCGCCAACTCGGCGGAGGGACGGTGGTCGCCGTCGCAACTGCCGTCCTCCTCGCTGGTCGACCGGACGCCCTCGCGGGGTCCGATCGCCTTGATCCACAATAACCGTCCTGCAGCCCAAGTGATTCTCGAAACGCCGGCGGGGCGCCGCCGCGCGCCGGCAGGCCACGACAGACGGGAAGGTTCGCCGCCACGACGATGACGCGATTCATGAGGTTCTGTCCTCTCCGCAAGCGGTCCCAAACCTAGCCCTCGCGCTTTCCGTCGGAAAGCGTCCTTACTACTCAGACAGGGGTTCGGGGCGTGGGTAGAAACTACCCCTTCGCCGGCCGGCCCGATCGCCTGCGCTCGTCGGAACGCCAAAGGCCCCGGACGCCCCCGGCGTAGTTTCTACCTGAGTTGCGGCGTTGCGGCCCGGTACTAAATACGCTTTTCCGCTCAACGCCAAAGGCTTAGATTCGTAGGCGATGCGACAAGAGGGTGCGCTGTGAAAGTGGCGGGAAGGACGGTGCGATGCTCCTGAGCACGAGACATCTCGACGGGTTCACGATCGGGGCCACCGATGGGGACATCGGCACGGTAATCGTGGACACAACCAAAAGATGTGGTGGAGACACTAAGATGACGACCTATTGCCATCAAGCCCGACACGTTCTGCTGTACGGCCTGTGTGCCCTGTTCCTGGGCGTCACCGGCGTTGCAACGGCCGCCGCGGCGCCGTTTGAACTGCCCCCGCTCCAAGAGCCCGCGACTGCCGAGCACCACGTCGGCAAGGTGATCTGGGTCGATCTGATGACCCCGGACCTCGCCGGTGCGAAGGCGTTCTATGGAGGGCTATTCGGCTGGACGTTCCGCGACATCCATGCCGGGAAGACGGACTATGCCGTTGCATATCTCGACGGCCAGCCGGTTGGAGGCCTATTCCAACCGGCAGCCCGGCCCGGCAAACACCGGCACCCGGCCTGGCTGACCTTCTTCGCCGTCCGCGACGTCGATGCCGCGAAGCAAACCGCGCTGGCGAAGGGTGCCAGGGTCGTTGTCGAACCGAAGACGTACCCGCAGCGCGGCCGCCAGGCGATCTTCGCCGATCCCGAGGGGGCCTTTTTCGCTGTCCTCGCCTCCACCAGCGGCGACCCGGCCGACGTCCTGGCGTTGCCCGGAGATTGGATCTGGAGCGCTCTTCTCACTCCGGACCCGGACAAGGACGCAGCCTTCTATCAGACGCTGTTCGGATACGACGTGTTCGACTTGCAGAGTGACGACGGTCTGGAACACGTCATCCTCTCGAGCGACAACTACGCTCGCGCGAGCGTGAACGCGTTGCCCAGCGACTCGCCGCACCCTCATCCCCGCTGGCTCAACTTCGTTCGCGTCGTTGATGTCAAAACCGCGGCAGCCAAGGCGGTCGAGCTGGGCGGTCGCGTGCTGGTCGCGCCGCACGTCGATGGACACGGCGACATGATGGCGGTCGTCGCCGACCCAACGGGAGCGGCCTTCGGATTGATGGAGTGGTCGGATACGGACAGCCAGAAGGAGCCAAAATGAAGACCGCACCTCGACGTTGGATGATGCCTGCGCTCGGAGTTTTGCTGTTCGCGGGCCTGTGCGCTTGCATTGCGACCGGACCGGGATATGACGGAGGCGGGGTGGGCGGGTATGTCGGCATCTACGAACCGGAAGGCTACGACTACGGCGGCTGGGGGGGCAGCTATCAGGTGGGACCGCCCCGCGGCAACGAACGTCGTCCGCAGCAGCCGCCGGCCCACGCCTATCGGGAGGCCCCCCGGACTCGCCCGATTCCCTCGATCCCGACACGCCCGGGCCGGCCGTCGCATCCGACACCTCCCCGTCCGCCTCGGCCATGACCGACGTCCGAACCGATCGCGCTTGGAAACGCTGAAACCGGAGGCAGGGTATGAGCACAACGGCAATCATCGCAATCATCGCCTTGGTCGTGATCGTCGTGGCGGTCGTCGCGACGCTGCGCTTTCTCAGCAAGCGCCGGACCGAAGGCCTGCGTACCAAGTTCGGCGACGGTGAATATGCCCGCGCGGTGAAGGAAGGCGGCAACCGCCGGCAGGCGGAAGCCGGGTTGGACAAGCGCGCGGAACGGGTCGAAAGCTTCCACGTCCAGCCGCTCGCACCCGCCGATCGCGCACGCTTCCAGGACTCCTGGGGCAGGATCCAGACGTGCTTCGTGGACGGCCCCGCCGGTGCGGTCACGGAAGCCGACCAACTACTCGGTGATGTCATGTCCGCCCGTGGCTATCCGGTCAGTGACTTCGAACAGCGCGCCGCTGACATCTCCGTGGACCATCCTTTGGTCATGCAGAACTATCGCGCTGCCCACGCTATCGCGCTTCGCCAGATCAGCGGGAAGGCCAGCACCGAAGAGTTGCGCCAAGCAATGATCCATTACCGGACTCTCTTCGAGGAGCTGGTCAGCGAGCCGAAACGTCCGGTTTGAAGGTTGTTCGCGATGGAGCCGCCGTTGCGTTCGAGTGATTCCTTCTGCAGGGCCGCGACCGTATCGTGGTCCTGATCGCAACCTGAGACCGCACGTTCGTGCTCGACCAGGTCGAACACGAACGTGCGCTCATGACGGTCAGGTCGACCATGCCGGTTGGGTGCCGCCGGTCCGGGTTCCCATTGGTGATGATTCCTCCTCTCCAGGCATTGGCCGAATGACCAGAGTCGGTTGTCGCCGTGCTTCGCCCGGCAGTCCACGTCTCGTCGTTCCCTTCGGTCTATTTGTGCGGCTTGTCCTCGCGGATCTCCCGCTCCGCTTTCTCCCAGTCCTGAACCGCTCCGCCGTCCTTGCGGCCTCCCTGCTCGTACAGTTCGTAGGCCCGCGTGGCGATCTGCGGCGTCAAATCGGCCGGCCTCGCGACCGATTGTGTGGCGACGGCGCTGGGAACGCGCCACTTGATCATCGCGACCTTCAAGGCGTCGTTGACGACCAGGCACGAAACCATGGCATAGCCGAAGATCATGAGCGTCTGCGACCACGGCAACGGCATGAGTCCAGGAAGACCGAGGCGCGTCAGGATCGTGCCCGCGAGCGCGTCGGCAGCGAGGGCGGCCATGAGGGTCCTGCTGGGCCTCGTCGACCAGAACCAGCGGCGCTCGCGCGCGGACACGACGGAGAACACCGCAAGGTAGAGCAGCATCAGGAAGCTGAAGGTGTAGAGGGCACTGTCGTTGGTCGCCAGGCCGAAACGCGACCAGCCAATCCACAGGAGCAGGAGGGCCTCCGCGACCATCGCGACGCCGAGCACCACGGACACGACGATGAAGCCGCCGATCTTCCACGTTTCCGGCCTCTTGGACGGTCGAACGTGATCGGTGGCCAGGGCGACCTTCGCGAAGTCCGTCATGAAGACCAGCAACAGCATCGCAAAGGCGGAGACGACGAACTTGCCGGTCGCGACGAACGCGATGGACACGAACGCCGCCTTCAGGATCGTCCGGCTGATCTTGTTGATGATCCAGGTCAGAATGCGCTGATAGATCGTCCGCCCCTGCTCGACAAGCGCCACGATGTTCGTCAACCCCGGCTCGGTCAGGACGACGCTGGCGGCGCCCTTGGCCACGTCGGTCGCGGTGCTGACGGCGATGCCCACCTCGGCCTGCCGGAGCGCCGGCGCATCGTTGACCCCGTCGCCCGTCATCCCGGTCACGTGGCCAGCGGCCTGCAGGTGCTGCACCACGATGTACTTGTCCTCCGGGTACACTTCGGCGAAACCGTCCGCGCCGGAGAGCAGGTCGACCGCCCCGTTACCGGCCAGAGCGCCGGCCGCCTTCAGGTCCGCCACGCGCCGGATGTTGGGCAAGCCGACTCCACGCGCGATCTCGCTCGCCACCGCCAGCGCGTCGCCGGTGAGCATCTTCACCGCCACGCCGTGGTCCTGGAGCTCGGCGATGAGCTGCTTGGCGTCCGGTCGCGGCGGATCGTACAACGACACCAAACCGACCAGGGCGGGGGCGCCCGCCTCGGGGCCACGCGCCACCGCCAGCGTTCGGTAGCCCTTGGCGGCCGCCGCGCTGACGCGCGCCTCCAACGCTTCGATAGCCGGGGGTGGGAGCCCGCAGGCCACGGCGATGGTGCGGACGGCTCCCTTCATGACGCGCAGCCGCTGCCCGTTCTGCTCGACCACGGCTTCCGTCCGCCGGTTCTTCGCGTCGAACGGCGCGAAGGAGACCGGCGCGACCTTCGGAACGTTGTCGAAGACGTGTCGCTCCTTCGCCGCGGCCAGAAACGCGAGGTCGATCGGGTCCTGGTTGGCTTCCTGCGACGCGAGTGCGCCGGCGAGCAGCACCTCGGCTTCCGTGGCGTGCTCCAGCGGGATCACGCCGGTGACGGCGAGCTGGTTCATCGTGATCGTGCCGGTCTTGTCCGCGCAGAGCACGTCCATCGTCGCGGCATCCTCCGCGGCGCTGAGGCGGGTGACGAGCACGCCGAGCCTGGCCAGCTCCTTCGACCCGACGGCCATGCTGACCGTGAACATGACGGGGAGGGCGACCGGGACCGCGCTCATCAGCAGGACCAGGACGAGCGAGACCATCTGGACGAGCGGCGTGCCGCGGACCAGCGACAGCACGACGACGACGCCAAGCAGCGCCCCGACGATGACGAAGAGCCAGCGAACGACCTTGGCCACGACCGCTTCGATGTGAAGCTTCGGGCGCGCCTCCTGGACGAGCTCCGTGGTGCGGCCGAAGTAGGTCTTCGCCCCGGTCAGCATCACGACGCCGTTGCCTTCGCCACGCCGGACCACGGACCCCGACGAGAGCACCCCGCCGGGCGCCTTGTCCGCGTCTTTCGACTCGCCGGTGAGCGCCGACTCGTCGGCGGTCAACCCCCCCGTGAGGAGCTTCACGTCCGCCGGGATGATGTCGCCGGGCCGGACGCGAACGATGTCGCCGGGAACCAGGTCGCGGGCGGGAACGACCTGCCAGCTCGAATCGCGCCGGACGCGCGCGCTGACCTGCAACCGCTTCCGCAACGCCTCGACGACGCCGGCGGCTCGCTGCTCCTGCATGAAGCTCAACACGGCGTTGATCACCAGCAGCGCGCCCACCACCACGAGGTCCGGATATTTACCGAGCACGGCTGAGAGAACCATGATCAACTCGAGCATCCACGCCGAGAGCCCCCAGAACTTTCGTAGGAACGTGAGGACCGGGTGCTTCTTCTCTGTGGCCACTTCGTTGTAGCCGTGCTCCTTGCGGCGGACCTCCACCTCCGCACCTGTGAGCCCGGTGTCGGGGTTGACGTGAAGCGCCGCGAGCGCGTCGGAAACCGACGCGGATGCGATGTCAGGGGGCTTCGCGTTCGCGGGCTTGGACACCGCCGGCCCGGCGGCGGTTCTATGCTCCGTTGTTGGCACAGTGACCATCCTCTCTGACACCTGCGCGAACGATGCTGCTGGGGCCACCACACACGGTCCACGCCTCACGAATTCCCATTCGCCTACTCCATGGCCTCGGCGCTGGAGGGCCCGAGCATGTACGTCAACCCCGTGCGCAGCAAGAAGCGGTCGCTGACGTCGGAGAGGCCGAACGCGGGTTCAAGACGCAGCGACCAGCGGGAAGAAATAGCATATGTGAAGACGGCGCCGAGATAGTGCTGCTGGGCGTTCCAGTCGAAGCCGAAGCGGTCCTCATTCCCCAGCGCTCCGGCCATCTCCAAGCCGTAGCCTACGCGGCTCATTGAGAGCGTCGGCGGCGGAGCCATACCGGCCATCCCCGCCATCGACCCGCTCATCCACTTCGGCTTGACGAACAGGCCCAACGCGTACCCATATGCGCTTCCATGGGGCGCCTGGAGCGCGGTCTCTCTGATGAAGTTGAACGTCGCGTTCAGCCGCTCCCAGTCATGGTAGACGATCACCCGCTGTTCGAACGTGCGGGCCCGGGCACGGCGCGCGAGCGCGAGCAGCTCGGTCAAGTCTTCGGCGCCGAAACCGGAGACCTCCATCTTGTACAGGGCCGCCCCGTTGAGGTCCTCGTATTCGCCGTACAGGGTCAGGTTCAGCCACCGGTCGTCTCGGAAGACATGAAAGTAGGCGCTGTATCGCATGCCGCCGTAGGTGGCGGGCAGGCCGGCGATCTTCTGGCCCTCGGCCATGACGCCCACCGTCAAGCGCGGGGTGAGGCCGTACTCGGCCATGAGCATCCCGGTTACGAAATCGTTGCCATAGCGCGCCGACTGGTAGTCCTGCAGGGCCATCAACATCAATGAATGGCTTTCAAGCGGATAGTTGATCGCTGTGAAGTAGGGGTTCATGTTCATCTGGGCCCGCAGCAGACCTGGCAGTGTCGCCCACAGCACGCCGGCGAGGAGAAGTCCCTTCCCGTGCGTGGTCGTCGTCATGGCCCATCTCCTTGATCGCACGGCGCTTCGTTCCGCGGCCGCAGCGGGTGGCCGAGATCCATACCCGTCAGGCACGGTTGAGGTTGTCGGCATCGTGACTATTCTCTCTGGCCCTGCGGGGCCTACGCCGGCCTGCCTGCGTTGGCCGCGCCCCACGTCCAGTTCCGGATCTCCGGTATGTCCTCGCCGTGCGCGTCGATGTACTGCCTGTGCTCGATCAGCTTGTCCTTGAGCTGCCGCTTCAGGTAGACGCCCTGATCGCCGGTCTGCGGCAGGCGGTCGATCGCGTCCATCACGAGGTGGAAGCGGTCCAGGTCGTTCAGCACCGTCATGTCGAAAGGCGTGGTGATGGTGCCCTCCTCCTTGTAGCCGCGGACGTGGATGTTGTCGTGGTTGGTGCGGCGGTAGGTCAGCCGGTGGATCAACCACGGGTAGGCGTGGAAGGCGAAGATGACCGGCTTGTCCCTGGTGAACAGCTCGTCGAAGTCGATGTCGGAAAGCCCGTGCGGGTGTTCGACTTGCGGCTGCAGCTTCATGAGGTCGACGACGTTGACCACGCGGATCTTCAGGTCGGGCAGGTGCTCCCGCATGATCGACACCGCGGCGAGCGTCTCCAGCGTGGGCACGTCGCCGCAGCACGCCATGACCACGTCGGGCGCAACGCCCTGGTCGTTGGAGGCCCATTGCCAGATGCCGATGCCCTCGGTGCAGTGCTTGACCGCGGCGTCCATAGTCAGCCACTGTGGCGCCGGGTGTTTGCCCGCGATCACGACGTTGACGTATTGACGGCTGCGCAGGCAGTGGTCGATCACCGACAGCAGGCAGTTGGCATCCGGCGGCAGGTAAACCCGCACGACGCCGGGCTTCTTGTTCATGACGACGTCGATGAACCCGGGGTCCTGGTGGGTGAAGCCGTTGTGGTCCTGGCGCCAGACATGGGAGGCCAGCAGGTAGTTCAACGAAGCGATCTCCCGCCGCCACGGCAGGCGCGACGTGACCTCCAGCCACTTGGCGTGCTGGTTGAACATCGAGTCGACGATGTGGATGAACGCCTCGTAGCAGTTGAAGAGCCCATGCCGGCCGGTCAGCAGGTAGCCCTCGAGCCAGCCCTCGCACTGGTGCTCGCTGAGCATTTCCATGACGCGCCCGGCGGGGGCGAGCCATTCGTCGTTCGGAACGGTGGCCGCGTCCCATTGGCGTCTCGTCGCCTCGAAGAGGGCTTCGAGGCCGTTGGAGAGCGTCTCGTCGGGGCCGAACACCCGGAACGTCCGCTGCTCCCGGTTGAGCTTCTCCACGTCGCGCAGGAAGGGCCCGAGCACATGCGTGTCGCCGATGCCGGGCGCTCCGGGCGCGGGCACGTCGGCCGCGTACTCGCGGAAGTCGGGCATCCTCAGGTCGCGGAGCAGGATGCCGCCGTTGGCGTGAGGGTTCGCGCCCATGCGCCGTTCGCCCTTGGGCGCGAGTTCGGCCAGTTCCGGCTTCAGGCGGCCCTGCTCGTCGAAAAGCTCCTCCGGCCGGTAGCTCCTCAGCCAGTCCTCCAACAGCTTGAGGTGTTCCGGATGGGTGGCCGGGTCGGACAGCGGCACCTGGTGCGCTCGGAACGTCCCTTCGATCTGCAGGCCATCGACCATCTTCGGCCCCGTCCAGCCTTTCGGCGAATTGAGCACGATCATCGGCCAGCGCGGCCGCGTGAGGTCGCCGCCGGCGCGGGCGTTGTGCTGGATCTGCTTGATCATCTCCACGGCGGCGTCGAGCGCCGAGGCCATGGCCTCGTGCATCGACTCGGGTTCGTGGCCCTCGACGAAGTAGGGCGTCCACCCGTAGCCGCGGAGCAACTGCTCCAGTTCCTCGTGGGTGATGCGCGCCAGGACGGTCGGGTTGGAGATCTTGTAGCCGTTGAGGTGCAGGATCGGCAGCACCGCGCCGTCGGTCGCCGGATCGAGGAACTTGTTGGAATGCCACGACGTGGCCAGCGGTCCGGTTTCCGCTTCGCCGTCGCCGACGACGCAGGCGACGACGAGGTCGGGGTTGTCGAACACCGCCCCGAACGAATGGCTGAGCGAATAGCCCAGCTCGCCCCCCTCGTGGATCGAGCCCGGGCACTCCGGGGATGCGTGGCTGGGGATCCCCCCGGGGAAGGAAAACTGGACGAAGAGCTTGCGCAACCCCGCCTCGTCCTGGCTGATGTCGGGGTAGATCTCGCTGTAGGTGCCCTCGAGGTAGGTGTTGCCCACGACGGCCGGGCCGCCGTGCCCGGGGCCGGAGACGTAGATCATGTCGAGGTCGTACTTCTTGATCACCCGGTTCAGGTGCGCGTAGATGAAGTTCTGCCCGGGGGTCGTGCCCCAGTGCCCCAGCAGCATGTGCTTCACGTCCGCGAGCGCCAGCGGCCGCTTGAGCAGAGGGTTGTCGTAGAGGTAGATCTGCCCGACCGAGATGTAGTTCGCGGCCCGCCAGTAGGCGTCGATCTTGTGGAGCAGGTCGTGGGATAGAGTCGTTGGCTTCATGATCCGCTTCTCCTTTCGCAGCCCAGGTTGAGAACGCGGCACACCGCCTCGGCGATCATGCGTTCCTCGTCTGTGCGAATGACCCGCACCGCGACCCGGCTGTCCGCCGTGGAAATCACCCCTTCATTGGCCGCGTTTCGCCTCTCCTCGAGCTCGATGCCGAGGAACCCCAGCCCATCGCAGATTCGGGCGCGGACCGCGGGCGCCTGCTCCCCGATGCCGCCCGCGAACACCAGGGTGTCGAGCCCCCCCAACGCGGCCGCGAACGCGCCGATCCACTTCTTGACCTGGTAGCAGAACAGCGCGACCGCTTCGGCCGCCCGCACGTCGTCCGTCTCACGCTCGAGCAGCTCGCACATGTCGGAACTCGTTTCCGAAATTCCGAGCAGCCCGGACTGCGAATTCACCATCTCGTTGAACTGCTTCGCGCTCATCTTCTCCGTTCGCGCCAGATACCAGACCAGTCCGGGGTCCAGATCCCCCGAGCGGTTGCTCATCGGCACCCCGGCGGCCGGGGTGAAACCCATGCTGGTGTCCACGGACCTGCCGTCGCGCACCGCGGCCAGGCTCGCGCCGCTGCCGAGGTGGGCCAGAACGACGCGGCCCCGTGCCGCCTCGGTTCCGGCCAGACGGCCAAGCTCTTCAATCAGGAACGCGTACGACAACCCGTGAAACCCGTACCGCCGCACGCCCTGCGCCTCGTAGCGGCGCGGGATCGGCAACAACCGCGCAACGCGCGGCAAGTCGTGGTGAAACGCGGTGTCGAAGCACGCTACCTGGGGCAGGTTCGGAAACCGGCGGTGAAACGCCGCGGTCAGCAGGACCTCCTCGGGCAGGTGGTCGGGATCGAACGGCATGAGTTGCCGCAACTCGTCGACCATTTCCTTGGTGATCAACGCGGGCGCGCTGTACTTCGGCCCGCCATCCACCACGCGGTGCCCCACCGCTGTCAACGCATCGTGGCCGGTACGTTTCTCGATCCAATCCATCAGCACATTCACCGCCGCCGTGTGATCCGGCGCCGTGACCGACCGCGAAAAGGTGTCCTCCTGGGCGACGCCCTTCACCCGCAAGACGGCCTCCGGCCGTCCAATCCGCTCGACCCCACCCCCCAGGATCCGCCGCAGCGAATTGCCGGCCTCGAACAGCGCGAACTTGATGCTCGACGACCCGCCATTGATCGTCAGGACGCGGGGGGCAGAGTGCTTCATCGTGCCTTTCCCACCTGTGGCGTCCGCGTACACGCTGACGGTCATGGCGCCGCAGCCAGAGCATCGTTGACGATTGTCTGCGCTTCTTCCAGGACGCGGCGCAGATGATCCCCTCCACGGAAGCTCTCCGCGTAGATCTTGTAGATGTCTTCCGTGCCCGACGGGCGCGCCGCGAACCATCCGCTCTCGGCCATCACTTTCAGCCCGCCGATCGGTGCGCCGTTGCCCGGCGCGTTGCTGAGGATGGCCTGGATCTTCTCACCAGCCAGTTCCTTGATCCGGACCTGCTCCGGTGACAGCGTTGCCAGTCGCGCCTTCTGTTCGGGCGTGGCCAGCGCCTCGACCCGGTCATACGCAGGGTCGCCGAACTCGCGCGTGAGTTCTTGGTAGAGCTCGCCCGGATCGCGGTCCGTCCGCGCCATGACCTCCGCCGCGAGCAACGCCGGGACGATCCCGTCCTTGTCGGTCGTCCAGACTCTGCCATTCCGGCGGAGGAACGACGCTCCCGCGCTCTCCTCCCCGCCGAAGCCGAGCGAGCCGTCGAGCAGCCCGTCTACGAACCATTTGAAGCCGACCGGCACCTCGTAGAGCGTCCGCCCGAGCTTCGCGGCGACGCGGTCGATCATCCGGCTGCTCACCACGGTCTTGCCAATCGCCGCCCTCCTGCTCCACTTCGGCCGGTGCTGAAAGAGATAGAAGATGGCGGCCGCGAGGTAGTGGTTGGGCGGGAGCAGTCCTGCGCTCCGAGTGACGATCCCGTGCCGGTCGTGGTCGGTGTCGCAGGCGAAGGCGATCTCGAAGCGATCCTTCAGATCGATCAAGCCCTGCATCGCATAGGGCGATGAGGGGTCCATGCGAATCTGGCCGTCCCAATCGACCGCCATGAACCGGAACGTCGGATCGACGGCCTCGTTGACGACGGTGAGGTTCAACCCGTAGCGGTCGGCGATCGGCCCCCAGTAGTGGACCCCGGCGCCGCCGAGAGGATCCACCCCCATTTTGATCTTGGCGCCCCGGATCGCGTCCATGTCGAGTACGTTGCCGAGGTCGCTCACGTAGGCACCGAGGTAATCATGCCGGTGCGTCGTCGAGGCGCCAAGAGCTCTCTCCAATGGAACCCTCTTGACACCCCGAAAGCCACGCCCGAGGAAGCTGTTCGCCTTCGCCTGGACCCAATCCGTGACGGCGTGTTCCGCCGGCCCGCCGCTGGGCGGGTTGTACTTGAAGCCACCGTCACGGGGCGGATTGTGCGACGGCGTGATCACGACACCGTCGGCCAACCCGGTCGTGCGCCCGTGGTTGTAGGTGAGAATCGCATGCGAGACGACTGGGGTCGGGGTGTATTCGTCTCCCTCCGCGAGCATGACCTCCACTCCGTTGGCCGCCAGCACCTCGAGCGCGCTGGCGAGAGCCGGGACCGAGAGCGCGTGCGTGTCCATGCCGAGAAACAACGGGCCGTCGATCTTCTGCCGCCTGCGGTACAGGCAGATGGCCTGGCTGATGGCGAGGATGTGCCATTCGTTGAAGGACCTGTCGAATGCGGAGCCGCGGTGCCCCGACGTGCCGAACATGACCCGCTCCGCAGGCACGGAAGGATCGGGACGCTCCGTGTAGTAGGCGGTGACGAGTGCGGGCACGTTGACCAGCGTCGATGGTCCCGGAGGTTTTCCTGCCAGTGGGCTCACGTTCATCGCCAGATCTCCCCGGGGGGGCGTCCGCGGCGCCGCCAGCGCGATCGTTCCCACCCGAACGTCCGACCGCCGAGTTTCGACACCATGGCTCACCCGGACCCGCCGGTTGCACGGGGGTTCGGTGGCCGCGCGGGGCCCGGCGGCGGATTCCGATCGGCCCCGAGCACGACCCGTACCCGGTGCGCGCGCCCGTCGTCGGAGAGCGGAATCGCCGCCGGGTCGGCGGGCGATCCGTCAAGCTCGGCGCTCGCCACGCCCCGGCAGCGCCGCTCCGGGTTCTCCACGACGATGGTGTAGTGTGCCGTCCCGAAGCGCCATTCGATCGAGTAGGTCGGCCACGACGACGGGATGCACGGGTCCACTGTGAAGCATGCGCCGCGGCGCTGGAGCCCGAGGATCCCCTCCAATCCGACCCGGTACATCCAGCCGGCCGAACCCGTGTACCAGGTCCAGCCGCCCCGTCCCCGGTGCGCCGGGTGGTCGTAGACGTCCCCCGCGACCGCATAGGGCTCGGTCATGTACCTTTCGACTTCGCTCGCCGTCCGCGAGTGGTTGATGGGGTTGAGCATGTGGAACAGCTCCACCGCCTCGTCGCCGCTGCCGAGGCGCGCGAGCGCGAGGACGACCCACGCCGCCGCGTGCGTGTACTGCCCTCCGTTCTCGCGGATCCCCGGGATGTAGCCCTTGATGTACCCCGGGTCGAGGGCCGTGTGATCGAACGGCGGCGCCAGGAGCAGGATGACGCCCGAGCCGCGCCGGACCAGGTGTGTGCGCACGGACGTCATCGCGCGCTCGGAGCGCTTTCTCGGCGCGGCACCCGAGAGAACGGCCCAGGTCTGGGCGATCGAGTCGATCTTCCCCTCGTCGTTCTGGGACGAACCGAGCGGCGTGCCGTCGTCGAAGTACGCGCGCCGGTACCACTCGCCGTCCCAGGCTTGTTCCAGCATGGTCCCCAGGCGCTCGCGCTCGGCGCGGTAGCGCGCCGCTCTGGGCGCATCGCCCCGCTCCTCGCACAAAGGGGCGAACGCTGCCAGGACGGCGTGGAGAAACCAGCCGACCCAGACGCTCTCCCCGCGGCCCCCGGGGCCGACGCGGTTGTAGCCGTCGTTCCAGTCGCAGCTCCCGATGAGCGGCAGGCCGTGGCCGCCGGCGGTGAGCGCGCGGTCCACGGCTCTGACGCCGTGCTCGAACAGCGTGCCCGTCTCGCGGGAGATGGCCGGTATCCCGTACGCCTCGGCCTCTCCGGGGGGAACGGAAGGCGCCTCCAGGAAGGGCACCTGCTCGTCGAGGACGGCGCGGTCCCCCGTTGTCTTGACGTACTCGGCCGTCGCGTAGGGGAGCCAGAGAAGATCGTCCGAGCAGTGCGTCCGGATGCCCTGGCCGCCCGGGGCGCTCCACCAGTGCTGCACGTCCCCCTCCATGAACTGGCGCGCGGCCGCGCGCAGAAGGTGCTCACGGGTGAGGTCCGGCCGCGTGAACATGAGCGCCAGCACGTCCTGCAACTGGTCGCGGAAGCCGTACGCGCCGCTCGACTGGGAGTAGGCGGAGCGCGCCCAGACGCGGCACGCCAGGTCCTGGTAGAGGAGCCACCTGTTGACCAGGAGGTCGAAGGAGTCGTCGGGGGTGGTGACGCGCACGGCGCCCAGCGTGGCCTCCCAGGACGCCTCCACCGCGGCCAGTTCGGCCGCGGCAGCAGCCGCCCCGTCACGGCCCGCGAACCGCCGTAGGAGCGCGCGCGCCTCCGCCGCGTCCCGTCCCTGCCCGAGGAGGAACACGACGCTCCGCGTCGCGCCGGGCTCGAGGTCCACCACCGTCTGCAACGCCGCGCACGGATCGAGGCCGGCGCCGAAACGGTTCGACAGCAGCGGCCGGCCGAGCGCGGCCGCACGCGCGAGCGAACCGTTGCGCCCGAGGAACTCGAGACGGTCACCCGTGGCGGCGAGCAGCGGTTCGCTCGCGGCGGCGAACGCGACGCGCTCCCTCTCCTGGCCGTACAGGTCGCGGGCCAGGACCGCACCGGTTGCGCCGTCGAGCTCCGTCGCGACAAACCTCGGGCCGCTCGGAATCGGTGGGCCGAGCAACCACTCGTTGTATGAAAAGAGGGTGAGGCGCCGCGGCCGGTCGGACCGGTTCGTCAACGTCAGGAGGGACAGCTTCACGGGTCCGTCCCGCGCCAAGAAGACCGCGAGCTCTTGAGCGATGCCGTGCGCGGCATGGGAAAAGCGAGTCACGCCCGCTGCGTGGCGCACCACCCAGCGCGGCGTGCGCGGGGTGCGCCGCAGGGGCGCCGGTGTGGCGCCCCACACGGCGCCGCTGGCCTCGTCGCGGACGAAGATCGCTTCGGCGGTCGGGTTCGTGACGGGGTCGTTGGCGAACGGCGTGAGCCGATTCTCGCGGCTGTCCTCGGCCCAGGTGTGGGCCGCGCCGGAAGTGGTGACGATGCTCCCAAATCGCGGGTTGGCGAGAACGTTGATCCACGGGAGAGGCGTCTCCCGCTCGCCCTCGAGGACGACGGCGTACTCGCGGCCGTCACGGGTGAAGCCGCCGAGGCCGTTTTCGAGGAGCAGCGGCGGTGGGTCCGGTCCGGCTTGCGGCGGTCCCGTTTCCGGGGCCTCGGCGACCGGGGCGGTGCCAACCGGGAGCGGAGGCTCCGCTTCCGGCTGGTCGAGCTGCTGCTCCAGGGTACCGCGGTCGCCGGAGAGGACCGCCTGGGCGACCACGCTCAGCAGGATCGTCTCGGCCTCCGGGATCGAATCGGCGCGGAGGAGGTACACGCCGCCGGGCTTCCCCTTCCAGGCGCTCCACGGGCCGCCGTCGACGAGCTGCGTGAGCTGCCCGTTCGTCTCTTCACGGTAGCTTGCCGGGTGT
>CAVVEO010000019.1:0-228936 GCA_963747245.1 uncultured Acidobacteriota bacterium
CCACTCTCGAACCTCCCCGGCGCCCGGCCCGACCTCGGCCCGATGGCGGCGTCGTCCCGGTTCGGCCCCCCCCCGTCAGGCGGTCTTGGCGCGGGGGAGGTACTCGAGGGCGAGCGCTCCGAGGACGAGAGCGGCCCCCGGAACGACGTGCAGCGGCGGGGCCTCACCGACGAGCGCCCACGTCAGGAGCGCGGCCAGGACCGGCTCGAACAGCACCGCGAGGTTGACGCGGTACGCTGCCGTGTGGGCGAGCGCCCAGTTCAACAGGGTGTGGCCCGTCAGCGTCGGGACGGCGGCCATGGCCAGCAGCGGCAACCAGGCCACGCTCGAGGAAGGCCACGGATGCACGCCCAGCACCACGACGGCTGAGATCAACGTCACGGCGGCGCCCCCGTACACGACCGCCAGGTAGCCGAGGAGCGGGGCCTCGGCGCGCAGGCGCTTGCCGACGACGAGGTATCCCGCCATGCACGCGGCGGCGGCGAGCGCCATGAGGTCGCCCGCCAGGGCCCCATGCGCCACCCTGAAATCGCCCCCCGCGATGATCACGACCCCGATCAGCGCGACCGTCACGCTCGCGAGGTTCCGCCCCCCGATCCTCGTCCCCAGGAACCTCGGCGAGAGCAGGAGCAGCCACAACGGTTGCGTCGACACCAGCACCACGGAGGAGGAGACGCTCGTCAGCCACAGCGAAGGGATCCAGAGCCCGAAGTGCAGGCCAAGGAGCAAGCCCGCCAGGAGCGCCGCCGGACGGTGGCGGGCCGGCACGCGCGCCGCGCCGCGGGCCGCCGCCAACGGCAGGAGCACGGCGGCCGAGAGGGTCATGCGCCACATCGCGACCGCGAGTGGCGCCGCGTCGGTCAGGCGGGCGAGCGGCGCGCCGAACGAGATCGCGACGACCGCAGCAGCGAGGCCGGCGAGGGTCCGCCAGCTCACCGCGAGAAGCCTTCCGCGAGGCCGGCGGCGATCGCGTGCGCCAGCTTCTCGCGGAACTTCCAGGTGAGGAGCTGCTGCCGGTCCTGCTCGTTGTTGAGGTTGCAGATCTCGACCAGAACAGCCGAGGGGACGAGCGTGTACCGCAGCACGGCCGGGACCCACCGCGACCCGCCGCGCAGCACCGACGAGCGCACCGGCTGGTAGGGATGAACCGGGATTCCGAAGTGCTCCGCGGATCGCACGATCGCCTCACCGAGCTGGATCGAGAGCGCCTCCGCCCGCGACCTGAACGCCGCCGGAAAGCGCGGCGCCACCAGCGAGCGCGTCTCGCGGCACTGGTACGCCGCGCGTTGCCACGGCGCCCGGGAGCCGCGCAGCGCGCGCGACGGGACGTAGACCATCAGGCCGCGCACCGAAGGGTGCAGGGAGTCGGCGTGGATCGACACGAACGCCACCCGCTCGGGGTTGACCTTCTGCCGCTTCAGGCGTTGCAGCAACGAGTTGGCCAGGACCCACCGAAGGTTCACGCCGGTGGTGGCGTCGTCGAGGTCGTACGGCGGCTGCACCAGCAAACGCTGGCCCCTGTCGTTGGCGAGGAGGTCGCGTTCGAGGTTCCTCCGGGTGAACGCCGGGTTGTCCACCGTCGTCCACACGGTTGCTTTCGTCTGCTCCTCGAGGACGCGCTTGACCCGGCTCATCACGTCGTAGACGTACGTGCTCTCCCAGACGTCGTCCACGACGGCGCCGGTGTCCGCGCCGCCGTGACCGGCGTCGAGGATGACGTGGATGCCGTCCAGGTTGGCGGCGCGGATGACCCGCTTGATCGCCGCGAGCTGTTCCCTGTCCTTCTCCCAGGCCAGACGGCGCGGGTTGCCGGCCGGCAGGTACTCGGGCAGCAGCACGTCGAGCGGGATGTGCACCTCGTAGCCGACCGGGATCGCCGTCACGTCCGCGATCCCGGAACGGCGCGCGATCTCGCGGGCCGTGGCGTTGACGTCGGAGGCGTGGAGCTGACCGGTGAACCTCACGACGACCGCGGAGTAGAGCGCCTCGCCGGGCCGCAGGCGGTAGATCGCCTCGCCGCCGCGGTACTCGAGCCCGCCGGCGGGGCCCGCCGTCAAGTGCGCCGGCCCGCCCGGCGCGCCGACGACGGCGGCGGCGGTCGGGGCGGGAAGGGTGGATGGAGCGCTCGCGGCCGGCGTCGGGCTCGGCCTGGCCGCAGTCGCGCGGACGGCCCGGAACTCCGGTCGGAGTGCGGCCGCCGGGATCAGGATCAGCGTCCCGCGGGGGGGGTAGAGCCCGAGGTCGGGGTTCGCCTGGCGCAGTTCCGGATAGCGCGAACCGGAGCCGCAGAACCACTCGGCGAGCTCCCACCACGACTCGCCGTCGCCGCCCCACGGCGCCAGGATTTCGTGCTCCCATCCCGCCTCGACCCGGCGGTCGAGCGGGAAGAGCGAGAGCGCGCACGCCACCCGCAGCTGGGGTCGCAGCAGCTCCCAGGGGACCCGCACCCGAATGCCGGTCAGCGGCCTCGCCAGAGAGTCGTTCGCGGCCTGCAGTTCGGCCGCGTTGGCGGCCGCCAGGGTCACGCGGCCGGCGAGCTTGCCCCACCCTTCGCCGGGCCGCGGCAGGACGAGCAGCTCCGGCGTCCCGCTCCGCCGCCACTCGGCGCGCGCCCCTCCCGGGACGTTCGCCAGCAGGGGCTGATCGGCAGCCAGGGCCAGCCCCAGCAGGGCCGCGCCGATCATCGGCTGCGTGCCGCCGTGCCTTGCGATGGGCCCACGACCTCACCCCCCTGCTGTCCGCTCCAAGGTCGTCCCGGCCGGCAACGCCCTTTCCGACAGCCCGCGCGTCCGGGCGTTCCGCCGACTCGCGAAAATCGGCTTGGATCGTAGCATGCCCGCAACCGTGCTCGCCCTTTTCGCCACGGCGTCGCGCCCATGCAGCGGTCGCCGAAGAGCAAGCGGCGTCATGCTACGATGCCGGGTCAGCGCTTGGGAAGCCTATGCTTGAAGGGATCTCCGCCACGACCTGGTTCCCGCCGTCGGAGCCGGCGGAGTGTCCGATCTGCCGGGGCGCGCGAGCCGCGCTCTCGCGAACGGGTGTTACCGCGGCCGGCGATCTGGCGATCGAGCTGCTCGCCAGCGGCCAGGTGCCGGCGCTCGTGCGGGCGGTGTTCACCCATCTCGCGCGAGCGCTCCCGGGCGGTCGGATTTCGGTGCTGGTGCCGGAGGCCGCCGGGCGGTGGCGGGTTTTCGCGAGCTCCGCCGAGAATGAGGCTCTCGACCTGCTGGTGGATTCCGACCGCTATCCGGAGCTGATGGAAGTCCGCCGGACCGGCGCCCCGTACCTCGCGCCGGCGATCGAAGCCGCACTCGAGCTGAGAGCTGTCCGCTCCCTGCTCGAATCGGCCGGCGTCAGGGGCCTGGCGGCGTTTCCCGTCTTCGCGGCCACGCCGGGCGCCGAGCCGGCGGTGCTCAAGGTTTCGTTCTACCGCCCCGTCGCGGCGGACCAGCTGGAGCTCGCGACGCTGGCGACGCACCAGCTCGTGCACAGCTTGTCCCGCATTCCGCCGGCCGAGGTCGCGGCCCAGCTCGGAATGGCGGTCCCCGCCGCAGGTGCGGCGGATCCCGCCTCCCTCCTCAACCTCCTGCCCGTCCCGGCTCTCATCCTCGACGGTGGCGACAAGGTGTTGAGCGCCAACACCCGCGCCCGGTGGCTCCTGCGCGGCCGCGAGCCGGCCGTCGGCGACGAGCCGCTCGCCCTCAGCCTCGTTCCCAGCGGCGCGGGGGAAGGCGCCACGCGCTGGGAGGCCCAGGTGGCGGCGCGTAAGGGCCAGGTCCACGTGCTGGCATGGTCGAGCCGGCTGCCCGGGGAGCGGCGTCTCGTGCTGATCGAGCCGCACCCGGAAGCCCGGCGGCGGCACCACGAAGGCACGATCCGCCGCACGCTGGCCGAGAAGCTCCGCGAGCTCGAGCAAGCGAACACGCTGCTCGCCGAGTACGCCCGCAGGCGCGACCGCTTCGTTTCGGACGCCGCCCACGAGCTGAAGACCCCCTTGTCCATCCTGCGCTCGTACCTCGAGACCCTCGCCGAAGACCTCGGCGCCGGACTGACGGAACAGCAGCAGGAGTTCCTGCAAGCGGCCGCCGTCGGCGCTCGACGGCTGCAGCGCCTCATCGACGGACTCCTCGACCTCGCGGCGCTGGAGACCGGGCGCCTGCCGCTGGTCCTCGGGCCGGTGTCGAGCCGAGAGGTCGTCTCGGGCGTGATCGGGGAGCTCGGTCCGATCGCCGTGGCGGCCAGGGTCGGCCTCGCGGCCGCCCCCGCCGCCGACCTCGCGCTGCGGGCCGACCTGCAGCGCCTGGACCAAGTGCTCCGCAACCTCGTCGAGAACGGCCTCAAGTACACGCCGCCCGGGGGCGAGGTCACCGTCGCGGTGGAGCAGCGCGGCGACCGGGCGGTGATCTGCGTGCGGGACACGGGCGTCGGCATTCCGCCGGGTCTCCTTCCCCGCATCTTCGACGAGTTCGTCCGCGTACCCGGCAGCAACCTCACCGAGGGCGCGGGGCTCGGGCTGGCAATCGTGCGGAGGCTGGCGCTGGCGATGGGCGGCAGGGTGTGGGTCGAGAGCGTCCCGGACGCCGGCAGCCGCTTCTTCGTCGAGTTGCCGCTGTGGACGGGCGAGGGATGACCGGCGTCGAGGCCGCGCGGCGGCTGCTCGCCTCCTCGCGCCTCAGGCAGCTGGCCCGGGCCGGCATCGACGGCCAGGTGTTCCTGACCGGGGGCTCGCTCCGCGACCGCCTCCTCGGCTTGCCGACCCACGACCTCGACCTCGCCGTCACCGGCAACCCCCGCGCCGCCGCCGAGGCGGTCGCCGCGCATCTCCGGGGGAGCTGCTTCCCCCTCGGGCGGGCGCCCCTGGTGACGTGGCGCGTCCGCGCGGAGGCACGCCAGGTGGACGTCTGGGGGATCGCCGGCGGCATCGATGAGGACGTCCTCCGGCGCGACTTCACGGTCAACGCGATGTTCTGGCGGCTGCCGCGCGGCCCGCTGCTGGACCTGGTCGGAGGTCTCGACGACCTCGCCGCGGGGAGGATCCGTGTCGTCCGTCCCGCGAACCTGCGCGACGACCCGTTGCGGGTCTTGCGGGCCGTCCGCCTGCTCGCCACCCACCCCCAGCTCCGTCTCACTTCGGCGACCGAGCGCCTCCTGGCGGAGGCCGCGCGGGGCCTGGCCGGCGTGGCCCGCGAGCGCGTGTGCGACGAGCTGCGCACCCTTCTGGCCGGTCGCGCGGCGGCCCGGGCCCTCGCCGTGGCCGCGCGGATCGGCGTCCTACAGGTGCTCCTACCGGAGTGGGACGGCTACGCGCACGCGCCTGAGGCGGAGGCGCTCGCCGGCGAGCTGGCCCGCAGGCAAGCGGGCCGCGGCCCGCTCGCCCGCGGCGCCGCGGAGGTTGCTCCCGCCGTCCTTGCGGCCGCCGCAGCCGGGTTCCCGGACGCATGGCACGAGGGGCCGGCCGCGGCCGCGCTCGCCGCCGCCGGGTGGCCGGCCCGCGCCGCGGCGCACGCCACGGCGGCGGCCGCGCTCGGCGGGCGTCTGGCGGCGTTCCTCGGCCGCGACACGCCGGCCGAGCGGGCGCTGGCGGCAGGAGCGGACGATCTCCTCGAGGCCGCGCTGGCGTGGGCGGTCGCCCGCGGCGCGGCGGGCGGCAGCGACCTCCTCCCCCCCGCCGCGGCTCTGCTGCGCTGGCAGCGCAGGTTCTCCGCGCGCCCGCCCCTGCTGTCGGGCACCGAGATCGCGGATCTCCTCGACCTGCCGCCCGGACCGGCGCGCGGCCTCGCCGTCCGCGACCTCCGCCTGGCCCAGGCGCGGGGCGAACTCCGGAACGCCGCGCAGGCGCGCCGCCGCCTCGCGCCCGGGTCCGCTCGTTGACCCCCGTCCGTACGCGATGCTAGATTTGATCCATGGACGCGCCGCTTGGCCTCGACGACCTTCTCAAGTTCATGACCAAGAAGGGCGCATCGGACCTCCATCTCAAGCCGACCCGCCCCCCGTTGCTCCGGCTCCAGGGCAGGCTCGTGCCGATCAAGTCGGTGGCCCTCAAGCCGAAGGACATCGAGGAGATGGTGTTCCCGCTCCTCAACCCGTGGCAGCATAAGAAGTTCGACGAGTACCAGTCGGTCGATATCGGGTACGGGGTGGCCGGGGTGGCCCGCTTCCGCTGCAACATCTTCCAGCAGCGCGGCTCGATCGCCGCCGTGTTCCGCCGCATCCCGTTCGACATCAAGAACTACGACGACCTGCTCCTGCCCGAGATCGTGGCCACGTTCTCGAGCTTGCCGCCGGGCTTGGTGCTGATCACCGGACCCACCGGCTCCGGCAAGTCGACCACCCTTGCGGCGATCATCCAGGACATCGCCCGCACCCGGCCGTGCCACGTCGTCACGATCGAGGACCCGATCGAGTTCCTGTTCACCGACCACATGGCGACGGTCTCCCAGCGCGAGGTGGGCACCGACACGCCGGCGTTCCGCGAGGCGCTGCGGAACACGATGCGGCAGGACCCCGACGTCATCATGGTCGGGGAGATGCGCGACCTCGACACCGTGTCCACCGTGATCACGGCGGCGGAGACGGGCCACCTGGTGTTCTCCACACTGCACACCAACAACGCGAGCCAGACGATCGACCGCATCATCGACCTGTTCCCGCCCGACCAGCAGGGGCAGGTCCGCTCCCAGCTCGCGCAGGTGCTGCGGGCGGTCGTGTCGATGCAGCTCGTCAACCGCGCCGACGGCCAGGGGCTGGTGCCGGCCGTCGAGGTCCTCGTCAACTCCCCCAAGATCTCGAGGAATATCGAGCACGGCGAGATCAAGGAGATCCACGACGACATCGAGAACTCGGTCGCGTACTTCCGTATGCAAAGCATGAACCAGAGCCTCATCGCGCTGCTCGCGAACGGGGTCATCACGTACGAGATGGCACGCGAGAAGTCGAACGACCCGGACGATCTTTCATTGAAGCTGCGCAAGCTTTTCCCACGGATCGAGGAAGCGCAGCGGGAGGGCACGGTGGCACCATCCCCCGCCGACTTTGCGAGCATCATCGAGTTGATGGAGATCAAACGGCTCTACGAGGAGCAGGAGGAGCGGTGGAAGCAGCGCACACTCGAAAAGGACGAGCTCCTCGCTCAGGTCGAGACCCAGCTCGCGGCGGCGCGGCAGGACCTGGCCTCGACCGGCACCACAGCGGCCGAACTGCGGAACCAGCTCGAGTCCGTGCGCGCCGAGAAGGAGCGGGTGCTCCGCGATGCCGAAGGGCGCATCGAAAAGCTCAACGAGCGCATCCGCGAGCTGAACCAGCAGCTGGCCGGCGCGGGCAAGGCCGCGCCGGAGAAGCCTCAGAGCGGGTTCTTCAAGCGCTGAGCTTCTCTGCGCCAGCCCGTCGAGCGCTGACGGCGGACGGGTTCGGTCAGATCTCCGGCCCCGACCAATCGACGCAGGCGCGGCGCCCGTCGCCCTCGTAGTCGAGGCGGACGCGGCAGACCCGCCGCGCCAGGCCCCCCAGCCAGCTCCACGACTCCGGCCACTCTACGGCGGTGACCGCCGCCGGGTCGTCGAGCGCGTCGCCCAGCCCGACCTCGTCGAGCGGCGCGCTCCCCCGCCCCCGCAGGCGGTAGAGATCGGCGTGGTGCAGGCGCGCGATCCCGCCGCCCGACACGACATAACTCTCGAGCAGCACGAACGTCGGAGAGCACACCTCGAGCGGATCGCCCCCGAGCGCCGCCACGAGCCCGCGCACCAGCGTCGTCTTCCCGGCCCCGAGCGGGCCCTCGAGGAGGACGAGGTCGCCGGGCCGCAGGGCCTCGGCCAGCCTGGCGCCCAGCGCCTCGGTGGCGGCGGCGTCGGAGAGCCTCCCGCCCCTGCCTCGTCCGGCGCCGCTCATCCCGATTGCCTGACCTCGGCCTCCGCGGCCGCAAGGCGCTCGACGAGCTCACCGGCGGGGACCGCGCCGGGGAAACGCTCGCCCGCGATCTCCGCCGCCCGGCCGTGCAGGAACGCGCCGGCCGCCGCCGCCTCGCGCGCCGCCACGCCCTGGGCCAGCAGCGCGCCGACCACCCCGCTCAGGACGTCCCCGGTTCCGCCGGAGGCCAGACCCGGCGTGCCAGTCGGGTTGACGAGGGCAAGCCCTCCGCCGCCCACGATCACGGTGCGCGCCCCCTTGGCGAGAACCACGGCACCGCCGGCCTCCGCGGCGGATCGCGCCGCGCCCAGCCGGTCTGCCGCGACGTCGGCCGTCGGGACCCCGAGCAGGCGCGCCAGCTCGCCCGGGTGCGGCGTCAGCACGGGCGTCACCGCCCGGGCCCGCAGCGCCCCCAGGCGGCCCGCGAGCAGAGTGAGGGCGTCGGCGTCGAGGAGCAGGGGCCCGCGCCACACCTCCAGAATCGACCCCAGAAGGCGGCGCGGGCCGTCGCCTGTGCCCAGGCCCGGCCCCACTGCGAGCGCCGTGGCCCTGCCGAGCGACACCTCGATGCCGTCGCCGGCGACCTCGCCGCCATCGCCAGCATCGAGCACGTTCACCATAGCCTCGGGGACGAGTGCCTGCACTGCGGCCCCGGCCGCCCGGGTGGTCGCGACCGTGACCAGCCCGGCGCCCAGCCTCACCGCGGCCCGCGCCGCGAGCGCCGCCGCCCCAGCCCGGCCCTCGCGCCCGGCGACGACGAGGAGGTGCCCGAACGTTCCCTTGTGGGCGTCGGGCTCCCGCCGCGGCAACCACCCCGCGACGTCCTCGGTTTCGAGGAGCCCGAGAGACGCCTGGGCATCCACCACCCAGGGCGGGATGCCGATCGCCGCCACGGCGACCTCGCCGCACCGCCAGCACGCGGGCGGCAACACATGGGCCACCTTCGGCGCCGCGAACGTCACCGTCACGTCGGCCCGGACACTGGGACCGTCGGCGGCGGCCGAGGAGCCGAGCAGCCCCGACGGGAGGTCCACGGCGACGACCGGCCGGCCGGAGCTGTTGACGAGGCGAACCGCCTCGGCCCACCTGCCGGTCAGGGGGCGGTCGAGGCCCGTGCCGAAGAGCGCGTCCACGACCACGTCGGCTCCGGCCAGGAGCTCGGCGAGGCGACCGTTCCCACCCCGTGAACAGTCGGCGACCGGCACGCCGAAGCGCCGCGCCAACTCGAGCTGAGAGGCCGCGTCGCCCTTGAGCGCCCGGCGCGCGACCAGCATCCCCACGGCCACGTCGAAGCCGCGGCAGCGCAGCTGGCGCGCCATCGCGAGCCCGTCGCCGCCGTTGTTACCCGGGCCGCACACCGCCACCAACCGGCCCGCGCCGGGAAACCTCTCGGCCACAACATCGGCCACCGCTGCGGCGGCCGACTCCATCAGCACCAGGCTGGGGACGCCGAGCTCGCCGATGGTCACGCGATCGGCCTCGCGCATCGCCGCGCTGTCGAGGACTGGGATCATGGCTCCTCCTGACTGGCTATCGTAGCGCCGTCGTGGCAGGCCCGTGTGTTAGCCTCGCGGGAGCACGGTCCGGCACCGGTCTGCGGGCGGGGAGGAGGCAGCGCGCATGCGAGTTCTCGCTGGTCTGGCCTCTGCGGCCGCCGCGTTCACGGCGGCCGGCATCGCCGAAGCCGGAGGCTCGGCCGGCTCGGACCTCGGCCGGACGTTGCCCGCGTGGAGCGCGCTGCCGTTCCTCGGGATCCTGCTCTCGATCGCGCTCTTTCCCCTCCTCGCGCCGCGCTTCTGGCACCACCACTACCCCAAGATCACAGCGGCGTGGGGCCTGGTCCTGGTGGTCCCGTTCGTCGCCGCAAACGGCCGGGCCGCAGCGGCCGAGATCCTCCATACGGCGCTCCTCGACTACGTCCCGTTCATCATCCTGATCGGCACGCTGTTCGTGATCGGGGGCGGGATCCTGGTTCGCGGCACGCTGCGCGCCACGCCGTGGGCCAACGCCGCGGTCATGGTGGCCGGCACCGCGCTCGCGTCGTTGATCGGCACCACCGGCGCCGCCATGTTGCTGGTCCGCCCACTGCTGCGCGCCAACCGGCAGCGACGGCGAAAGGCCCACACCGTCGTCTTCTTCATCTTCCTCGTCGCCAACATCGGCGGCGTGCTGACCCCGCTCGGCGACCCGCCGCTGTTCCTCGGGTTCCTGCACGGCGTGCCGTTCTCGTGGAGTCTGACCCTGTGGCGCGAACTCCTCCTGGTGGCGGGGCTCGTCCTCGCGGCCTACGTGGCGCTCGACGTCTACCACTGGAGGCGCGAGGACGCCGCCGTGCGGGCGCCCTCGCGGGTGCCGCACGAGCCTCTCCAGGTGGAAGGCTGGCACAACTTCATCCTTCTCGCGGGGGTGGTGGCTGCCGTCGTCGTGTCCGGCGTTTGGCACCCGGGCGCCGTCTCGGTACTGGGCGTCAACCTCCAGGTCCAGAACCTCCTGCGCGACGCGGTCCTGGTTCTCCTGGCGGCCGGCTCGCTGGCGAGCACGAGGCGCAGCACCCGGGAGGAGAACGGGTACACGTGGGGGCCGGTGCGCGAGGTCGCCATCCTCTTCGCCGGCATCTTCGCCACCATCGCGCCGGTGCTGTTGGTGCTGCGGGCCGGGGAGCAAGGCGCCCTGGGGCCTGTTATCCACGCGGTCACGACCCCGGCGCAGTTCTTCTGGGGGACCGGCCTGCTCTCGTCGTTCCTCGACAACGCGCCGACCTATCTGACGTTCCTCTCGACCACGGTCGGCCGGATCTACCCCGGGCTGCCCGAACGGCAGGCCATCTTGAGGCTCGTCGCGGAGAACCACGCCTACCTGCAGGCGATCGCGACCGGCGCCGTGTTCATGGGCGCCAACACGTACATCGGCAACGCGCCGAACTTCATGGTGAAGTCGATCGCCGAGGAGGCCGGGGTCGAGATGCCCTCTTTCTTCGGCTACATTCTTCGCTACACACTCCCGGTCCTGGCGCCGGTCTTCCTGCTGGCGACCTGGATGTTCCTCGTTTGAGGAGCTGACAGCCATGAGCGTCTGGTACCAGATCAGCGTGTCCGGCATCGAGAGCGCCGTGCGGGGGTTCGTCGCGGCGTGCGAAGCAACTCCTGGCGCGCATGGGGCGGCCGTGTTCGGCGGCGGCCTCGACCTGGAGGAGGCGCGCTTCTCCCGGCGGATGCGGGAGCTCCTGTCCTTGGGGTCGCACCACCTGGTGTTCGCGCCGGCGGACCTCGCGCTGGACATCGCCGCGGCATTGCGGCGCGGAGGGAGGGAGGCCGGCCTCGAGCTCGAAGGCATGAACGAGGTCGTGCGCGCGAGAGTGCGTTTCTCCGCCGCGGCGTTCTCGCGGGAACTGGCCGCCAGGATCAGGACGGAGCTGCTGGCAGGGCTGCCCCCGGGCGTGGAAGGCGAAGACATCGAGGAGCGCGAGGAGCAGGACCCGGAGGCTCGGGAGACGGAGCTCTACACGCCAGAGCACGAGTACGTCTACCGCGCGAGCGGGGCGTTCTCCGGCCCGTTCCCCGGCGTGCTCGAGGTGCGCCGCAGGGCGTTGGAGCTCCCGTTCGTCAAGCTCAGGGCGGTCGAGCTCGAGACGAGGCCGGCCGGGCCGCCGGGGAGCGCAAACGGCTGACCGGCCCCCCGACCCCGAGGATGCCGCGGAGAGCGAAAGGGATGGCCTCTCCGCATACCGCGCCGGGCGGTTCCGGGACGCGCACGAGCGCTGGGAGCGCGCCTGGCGCCGGCTCCAGGGCCGCGAACGGCGCCTGATGCAGGGGTTGATCATGCTCGCGGCCGCCGCGTGGCACGTCGAGCACGGCCGAGGTGGCCCCGCGCGCCGCCTCCTCCTGCGCGCCGCCGACCGGCTCGCCGGACCGCCCGCCAGCCTCGCGATCCCGCTCCCGCCGGACCTCGCGACGCTGGCCGGCGCGGCGGCCGCCGCGCCTGAGCTCCGCGTGCCCCCCGTATCGCTCGGCTAGGGTTGCTGCAGGCGGGCGGAGCGCTGGACCTGACGGCGCAGCCGCGGGTCCTTCTCCTCGATCTCCCGGACCAGGCGCACGGTCTCGCGGATGCGGCGCTCCTGGTCGCGCTTCTCCTTCTGCTGGCGCTTGCGCTGGCTCGCCGTCAGGACCGCGGTGATCACCCGGCCGATCCGCCAGTGGATCGCCGATGCCGGCAGCTGTGCTCCGCCGATCAGCGCGCCCCAGAAGTTCGCCCTCCCGACGTTGGCCTTGTTGAAGTCGGCCTTGCGGCAGTCGGCAAAGCGGAACAACGTGCGGCGGCAGTTGGCGCCCACGAGCCGCGAGAACCGCAGGTCGGCGCGGGTCAAGTCGGCGCCCGCCAGATCCGCGAGGATCAGGTCGCAACCCGAGAGGTCGGCGTCGATCGCCACCGTCCCCACCAGCGACGCTTGGCGCAGCCGGCTGCCGCGCAAGTTCGCGCCAGTGAGGATCGCCCCGTCGAGCTTCGCCCCCTCCAGGTTGACCTCGCGCATGTCGGCCCCCTCCATGCGCGCCTGCTCGAACCGAAAGCTCTTCAGGTTGCAACCGATGAACGTCGCCCCGGTGAGGTTCGCGCGCACCAGCGACAACCGCCCCAGCTTCGGTGAGCGGAAGTCCACGCCGGCGAGCTGGGCGGCCGCCATCTGGACGCCGGTGAACTCCGTGTGGAGGAGCATCGCGTCGCGGAAGTCGGCCGCCTGCGCGTCGCAGTTGATGAACCGCGCGTCCTCCAGGTTGGCGTAGCGGAAGGTGCAGTGGCTGATGTCGGTCCCGTCGAATTCGGCGCCCTGGAGGTCGGCGCGCAGGAAATTCCCTTCCCGCATCTTGGCCTTCCAGAGCTTGGCCCCCACGAGCGTGGCGCCGGGGAGTTGGATGCGGGTCGCCTCCACCTCCCGCAGGTCGGCGCCGCTGAGGTCGTTCCCCGCGAGGTTGACGCCCTCGAGGATCGCCCCGACCAGCGTCGTTCCCACCAGGCGCGCCCGGTCCATCCGCGCGCCGCGCAGCGACGCCCCCGTCAGGTCCGCGCCGGCGAAGTTGACCCCGTCCAGGACGGCGGCTTCGAGGTTGACCTGCGCGAGGTTGGCCCCGGCGAGGTCGGAGCCGGAGAAATCCGCGCCGCGGAACGTCGCGCCGGTGAGCACGCCGCCCTTGAACGAGCAGTCCCGGACCTCCAGGAGGTCGAAACGGACACCGCTGCAGTTGGCGCCGTCGAGCACGGCGCCGGACAGAAACGCCCCATCCATCTCGGCGTTCGCGAGGTTGGCGCCGGTCAGGTCGGCACCGACGAGGTTGGCCCGCGTCAGGATCGACCGCGACAGATCGACGCCGCGCAGCTTCTGGCCGCCGAGCTCCGCCTCGACCAGGTCCGGAATGATGCGGGGGTTCTCGGCGCGCCAGCGCGACCAATCCGGCGACAGCACCAAGCGCACGTGTTCGGCGTTCGCCATGGCTCAGATTCTAGCGTGATTCGCGGCGGGCGCCGAAACGAGCGGCTCGGCTCCGCCGCGCCCGTCAGCCGGCCGCGACCTCCGGGCCGACGCCGCCGGGGCAGCGCACCATCTTGGCCAGCGCCGCCAGCTCCCCCCGCCGACCGGCCGCCGCGGCCAGCGCTCGCGCCGCCTCGAGCTCGCGCCGGTGCGCCCACAGGCTCGCCACCAGGAACTCCGGCCTCCCCCACTGCCGCAGCCCCGTCAGCTCGCCGGGGCCGCGCTGCCGGAAGTCCTCCTCGGCGATGCGGAACCCGTCGCCCGTCGCGGCGACCACCTCGAGGCGCCGCCTCGCCTCCTCCGAGCAATCGGGTCCGGTGAGCAGCACGCAGAACGAGCGCCGGCGGCCGCGCCCCACCCGCCCGCGCAGCTGGTGGAGTTGCGCCAGGCCGAAACGCTCCGCGTTCTCGATCACCATCACGGAGGCGTTGGGCACGTCCACGCCGACCTCGATCACCGTCGTCGCGCAGAGCACGCCCACCTCACCCGCGGCGAACGCCGCCATCGCGGACTCGCGCTCGCCGGCCGGCGTCCGCCCGTGGACCGCCTCCACCCGCACGCCGCCGAGCGCCTGGCGAACCGCCCGCAGATGCGTCTCTACGGCGCGCGCCGAGACTTTCTCCGACTCCTCGATGAGCGGGAACACCCAGTACGCCTGCCCACCGGCCGCGACCTCCTTGCGCAGGAACTCCGCGAGCCGCCCCCGCGCGGCGTCGTCCCGCAGCAGCGTGCGCACCGGCGTCCGCCCCGGGGGCATCTCGTCGATCACCGAGAGGTCGAGGTCGCCGTACAGCGAGAGCGCGAGCGAGCGCGGGATCGGGGTCGCGGTCAACACCAGCAGGTGCGGGGCCGCGCCCTTGGCGAGCATGGCCTGCCGCTGCGCGACGCCGAAGCGGTGCTGCTCGTCGATGATCGCGAGTCCGAGACGCCCGAAGACCACGGCGTCCTCCAGCAGGGCGTGGGTCCCGACGACGAGGTGGCCGCTCCCGTCCTCGAGTCCCTGCCGCACGCGGCGCTTCTCGCCGGCGGGCAGCGACCCGATCAGCAGCTCGGGCCGGTACGGCGTCGGGGCCAGCAGGCGGGTCAGCGTCGAATGGTGCTGCTGCGCCAGCAGCTCGGTCGGGGCGAGGAGCGCGACCTGGTGCCCTGCGGCGAGCGCCACCAGCGCCGCCAGGGCCGCCACGATCGTCTTGCCGGAGCCGACGTCGCCCTGGAGGAGGCGGGCCATGGGGAACTCGCGCTGCAGGTCCGCGACGATCTCGGCGAGCACCCGTCGCTGCGCCTCCGTCAGGTGGAACGGGAGCACGCGGCGCGCGCTCTCGCGGATGTCGTCGGTGATCGAGCACGCCGGCGCGTGTTGCCGCCGCCGCCGGCCGCGCTCCCGCTCGAGCACCACGGCGAGGGCGAGCAGCTCCTCGAACGCCAGGCGCCGGTGCGCCGGGGTTCGGCGCCGCGCGAGGTCCTCGAACAGGTCGCCGAGCGCAACATCGCTCGCCGGCGGCCGAGGGAAGTGCGCCCACCGGAGGGCGTCGCCGAGCGGGGGCAGGGCGAGCTCGGCCGGCAGGACCGCCGCGAACGGGTCCTCGACCTCCCCCAGGTCCTCGAGGGCCCGCGCCACGAGCGTGCGCACCCGCCGCCCGCCCCACCTCCCCAGCTTCCCGTACATCGGAACGATGCGGCCGAGGTGGATCGGCTCGCCGTCCTCCTCCTCGACTTCCCATTCGGGCGCGACGAGTTGCAGCCCCCACCCGCTGCGCGCGATCCTGACGGCGCCGTGCAGCCAGACCCGGGCGCCGGCGGGAAGCGTCTTCGCCAGGTACGGCTGGTTGAACCAGACGACCGGGAGCGAACCCGTACCGTCGTCGATGACGGCCTCGACGATGCGCATCCGCCGGTTCCGGGCGCCGCGCTCGACGAGCTGGACCAGACGTCCGCTCACCGTCACGGTCGCGTCCGGCGTCGTGAGCGAGCCGATCCGAACCGGGTTGGAGCGGTCCTCGTACCGGTGCGGCAGGCGCCAGAGCAGGTCGCCGACGGTGGCCAGGCCCTCGGCCAGCAACATCCGCTCGCCCGCGGCGCCCACGCCCTTGACCGCCGACAGCGGGCACTCGAGCGCGAGCGTCATCCGCCGCCGAAGACCACGTGGAGCCGCATCGCCACCAGGGCCAGCTGCACGCCGTCGCCGTTGGCGAGCGGGTACGGCTTCAGCGGCTCGAGCTTGACGCCGTTGACGAACGTCCCGTTCGTCGACGCGCTCGTCTCCGTGATCGTAAGCGCCCCATCGCCGTCGTGAATCGTGGCATGGCGCCGCGACACAGTGCGCTCCGGGTCGAGCCGGCTCAGGTCCACGTCAGGGGTCACGCCGGTGACCGGGTCGTGGCGGCCGAGCGTCGTGTCCCCGCCAGGCAACAGCGGGAACAGGCGCCCCGACGTCTCGTGCGCGAGCACGGCCCGCGCCTCGATTCCCTGGCCGGCCGGGGCGGGCGCGAGCGCCGCCAGTTCGGTGCGGGTGCCGAGCTCCTCGAAGCGCCGGTTCGTCTCGCGCAAGCGTTCCGAGAGCTTCGTCATCATCCGGACCGCGATGTCCGGTTTGCGTCGCAGGAGCAGGTCGAGGTCCGTGCTGCGCAGCTGCAGCGCCTCCACCTCGTCCACCGCGACCGCGGTCGCCGAGCGCGCGGGCGACTGGTCGAGCAGCGCCATCTCGCCGAAGAAGTCGCCCTTCTCCAGGACGGCCACCTCCTGCTCGTGGCCGCCGACCGAGAGCGAGATGCGGACGTGGCCCTTCTGGATGATGAACATCTCCCGGCCGAGGTCGCCCTCGCGGAAGATCACGGATCCCGCCGGGAACCGGGCGAGCAACTCCTGCAACCTGTGCGTCTCGCCGCCGATCCGGACCTTCACCACCTAGCCACCTCCCCAGCTGATCTCGCCTCCGGGGGTGTCGACCTCGACCTCGACCCCGAGGGGGAAAGGAGCGTTGCCGCCCCCGTGGCCGAACGAAACCCCTTCCACGACGACCGCATCCGTCGGCAGCGATCCCAGGAGAAGCTCGCGGAAGCGGTCGCGCCAACCCGCCTCGCCCCGCCCGCACCGCGCCAGCCGTCCGACCACGACCGCTTTGACGCGCAGAAGTCTAGAGGAGAGCCGGAGTTGGGTCAACAGACGATCGAGGCGGTAGAGCGGCTCCGCGACGTCCTCGAGGAACAGCACGGCATCCTCGTAGTCGGGCTCGAACCCCGTTCCAGCCAGCGCCGCGAGGATCGAGAGCGTCCCACCCGCCGCGACGCCGCGCGCGACTCCCGGCCGCAGCACCCTCGCGCGTCGCAGGTCGAACAGTCGGTGCGGCGCTCGACCTGCCAGCCAGGTCAGGAGCCCCTCGGCGCCGGGCGCGTCCCGCCCGAGCGACGCCGCCATCGGGCCGTGCAGCGTGGCGCGCGGAAACCGGGTCGCGAGCCCCGCGTGCAGCGCGGTGAGGTCCGAGAACCCGACGACCCACCCCGCCCAGGCGGCGAGGCGCTCCCACGGCAGGTCGGGCAGCAGCCGCATCGTGCCGTACCCGCCGCGCGCCGCCATCAGGCATTCGACCCCTTCGTCGAGCAGACCGACGATCCCCGCGAGCCGGTCGCGGTCGGTGCCTGCGAGGTGCCCGGTGCGGGTGGCCACGTTGGGCGCGCAGATCACCTCGTATCCCGCCCCCCGCAACACGTCGGCGCCGGCGGCGAGCGCTCGCGGGTCGCACGGCCCGGCGGGCGCCATCACCCCGATCCGCGCGCCCGGCGCCAGCGGCCTCGGCAGCGGACGCGGTTGGGCACTCACTTCTTGATTCTAGTCCTCGCGGCGTGGACGCCAAAAAAAGACGCGGGGGCCCTTGCGGACCCCCACGCCGGCACCAGGGGCGGCGATAAGCCGAGTTCTGTGTCCCGCCGGAAGCGGGATGGCGCTCATTCCTCTGACCGGGCCGTCGCCGGCCGGTTCGAGCGGCCTACCCGGGGATCGCCCGCCTTGCGGCGGATCCGGTGATGGGCCCCGTCGATCCCCCTATTTGGCCTTGCTCCGCACGGGGTTTGCCGTGCCCCGGCCGTCGCCGGCCGGGCGGTGGGCTCTTACCCCACCTTTTCACCCTTACCCGGCGACGTCCGCCGGGCGGTGTGTTTTCTGTGGCACTTTCCCTCGCGTTGCCGCGGCTGGGCGTTACCCAGCGTGCTCCCATCAGGAGTTCGGACTTTCCTCGGTCCCGCCCGAGGCGGGATCGCGAGCGCCTGCCGCCTCCGGTGCCGTCCATGATTGTATCCCCTATCCGCGGCCCGGGCGCCGTCGGGGGCGCGGGACCCGCTTGGGCGTGTCCGGCAGCCGGTGGCCCGGGTCCCGGAAATAGGCGACCTCGTCCGCGACACCGCCCCCCCCGCCGGCGCCGTCGGGCGCCGGCGCGGCCGCCGCCTTCCGCCAGAACGCCGCAGCGGAGACCGTCTCGGCGCCGGCGTCGCGCGCCAGGCGCGAGAGCTCGCGGTCGTCGGTCGCCACGCGCCACCCCCGCCCGTGCGGACGCAGGAACGCCACGATGGCGCTGTCCGCGTGCCCCACGTACCGCACCTCGACTGCGCCCAGCGTCTCGGAGTCGCCGGAACCAGGGGGCGGGGACCCGTCGAAGAAGACCACGATCCGGACCCGTTCGCGCCTCGCCACCGCCAGCGCGGCCCGGCGGACCTTCTCGCGCGATCCCCCGTGCGCCAGGTTGTTGCCGTCCAGCAGCCAGGGCACGCCAGGGTCCTCCCTGTCAGGACCGCCGGCGTAGGATCTTCGGCCGCTTGAGGCTGGCGAGCGCGGCCCGGACGTCCTCGTTGGCGGGCTCGTAGTCGAGGATCCGCTCGAGGCACTGCCGCTGCCGGTCCTCCTGCTTGCGCGTCGCCCAGAAGTTCGCGAGTTCGAGCCATGCCTCGGTGAACTCCGGCGCGAGCGCGACCGCGTGCTTGAGGTGGTCGAGCGCCCGCTGGCTCCACATCGGGTTCTTGAACTCGGCGCGCGCGAGCAGGAGAAGCGTCTCGGCGGTCGGGTTCAGGCGCGCCGCCTGGTCGAGCAGCTGGACGGCCATCCCGACATCGCCGGCGCGCAACAGTTCCCTGGCGCGGTTGACGTTGGCGTCCACAACCGCGCTGCGGGCGGAGCGGCGCCGCTCTTCCGCCTGGTAGGTGTCGATGTCGTGGGAGGTCGCGAGCGTCTTCTCGTAGCGCGTCCGCTGTTCCGTGTGCCCCAGCGTCTCGTACGCTTCCTGGAGCGCCGAGTAGATCTCGCCCAGCTCGTTCCTGAGCGACGTCAGGTGCGTCTCCCGGGCGCGGTCGGGGTGGTAGAGCTTCACGAACTCGAGGTACCGCGAGTGGATCTGGTCCTGCGTCGCCCCGGGCGAGAGTCCGAACCGCTTGTAGTAGTCGCGGTGCCGGATCTCGGCCGCGAGCTTGATCACTTCCGCGTACTCGCGCTGCTCTTGCACGCTGTACTGCAACGCCTCCTCGGCCTCCGCTTTGGGCTCGGCCGGCGTCTCGACCTCGGCGTGCGCCAGCGGTCTGACTGCCGAGTTCTGGCGGATCTCGAGAAGCCCCGTCACCGCGAGCGCCGCCAGAGCGCGGAGGTACTCGCCGGGGGGCATCGGTGCGATCCGCTGCAGCTGCGTCACGGTGCTCGTCCCGTCCACCCGCGACAGGAGGTACCCCTCTTGCGGCGTCAGGCGCAGCTGCTGGTAGAGCAGGATCGCGTCCTGCGCCGTCCAGACGAAGCCGTCGCCGCCGACCAGCCGGCGCAGGTCCGCCTCGTCCGGCAGCTCGCGCACGGCCGCCGCCAGCAGCGAGGCGGTAGTCATGTCCAAACACACCGCGTCAACGGGCAGCCTCTCCCCGTCGAAGTACTTCCACTCGCCCGGCTCCAGCAGCATGTGCGAGACGATTCCGACCGAGAGCGCCTCGAGCTCCTTAGTGAGCGCCTCGGGGCCGAGGAGCCCTTCCTGCACGAGGAACGCGCCGAAACGGACCCCGTCCGGCTGGCGGAGCAGCGCGATCGCCATGCGGCTCGCGTCGAGCACGCCGCGCTTGACCAGCCACTTTCCGAGTTTCTCGTCCTCGGCGTCGGACGCCACCGCGCGGGCCTGGCCGGTCTCGAACCAGATGTGGCGCGTCTCGCTCGGGCCCACGATGTCCAGCCGCCCGACGGCCAGCCGGCGCACGACGTCGCGAAGAAGCGACGGCAACCCGGCGGCGTCGAAACGCCCTTTCGGTATCAGGCCCTGGGTCATCTCAGCGGAGTCTAGCTGCTTTTCAGGACACGCTCAAGGCGTGCTGCCCTCGACGCGGACAACGTGCGGCGGGAACCCCCGCGCGACGACCCCTGCCGGCAGGTGCGCCATCGTGTCCTCCGCCGCCTCCTTCGTCGGGAAATGGCCCCAGATCAGGCGGTAGCACTGTCCGTCCCCGCCGCGCCCGAACGGGACCACGCGCAGGTTCGACTTGTCCTGTTCCTGGCGGCGGTAGAGGCGCTCGAGCTCGGCGGGCTGACAACCGCCGTCCACGGCCACGGCCCATGGCCCGCCGCCGCCGACCACGGCGGCGCTCTCCCATGGCCGGAAGTACAGCAGCAGGGCCGCGCCCACCACGAGCGCCAGGACGAGCGCCACCCGCGGCCAGATCCGGCGCCGCGGCGCGAGGCCGAACCGCGGCGCTTGCGCCGTGGAAAGCGGCGTCTCGGCGACCCTCGACACGGCCTCGACGAGACCGGCGCCGGCCGCCGCGGCGAGCAGGCGCAGAGCGACGTCCGTGCCGTGCGGAGACGGGTCCGAGATCTCCTGCGCGGTCCGCTGGTCGTTGACCTTGGCCAGGATCGCCATCGCCTCATCGGGCAGACCGAGCGCGCCCACCCGCTTCGGGAAGTCCGGGAGCCGCCGGAGGATCAACGCCGGATCGGGGAGGAACACGCCGACCAGCTCCTCGCCGCCGGGGCCGAGCCCCAACTCCATCACGAGGTGCGGGTAGGAGATCGTGAGGCCCTTGGGCTCGAACGGGAGAGCGCTGTCGAAGGTCGCCTCCGCGTCGGGCGCCATGAGGAACTCCCGCAGCCGCTCGGACACCGACCGCTTGACGACCGCGTTGGCCTCGGCCTGCGAGACCTGGCCGGCCGCCACCGCCGCCGCCGCCTCGGCGAACCACTCACCGCCGTCGGTGAGGCCGAACGCGGCGGCGAGACGCTCGTGGTCGTCGCCCTCGACCGCCACGATCTGCAGCCCCGAAACGTAGAGCACCAGCTCGGTGTCGGCCCAGCGCAGGCGCGCCGTGCCCTTACCTTTTCGCCCGACCCAAAGGGCCAGCTGGCCCGCCGCCGATGTGCGTCCCATACCCGCAACAGTAGCGAAACTCGGTCTAGTCGTCAAAGGGTGCAGCGGCAGGTCATGCGAAAACGGTCAACGGCCGGAGGTCGAAGCGACAGCGAGCCGCGCCCGAGCCAAGGCTCGCCGCAGGGCCTCGTCTTTCCTTCGACCCGTTCCGTTTGCCGTTTCGTTCCCCCCGTTCAACCGGCGCCACCCTCGCCGTGCAGGCTTCGCCACAGCGTCGCCGCGGCCTTCGCCCCGACGGCCGCCGCGAGCGCCTCCGGCGTCGCCGCGCGGACGCCGTCCACCGAGCCGAACTCCCGCAGCAGGCGGCGCGAGCGCTGCGGTCCGATCCCGGGCACCGCCAGGAGCTGCGTTGCGAGCCTGCGAGCGCTGCGCCGGCGCCGGTGGCGGGTGACGGCGAAGCGGTGCGCCTCGTCGCGCACGCGTTCCAGCAGCAGCCGAACCGGGTCGTGGGCCTCGAGCAGCAGCGGCCGCGCCGCACCGGGGAGCACGATCTCCTCGAGCCGTTTCGCGAGCCCCGCCGCCGGACGCTCGCACCCGACGGCGGCGAGCGCGCGCAGCGCCGCGTCGAGCTGGGTGCGGCCGCCGTCGATCAGGACCAGGTCGGGAAGCGCGCCCCCTTCCGCCAGGCGCCTGCGGTACCTTCGTTCCACGGCCTCCGCGATCGCGCCCGGATCGTCCGCGCCTCGCCCCGAGCGCACGTTGAACGAGCGGTACTCGCCCTTCCTGAGCTTGCCCCGCTCCCACACAACCAGCGAGGCGACCTGCGCCTCTCCCTGGAGGTGCGAGATGTCGAAGCACTCGATCCGCCAGACCGGTTTGGGGAGTCCGAGCGCCGACGCGAGCGCGGCCGCGACCCGATCGGCCTCGCCCCGCGGGTGGCGGAAACGGAGGCGGAACGCCTCGCGCGCGTTCTCCTGCGCCAGATCGAGGACTCGAGCCCGCCGCCCCCGTTTCGGGACCACGAGCCTGACCGGGGCACCGCGCTGCTGGCGCAGGAACCCCGCGACCGCCTCGGCGTCCTCCGGCATCGCCGGGACCTCGACGCGCTCCGGAACCGCCGGGTTGGCCTCGTAGAACTGCCCGAGGAACGCCGCCAGGAAACCGGCGTCAGCGGGTCCGTCCAGCCCCTCCCAGTGGAACTCGCGCTTGTCCACGAGCTTGCCGTCGCGGTAGATCAGGACCACCGCCGACGCGTCGGCGCCGTCGCCCTCGACGCCGAGCACGTCCGCCGAGCCGGCGCCGGCGATCTCCACGTTCTGCCCGTGCGCGAGCCCGTCGAGCGCCCGGACGAGATCGCGATAGCGGGCCGCCCGTTCGAACTCGTGCGACTCGGCCGCGCGCCACATCTGCGTCTCGAGGCGGGGCCGCAGCTCCTGGTGCCGCCCTTCCAGCAGCAGCGTGACCTCCTCGACGGCGCGTGCGTACTCCTCCGGGGTGGTGAGGCCGGCGACGCACGGCCCCAGGCACGCGCCCATGTCGTGGTAGAGGCACGGCCGCGGCAGCGAGCCGTCGACCTCGATCGAGCAGGTGCGCACCTGGGTGCGGGTCCGGATCAGGTCCATGACCCGGGCCGCCATCCCGTGGCCGAGGTACGGGCCGAAGTAGCTGTGCCCGTCGTCGAGCACCCGCCGGGTGAGGTAGGCGCGCGGCCACGCCTCGCCGGTGGTCAGCTTGACGTAGGCGTAGGTCTTGTCGTCGCGCAGCAGGACGTTGAATCGGGGCCGGTGGCGCTTGATGAGGCGGTTCTCCAGGATGAGCGCCTCGACCTCGGTGCCGGTGACCACGAACTCGAGGCCTTTGGCGCGGGCGAGCATCCCGGCGAGGCGCGGCTCGAGGCGCCGCGAGAAGTAGGAGAGCACGCGCCGACGCAGGTGCTTGGCCTTGCCGACGTACAGGACCTTCCCCTTGGCGTCCTGGAACTGGTAGACGCCGGGCGCTTCGGGGGCCCGCCGGGCCCGCTCGAGCAGCGGGTGCTCGCTCTCCACGTCTCTATTCAACCACGAAGCGGCGCCGGACATGTCCCCGAACGCCCGCGCCGCCGCCCGTCCGAGGAAGCGCGGCGCCGCCGGATCAGCGGTGGAAGAGCCTTGCGACCGCGAGCGCCGCGACGCCGATCAGCAGCAGGAGCTGCCCCGCCCATCCGATCCCGGCGACGAAGCACCCAGGCGTCTCCTGCGTGATCCCGAGCCCGATGAACTTCCCGATCATCCCGCCGCACCAGATCATGACGAGGAAGGCGATCTCGATCACCATCACCCGGACGAGCAGGCCGCTCGAAACGAGCAACGACAGCAGCAGCGTCAGAGCCGCCGCCGCCAGCGACAACGGCTGGAAGCGGTCGAGATCGCCCACGGCCCATCATCCTCGACCCCGGGCCGTCGAGCAACACCCCTGCCGAGCGGCCCCCGCTCAGTGCGGCGCCGGGGCCTTGGCGGCCGCGACCGGCGGTTTGACGATGCCCAGGTTCGCCGCCATGAACGCGTCGATGTCGGCGGTCTGGGCGATTCTTTTGTCGGTCGGCATGTAGCCGTGGCTCGTTTTCGTCTCGACGCGGATCAACACCGGGTTGGCGCAGCCTTGCGCGTTCTGCAGCGCCGCAGCGAACTGGTACGAGTGGCTCGGCACGACGCGGTCGTCGTGGTCCGCCGTGGTGATGATCGTCGGCGGGTAGCACGTCCCCGGCTTCACGTTGGCCAGCGGCGAGTACGCGCGGAGCCAGCGGAACGCCTTCTCGTCGCTCGAGGCGCCGTACTCGGGGGCCCACAGCGCGCCGCCCGAGAACTTCTGGTAGCGCAGCATGTCCATGACCCCCGCGCCCGCGTACGCCGCCCCGAACAGCGCCGGGCTCTGCGTGATGGAGGCGCCGACGAGCAGGCCGCCGTTCGAGTACCCCATGATGCCAAGCCGCCGCGACGTGGTGTACCTCTCCGCGATCAGGTACTTGGCGGCGAAGGCGAAGTCGTCGAAGACGTTCTGCTTGTTCCCCAGCATACCGGCCTGGTGCCACGCCTCCCCGAACTCCCCGCCGCCGCGCAGGTTCGCGACCGCGTAGACGCCGCCGAGCTCGAGCCACGCCGGCAGCCAGGGGCTGAACGCCGGCGTGATCGTGATGTCGAAGCCGCCGTACGCGTACAGGATCGTCGGGTTGTCCCCGTCGAGCTTGACGCCCTTCTTCGCCACGATGAACATCGGGATCCGTGTGCCGTCCTTGGACGGGTAGAACACCTGCTTCTCCTCGTAGGGCGACGCGTCGAAGGCCACGTCGGGCTTGAAGAACGTCCCGGTCGTGCCGTTAGCGACGTCGTAGGTGTAGACGGACGCGGGGATCAGGTACGAGGTGAAGCCGTAGTAAAGGGTGTTCGAATCGTCGCGGGCGGAAAGACCGGCGACCGAGCCCAGCCCCGGCAGCGCGACCTCGCCCTCGGGTTTGCCGGCGGTGGAGTAGAGGGCGAGCCGGCTCGTGGCCGCGACCTGGAGGTTGACGAGGATCTTGCCTCCGGCCATCGCCGCGCCCCGGATCACCCCCTCGCCCTCGGGGACCACGACGCGCCAGTGCGCGGGCTCGGGGTCTGCGAGCGCCGCCGCGACGATCCGGCCCTTCGGCGCCCCCAGGGTCGTCCGGAGGAACAGCGTCTTCCCCTCGTGGCCGACAACCGCGTAGGCGGCGTCGTTCTTCGTGAACAGCGGCGCGACCCTGGCGGCCACCGCAGGCTCCAGCGGGTTGCCGAGGTCGACGCAGAAAAGCTCGTTCTGCGACGCCGTGCCGTTGCGGAGGTAGACGAAGAGGTAGCGGCCGTCCTGGCTCACGTTGCCGTCGATGACCCACTCGGGGAGGTCGGGGCGCGCGTAGATGAGCGCGTCGGCGCTCTGGTCGGTCCCCAGGCGGTGGTAGTAGAGCTTCTGGTCGACGACCCGCTGGCTGATCGTCTTGCCGGCCGGGGCCTCCGGGTAGCGGGAGTAGAAGAAGCCCTTGCCGTCCTCGGTCCACGAGGCGCGCGAGAACTTCACCCACCTGATCGTGTCGGGGAGGTCCTTGCCGGTGGCGACGTCGCGGACGCGGATCGTCACCCAGTCCGAGCCGCCGCGCGAAAGCTCGTAGGCGAGGTACGCGCCGCGGGGCGACGGCTCGTAGCCGAGCAGCGCGATCGAGCCGTCGGGCGAGAGCGCGTTGGGGTCGAGCAGCTCGCGCGGCGCGGCCGTCGCCGAGTCCGCGACGTAGACCACCGACTGGTTCTGGAGGCCCGAGTTCCTGCCGAAGAAGATCCGGCCGCCGGCGACCTGCTCCGGCGTGGTCTCCTTGGCGTAGTTCCAGAGCTGCGTCAGCCGCTGTTGGATCCAGCTCCGGACCGGGATCCCGGCGAGGTACGAGGAGGTCAGCGCGTTCTCGGCCTCGACCCACTGCTTCAAAGCGGGGCTGCCGAGGTCCTCCATCCACTGGTACGGCGCCGCCACCTTGGTGCCGAAGTACGTGTCCACCGTCGCGTCGCGGTGGGCGGCGGGGTACGACAGCTTCGTCTTCGCGGTGGGGGCGGCCTGCGGGTATGCGGCGGCCGCGGCCCCCGCGAACGCCAGCAGCGCGACGGCCGCAGTACGTGCTCTTCTCATGCGTGCCTCCCATGTCGGAGCGGCGGAAAGGGACTCCGTCTCACGGCCGTCGAGGATACCACCGCACCGAAGGAAGGGGCTGAAACCGACGCGGGCGGCCCGAAGGCCGCCCGCGGATCGATCCGTGTCCATCGCTTGCGACGGCTACCGGCGGGTCTTCGCCTTCGCGGCCGACTTCGTCTTGGGCCTCGTGGTCACTTTCGCCTTCGCCTTCACGGCCGGCCTCGACTTCGGCTTCGCGGCCTTCGCCGTCGCCTTCGGTTTGGAGCTGGGCTTCGCCTTCACCGCCGGCTTGGCCTTGGCCGCCGGCTTCGCGGTCTTCTTCGCTGCGCCCTTTCCTGCCTTGGCCTTTGCGGACCCCGGACCCCGGACCCCGAATCCCGGTTGCTTCCCCCGCGGATGCGTCAGCTGCGCCTGCGCCGCGGCGAGGCGGGCGATCGGCACCCGGAACGGCGAGCAGGACACGTAGTCCATCCCGGCGATGTGGCAGAACTCGACGGAGGACGGCTCGCCGCCGTGCTCGCCGCAGATCCCGACCTTCAGCTTCGGGCGCACCGAGCGGCCGCGCTGGATCCCCATCTCCACGAGCTGGCCCACGCCCTCGCGGTCGAGGATCTGGAACGGGTCGGCGGCGAGGAGGCGCTTCTCCAGGTACTCCGGGACGAAGCCGCCGATGTCGTCGCGCGAGAAGCCGAACGTCATCTGGGTGAGGTCGTTGGTGCCGAACGAGAAGAACTCCGCGGTGCCGGCGATCTTGTCGGCGGTGAGGCAAGCGCGCGGGATCTCGATCATCGTGCCGTACATGTGGTCGATCTTGGCCACCCCGTACTTGGCGCACACCTCGGCGTGGACCCGCTTCGCGAGCGCGAGCTGGTCGTCGAGCTCGGCGACGAGACCGACGACCGGCACCATGATCTCGGGGAAGACCTTCTTCCCCTCGCGCGTCAGCTCGAGAGCCGACTCCAAGATGGCGCGGAACTGCATCTCGGAGATTTCGGGGAACGTCACACCGAGGCGCACGCCGCGGTGCCCCATCATCGGGTTGGACTCGTGCAGGTCGTCGGCCCGCTTGTCGAGCTCGGAGGCGGTGATGCCGAGCGCCTGGGCGAGCTTCTCGCGCTCGTCGGGCCGGGTCGGCACGAACTCGTGCAGCGGCGGGTCGAGCAGGCGGATCGTCACCGGCAGGCCGTCCATGACCGCGAGCGTCGCCTTGATGTCCTTCTTCACGAACGGGAAGAGCTCGGCGAGGGCGGCGCGCCGCTCGGCCTGGCTGCCGGAGACGATCATCTTGCGCAGCAGGAACAGCGGCTGCTCGGAGCCCTTGCCGTAGAACATGTGCTCGGTGCGGAACAGCCCGATCCCCTCGGCGCCGAACTCGCGCGCCTTGGCGGCGTCCTCGGGGGTGTCGGCGTTGGTGCGCACCTTCATCGCGCGGACCGCGTCGGCGAGCGCCATGAACTTGACGAAGCGCGGGTTCTCGGTCGCGTCCATCATCGCCAGGGAGCCGGCGTAGACGTGCCCCTTCGTGCCGTTGAGGGTGATGACGTCGCCCTCCCGGAAGGTCCGCCCGCCGGCGAGCAGCGACCTCTCGTGGACGTCCACGACCAGGCCGCCGGCGCCGACGATGCAGCACTTCCCCCAGCCGCGGGCGACGAGCGCCGCGTGCGAGGTCATGCCGCCGCGCGCGGTGAGGATCCCCACCGCCGCTCGCATCCCCTCCACGTCCTCCGGGTTCGTCTCCTCGCGCACGAGGATCACCTTCTTGCCGGCTTTCGTCCAAGCGACGGCGTCCGCCGCGGTGAACACCACCTGGCCCCTGGCGCCGCCGGGCCCCGCGGGCAGTCCCTTGGCGACGAGGACCGCGTTCTTCTCGGCGGCCGGGTCCACGATCGGGTGGAGCAGCTCGTCGAGCTGGGCCGGGGCGAGGCGCATCACCGCCTCGTCCTTCCCGATCAGCCGCTCCTCGAGCATGTCCATCGCCATGTTGAGCGCGGCCGTGCCGGTGCGCTTGCCGGTGCGGCACTGCAGCATCCACAGGCGCCCCTCCTGGATCGTGAACTCGATGTCCTGCATGTCGTGGTAGTGCGCCTCGAGGTTGTTGCGGATCGCCTCGAGCGGCCGGTACACGTCGGGCATCGCGGTCTGGAGCGACGGCAGCGCCTTGTTCTGCTCGTTCTTGGTGGCCTCGTTGAGCGGGTTCGGGGTGCGGATCCCCGCCACCACGTCCTCGCCCTGGGCGTTGACGAGCCACTCGCCGTAGAACTTGTTCTCGCCGGTGGCCGGGTTGCGGGTGAACGCCACGCCGGTGGCCGATGTGTCGCCCATGTTGCCGAACACCATCGCCTGCACGGTGACGGCGGTCCCCCACTCGTCGGGGATCCCCTCGATGCGGCGGTAGGAGATCGCCCGCTTCCCGTCCCAGGAGGAAAACACCGCCCCGATCCCGCCCCAGAGCTGCTCCATCGGGTCGTCCGGGAACTCCTTGCCCAGCACCTCGCGCACCCTTGCCTTGAACTGCTGCACCAACTCCTTGAGGTCGGCCTCGGTGAGGTCGGCGTCGGACGCGCGGCCCCGCGCCTTCTTCATCTCGCCGAGCATGCGGTCGAGCTGCTGGCGGATCCCCTTGCCCTCGGCCGGCTCGATCCCCGCCGCCTTCTCCATGACGACGTCGGAGTACATCATGATCAGTCGCCGGTAGGCGTCGTACACGAAGCGCGGGTTCCCCGTCTTCGCGATCAACCCGGAAATCGTCCCCGAGCAGAGGCCCACGTTGAGGACGGTCTCCATCATCCCTGGCATCGACTTTCGCGCCCCGGAGCGGACCGAGACGAGCAGCGGGTTCCGGGCGTCCCCGAACTTGGTGCCCATGACCGCTTCCACCCTGGCGAGCGCGCGCTTGACGTCCGCCGCCAGCGCCTTCGGGTACGAACGGCCGTTCTTGTAGTAGTGGGTGCAGACCTCGGTGGTGATGGTGAAGCCAGCCGGCACCGGGATGCCGAGGTTCGCCATCTCGGCGAGGTTGGCGCCTTTGCCGCCGAGGAGGTTCTTCATGTCGGCGCGGCCGTCGGCCTTGCCGCCGCCGAACGAGTACACCAGCTTTTGCGTCGCGTTCTTGACCACGTTCACCCTCCCGATTCACGGGCGGGCCCCGCCCGCCCTGGGGCCGCACGGTCGGCGGCCCCGTCGTCCCAACAGCTCACTGAGCCGAAAGCCTGGACACGTCGGCCAGGCGCAGGAACAGCCTCTCGACGCGGGCCAGCAGCGCGAGGCGCGCCGCCCTGACAGCCTCGTCCTCGCAGATAACGAGCACATCGGTGAAAAAGGTGTCGAGCGGCGCCGCGAGCGCCGCGAGGGAGCGCAGGCCGGCCAGGTGGTCTCCGCGCCCGAGCGAGCGTTCCACTTCCTTCTCGGCCTTCTGCAGCGCCGCGAGGAGGTCGCGGTCGGCCTTCTCGTGCAAGTGCTTGGCGGCGAAGCTCCCCTCGCCGCTCTTGGCGACCATGTTGCGGACGCGCTTGAACGCGACCGCGAGCGAGGCGAACGCTTCCTCGCCGCGCACCGCTTCGAGGGCCCGGGCGCGCGCCACATCGTCCGGGGTCACGCCCCAGCGTGCGGCGAGCACAGCGTCGGCCACCTCCGGCTTCACGCCGGCGGCCGCCGTCAGGTAGTGGCGCACGCGCTCGCGCACGAACTCGCGCAACGCCGCCGCGGCCTCGTCCCCGCCGCCGCGCAGCTCCACGGCCACGGCCACGGCGCCGTGCAGGTCGCACGCGAGCGGCCCCTCGGCGCAGATCCGCACCGCCGCCAGGGCGGCGCGCCGGAGGGCGAACGGGTCCTTGCTGCCGGATGGGATCTCGCCGGCGGCGAACAGGCCGGCGAGCGAGTCCAACCGGTCGGCCACCCCCACGACCGCCGCCACGGGGCCGCGGGGCAGCGCGCCCTCGAGGCCCGCCGGCGTGTACTGGTCGTGGACCGCCTGCCACACCGCCTCGGGCTCGCCGTCGAGGCGCGCGTAGATCCCGCCGATGACACCCTGCAGCTCCGCGAACTCCCCGACCATCGCGGTCACGAGGTCGGCCTTGAGCAGCTCGCAGGCGCGCCCCAGCGCGGCTGGGTCCACCGCGGCGCCGGCGCTCCCGGCGAGCGCCGCCGCGAGCTTCCCTACGATCTCCGTCTTGTGCGCGAAGGTGCCGAGCTTCTGGTGGACGAGCACCTTCTCCAGCGCCGGCCGGCGCGACGCCAGCGGGGCCTTGCGGTCCTGCTCGAAGAAGAACGCCGCGTCGGTCAGGCGGGCGCCGGCCACCCACTCGTTGCCGCGTTGGATCAACCCATGCGGGTCGCCGGCGCGATCGCACACCGCCAGGAAGTACGGCGCGACCCGCCCCCCGCGCGTCAGCACCAGGCACTTCTGGTGGTGGCGAAGGGTCGTGACCAGCACTTCCTCCGGGAGCTGCAGGAAGCGCTCCGCGATCTCCCCGCGCAGCACCCCGGGGTGCTCGACGAGCTCGACGAGCTCCGCGAGCAGCTCGGGATCGGGGCGGATCTCGCATCCGACGTCCGCCGCGAGGCGGCGCGCTTTCCCCTCGAGGACGGTCCGGCGCGCCTCGGGGTCGAGGTCCACGCCCGCGATGCGCAGCCGTTCGACGTAGGCGCCGAACCCGGCCGCCCCGGCCAGTTCGATGCGCGCCGGCGCCATCGTCCGGTGCCCAAACGTGGCGGTCGAGGCGGCGACGCCGAACAGCTCGACCGGGACCTGCGTCGTGAACGTCCGGCTTCCGAGGACCGCCAGCAGGTTGTGCAGCGGGCGCACGAAGACGTGCTCGCCCTTCCCCCAGCGCATCGTCTTGGGGAAGTGCAGACCGCGCACGACCCGCACGGTGATCTCGGCGAGGACCTCGGGGACGGGCCGGCCCGGCAGCAGCTTCGTGGCGGCGATGACCTCGCCCTTGGCGCCCTTGACGACCCGAAGCGCGTCCACGCCCACGCCCTGCCCTTTCGCGAACCCGACAGCGGCCGGCGTCGGCGACCCGTCGGAGGAAAACGCGGCCTTGACCGACGGTCCCGTCACCTCCTCCTCGCGGTCGGGCTGGGCCTCGGCGAGGCCGGCGACGTGCACCACGAGGCGGCGCACGGTCGAGTAGGTCCGTACGGTGGCCTCGACAAGCGCGGCATCGGATAGCTCCGCCTCGAACCCGGCCCGCAGCTGCTCGCGAGCGCCCGGGAGCGCGTTGGCCGGGATCTCCTCGCAGAGGAGTTCGAGCAGGTACTCGAAGGCGCTCATCGGGCGCCTCCGTTCCCCGGGTGCCCGGTTCGCGCCCGCGGCCTTGCCGTTCGTCTTGCCGTTCCCGTTGCACCGGCCGAGCGGGAACGCCAGCCGCTCCCGCTGCTCGACGTACGCCTTGGCGCAGCGCACCGCGACCTTGCGCACCCGCCCGATCAACGCCACGCGCTCGGTCACGGCGACGGCGCCGCGCGCGTCCATCAGGTTGAACAGGTGCGACATCTTCAGGGCCGCCTCGAGCGCGGGGATCACCAGCGGCTCGTCCTGCTCGAGGCAACGGCCCGCTTCGCGCTCCCAGTCTTCGAAGTGGCGGCGCAACATCTCGACGTCGGCGACGTTGAACGCGTACCGCGACAGCTCGACCTCGTCCTGGTGGCGGATCTTGCCGTACTCGAGCCCGCCGCCCCACATCATCTCGAACCCGTTGTCCTTGCGCTGGAGGAACATCGCGATCCGCTCGAGGCCGTAGGTGATTTCGGCGGAGATCGGCCTCAGCTCGATCCCCCCGGCCTGCTGGAAGTAGGTGAACTGGGAGATCTCCATCCCGTCGAGCAGGACCTGCCAGCCCACGCCCCACGCGCCGAGCGTCGGCGACTCCCAGTTGTCCTCCTCGAAACGCACGTCGTGGAGGGCGGGGTCGATGCCGAGAGCGGCGAGCGACGCCAGGTACAGCTCCTGCACGTCGTCCGGGGAGGGCTTCAGGATCACCTGCATCTGCAGGTGCTTCCCGAAGCGGAACGGGTTCTCGCCGAAGCGCGCGTCGGCGGGGCGGCGCGACGGTTGCACGTACGCCACCCGGTACGGCTCCGGGCCGAGTACGCGCAGGAACGTCTCCGGGTGCATCGTCCCGGCGCCGACCTCGATGTCGTACGGCTGCTGGACCACGCAGCCGTGCTCGCTCCAGAAGTGCGAGAGCGAGAGGATAAGCTCTTGCAGGTTCACGAGAAACACCTCATGCGGCCCATGCTTCGACCGCGGAGGCGGAGCATACCACAAGGCGAAGAGCGTGGCGTATCGTCCGGCCCTGAGGGGGTGCGCCAGGGCTTCGGGTTCGCCGGGCGGCGCTTCGCCGGCCCCCGCGCCCCCTGCCCGCACGTGTGCAACGAGGCCGATGGCGGGCGGGGCCAAGCCCGGCCCGGGATTGCAAGAAGAAGCGCGCGCGGCGCGCGCGCCCCACACGGGAAAACGGACAAACCGCAGTCTCGATGTTGGGCGCGACCGCCGGGCGCGCTGTCGTTGCGCAGAAAGCGGTAGCGGCTACGCGGACTCGACGGTCACCCGGACGTGCGGGTCCACGAGCGTCTTCCGCACCAGCGCCGGCCAGTAGGCGACCACCTCCTGCGCCTTGGGGCGGCCGCCGGCGAAGCCGGTGACGCCGGGCGGACCCGAGGTCACGAGCGGCGCCAGCTCGAAACCAAACCGCGTCACGGCCGCGCGGTCCTCGGAGCGCACCGCGAGGTGCAGGACCACCTCGGGCGGGTCGGCCGGGGCGTCGCCCAGCCCGGGGTGGCACGCGCCGGTGCCGAGCAGCTCGGCGACCCGGTCCTCCTCGGGGAAGCGCACCCCGGCGCGGGCGAGGCGCTTCCAGACGATTTCGGCGGCGAGACGCGCCTTGTCCACGGCGCGCGGGCCGGAGACGGTGAGTTGGCCCGACGCCTTCCAACCCGCCCGGTACGACGCCGACACCTTGTAGTACTCGGTCTTCGGCCCGCCCCGGACGCCGCTCACCCGCACCCGGTTCTCGCCGTCCGCCGCGAGCCGGACCGACGTGAAATCGGCCACACAGTCGGGGGTGACGTACGCGTGCGGGTCGCCCATCTCGTAGACCAGCTGCTCGGCCACGGTCCCGGTGCTCACAAGGCCGCCGGTGCCCGCGTGCTTGGTGACCACGAAGCTGCCGCCCGGGGCGCACTCGAGCACCGGGTAGCCCACGTCCCACAGCTCGGGGACCTCCCACCAGCGCGTGAAGTTGCCGCCGGTGGCCTGGGCGCCGCACTCGATGATGTGGCCGGCGATCGTGCCCGCGGCGAGCAGGTCCCAGGCGTCCGCGGCCCAGCCGAACTCGTGCACGAGCGGGCCGAGCGCCAGCGAGGTGTCGGTGATCCGGCCGGCGAGCACGATCTGGGCGCCCTGTCCGAGCGCCTCCGCGACCGGGCGGGCCCCGAGGTAGGCGTTGACCGAGAGCACCTTGGCGCGCTCGTCCACCAGCGGACGCTTCGTCTCCATGTGCTCGAGCCGGCAGCCCGCGGCGAGCAGCTCGTCCACGTGCGGCAGGAGGTCGTCACCCTCGACCACCCCGACCCGCAGCCCCGAGATCCCGAGCGCTCGCGCGACGCGCAGCACCTCGTCGCGGCACGCGGCGGGGTTGAGGCCGCCGGCGTTCGTCACCACCTTGACGCCGCGCTCCACGATCACCGGCAACGCCCGGCGCAACAGCGTGATGAAATCCGCGGCGAACCCCTTGTGGGGATCCCGGAGGCGCTGCCGCATCATGATCGAGAGCGTGACCTCCGCCAGGTAGTCGAGCCCGAGGTAGTCGAGCGGCCCGCGCGTGAGGAGCTCGAGCGGCGCGTCGATGCTGTCCCCCCAGAAACCTTGCCCGTTGCCGATGCGAACGAGTCTGTCCATGCCCCTCCCCGCTGCGGCAGTCTAGCCCGTTCCGCCCCCTTGCGGCGACCGGCGGCGATGCGGTAACGTCTCGCGGTCGTTCGATCGCGGAGATCGCGAAGTCCACCGGCATGGGGAGGCCACAATGAGCGTCGGTATCGTCGGCTATGGCGCCTATATCCCGAGGCGCCGCATTCGTCTCGGGGAGATCGCGGCCGTCTGGGGCGCGGACGCCGCCTCCTACGAGCGCGGCCTCGAGCTGCACGAGAAGTCGGTCCCCGGGGCGGACGAGGACACCATCACCATGTCGGTCACCGCAGCGCGGCGGGCGCTGGCCAGGGCCGGGATCGACCCGCTCGCGATCGGCGCGGTCTACGTCGGGTCGGAATCGCACCCGTACGCGGTGAAGCCCTCAGGGACCACGGTGGCCGAGGCGTTGGGCGCCACCCCGGCCGTCCACTGCGCCGACCTCGAGTTCGCCTGCAAGGCGGGGAGCGAGGGGATGTTCCTGGCCGCCGCGCTGGTAAAGTCCGGCGAGGTCAGCCACGCCCTCGCGATCGGCGCGGACACCTCGCAGGGGGCGCCCGGCGACGCCCTCGAGTACTCCGCGGCCGCCGGCGCCGCGGCGTTCATCTTCGGCGCCGAAGGCCTCGTCGCCACGCTCGACGCCCAGGTCTCCTTCATGACCGACACGCCGGACTTCTGGCGGCGCGAGTACATGCACTACCCGCGCCACGCGGGCCGCTTCACCGGCGAGCCGGCGTACTTCAAGACCACGTTCGGCGCCTCGCACATGCTCCTCGAGAAGACGGGGCTGCAGCCGAAGGACTTCGCCTACGCCGTCTTCCACCAGCCGAACGGGAAGTTCCCGATGCGCGCCGGAAAGCAGCTCGGCTTCAGCAAGGAACAGCTCGAGACCGGGTGGCTTTCACCCTGGCTCGGGAACACGTACTCCGGCGCCTCCCCGATCGGCCTGACGGCGGTCCTCGACAAGGCCCGCCCGGGCGACCGCATCTTCATGGTCTCCTACGGCTCCGGCGCCGGCTCGGACGGGTTCGTGTGGACCGTCACCGACCGCATCGACGAGGTGCGCGACGCCGCGCCGCACACCCGCGAACAGCTCGACAACGACAAGATCTATCTCAGCTACGGCGCCTACGCCAAGCTCCGCGGCAAGATCCGCATGGGCGAGTGAAGGGAGAAGCCATGCGCGACGTGGCAATCGTGGGAATCGGGCTTTCGCGTTGGGGCGAGGTGTGGGACGCGTCGCTGCGGACGTTGTGGACCGAGGCGGCGCTCGCCGCCCTCGACGACGCCGGCATCGACCACGTGGACTCCATCACGGTCGGCAGCATGGCGCCCGGGCTCTTCGTCGGCCAGGAACACCTCGGCGGCCTGCTCGCCGGCGAGATCGGGATGGCCGGGGTCCCGGCGACGCGGGTCGAGTCCGCGTGCGCGTCCGGCGGCGTCTCGCTGCGCGCCGCGTTCGCCGAGATCGCCGCGGGGTTCGCCGACATCGTCCTGGCGACCGGAGTGGAGAAGATGACCGACGTCTCCGGCGACGAGTGCACGGCGGCGCTGGCCGCGGCCGCCGACGCCGAACTGGAGGTCTTCCACGGCGCCACCTTCCCCGCCCTCTACGCGATGATGGCGAGGGCGCACATGGGACGCTGGGGCACGACGCGCGAGCAACTCGCGATGGTGGCGGTGAAGAACCACCGCCACGGCTCGCTCAACCCGCACGCGCAGTTCCGCCAGCAGATCACGGTGGAGGACGTGCTTGCCTCGGCGAAGGTCGCCGAGCCGCTCAACATCCTCGACTGCTCGCCGATCACCGACGGCGCCGCGGCGGTCGTCCTCGCCGACATGGCGACCGCGCGCAGGCTCGCCAAGGGGCGGCCGCTGATCCGGATCGCCGGCGTCGGCCAGGCATCGGACCACATCGCCCTGCAGTCGCGCTCGGACATGACGGCGCTCCCGGCGACGACGGCGGCCGCCCAGCGCGCCTTCGCGATGGCCGGCAAGACCCCGGCCGACATCCACGTCGCCGAGGTGCACGACTGCTTCACGATCGCCGAGATCATGGTGCTCGAGGCGCTCGGCCTCTGCCCCGCCGGCGAGGGCGGGCGCCAGGCGGAGTCGGGACGCACCGCCCTCGGCGGGGCGCTGCCCGTCAACCCGTCGGGCGGCCTCAAGTCCAAGGGACACCCGGTCGGCGCCACCGGGGTGGCCCAGGCGGTCGAGATCGCCACTCAGCTCCGCGGCGCCGCCGGCAAGCGCCAGGTCGCGAACGCCCGCGTCGGCCTCACCCAGAACATGGGCGGGACCGGGGCCTCGACCGTCGTCCACATTTTGGAGGTGGCGTCATGAGCACGCTCAACCCGGCGCGCACGGCGCGCGAGTTCCCCGCCCGGTACCGCCTCGAGGGGGCGCGCTGCGAGGCGTGCGGCGCAGTCTCGTTCCCGAGACGGCTGGTCTGCCCCGCGTGCCGCGGCCGGAAGTTCGCGACGGTCACCGTTGCCCCCGAGGGCACCGTGCTCACCTGGACCGTGATCCACGTCGGCCCGCCGAGCCACAAGCACGACGTCCCGTACGCGCTCGCGGTGATCGAGCTGGCCGGCGGCGTGCGCGTCACCTGCCAGATCGCGGACGTCGACCCGTCGAAGGTCGAGGCCGGGATGGCGGTGAAGCTCGAGTTCCGGCGCATCCAGCAGGACGGCGAGGCCGGGGTCATCGCCTACGGCCACAAGGCCGTGCCGGCCTAAACGCCCTCGCGCCGTCTATCCGCCGCCGTCCTGCAGCAGCAGGCGGAGGTAACGCCACGACTGCACCCGGCGCTCGGTGAACCCCTCGCGCAGCGAGACGAGCCAAGCCGCGGCGTCAGCGGGCGAGGCCTCGCCTATCTCCTCGAGCGGCAGGCGCGACGCGCGTTGGAGCCACTCGACGCCGGCCGCCGAGATCCGCGTCACGCTCCCCGCGGGCCGGTGCTCGGCGCACACGAACCGCTTCTCGAGCGCGTCGAACAGGCGCGGCCCCGGCGGCAGGCTCGCGCCGCAGACGCCGCAGCGCGAAAGCTCCGGGAACACGCCGCCGAGGCGAAGGAACCACAGCTCCGCGTACCACGCAACCGCCGCCGGGTCGTGACCGTCGAGCAGGCGGCTCACGCAGCGCTCCACCAGGCGAAACGCCGGCTCGGCGCGCTGGCCCGGCTGCGTGTATACGAGCGCCAGCTCCGCCACCACCTGGCCCGCCGCCCACGCCGGCGGACGGCTCGCCAGGTCGAACGCCGAGCGGATCACGTCCGCCTCGTCGAGGGTCGCGAGCTCCGAGCCCGCCCGCTCGAAGTAGGTCACCCGGACGTGCGCGAGCGGCTCGGTTGCGGTCGCGTGCGCGGCGCGCAGCGATCGGACCCGCCGCGCCACGACCCGCAGCTGCCCCGCCGCGCGGCCCAGCAGCACGACGACGAAGTCCCGCTCCCGGAACGGGTAGCGGGCCAGGACGAAGGCCTCGTCACGCCGGAGCGGCATCCGGGCGGCGCGCTCCTTCCCGCCACGCCGCCGCCAGCTCGAGCAGCGCCGGCGCCAGCACCGACGCCCGCCAGCGGCGGCCGAGACAGCCCGCGAGAGCCCCCTCGTCCCCGGGCAGGCCGTCCACGACCTGCTCGAGCCCCGCGCGCGGCGCCAGCACCCCGGGCTCGATGCCCAGCTCCTTCGCCACCCGGTCGCGGGCCTCGCGCGTCTGTTTCAGCCTCGCCTCGCGCTCGCGGTCGACGGCGAAGCGCGGGCCCTTGGGCCGGGGCGGCAGCTGCGGCGCCGACGCGAGGACGCGCAGGATCTCCCGGCCCACCCGGCGGACGGTCCCGCGACCGACTCCAGGGACCGCGCCGAGCGCCGTGAGGTCCGCCGGCGCCGACGCCGCCAGCGCGAGCATCGTGTCGCCGCGGAGGACCTTGAACGGCGGCACGTCCTGGGCCGACGCCACGCCTTCCCGCCAGGCGTGCAGCGCCGCGATGCGGTCGCGCGCCTCGCCGGCGAGCTTCTTCGCACCCTTGATCCGCTCGAACGCGAGCGGGTCCGGGACCGGCGCCTCCCACCGCACCGCTTCGAGGGCGTCGCACTCCTCGGCCCACCACGCTGCGCGACCGAGCTCCGCGAGGCGCGCCGCCAACCTCGTCCGGACCAGCTCGAGGTACGCGGTGTCCCCGGCCGCGTACGCGAGCAGCTCGGCCGGCAACGGCCGCGCGCCCCAGTCGGCCCGCTGGTACCTCTTGTCGAGGGTCACGCCCGCCTCCCGCTCGACCAGCGCCGCCAGACCCGTCTGCGGCTCCCCGAGCAGCTGCGCCGCGACCTGGGTGTCGGCGAGGCGCACGACGCGGGCGCCGAGGTCCCGGTCCAGTACGCGGAGGTCGTAGTCGGCGCCGTGCATCAGCTTCAGGACCCCGGGGTCGGCGAGCACCTCCGCCAGCGGCTGCAGCGCGTCGCGGCCGAGGACGAGCGGGTCGAGCACGGCGTGCGCTCCCGCGAACGAGAGCTGGATCAGGCAGAGCTTGTGGTGATAGGAGTGGAGCGAGTCCGACTCGGTGTCGAGCGCCACCGTTCCGGCCGCGGCGGCGCGGCGGCACACCCGGCGCACGCCGGCCTCGTCGGTCACCAGTTCGGGGTTCAGAGAGGGAAGCTCCATCGCGGCGCGATCCTAGCCGCGCGGGACGCCGCCCGCAAGGCCGGACGCGCCGCGGCGCCCGCGTCGGTGCGGGCGCCGCGGTTCGTCACGTCGAGTCTCAACGCGGCTAGAACGTGCCCGCCGGCGCCTCCGGCAACGCCTGCAGCACGGCCACGTCAACGGTCTCGCCGGTCTCGGCGATCGCGCGGTTGTGGGCGAAGAAGACGCCCCCGTGCGCCTGCCAGCCGCTCCACGTCACGGTCAGCGTGCCGCTGCTGCGCACCAAAACCGTCCGCGCCACCCGCCCGGTCGCGGGATCGAGCGTCACCTTCCAGTCGCCCACCGCCGACTGAACGTCGACCGCCGGCGACATCACCCCGCCCTCGCCCGCCACGTCGGGCAGCGGCGTCACCTTCACACCGGCCATCCCCCAGTCGAGCGGGAACGTCAGCCACAGCGTGTCCTCGCCGAACCGCTGCAGCGCCCAGTTGACGGTCGCGGTCAGCTTCTTGCCCGCAAGTTGCTGGCCGTTGCCCCACGCGCCACCTGTTTTCGAACCGAGGTCGATCGCGACGTCGGTCTTCTCCCCCGCCGGGGAAGGGCCGCTCACGCGGAGGTACCCGTCGCGCCGGTCCCAGCGGTACGTAAACGGCCCCTGGACCCCCACCGGGCCCGTGATCTTCACGCTGAACTCGAGGTACCCCAGCGCCTGCCAGTTCGCCGCCCCGCCGCAAACGGCGATCTGACCCGCCGGCGTGCGCGGGTCGGGTCCCTCGAAGCAAAGCCCCGGTGCGGCCAAAACCAGCAGTGCAAGAACGACAAATGCGCGGCCTCTCGCCATCGTTCGTTCCCCCCTCTTGTTGGCGTCTTTGCTCCCTCGGCAAAACCGGATCCATGCCACAACGCCTGAACGTGGCCCGATTCTACACCAGCTGGCGTGGCGTCAAACCAAGCTCGTGGGAAACTCCCGAAGGTGGCGGTTACACTGATGGAATGAAACTACCAACCGCTTCCGTGAGCCGCCATGCGTGAGACCGGGTCGCCGCCGTTGCTCGGCCGGCACAACCCCAGGGTCGCGCGACTGCGCCGCATCATCGGCCGCCAGGAACCCGACCTCACGGCGGTGGACGGCCTCAAGCTCACGCTCGACCTCGCGGCCGCCGGCGTCCCGATCGTCGAGTTGTTCGCCGTCGCGGAGCACCTCGACGCGTTGCGCGCAAGCCCCGCGCTCGAGAGGGTGTTCCAGGGCGGCCGCGCCCACCTCCTGGACCCGGCGACCGCGGCGCAGATCGCGCCGACCCGCCAGACCCAGGGCGTCCTGGCGGTCGTCGCCGCGCCGGCCGCCCGCCTCGCGCCCACAGGGGTCGTCATCTACCTCGACCGCGTGCAGGACCCCGGCAACGTCGGCGGCGTGATCCGGTGCGCCGCCGCGTTCGGGGCCTCGGGCGTGGCGTGCTCGCCCGGCTGCGCCGACCCGTTCTCGCCGCGCGCCGTTCGCGCCTCGGCGGGCCAGGCCATCGTCTTCCCGGTCCAGGCCGAGGCCGCGTTCGCGCCGCTCGCCGACGCCGTCCGGCGCGCCGGCGGCGTGGTGGCCGCGACCGCGAGCCGGGTGGGCGTGGCGCTGTCGCGCTGGCGCCCGCGCGTGCCGCTCCTGCTCGCGCTCGGCAACGAGGGCCAGGGGGTGTCGCAGGAGGTCGCGTCGCTCTGTGCCGGCCAAGTATCGGTGCCGCTTCGAGATGGCGTCGAGTCGCTCAACGTCGCCGCCACCGCCGCCGTCATCCTCGCCTCGCTGGCGGGGGTTGCGGGGTCACCTATACTTGATTCGCAGTATACGAAAGGGGGGTCGCGGTGATCCGACATCGTGACGTAGAGCAGCTGCAACAGCTCTCCCAGGCACCGGGCAAGACCCTGACCGTCTACCTCGACGTGGACCAGACCAACGCCGCCAACCGCAAGCGCCAGTTCGAGACGCACCTCAAGGACATGCTCAAGCAGCTCCGGGCGGCGCACCCCGACGACGACGAGCTGACGCTCACCTGCGGCGAGGTCGAGGAGATCGCCAAGAACATCGAGCCGAGCGGCAAGACCCTCGTGCTCGCCCGGCATCGAACGCTCGGGGTCACCTTCCGCAAGGTCATCCGCATCGCGTTGCCTTCGTTCGCCTACTGGAGCAACGGCGCCTTCCTGCGCCCGCTCCTCGAGGCGCTGGACGAGCACGAGCGCTTCGGCATCGTCCTCGTGGACCAGAAGCGGGCTCGCCTGTTCACCGTTTTCCTCGGCGACATCGAGGAGCACAAGGACCTCATTTCCCAGATCCCGCCGCGGCCCGACGCGCCCACCGCCGACAAGCTCCGCTCGCAGTCGAAGATGGAGCGGCACCACGACGAGAGCGTGTCCACCCACGTCCGCCTCGTCGCCGGAGAGATCGCCCGGCTGATGGACCAGCTCGAGGTGGACCGCCTCATCATCGGCGGCAACGTCGGCGTCGCCTCGGAGCTCGCCCGCGCCCTGCCGAAGCGCCTGCGCGGCCGTCTCGTCGAGGTGCTGCCGATCCCGGTCACCGCGACCACCGAAGCGATCCTGGCGCGCGCCGGCGAGGTCCAGACGCGGCTCGAGCGCGCCGAGGAGCTGGAGATCGTACGCGAGCTGCTCAAGGAGGTCCGCAAGAACGGCCGGGCGGTGGCCGGCCTCGCCGCGACGCTGGAAGCGATCAACGAGGGGCGCGTGTGGAAGCTCGTCTACCTGCAGGGGGCCGCGATCGAAGGCGGCGTCTGCAACGCCTGCAACATGCTCTTCGACCCCGCCGACGAGCGTTGCGCGGTGTGCGGCAAGAACGTCGAGTCGGAGCCGCACATGGTGGACCGCATGGCGCGCGCCGTGCTCGAGCGCGGCGGCCACGTCGAGATGGTGGACGGCCCCGCCGCCGAGGCGTTACGCGCCGTCGCCGAGGTCGCGGCGCTGATGCACTCCTGACGGCCGGCACCGAGACCGCGAGCGACGATCGCCTACACCCCGCCGGGCCGCGACGCGCGGTCCGGCGGTGCGCTGATCACGCCGGAGTGGCGAAATGGCAGACGCACGGGACTTAAAATCCCGGGCCCGCAAGGGCGTGAGGGTTCGAACCCCTCCTCCGGCACCAAATTTGCAGCACCGGCGGCAACGAGCAGGCAGCGCGGGGTGACACCCGGGAAATATGAATGAAGGTCACACCGGCGGCTATCAAGGAGTTTCGCACCCTGTTGGACACCGACATCCTCGGTGCGATGGAGGGGTGGCTCGATCAGGGCGAGGGTGGCGAGATCATCCGGCGGTCTCGTTCGACCAGTTGGAGCTTCAGCGGCGAAACCTCGACCAACTCCGGCAAACCCTGGAACGACTGCGGGATTCCTCTGACAAGTCGGAGATACTCACAAGGGTGCTCATCGGAGCCACGATCGCCATCCTGTGCCGCTGGTCTGGCGGGCACCCACAAGGGGCCGCACGCGCTTGTCCGGCCGTCCTCAGGGTCGTGCTGTCGACCGCCCCTCGCCTGGTGGTTAGCGCCACCGAACTCGAGGATGCCGCCTTTGGTTGCCTTCCGGGCGGGTGATCGCCTCTCGGGAGGGGTTGGACGCGAGACTCCAACCGAGAGCAAGGATGCGATGGTATTCTCAAGCAAAGCCGAGTTCCGATGCGAAGGGCCCTTGCCGCGCGGAGTGCGACCCCAGCCTCAGGGGATCGAAGGCGCGACAATGGCAAGATCACCCACAACCTCGAACGGGACATCGCGCCCTCGAACCGCCGGGGCCGCGAGATTCCACCGGAGGGCGATGATGCCATACGAGCTCACAAACGAGGGGGATTTCCTCTTCCTACGCCTGTTCGGCGCGCTCACGAATCGCGATCTCATGCAAATCACCGAAGAAGCCAAGGCTCTGGAGGACTCGCTGCCCATTGGAATGGACCGAGTGATTGACTTCACCGCTGTGGAGGGGTTCGACGTTGGCTTCCCAGAAATCTTCCAAGTTGCCCAGCGACGGAAGGCCGCGCGCTTTCAGCGCTCGGTCAAGTGCGCAGTCATTGCGCGTCAACCCATCGAGGTCGGGTTTGCCCGGATGTTCCAGACCTTGAGCGACAACTCCCAGATCGAAGTGCGAATCGTGCGGAGCCTTCAGGGAGCGAAAGACTGGTTTGCGGAGAAATGATTGGTGCCGAAATGGGTACCGCGATCATCATCTCACCTTCTTGCCGGGCCGATGAAATCCATCCAGGCTGGTCAAGGTTGATGAAGCACGTGTTGGGGGATCCCTCACCCATCTTCTGTGGACTCCCCCGCTCCTGTCACTCAATTTGAAGTCGACGCGCGCTTCACTCCGGGTCGACGCGCCAGTGCTCGCGCTCGGCGAGCCAGTTCTCCAGCAGCTTCTCCGGCGGGCGGGCGATCAGCGCCTTGCACCTCGCCGTGACCTCGCCGTCGGGGAGGCGGATCTCGGCCGCGGTCATGGAGCGGCGGGCGTCCTCGCGCTCGACCCAGCCGACGACCGTGAGCGGCACGCCGGTCGGGGTCGGGCGGCGGTACGTGACCTCCAACTTGACCGTGACCCACAACCGCTCGAAGTCGCCGTCCAGCATCAACGCCCGCCCGGCGGTCTCGTCGAGCAGCGCGGCGACGACGCCGCCGTGGACGATGCCGGGGTAGCCGTTGTACTCCTCGCGCACGGTGACGACCGCGCGGACCTGGCGTGCGCCGGGGTCGTTCCTCCAGCGGACGTGGAGGCTCGCCGGGTTGTCGCGGCCGCACACGAAGCAGTAGCGGGAGGTGGGCTGGGCGTCGCTCATGCGGCGAACTATCGCACACCGCGCTCGTGGCACTGCGAGATCGCTCCGAGCCCCCCTGGCCGTGCTCGGGGACCTCGCGATGACTGACAAGCCCTTGCGCATCGGCGCAAAGCCGCATCAGCGCACGGCGAAGGCGGACGCCATTTCAAGGGACGCGACAGCGGTGCGGGGGCCGCGTCAACCGGATCGCGCCGCGCCCGCGCCCCGAGGGGGATTCAGCCCTCCACACCGCGGTGGTACCCTGCCTGAAAAGGAGAGCCAAATGAAGAGAGCACTTTCGGTCCTGCTCGTCGACGGTCGCCGCCCCGGCGTTCGGCCAGGGCATGAAGGCGACCTCTTCCTCCGGAGCGGTGGGCATGCTGCGCGGGTCGTACACGTACGTCGAGGGCTTCATCGCCAAGGCCGCGGACCAGGTGCCGGAGGCCGATTACTCGTTCAAGCCGGCGCCCGAGGTGCGCAGCTTCGGCGAGATCGTCGCCCACGTCGCGGACACCCAGTTCACGATCTGCTCCCGCGTGCTCGGCAAGCCGAACCCGTCCCCCGACGTGGAGAAGACGAAAACCACGAAGCCCGCGATCGTCGAGGCGCTCAGGGGCTCGTCGGCCATGTGCGCCATCGCGTACGCCATCCCCGACGCCGAGGCCCACGGGACGATGAAGATCTTCGGCAAGGATCACCCGAAGTTCGAGGGTCTCCTCATCAACCTCACCCACGACTGGGAGCACTACGGCAACATCGTCACCTACATGCGCCTGAAGGGCATGACGCCGCCGTCGAGCCAGCCGCCCTCGAAGTAGCGCACCGACCGCCGTCGCCGATGCCGGGCCAGGGGAACGCCGATCGGCTTCGGCGTCCGACTTCAGCCGGGGACATCCTCTCGCCTGTGGGACCGAGCACGGCGAACAAAATGGCGCGCGCTCGTGTTGACCTCGACGGATGAGATCTGGCGCTCCGCGTGGCACCTGCCCGGCGTGCGGGTTCGTGGCGTTCGGCGACGGCCCTGGCTGGCACCGCGTCTGCCCGCTGTGCGGCTGGCGCAACGACCCCCTCCAGCTCGCCCACCCGGACTCGAGCGAGGGAGAGAACCCGGGGCTCTCGCTCCGCCAGGCGCAGAACCGCGCCCGCGCGGACGCGACGGGCGCCGCGGCGCTCCACGGCGTTCCAGCGCGATCCGAGGTGGCGGCCGCTCGCCCCGGGCGAGAGCCCGCGCCCGTCCGGGACCGAAATGGCGTCGGCCGTGTGCTACGTCGATCCTGCCTTGCTGGGCGACCCGGAGCCCTACTGGCTTTCCCCGCCGCCCACGGTCTGAGCGGCGCCGACAGCCGGCCGCCCGGGCCGACCTCTCCCGAGAACACCGGCGGCGTCCGGGTGACACCCGGCGGCTCGGCTGGCGCGAAGGGGTGCCTGTCCCAGGTGGCTAGCGCTGGCATCGAACTTGCTCACTCACCGGTTCGAGGGGGACAGGGACATGCGGAGCGCACACATCCTTCGCTCTTCACTCGCAGCCACGGCGGTCGCTGTGGGCCTCTTCGCCGCCGCCCCGGCGCAGGCCGGCTGGGGCTTCCGGGTCGGCTTCGGGGCCGCGGTCGTGGTGCCGCCGCTGGTCCTATCGGTCGGCAACGTCCGGCCGGTGGCGCCGTACTACGCGCCCTACGCCGCCGGCTGCAACGTCAACCGCTACTACGCGCCGGCCTATACGCCGTACTACGGGGGCTACGCGACGGCCGCCCCGGTGGTGGTCGCCCCGCCCGTGTCGTACGTGCGGGTATGGGTCCCGGGCCCGAGACCGCACTGGGAGATGCGCCGCGCCGCGAGGTTTGGCCGGTGGCGCAGGTGAGCCATGCCGGCGGCCGCGGCGCACCTCGGGCGTCGCCGTGACGGCCGGCCCGAACCTGCCCGACCGTTTTCCAGCGAGAGCCTCCCCGGGGAAGATAACCGGGGAGGTTTCGGTTGACTCTGGGGCGCGGCGATGCCACAACAGCGCCGGCACTTCCGAGGAGGCCGAATGACCACCAAGGTTCCAGCGTATGCGGCGGCGACCGCGAAATCCCCTCTGGCCCCGTTCACCATCGAGCGGCGCGAGCCGGGGGAGCACGACGTGCTCATCGACATCCTGTACTGCGGCGTCTGCCACTCCGACATCCACCAGGTCCGCGACGAGTGGGGCGGCTCGCTCTTCCCGATGGTGCCCGGCCACGAGATCATCGGCCGGGTGGTCCGCACGGGGGCCGGCGTCAAGAGGTTCAAGAAGGGCGACATGGCGGGCGTCGGCTGCATGGTGGACTCGTGCCGCGCCTGCGACCCGTGCCGCCACGACCTCGAGCAGTTCTGCGCCAAGGGCGCCGCCTTCACCTACAACGGGACCGAGATGGACCGGAAGACCCCGACGTTCGGCGGCTACTCCACCCAGGTCGTGGTGGCCGAGCGCTTCACCCTTAAGGTGCCGGCAGGCCTCGACCCGGCCGGCGCGGCCCCTCTCCTGTGCGCCGGCATCACCACGTACTCGCCGCTGCGCCAGTGGAACTGCAAGGCCGGCGACCGGGTGGGCGTGGTGGGCCTGGGCGGCCTCGGTCACATGGCGGTGAAGCTGGCCGCCTCGATGGGCGCGGAGGTCACCATGCTCAGCACCTCCCGCCGCAAGGAGGAGGACGCGCGCCGTCTCGGCGCAAAGGCGTTCGCGCTCACCTCGGACGATGCGACCTTCGCGAAGCTCGCCGGCCACTTCGACCTGATCGTCGACACGATCTCGGCGCCGCACGACTACAACAGGTACCTGGGGATGCTGCGGCCTCAGAGCACGATGGTGGTCGTCGGCGTCCCACCCCAGCCCACGCCGGTGAACGCCTTCTCCCTGATCGGCGGGAACAAACGCCTCGCCGGCTCGCTCATCGGCGGCATCGCCGAGACGCAGGAGGTCCTCGACTACTGCGCCGCGCACAAGATCGTCTCCGAGGTCGAGGTCATCCCGATCCAGAAGATCAACGAAGCGTACGAGCGGATGCTCAAGGGCGACGTGCGCTACCGTTTCGTCATCGACATCGCGAGCCTGAAGGCCTCTTGAGCTTCGGCACGAGCGTCACGTACTGACAGTTCCGCGCCGGGACGGGCAGCCATTCCTTCGCCCTTCGCTGCGCCGGCGCGGATTGCTCGGGTGAGTATCCAAAGAGGAGACGGATCATGACAGGAACCTCGTTGTTCGCACCAACCGAACTCGGCTCGTTGCCGCTGCGAAACCGGATCGTCATGGCGCCCATGACTCGCAGCAGGGCGGTCGACGCCAACATTCCGAACGACTTGATGGCCGAGTACTACGGCCAGCGCGCCGGCGCCGGGTTGATCGTCACGGAAGGCACCTCCCCGTCGCCCAACGGCACCGGCTACCCGCGCATCCCCGGCATCTGGTCGCAGGCACAGGTCGCCGGGTGGCGGAAGGTCACCGACGCGGTGCACGCGCACGGCGGACGCATCTTCGTCCAGCTCATGCACACCGGCCGCGTCGGCCACCCGCTCAACCTGCCGGCGGGCGCCGAGCTGCTCGCCCCCAGCGCGGTCGCCGCCGAAGGCGAGATGTACACCGACGCCAAGGGCCTGCAGCCGCACCCGGCGCCGCGCGCCATGACCGACGCCGAGGTGCCCGCGGCGATCCAGGAGTACGTTCACGCTTCGCGCAACGCCATCGCGGCGGGCTTCGACGGCGTCGAGCTGCACGGCGCCAACGGCTACCTCGTCGAGCAGTTCCTGAGCCCCCAGACCAACCAGCGCAGCGATGCCTGGGGTGGGTCCGTCGAGAAGCGCCAGCGCTTCGCCCTCGAAGTGGCGAGCGCGGTGGCGGCCGCGATCGGCGGCGAGCGCGTCGGCATCCGCCTCTCGCCGTTCGGCGTCAACGCCGGCATGAAGCCCTACCCCGAAATCGAGGAGACCTACACGACGCTGGTGCCGCGGCTCGCGGCCGCCGGCATCCAATACGTTCACATCGTCGACCACTCCGCGATGGGCGCACCGGCGGTCCCCGAGGAGCTCAAGCGCGCGCTGCGCCGCGCGTGGCCGCGCACGTTCATCCTCGCCGGCGGCTTCGACCGCACCACGGCGGAGGCCGCGCTCAGCGAGGGGCGCGGCGACCTCATCGCGTTCGGGCGACAGTTCCTCGCCAACCCGGATCTCGTGACCCGGCTCGAGCGCGGGCTGCCGCTCAACGCGCCGGACTTCGCGACGTTCTACACGCCGGGGCCGAAGGGCTACACCGACTATCCGGCGGCGCCCTGATCCGGACGCCTTCGAGCAGCCCCGCGCCGCGCCAGTCGGTGGTGGCGGCCTAGTTGGAGCCGGCCGGGGCCATCTCCGGCGGCTTGGCGATCACGTACGGCCGGGCGTCCTTGATCTGCCACTTGCCGCCAGCCTTGGTCACGATGGCGAACACGTGGAGCGTCAACGGCGGCATCGGCGCGCCGCCGGTCCCTCGCATCCCCTTGATCGTGCCGGTGGCGTCCACCTCGGCAATGGTCGGCGTGAGGAACCGATACGAGAAGTTGGAGAACGTGTGGGTCGTGCCCTTGGCGAACCCGACGCCCTCCTGCTCGAACACCTTCTCGATCGCGGCCCGGCCGTGCGCCTCGACGCCGAACGGGTTGATCAGACTGGCGTCCTCGGCCCACAGCGCGGCGCGGGCATGAGCGTCGCCACTCGCCCAGGCGTCCGAGAACTGCTGCCACACGTCTTGGATCGCGGCCTCGTCGGTGGCGTGGCCGGCGGCCACGGCCGGGACGGCCACAACGGCCAGGGCGAGTGCGACGAAAACGGCAAGCAGTGCTTTCATGACGGCATCCCCTTTCCAAGGGTCCAGACCACAGCTCTTTGAATGGCTTCGCATCGTGTTGGGGATCGTAACGCCGCGCCCCGCCGCCGTATTCCGTCCGTGGCGCTGCCGCCATCGGCACCAGGTGCGCCCCCTCGCCGTCTCGATGCCCGGATCGTGGGTCTTCGGCGCCACAACTTCGCCTTGTTCGTGTCGGGCAGGGCGGGCGGCTCTGATGTCGCGCGTACAATCCGCGGCATGAACGTCCTGATCTTCGGCGCGACCGGCTCCGCGGGCGGCAGTGTGCTCCGAACCTGCCTGTCGTCCCCGTTCGTGCGCGAGGTGCGGGCGATCACCCGCCGTCCCCTCCCCCTTGCCCACGCCAAGCTCCGGACCTTCCTGCATCGCGATTTTCAGAACTACACCGCGGTGGCGGACGCGTTCGTGGCGGTCGACGCGTGCCTGTTCTGCCTCGGCGTCTCGGCGACGCAGGTCGCGGGCGAGGAGGCGTACCGCGTCGTCACGCACGACCTCACGCTCGCCGCCGCCCGCGCCTTGCGGGCGCAAAACCCGGCGGCTGCGTTCCACTACATCAGCGGTCAGGGGACGAACTCGGCCAGCCGCTTCATGTGGTCGCGCGTGAAGGCCCAGACCGAACGCGAGCTGATCGAGCGGTTCGACGCGGTCTGCTGGCGGCCGGCGGTCATCGACGGCGAGCGCTCCGAGAGCGCGCCGCGGCTGTACCAGGCTCTCCGCCCGCTCTTCCGACTCCTGAGGCCCTTTCGAAGCCTCTACGTCACGGGCGAGGACCTCGGGCGGGCGATGCTGCAGGCCACCGCCGAGGGGATGCGCGCCCGCATCCTCGAGAACGCCCAGATCCGCGACATCGCCGAGCGCGTCCCGCGATCGTGACGGGGGTCAGGCGCGCGGTTGCCGCGCCTCGCGGCGGGAGCTAGACTGCGGCCGCGACAAGCCGGAAGGCGCTCGCCAGTCAATCGATGAGCGGCTCGCGCGTGTGGACAGGCGGAGGTGATCTTCATGCCCGAGGAGAAGTTTGAATTCACGGCCAGCCGCTGGACTCGGGGCAACCTTTGGTTCCCGGTCCGGATCGAGGTCAGCCGGGAGCGGGTCGCCCGCATCAAGCCGCGCCTGGTCGGCGCCAACGAGGAGAGCATCCCGATCTCGAAGGTGGCGTCGGTCAACATCACGACGGGCCTCATCTGGGCGGAAATCCGGATCGACTCGAGCGGCGGGTCCAACCCGATCCTGAGCCATGGCCACCGCAAGGCCGACGCGCGCCGCATCCGTGACCTGATCGAGGGGTTTCAAGGGGGGAAGTAGCGACCCTCCGGCGTCACACGCTCGCACGACGCGGTCCGCGGCCGGAGCCGGACCCCCGCGTTCGCGGGAGCGGCGGCACCGGAGCGTCGATCCCTTCCACCCGCGGGGAGGGGGTCGCGATCACCTCAGGTCGAAAAGCAAGGCGGGCGCCTGGGTGAGCAACCTGGCCGGGGGATTCTTCGGGGCTATGCTCCGTCGGAGTCCGGGCGCTCGTCGAGAGCGGCGCGAACCTCGCGCGTCAGGGTATCCATGTCGAATGGTTTCTGCAGGAAACGCACGTCCCCGGCGGTGACTCCGCGCCGGACAACGTCGTCCTCGGTGTAGCCGGACATCAGGATCACCGCGAGCGCCGGCCAGCGCTGCCGCAGCTCGGCTGCCACTTGCGGCCCCGCCGCGCCGGGCAGCATGAGGTCGGTGAGGAGGAGGTCGAACGGCCGCGCTTCGGGGAGCTTCACCGCTTCCTCGCCGCTTCCGACCGCGGCCACGTCGTAGCCCAAGAAGGCCAGGATGTCGCGGAGGCTCTCACGCGCGCCGTCCTCGTCCTCTACGATCAGAACTCGCTCACCTCTTCCCAGCGCCAGCGTCGGTTCCGTCGCCGGGGCTTCCTCCCTCGGGGAGAGCTCGCCGGATCCCGCCCGTGACAGGAAGACCTTGAAGGTGCTCCCCTTGCCGACCGCGCTCTCCACCTCGATCCGCCCGCCGTTCCTGGTGACGATGCCGTGCACGACCGACAGCCCCAGCCCCGTGCCCCTGCCCCGGTCCTTCGTAGTGAAGAACGGCTCGAAGATCCGCTCCCGGATCGCCTCGGGGATCCCGCGCCCGCTGTCCTCGACCGAGAGCCATGCCTCCTCGAGGCCAACAGCGCCCGTCCGGATCACGATCTGGCCGCGGTCGGGGATCGCGTCCGAGGCGTTCAACGTCAGGTTCATGAGCACCTGCTGGAGCTGGCCGCGGTCGGCGTCCACCAGCAGTCTTTCGGGCGCCGGCTCGATGACGAGGGCGATGTTCGCCCGCACCAGGCGTTCGAGGATCTGCGCGGCGTCCCGGACCGCGTCGTTGATGTCGACGCGCTCCGGCTTGGCCGTCTCCCGCCTGGAGAACAACAGCAACTGCCGGGTCAGCGAGGCGCCGCGCTGAATCTGCTGCTCCAGGTCCCGGACGACGGCAGCCCACTTCTCCGGATCGTGCGACAGCCTGCGCAGGAGCTGGGCGTGGCTCAGCATCGCCTGGAGGAGGTTGTTGAAGTCGTGGGCCACGCCCCCGGCGAGGGTCCCCACCACCTCCATCTTCTGCGACTCGACGAGCTGTTCCTCGAGTCTCTTGCGGTCCGTCACGTCGCGGACGATGCCACGGAACCCCGCGGGCCGCCCATCGACATCGCTCATCAGGCTGACGGACAGTTCGACGGCGACCGGCGTCCCGTCCTTGCGGAGGTATTCGAACCCGACGGACCTGATCGGCTCGCCGGTTTCGTAGACGCGCTTGTAGGTCTGGTAGACCCGCTTGCCGGTGGCCGCATCCATGTAGGCACGGTTGTTGAGCCCAATGATCTCTTCATGGGTGTAGCCCAGCAGCTCCATCATGGCGTCGTTGCAGAAGGTCATGGTTCCGGTGAGGTCGACCTCGTAATAGGCCTCCATGATGCCCTGCAGGATGCTCCGGTATCGCCGCTCGCTTTCCCGAAGAGCCTCCTCGGCTCGCGTGCGCTGCGTGATGTCCTCGACGATGCCGACGGCGCCGACCACGGTGCCGTCCCCGTTGCGCAGCGAGGCCGTGCGCATCGAGACGAAGGGCGCGGCGGTGCTGGTGGTGGCATGATATGGCCCGTCGTACTCGCCGTGTCCGCCCGTCAGGGCATCCCGGATTGCGGGGAGCACGCTTTGGTCGTGCAGCAGGCTCATGTCGAGGCCGATGAGTCGATCGCGAGTGCTTTCGAGGATCCCGACGAAACGGTCGTTGCAGTCGGTGATGCAAAGGTCGAGGTCGTAGTGGAAGACCCCGATCGGCACCCCGTGGAAGAGCAGGCGGTAGCGCTCCTCGCTCTCGCGCAGCGCGGTCTCCGCCTTCTTGCGGCCGGTGATGTCGCGGGCGACCGTGTGCATGTGCGCCACGCCCTCGACGAGGATGCGGCGGCTGTTGAACTCCGCCTCGACCTTGCGCCCGTCCTTCCGCCTGATCTGGGCGCTGCTGACCATGTCGTCGCCGGCAAGGATGCGGTCGTGGAACGCGTTGTAGGCGTGCAGGTCCACATCCTCATGGAGGTCGCCGATGCGCATCGTGAGCAGCTCGTCCCTGGAGTAGCCGGTCAGCTCGGAGGCCGCCCGATTGACCGCCGTGAAACGCGAGTCGACATCGCTGATGAAGATGGCGTCGCGCGACCCCTGGACGATCTCCTCCTGCCACGCCAGCGCCCGGCTGAGATCCTCTTTGGCGCGGCTGCGCTCGATCGCCAACGCGATCTGCCGCGACACGAAGACCAGGATCTCCTTCTCCCGCTCCCCGTACCGCACGCCCTTCGTGTAGGTCTGGACCGCGAGGACGCCGAGGGTCCTGTCGCCGACGACGAGGGGCACGCCGAGCCAGTCGATCGACGGGGTCCCGATCGAACGGACCTCGCCGCGGCGGACGAGGTCCTCGAAGACCTCCGGGGTCGCGAGCAGCGGCTCGCCGGTGCGCAGGATGTACTCGGTCAGACCCGCGCCGGGCCGCCGCGGCTCCGGCGGCTCGTCCTCCTCGTCCACGAAGTACGGAAAGGTGATCAGGTCCGCCGCCGGATCGTACAGGGCGATGAAGAGGTTCCGCGCCGCCATCAGGCGCCCCACGATCGAGTGGATCGAGGCGAAGAGCTCGTGGAGGTCCTCCACCTGGTGGGTGGCTTCCGAGATCTCGTAGATCGCTCTTTGCAGGTCTTCGGCTCGCTTGCGCTCGGAGATGTCGCTGATCGTGCCGACATAGCCGCACACGCGTCCGGATGCCTCGACCACCGCGACGGCGTGGCCGACCACCCACGCGATCGTGCCGTCGGGGCGCAGGAACCGGTAGTCCGCGTGGGATATTGCGCCCGTCAGGGTCGCGTCGCCCCAACCGGCCGCCACACGGTCGCGATCCTCGGGGTGCACCGCTTGCAGCCACCCCCGGTCCAGCGCCCGGTCGGCGCTCAGGCCGGCAATTTCCGTCCAGCGCCGATTGGTGTAGACGGTCGCGCCGTGCTCGTCCGTCTGGAAGATCCCCACGGGCGCGACCTCGGCGAGGAGCTGGAACCTGGCCTCGCTCTCGCGCAGCGCGCTCTCGGCGCGCTTGCGGGCGTCGATGACGGCATGGGAGTGCACGGCGCCGATCAGCGCGCCGGTCTCATCGAGGACAGGGTCGGCGGCGGCCCAGACCCAGCGATCGCCAAGCAGGTACTCGGCTTCGTGATGGGCTTTCGTCTCCAACGCCTTCGGCAGCGGCCATTCCGCCGGGTGCTCCGGTCCGCCGTGGATGAGGGCGCAGCAATCCTCCCCGACGGCCGCCTCGACGGTGCGGCCGACGAAGGTGGCGAAAGCTTTGTTGCAGCTGATGATCCTGCCCTGGAGATCGACCAGGCAGAGCGCGTCCGTGATCGCGTCGAACGTGCGGCGCCACTCGTCGCCGCCACCCGCCGGCCTTGACCTTTTGGGCTCTCGACTGCCGAGCTTCCTAGCCATCACGCCCCCCCCGAGCGGCGCCCTCGCGATCCTTTGCTCTCCACCTCATCGTATTGGCGCGACAAGGATTAGTGCGTCAACGTGGAGATCCGCCGACAGCATACACCCGCCGCGGGCCCTGGCGGTGGCAACGTCGCACCACGGGACCGGATGCCGCCCCGGCCTCGGGGTTCCAGACCCGATTCCGAACCGTCGGCGAGAGCCTCCGGGCCACGGCCAAGACGTTGCGCGGTCCGTCCCGCGGCCTCGCATTCCCAAGGAGGCGTTCGCTCGCCGCCCGCCCCGCCGGAGCTCCCGGGAACGCGCCACTCTCCGGGCTACCATACGGGTCGCGGCGGGCCGACCGGGGACGTCGCCGCGAGGAGGAGCCATGGCGGGAGAGCTGGGTCTGCACGTCATCCTCGGCGCGGGCGGGGCGATCGGCACGCCGCTCGCGGCGGAGTTGCTCGCGAGGGGCGCGCGCGTGCGCGCCGTGTCGCGGACCGGGCGCGGTCCACGGGCGGCCGCTGTCGTGCGCGGCGACCTCACACGGGCGGAGGACGTCCTTCGCGCCGTCGAGGGCGGCTCGACCGTTCACCTCCTGGCAGGCCTCCCCTACGACCGGCGCGTCTGGCGAGTCGAGTGGCCGCTGATCATGCGCAACGTCATCGCCGCCTGCGAGGCCAAGGGCGCGAGGCTCATCTTCTTCGACAACGTCTACATGTACGGCAGGGTCGCGGGGCCGATGACGGAAGCGACGCCGGTGCGGCCGTCGAGCGACAAAGGGGCCGTGCGCGCGCGGATCGCCGGCACGTTGCAGGAAGAGATCGCGGCCGGCAGGATCCAGGCTTTGATCGCGCGCTCCGCGGACTTCTACGGCCCGCACTCCGAGCGCAGCAGCATCCCCGCGCTCCTCGTGTTCCAACGCCTTGCCGCGGGCAAGCCCGCGCAGGTCCTCGTCCAGGCCGACGCGAAGCACTCGTACACCTACACGCTCGACTGCGCACGGGCGCTGTTGCGGCTGGCGGATGGGGACGACGCGTACGGCCAGGTGTGGCACCTCCCCACCGCCCACCCGCCGCTGACCGCCCGCCGGTTCGTCGAGCTCGCGGCCCGCGAGCTCGGTGTCGGGGCGCGGGTCACGGTCACGCCGCGCTGGGTCGTGAGGGCGGGCGGCCTCGTCAACACGTTGCTCCGCGAGGTGGGCGAGATGCTGTACCAGAACGAGGACGACTACGTGTTCGACTCCTCTAAGTTCGAGCGCCGCTTCGCCTTCACCCCGACGCCATACGGGGAAGGGATCCGCGAGACGGCCTGCTTGATGAAGGGGACGGCAGCGTAGCGACGCCGCGGTGCGCGCCGGGCCACCCGCGGGCCGCGCGCCGGCCGCGACCTTCAGGGCCGCCACTCAAGATCTCCGCGAAACCCGCTCGCCCGGGTCCCGCTTGGGTGCCGGAAGTCGAGCCTGGCCCGCCACCGCACCCGTCCTGGAGCGGGAATTCGTTGCTCCCGTGGCCCTGTTTTTGGGGCGTCACGAATGCGGGTTTCTTCGGGCCAAAGGAGGCCGCCATGCCAGCGAAGGTGAAGCCGATTCCCAAGGACATGCACACCGTCACGCCGAGTCTGACGATCGCCGGCTGCGCCAAGGCGATCGATTTCTACAAGCGGGCGCTCGGCGCCGAGGAGCTCGACCGCTACGTGGGGCCGGACGGCAAGTCGGTCTGGCACGCGGCGCTGAAGATCGGGGACTCGGTGGTCTTCATGAACGACGAGATCGAGGGGATGACCGGTCCGGCGCCGGGTCCCGGCCGCCCCTCGCCGATCCGCCTGTGGCTGTACCTGCCGGACTGCGACGCGGCGTTCAAGCGGGCGGTGGACGCCGGCGCCAGGTCGAAGCGGAAGCCGGAGGACATGTTCTGGGGCGACCGCACCGCCGCGGTGGCCGACCCGTTCGGCTACGAGTGGGAGCTGGCCACCCACGTCAAGGACATGAGCAAGGACGAGACCAGGCGCGCCGCCGACGAGTTCGCGCGGAAGATGGCCAGCGGCGAGTAGCGCCCCGCGCCGCCTCCCGGGAGCGGCTGGACATGACCGCGGCCCCCGGCCCCGGGGAGTGACTGCGCGCTCGGGGCCGCGGGATCGGCCTCGTTCCGTGGACCATCTCGGGCCGCACTCGAACTGGTGTGCTCCGAACGATGCGGCCCCGTGCTCGCGAAATGGCGCGCTTCGGCGCGTGTCTCGGCGCAGGGCCCGGGACTCACGACCGGGCCCGTGCGCACCCGGGCGCCGATTGCGCCACCCGGGAAGCGTTCCCCGCCCAGGGCCGTTTTCCCCGCGTCCCCAGAGCGGTCGCCTCGCGCTCCTCCCCCTGCAACTCGCTGACGAGGCGTCACAAGCGGCCCGGGCGCGAGATCGCAGGCGCGTCGCAGCGACACCGTCTCACATGATGGTCGCAACATAATGACAGCAGGATGCTTACGGAACTGAATTGTGGTGGCACCCCGTTTGCTCCGGGTCATGGTGGGATCGGACGGCCCGCCGCCCGCTCCCGGGGAGATCCGGAGCAGCGGCCCGCGCGCGGAACCGGTCGCGTCGGGACCGAGGATGTGGTCGGCGCCCCGGCCATCGTGGCACGAGGCGCCAGGCGGGGACGGACCAGGCAGCTCGCGCCCGTCCCGGAAAGGAGCACCTACGATGAGAAGCAGGATCCTTGCAGTTCTGGCTTTGTCGATCGCGGTCATCGCACCTGCGGCGCTCGCCCAGCAGAACGGGACCCAGTCCGAGGCGGCGAGCGGCGCGATGGCGCCCGCCCAGTCGGGCGGCGTCGAGGTCACGGGCACGATCGTGTCGATCAACGCGACCAGTGTCAACGTGAAGCTCGACAGCGTGACCGCCGCCCAGGGCGCCCCGCTGTCCGGCGACGTCGCCGTCGGCAAGACCGCCGAGTTCAGGCTCGACGCATCCACCCAGATGCCCCGGACCCTGAGCGCCGGTGATCCGGTTGACCTCTGGTTCAAGAGCGACAACGGCTCGATGGTCGCGACCCGGCTCGCGCTCGCGGTGAGCGCGGACCAGCCCGCCACGACGAGCTCGGACACCTCCGCCCCGGCGTCGCCGGCGGAGAACACTCCGAGCCCGTCGCAGCGCTCCTCCACCGCCACGTACGGGTCCTCCAACGGCCAGCAGCCGACGACGGCCGGATCAGCGGCCTCGACGGCGGCGCCCCAGGCGGCGCACGGACAGCACCTCCCGAAGACCGGGAGCCCGCTGCCGCTGATCGGCCTGCTCGGCGTCGCGGCGCTGGTCGCCGCGTTCGCGCTGCGCTTCGTCGTGAAGGCGTGATCGCACTCCGTCGGACCCCGGCGCGGGCGCTTGTGCCCGCGCCGGGGTCCCTTTTCCCCGGAGGCCAAGCGCCATGCCTCAAGCTCTCACCCTGCTGCGCCGCGCCCTCACCGTGGTGGGGGTGGTCTGCGTCGGAGGGTGGGCCACGGTCAAGGGCTACGCGTTCGTGGCCACGGTCCGCAACGAGTCGATCCTCGAACGGCTCACCGAAGCGCGCCGCGCGGGCCGCGAGCTTCCCGCGCGGTTCGCGCCGGGGCGGGAGCCGGCAGAAGCGGCGCTGCTCGGCCGCATCGACATCCCGCGCGTCGGCGTCGCGGCCGTGATCCTCCAGGGAACCAGCGAGCGCTGCCTGGAGCAGGCCGCCGGCCACGTCGCCTCCACCGCCCTGCCCGGGGGCGGCGGCAACGTCGCCATCGCCGGCCACCGGGACAGCGTCTTCCGCCACCTCGAGGGGATCCGCCTCGGCGACGCGATCAGGGTCTCGACGCCGGAAGCGACGCGGCTGTACCGGGTGGACGCCATCCGGATCGTGGACCCTTCCGACACCGCCGTCCTGGCGCCGGCGCACGCGCCTCGACTCACCCTCATCACCTGCTACCCGTTCCACTACATCGGGCCGGCGCCCCGCCGCTTCGTCGTCCAGGCACGCGCCGCTGGTCCGGCCGGCGCCGCGGCGTATCTCGCCCAGGCGGCCGCGCCGCCCCGGCGGGCCGAGCGCGTCTCTCGCCCCGCGACGGGCCGCCACGCGATCAACCGGCCGGCGCTCCTCCCCCACCCTGAGCCGCTCCGGGTGGAGCGGGCCGGACCGTCCGCGCCGGCGTCTCGCCCCAAGGTGTCGTGGCTGCGGCGGCTCTTCCACCTCGGGCCGAAGCGCGCGGCGCGGCGCTGACCCGCCCCGTCCACGCCCCGTCCGCTCGGCGACGCTCCGGCAGACGGGCCGACTCAACCGGCCGGTTCACTCCTCGCAGCGGACCGGGAGGTCGGCGCGCAGCGACTTGGCGCGGGCCGCGAGGTCCTCGATCTCCGCGCGCGTCGCCTTGAACGACATGTCGCGCCCGTCCTTCAGCCACACCTGGACGGCCCCCGTGGCCGCGTACTCGAAGCAGACGCGACTCACGTCGTCCCAGGCGAAGTCGGTCGAGCTCTGGCCGAACGCGTCCTCGGAACACAGCGGCGACTTCTCCAGCGCCTTGAACGCGAACCCCTTCGCGGTCATCGTCACCTCGCCGCGCGCGGTGCAGATCCCGCGGGTGCGGTAGATCCCCTGGATCACCACCTTCGTGACCTCCACCTTGGGCGGCTGTGGCGCGGCCGCGGGCTGGGCCGCAGGCACCGGGGTCGGGGCGGCCGCTGGCGCCGCCCGCGCCACCATCGCCCGGATGACCGCGTCCGGAACCTTCTCGTTGGCGAGGGCGACGAGCGAGTCGGCGTCCGTCGCGAACGCGGTTTCGGACGCCCGGATCTTGGCGACGATCGTGTCGGCCGACACCCCGGCTTTGACGAGGTTCACGACGTCGGCGTTCGTGAGCGGCGGCTCGGCTGCAGCCAACGCCCCCGAGACGGCCACGACCGCGAGTGCGATTATCAGCGTGCGCATTCGACCCTCCTGTGGCTCGGCAACCGGATTCTCTCACGAACGGCGCCGCCGGGGTCTACCCGCGCCGCCAGGCGTGCGCCGTCTCGATCGCGGTGCGGAGGTTGGCCCACGGCGTGTCGGCCGGGACGGTGCAGTCCGCCCCGAGGATGACCCGCTCGGGCGCGTCGCGCAGGACGGCCGCGACCTCGGCGCGGATCGCCGCCTCGCCGCCGGTGGCGATGGCGCCGCGGCGGTCGAGGCCACCCATCACCGGGCGGCCGAACAGCCGTTGGGCCTCCGCCAGCGACAGGGACCGCCCGCCGGCCTTGAGCGGGCAGCTCACCACGTGACCCGGATAGTCGCGGAACCGGGCCAGGTCGCCGTACTCCCCGGCGTAGTCGCAGACGTGCAGGATGTTGAAGGGACAGCCGCGCTCGGCCTCCCCCATCACGGCAAGGTCGAACGGACGGATGAAGGCGTCGAACAGGGCGCGGTCCGAGAGCCGGTGGGTTTCGCCGCCCTGGGTCGAATGGTAGAAGCCGTCCACGCCGAGGCGGATGCACGCCCTCACGAAAGCCATGAGGCTCGCGGTGACGACCCCCATGCCCTTCAGGACCGGCTCGGGATCCTCGCGGACGTGACGAAGAACGGCGTCCTCGCCCACGGCGTGGGACGCACACATGAACGGCGAGTACAGGGTGACGAGCACCAGGGCCTCGCGCCCGGCGGCCTCGACGATGCCCTCGACCGCTTCGAGCTGCGGGGCGAAGAACGCCTCGCCGTAGAGCGGCATCCCGGCCCAGTCGGCGGCCCTCTGAATTGCGGGCAGGCTTGGAAAGCTCCGCTCGTACTGGATCTTGACGAAGTCCATCCCGGTGGCGCGGACGAACTCCAGGTGCTTCTCCACGGCGGCCTGTCCGAAGTGGCAGGAGGCGTCGAAGTGCAGGAAGAAGGCGGCGGGCACGTAGGCCTGAGGTTTGCCCGCATCCAGCAGACCGAGGACGGCATCGCGCTTGTTCATCGGACCTCCCCTCGTCGCTCGAGCCCATCCTACACAGCCCCGACCCGTCCGGTGGCACGACGGCGAGGCGGGGGCGGGCGTGCGGGTGAGCCGCCCCGATCAAGATCGTGTCAGGCGGGCGGACGTCGTACCGTGTCCGCCGACGTCGAGACCGCGAGCAGCCGGGTGCCGGCCGGCCCGAACGGCCGCAACGTGACCCCGGGGAAGCGAGCCTGCGCCTCGACCATCGGCAGGGCGGACACGATGAACGCGATGCCCTCTGCGCGCGCGGCGATCGGGGCCTTGGCGCGCCACTCCGCCGGGGTCTCGAACCTGAAGGTTCCCGGATACTCGCGGCGCCCCGCATACGGGCCGTACTCGAACAGGTAGCGCACCATCGGGACCTCGTAGAACGCCACGAAGACGCTGTGCGGGGGCAACGCCCGCGGCAACCGTTCGATCTGCGACGCCACGTTGGTGCGGTGCGGCCCCTCCACCGACTGCCGGTGAAGCAGGGCGTGAGCGGACGCGGCGACGACCAGCAACACCGCGAGGCTTCCGCCCAGAAGCCGCACGCGGCGCTCCACGGAGCCGGGTTCCTGCCGGAGGCGAAGGGCCGCGAGGGCGAGCGAGCGGGTCTCCGCCACGAGTACGATCGCCGCGACCGCGGAGAGCATCACGAGGTACGCGCTCCACCGGGTCGTGATGTCCCACGGGTAGGTGCCGAGGGCCGAAGCAACGGCCGAGACGGCCTGGAGGCCGACGATGAACGTGTACAGCATCGTGTACGCACCGCGCGAGCGCTCCAGCTCCACATCATCGCTCGGGCTTCCCTTCAGGCTCGCGTAGGCGCGCCGGCGGACCAGGAGCGCGACGAGCACGCAGGCAGTGATCGGCAGCGCCTCGGGCGAAAGCACGTTGCGCCGGAGCAGGCCGAGCTCGTGGCCGCCGCGCCCCAGGACGGCGGCCCGCGTGTATTCCGGGGAAGCGATGCCGAGGGGACCGCTCGTCATCCCCGGCAACAGCTGGTGGCTGAGCGTGACCCACCAGACCCCCAGCGCAGCCGCGAGCGCGGGCAGAAGAAGCGCGAGCAGGCGCCGCGTCCAGATCGCCCGTGGCGTTCCGCGCGCGCAGCCCTGCCAGTACGCACCCGCGAGGGCGAGCGTCACGAGGGCGAAGCTGTATCTGGAGGAGAGGAACACGGCGCACGTGAGCCCGAGGAGCAGGGCGCGAGCGACCGACGGCCTCTCCCGCGCACGCACCAGGGCGAGGACTCCGAGCCCCAGCCCGGCCATCTCCATGCTGTAGGCACGGACCTCGAGCGCGAAGTAGAGCACCGCCGGGTAGAGCATCGGCGTCGCCGCCGCCGCGAGCGCGAACAGGGCGGAGCGCGTCAACCGCCAGCCGAGGAGCCCGGCTGCCGCCGCCGCAAGAACGAAGAAGGCAAACGGCAGAGTGCGCAACCAGGCGAGACCCCGCCCAAACGCCGTCCATGCGTGCAGGAGGACGGAAAAGCCTCCGGGATCGAGGTTCTCGAGGCGGTTCATGCGGACGACGTCGCGCACGCCCCGCGCTGCGGCGAACGGAGGCGAGTAGTTGCTGAGGCCCTGCGAGATCCAGAACTGCGCGGCCTCGTCCCACCACATGCCCGCGTACCCGAGGTTGTGGATCGCGAGCCCGGCGACGCCGGTCAGCAGCAACGCCGAGGTCAACACGACAACGGTGGCTCGTGCGCCGCTGCTTCTCATTCGCGAACGTGCGCCGTTCATGGCGGGCTGGGCGCTGCACAAAACCCGGTGTTGGCGAGCACCGCCGGCGCCCGTCAGTACAGCCAGCCCCGGCCCAGGCCCGTGCGCTGGATCAGTCGCTTGGGTCGCCGGACGACGGCGGCCCAGTGTGGCGAGCGTTGCTCCAGCTGGTAGCTCGCGAGCATGATCGCCCGGACCCGCGCTCTGTACACCACGCTGTTGAGGATGGCGTAGCGAAGGTTTCGGACGATGTCCCCCCGCCCCTCCCTCCTGGCGTAATCGACGATCTCCTCGCCGAACACCCGCGTCCCCGGATAGCCGTAGTCCGCGCGCCGGATCCTGCTCCGCTTGAGGGGCTGTGCGAAGCAACGGTAGTTGTCGAGTGCGCCGGCAACGTCCAGCGTCATCATCGTGCGCAGGCACTTCTCGCACGCGCAGCAGTTCGCGATGGCGTCCCTGTTGGGCTGAACGCCCGTCGCCTTGAAACACACCCGCAGGAGGTCGTGCGTCTCCGGCCACTGGGAGATCGCGACCGTCTTTGCCACCCGCGTGAGGTGGCCGCCGTCGTGGATGGTCTCCATCGTCTCGGTCGCCAGGAGATGGTCGAACATCGGGTGGGAGCCGTCGGGGAACGCATCTCCAAGGAGAGTGAACTTGTACGACGAGGGCACGTAGTAGCGCGAGAAGAGACGGCCGAGCGCCAGCGCCGGGGCGGTGACGAACGCGGCAAACGCCTGCTTCTGGATGGGGAGGCCGAGGAACTGCAGCAGGTTCGTGCGCACGACGACGAGCTCGAGACCGAGCCTCCTCATCATCGGCTCGTAGAGGCTCTGCATCCTCAGGAAGCTGCCGGTGTTGGCGAGGTCCGCGTCGGGGTCGAAGCCGTTGATCATCAGGCAGTGCGTGATCCGGTAGGGGGCGTACGGCTCGTTCCGCTCGATGTGGCTCCAGAGGGTGTGGAAGGAGTCGACGCCACCGGAAAACGCGCTTCCGACCGCGCCCGTCGCGTCGCCCGGGTCGCGGCTGCGCAACCTGTCGCATTGCAGCTCGACGGGGGTGAAGAAGTCCGGCTTCCAGGTGGTTTGGAACCTCTGGTAGTCGCGGATGCCGTGCGCAAGACGGTAGGAGAGGTCCCCATGGATCGTCAGCCGCTCTCCCAGCCGCATGGCGAGCGGCAGGAGGGCCACCGCGAAGGCGTCGGCCCGGTCGGTGACGAAGGTGCCGACGGTCTCGGGAAAGGTGAACCAGAGCGTGGCGGGGTACGCCGCTTCGGACCGCTCAACCTCGACTGCCGCCTCCACCGTGGTTTCGTTCCTGCACTGCTTCAGCTGCGGTTCGTGGATGATCATCTCTGCTCCTCGGGTGGCGCCAGGAGGCGCCACGGGCCACGATGCGGTGACGTCGCCGCTCGGCGGATCATAGCCGGGGCCAGGCCCCAGTCAAACGGTCTGCGATGGGCAGACCGTGGTCTCACGCGGTGCCGTCGGACCACGGCGCCGAGCCGGGCCCCTCGCGCGACGTCGCCCGCTCCACGGGCGCGATCGTCGCCAGGTTCCTGTGGCCGGGAGCGATCCCGAGTTCCGCGCACTCGTCGCACAGGATCAGCTTCTCGCAGTGGGCCAACCGGCAGCGGACCGGGCCAAGCTGAGCGAAGAACAAACGGGCGAGGTGATCGCTGACGCGCCCCTTGAGGAGGACGAGATCGCCATGTCGGAGCGTGTCCTGGAGGAACTTCGCCGCCTCGGGGAGGGCCGTGAACGCGTGGACGTTCTCCGGCGCAAGACCGGCCGCGGTGGCCCCACGCCTCCCGCTCTCGGCGGACAAGCCGACGAACACGACGACCTCGGCGACCCGCGCGCTCGCCCGCCCGAGGCGAACGACCCGCTTCCGGCGCGGGGTGCTCCCGTAGTCGGACGCATCGGCGATCACCGCGATGCGGCGAGCTGCCCGCGCCTCGGCAAGCACCCTGAGGCCGGCCTCGAAGGCGTCGATCGAGCCGTCGTAGTCGTCGCGCAGGATGATCGCTCCGGATGGGAGCAACATCGGCTGCATGCGGCCCTGGAAGGGTTCCACGGTGGCAAGGGCGGCGACCGCTTTGGGGAGGGGAACACCTAGAGCTCTGGCCGTCGCCAGCGCTGCGGTTGCCGAGGTGCACCAGTGGGTCCCCACCAGGCGTGTCCGGACATGGCAAGACTCCCCGTCCCTCGTGCGGACATCGAATTCGAGGCGCCCCGGCCAGCGCGAGGTGGCGCCCTCGGCCCAGACGTCGAAGGTCGGACTCGTGCCCGAGCGCACGACCTTGCCGCGGACGACCTCCGCCATCCCGGCTGCCAGTGGATCGTCCGCGTTGATCACCGCCACTCCGCCGGGACGCAACGCCCTCAGGAGCACGGCTTTCTCGCGGGCGTGCCGTTCCTGGTCCCCGAACGCCTTCGTATGAGTTCGCAACACCGTGAGGATCACCGCCACGTCGGGCCGGACGAGTCGGGCGAGGCGCCGCATTTCGCCCGGCGCGCCGACGCCGATCTCGACCACTGCGAAGCGCTGCCACGGGCGAACCCGGAGGATGTTGAGGGTGAGCGGCAGTCCGGTGTTCTCGTTGCTCGGCGTGCGGAACGTCGGCCACGACGACCCCAAGATCGTCGCCAGCATCTCCTTGGTGGTGGTCTTACCGTGCGTGCCGGTGACGGCGATGAAGGTGGTGCGCGGGAGCGCTCGGCGCCACCCGACGGCGACCCAGTAGAGGGTCTGGGCCGCCAGGACGTACGCCGCACGGGCGACAAGCCTCCGCAAGCGGAGGACTGCTCGAGGTGTACTCACTGCCGGCATGATAGACCGGCTGCCGAGGGGGTCGGGCTCGCGCCGCCCCGGTTCAGGCCGAATCGTCCCTCTCCAGGGGTCCGTCGTCGAGGCGGCTCTCGAACCTCCAACCGGTCGGTGAGGCCGATCGTCCGTCGAGGCTCACGAAGATGCGCCCCCGGCGACCGGCACCGAGAGCCCTCACGACCCCAATGCGGCGGTAGCCCGCCATGAGCCACGGTGGGTAGGCCCAGGGGTTATCCGGCAGTACGGCGGCGAGCACCAGCCGGCACCCCTTCTCGTGCAGGGTCCGCAAACACACTGCCTGGGTCGCGGGCCCGAGCCCGAGCCTGCGGAACGAGGGCTGCGTGAAGGCGCGGTAGACGTACGCGACATCGTCGTCCAGCAGCAGCCGGCAGCTCAGGTACTCCACGCGGACCTCCCGGAACGCGAGCCACGCGACATGTCGGAGTCCGCCGGCACACCATGCGCCCCAACACTGGTGCCCGGCCTGGAGCCGGCTCCGGAAGACGCCCGCATCGCCTTGACCGAGAGCCTCGAACGCGGCCTCGTCGTCGTGCCGAAGGAGCCGAACCTCGACGTCGGCGCGCGGCGAGACTCGAGCCACAGGCTCGTCGAGCCGTCTCTCCAGCAGAACCAGGCGCCGATACCCCACCCGGGAGAGGGTGCCGAACCACACGCCGCCGAGCCCCTTCTCGCGGTAGACGCGCACCAGCCGCACGAGAACCGGGGCCTTGCCCTGAGCCATTCCGCGGGACCTCCGACCAGTGTCGGGCGAAGGGTACCACCGCCTCCCATCGAGGCGCGACGCGGTCTTGGCGGGGGCGGCGGCCGCGCGACGTTGCTAAGATCGGGGCGTGAATGCGAGCAGTGAACGCCCCGGCATAGGGCTCCGTGAGCGGACCCGGCGCGCCTGGGGGAGGAGTACACCCGGGCCCCCCGGCCCTGTGGCGCAGGAGAGCGCGTGCGCGGCGACCAGATCCACGCGTTGCTGAGCGAGGAGATTGCCTCGGGCGGTTCGGTCCGCGGCCGGTGGCACGCCGAGTACCTCGGGCATTCCTACCGATCGGCGGTCGACAGGGCGATGGCTCGAGTCGACGGCAGGCCTCAGTCGGTTCTGAAGACCGACCTTTGGAACGAGTGCCTGGGTGGGACGAGGGATCTCGCCGGCCATTTTCAGGAGCGGCACGGGTGTCGCGTCTTCGGCCTCGACCTCGAATACCCCGTGTGCGCCCAGGCGCGTTCGCGGGTCCCGGCGTTGCATGTGGTTCAGGCGGACATCAGGGCGCTCCCGTTTCGCGCCGGTTCATTCGACGCCGTGCTCGACCTCTCGACCCTGGACCACCTGCCCGACGACGGTGTGGCGCGGGCCGTTGACGGGTACCGGCGAGTGCTGCGGGACCGCGGCGTGCTGCTTCTCATCTTCTGGCAAAGTAATTTCCTGATGCGGCAGAGGGTGTTCCTGAAGCGCCTGCTCCACCGGCGCGAAAAGTCCGATCAGCACTACTTCGCGCGGGCCGCGGTGCGGGCGATGTTCGGCGGCGGTCTCCTCGTCGTCGAGGAGTTTGTCGCTGGTTTGCTCCTCATCCCACCGCAGCCGCTGACCGGTTTCGTGCTCGGGAGGCTTCCAGCGAAATGGCTGACGCGTTTCCTGCGCCGGCTCGTGGATCTCGAGCACTCCGCCTTCGTGCACCCCCTGCTCAAGCACTTCGCCGGCCTGTACGGATTCGCGGCGCTCCGCCGGAAGGACGCCGAGGACGACCGTCCCGACGCTGCGTAGTCCTCCGCGCGTCCGCGGCCTTGGTCCCGCTGTTGTCAGGTCGGAACCGCCATCCGCTCTGACCGCCCCGATTCCGCATCCCAGGCGGCTCGCCGGCGCTGCGGGCGGGACCGCGGGCGGAGGAGCATGCGGTCTCGGCGCGGGGGCGCCCGTGCCCGCGTCCGGCAGCACGGGAACGGCACCGCGCTCGTTCACCAGACTTCCTCTCGTCGTCCGGGCGGCATCCCAGGCCGCCGCAACGGAGTCCTTACTTCCGGGGGTCCTCAGGGGGCGGCGGCGCGCCGTTCGCGTACAGCTTCAGGGCCGCGTAGATGGCGCGGTTGAGCGGCGTCGACACCTTCGTCTCCATCCCCAGCCGGACGACGGCGCCGGAGAGCCACTCCACTTCCAGCCGCTTTCCCCGCGTGAGATCGCCGAGCATCGACGCCACCATGCCCGGCGGCAGAGTGTCGATGAACTCCATCTGCGTGTCCACGATATCGGGTGCGAGGTCGACTCCCCTGGCCCGCGCCACAGCCGCCACCTCGCCCATGACGTCCCGCAGCATCCCGCGGGTCACGGGGTCGCTGCGGATCGGACCGGCCGGCATCCGGGTGAGCGAGGTCATGCCCGAGAGCCCCGCGATGAAGACGAACTTCTCCCAGATCGCCCGTTGGATATTCTCCGACAGGGAGGCGTCGATGCCCGCTCTCCTGCACGCCGCCAGCAGCGCCTCGGCGCGCGGGCTGGCGCTGCCGTCCAACTCGCCGAAGGCGAGCCTGGCCAGCGTGCCGCTGTTGCGGATGACTCCCGGCTTGTCGATGACCGCCGCGATGTGGGCGACGCCCCCCATCACGCGGGGCTTGCCGAGGTGGCGCGTCGCGATGTCGATGGCCTCCACCCCGTTCTGGAACGACACGACAGCGGTCGCCGGCCCCAGCAGAGGTTTTGCGCTTTGCATCGCATCCTCGGTGCTCCACAGCTTGACCGCGACCATCACGAGATCGGCGGGGCCGACACGGCCCGGGTCGCTCTCCACCTTGACCGGATCGAGGGCGAGATCCCCCAGCCCCGAGAGAACCCGCAGCCCGTTCTCGCGCATCGCCTCGAGCTGCGCGCCGCGAGCGATGAAGGTCACGTCCTCCCCCGCCGCGGCGAGCCGCGCCCCGAAGTACCCGCCGACCCCGCCGGCGCCGATGATGGCGATCTTCATGGCCTTCCCCCCCGGGCGCTCGAGCCGATGGCACCGACTCGCTCCCGGATTCCAGCATAGCCCCTCGCTCCGGTCTGCGAAGCCGTGTGGGTGCGTCCGGCCGGGTCACGCCTCGCCGAAGCCGACCAGGCGGTGGGCGTCCTCGTCGTAGAGACGCAGGCGGAGGGAGCGCAGGCTGCCCAGCAAGGTCAACCGATCCACTCTCCGGAGCAGGGGCTGCTCCCGGTAGGCCTTCGGCAGCCTGTAGTTGGGGATGCGAGGCGCGAGGTGGTGGATGTGGTGGAAGCCGATGTTCCCCGAGAACCACTGCAGCACCTTCGGCAACGCGTAGAGCGAGCTGCCGTCCATCGCCGCCGCGACGAAATCGCGCTCGCCGCGCCGCGCCCAGTAGACGCCCTCGAACTGGTGCTGAACGTAGAACAGCCAGATGCCGGCGGCGCCGGCCGTCGCGAGCAGCGGCAGTTCCACGAGCAGCGTCGCCCTGACGCCGGCGGTCGCGAACAGCGCCCCGAAGATCGCGAGGAGCGCCAGGTTCGTCGCGTACACGCTCATCCTGGCGCGCGGACTGGACCCCGCGCGGGTGAGGCGATGCCTGACCAGGAACAGGTACAACGGCGCGACCCCGAGGAAGATAAGTGGGCTGCGATAGAGCCGGTACGCCGTCCGCCGCCAGAACGGCGCCTCCCGGTACTCCCTGACGGTCATCGTCCACACGTCCCCGTCGCCCCGCCGGTCGAGGTCGCCCGCGGTGGCGTGGTGCTTGGCGTGCTCCTCCCGCCAGTCGTCAAACGGGGTGAGCGTCAAGATGCCGGTGATGTACCCCACGGCCCGGTTGGCGGCATCCGATCGGAAGAACGAGCCGTGGCCGCAGTCGTGGAAGATGATGAACACGCGCACCATGAAGCCGGCCGCGAGGAGCGTGACCGGGAGCGCGAGCCAGTACGAGACGGAAAGCAGGCGGTAGGCGAGGTACCACAGCGCGAGATAAGGGACGACGCTGTCGGCGATCTGCCAGACGCTGCGTTTGAGGTCGGAGTGCTGATAGGTGGCGACGATCTGCCGCCAGTTGCGCTTCACCTCGTCGAAACGGGAAGAAGAGGATGGGTCAAGCGGAAGTTCGCTCATCGGTTCCTTTCGTCCGTACAACCCTGGCGGGCCGCCAGGTCATTCCGGAGCTCTCGCGCTCGGCCGCTCCCCGGCGCCCCGGCCCATCGCGCCGGTGCGGCGGCGTCGCGCGACGTCGGCTCGCTCCCGCCGCGATGCGGAATCGGGAGCCGGTTCGGCTCTGCGGCGAGAAGAACGCACCGGCCACCGTCAGAGGATACCACTTGTCAAGTATGCTTGACAACAAGCGCGGACATCAGTACCCTGCGGCGCCGTTGGCGCCGGCCAGGCCGTCGGAAACGCCAGGGGAGACCGAAAGCTGACGAAAGACAAGAACCGGCCGTTGCGGCCGGACGCGCTTTCGAGGCGGTCCGGCATTTGGCCGACCGGGCCGCACCTGCCGCCTCCATGCGGGCGCGCGGCCTTAGCTCGAGGCGGGGGCCGCCGTTGATCCGCCCCCGCGTGAGGTTCTTCCGTCGTGTGCCCGGAGCGGGCGCGCTCCTCGCCATGCTCGCCGCGGCTCCCGCCCCGGCGCCGGCGCAGGAGCCGCCGTACTTCATCACCTACACCCACCACATGGAGGAGCCCGGCAGCCTCGAGATCGACCTCGCCCCGGTGCTCGCGTCGCAGCGCGGCGGCAATTCCTTCGTCGCGTCGTCGCTCGAGCTCGAGTACGGCCTCAACGGCTGGTGGACGACGGAGTTCTACCTCGCCGGCCAGTCCACGACGCACGAAGGGACCGTCTTCACCGGCTGGCGCTGGGAACATCGCGTCCGCCTGCTGGCGGGCGAGCACCCGATCAACCCGGTGCTGTACGTCGAGTACGAGGACGTCAACGGCGCGGACAAAACCATCCTCGAGGTCGTCGGCCACGACGTCGAGGCCGACCACGCCGCACCCAACTCCGAGCGCGGGCGGGCCTCCGAACACGAACTGGAGACAAAGTTGATCCTGTCCGGCCAGGCACGCGACTGGAACCTGGCCGGCAACCTGATCGCCGCGAAGAACCTCGCCGGCGAGCCCTGGGAGTTCGGGTATGCGTTCGGGGTGAGCCGCCCGCTCGCCCTGGCGGCGCGGCCCAGGCCATGCGCCCTGTGTCCGGAGAACTTCACCGCTGGACTGGAACTCTACGGCGGGCTCGGCGACGCGCACGGGTTCGGGCTGCCTGACACCTCCCACTACCTCGCCCCGGTCCTCGCGTGGAACCTTCCCAGCGGCTTGACATTCCGCCTCTCACCCGGGTTCGGCCTGAACCACGACAGCCACCGGTTCCTGCTCCGACTCGGGGTGTCGTACGAGATCCCTGGGTTCGGGCGGGCTCCCAGCCACACGCGACGCCTGGACCTGCCGTGAGACATCGGCTCGCCCTCGCCGGTTGCGGCTTCGCCCTGTGCGCCGCCCTCGCCTGTCTCGGGACCACGGGTCCGGACGGGCCGAGCCGCGCCCCCGCATCGGTGGGCTCCCTCGCGGACCCGCTGCGTGGCGACCCCACCGCCGTCGCGGCGGGTCGCAAGCTCTTCGAACGCCACTGTGCCCACTGCCACGAGCCGGCGTCCGGCGCCGCCCGCCGCGCGCCCACCCTTGGCGCCGCCGCCATGGACGCCGTCCCGGCCGGGGCGCTCTTCTGGTTCGTCACCAACGGCAACCTGCGCGCCGGGATGCCGGCGTGGTCGCGGCTGCCTCGCGCACAACGCTGGCAGCTCGTCGCCTACCTGCGGTCGTCACATTCCGGGGAGCGTGAGCGGGCGCCGCGTGCGCTTTCGCTTCTTCCCTCCGAAGGGGTGGACGTGTCGTCGAGTGCGGTCCGGCGGCCGGAATCCGGCCGGGGCGATCAACGGAAGATTCGGTCCGGGAGGACTTCCCCGGCCCCTATCGCGCGGCCGCGGGCCGCCCGGACAAAGAAAAGCCCGGGGTGCCATGACGCCGGACCCCGGGCCGTTCCATCTTGCTGCGAGTTGCCTACATGCGCGGAGTGCGGTCTTCCTTCGACTTCGCGACGTTGACCTTGAGCGAAGCCCCGTCGAGGGGCTGGCCGTCGAGCTTCGCGATCGCACCCTGGGCCTCGGTCTCGCTCGCCATCTCGACGAAGCCGAAACCGCGGGACTGCGCCGAGTCGCGCTCGGTGACCACAACGGCCGAGACGACCGTGCCGCACGGCGCGAAGTGGGCGCGCAGGTTCTCTGAAGTTGTGGACTGGGACAGACTGCCGACGTAGAGCTTTGTAGCCATGTGTGCCTCCTGGTGGTCCCCGGTTCTTCGGGACCTGTCGTCTTCCGCATTGCTGATCCCACCTCGGACCCGCGGAAGGTGCCGCTCGGAGGCGAGGCCGGTGCCGCGCCCGATGGCGCGATGTCCGGCAGAGGTGCCTACTATATCAGGAAATATTTGAATGTCAATAATTTACAACTGGCGCCGGATGCGGGGCCCAGGCCCAGTGAAGACGTGGTCCGTGGGTCGTCGTCAGTGGTCCGTGGTCCGTGGGTCGTGGTCCGTGGTTCGTGGGTCGTGGTCCGTGATCAGGAGAAGCCAACGACAGCGCGCCCGGCGGGCGCGCCCCACATTAGAACCAAAGACACCGGCAGGCAGGGCGTCGCAGCTTGGGGCGTGCAGCCGCGCCGCCGCCGTTGGGCCAGATGCAAGGAAGGCAAGGCGGTCGCACCGGAGGCGTACCCGGAGGGTACGCTGAGGATGCGAAACGCCGCAGCCTGACGCCGCAGATGGTCCGACGCCGGCGGCGCCTGCCGACGCGCCCTAGCGGCGGCGCAGGATGAACGACCCAGCCCCGACAGCACGAGCGCCAGCACCGCGAGCCCCACCGGCGTGAACGTCGGGATCGCGAGGATGCCGTTGCCGTTGAGCAGGAGGGTCTGGGTCAGCGGCGCGCCGGTCGCACTGTGGACGGCGACGACGATGTTGTCCCCGATCTCCCCGGCCGCCGTGGGCGCGAAGGCGACGTGGAACGTGCAGCTCCCGCTCGGGTGCACGACCAGCCCGTCGGCGCACGTCCCGGCGGTGAGCGGGAACTGGCTCGAGTAAGGTCCGCCGCGGGTGAAGTACGGGGTGTCGAGCGTGAGGTCGCTGCCGTAGACGTTCGTGAGCGTCACCGTGAGCGCCGACGACGTCGTCCCGACGGGTACCGCCCCGAAGTCTTGGTACAGCGGCGTGAGCCACGTGCCCGCCGCGGTCCCGTTGGCGGCGAAGGCCAGCTTGCGGTCGCCGGCGTCCTTCGCACTGCCGCCGCCCAGCTGGGCGAACGGGATCGCGAACGCGTACAGCTTGTGGCGGAAGCCCGCACGGTCCGTCCTGACGAACCTCGGGCAGGCCGACCGGTTTCGTATTCGGTGACGCGGAACTCGCCCTCGCCGTTGCGCCCGACCGTGACGCTCGACCGTCTTTGTAGTCGCGCGTGTTGTCGGAGGTGAACTCGACCTCGGCATAGAGGGTGTCACGGTCTTCCCGCCCCAGCCGACGTCTTCCGTCGGGGTTCCAGGCTTCGGCCTGCGGCGTTCGGCGAACAGGGCGTTCGAAGGAGCGAGCCCGCTCCGGCCATGAGGCGCGCGCCCGCCCCGCGGGCGGTAGTCGTAGAACGCCGCCCGCGCCGCAGGGTTAAACTGGTTGGCCGCCGGGAACGCGAACGGCAGCCCTCGCCGACCTTGGGCTCCACCCGGGCCGCGGGCCGCAACACGTCGTCCCGCGTCCGACCCGGGAACGTAGCTCGATCGTCCAGGCGAACGCATCGAGGGCGTCGTTGTCGCGGCGAGCGGTCAAAGCGAGGGCGTCGGGTTCGGCTGTGCCCGCGACCCGCGTCGCGGGGACCTCGCCGAGAACCACGCGGTCGATCTGCGCGGCGCCGCCTCCGTGCTGCACGAGGCGCACGCGCACCCGGGACGCCGTCAGCGCGGCCGCCGGCAGCTCGAGGCCGCGCTCGCGCACGTAGCGGTCGCACGGCAGCTGCGCCGACCCGCTGCCACAGCCCGCCCACGAGCACCTGCACCTCGAACCCCTCCTGGGGGTCGCACGGCGTCACGAACGTCGGCCGCTGGGCCGAGCTCGTGGCTGCGACGGGGAGCGCTGGCGCCGACCGCGAGTAGGGCGACGACCAAACCGGCTGCACGACGCCGTTCCATCCGCTCGCCGCTCGACCCCCCCCGCGCGGCTGAAGCAGCGCGCCTACGAGGATGCGGCTTCAACCACGGAAGCGTCGATATTCGTCGCCGCGGCGGCGGCGGCGAGCCGCCACGAGGACGGTCAGATCCCGCCCTCGGGGCGGAACGCCGTGTCGTAGAGGTGGCGGGCCCAGCCGCGGCGGCCGAACTCGCGGCCCTTGCCGCCCTTGTCGCCGCCGAGCATCCACTCGCGCACCGGCACCGAGAAGCCGGTCTTGCCGCGGGTGTAGACGGCCGGAGGGAGGCCGCCCGCCGGGCTCCGTGCGAGGAACAGCTTGCGGTTGCCGCGCGCGTGGACGAGCAGCGGCGCGACCTCGCGCAGCAGGTGGTGCTCGACCAGCGGCACCCGGACCTCGAGCGAGTGCGCCATGCTCGCCCAGTCGATGTCGCGCAGCAGTTGGTCGCGCATGTAGATGCACGACTCGAGCGCGACCATGCGCAGGAACGGCTGCTGCGGGTCGGGGGTCAGCGCCTTGCCGATCAGGCCGATCATGTCGAGGCGCTCGAGCCCCGCGCGCGCCGCCTCCGCGCCCATCAGCTCCGGCAGGTCCCACGGCATGAACACGGCGCGCTTGAGGAAGTAGGCGCCTGCGTAGCTGCCCCCGTACTTCAGGATCGCCCCGTGCTTCTGGCTGATGTGCGTGCTCCACTTCGGCGTCAGCGCCAGGTACGTCCGGTGCAGCGCCTCGGGGAGCAGCGGGAGCTTCGAGGGGACGCGCGCCAGCTTCACCATCATCGGGACCTTGCGGTAGGTGCCGTAGCCGCCGAGCAGCTCGTCGCCCCCGGTGCCAGACAGCGCCACCTTGAGGCCGCAACGCGCCGCCGCCAGGCTCACGAAGTACGAGTTGACGGCGTCCGTCGTGGGCTGGTCCATCGCCTCGATGACGCGCGGGAACTCGGCGGTGAAGTCGGCCTTGGAGATCATCACGGTGCTGTGGTCGGTGCCGTAGTGCCGGGCGACCTCCTCGGCGAGCGGCGCCTCGTCGCGGCGGCTGCCCTGGTACTCCGAAAACGTGAGGGTCACGGTCTTCAGATCGGTCGCCCCGGCTTCGCGCGCGAGCGCCACCGTCGAGGTCGAGTCGCGCCCCGAGGAGAGGAACATCCCCACCCTCACGTCGGCCACGAGGTGGTAGCGCACCGACTCGAGGAAGGCGCGGCGGAAGCGCTCCTGCAGCTCCTCTTCGGAGAGCGGGGAGGCGTGCTCGACCGCGTCGGCGAGCAGCGCGGGCACCGAGGCGAACGACTCCGGCTCGCTCACCCCCCTCTCGCCAACCCAGACGAACGAGCCGGCGGGCACGGCGCGCACCGCCTGGTACAACGTGAACGGCTCGGGAACGGCGCCGCGCAGGAAGAACCCGGCCACCCCCGCCGGGTCCTGCCGCCGGCTGACGCGCCCGCCGGCGAGCAACGCCTTGACCTGCGAGCCGAAGCGCACGACGCCGCCGCCGGCGGCGACGTAGAGCGGCTTGACGCCGTAGAGGTCGCGGGCGAGCAACAGTCGCCGGTTGGGCCCGTCCCAGAGCGCGAACGCGAACATCCCGCGCAGCTCGGCGAGCATCGCCACGCCCCTGGCCCGGTACATCTCGAGCAGGACCTCGGTGTCCGACGCGGTCGAGAACCGGCGGCCCTCGGCCTCGAGCCGGGCGCGCAGGTCGCGGAAGTTGTAGATCTCGCCGTTGAACACGATGGCGTAGTCGCCGCCGTCCGCCACCATGGGCTGCGCGGCGGCGTCGGAGAGGTCGATGATGGAGAGCCGCCGGTGCGCGAGGCCGACCCGGCCGTCGGGGGAGAGCCACTCGCCGCTCCCGTCCGGACCCCGCAGCTGCATCGCGTCGCGGACCGCCCGCAACTCGGCGCGGTCAACCAGCCCCGCGCGCGGGTCGAACGCGAAGATCCCGGCGATCCCGCACATCAGCCGCGGCTCGCGTCCCCGGTTTCGCCCCTCACGTCACCCGCCTCACGCCTACTCCTCCTCGTCGTCCTCGTCGTCGTCCTCGAGCGGCGGCAGCGCGTACAGGAGCAGCCGCCCGTCGAACGGGATCATGACGAGGCGGTCGTGCGCGCCGATCGTGTCGTCGTCGGGCCACGCCTGGCCCTTGGGGTCGTAGGAGCGGAACCCCCACGGGACCTCGATCTCGCCGGGTGCCAGCCACTCGGGGATCACGAGCGAGGGGCGTTCGTCGTCCTCCTCGACCTTGCGGAACTCGACATCGGCGAGTTTCCTCGTCTCGACGAGCGTGGCCTCCCCCGCCTCCGCGGCGGCGGCTTCCACCTGCTCGGACACGATGTCCTGCAGCGCGTCCCGCGCCGCCTCGAGGAATTCCTTCGGCCCGGAGATCTCGGCGTAGACGTCGAGGCGGTACTTCGCGCCCTCCAGGCTCTCCACCGAGGCCAGCCACACCTCCACCGCCTTGGCGGGGTCGTCCTCGGGTTCGAGGGTGATGCTCTGGCCGTACAGCCGGTCCCGGGTCGTCAGCGCCGCCAGCAGCTGCTCCGCGGTGGCGGCAGGAAGCTCGATCTCCCATTCGTGTTCAAGCTTTGCGGTCATCGTCGGTCTCCTTGCCGCCTCGCCGCCGCGGCGCGCGCAGGGTACACGAAACGACCGCTGCGCGAAAGCGACGACCGCGCTGCTGGCCCGGACCGGCCAGGGCCCGCGCGCCCCGCCGGCGCGCAGGCCACGGTCACGGCGTCCGGCCGGCTCCGTTGCGCGGGCGGGAGGCCGCGGAGCGGGCGGCCCAAGCCTGCAGCGAGCGCGGTTCCGGCGTGCCGCGGCGGAGCGCCGCGATCGCCTCCGCCGCGGCGAACGCCCCGGCCACAGTCGCCACGTAGGGGACGCGGTGTTCGAGCGCCCCGCGCCGGATCGCGACCCCGTCCCGGTGCGCCCGGGCGCCGGTCGCCGTGTTGATGACGAGCTGGATCTCCCCGTTGACCATCAGGTCCACCGTGTTGGGCCGCCCCTCGGAAACCTTGCGGACGACGCGCGCCGCGATGCCGTCGCGGGCCAGCGTCGCCGCCGTTCCCTGGGTGGCGAGGAGGGTCAGTCCGAGTTCCTCGAGGCGTGCCGCCAGCGCGGTGGCTCGCGGCTTGTCGGCGTCCGCCACCGAAAGGAACGCGGCGCCGGCCAGCGGCAGGCCGAGCCCGGCGGCGAGCGCCGCCTTGGCGTACGCCTCGCCGAAGCTGTCCGCCATCCCCATGACCTCGCCGGTCGAGCGCATCTCCGGGCCCGGCAGCGGATCCACCCCCGGGAAGCGGTCGAACGGGAACACCGGCATCTTGACCGCGACCCCGAGTGGCGCGCCGTCGTCGGCCCCGAGCTCGGCCAGCCGCGCGCCGCACGCAACCTGGGCCGCCAGCGACGCCCACGCCACGCCGGTGGCCTTCGAGATGAACGGCACCGTGCGCGACGCGCGCGGGTTGGCCTCGAGCACGTAGACGAGCCCGTCGCGCACCGCGAGCTGCAGGTTCAGCAGGCCGACCACGCCGAGCTCGCGGGCGAGCAGACGCGCGATCCGGCGCACCTCGGCGGTGACCTCCAGCGGCAAAGAGACGCTCGGGAACACGCACGACGAGTCCCCGGAGTGGATCCCGGCTTCCTCGATGTGCTCGAGCACGCCGCAGATCACGACGTCGCGCCCGTCGCAGAGCGCGTCGACGTCGATCTCCACCGCGCGCTCGAGAAACCGGTCGATGAGCACGGGGTGCTCGGGCGCCGCCCGCACCTCGCGCTTCCAGTAGCTCCCGAGGTCGGCCTCGCGGTAGACCGCCTCCATCCCCCGGCCGCCGAGGACGTACGACGGTCGCACCAGCACCGGGTACCCGAGGCGCGCCGCCGCGCTCTTCGCTTCGTCGAGGGTGACCACGGCCTCGCACTGGGGCTGGCGCAGGCCGAGCCGCCGGATCACCTCGGAGAAGCGCTCGCGGTCCTCGGCAAGGTCGATCGCCCCTGGGGGCGTGCCGAGGATCGGGACCCCCGCCGCCGCCAGCGCCGCCGCCAGCTTGAGCGGCGTCTGGCCGCCGAACTGCGCCACGGCTCCCTCGGCGCTCTCGCGGGCGACAACGTCCAGCACCTCCTCGAGCGTGAGCGGCTCGAAGTACAGGCGGTCGGCCGCGTCCCAGTCGGTGGACACCGTCTCGGGATTGCAGTTGACCATCACCGCCTCGCGCCCGCGCGCCCGCAGTCCGGCGATCGCCTGCACGCAGCAGGCGTCGAACTCGATCCCCTGCCCGATGCGCACCGGGCCGGACCCCAGGATCACGACGGCGGGCCGCCGGCGCGGCGGCACCTCGTCGAGCGTCCCGAAGCCGCCGTACAGGTACGGGGTGGCGGCCGCGAACTCGCCGGCGCAGGTGTCCACCTTGCGGTACCGCCGCGCGATCCCCGCCTGGCGGCGCCGCTCGCGCACGCCCGCCTCCGGCTCGCCGAGCAGCAGCGCGAGGTCGGCATCCCCGAAACCGAGCTTCTTCGCCGCGGCCAGCGTCCCGTCGTCGGCCCCTCCGCGCTCGGCGATCAACTGCTCCGCCGTCACCAGCCCTGCGATCCGGCGAACGAACCAGGGGTCCCAGCGCGACAGCTCCGCCACCGCCGCGACCGTCCAGCCCCGCCGCAGGCCTTCGGCCGCAGCCCACAGGCGGTCGGGGTTGGCCGTGCCGACGCGCGCAGCCAAGGCGTCGTCGTCGAGCCCCGCCACCGCCGGCGGCGCGGCGAGGCCGGCCCGCCCCTGCTCGAGCGAGCGCACCGCCTTGAGCAACGCCTCCTCGAAACCCGCCCCGATCGCCATCACCTCGCCCACCGACTTCATCGAGGTGCCGAGGGTGTCGGCGGCGCCGGGGAACTTCTCGAACGCGAAGCGCGGGATCTTCACCACCACGTAGTCGAGCGCCGGCTCGAACGAGGCCGGCGTCGAGCCGGTGATCGCGTTGGTGATCTCGTCGAGGCGGTAGCCGAGCGCGAGCTTGGCGGCGATGCGCGCGATCGGGAACCCGGTCGCTTTGGACGCGAGCGCCGAGGAGCGCGAGACCCGGGGGTTCATCTCGATGACCGCCCACTCGCCCGTCCCGGGGTGGACCGCGAACTGCACGTTGGCGCCGCCGGTCTCGACCCCTACCGTGCGCAGGCAGGTCGCGGCGGCGTCGCGGAGCACCTGGTACTCCTTGTCGGTCAGGGTGAGCGCCGGGGCCACCGTGATCGAGTCGCCGGTGTGCACGCCCATCGCGTCGAGGTTCTCGATCGAGCAGACGACGACGACGGTGTCGGCGGCGTCGCGCATCACCTCGAGCTCGAACTCCTTCCACCCCTCGACCGACCGTTCGACCAGCACCTCGCCGACCGGGCTCGCGGCGAGGGCGGCCGCGATCGCCGCCTTGTACTCCTCGCGGTTGTAGACCATCGCCGTGCCGGTGCCTCCGAGCGTGAACGAGGGGCGCAGGATCGCCGGGAAACCGACGACCTCGGCGGCCTCGTTCGCCCGCCCGAGCGAGGCCACGGTCACCGAGGGCAGCACCGGCAGCCCCGCCCGCCGCATCGCCTCGCGGAAGCGCTCGCGGTCTTCCGCGGTGCGGATCGCGTCCACGCTGGCGCCCAGAAGGCGCACGCCGAGCCGGTCCAGCGCCCCCGAGGCGGCGAGCTCCACCGCAACGTTGAGCGCGGTCTGGCCGCCGAGCGTCGGCAGCACCGCGTCGCACCCCTCGCGCTCGAGGATCGCTTCCACGACCTCGGCGGTGATCGGCTCGACGTAGGTCGCGTCGGCGCGCTCCGGGTCGGTCATGATCGTCGCCGGATTGGAGTTGACGAGCACGACGCGCAGCCCCTCCTCGCGCAACGCCTGCACCCCCTGCACGCCGGAGTAGTCGAACTCGCACGCCTGCCCGATGCGGATCGGGCCCGCCCCGAGGACGCACACGCTGCGGACGTCGTCACGCCGCGGCATCACGCCCCCCGCCCACCCCGGGGTTCGGGGTCCGGGGTCCGGGGATCGGGAAGGCGAGAACACTCTTCGTCACGGGCCCCGAGCCCCGAGCCCCGGGCCCCGTCCCTACATCGCGCGACGAACCGCGCGAACACCCCGAGGGCGTCGTGCGGTCCGGGACCGGCCTCGGGGTGGAACTGGATCCCTTCGGCCCGCAGGTCGTCCGCTCGGATCCCCTCAACCGAGCCGTCGGTGAGGTTGGTCATCGACACCAGCACGCCGCCCGGCAGCGAGGCGGGCTCGACCGCGTAGTTGTGGTTCTGCGAGGTGATCCACACCCCGCCGCTCGACTCGTCCCGCACCGGGTGGTTGGCCCCGTGGTGCCCGAACGGGAGCTTGTACGTCGAGCCGCCGAGCGCCCGCGCCAGCAGCTGGTGCCCCAGGCAGATCCCGAGCAGCGGCAGGCGGCCCAGGAGCGCCGCGAGCGTATCCGCGACGCCGGCGACCGCGGCCGGGTCGCCCGGGCCGTTCGACACCACCACTCCCGCGGGGGCACGCGCCAGGACCGCGGCGGCGGAGGTGTCCGGCGGCACGACGACGACCTCCGCGCCGGCGCCGACGAGCTGCCGGAAGATCGACCTCTTGGCGCCGCAGTCGATCACGACGACGCGGGGACCGGGCTCCGGGCTCCGGGAACCGTTACCCGGGGGATGCCAGGGACCGTCGCGCCAGCTGTACGGCTCGGTGCACGCCACCTCGCGGGTGAGGTCGCGGCCGTCGGTGCCGCGCGCGCCTGCGACCAGGGCAGCGATCTCCGCCGGCGAGGGTTCCCCCCCGCACACCAGCACGCCCGGCAGCGCGCCCTTCTCGCGCAGCCGGAGCACGAGCGCGCGGGTGTCGAACCCCCACGCGACCGGCACGCCCTGCTCCTCGAGGGTGGCGAGCAGCCCCCCGCCCGAGCGCCAGTTCGACGGGACCAGCGACAGGTCGGGCGCGATCAACCCCTCGGCCCACACCCGGCCCGACTCGCGGTCGTCCTCGTTGACGCCGACGTTGCCGACGTGGGGCGCCGTCAGGACCAGGATCTGGCCCCGGTACGACGGGTCGGTGAGCATCTCCTGGTAGCCGAACATCGAAGTGTTGAAGACGACCTCGCCCGAGGCGGTGCCGTCGCCTCCGGCCGCATGCCCGAGAAGCACGGTGCCGTCGGCAAGGCCGAGCCACGCGCGCCGCGGACGTGCGAGAAGCTCGGGCAGCAGCGACCTGTCCATTGAGGCGTGAGGGTAGACGATCCGGGGGCCGCCCACAATCGGACCCCCTCGCGCCCAGGCTGCCGGGCCGGCCGGCGGCCTCGACCCCGCCCGGCCCGCCCCGACGCGCCGCCGCCCACCGCGCGTGGCCGCCTCGACCGGGACCACGTCGCCGTAGCCCCGCCGCGCGACCCGCACGACCCGCGGTTCCCGCTCCGCCAAGCTCACGTCTCCCGCGCCCGGCGGTACGCCTCGCGAAACGGCAGGCCCAGCTCGAGGACCATCCGGTAGGCCCGCTCCGCCGCCAGCAGCGAGGGGTCCACCGCGTCGCGCATCCGCGCCTCGTCGAACTCGACCGCCGGGAGGGCATGGGCCAGGAGGCGGGCGCTGGCGCCCGCCGAGTCGAGCCCGCGGAACAGCGGCTTCTTGATGAGCTGGAGGTCGCGGTGATAGCCGGAGGGCATCTTCGCCGTGACGGCCAGCAGCTCAGCGAGCGCCGCGGCCGCCTCGGCCGTGCGCCCGCGCACGAGCTCGAACAGGTCGGGGTTGCGCTTCTGCGGCAGCATCGAGGAGCCGGTGGTCAGCGCGGCCGGCAGTTTCACGAAGCCGAACTCGGCCGTCGCGAACAAACAGAGGTCGGCGGCCAACCGCCCGAGGTCTTGCGCCAGCAGCGCGGCTTCGAACAGCGCCCCGGCCTCGGCCTTGCCGCGCGAGAGCTGGACCGCGGTGACCGGCTCGTGCGCCGCAGAAAACCCCAGCGCCCGCGTCGTCAGGGAGCGGTCGAGGGCCAGCACCGGGACGCCGTAGCCGGCGGCCGAGCCGAGAGGGTTCAGGTCGGCGCGGCGCCTGGCCGCCGCGAGGCCGGCCGCGTCGTCGCGAAGCTCGGCGGCGAACGCCCCGGCCCAGCCGGCAAGCGAAGTCGGCATCGCGCGCTGCATGTGCGTGTAGCCGGGCATGACCAGGGCGCCCCGGCTCCGGGCGATCGCGTCGAGCGCCGCGGCCACGCTCTCCGCCTCGCCGGCGAGCGCCGCCAGCTCGTCCTTCAGCCACAACCGCAGCGCGGCGACCACCTGGTCGTTGCGCGAGCGGCCGAGGTGGATGCGCCGGCCGGCCTCCCCCACCGCGGCCGTCAGCCGGTTCTCCAGGGCGGTGTGGCAGTCCTCCTCCTCGAGCGCGACCCGCCACTCGCCGCGCGCGTGCGCCTCGCCGATCGCCAGGAGCGCGCGCTGCACGGCGGCGTTGTCGCTCTCGCTCAGGAACCCGGCCTCGCGCAGCATTTCGGCGTGGGCCGAGGAGGCCCGAACGTCGTACGCGACCAGCCGGTCGTCGAGTTCGTGGTCCTCGCCGGCGGTGAACTCCAGCACCAGACGGTCGAGCGGTTCGTTGCGGTCCCACAGCCTCGTCATCCCGCCCTCCCCTCGCCCAGGAAGGAGCGGCACCCGAGCACGAGCCTCTCGTAGAAGCGCGCGCCCTCCAGCACCTCGTCCTCGAGGACGAACTCGTCCGGGGTGTGGGAGCGTTCGCTGCGGCCCGGTCCCACCTTGATCCCCGGGATCCCGGTGAAGAACACCAGGTCCGAAAGCCCTCTGGAGCCGAACGGCCGCGCCTGCGGCCGGGCCGCGAGCGCCGCCCGGACGAGCGGGTGGTCCTCCGCGATCTCGTACGGGCGCAGCCGCGCGCTCGCGACCCGCAGCTCGCCGGAGACGGCCGCCTGCAGCCGCGCCGCCAGTTCCTCCGGCGCGACGTCCGGGTTGGTGCGCACGTCGAGCACGCACGACGCCGCCGCCGGGGTCATGTTGCGCGCCGTGCCGCCGCTGGCCATCGTCGGCTCGAGCGTGACCGGCCCGAGCCTCGGGTGGGCGGGGCCGAGGTCGACGCCGTCGAGCGCGACGAGGTCGCGCGCCAGGCTCCGTAGCGCGTTGGCCGCGCCGAGCGCGCGGGCGTGCGCGGCGTGGCACGCCTGCCCCGAGGCGACGAGCTCCAGCACCAGGAGCCCCTTCTGCGACGTCGCGACCTCGAGGTCGGTGGGCTCGCCCACGACCACGGCGTCCGGCCGCAGGCCGCGCCGCGCCAGCTCGGGGACGAGCCGCTCGCTCCCCTTGCTGCCGACCTCTTCCTCCGCCGCGAGCGCGAGCAGGACGCGGACCCCGAGTTCATCCCCGCGCGCCGCCAGGCGCAGGAACGCCGCGGTCATCGCCGCCGCGGCGCCCTTGGCGTCGTTGCTGCCGAGGCCGTAGACGCGGCCGGCCTCGACCGCCGGCCGGTGCGGCGGCCGCGTCCACGCCGGCGACGCCGGCACCGTGTCGAGGTGGGAGTTGAGGCAGACGACCGGCCCGCGGCCGGCGACGGCGAACAAGCTGTTGTCGAGCCGATGGGCAACGATGTTTCGCGCCGCGAGATACTCCCCGAGGAAGTCCGCGAGTGGCCCTTCCTTGCCGGAGAGCGAGGGGATCGCGACCATCTCGCGGTGGAGCGCGAGGAGCTCGGCGTCGGTCACGGTGCGGCCTCGCCTGCGGCCGCCGGGGGCGCGCCAGCCTGCTCCGCCGCGGGCAGCTCCGCCAGGTCGCGGACGATCACCGTCCCCGCCCCCTCGTTCGTGAACACCTCCATGAGCAGAGCGAGCTTGGGCTGGAACCCGACGACGTGCACCCGTCGCACGCCGCCGGCGAGCGCGGCGCGCGCCGCGTTGACCTTGGGGAGCATGCCGCCGGCGAGCGCTCCGCGCGCCTCCATCATCGCCAGGACCTTGAGGTCGGCGCAGCTGATCATCGAGGCCTTGTCCGCCCGGTCCTCGAGGATGCCGGGCGTCTCGGTGAGGAAGAGCAGCTTCTCCGCGTCGAGGGCGCAGGCGATCGTCGCGGCCACGGTGTCGGCGTTGACGTTGAGCACGCGCCCGTCGTCGTCCGCCGCGAGCGGGCTGACCACCGGCACGTAGCCGGCGGCGAGCAGGCTGTCGAGCACGCTCCGGTCGACCGACACGATCTCCCCGACCTCGCCGTAGTCCACGACCGCGCGCGTGCCGCCGTCCTCGACCTCGACCGGAGGCCGGCGCTTCGCCCGCACGAGGGCGGCGTCCACGCCGGAGAGCCCGACCGCCGGGAGGTGGACGGCGCGGCAAGCGGCGAGCACGGCGGTGCTCACGGTGCCGTTGAGGGTCATGACCACGGTCTCGAGCGCCTCCGGGGACGTGACCCGCCGCCCGCCGACGAAACGCGTCGCGATCCCGAGGCGCCCGGCGAGCGCCGTGGCCTGCGGCCCGCCGCCGTGCACCAGCACGACCCGGATGCCCACCTCGCGCAGGACGTTGACCTGCTCGGCGAGCCGCCGCAGGACGGCCGCGTCGGTGCTCGCCGCGCCGCCCAGCTTGATCACGAACACGCGCCCCTTGTACAGCCTGATGTATGGCAGGGCCCGGGTGAGCCCCGCCATCGTGGCCTCGCGGTCGTAGGGACCGGTCATGCGCCCTCCTCGGTCAACATCTCGAGCAGCAGCGCCTTCTGGGCGTGCAGGCGGTTGCCGGCCTGCCGCACGACGACGCTCCGCGGCCCGTCGAGCACCTCATCCGTCACTTTCACGTTGCGCCGCACCGGCAGGCAGTGCATGAAGCGGGCGTTCGGCGCCGCCGGCCGGTACCACGCTTCCGAGACGCACCAGTCGCGCAAGGACGAGCGCAGCGGGGCCTCGTCCGCGGGCCGGCCGTAGAACGCCGGCGCCGCCCACGACTTGGCGTAGACGACGTGGGCGCCGGCCATCGCGGCCTCGCGGTCAAAGGTCTCCTCCACGCGGCCGCCGCTGCGTGCCGCCAGCGCGCGGGCGCGGGCCATGACCGGCTGTGGCAGGGCGTACCCCTCCGGCCGCAGGACGGTGACCTGCATCCCCCGCCGCGTCGCCATCGCCAGCGCGGAGGCCGCCACGGCGTACGGCAGCGGCCGCGGGTGCCAGACCCACGACAGCACGAAGCGGCCGCCCTGCCGGGGGATCTCCAGGTCGTCCAGCGTCTTCCAGTCGCCCAGCACCTGGCACGGGTGCGACGCGGCCGACTCCAGGTTGACGAACGGCACCGGCGAGAGCGCGGCCATCGTGCGGATCACGCCGTCGGCGAGGTCCTCGTCGAGGTCCTTCCCGCGGGCGAAGCAGCGGACCGCGAGCGCGTCGGCGTACTGGGCGAGAACCGGGACCGCCTCGCGCACGTGCTCCGCGGCGTCGCCGTCCATCACGACGCCGTCGCGGGTCTCGAGCTGCCAGGAGCCCTGGCCGGGCGCGATCACGAACGAGGCGCCCCCGAGCTGAGCGACGCCGGCCTGCATCGAGGCCAGCGTCCGCAGCGACGGGTTCATGAACAACAGCGCCACGACGCGGCCGCGCAGCGCGTCGGAGAGCGGCCGGCGCTCCAGCTCGCAGGCGCGCGCGAGCACCGCTTCGAGGCGGTCGTCGGCGAGGTCGCCGAGGTCGAGGAAGTTCTTCATGGTTGCATCTCCTTCAGCGCCGCGACCAGCTCGTCGACGTGCGCGTCCTCCAGGATCAGGGGGGGCAGAAGCCGGACGACGTGGGGGTCGGCGCTGCCGCCGGCGAGGATCCCCTTGCCGCGCAGGCGGGCGAGCACCTCCTTGGCCGCGGGGCCGGTGCGAAGCCCGAGCAGGAAACCCGTCCCCTGCACGGCCGTAACCGGGCCCGCGAGGCACTCGGTCCGCAGCCTGGCCGAGAGCCGCCGGACCCGGGCGAGCAGGCCCTCCGCCTCGATCGTGGCGATCACCGTCTCGACCAGCGCCATCGCCAGCGGCCCGCCGCCGAACGTACTGCCGAGGTCGCCCTTCCTGATCCCTGCGGCCAGCGCCTCGCCCACCAGGACGGCGCCCACCGGGAACCCCCCGCCGAGCCCCTTCGCGGTGGTGAGAACGTCGGGCACGATGCCGTGCGCCTGCGCCGCGAACGGGTGCCCCGTCCGCCCCATCCCGCACTGCACCTCGTCGAAGATGAGGACGGCGCCCGCAACGGCGGTTGCCGCTCGCGCCGTCGCGAGGAACTCGCGCGACAGCGCGCGGGCGCCCGCCACGCCCTGGACCGGCTCGAGGATGACGGCGGCGACATCGCCGGCGACGGCACGTTCCAGGGCCGCCGCGTCGTCGAACGGCACCCAGGTGACGGCGAACGGTTCGGCGGGGAAGCCGTACCAGCGCTCGTGACCCGCGGTCACGGCGCCCGCGGCCGCGGTGCGCCCGTGGAACGCTCCCTCCACCGCGACGACGCGCGCCCGCCCGGTGGCGAGGAACGCGATCCGCAGCGCGTTCTCGTTCGCCTCGGCGCCGGAGTTGACGAAGAACGCGCGCGAGAGCCCCGGCGGGCCGAAGCAAACGAGGCTCTCCGCGGCGCGGTCGCGCACGTCGAGGGGCACGATGTTCGACTGGAAGAACAGCGACCGCGCCTGGCGGTCGAGCGCCGCGACCAGCGCCGGGTGGCTGTACCCGAGCAGGGCGACCGCGTGGCCGCCGTAGAAGTCGAGGTAGCGCTCGCCGGCCGCCGTGAACAGGTGCACGCCTTCGCCCCGCGCCGGCCGCAGCGCGACCTGCTCCACGACGTCGAGAAGAGCCGCCGGCGAGCGATCCGTCATCTGCGTCATGACACCCTCCATGGCTCAGTGCCAGCCGATCCCGGCGAGGTTGAGGCCCGCGTCCTCGTCGAATCCCATGAGCCGGTTCATCCACTGCACGCCGCCGCCGGCGGCGCCCTTGACCAGGTTGTCGATCACCGACTCGACGACCGCGGTGCGGCCGCGCGTCGCGACCCCGAGACGGCAGGCGTTGGTGCCGACGACCTCGTTGAGCCGTGGCGGGGCCGTGCCGACGCGGACGAACGGCGCGCCGCGGTAGAACTCCGCGACCGCCGCGGCGACCGCCGCGGCCGGCATCGGCTCGACGAGCCGCAGGCGCAGCGTCGCGTGGATCCCGCGCACGAACGGGCCCGAGTGCGGCACGAGCTCCACCTCCGGCTCCACGCCGCCGCACGCGGGCGCGAGGAGCTGCCGCATCTCCTCCTCGTGCCGGTGCGCCAGCGGCGAGTACGCGTAGAGGTTCCCGCTCCGCTCCGGGTGGTGCGTCCCCGCACCAGGCGTCCGCCCGCTCCCGGAGCTGCCCGTCACTGCCGAGACGAAGACGCTGCCCGAGGCGAGGCCGAGCGCAAAGAGCGGGTAGGCGGCCAGCACGACGGCGGTGGTGAAGCACCCCGGCTGCGCGGCGTGCGCCGGCGGCTTTCCCTGGTAGTGTTCGGGGACGGCGCACGCAAACGCGGCCGTGCGTCCCGGGGCGCCGTGCGCCTGGCCGTAGATGCGGGCGAAGCGCTCGGGGTCGGCGAAGCGGAAGTCCGCCGAGAGGTCCACCGCGTGCGCTTCGGCGCCCTTCGCCTCGGCCGCGGCGAGCACCGCGTCGAGAAGCCCGGCGGTGGTCCCGTGCGGCGTCGCGGCGAAGATCCCGACCGGCTCGCCGCCGGGGATGAATGCGGCCGCGGCGTCCGCCGCCGCGAAGCTCAGCTCCGCCGGCAGCACCCCGGCCAGGTGGGGGAAGCACGCCGCGACGGACGCGCCGGCGTGACTCGTCGAGACCACGGCCGCGGTCCGCAGGCGCGGGTGCCCGGCCAGGAGGCGCAGCAGCTCCCCGGCCACGTACCCGCTCCCGCCGAGGACCACCACCGGGACCGCGGTCCGCTCAGGCATCGGCCTCGCCGTTCGCGGCCGGCGCGAGGCCGAGTTTCGCCATCACGAGAGTCGCCAGCTCGGCGGGGCTCGTGCGCGCGTTGATCCCCGGCACGCCGGTCTCGCGCTCGGTCAGCACCGTCCCGGCGACGTTGTCGGTCGCGGGCCCGGTCAGCACCGTCGCCGCGAGTCCGTAGCGCTCCCGCAGGAGCTGCACGCCGCCCCACGCCGCGACCGGGTCGTTGGCGGCGAGCACGAGCGCGCCGAAGCTCGCCGCAACGGCGGCGTCGGCGAGGATCGCGTCGACGCCGTAGAGGCCGAGCAACCCGTCCCCGAGCTCGAGCACGATCACGTCCGGGGCGTCCGCCGCGAGGTGCGTGAGGATCGTCCGCGCCACCTGCGGGGCGACCCCGGCCGTCGTGGTCACCACGCCGAGGTCGGTGAAGATGAGCGTGTGCCGCGCCCCGGCGTCCTCCATCGCGAGGATGTCGCGCCGCAGCGACACGCCGGTGGCCTTCCCGGCCGCGACCTTGAGGCCGCGGTGCGTGAACGCCTGGATGAGCGAGCACGCCGCCTGTGTCTTGCCGGCGTTCATGCACGTCCCGACGATCGCCACCACCGGGACGCCGCCGAGGTCGAGCGTATCCGCGAGCGGCAGGGCGCCCTGAGCGATGTGCGCCGGGAGGCCCACCCGCTCGCCGAGGTACGGGAAGTGCAGGACCTGACCGAGCACCTCGACCACGAACGGGTTGCCGAGGTCGGGGTTGACGCCGTCGCACACCCCGATCACGCCGCCGAGGTTCAGGAGGTTGAGCCGGTCCCCGACAGCGACGCGCTGCGGCAGGTACCCCGAGTAGCCGAACAGCGCCTTGCGGTGGCCGAGCGCGCCGGCGACAACGTCGCCCGGCTTGACCAGCGAGAAGCGGCCGGAGGGCAGCTCGAGCTGGTTGTAGGTGCTCTTCGCGTTCTCCACCCGCACCGCCACGACGCCGCCCTCGACGGCGGGGATCTCCCCGCCGAGCCGCACCTCGCGCGAGAGGCGGCAGGTCGCGGTCACCGAGCCGATCTTGTCGAGGAGGACCTTCTTCACAGCCGCCCCCCGCCGGCGCGGGCGTGCAACATCCCCGGCAGCGCCAGCATGCGGGAGAACCCGCGCGCGTCCGCGGCGGTCCACTCCCCCGCGGCCTCGCCGTAGACCGCGCGCGAGGCGGCCTTGAGCGAGTACGGCGAGGCGACGCCCTCCACGAACGCCGCCCCCGGCCGCAGCAGCACGCGCACCTCGCCGGTGACGCGGAGCTGCGAGCGCTCGAACAGCGCCTCGATGTCGCGGCACGCCGGCTCGAGGAACTGCCCCTCGTGGACCAGGTCGCCGTACACCGCCGCGAGGCCGTCCTTCACCCGCTGCTGCCGCGCCGTCAGCGTCAGCTTCTCGAGCTCACGGTGGGCGGTGATGAGCAGGACCGCCGCCGGCGCCTCGAACGCCACCCGGCCCTTGAGCCCGATGATCGTGTCGCCGAGGTGGATCCCCCGCCCGATGCCGAACGCGCCGCCGAGCAGGTTGAGCGCCTCCACCAGCTCGACCGGCGCCATCCCCGCGCCGTCCAGCGCCGCCGGCACCCCGGCCGCGAACGAGATCATGTGCGACTCGCAAGGCCGGGGGTTCGCGAACGCGCCGCGGGTGAGGACCCACGCCTCCTCGGGCAGCGGCGCCACGGTGTCGGCGGTCTCGCGGCCGCCGATCGTGCACCCCCATAGCCCTGAGTTGACGGAGTACGCGGCGCGCTCGGCCGGCCACTCCACACCGCGCTCCGCGAGGAACGCCACCTCGTCGGCGCGGGAGAACCCCTCGTCGCGGACCGGGGCGATGACCTCGAGTTCGGGCGCGAGGGTCCGCAGCGCGACCTCGAAGCGCACCTGGTCGTTGCCGGCCGCGGTGCAGCCGTGCGCGACCGCCTCCGCTCCGGCCTCGCGGGCGGCCTCGGCGACGAGGCGCGCCTGCAGCGAGCGCTCGGCGCCGACGCACAGCGGGTACACCTGGCCGCGCAGAACGTTGCCGGCGACGAGGTGGCGGAGCGTCTCGTCGAAGTAGCGCCTCCGCGCGTCGATCAGCACGTGGCGCTCGGCCCCGAGGGCGAGCGCGCGCGCCTCGATGCCCGCTCTGTCGGCTGGCGACATCCCGCCCGTGTCCACGGTCACGGTCGTCACCGCCGCGCCGTAGCGCTCGGCCAGCCAGGGGACGCAAAAGGAGGTGTCGAGCCCGCCCGAAAACGCCAGCGCGATGCGCTCAGGCATGCACCGCCTCCTTGGCGAGCGCCGCCAGCTTCGCCTCGACGCGGGCCTGTTGCAGCCGCCCCGCGGTGGCGACGAAGAAGGTGTCGTCCCCGGCCACCGTCCCGATCACCTCCGGCCAGGAGGCGCGGTCGAGCGCGAGCGCCACCAGCGCGGCGATCCCCGGCGGGGTCTTGACCACCAGGAGGTGCGGCCCCGCCGCGGCGACACCCCGCACGAACGCGGCGGCCTCCGCGAGCTCCGAGGCGGCCGGCGCGGCGGCGCCGAGCGCATCGCCGGCGACGTAGCGGCCGTTCACCCGGACGGCGCCGATCTCCTGCAGGTCGCGGGAGACGCTCGACTGCGTGACCGCGAACCCCCGCTCGGTCAGCAGCTCGACGAGCTCCGCCTGGCTGTGGACCTCCTCGTGGTGCAGGAGCTCCTCGATCGCCGCCTGACGCTGCTGCCAGCTTTCCACCTTGCTCGGCATGGGTAAACCTCCGGGTCCGTCCGCCCCTCCCCCCGGGGTGGGACGCTCTATGCGCACAATCTTATTTCAATGCGCATAACAATGCAAGCCCCCTGCCCACCGCGGCGGCGCTCACCATCATTCCTTCCCGCACCGGTACAATCTCAGCACCGCCCGCATCCTGCGGCGGACGGGCCTCGCGCGCGGAGGGCAACGACATGACCGGATTCGAGACGTCAACGCGTCAGATCTGGCGGCGCCTCGCCGCCCTCGCCCTGGCGGCGGCGCTCGTCACCCCCGCGCTTGCGGCGGGCGGCGGCGCCACACCCCGGGCGCAGGCGCCGAGCCTCGCCGTGATCGTGGTCGTGGACGGCCTCTCGTGGGCGCGCTTCGAGCAGTACCGCCCGCTCTACGTCGCGGGCTTCAAGCGCCTGCTCGACGAAGGCCTCGTCGCCCCCGACAGCCGCTACCGCCACATCAACACCGAGACCGGACCGGGCCACGCCTCCCTTGCGACCGGGGCGCCGCCGCGCGTCCACGGCATCGTCGTCAACCAGTGGCTGGAAACCGGAGCGGACGGGATCCAGAAGACCGTGTACTGCGCCGCGCAGGCCGCCCGACCGCCCGCGCGCGGCGCGGTGCCGGGCCCCGCGAACCTGCGCGCCGACACGCTCGGCGACCGGCTCGTCGCGACCTGGCCCGGGGCCCGGGTGGTGACCGTCTCGGGCAAGGACCGGGCGGCGATCCTCCTCGCGGGCCGGAACCCGCGCCACCTCGCGACCTGGTTCGACGCCCACACCGGGGGGTTCACGACCTCTCCTGCCTACGATGCGACCTCCCCGGCGCAGGTTGCGGGCGGGGCGGTCATCGAGGCGTTCGACCGGGCCGGGTGCGGCCCCGGCCTCGCCGCCCGGTTCGGCGGCGTGTGGAACCGTTTGGCGGCGCCGGCCGCCGCCGCCCCCGGCTCCTGGGCCGTCCCCGCCGAGCGGCTCGCCGACTACCAGGTCCCGCTCCACGGCCTGCTCTTCCCTCACGACCTGACCGCGAACCGCAACGGCTACTTCTACGGCGTCTACACGAGCCCGCTGGTGGACGAGCTGACCGCCGACCTCGCCGTGGCGTTCGTCAACGACCCCGGCCTCGAGCTCGGGCGGCGCTCGTCGCCCGACCTGCTCGCCGTCTCGTTCTCGGCCCAGGACCTCGTCTCGCATAACTACGGGCCCGAATCGGAGGAGAACCTCGACGTCCTGCGCCGGCTGGACGTCCTCCTCGGGCGCCTGCTCGACGCCCTCGACGCGCGGGTCGGGCCGTCGCACTACGTGCTGGCGTTCTCCGCCGATCACGGCTTCTCCCCGATCCCCGAGTTTCAGAAGCGGATCGAACGCGGCTTCCACGGCGGTCGCCTCGTCGACGGACCGCGGGTCGCGGTCGGGTTCGTCGAGCGTCTCAACCGGCTCCTCGACGAGACGCTCGGCCTCGACCCGGCGAGCCGCCCGGTCGCGGCGGTCGAGGGCTGGGCGCTCTACTACACCCGGCCGCTCATCGTGCGAATGGCGGCGGGACCGAGCGGCCCGGCGGGCCGTCCGGTCGGGACGCGCGAGCTGGACGCCGCGCTGCCCGGGGCGCTCTCGACCCTGTTCGAGGAGGAGCTCGCCGGCGTCGACCTCGCCTCGGAGGCCGCCTCGTGGCCCGCGGGCGACCCGATGACCGAGTTCGTCCGCAACGACTTCGACCCGGCGCGGTCGGGCGACGCCACGCTGATCCCGAAGCTCGGCGTCCTCATGCACTGGGATCCGGGCCGGGGCAGCGGCCACGGCTCGCCGTACGAGCCCGACACCCACGTCCCTCTCGTCTTCCTCGGCGGCCCGTTCGCCCCCGGCCGGGTCGACGCCGACACGACGCCGTATGACCTCGCCCCGACGCTCGCGGCGCTGCTGAAGGTGACGATGCCGGCGGCGACTGGCCACTCGCTCGTCCCGCCGCCTCCACCCGAGACGGCGGCTCAGAGGCGCCCGAAGTAGACCTGCGTGTCGTAGGCGAACGCCACGGTGCCACCCTCGTTGTGCCGGTCGAACGTTGCGCGCAACGCCGCGAGCATCGGGGCGTGGTTCGGGTGCCCAGGCGCCGGCGCGTACGACGACGACATCAGCCGGCCCTCGAGCGCCTCGAAGTCGAACACCTGGCGGTTGGGGAACACCCGGAGCTGAAACGGCGACGGCGCGAAGAACTCCGCGATCACCCGTTCGGTGACGTTCGCGTGGTCCACGCGCTCGTAGTCCGTCGCGTACTCCAGCAGCAACCGCTCGTACGCCCCCGCGAACGCGTCGGCGTCCTTGCGGCGCAGGTTCCAGAGCAGGGCCACCCACCCGCCCGGCTTGAGGATCCGGGCGAGCTCGTTCCGGGCGCGCGGCCGGTCGAACCAGTGGAACGCCTGCGCCGCGGTCACGACGTCCACGCTGGCGGCCGGGAGCGTGGTCGCCTCGGCGCGCGCGTCCACGCTGACGAACCCCGGATACGAGGCGAGCGCCCGCTCCCCCTCGGCGCGCATGTCCGCGTTGGGCTCGACGCCGAATACCCGGCAGCCGCGGGCGAGCAGCATCTCGGCGAGGATCCCGGTCCCCGAGCCGAGGTCCGCGACGACCGATCCGGGCGCCAGGCCGCACTCGTCCTCGAGGAGGGCCACGACCTCGCCGGGGTACCCGGGCCGGTGCCTGGCGTACAGCTCCGCCCGCCCCTTGAACCGCCGGGTCGGGTCGAAGAATCCCCGGGCTCGGTTTCGGCCGCCGTCCTGATCCACGGTCGGATTCTCGCTCAGGCGCCGCCGCAGCTCAAGGCCGCGCCGCGGCGCCGCGCCGCCGGTTGCCGGCGGCGGCGCGGGCGTGCAAGATGGCGCCCGGAGGTTCACCGTGGTCCACACGCCCCCCTCGCTCCGACCTCTCCACCGCACCGTCGTGGCCGTCCTCGCGCCGCCCGCCGTCGTGGCCGTCCTGGCGCTCGCCGCGGTCGTTGCCACCGCCGCCCAGACCGCTCCCACCGCCGCCGAGCAGGCGCTGCAGGCCAGGGTGGCGCGGATCCTCGCCGAGACGCCGCTCATCGACGGCCACAACGACCTCCCCGAGAACTTCAAGGAGCGCGTCAACGACCACCTCGACCGGCTCGACATCGCCGCCGACACGAGCAGGCTCGCGCAGCCGCTGCACACGGACATTCCCCGCCTGCGGCGCGGGGGCGTCGGCGGCCAGTTCTGGTCGGTGTTCGTGCCGACCACCCTCGAGGGCCCGCCGGCCGCCGTCGCCCTGTTCGAGCAGATCGACCTCGTCCACCGGATGATCGACCGCTACCCGGAGACGTTCGCCTTCGCGGGCAGCGCGGACGACGTCGAGCGCATCCACCGCTCGGGCAAGATCGCCTCCCTGATCGGGATCGAGGGCGGCTACTCGATCGCCGACTCGATCGCGGTGCTGCGGCAGGCGTACGCGTGCGGCGCGCGCTACATGACGCTCACGCACTGGAAGTCGATCGACTGGGCCGACGCCGCGACCGACGCCCCCCGCCACGGCGGCCTCACCCGCTTCGGCCGCGAGGTCGTGCGCGAGATGAACCGCATGGGGATGCTCGTGGACCTGTCCCACGTCTCCGACAAGACCATGCTCGACGCGCTGGCGACGGGCCAGGCGCCGGTGATCTTCTCGCACTCCTCGGCGCGCGCGCTGTGCAACCACCCCCGCAACGTGCCCGACGACGTCCTGCGCCGCGTCGCGGCCAACGGCGGCATCGTGATGGTCAACTTCGCGCCAGGGTTCGTCTCCGAGGCGGCGCGCGTCGCCTCCGAGCCGGCGGAGGCGGAGTGGGCGCGCCTCGGCGCGCTCTACCCGAACGACCCCGAGCGCGTCGCTTCCGAGCTGCGGGCGTTCTCCGCGGAGCGCCCCGTCCCGGACGCCACGCTCGCCCAGGTCGCCGACCACATCGAGCACATCCGCGCGGTGGCGGGAATCGACCACGTCGGCATCGGCTCCGACTTCGACGGCATCGGCCGCACCCCGGTCGGACTCGAGGACGTCTCCAAGTACCCGGGGTTGCTCGCGGAGCTGCTGCGCCGGGGGTGGACCGACGCCGACGTCAGGAAGGTCGCGGGCGGCAACATCCTGCGCGTGATGCGCGAGGCCGAGCGCGTCTCCGCCCGGCTGCGGGCGGAGCGCCCCGCCTCCGACGCGCGCATCGAGGAGCTGGACGGCGCTGCCGCCTCCCCCGACCGCCGGGGGCCGCGACCGTCGTCGTCCAGGTAGGAAGACGCGTCCGGGCGACGAGGTCGCCCGGAGCGACGCGAAGCTGGGGAGGGACCCATGGGTCAGACACAACCATCCACGCCCGCGCAGCGGCCACGCGCCCGGCGGGCCGGCGTCGTCACGGGGATCCTCCGACCCGGCCCCCTCGACGCGATCACCGACGTGGAGGGCGTCCTCGTCGGCCACACCACTGTGTCCGAAGGGGACGACGTCCGCACCGGGGTCACGGTGATTCGCCCCCACCCCCGCAACGCTTTTCAGGAGAAGGTCCCTGCCGCCGTGGCCGTGGCCAACGGCTTCGGAAAGCTGGTGGGGATCTCCCAGGTCGGGGAACTGGGCGTCCTCGAGACCCCCATTGCCCTCACCGGGACGCTGAACGCCTGGCGGGTGGCGGACGCGCTCGCGGAGTGGGTCCTCGCGCTTCCCGGCAACGGCGTCGCGCTCTCGGTCAACCCCGTGGTCGGCGAGTGCAACGACGGGTTCCTCTCGGATATCCGGCGCCGCCCGGTCGGCCCCGGGCACGTGGCGGCCGCGCTCGAATCCGCCTCGGGCGGCGAGGTCGCCGAGGGGTGCGTCGGCGCCGGCACCGGCTGCTGCTGCCTCGGCTGGAAGGGCGGCATCGGGACCGCATCCCGGAGAGTCCCTCCCTCCCTCGGCGGGTGGACGGTGGGCGTCCTCGCCCAGACCAACTTCAACTTCGGGGGCGTTCTCACCGTCGCCGGCATCCCCGTCGGCGTGGAGCTCGGCCGTCACGGGTTCAGGGACGAGCTCGCAAACCCCGAGAACGGCTCGTGCATGGTCGTCGTCGCCACCGACGCGCCGCTCGACGCCCGCCAGCTCGGACGCGTGGCGAGGCGTGTCCCCATGGGGCTCGCGCGCGCGGGCAGCTTCGCCTCGAACGGCAGCGGGGACTACGGGATCGCCTTCTCGACCAACCGCTCATGCGTCGCGCGGCACGAGGCCCCGGGGCTGAGACGGGTCGAGCTGCTGCCCGACGAGGACCTTTCGCAGCTGTTCCTCGCGACCGTCGAAGCCACCGAGGAGGCGGTCCTCAACTCGCTCTTCGCGGCCACCACCACCCGCGGGTTCATGGGCCACACCGTCGACGCCCTCCCGATCGACCGGGTGGTCGAGATCCTGCGCCGCCACCGCATGCTCGGGCCCGAAGGCCGCTAGAGACCCGGGGTCGGAAGCGGCGCGCCGCAACGGCGGAGACGGCCCCAGCGGTGGGCAGTCTCTTCCGCCGGCATCTGCGAATCGCCGCTCGTTCGTTGTCGTCGCCCGACTTCTCCTCGCCTCGACGGCGTTCCCGAGCCCTGCGACCCCGGGGCGTTCGAGGACGCCTCACGCCGGCTCGAACGTCGCGACGAATTGCGCGAGCGACGCGGGGCGGTAGACGAAGCGCAGGCCGCGGACCGACGATCGCCGCCCAAACAGCTCGACGACCGCCTCCGCCGCGTAGTCGAGGTGGCTCTGGCTGTATACGCGGCGCGGGACCGCGAGGCGCAACAGGTCGAGGTCGGGCCACTGCCAGGCGCCCGTCGCGGGGTCGTGACGTCCCTGCATCACGTTGCCCGTCTCCCAGGTGCGCACCCCGGAGTGCACGTACAGGGCGACCGAAAGCGACCACGCCGGGAGCTGCTCGTTCGGGAGGTGGGGGCAGAAGGCGCGACCGTTCACGTAGATGGCATGCGCGCCGAACGGCGTGACGACCGGCACGCCCGCCGCCGCCAACTGCTCGCCGAGGCGCCTGGTCGACGCGACGCGGTAGGCGAGGTAGCCCTCGTCGAGCATCTCCCCGAGCGCCACCGTCAGCGACTCGAGATCGCGCCCGGCGAGGCCGCCCGCGCTCGGGATCCCCTCGCTCACGAGCAGGCGCGCCCGGATCGCCTCGGCCCAGGCCGGGTCGTCGAGGGTGATCAAGCCGCCGGTGTTGCCGAGGGCGTCCTTCTTCAGGCTCATGAACACGCCGTCGGTCAGGGAGAACAGCTCACCGGCGATCTCGCGCGGCGTCTTCTCGGCGTAACCCTGCTCGCGCAGCTTCACGAGATAGCAGTTCTCCGCGAAGCGGGCGGCGTCGAGCCACAACGGGATCCCGAAGCGGCGGCAGATCTCGCTCGCGGCGCGGACGTTGCCGAGACTCACGGGCTGGCCGCCGCGGGAGTTGTCGGTGACGGTGAGGATCACCAGGCGCGCCCGCGGGCCGGCCTCGGCAAGACCTGCCTCGAGCCGGTCGAGGTCGATGTTGCCCTTGAACGGGTGAGGGTCGGCCGGGTCGAGCGCCTGGGCGATCGGCAGGTCGCGGACCTCGGCGCCCGCCTCCTCCAGGTTCTCGCGGGTGGTGGCGAAGTGGGTGTTGGCGAACACGACGTCGCCGGGCCGGACGACGGCCCGCGCCAGCAGGTGCTCGGCGGCCCGCCCCTGGTGGCAGGGGATCACGAACGCGTGCCCGAACAACGCCTGCACCGCGCCCCGGAAGCGGTCGAAGCTGCGCGAGCCGGTGAACGACTCGTCCGAGTCGTGCATCGCGGACCACTGCCGCGTCGAGAGCGCCGAAACGCCGGAGTCGGTCACCAGGTCGATCAGCACGTGCTCCGCGCGGAGAAGGAACGGGTTGTAGCCGGCCTCGCGGATGTACCGCTCGCGCTCCTCGCGCGTGGTCATCCGCAGCGGCTCCACGACGCGGCTGCGATACGGCTCGATCACGGTCTTCACTCCGGACCTCCCGGCGGCACGGCGGTCGTCCCCCTTCGACCGGTCGGCCGGCCGCACGCCGCCGCCGAACGTACAGCGTCTTGTCCACCTCGGCAACCACCTCGCCGTCCCCGCCGAGCACCCGCGCCGCGAACGCCGGCCCGGCGGAGCGGCGTCACGAGCGCGGCGAGGCCTCGGCCAGGAAGCGCGGGTCGAGGTCCGCCAGCACCGGAAACTCCCGCCGGTACCTCAGGAGTCCCTCGAGATCGAGGTCGGCCCCGAGGACGGCCACCCCGTCGCCGGCCTCGGCGATCACGTCGCCGCGGGGATCGAGGATCCGGCTGCGGCCGGAGTACCCGGCGTTGGGATCGCGCCCGCACCGGTTGACTCCGATCACGTACGCCTGGTTCTCGATCGCGCGCGCCGCCAGCAGGGCACGCCAGTGCGCCTCGCGCGCGGCGGGCCAGTTCGCGATCACGACGAGGAGGTTCGCGCCGCTCCGGGTCGCGGCCCGGAACACCTCCGGAAAGCGCAGGTCGTAGCAGACGAACGGCGCGACGGCGAAACCGCCCCACCCGAACGTCACGACCTCACGGCCGCGGGCGAACCGCCTGTCCTCACCGGCGAACGAGAACGGGTGGATCTTGCTGTAGCGCGCGAGTTCGCCACCGTCGGGGCCGAAGGCGACGGCCTGGTTGAGGCCCAGCGCGGCGGGCGGATCGCGCCGCACGACGCCGCCGAGGAGGCAGACGCCGAGGCGCGCGGCGGCCGCCGCCATGAAGCGCTCGACCGGCCGATCCGCCGCCTGAGCGGCCGCGGCGAGGTTCATCGAGAACCCCGTCGCGAACATCTCCGGGAGGACGACGAGCGAGCCCTCCGGCGGCGACGCCGCGTCGAGCAGCTCCGCGACCGCCTGACAGTTGGCCTCGGGTTCCTCCCAGGCGATGTCGAGCTGGCAAGCGACGACGTGCAGCGGCATTCACCCTCCGACCACGGCCCTGATGCCGCGCACGAGGCGGCCCAGCCCTTCGGCCACGGTGTCACGCGTGAGCGCGCCGTAGGAAACGCGCAGCGTGCACTCGGACGTCACTCCGAACGTCGAGCCCGGGATCGCCGCCACCCGGTGCTCCCGCACCAGTCGCTCCACCAGCGCCATCGGATCGAGGCGGCTGCGAACCCGCACCAGGAAGTAGAACGCCCCTTCGCCGCATGGTACCTCGCAGAGATCGGCGATCCCGGCGAGGGCGTCGAGCACAAGCACGCGCACCCGGGCGGTCTCGACGAGCCGCTGCCCGCAGTACCCCTTCCCGACGCTCATCGCCCCCACCGCGGCGAACTGCGAGATCAGCGGCGGGCAGATCAGGACCGTGTCCTGGATCTTGCAGACGGCGTCGAACAGGTGCGCCGGGATCACCATGTACCCGATCCGCCAGCTCGCGAACCCGTACGACTTGGAGAGCGAGAACAGCGAGATCGTGTGCCCGGCCGTCCCCGGCACCGACGCCGGCGAGAAGCTGCGCGCGCCGTCGTAGACGAAGTACTCGTACGCCTCGTCGTGCACGTGGTAGACGCCGCGCTCCCGGCACAGTGCGTTGACCGCGCGCAGCGTCGCCGCGGGGTACACCGCCCCGCTCGGGTTGTTGGGCGAGACCGTCACCACGGCGCGGGTGCGCGACGTGATCGCGGCCTCGATGCGCCCCACCACCGGTTGGCAGGCCGCGTCCGTCGGCACGACCACCGGCCGGCAGCCGGCGATCGTCACCGCCATGTGGTGGTTGAAGTAGTACGGCTCAAGCAGGATCACCTCGTCGCCCGGCTCGGTGATCGCGAGCACGGCGTTGGCGAACGCCATGTTGCCGCCCGCGGTCACCACGATCCGCGACTCGTCGCTCGACGCGATGGCGTTGTCGGCGGCGAGCTTGGCCGCGATCGCCTCGAGCAGCCGGGGGATCCCCTCCACCGGGCCGTACCTGTGGTTGTCGGGGTCCGCGGCGAACCGCGCGACCGCATCGAGCGCCTCGGGCGGCGGCGGGTAGCCGACCACGCCCTGCCCGAGCGAGATCGTCCCGGGGTTGTCCCGGATCAGGCGCCCGACCACCGGGATCACCGGCGTCTGCACCATCCGCATTCGGAGGCCCTCCCGCATCGCGCCACACCGATTCTAGTCCGTACCGCCGGTGCGGCCTCCGCTTCGGGCCGCCCGAAGACGGGACCCGCCGAACCGGGGCGTCTCGGTCAGCGCGCCGCGGCCACCCGAAGGCCCGCGATCCCCGCGACGATGAGGGCGATGCAGGCGAGGCGCGGCCAGTCCCGCGATTCGTGGAACAGGACGATCCCCAGCACCGCAGTCCCGACGACGCCGATACCCGTCCACACCGCGTACGCGGTCCCGATCGGCAGCGTCCTCGCGGCGCGCGCCAGCAGCACGAAGCTCACCAAGCCGCCCGCCACGGTGAAGACGCTCGGCCACAGCCGCGTCAAACCCGCCGTGAACTTGAGCCCGATCGCCCACGCCACCTCGACCAGGCCCGCCGCGACCAGCACGAACCACGCCATCGCCACCTCCCCAGGACTGCGACTGCAGGGTACCAGGCGTCCCGAAGCTTCACTCTTCGGGGGGCGCGAAGCGGCCGAAGCGCAGCGCCAGGGTGGGAAGGACGAGCAGGTTGAGCGCCGTCGACGTCACGAGGCCCCCCACGATCACGAGTGCCATCGGACCCTCGATCTCCCGCCCCGGCGCGCCGCTCCCGAGCGCCAGCGGAAGCAGGCCGAGGCCGGTCACCAGGGCGGTCATCAGGATCGGCGCCAGCCTCTCCTCGGCGCCGCGCAGCGCCGCCGCCGGCCCCCAGCTCTCGCCCTCGACCCCGACGAGGTGCTCGTAGTGCGAGATCAGCATGATCGAGTTGCGCAGGGTGATGCCGAACACCGTCACGAACCCCACCAGCGAGCCGAGCGACAGTTCGCCGCCGCTCGCGAGCACCACCAGGATCCCGCCGACCAGGGCGAACGGCAGGTTGGCCAGGACGAGGAGGAAGTTGCGCGCCGAGCCCACCACCATCGAGAGCAGGATGAGGATGCCGACGAGGGCGATCGCCGCGTGCACGAACAGGTCGCGCCGCGAGCGGGCCTGCTCCGCCGCCGAGCCGGCGAAGTCCAGGTAGACGCCGGCGGGCAGCGGCACCGCGGCGGCGAGCCGCCGCTTGGCGTCCGCCACGAACGACCCGACGTCGCGCCCCACCACGCTGCAGGTCACGGCCTGGACGCGGCGCGCGCCCTCGTGCAGCACCGAGTACCGACCCGACGTCTCGAAGACGTCGGCCACCTCCGCCAGGTGGACGAACGTCCCCTCGGCGTTGCGCAGCGGCAGGGCGCCGACCGCACCGGGATCGCCCCGCACCCCCGGGTCGAGGATGACGGCGACGGCGAAGACGCGGCCCGCGTCGTAGACCTGGCCCACCACGTCGCCCTGATAGGCCGTGCGCACCGCATCGAGCGCCGTCACCGGGTCGAGGTCCCAGCGCTCGAGCTCGCGGCGCCGCAGCCGTACGACGAGTTGCGGGCTGCCGGGCGGCGACTGCACCATCACGTCGGCGGCCCCCGGCACCTTGGCGAGGACGTCCGCGACCGCCGCGGCCTTGGCGTCGAGCACGTCGAGGTCGGGCCCGAAGATGTTCACGGCCACGGGCGCGCCGTAGCCCGAGAGGGTCTCCTCCACCCTCTCGGAGAGGAAGGTGTTCACCGCGAAGTTCGCACCCGGAAAACCGTGCAGGACGGTGCGGATCTTCCCCTCCACCCGCCGGCTCGCCGCCCCGCCCAGGGGCCTCAGGTCCACCTCGATCTCGCTCGAGTGCGTGCCCATGATGTCGTCGGCCGCCTCCGCCCGGCCCACCCGCTGCCCCACCGCCCGCACCTCCGGCAGCGCGAGCAGCAGCTTCGAGAGCCTGTCGCCCATGCGCAGCGACTCCGCGAGCGAGGTCCCCGGCACCGCGGTCATGTGGACGACGAAGTGGCCTTCCTTGAGCTCCGGCACGAAGCCGCCTTCGAGGAACGGCAGCACCGCGAGCCCGCCGAGCGTGAGCACCGCGACGGCCGCGATGACGGTCCGCGGGTGGCGCTCCACCCGCCGCAGCAGCGGCACGTAGCGCGCCCGCAACCACACCACCACCGGCGGGTCGCCCTCGGGCAGCCGGTTCTCGCGAAGGAGCAACGAGCACAGCGCCGGCGTCACCGTGAGCGCCACCGCGAGCGAGGCCAGGATCGCCAGGATGTACGCCATGCCGAGCGGCGCGAACAGCCGCCCCGCGACCCCCGTCATCGTGAGAATCGGGACGAACACCAGCACCACCGCGAACGTGGCGTAGACGACGGCGCTGCGCACCTCGAGCGACGCGTCGTAGATGACGCGCCGCGCCGGGAGCGGTTGCTCGCGCCTCCGGTTCTCGCGCAACCGGCGCAGGATGTTCTCGACGTCGATGACGGCGTCGTCCACCACCTCGCCGATGGCGATCGCGAGCCCGCCCAGCGTCATCGTGTTGAGCGAGATGCCGAGGCGCTCGAGCACGGTGACCGCGGCGAGCAGCGAGAGCGGGATCGCCGTGCACGAGATCGCCGCGGTGCGCAAGTTGAAGAGGAACAGGCTGAGCACCACGACGACGAGGAGGGCTCCGAGGAGCAGCGCCGAGCGCACGTTGCCGGTCGCGGTCGCGATGAAGCGCGCCGGGCGCAGGAGGTTGTTCGCGTCCAAGCGCACGCCCTGCGCGTCGAGCGTCGGCCGCAGCTCGGCTAGCGCCAGGTCCACCTGGCGGGTCACCTCGACGGTGTTGGCCCGGTACTGGGCCGAGACCATGAGCATGACGCCGGGCTTTCCCATGATGCTGGCCGCCCCGACGGGCGGCTCGGCGCCGTCGACGACCCGGGCCACGTCGCCGAGCCGGACGATCGCCCCGGTACGCTCGGCGACCACGGTCTCGGCCAGCTCGGTGGGCGTGAGCGCCTGGCCCTCCGTGTGCAGCACCAGGCGCTGGTTGGCCGTGTCCACCTGGCCCGCGCCGCGCACGGCGGTGGCGCGCCGCGCCGCGGCCACCACGTCCCCGATCGACAGGCCGAAGCGCACGAGACGTTCCGGCTCGACCTGCACCTGGAGCTGCCGCACGTCGCCGCCGAACACCGCCACCTTGGCGACGCCCGGCACCGCGAGCAGCCGCTGCCGCACCGTCCAGTCGGCGATGGTGCGCAGGTCCATGAGGCTGCGGGTCCCGGAGGTGAGCCCGACCGCGAGCACCGTGCTCGTGGACGACGTCAGGGGCGTGATCTGGGGCGGTCCCAATCCGGCCGGCAGCCCGGCCGCCACCGCGGCGAGGCGCTCCGCCACCAGCTGCCGGTCGAGGAAGATCTCGCTGCTCGGCTGGAAGATGACGGTGATGACCGAGATCCCCTGGATCGAGCCGGAGCGCAGCGACTCGATCCCCTGCAGCCCGTTGAGGACGTTCTCGATCGGTTGGGTCACGAGCGCCTCGACCTGCTCCGGCGAGAGGCCGGGCGCCTCGGTCTGGATCTGGACCTGCGGCGGGGCGAACTCAGGGAAGACGTCGTAGCGCGCCTGGAACAGCGAATAGACGCCGTAGCCGAGGAACGCCGCGGCGAGGGCGATGACCACCCCGCGGAAGCGCAACGCGAAGCGAACGATCGCGCCGAGCATCCCTTGACCCGTCAGCCCTCGGAGCCGTGGACCGCGGCGCGGCCCTCTTCCGACAGCAGGACCTGCGCGCCGCGCACCACCACCCTGCCGCCGGCCGCCACGCCGGCGGTCACGAACCACCCGCCGGGCACCGGCACGTCCGTCGCCACCTGGCGCCGGACGAACCGTCCGGGCGCCTCCTCGACGTACACCCACGCCCGCCCCAGCCACCACACCACCGCGGCGGCCGGCACCACGACGCCGGTGACCGCCGGGCCCGCCGGCAGCAACGCCTCCACGACGGCGCCGGGTAGGAGCCCGGGCGCGTCCGGCGCGATGTAGTAGAAGCTCGCACCCTGGATCCGCGGGTCGGTGCGCGGGGCCGGCGAGACGAGGCGCGCCGCGACCGCGGCGGCGCCGCCGGCGCGCACGGTCGCCGCGGCCGGTGGCGTTTCCAACCGAGTGCCCGGCGTGAGCGTGACCTGCACCAGACGCTGCCGCTGCGCCAGCAACGCGTCGAGCTCCGGCGAGCCGCGCTCGAGCCACCCCGAGACCACCGCGCCCCAGCGCTGGCGTCCGCCGGCGATCTGGGCCGAGAGTGCCGCATCCGCGGCCCGGGCATCGGCCTCGTCCCCGTGCCACCTGGCGGTCGCTTCCTCGAGTGCCTTGTCGGAGGCGTTACGATCGTCGTCGTGCAACGCCCGCACGCGCTCGAGCTCGGCGCGGGACGACGCCAGCGTGGCGCGCGCCTTCTCCACTCCGGCGGCGGCCGCCGTCGCCGCGCCGCGGGCGTCGGCCAGTTCGGCGAGGTCGAGGACGACGCCGTACGCCGTCGCCGCGGCGCGATGAGTCTGCGCCTGCAGCGCCGCGACCTCGAGACCGCTGCTGGCCAGGGTCGCCTTGTCGAACGTGACGACCGTCTCGCCGTTGACGACGGCCACCCGCGGCGGCGCCGACACCGGCGGCACGTTGTCGTCCTCGTCCGCCGCGCTTCGTGCGGCGCCGCCCGCCAGCAGCAGCCCCAGCGCGACGGCCGCCGCAGCGACCCGCCCAAGTGCGGCCGACACCTGTCCTTTGGATCTCACGGCCCGTCCTCCTTGGCGTCCCGCGGCCCGGTTTCGCCCACCGCCGGCAGCGGGCCGGCGGGCGCCAGAGGCCGTCGGACCGCGTCCTCCACCCGGCCCAGCGCCCGCTGCGCCGCCGCCTCCGCGTCGAGAACCGCGAGGGCGCCGGCGCCGCGCGCGACCTCGGCGTCCACCACGCTCAAGCGCCCGACCTCCCCGGCGGCGAACCGCTTCCCGGCGGCCGCGAGCAGCGCATCGTCCGCCGCGAGCAGCGCGCGAGCGGTCGCGAGCGTCGCGACGGCGCCGCGATAGCTCGCGAGGGCGCCGTCCGCTTCGGCGATCGCCCGCGCCTGGAGCGCGACGAAGGCGGCCGCCGCCTCGCGCCGCCGCGCCTCGGCCTCGGCGATCGGCCCCCGGTTGCGGTTCATCACCGGGAGCTCCAGGGCGACGCCCAGCGCCCACTGGTCGCTGCCCTTGTCGAACGTGTACCCGGGGCCGAGGTGGATGTCCGGGTACTGGCGCGCCACCTCGAGCTGCAGCGCCGTCTCGCTGGCGGCGTACCCCGCCAGCGCCGCGAGGATGTCCGGCCGGTTCAGCAGCGCCTCGTCGCGCACCTTTCGCGTTCCCACCGCCTCCTCGGGAGGCAGGACGCCGGTGAAGCCGAAGTCGATCGCCTCGCCGCCGAGGGCGGCCGCGCTCACGCCGATCGCGTCGGCCACCCGCACCAGGGCCGCCGCCCGCTGTTCCCGAGCCTGGCCCAAAGCGAGCGCGACGCGCTCGCGCTCGCGCCTAGCCAGCACGACGTCCGGCCGTGCGATCTCGCCTTTGGCGAGGCGCGTCTCGAGCAGACGGAGGCGCTCCTGCTCCGCTTCATCCTGCCGCCGCAAGAGCGTCTCGGCCCGTCCGTCCCGCCAGAGCTCGACGAGGCGCGACCGCAGCCGCGAGCGCACGCTCCACGCCTCGTCGCCGAGCCGCAGGCGCGCCGACCTCGGAGAGGTTGCGCGCCTCGGCGATGCGGATGGCGCGCTTGCCCGCCGTCGTCAGCGGGACGTCGAGGGCCACCGACACCACCCACGGCGTCACGCCCGCCGGCGCGTTGCTCACCCACTCCGGCGTCGCCGCGATGGCGGGGTTCGCGCGCTGGCCGGCCGTCACCACCGCCGCCTCGGCGGCGCCGAGCTGCGCCCGCGCCACGTCGAGGTCAGGGCTGTAGTAGAGCGCGGCGAGCGTGAGCTCCTCGAAGTCCATCGCCGCCGGCGGCCACGCCTCGACGGGACGGCCGCTCACCTCCTCGACGAAGCGCCGCAAGCCCGCGTCGTCCAGCCGCCGCGCCTCGAACCGCGCCGCGGTCTCGGACGGATGCAACGGCTGCGGGCGGTAGGTGACGCACCCCGGCAGCGCCGCCAGCGCCAGCAGCAGCCCGAGGCCCGAGCATATCCGCAGCACCGGTCCGGCTACCGTCGGGACGCCGCGCGCCGTGCCACCGCTCGCCACAAGAATTGAACCTAGTCTCACCGGCGGAGGCTGTCAAGAACGCGCGGGCCCGACGAACGGTCAGGTCTTCGTCGCTGCGCCACCGTGCAGGAGGAAGGCGAAACCGAGGAGGCGGTAGACGAGCTTCGCGGCGAGGAAGTCCGGCGCGACGAGGCCGGGGATCGGCGCCAGCTCGACCACGTCGAACCCCACGATGCGCCTGCGCCGCGCCACTTCGCGCAGCACCGCGAGGGCGCGGTACCAGTCGAGGCCGCCCGGCTCCGGCGTGCCGGTGGCCGGCATGATCGCGGGGTCGTAGGCGTCGAGGTCCACCGTGACGTAGACGTCCTCCGGCAGGGCCTCCACCACCCGGTCCACCCAGCTCTCCACCGGCGAGCCCACCGCTTCGGGCGCGAACACCGTCCGAATCCCCCTCTCGCGGATCAGAGCGCGCTCGTCCCCGGTCAGGGAACGGACGCCGACCTGCGCCAGCGGCACGCCGTCGTCGAGCAGCCGGTGCATCACGCAGGCGTGGTTGTGCCGCGAGCCCTCGAAGGAGTCGCGCAGGTCGGCGTGGGCGTCGAGCTGCAGCACCCCGAGGCCCGGGTGCCGTGACCGCACGGCGCGCACCAGCGGCGCCGTGATCGAGTGCTCGCCGCCCAGCGCCACCAGGAACCGGCCCGACCCCACGATCGCGCGCGCCACGGCCTCGATGCGCCGCATCGTCGCCTCGGGGCCCGCGGTGTCGGGGACCACGGCGGGCAGCGTCTCGATCCCGACCTCCTCCCACGTCTCGCGCTCGAGCTCCTCGTCGTACGTCTCGAGGTGTGTCGAGGCCTCCAGGATCGCGAGCGGCCCGCGCCGCGCGCCGGGCTGGTACGAGGTCGTCAGGTCGTACGGGACCGGCAGCACCGCCACCCGCGGCGCGCGCGCCGGCTTGAGCTCGGCGGGGACCCCGAGGAACTCCTGGTACGGGGCGTAGCGCTCGTCGCTCATCGCCGGCCTCCCGCGTCGGTTCGGGTCATGCCTGCGTCCCCAGACGGGCCATGTAGTCGTCGCGCAGCCTGGCGAGCATCGCCTCCCGCCGGTCGTACAGGCGCTTGAGCGGGCGCGCCCCGCGGTTGGCCAGGGCGTACGCCGCCAGCAGCGGCAACGCGATCGTCGTGTCGGTGTAGACCACCACCGCGCTCGGCAGCTGCTCCGGGTCGATCTTCCCCCACGAGACCGCCTCGGAAGGCGTCGCGCCGGAGAGGCCGCCGGTGTCGGCTCGGGCGTCGGTGATCTGCAGGAAGTAGTCGTGCCCCTTCTCCGGCAAGCCGAGGACCTCCTGGATCTGCGGCTCCGTCTGCAGCACGAAGTTCTTCGGGCTGCCGCCTCCCAGGATCAGCACGCCGCTCTTGCCGCCGTCCCGCTTGGCGCCGTAGACGATCGCGGCGGTCTCGTTGACGTCGAGGTTGGGGTCGATCGCGAGCTTCGAGCCGGTGAGCGCCATCGCGGCGACGTTCATGCCGATCGAGGAGTCCCCGGGCGAGGAGGTGTAGACCGGCACCCCGGCGCGGTGGCAGGCGGCGATCAGCGAGTGGCCCTCGGTCGCAAGGAGCTTCTCGCGCGCCGCGACGTACCCTCCGAGGCGATAGTGGAACTCGGCCGACGACATCGCCCGGCCGAACTCGGGTGCCGCGATCACCTCGCGCACGAACGCGTCGGTGTCGAGCAGGACGTCGTAATCGAAGAAGATGTCGTAGATCCGGATCACTCCGGCCTGCCTCAGCTCGACGTCCGAGACGAACGGCGAGCCGTGGTGGAGGTGCATCCCGAGGCCGTAGTGCATGTCGTGGTAGAGGTTCGCGCCGGTCGAAACGATCCAGTCCACGAAGCCGGCTTCGATGAGGGGGACCAGGCACGAGATGCCGTACCCCGCCGGCGTCAGGGCGCCGGTGAGCGAAACCCCGACGGTGGTCTCGGGGGCGAGCATCAACCGGGCGAACAGCCGCGCGCCCTCGCGCAGGCGGGCGGCGTTGTAGGCGGAGAAGACCCCGTCGACCAGCTCCGCGGCGGTCATGTCCCCGCGCACCCTGGGGGGCAGGATCCTGCCGCCGCCGAGGAACCGCTTCGTCGTTCCCGCCATCGCTCCCCCTCTAGTCGAACAACAGCACGGCGGCCGCGACGACCGTGGTCCACTTCCCGGAACGGCCGACGATCGCCGACTGCGTGACGTTGCGCGTCGTCACGATCTTGTTGGAGATCTTCCAGATCTGGCGCTTCTCGTCCCATGACTGGTTCTCGTCGAACTCGACGCCGAGGGTGGAGGCGAGCATCGAGGCCGCGAGGTCTTCCGCGTAGTCCCCCGCCTCCTTGCCGGTCTGGCCGAACGCATGGTGCTCGGAGAGGTAGCCGTACATCCGCCTGTCGGCCGGCACCGCGACGCCGATCGAGGCTGCGGCCATGCGGTGCGGCTCGTTCGTCTCGGCGCGGCTCATCACCACGAACGCGATCTGCCCCGGCTCCAGGTACTCCTCGCCCTTGGCGCGGGTGATGATCCGGCACCCCGGCGGGTAGATCGAGGACACCGACACCAGGTTCAGGGCGGCGATGCCGGCGTCCCGGAGCGCGAGCTCGAACGACTGCAGCTTCTCCTGGTGCACACCGACACCGTTGGTGAGGTAGAGCTTCTTCGGCACGAGGTTCGTCGGCATCCGGCCCTCCCCTTGGGCATCCCCGCCGCGCGGGCGTGCGGAGCGTAGTCGGAAACCCCCCCGACATCAAGCGCCTTCCGCCGTGAGCCAGAGGGCCGGTCGCCCGGCGGGCGGCCGCTGCGTGCAGAACTGTGCGACCATTGTGCCATGGTCGGCAAGGTCATCGACATCAGCCGTCCGCTCGAGCCGGCGACCGCGGTCTGGCCGGGCGACACCCCGTTCACCAGGCGCTGGACGCACCAGCACGGCCCGGGTCAGGCCGCCGTCACGTGCCTGCAGTTCTCGCCTCACGTCGGCACGCACCTCGACGCGCCGCTGCACACCGTCCCCGACGGGCGCGACGCGGCCAGCGTCCCGCTCACCGCCTGCGTCGGCCGCTGCGAGGTCGTGGCCGTCCCCGGCTACCGCGGCCCGATCTCGGAGACGCACCTCCCGGCGGGCTGGTCGCCCTCCACGCCCCGCGTCCTCTTCGCCACCGGGACCTGGCCCGTCGGCTCGCCGATCCCGGCGGCGTTCGCGAGCCTCGCCCCCGGCTTCGTGGACTTCCTCGCCCGCGCGGGCGTGATCCTCGTCGGGGTCGACACGCCCTCGGTGGAGAGCCCGGACGCCACCGACCTGCTCGCGCACCGGCGCTGCGCCGCGCAGGCGGTGTTGATCCTGGAGGGCCTCGATCTCGCCGGCGTGGTCCCCGGCCCGTACACGCTCGTGGCGGCACCGCTGCGCATGCCGGGGGTCGAGGCCTCGCCGGTCCGCGCCCTGCTCCTGCCGGCGAAGACGTTGCCCACCGGCACCACCGAGCGGGTCGGCACCGTCGGCATGGGGACGTGACGCGCGTCAACACGGCTCGTTGGAACCGGCTGCGCTACTCGCTCTACGCGCCCGTATACGACTGCGTCCGGTTCTTCACCCGCCAGCGGCGGCGCTCGGTCGCCCTGCTCGACCCGAGGCCCGGCGAGCGGCTCCTGCTCGTCGGCGCCGGCCCCGCCCACGACCTCGAGCTCATCCCCGACGGTGTCCGGGTCTTGGTCACCGACGTCGCCCCGGGAATGATCGCGCGTGCACGCCGCCGGGCCCGCCCGGGCGTGGAGTTCGCGGTGATGGACGGCGCCCGCCTCGACCTCCCCGACGCCAGCTTCGACGCCGCTCTCCTCCACCTCGTCCTGGCCGTGATGCCGGACCCCGCCGCGGGCGTCCGCGAGGTGGCCCGCGTGCTCGTGCCCGGCGGCCGCGTCGTGGTGTTCGACAAGTTCCTCGCCGACGGCGCCCGCCCGGGCATCCTCCGCCGCGCCGCCAACGTCGTCTCGGACGCTCTCGCCACCAACCTCAACCGCCGCCTCGGCGACGTCCTGAGCGAAGCGGCGGCGCCCCTTGCAGTCGTCCACGACGAGGCCGCGGCGATGGGGGGGTACTTCCGCATCGTCGAGCTGCGCAAGCCCGGGGTTGGGCCTGCGCGCGCCTGAACCGCCGGACGGACCGGCTACAATCCGGCCGTAGCGATCCCGGAGGCCGCCATGGAGTGCGTCATCGCAGGAGCCATCAAGGCGCGGTACGAACCGGTCGCGCTCCTCTTCTCCGAGGAGCTCCCCGAAGGCGCGATGCAGTTCGCCGAGGGCAAATGGGGGTGCGTCATGTGGCTCCTGCTCGCGGCGGCGGCGAAGGGGAAGCCGGCGGCGGCCGACCGGCGCACGTTCGGCTGCCTGGGCGGCGGCACCGGGTTGGGCTTCGGCAACCAGTACGAGAGCTGGCCAGGCGGGATCGAGTGCTTCTACAACTTCCTCTCGACCGGCAACGGGCCGCAGGAGGGCGCCGGGGCGGCGCCCGGGCCGGGCCTCCGGCGCAACGCCGCGAGCGACCTCGCCTACGGCGAGCGTTACGTCAAGACGCCGGAAGCCACGAAGCGGTTCGTGGACGCGCTGCCGATGATCGACGTCCCGACGCGCTACGTGGTGCTCAAGCCGCTCGCCCAGGTGCGGCCCGACGAGCGGCCGGAGGTGGTGATCTTCCTGGTCGATCCCGACCGTCTCTCGGCGCTCGTCGTGCTCGCGAACTACGGGCGCCCCGACAACGACAACGTGATCATCCCCTGGGGCGCCGGTTGCCAGACGATCGGCATCCTGGCGTACCGCGAGGCGCGCTCCGAGCGTCCGCGCGCGATCGTCGGCCTGACCGACCTCTCGGCGCGCAAGTACGTCGCGAAGCAGCTCGGCCACGGCCTGATGACGTTCGCGGTGCCGCTCGCCATGTTCCGCGAGATGGAGGCGAACGTCCCCGGCAGCTTCCTGGAGCGCGACACCTGGCGCGAGCTGATGGAGGGCGCCGACTAGCGCCGCGCCCGCACCGGCGTCAGCCGCGCCGCGGGTACACCGGCGGGCCGGCGATCAGGCCCACGGACCGCTCCGGATCCTCGTCGCGCCAGCGGTCGAGCACCGTCTCCACGTCGGGCTCCGGGCGCATCCCGAGACGCTCGGCAAGCTCGCGCGGCAGCTCGGTCCTGGCCAGCACGCGGAAGCGTCCGGTCTTCTCGACGAGGCGCAGCGTCGTGTGCCCGTACTGGACGTAGTCCTCCGCGAGAAGCGCCACGATCGCCGCCGCCCGCGGGTCGGCCAGGAACGGCTCCATCGCGGGCGACCCGGCGCCGCCGTCGCACGCCGCCACGAACAGGACCTCCGCGTCCGGCGTCGCGAACCGGCACGCCGCGTCGAGCGCCTTGTGCGCCTGGATCAACGTGTTGTCGGTGGGGAAGCCGCCCGCGGCCACGACCATGCGGCGGAACGGCCCGGCCTCGACCTCGAACCACTCGCGAACCTTCTCGCACGCCCGCGGGAACACGGTCTCGAGCGGCCCGCCGGCCGCCCACGCCGGGGCGCCTTCGGCGCCGGCCACCAGAAGCAGCGCGAAGTCGGGGGGGCGCAGTCCCGCCGTGGCGACGACTTCCTCCGCCACCGGGTTCCCCTCGACCACGCCGGGCTCGCAGCGCGGGTGCCTCCGCGGCGGATCGCTCGCGAGGTCGAGGACCTTGCCGTGGTTGGCCTGGATCTCGGCGTAGCCGGCCACGCCGGGGAACACCATCTTCGGACCGCCGCCGAAGCCGACGAAGTAGTGGTGCTGGACGGTCGAGACCGCCAGCAGCAGGTCGGCCTCCACCGCGGCCCGGTGCAGGCGCACGGGCTCGCCCGAGGCGAGGGCGCCGACGGGCACCAGGGCCGATTCGTCGCGGGCGTCGTGCTGCAGCACGCGCACGCCGGCCGGAACCGGGCCCAGCAGGGCCGCGAGCTCCGGTGCGCCGGCGGCGGGGTGCGTGCCGCACGCCACCAGTACGGTGACGGCCTCCGGTCCGACCCCGGCCCCGGCCAGGCGCGCCAGCACGAGCGGCAGCACCTCCGGTAGCGAGGCCTTGCGCGTCGCGTCCGGCACCAGCACCGTGACTCGCCGCTTGCCGCGCGCGAGCTCGGCGAGCGGGCGTCCGGCGGCGGGCCGTTCGAGCGCCGCCTCGACGAGCGCCGCCACCGGCGGCGCGTGGCGCGGGGCGGCCGGACGCAGCTCCTGGCAGCGCAGCCCGCGCAGGTCGGCGGTGATGAACCCGTGCCCGTACGGGAGTCGGAGGATCATGGGCTCATTGTAGGCGCCGCTGAACAGCCGCGCGCCTCACTTCACCCCGGTCCCCGGCGGCACCTCGCCGTCGGGGCCGAGCAGGAACGGGGCACCGTCGAGGGAGGCGGCGAGCAGCATGCCGCGCGACTCGACGCCCATCAGCACGGCCGGCTTGAGGTTGGCCACGACGACGATCTGCCGGCCGACGAGCTGCTCGGGCTGGTAGCGGTCGCCGATGCCGCCGACGATCTGGCGGGGCGCCGGCTCGCCCAGGTCCACCTCGAGCCGGATCAGCTTCTTCGACTTCGGCACGCGCTCGGCCGCTTTGACGGTCCCGACGACCAGCCTGACGCGGGCGAACTCGTCGATGCCGATCAACTCGGCCGCGGCCGCGGCCGCTGGCGCCGCCGGAGCGGGCGCCGGAGCCGGCGCGCCGGGCGCGGCCGGAGCCGGAGATGGCGGTTGCACGGGTTTGGTTTCGTCCACCTTGACCTCCGAAAAGAACGCCTCGACGTCGGCGCGCGGGAACAACGCGCCTTCCGGCCCGAGCGGCTGCCCGGTCCCCAGACCACCCCACTCGAGAAACTGCGCGCCGACGGCCGCGCCGAGCTGCGCGAGCAGGCGCGCGCTCACCCCGGGCATCACGGGCGACACCATCACCGCGGCCAGCCGCAGCGACTCGAGGCAGTTGTAGAGGACGTGCCGCAGCCGCGGCGACGACGCCCCTTCCGTCTTCGCGATCCCCCAGGGCGCCTTCTCGTTGACGTAGGCGTCCACGGCCGCGAGCAGTTCCCACACCGCCTCGAGGGCGCGGTGGAACTCGAACGCGTCCATCGTCTCGCGCCAGCGCTCGACGACCTCCCCGGCCTTGGTGCGCAGCACGCTGTCGTCGCACGCCTCGCTCGGCGTGCGCCCGTCGCCGTAGCGGCGCGCCATCGCGAGCACACGCGAGGCGGCGTTGCCGAGCCCGTTGGCGAGGTCGGCGTTGTAGCGGGCGAGGAACCCCTCGTCGGAGAAGCTCGCGTCAGCTCCGAACGTCATCTCGCGCAGCATGAAGTAACGCAGCGCGTCGGGCCCGAAGCGCTCGAGCAGGGCGTCCGGCCGGACCACGTTGCCGAGCGACTTCGACATCTTGCGCTCGTCGCGCAGCCACCAGCCGTGGCCGAACACCTGGCGCGGCAGCGGCAGCCCCGCCGACATCAGGAACGCCGGCCAGTAGACGCAGTGGAAGCGCAGGATGTCCTTGCCGACGAGGTGCAGCGTCGCCGGCCAGTAGCGCTCGTACAGCGCGGCGTCGCCGGACCCGAAGCCGAGAGCCGAGACGTAGTTGGTGAGCGCGTCCAGCCACACGTAGACGACGTGCTCGCTGTCCCCGGGCCACGGGATCCCCCAGCTGATCGTCGCCCGCGAGATCGAGAGGTCCTTGAGGCCCCCTTCGACGAAGCGCACCACCTCGTTGTAGCGCGTGCCGGGCCGGATGAATTCGGGATGTTCGCCGTAGAAGGCGAGCAGCGGCTCCTGGTACGCGGACAGGCGGAAGAAGTACGACTCCTCCTTGAGCAGCTCCACCGGGTGCCCCTGGTCCGGGCAGGTGCCGTTGACGAGCTGCGTCTCCGGAAAGAACGCCTCGCACCCCGAGCAGTACCACCCCTCGTAGGACCCCTTGTAGATGTCGCCCTTCGCCTGCATGCGGGCGATCAGGGCGTGGACGCCGGCGCGGTGGCGAGCGTCCGTCGTCCGGATGAAGTCGTCGTTGGTGATCTCGAGGTGCCGCCACAGCTCGTGGTAGCGGCGCACCACCTCGTCGGCCAGCGCCTTGGGCTCGACGCCCCGCGCCCGGGCGCTGCGCTCCATCTTCTGGCCGTGCTCGTCGGTGCCGGTGAGGAAGCGAACGTCGAAGCCGCGCATCCGCTTGTAGCGGGCGATCGTGTCGGCGACCACCGTCGTGTAGATGTGGCCGATGTGCGGCAGGTCGTTGACGTAGTAGATCGGCGTCGTGATGTAGAACGTTTCGCGTGCCACGGCTTCTCCCGAACCTCCGAAAACGTGAGAATAGCACCGTCATCGCGATCCTCGCGCCCTCACGCCGGCACGAACGCCGGTGCGTCTCTCACGCCCCCATGCCGATGAAAGTGTAGGGGCGGCCCTTGCGGCCGCCCGCGCGCGGGGAAGATCTTCCTACTGCCAACGCGGGCGGGGGCAAGCCCCGCCCCTACATCCGATAAAGCAACGCAGTCGTTCCTCTACGGACCACGGACCACTGACCACGCTTCTTCCGTGCCCGGCGCCCGGCCCCTACACCCGATGACGCAACTCGCTCGATTCTTTGCAGGCCGCCGACCGTGGATTACGTCTCTTCTTTGCCCAGTGCCCGGACCCCGGCATTCGTTACCGGGCGCCCAGGCGCTCCTGCAACGTCCGCAGCCTGACCTCGAGGGCGGTCTTCTCCATCGCGAGCCCGGCTTCCAGCATCAGCAACTCGAGCCCGTCGATCGCTCCGATCGGCTCGGCGGAGGGCAGGTTGTCGCCGTACAGCGCCGCGACGACGTTGCCGCTCACGACCATCGGCACGACCACGACCTCGGGCGGGAACCCGCCGCCGAGTTCGGCGGCAAGGCGCTCGTCCCACGCTTCGTGCGAGAGCTTGCCGAGGAACGCGGTCTGGCTGGCGATGGCGGCGTTGAAAACCGACGGCTCCCCGGCGGGGATCTTGAACCGCCGCAGGCGCTCGCCGAGGTCGCCGCCGTCGGCGTCCAGCCCGATCTGGCCCATACCGCGGACCCCCGCTTTGGAGATGGAGAACAGGACGCACCGGCGCACGACGGCGGAGGCGTGGCGCAGGAGCCAGAGGGTGATCTCGCCGCCGAACGCCGGCGAGCGGAGCTCGGCCATGATCGACTTGAGCGACGCCAAACTGGTCTCCGCGCCGCGGGCCGTCGTGGCGCCACCGGCCGTCTCCCTGCGCCCGCCGTCGTAGCGCACGGGCTGCGTCTCGAAGTTGAGCGCGTCGAGCGACTCCCGCGCCACGTCTCCGGCGTCGAGCCCGGCTTCGAGCACCAGGTCGCTCGCGTCCACGCTCACCTCGCCCTGCTCGGGGATCTCGAGCGGGTCGAACGCGAAGAACCCGTACCCCCAGCCGCACATCTCCCGGATGATCCCGGTCGTCTGCTGCCGGATCACCCGGTCGAGGTCGCCCGGCGAGAGCGCGCCCATCTCGACGAGGATCGCGCCCAACCGCTTCTCCTCCGGCGAGGAGTGCTGCAGGTCGAGGGCCTGCGCGAGCGTCCCCTCGGGGATCAGGCCCTGGCAGACCAGGATGTTGCCGAGCGCCTCCCGGGCCGAGTTCGACGCCGTGTAGATGATGCGCCCGCCGCGCAGCACGACGAGGCCGACCCCCTCGCGACAGGTCAGGGTCAGCTTCCCGGTCCGCGCCTTGACTGCCAGCATCTGCAACAGCCCCGGCAGCGTGACGTCCTCGAGTTTCCCCGCGAGCCTCATCGAGTCGGTCGCCATCAGCGCGGCGTCCTCCGCAGGCGGGCCCGAGGGACGCCGCCCCGAGGCGCCGGGGCCTCGGCGCCGACAAACATGATGCGGGGGAGGACGAGGGAGATCATCTCTGCACGGCGATGATACAACGTCCGTCGCAACGGCGCAGCCGCGCCGGCGACCGCTCACGCGCTGCCCGCCCCGTTACCGTGCCGCCAGCACCCCGCGCTGGCGCAGCGACACGAACCCCGACCTCCCCACGACGATGTGGTCGAGCACGGCGATGTTGAGCAGGCGGCCCGCGTCGGCCAGGCGTCGCGTCAACGCCACGTCGTCCTCGGAGGGCGCGGGGTCGCCCGAGGGGTGCGTGTGCCAGACGATCAGCGCGTGCGCGTTGTCGAGGATCGCGCTGTTGAAGACCTCCGACGGCTCCACGTCGGCGTGGGAGCGCGCCCCGCGGTGGAGCTCGTGGACCTGCAGCAGGCGGTTGCGCGCGTCGAGCGTGACGCTCCCGAACCGTTCGACCCGGCTCGACCCGTACGAGCGGGCGAGGTACTCCGCCACCGCCTCGGGCCGGTCGAGCAGCGGCTGCCCCTGCAGCGCGAGGCGCGCCAGCCGCCGGCCCACCTCGAGCGCCGCTGCGACGACCGCGCCCTTGGCGGGCCCGACCCCTTTGGCGCGCATGATCAGGCGGAGGTCCGCGGCCGCCAGGCCGGCGAGGCCGCCCGCCTCGGCCAGCAGCTTCTCGGCCAGCGCCAGCACGTCCGTCCCCGCGGTGCCGGTGCGCAGCAGCAACGCCAGCAGCTCGGCGTCCGACAGCGCCCCCGGTCCCAGGTTCAAGAGCTTCTCCCTCGGCCGCTCCTCGCGCGCCAGCTCCGCGACTCGCACGCTCACCCCCCCGTCAGCAGCGCGTCCACCCGCGGCAGCAGCTCCCCCGCCGGGCCGCGCAGCGTCACGTCGGCGAGGTGCGCCAGCGCGCTCGCCGCCGGGTTGACCTCGATCACCTTCGCCCCCGCGGCCGACGCGACCGCCACCAACCCCGCCGCCGGGTACACCACCGCCGAGGTGCCGACCACCACGAGCACCTCGCACGCCTCCGCCGCCGCCTGGGCAACCAGGAACGCCTCGGCGGGAAGCGCCTCCCCGAACCACACCACGCCCGGGCGCTCGAACGCGCCGCACGTCGAGCAGCGAGGCGGCAGCTCCGGCAGCGGCGCCGTGCGGTCTTCGCGCTCGCGGCCGCACCCCGTGCAGCGCACGCGCCAGAGCGAGCCGTGCAGCTCGACGACGCCGCGCGAGCCGGCCCCCTGGTGCAGGCCGTCCACGTTCTGCGTCACCAGCGTGTAGCTTCCCAAGCGTTCCTGCCACCCCGCAAGGACATCGTGCGCGCGGTTGGGCCGCACCTTCGCCACGTTGGTCCGGCGCTGGTCGTAGAAGCGCCACACCTGGACGGGATCGGCGGCGAAGGCGTCCGGCGACGCCACCTCCTCGATCCTGCGCCCTTCCCACAACCCGCCGGCGCCGCGGAACGTCGGGACGCCGCTCTCGGCCGACACGCCGGCGCCCGTGAACGCCACCACCCGCGCCGCCGAAACCAGGATCTCGGCGGCGCGCCGGACCTCGTCCTGAGACATGCTCCGATTCTAGACCAGACGGCGCCGCCTCAGCCGCCGAGCAACATCACCCACCCGACGTAGGTCGCCACCGACAGCACGGTGGTCGCCAGCACGCACGCCCCGGCGAGGTCGGTGTCCCCGTCGAGGTCGGCCGCCACCGAGTTGCTCGCCACGGCGGTCGGCGCCGCCAACAGGAGCACCCCGACCGCGCACTCGAGCGGCGACGCGCCAAACCGGGCCAACAGCCACCAGCCGAGCGCCGGCATCGCGACCAGCTTGATCGCCGACACCGCGACGAGCGGACGCCAGAGCTCGGCGAGCCGCCCGAACTCGAGTTCGGCTCCGAGCGCCAGCAACGCCCCCGGGAACGCAAGGTCCGCGAGGGCGTTGAGCGAGGCGGCGAGCCAACCCCACGGCTTCCAGTGGACGGTTGCGAGCGCGAGGCCGAGGAGGGCGCCGACCACGAGCGGGTTGGCGAGCACCCGCACCGCGATCGGGACCCGGCTCGCGCCGCGCGGGCGGTACGCCTCCAGCGCGGCGACCGCGAGCAGGTTCATCGCGGGGATCAGGACCGCAGAGGTGACGGCCGCCAGGCGGAGGCCCGTGTCGCCGTACGTCGCCAGGATCAGGGGGAACGTGAAGTAGACGATGTTCCCGCGCAGCGCCCCCTGGGTGAACACGCCCCGCTGCGGCCCGGGCAGCCGCCACCACCGCGCGACGGCCAGGCCCACGACCGTCGCGATCGCCGTCACCCCGACGGTCACCAGCATCGTCCGCGGCGAGAACGCCGACTCGAGCGGCGAGGCGCCGACCTTGATGACGAACAGCGCGGGGAGCGCGAGGTTGGCGACCAGCGCGTTGAGGCCGTCGGCCGAGGCTTCGTTCAGAAGACCGAAGCGCCGCGCGGCCACGCCGAGCGCGATCAGCAGGAAGACGGGGACGAGGCCGGCGAGCAGCGTCACGAGCCCGGAGTTTACCAGCTCGCGGCCGTGGCGTTCGCGCCCGCTTGAGCACGGGTGGCTTTCACCCTATTCTGGCCGCACCGCGGAGGGGTGGCCGAGCGGTTTAAGGCAGCGGTCTTGAAAACCGCCGTTCCGCAAGGAACCAGGAGTTCGAATCTCCTCCCCTCCGCCAACGCTCTCCTCTCGCCCGCCGGCCCCCCCTACCGTAGAGGACCTCGAGCCTCTTCCCCGCGTCGTTCCGGTCCAGCCGCGGGCCGGTCCACAGCCCTCACGATGAGACCGTAGAGGGTGAACTCGACCAATCCACCGAGGAACCACAGGCACGCGAGCCGCCCCGGGAGCGGGAGGAGCACGTACTGGTTGAGGTCCACCAGAACCCCCGCGACGAGCGCGAAGAACAGGCCGTACCCGGCCGCCTCCCGGACCGATCCCACTCGCGCGAACCGCCGATAGCCCAGCACGAACAGGACGACCACCGCCGCGGCCGCCACCAGTGAGAGCCACGTCCGGTCCGCCAGGTCGGACCGGTACAGGGGTCGAACGGCCGCTTCGGCCTCGCGCAGCAGGACGAGGTGGAGCGCGCCGTCCCAGGCCAGTGCCACGACGAAGAGGACCGCACACGCCAGTAGGAAACGCCGGAGCCGCATTTCGAGCCTCCAAGACGGCCGGCCCGGCGCCGGGCCGGCCGGCGGTCAAGACGCCAACAGCCGCGGGACGCTCACGGCCAGCTGATAGACCCCGAGCGCCGCGAGGGCGGCCGCGGACACCGCGACCAGGCCGCGCCGCGCTCGGTCGCTCAGGAAGCGGGCGGCGCCGAAGAGGACCACCAGGGCCGCGAGCGTCGCCACGATCGTCCCGTAGAACGCGACGATCAAGGCGACCGCGCTGGCCGGGTCCCGATGCCACGCCGCCACCGCAGCGGGGCCGAGCACCAGCGCCCAGCCGAGGTACGGGTTGGGGTTCAGCACGTTGACGAGCACGGCCTGGAGGAACGTGCGCGGCGCGGAGGGAGCGGCCGCGGCCGGCGCCTCGGGCGGGCGGCGCAGCTGCCGGAACCCCGCCCAGGCGAGGTAGACGAGGAGGACGCCGCCGGCGGCCCGCAGCCCCTGTTGCGCCGCGCCCGGAAGCCTCCCGAGCGCGAGCAGGACCAGCGCGGCGATCGGGACGTCGGAGACGAGCGGGGCCAGGACCGCCGGGAGCGTCCGCTTCCAGCCGGCCGCCGCCACGCGCGCGAGCAGAAACGCCTGCAAAGGGCCAGGCTGGATCGCCGCCGCGAAGGCGAAGCCGCTCCCGAAGACGATGGACTCGATCACGCCCCACCCCCTGCCGCGCCGCCCGGCGACCTCGCCGGCCCCCCTCGCGCACCCGGCGGCCGCCGCGGCGCTACCGCCGCGTGAGCCGCACGCGCCCGAACGGAACCGGCTTGCCGTCCTTCACGTTGTCCATGCGCCACGTCCACGAGTCCGCCGCCGTGTCGTAGGCGAACGTGTTGTTGAACGAGACGGTGCCGTCCCGCTCTCTGAAGAGGAACGGGATCGTGTCGCCGGCGCGCTTCCCCAGAGCGATCGCTTGTGCGGCGAGGCCCCCGCCGCCGGTCGAATCGAGCCACAGACACTGATACTCGCGAGAGACCACATCCCACCCGACGAGGACGATGGCCTCGTACTGAGGCCGCCCCTTGCCGTCCCTCTCGAGGGAGACCTCGTGGATCTGCAGGTACTGATGCCCGAGAACCCACTCCGCGACGACATCGTGGGTCGTCTCCCGGCCGGCGATCGTGCCGCGTAGGACCCACGCGCCGGTCAGGTTCTCCAGCAGGGGGTCTTTGACGGGGGCGGGTTGCCCGAAGGCGAAACCGGCCAGGACGAAGAGACACGTGAGGGTGATCAGTGTCTGGCGCATCGCGAGAACCCTCCGCAGGAGCGTCGAGCGCCCGCTCCCACCGCGCACGAACGCAAAGAAGGAAACGATCCGGAACGGAATCGCCCGCGGGAGTCGGAGCGCTTCGGCCAAGGGCAAGGGGCCTCTCCGGCACCCGCAGACGCGACCGGTCGCCCGCTGGGCGCGCCGACGCCGCCAAGCAGCCTGGCCTGGGTGGCTGCGCGCGAGGCGCGTCGGCAGGCGCGTGGCGGTCGGCTCGCAGGCCATGTCAGACGGCGCCCGGCGGCGCCCCGACCACGGCGCCCGGAGCGACCAGCGTGAGGTGCCCGAGCAGCGCGTCAGGATCCGCGGGCGACACCACCACGACCCGAGACTCGTAGCGAAGGACGACCGCACGTTTGGGATCGGTCACGAACGCCCGATACCGACCGAGGGCGGCGTTCTGAAAGATCCCGGTGATCGAGAACAGCCCTCCGTTGCCGAACAGACGAACGGACCGCCTCATCGCGGACGGATCGTGCCAAGCCCGGGTCAGGCCGCCGAGGTCGACGCGGGTGCGCCAGAGCAGGCGCTCGACATAGAGGCCCGTGCCGTCGAGCTCGTAGCCCCTGACGAGGAAGCAGAGCGCGACGAGCAGGATGCCGAGAGGCACCGCGAAAACGAACGCACCGAACCCTGCCGCGAAGGGAACGCGCGCTCCGCGCGGGACCGCCCGATACAGCACACCCGTCGCGCCGAGGAGGACAACCGCGGCGACGGTCGAGACCAACTTCAGCGAGACGGGCCATGCGGCGGCTTCAAACCTCTGCATCGCGCTCCAAGTGTACGCGAAGCCGGCGCGCCACTCTCGGTGGAGCCGCCCGGCGACCGGCGCGTTCCGGATCTCACGGCCGTCGGGTGCCGGATAGCCGGTCCCGCAAGGCGGCGCAGACGCCGGCAACCGATCCGGCCTCCGCCGGCACGCTCCCGCTGGCCACCAGCGCGGTGCGCGCCCACTCGAAAACGAGGGACCCGTTGATGGGCAGATCCCGGCTGTTCGTCGCGCGCCAGTACGCCTCGAGGAGCCAGCGGGTTCGCGGGAAGAGGTGGAAATGAAGCCGCCGGTCGATCTCCGCGAACGAGAGGCAGTACACCCGATCGGCGCCGACCGTCGCCTCGATCGCCTGCGTCGCCCGCGCGAGCAGATGACCCAGCGCTTGCGCCGTCGACGATGCGAGCTCGGAAAGAGACGTCGCGGATCCCGTGAGCCGTACGACCACGTACCCGGGGACCGCGCACGAGGAGGAGTGGTCGATCGTGAACAGGTCGTTCTCGAGGATCCTGAGGTCGGCGATGTCGTTCATCGGCTCACCCCTGGCGCCCGCTCCCCGCGCTCGTCTCCGAGCGGAGGCCGGCGCGAGCGAGCGCTTCGCCGGCGGCAAGACGTCGCGCGCTCGCCTTCACCGCGCGGACGGGTTTCCGGGCGGGACGATCCCGTTCCCATGGAGACGCGCGCGCAGCCAGCGGATCTGCCCGCGGTGGTTGATCTCGTCCTCGGCCACGTGGAACCAGGCCCAGTGCGCGTTGAGCTCGGGCGCCGCCGTCAACGGGCGTTCGAGCCAGGCGTCGTCACGCTCCGCCAGCGCCGCGAGCGTGACCTGGCGGGTCCGGCCCAGCTCCTCGGCGTACGACTGCGGCTCCCGCCCTCTGAGCGTTCGCCGTCCCTCATCCCCCAGCTCCAGCGCCGCCGACCACGCCGCACCCTCGTCCGCGGACAGCTCGCGGTCCTCGAAGGTGAGGACCTGGTACGAGCGCTCCACCGCCACCGCGTGCGCGAGCAGGGCGCCGATCGAGTTGCTCTTCGCGTCGTGCAGGTGGTCGAGTTCCTCGCGCGAGAGCCCCTCGACCGCGGCGAGCAGCGTGCGGCGCACATACGCCAGCATGCAGACCAATCGCCCGATCGTCGGGGTGTAGCCGGGGAGTGGCTCGATGCGAAGGGTGTTCATGCGTCGGACCGCACGAAGCTCGGGGTCGAGCGCCGGCCGCGGTCCGGCTGCAACGCCGGCGCCGCCGACGCGGAGCCACATGCGGGCGCGCGGTTCATGGGCACAGCATAGCCGACGGCGCGACCGTCCGCGGGCGCCGGGCGCCTCAAGGCCGCCCTCAGGCGCCGAGAGGCTTGAGCTCGAGCTCCCCTTCGATCTCCACCGGGAGGTTGAACGGCAGCTCCGCCACGCCGACGGCGCTGCGGCTGTGCGCCCCGACCTCGGGGCCGAACAGCTCGAGGATGAGGTCGGAGAAGCCGTTGATGACGCTGGGCTGCCTGTCGAAGCCGGGGGCCGAGTTCACCATCCCGAAGACGCGCACCCAGGCTCCGATCCGATCGAGGTCGCCGAGGGCGCGGTGAAGGCTGCCCAGGATCGAGAGCGCCGTCAGGCGAGCAGCGGCGTACCCCTGTTCGAGCGACACCTCCGCGCCGACCTTGCCCAGGGGCGCTGCGAAGCCGCCGTCGGGCGCTTGCGGCCCGTGGCCGGAGATCAGGACCCGCGCCCCGACGACGTGCACGAACCGGAACGGGAGCACCACGCCCTGAGGCGGCCGGGGCGGCGGCGGCAGGACAAGCCCGAGCGCCGAAAGCCGATTCTCGATCACCGACATCGGAGACCTCCTGGGTCGATTGTCCCTCAGGTCGCGCCGGCGCGCGGGATCGTCACGGGAGCGGGCTCGGGCCGGTCCCGCCGTGGCCCCTCCCCTCCCTCGCCCCCGGACGCAGGCCGGCCGCCCGTGCCGAACAGGCTGACGAGCACGTCGCCCAGGTGGTGGGTCCAGGTCACCGCGCTGTGGCCCTCGGGCACCTCGGTGTAGTCCACGTCGTGGCCCGCGTCCGCAAGCGCCTGCCGCAGGCCGCGCGCCGTCGCGACGTTGGCCAGGTCGTACCGCCCCGCCAGGATCGCCACTCGCAGGTGAACGCCCCGGCGTCCCGCGATCGCGGCGATGTCGGTTGGGCCGATCCTCCGGCCGGGGATCAACAGCCCCACCCGGCCGAACCCCCCGGCAGACCCGCCGGACGCGAGCGCCGCGTCGAGCGCATCCTTCGCGCCGAACGAAATGCCGAGGATCGCGCGCCGGCTCGCGCCCCCGCTGACGGCGTACCGCGACGCCATCCACCCCGGCAGCTCGCCGGTGAGGAACGCGCGCAACGGCGCGCCCTCGAGATGGCCGCCGCCGCTTGACGCCGGACCCACGAACACGGCCACGATCGGCTCGATCGCCCGGTGGGCGATCTGCCAGTCGAGCACGCGCGCGACCTGGCCCGAGCGCAGGTCGAGGAACACCGCCACCGGGTACGCCGCGTCGCGGCGATAGCGCGGCGGCGTGTAGACGATCAGGCGGCACGGTCCGCCCAGCGCCCGGCTCGCGACCGTCGCCTCGGCGGTCGCGCCGGTCGGCGCAGCCGGCGGGTCCGCGAACTCCGGCGGCGGCCGGTAGCCGGGCGTCACGAACTCGGATGCCGGCAGGCCCCCGAACCTCGGCCCGGCCGCTTGACGCGGGTTGTGCGGGTCGAGCCGGTAGTCGGCCGGGCCGTCGGCGATCAGGTACTCGATGCGCGCCCGCGGCGCCACGCTCGCCTGCAGCGAGTACCACTCCGTCCGGCCTACGCGCGTCATCGTGCCGGCCGCGACGTCGAAGGTGCCGTCGGCGTGCTCGCCCCAACCGGTGACGTCCGACACGACGCGCGGCGCCGCGCCGCCCGCGCGCTTCGCGAGGAACGTCACCGTCGCGTCGCCGCCGGACGCCGGCCCGTCCACGAGCGGCGTCGTCTTCCGCCCCGCCTCGACCTCGGCGATCGCCGCTTCGAGCGCGGTGACCCCGGAGACCGGGGCATCCCGCCGTTGCGCTCCGGGCGAGCGCCAGGCGTACACGCCGAGCGCCACAACGCCGGCGCCTGCGAGGATCACCAGGGGTGTGCGGCGGTGCATGACACTCCGTCGTCGCATCGTCAGAACGAGCGAACGGCAGGCTCCGGCGGCGGCGCGAAGCCCGCCCGCCGGATGCCGTCGTCAGCCCCCGGTCGCGACCCTCCGCTCGGCCGCAAGAATCCGCATGTACCCGAGTGCGAGAAGGCCCTCGACCACGGCGCTCGCCAGAATGGCCGGCCCGGCGCGGCCAGCGGAGAACTCGTAGACGCCGAGGAACGCCAACAACGAGCACGCCACCGCCGTTCCCGTAGCCAGAGCCGTCCGCAAGGCCGACACGGGTGCGGACCTGGCGAGGAAGAAGATGACGGAGAGGCCGAGATAGAGTGCCCCGATCCGCCGACCAAACAGAAGCACGCTCTCGGTGGGCTCAATCTGCCAACGCCCGACCAGGAGCGTCCCGGCCAACAGGTAGCCAGCACCGAGCGCGAGCGTCACGATGGCGGTGATGACGGCGATGGTTCTGAAGCTCATGACGGCTCCTTTCACCCTCTGAGATGGGGCCCAGCGCCGCGCGTGGGCGGCGCAGTTCGCCGACCGCGAAAGCGCATCCGCCGCGAACGCCGGTCACGCGTAAACGAATGCACGTTACTTGGCGCTTCCGCCCGGAGGCGGGACCAAACATTGCACCGCTGCAGCCAGCCACTGTCCGCCCCGCTGTTGGTGAACAGCCAAGCACAGGCCTTGAACGGGAGGTAATCGTCCCCCATCTGGTGAAACGAGACCTTCGAGTGAGAACGCCTCCTCTTCAACGGCGATCGTCGGAGCGAGCGACCGCACCCGCAGCGTGGTGATGGAGATCTTGGCGCCCTTCATTGGTCCGGCGAAGAGTTCCCGGAGGCCACCGGCGATCGCTCCGCGCCCACGGTGAGTGAGGCCAAGCGCATACGTGTGAGTTGCATCGGGAGCGTAGGTAGCGGCGGCTGCATCTGCGTCGCCGGCGTTGAACGCGGCCACGTATTTCTGAACTGCTTCCCGGATTGGGCCTTCGGCCGGGTCCTGGCAGAAGCCCGGCGTCGCCGCGACGACAGTGGCCGTGAACAGGACAAGGGCAAGCGTTCGCATCTTCGCTCCTTTCACTGTGTTTCCCGAGGTGCGTCTCTAGTCTACGCCTGACGCCCGGGTCAGGCGGCGACGCCGCCGCGCGTTGCGGCGCGGCGGCGCGGTTCACCAATGACGTGCTGCACTGCGAACCGGTTAGTGACCCCGTCCGCTGCAACGCGCTGGCAGATACACTGGGGTATCGGTGCCGGACGAGGGTCAGAAGACATGGGGAACCATCCTCTTGGTCTTTGCCGCGTACGGAGCGTACTCCGGGTAGCGCTGAAGGAGGAGGTGCTCCTCCGCGAAGATGCGAGCGAGGCTGCCGGCGAGGACGAGAAGAACCGGCCCCGCTGCGATGAAGGAGGCGTGCGCGCAGGCGCCTGCGACGGCGAAGACACAGACAGCCGTGTAGATGGGGTGCCGGACGAACCGGTAGGGCCCGGTCGTCACGAGGCCGCCTACGGTCGGATCCGCGCTCGCGTGGAAGCTGCGGCGGCCGAACGTGACGCGTGCCCACACCATGAGTGCGACGGCAGCGGACTGAGCAGCGATCACGAGCGGAGCACGCGACCACAGCGAGTGGGTCGCGAGGAGGCCGAGCAGACCGCCGATCATGAGCAGAAGGCCGGCGATGGAGAGCGTCTTCAACATGCGTGCGCCCTCCAAGGATAGCCGGGACGCCTACCGCCGCCCTTCGGCGACACGCCGCATGACCGGCCCCGATTCGGCATAACTCTATGATAAACGACAAGATGCGCGCCGAGCGCGCACGTCTCTCGGCATGCCGGCTGCGAGCGCCGGTGGTACGGGGCCCTGGTCGTGGGTCACCCACCCCTCCTTCCCGCAGAAGCTCTACTTGGCGGAGACCGGTGACCTACTCTGACGCACGCACAGGGCCGTCCAAACCGCGCCTAGAAGGTCGACACCGCCAAAGAGCGCGAGCGCCGGTACAGCGAGCTTCAACACCGAAAAGGCCGCAAGACACACGAAGACGAACGCCCGTACCCTGACCGTCCATTGGAAGAACTCGACCATCTCCCGCCTCGCCGCCAGCACGTAATAGGACGCCAAACACAGCACCAGAACCCCGACCACGCGCACCCACACGTCAGTAGTGGCCGCAAATCCGAAAATCCGCAGGAGAACGTTCGGGACCATGACAAGGAGGAGCCCAAGAAACACCAGGTACACGCCAAACACGAAAACGCTCGTGGCACTCTTGCTCATGTCACCCTCCCCAGGTTCTCGGGTCTGTTCGTAGCACCAGCAACCAAAGCATGCCGCCTGACGGCGCCGTTCGGCCACTGGGCCGAGCCTGCCCGGGGCGGCGCACCGGTTGGCAGACGAGTGACAGCCGGCCGCAACGGCATGTCAGGCACCGGCCGCCTTCTTCGAACATGACTCCTTGAGACGCGACGACCATTGCCAGAGGCCCGCGGCCACCTCGGGCGGGAGGCGGTGTCCGAGCTCGCGAGCCATGAGGAGGAGCTGGCCCCGGTGATGGGCCTCGTGGGAAACGGCGTAGGCCGTGAAGAGAACGACGTTGCGCGGCATGGCGCCCCAGACGAACGCGCTCGAAACGCCGGGGAACGCCCCGCCGGCCTACTGGCCCGCCCCGAGCATAAGGAGGATGGCCCTTCCGCTCGATTTGAGAGCCGCTACGAGCTCTCTGCGGGTGACGGCGAGGCGGTCGACCGGGCTCGGGATCGGAACGGCGGTGCCGACCGCAAGGCTGCGCATCCAGCTGCAGCGCGAGTTGTGCAGGTGGGCGGCGACGCCGCGGACGGTGCGGCGCGGCGAAGCCGGCAGTCCAGAGGCCCAGATGGCCGCGGGGATGTTCTCGACCAGGAAGGTCGTGACGCGATCGTTGATGCGCCAGGCTTCGAGGATCGTCTCTTCGGGTGAGGTCATATGCGCTCCGAGGATGTGAGGTTGCTGATGACTGACCCGAGTGTTCACCCGTAAAGCCTACAACGGGTCGCGCGCCGTGCGAGCCTCGACAACGCCCCTGTCCGCCGCCACCTTCCGCCGGGCCGCACCGGAGCCGCCCTACGGGGGCGCGAGTCGTCGAACGGCACGGGCCGGGCGATCGCGCGCCGCGGTCCGCTACGCCACCGTGATCACCACCACGCCCCGCTTGTGACCGCTCTCCGCCAACCGGTTCGCCTCGACGATGGCCCCGAGCGGGTACGTCCTGTCGATCACCGGCCGGAGCTCGCCGGCCTCCACGAGTCCACTCAGGAACGAAAGATCGCCGTCCCGCGTTCTCGCCGTTCCCTGAATGACGCGCCGGGCCCCGACGAGCGACGCCCACGCGCGTCCGAGCGTCGGCGACAGCAACCCCGAGGCCGACCGCACGTACGCCCCGCCGCGTTTCAGGGCCTTGAGACTCCGCCAGAACCCGCTCTTGCCCACCGTGTCGAGAACGATGTCGTACCTCCCACCTGCCGCCGAAAACTCCCCCTTGGTGTAATCGACCACCTCGTCCGCTCCGAGGCTCCTGACCATCTCGACGTTCGCCGTGCCGCACACGGCGGTGACCCGCGCCCCGAAATGCGTCGCCAGCTGCACCGCGTAGGTGCCCACGCTGCCGGATGCACCGTAGACCAATACTCGGTGCCCAGGCCGGACTCCCGCTGCTCTCAAGAAGTGCAACGCGGACACGCCGCCGTACGGCAGGGCCACCGCTTGCTCGGGGGTCACGTCGGCAGGGCGCCGCGCCAGCAACGGACCCTCTGGAACGCAGACGTACTCCGCGTACGCGCCGAACCTCAGCCCGGCCGATCCGAACACCTCGTCGCCCGGGCGAAACAGGCCCGCACGCGTGCTCGACGGACTCGACCGTCCCGGCGAACTCCATCCCCAGGATCCTGATCTTCGACGGCCGGAGCAGGCCGCTGTACGCGCGGAGGAAGAACGGGGCCGCACGGCGCAGCCGGACGTCGCCGGCGCACACCGTCGTCGCGCGAACACGCACCAGGACCTCGCCGTCCTTCGGGACCGGCTTTGCGACCTCCGCGATGTGGAGCACCTCCGGAGGGCCGTACCGATCGAACACGATGGCTTTCATGGTCGGAGTCCCCTTCGTCGCTCCCAGCGACCTCGGCTGATCTCGACTGCAGCCCGACGCCGCGCGTCAGCGGCGGTCGGGCGGACGCGAGACCGTCCGCTGCGACCGCTTGTCACGCCTCGCCGAGGGCCGGCGACTCTTGGGGGGGTGGTCCTGGTTGAAGGCGACGGCCTCTCGTATCAGGTCTCGGAACGAAGGGCCGTCGACCTCGTCCTCGCCCCGCAGGTCGATCGCTCGACGGACGTTCCCCGTCAGCCCCGCGTTGAACAGGCCGTGGGGGTCGGCGAGAAAGGCGCCATTGGCGAAGGTCAGCTTGACGACCTCCCTGTAGGTCTCACCCGTACAGACGATCCCGTCGTGCGACCAGACCGGCGTTGCCCATTTCCATTCTTCGACGACGGCCGGGTCGGCCTCGCGGATGAGCCTGCGGAGCAGGGCGAGCTTCTCGCCGCGCCAGTCCCCCAGCTCCCGGATCCGTGCCGTGATCAGCTCGGACGCGGGTCCTTGCCGCTTTCCTGAGTCCGCCACCGCGCCCCCGCCGCCGGCCTCGCCTGCGCGCCGCCCCGGGTGCGAGGCGGCACGCTTCGCCGCCTTCCCTGCAGCCGGGTTCACCTTCGTAGCCGTCTTGGCCGCCGTCTTCTCAGCCATCGAGACTCCCTTGAACGTCGTCGGGCTCGTGGACCGAGGCTACCGGACCCGATCCGAGCGCCTGAGGCTCGGGGCCCAACGTTGCGCCTCATCGCCACGCTCGCGACCCACAACCGCTGTGGAGAGCGTGGAGATCGCCTCCACGATTCCCGGCAGCCCGAACCCCCGAAAGACGACCCCCGCCCGTCCAGCAGAACGCACGGCAGCGACGGAACGCTCAAAGAGCCTCACCTGGGCGCCTGGAATGCAGTGTCACCTCAGCGCCCGACCGCTCCTCAGGCCACCAATTGCCGTGAGCGCGAAAACCGATCCCAGGGCGGCCGCAACACCGAACAGCGACAATTCCAGAACCCGGGCCCCCGAAACAAGCGAACTCCATGCCACGCCAATCGCAACTGAGCAGGCAACGCCGGAGAGCATCGAGGCATATACAGCGAATCGTCGGTTCTGCTGCCGAGCCTTCAGGAAGAATGAACCAAACACAAGAAGCGCACCCGCGGCGGACTCCACGGCCCAGAGAACTGTGAACACGATACTCAAGTCACGAGAGGCACCGTCTTCAGGGAACGCCGTTGGGTGCAGCGCCCAGTACGCCACGAGGACGCCACAGACGCATAGGATCACCGCGGCAAGGTGAATGGCGCCTGCGAGAACTACCGTCGAAATTCGGTCGCCCAACGTGCTCTCGCTCACTTGGTGTGCCTACCGAGCATTGGACGGCCCGCCTCTCAGCCGCGACGCGCCGCCTCGATGGCAGAGACGTCGATCCTTCTCATTTGCATCATCGCATCGAAGGCGCGCTTGGCGGCCGCAGGATCGGGGTCGGTGATCGCTTTCGTCAGGGCGATCGGCGTGATCTGCCAGAACAAACCCCACTTGTCCCTGCACCAGCCGCACGCGCTCTCCTGACCGCCGTTGCCGACGATCGCGTCCCAATAGCGATCCGTTTCGGCTTGGTCAGTGGTTGCCACCTGAAACGAGAACCCCTCGTTGTGCGTCACCGCAGGTCCGCCGTTGAGCCCGAGGCACGGGACGCCCATGACGGTGAACTCCACAGTCAATACGTCCCCTCTCTTCCCCGACGGGAAGTCTCCCGGCGCGCGGTGTATGGCGCCGACGGACGAGTCCGGAAAGGTAGCGGCGTAGAAACGTGCTGCGTCTTCGGCGCCGCCATCGTACCAAAGGCATACCGTGTTCTTTGCCGGCATGGTCGTGTCCTCTCTCCCTCGAGATCCGAAACCGCGCCGTTCCGCCAAGGCGGGACGGTGCTTCGCACCGGCAGTCTAACGCCGTTGTCCGGCCTCTTCCCCGAGACTGCCCGGCGCGCAGCGCCGGCTTTCCGGCGAGTGCCAAACTCCTGCAACGGCGGGTCGGGCCGCGGTCCGCAGCCCTGGCTGGCCCGCCTGCTCACTGGCCTTGAGGCGGCTGCCAAAGCTCGACCTTGTTTCCCTCCGGATCGATGACCCAGGCAAAGGTCCCATACTCGGATTCGTCAATCTTCTCGAGCACATTGCAGCCTTCTTCCTTCAAGACCTTGACCAGGGCGTGGAGTTCCTCCACTCGGTAGTTGACCATGAAGGGAGCGGAGCTCGGAGCAAACTGATCCCCGTCTTCCTGACCGATAGACCAGATCGTCGTGCCTGCGACCGGCTTGCCGTCGGCGTCGCTCCAGGTGAAGGCGGCCCCGCCCCAGGCTTGGACATCGATTCCCAGGTGCCGCTGGTACCACGCCAGCAGTGATGGGGCGTCCTTGGCCTTGAAGAAGACGCCGCCGATGCCGGTGACTCGCCTCATGCGACCTCCGATGCGCGGTTGAGCCAGACAGAGCGGCGGCTACTTCCTAGGCTCGTACCGCATCGCCACCGCCCCTGAGCCAAGCTCCAGCCGGCTCACCAGCTTCAAGTCGATCCGCTGCGATAGCCCGGCGAACAACGTCGGCCCATGGCCCGCGAGCCTGGGGTGCACCACGAACTCGTACTCGTCGATCAACCCCAGCTCCGTCAACGCCAGCGGGAGCTTCACGCCTCCCACGAGCAGTCCCCGGCCCGACTCCCGCTTGAGTTGCTGAACGGCCTCGCCCAGGTCCCCGCGCACGAGCTCCGCGTTCCAATCGACCCGGCCCAGGGTGCTCGACACGACGTACTTCCTCGCCGCGTCGATCGTCCGCGCGAAGGGTTCCATCCACGCAGGTCGCGCTCCCGGAGGCGTCGGCGGCCGCCACGCCGATTCCATCATTTCGTACGTCACCCGGCCAAAGAGAAGGGCATCGGCCTGGCCGAGGATCTCGACCGCGTGACGGTGCAACTCTTCGTCCGCGGGGATTGCGCGGTGATCGCAGCACCCGTCCAACGTGACGTTGATGGAATACCGAAGGGGTCGCATGACTCTAGGTTCTTGCCGTAGGTGCAGCGTAGCACGCGATGTCCCTCGCCCCCACCCCCTCCAGCCTCTTCGATGCCCGTTGCTGGCTGACGCCACACTTCAACCGCGCCACCGAGTGGCGTCGGCGTGAATGAACGGTGAGCGCGCACTCTCCCTCTCAATCACCAGACCCCATTCGCCATCATCTTGCGTCGGGTCAACTCCCTCTCGCTCGGCTCGGCACTCGCGAACGAACCGGGCTCGATATCCCCGGCTCGTGCGTAGGTGCTCATCACGACGCCGCTCGTCGAAACCTGCGAGCGAACGAGCCGGTGCGCCGACGGCTTGGCGGCTTCGCTGAAGAGGCGCTTGCCCCGCCCGAGCACCAGTGGAAACGTCCACACGTTGTACTCGTCGACCAGTGAGGCGGCCTGGAGCGTTCCGATCAAATTGCCGCTGCCGATCGTCTGCAGGTCGGGGCCCGGTTGGGCCTTGAGCGCACTGATCGCCGAGACGACATCGCCGTGGAGCAGGGTCGCGTTGTTCCACTGGAGCGACGTCAACGTCCGCGAAGCGACATGCTTCTTCGCCGCATTGAGCGTCTTCGCGATCGGGTCGTCGGCCGGCTGATAAGGCCAGAACGCTTCGAAGATCTGATAGGTCCTGCGCCCGAGCACCAGCTCGCGATCCTTGCCGTCGAACCCTGCGGCGGAGATGTCCATGCTCTCGTCCGCGAAGCTGAACATCCAACCGCCAAGGGCAAAACCGCCCGTGGGGTCCTCTTCCGGCCCGCCGGGTGCTTGCATGATGCCGTCGAGCGATGCAAACGCGGATACGATGAGCTTTCTCATGGGAACACTCCTTTCCTGAGACGGGTCTTGATCGTGCGCGCTGGCGCTGCCGTTCGCCGGCGAGGTCGCCGCACGAACGGTTCGTCGATGTCGCACCGGTGTCCGCGACGGGTTCCTCCCATACGACGGTTTGGTTTCCGTCCCGGGCGGTCCTGGCATTGGCCCTACCACACGAACGGCACGAACCGATAGCGAACCTTCACGAGGTAATCCTTGTAACCGGCGAGGTTTGCCGACAAATACCTCTCCTCGTCGAAGATGCGGGCGATCAGGACGAGCAGTAATGCGAAGGACAAGGGGAGCGCCGCCCAGGACCCCAGGGCGGGCGGGGTGGAGACAATCAATAGACCTCCTCCTGCGTACATTGGGTGACGAACGAAGGCGTACGGCCCGTGCTCGGTCACCCTCTGCTCGGGTACCACCTCGACGGTCCCGCTCGTGAACTGATTTGCGCAGAAGACCCTGAAGACGACGACGAACCCCAGCGCCACGAGCGCGTCGCACAAAGCCGCAACGCCGCCGGGGACATGAGTCCACCCGAATCGGAAGTCGAGGCCTGAGACGACGAAGATGCCGATGAAGAGGATGCTGGCGGCGCTTTGGATCACCTGTTGCCTCCGGCGAGCCTCTGCCATTGGCCCGGCTTTCACCCGGCGCGCGAGCAGTTCGCGATCATTCCGGATGAGCCAGGCCGTGATGGCGGCAGCGCAGGAGCCGAAGACTCCCAGATACCCCCACGCCTGCCAGTACCGCAAGGACCCCGCCGAAGCGAAGAGCCCGGCAGCGAGCACAAGGATGAGAAACGCCAGCCCCAGGAGCGCTCTTACAATCAGTCCCAATCCTGTTCTCCTCTTCGAATGGCGCCAGCTCCCGGTCCGTCGAACGCACCGCGCCTCAGCGGCCGCCGACCCCCGGCCAGGCGCACAACACCTGCACTACCTCAGGTCAGCTCCCCAGCCACACAACACATGACCCCACGCGCCGGGCCGCTGCACGCGCTGGTTAGGCGGCGCAGACCTACCAGTGAAGCGCCGACTTGAGTAGGAAGAAGCCGATTGCTGCTAGGACACCCGCGAGAGCGGCTATGGCGACGCGGCCAAGAGGACGGTCGTATCAGGGCTTGTGGACCGAACGCAGGAAGGCAGCGTGCGAGGCGAGCACGGGGCCGAGTTCATTGCATGCCTTCGCCACCAGGAGGTCACGGCGAGCGTCAAGGGACCATTGGTTCGGAAGCCCCATGAGTTCGGCCTGCTTCGACAGCAGCGGGTTCAGCTCGGAGCATACGTTAGTCAGGACAAAGGCAAAGGGTTCCTCGAGTAGCGCTTGCAGCTTCTGGTTCGCCTTCGGGCGGAAGGCCTCGAGGGCGCGACGAACTGAGTCCAGATGGGCGGCAAGCAGGTCATCGAGACCGCGCTCACACGCCTCCTGCTGGGGCCTAACGGCCGCCGCCGACCGGCCGATGCCTGACAACCCGGCTCGGTTCTGGGCTTTGAGTATCTCGGACTGGACTTGGGACCTTCGGTCAGCCCAGAAGAGCGTGTCGGCATTGACCAGATACGTCCTGATGTCGGCCACTTTCATGGCTCCATTCGCTGCCTAACGCCGCCGTTCGGCCGCTGGCGCGAGGCTGCCAGGCGCCCAGCGCCGGATTGCAGGCCATTGCCAGTCGGCTGCAACGGCCTTTTAGGCGGCTTGACGCCATAGCGTTTTAGCACTATATTGAACCCCATGAGTGACGCTCGTCGCGTGACCGTCTACTTCGAACCGAACGTTCATCGTGCGTTGAAGCTGAAGGCTGCTTCCAGCGACCGCTCGGTTTCCGAAATGGTGAATGATGCTGTGCGTGCGGCCCTCGCCGACGACGCCGAGGACCTCGAAGCGTTCGAGAAGCGAGCCAACGAACCCGAGCGGGCCTTCGAGGACTTCGTGAGGTCGATGAGGCGAAGTGGGAAGATATAGCCTCCGGATCAAGGACTCTGCGGCAAAGGAGATCGAGCGGATCGAGCCGAAGAAGATTCGCCGACAGATCGTCACTCGTATCCAAGGCCTTGCCACAGACCCACGCCCACCGGGCTGTGAGAAGCTTGCCGGCGCAGGGGACCGCTACCGCGTCCGACAGGGAGCCTACAGGATCGTGTGCGAGGTTCGCGACCTCGAACTCGTGGTTGTGCTGGTCAAGGTCGGTCTTCGGAGCCAGGTCTACAAGAACCTCTAGCCGCCTAACGCTGCGCTTCAGCCGCCCACCGAGTGGCGCGCCGGTTGCGCACGCAAGCGGCGCGACAGCCGAGTGGGGCGGCTGCAACGGCTGGTTAGGCACCGCCCACGGCCTTTACGATTAGGTCTGAATGCCTGAGCGTCCTAGTCACCGAGGAATGCCCCGAGGTAGTCGAGCCCTCGAAATAGATTCCTACCTTCGCAACGAGGCTGAATGGGGGGCCGATTCCGAGGTCAAGGACCTGCAGCGTGATTGACGGAAGCTGTGCGGACGACGTGAGCCCCCCCACGCCGTGAAGGCAGCCACCGGATACGACCGCTTCCCACTGGGGATCGACATCCACAGAGAGGGACCAATCCAGTGGAATGCCCACGACGCTTTGAACGTGGCCCTGCACGACTGTGAGCGTGAACTCAGTGATACGCTCGCCCTTCGCAAGGGGAATTGGCCGGACCGACACCGAAAGCCTCTGACCCGTTCGCGCCGCCTGAACGTTCTCCTGTCCAATAGCGGGAGCAGCGAGCACCGCGACCGCGAGAGTAATCACCGCTCGCATGGCGCCTCCTTCAGCCCAACGTGGCTCAGGTGCCTAACGCCGCCGTTCAGCCGCCCGCCGGCTGGCCGCGACGCGTGCCGCTGCACGCGGCGTGACACCCGAGTGGGACGGCTGCAACGGCTGGTTAGGCAGCGCCCCCGGTGGTGCTCTCCGGTCGTCCACTCATGGCTCCCGCTTCGAACTTCGGGTCTGGCTCTCTGTCTTGGAGGGTGATGCGGCCCCGTAGTAACTGCGGCTGATTGGGATGAGCCGGCCCTCCGCGACATCGACCTGAACCACAAGAGTGCTCCGCCGAGCAACGGCAAACCAACCGATCAGGGGGGCGGAACCGCCTGGCCCACTTGGCTCGGAGCGAAGCCCGATGATGTACAGATAATCGTTGTGCTCGGCGGTGAAATCGCAGAACCAGTGTTTGTCTGGCTCGTTGTGCGGCAGGGCCATCACCACGGCCATACGGTGTTGTAGGACGTCACAGGCAGCCTCGGGCGTGTCCTCAACAAATGGGACGCTGTCGCCCGCCAGCACAGTGTGCGCAATGCTCAACGTGATGAAGTACGCGATAAGTCGGAGCATGGGTGCCCTCACTCGCGCAGCGCGCTGGATCACGCGCTTGGTGTGGACCTGGTTCTCGCCGCGCTGCCTAACGCTGCGCCTCAGCGGCACGCCGGCCAACCCTTCACACTTCGGCATGGCACGATGATGAACCCTGCGAGGGTGCCGCACAAGCACGCCGGCCGGCGTGCCTACTGCAAGCGCGGGTTAGACAGCCACCTCTAGCCGAAGAAGGCACCGTAGCGATCAGCGACAACCTCCCGAAGCGCTGTTCCGAAACGCTTCGCCGGACGGAACCAGTCACACAGATACCACCGCTGGTTGGCGCGCATCCAATAGAGAGTCCAGCTCGACGCGGCCGCCCTGAACCGGAACTGGGCAACCGCGAGCTCCGTCCACTGGCCCTTACGCCGAAAGGCCGGCCGGCGTTCCGTCAGGGTCACCGAGTTCCCCCGGAACGAATACTCGTACCGGATCATGTTCCTGTGTTCCGGTGGAACCCGATCCCTGCAGAACGCACCAAGGAGGCGGTCAACCTCGGCCCGCTGCGCGTCCGGTAGCGCCATTTGCTTCACTTCCTCCCTAGGTCTGTCTAACGCTCGCGCTGACCGGCGGGGCGGACTGGCGCGCCCGTTGCGCCCCTGCAACGGGCGTGACAGGACCAACCGTCCGGTCCAGCGCGCTGTTAGGTTGCGGGCGCATTAGACTTGACCTCCTTCTTCAACATGGCGAGAGTCTTCGACAGCGCGTCGATAACGGGTTGACAATCGCGGCCATAGCAAATGGCTTGCACCGAGACTGCGCCGATCGTGTGTGTTGGGGCCGGGACCTGTAGGCAGGGTCCACCGATGCGGACCTCAACAAACAGGAGGATCGCCGTCGGTAGCATGCGCGCACTCGGCCAGGAACGGGGGTCGCTAAGGCCGGTGTCGATGCCGACGCCATAAAGCAGCGTCCAGCGATATGGGCCCGGGCATGCTGTCTCCACATCGGGACTGCGCTGGGGTAGGTGCGCCAGTACGGGGCAATCATTCCGCAAAGACGAGAGTTGGCCGAATATGATCGCGCTGATCCTCGCTGCTGCCTGCACCGCCTGCCAATTGGCGGTAGGGACGGGTGAAGCATCGGGCTGCTGCTCGCGGACCCGACACCCGGAAGCAACTAAAAGCAGGATTGCCAGAGCGACATGCCTTCCTGACGGCAACCTAACGCCGCGCTTCAGCGGTATGCCGGCTGACCCTTCAAACTTTGGCATGGCACGATGATGAACCGCGCGACAGCGCTGCACAACCACCCCGGTCGGCGCGACGCTGCAAGCGCTGGTTAGGCTTGACCCTCGGTCGGGGAAACCAGCACCAGTGCCTTGGCGAGCAGCTCATTGACCGTACTCGCAGGCAGTGAGCAAATGTACTCTGCTTTCCGAGCCCGCCAATCGAGGCTCTTGATCTGATCAGCAAGAATGACCCCGCTCACGGGCAATCCCGCAGGTACTGCGACCTCGAACGGATAACCCTTCTGTTGGCTAGTAACCGGACACGCCAAGAAGAGCCCAACTTTCCCGTTGTACGGCTTGGGTGACAGCACGACAGCGGGGCGCCTACCCGCCTGCTCATGACCCGCCTGCGGCGAGAACACAAGCCAGATCAGATCGCCACGTTCCGGAACATAGGGCATAGCGACTACCAGGCTTCATCACCCTGAGGTTGGCCTGTGGCCATCTCGTGGTGGAGGTTGGACCGTCGAACACCGGCCAGGAGTTCGGCCAGTCGATAGGCATGGCCGACGACCGGCGTGATGACAAGCGTACCGTCACTGACGCTGAGCTCCACCGGCGCATCCTCCCGCAGGCCGACCTCCGACGCGAAGGGCTTTGGGATCCGAACTGCCAAGCTGTTTCCCCACTTCTGGACCCGCGATTCCACAAGACACCTCCACGTATCAACAATGACTCTACATCCCGCTCCGGTTACTGTCAAGCCTAACGCCGCCGTTCAGCCGCCCGCCGGCTGGCGCGACGCGTGCCCCTGCACGCGGCGTGACAGCCGAGTGGGACGGCTGCAACGGCTTGACACTAAGTAGAGGCGACCTCCTTGGGTGGCACCATGCCACCCATGAGCTCCCATCAACCGATCTGGGAAAGGAGGTCACCGATGGGATTCTACTGTGGGATCGACCTGCACGCGAAGGTCTCGCAAGTGGCCGTCATGGACGAGGAGGGGAAGGTGCTCCTGAATCGCCAGACGCCCAACCGGATCGACGGCATCCTCGCGCTGCTCGCGCCGTTCGGTCCGGGCATCCACATCGCGGTCGAGAGCACGTTCAACTGGTACTGGCTGGTGGACGGCCTCCAGGCCGCCGGTCACGACGTCCACCTCGGCCATCCGCTCAAGCTCTCCTGGATCTCCAAGGCGAAGGTCAAGACCGACCGCCGGGACGCGGTGTGTCTGGCCGAGCGACTGCTCAAGGACGACTTCCCGGAGGCGTACATCTACCCGAAGGCCACCCGTCCCCTGCGCGACCTGGTACGCCAGCGCGGGCGTCTGGTGGTCGCCCGTGCGCGGGAGTACGCGGGCATCCGCATCCGGCTGTACCGCCACGGCATCCTCGAGCACTCGAGGAACTCGGCCAAGACGATCACCACCGAGGAGCTCGACGCCCTGCTGCGGCACCCGCACGTGCGGCCGCTGGTCCACCAGGAGCAGGCACGCATCCAGCTCCTGTCCGCCCAGATCCTCCAGCTCGAGGGCGCGATCCTCGCCGCCCTGGCGGGCGAGGCCGGCTACCAGCGCTTGCGGACCCTCCCCGGCGTTGGCCAGGCGCTCGGCGCGGTGATCCTGCTCGAAACCGGTGCGGTGACCCGCTTCGCCTCCGCCCGCCACTACGCGTCGTACTGCCGGCTCATCCCCGGCGTCGCCGAGTCGGCCGGGAAGCTCAAGGCCGGCCGTGGCAGGAAGCAGGGCAACGCCTACCTCAAAGCCGCATACACCCAGGCCGCCACCCACGCGGCGCGGACCGACCCCAAGGTGCGCAGCCTGTACGACCGGCTCAAGACACGGCATCCCGGCCGCGGCGCCATCCCGATCGCCACCAACGTGATCGGCCACAAGCTCGCGCTCGCCGCCTACTACATCTTGAAGGAGGGCACCGACTATCACGAGCACTTGCTGTTCGGAAACTGACCGACGTGGCCCGGGCGTAATCCCCGACGTCCTAACTGGGACGATCCCTCCGCGCTTGACCGGGAGCGCCCTGGGCCTTCGAGCGTGGTTGCTGCGTCTGCCCGCACGGGAATCGCGCCACTAACTGGGAGGCCTTGCGGCCATCCCGCACGCTCTTGACTGCGACCCGCTGCGGCACGACCTGGCTTCTGGTGCGGTCACGTTCCGGCGTGACCACGTGCCGGCTCCGGCGCTCACGTGTGCGCCTGCGCCGGCACGCCCAACCCGTTTGGTTGCTTGGTGCAGGCGCACTCGCCTGTCACCCGACGAGAAGCGCATCGATGTGGACGTGACCACCGCGCTCGCTGTGCCGCACCCGCTGCCCGTGCTCCCGCGCCCCCCTCCGGGGACGTCAAGAGACAGGTTTGCCTCTTGACATCGTCGCCTCTATTGGTTGTTAGGCACTCCTCGACCCCTGCCATACTTGCACGAGCAACGTGGCTGCGATGCCAGACGCAAAACCAAGGACCCCAACCTCAGTAAACCTCTGGCGGACCAAGAACGATGTCCATGCCAAGCCAAATAGGACCGCACTAGCGACGCCGGCCAGCGCTGCTAGAGCGACGGTGGACCGCCGACGCGGACACCCGAAGCCCAGGACGAATGCGCCAGACACAAGAAGCGTCCCGACGGCGGAGGCGACCACCCAGAGAAGGGCAACCAGGAGGGCCCAAGCACGGGAGGCGTCGTCCACGGCGTCGAACGTCGGATGTCGGGACCAATAGACCACGATTGGCGTGACGGAACACACGCCTGTCGCCACGAGGTGGGCGGCACCCGCCAGGAGGGCGTGACCGAGGCCGTTGCCTAGTTCTTCCTGGTTCATTGGATGTGCCTAACGCCGCCGTTCAGCCGCCCGCTGGCTGGCGCGACGCGTGCTCCTGCACGCGGCGTGACAGGACGAGCCGTCCGGTCCAGCGCGCTGTTAGGTGGCACCGTTGGCACTGACATCGATTCTGCTCTTGGGAATCGCCCAAGCTTCCTTCCCATGGCAGTACAACATGAAGCCAATAGCCGCAGGGAGCGCCAGCAACGGACCGCCGAGGGGATGGGCCACTGAGCCCATCACGGCCGATATGATTGTGACAGCATAGCCAACTGGCACCGCTTTCCTTAGCTGGACGCGCCGGAGGGCCCAGAGTGAGACGAGAAGACCCGGCAGTGCTGTACCCCCGACGATGGTAAGAAAAACCATAAGCACAAAAGGATCATGCAGGAGCTGGAAAGCTGACATGCCATAGGCTCCGTTATTGGGATCTGGTGGGGAGACAAGCACCTGAACGTAGAGCGCAGCAAAGCCGGAAAGGCCAGCGCATCCACCGGCGCTCAAAGCAAGGATGGCGATCCGCCCAATCGTTCGCATCGATCCTCAGTGCTACCTAACGCCGCCGTTCAGCTGCCCACCGGCTGGCGCGCCGGTTGCGCACGCAAGCGGCGTGACAGCCGAGTGGGGCGGCTGCAACGGCCTGACACTAAGTAGAGGCGACCTCCTTGGGTGGCACCATGCCACCCATGAGCTCCCATCAACCGATCTGGGAAAGGAGGTCACCGATGGGATTCTACTGTGGGATCGACCTGCACGCGAAGGTCTCGCAAGTGGCCGTCATGGACGAGGAGGGGAAGGTGCTCCTGAATCGCCAGACGCCCAACCGGATCGACGGCATCCTCGCGCTGCTCGCGCCGTTCGGTCCGGGCATCCACATCGCGGTCGAGAGCACGTTCAACTGGTACTGGCTGGTGGACGGCCTCCAGGCCGCCGGTCACGACGTCCACCTCGGCCATCCGCTCAAGCTGTCCTGGATCTCCAAGGCGAAGGTCAAGACCGACCGCCGGGACGCGGTGTGTCTGGCCGAGCGACTGCTCAAGGACGACTTCCCGGAGGCGTACATCTACCCGAAGGCCACCCGTCCCCTGCGCGACCTGGTACGCCAGCGCGGGCGTCTGGTGGTCGCCCGTGCGCGGGAGTACGCGGGCATCCGCATCCGGCTGTACCGCCACGGCATCCTCGAGCACTCGAGGAACTCGGCCAAGACGATCACCACCGAGGAGCTCGACGCCCTGCTGCGGCACCCGCACGTGCGGCCGCTGGTCCACCAGGAGCAGGCACGCATCCAGCTCCTGTCCGCCCAGATCCTCCAGCTCGAGGGCGCGATCCTCGCCGCCCTGGCGGGCGAGGCCGGCTACCAGCGCCTGCGGACCCTCCCCGGCGTTGGCCAGGCGCTCGGCGCGGTGATCCTGCTCGAAACCGGTGCGGTGACCCGCTTCGCCTCCGCCCGCCACTACGCGTCGTACTGCCGGCTCATCCCCGGCGTCGCCGAGTCGGCCGGGAAGCTCAAGGCCGGCCGTGGCAGGAAGCAGGGCAACGCCTACCTCAAAGCCGCATACACCCAGGCCGCCACCCACGCGGCGCGGACCGACCCCAAGGTGCGCAGCCTGTACGACCGGCTCAAGACACGGCATCCCGGCCGCGGCGCCATCCCGATCGCCACCAACGTGATCGGCCACAAGCTCGCGCTCGCCGCCTACTACATCTTGAAGGAGGGCACCGACTATCACGAGCACTTGCTGTTCGGAAACTGACCGACGTGGCCCAGGGCGTGATCCCCGACGTTCTAACTGGGACGATCCCTCCGCGCATGACCGGGAGCGCCCTGGGCCTTCAAGCGTGGTTGTTGCGTCTGCCCGCACGGGGATCGCGCCACTAACTGGGAGGCCCTTGCGGCCATCCCGCACGCTCTTGACTGCGACCCGCTGCGGCACGACCTGGCTTCTGGTGCGGTCACGCCCCGGCGTGACCACGTGCCGGCTCCGGCGCTCACGTGTGCGCCTGCGCCGGCACGCCCAACCCGTTTGGTTGCTTGGTGCAGGTGCACTCGCCTGTCACCCGACGAGAAGCGCATCGATGTGGACGTGACCACCGCGCTCGCTGTGCCGCACCCGCTGCCCGTGCTCCCGCGCCCCCCTCCGGGGACGTCAAGAGACAGGTTTGCCTCTTGACACCGTCGCCTCTATTGGTTGTTAGGTGTCGTGCGTCACCTTCTGGTTCGCGATGGAGTTGCCATAATGCTCGACCGCTGCCTGCCATTCGCGCCTGTGCGCCAAAATCACCACCAAGAGAACGGCATCGATGATGACACCAAGCATGCTCCCCGTACTCATTGCGAGTCCGAAAAACCCAAGAGCGGCGGTGAGCCCCGCCATCCGCACGAATGTTACCGCGATGCTAGCGGCGAGGCCTATTGCGAAGATTCTTAGACCCAGCGGCCTCATAAGGAGCAGCCAGATCGCCCCGAACACATAGACCCCGGCGATGATCATGTTGATGGCTCCCAGGCCAACAGACCAAGCTGTAAACCAAGAAGGTATTCCTCGGAGCCACTTGTTCAGGAATCCCGCGCCAGACTGACTCAGAGCGTCCGACCCTTGATGCCCAGGGGGTTGAGTTTGTATCGCCGACAACATCTGCTGTTCCATGGGAAGAACAAGCGGCATCAAGAGAGTCTGGGAAGCACCCAGGATGCCGAAGCACCCAAACACAATGCCAAGCACCGCAACTGGCGTCACCCATCCTGGACGCATGATCCCTCCAGTCCGCTCATCGAAAGACACCTAACGCTGCGCTTCAGGCGCGCGCCCACGACCGCGATGACGCCTCGCACAGCATGATGATGCGCCACGTTACTCCCTCCGAGCAAGCCTGTCCTCGGGCGCGGATGTTGACCCGATTTGGTGGACACTCCACAGAGCAATCCTCACGCTGCGGCATGTTCATAGTCAATGGGTGTCCGATGGCCGAGGCTCGAGTGCAGTCGGCTCCGGTTGTATCGGCAGATGTAGCGCCGGACCGCGTGACGGAGAGCCTCTTCGTTCGGGAACGTCCTCGCATGGATCGCCTCCCCCTTCATCGAGTGGAAGAACGACTCGATGAACGCGTTGTCCCCGAGCTCCCGCGGGCGCTTCATGCTCTGCGTGATCCCGAGCGCCGCCAGCCGGGCGCGGAAGGCGTATGCGCCGTATTCGGAGCCGCGATCCGAGTGAAACGTCATGCCCTCCACCAACCGCCGGCGCCGCACGGCGTGGTTCAGCGCCGCCAGGGTGAGATCGAGGTCCCGCCGCGCCCTCAGGCTCCACCCGAGAATCCGCCGGGAGTGACGGTCCATCACCACCGCCAGGTACCGCCACCCCAGTCCGGTCCTCAGGAACGTCACGTCACCCACCCAGATCTGATTCGGTCCGCTCGTCGTCACCCCCAGTACCCGGTTGGGGATCTCCGCGTAGAAGGCCCGCGTCCCTCGCGTCCGCCTGTAGATCAGTGCCACGCGCGCCTTCAGCCCACCCTCCCGCATCAAGCGGGTCACCCGCTTCCTCCCCACCCGGTACCCGGCCCCCTGCAGTGCGGCGTGGATCCGCGGGCTGCCGTAGGTGCCGTCGCTCGCCCTCCACACGGCGCCGATCCGCGCCGACAGCCGCTCGTCCACCCGCTCGTGCTGCGAGATGCCACGCCGCCGCCACGCGTAATACCCCGCCCGCGTCACCCCGTACCGCTCGCACAGCCCCTTCACCTCGAACCGGCCCTGCTCCGCCCCGATGAACGCGAAGACCTCGCTCTTCGAGCGGAACAGAACCGAATGGCTTTTTTTAGCAGCTCGTGCTCCTCCTTCAAGAGCGCGTACTGCCGCTTCAGCTCCGCAAGCTGCCTCACCTCCCGCTGCGCCCGCGCAGCGGCAGCCACCGCAACCCGCGCCTTCAGCAGCCCCTCCCGCGCTTGCTTCCGCCACTTCGACAGCATGAACGGGTGGATGTCCAGCGCGTCCGCCACGTCCTGCACCTGGACGCCCTTAAGCTGGCTCAGCTTCACCGCCTTGAGCTTGAACTCCACGCTGTACCGCTGGACCTTCTTCGGACCGAGGGTCTTCGCCATTCTGACCTCCAACCCCTGTTAGGTCAGAGTGTCTACTTTATCGGGGCAACGTCCCAGGCGGCTGCAACGGCTTGTTAGGCAGCGGCACGTGCATGCTACCGACCGAAACCTATGCCCAGACGGGCAACACGGCCGTCGCTGTCGAACCTCACCGACACGACATAGCGCCCGGCGAGCCACAGCCCATCAGTGTCGCCACCGGCCCCTGCTACACCCCATCGTGCCAGCACATCTTCCTTCCGGTCGCCGACCCGAATGCCGTCAAGGCCACCCCCACTCCGACTGGTCACGAAGATGATCCCAACTCCGTCAGCTCGACTTGCAATGAGCGTGATTCCCACCGTGGCGTTGGCGTAGGACACCGGGGCCTCCGGGCCGCTACCGAGCGTTTCCACCTTCAGTGGGCCGCCAAGGCGCGCAACGGCGCCAGCCTGTGATTCACCGAGGCGAAACCCTGCCAACGTTGGTTTGATCGTGAGCGTGCGTGCGGACTCCGCGATCCGCGACGGTCGGAGGATGCCTACCCCCAGGGCAAAGGTCGAAGGCGCACAAACCAGCGCCGACAAGACCGCGATTGCGAAGCGGCAGCGACAGAGAGTTGTCATCTATGCTTCCCTTCGATAACGCTGCCTAACGCTCGCGCTGACCTGCGGGCCGGGCTGGCGCGCCCGTTGCCCGGCTGCAACGGGCGTGACAGGACGAACCGACAGGTCCAGCGCGCTGTTAGATGGCGTCCTCACCTTGTCGGCGCCCCGGCACGAAGACTTTCCGCGATCTCTAACGCGACCCGCCAATACTGCGGCTGCTTTGGATCGTCCTTCCAGTTTGTGACTGCGATTGCGTACAGGCGCGCGTGGGCCACGCAGTAGAAGGTCGCCGTCACTTGAAACGCCTTCCCGCTACCGCTAACGTCGTCGACTGTGTCGACTCGCGTCAGCTTGCCGCAGCCGTCGGGCGGTGGATGCACAACAGGAATCTCTCTCCGCCCAGTAAAGCCCCCGAGGCGCACGTTTTGGTCAATCCATTCATCCAGATTATGCACGCCTGGCGGCGCACCAGCCACCGAAATGATTGCCCCGCCAGAACGGATCACAACGCCCTCAATGCGCTCGTTGGGTGGAAAGTTGAGGATCTCAAGGGCGTCAACCCCTAGGTTGAACAGGTACCAGGATGATGGGTACTGAACACGGTAGCCATACTTCTTGCTCTCGAACGTCCTCCAACCAGCAGCCGCAAAGGCGGCCACGACCAAGCACATGCTGGTTGCGGCCGACGCGAGCCCAAGCCGACAGAGCCTGCTTGCCAGCCCCCAGCGCCATCTAACGCCGCCGTTCAGCCGATGGCACGAGCCTGCCCGACGCGCAGCGCCGGCTTGCAGGCGAGTGCCAGACGGCTGCAACGGCTGGTTAGACGGCTTCATGGATGGCTCGGACAGTCCGCCTGAAACGCCTCGCACCGCGCCAGTGCGTTGCATACCGACATGTTCCAGAATTTCTCGTCGAGGAACCGGTTGCCTGTCATCTCGCGCAGCTTCTCCGAACCGACCTTCACGATGGAGCTGCCGTCGCATGAGTACTTCGCCAGGTCGAGGAAGCATATGTAGACATATGCCTTGCCGTGCTTTGACCCTCTGATCTTCACCAGCTCCCCGTCGTAGATGGCGCGGTTCCTGAGGCAGAAGTACAAGCGCTGCATCCTGCCGTGCTCGAACTGCTTCAGAAGGTTCACCCGTCCGTCACGTATCGCAAAGAACGAGTAGAGATGGTTGGAGCCCGAACCGCCCCACCAGGAACTGGTATAGACGTACACAAGCCCTGTGTTCCCCACCGTCTCGATGCGCATGGCGTGGACGTAGTTGGGCGACAGCGAGTCTGCGTATTCTCCCGTGCCTCGAGTGCGGATAGGCTGCCTGTCTCGAACGACCCACTTGCCGTCCCAATCGACGTACAGCAGCTCGATCACCTTTTGCGGGGCCTCTGCGTTGCTGTCGGCCAGAGCCAAGAGGTACTGAAGGTAGCCCCTACCCTCGAAGTCGTAGCGCAACTGCATCGCCACCCGCAGGCCTTCTGGGACGAGACGCCGAAGCTCCGACTCGGTGGGAGACTTCGGCACATTCCCTGCGGCCGTTGCCGAGCCGCTCGTCGCCATCGTGAGGCCCAGCGCAGCGAGAGCGCACAAGTGGCTACGAACGGATCGACGCATCTGAGCACGTGCTCCTTTCAAGCTTAGGGGTAAGCCGCCTAACGCCGCCGTTCAGCCGATGGCACGAGCCTGCCCGACGCGCAGCGCCGGCTTGCAGGCGAGTGCCAGACGGCTGCAACGGCTGGTTAGACGGCTTCATGGATGGCTCGGACAGTCCGCCTGAAACGCCTCGCACCGCGCCAGTGCGTTGCATACCGACATGTTCCAGAATTTCTCGTCGAGGAACCGGTTGCCTGTCATCTCGCGCAGCTTCTCCGAACCGACCTTCACGATGGAGCTGCCGTCGCATGAGTACTTCGCCAGGTCGAGGAAGCATATGTAGACATATGCCTTGCCGTGCTTTGACCCTCTGATCTTCACCAGCTCCCCGTCGTAGATGGCGCGGTTCCTGAGGCAGAAGTACAAGCGCTGCATCCTGCCGTGCTCGAACTGCTTCAGAAGGTTCACCCGTCCGTCACGTATCGCAAAGAACGAGTAGAGATGGTTGGAGCCCGAACCGCCCCACCAGGAACTGGTATAGACGTACACAAGCCCTGTGTTCCCCACCGTCTCGATGCGCATGGCGTGGACGTAGTTGGGCGACAGCGAGTCTGCGTATTCTCCCGTGCCTCGAGTGCGGATAGGCTGCCTGTCTCGAACGACCCACTTGCCGTCCCAATCGACGTACAGCAGCTCGATCACCTTTTGCGGGGCCTCTGCGTTGCTGTCGGCCAGAGCCAAGAGGTACTGAAGGTAGCCCCTACCCTCGAAGTCGTAGCGCAACTGCATCGCCACCCGCAGGCCTTCTGGGACGAGACGCCGAAGCTCCGACTCGGTGGGAGACTTCGGCACATTCCCTGCGGCCGTTGCCGAGCCGCTCGTCGCCATCGTGAGGCCCAGCGCAGCGAGAGCGCACAAGTGGCTACGAACGGATCGACGCATCTGAGCACGTGCTCCTTTCAAGCTTAGGGGTAAGCCGCCTAACGCCGCCGTTCAGCCGCCCGCCGGCTGGCGCGCCGGTTGCGCACGCAAGCGGCGTGACAGCCGAGTGGGACGGCTGCAACGGCCTGTTAGGCCGCCCCTCATTCACCGTAGCCACCTTTTGACGTTCGTCACGATGTCGCCGACTCCGGCGACAGCGTCGCTGAGAAGTCGGGGAGCTGATACGCCCAGGCCGCCAAACTGGAAATCAACCCAGACCACTCGTTGAACCTGTTGCGAGGGGTGTGGGACCGGCAACTGGGTGCGCGGATCGACAGGCACACCGCCTATCGAAACACCTGGGCCAAACCGCACTGCTCGCGGGTCCCAGCTGACTTGCGTGCCGTACGGGCCGGAGACAACCACGCGCTCCGATTCCACGCGGGTCTGCTCGACCAGGTCTCCGTGCTTGTTCTCCGTGTTGACCCGGTTGAAATCGCCCAGCCACTGAAAGCCCTCGTGGTACGGTTGGACGCGCTCGAAGTAGCCCCACAGATCCGGGCACGCGGTAGCAAGGCCTGGAAACCAAGTGGACATCTTGGCCTGGAAGTCCGGCTCAGCTGGAAGCACAGGGAAGTAGAAGCGGGTGCGCGGATCGGCCTGAGGGCAGTGCTGCGCGCGGACCTCCTGCGCAAGGTAGTCGAGGGCGGACCGGAGGTTCCCACAGAGGTTCTTGATGTCGATCCTGAGGTCGGGGTCGATATGTTTTGCGGCGAGAGACGCATTGAAGCGCTCCATAAGCGCCGTCAGGTCGCGCCGCGACCGATCGAGGATTGCGTCGATGCTGGCGAGGCGGTCAGTCATTCCAGAGGCCTCTTTCAGGCGGCCTAACGCTGCGCTTCAGTGGGCCGGCCACTTTCACCCTTGCCATTGGACTAGCTTACCCCTCGACACCGCACGACGGCGAGCGTGGCCAGCCGTGTGGCCGGTCCACTGCAAGCGCGGGTTAGGCCGCGACCACCTACCTGCCGAGCGCCCTTGTTGCCGCGCCCAGCACACCGGCTCGCTGCGACGCCCGATGACCTGCACCCGCCGAGACACAACCGCTCTCCCAGCGGCGACCAGCCCTGCCGAACGTTGGGACGACGGCGCCACTACCTTCCCAGTTGCACCGCAGGTGGACGTTCCAACCTCGACCTTCATCTTCTAGCTTGATGTCTTCAATTCGTCGGCATAACGCATATTCGGCTGCCTAAGAGAAACAGGGAAACACTGCGAAAGCTGTAGCGTTTGGTGGCGCGAGAAATTGGAGTGTCGCGGTGCATCTTCATCTGCTGGCCCTCGTTACATCGGCGGGATCGGCCGGCGGCCTGCGTGTTAGGCTGCGCAACTTGCAGCCTAACATGACGAGAACAACGCTGCACCGACCGGTTGCGGGGGATCGCTCAGAGACGGTCAAGCGGGCTGCGGACACCGCGTCCTCCCGTGCTGTTCAGGACATGAGTATAGATCATGGTGGTCGCCACGTCCGCGTGCCCGAGCAGCTCCTGAATCGTCCGGATGTCGTAGCCGTCCTCCAGCAAGTGCGTCGCGAACGAGTGCCGGAGCGTGTGGCAGGTCGCCCGCTTGGTCAGGCCCGCGGCCCGGACGGCGTCCCTCATTGCGCGCTGAATGACGGACTCGTGGAGGTGGTGACGGAACCGCTCTCGGCTCTCGGCATACGTGCCGCGGGAGGTCGCCGGGAAGATGTACCACCAGGGCCACTGGGTCGGAGCGTTCGGGTACTTGCGCCCCAACGCTTCGGGGAGCGTGACGCCGGACCCCGCTTTCGCGTCCTCCTCGAAGGTCGCGCGGACACCTTCGAGGTGGTGCGACAGCGGTTCGCGCACGGCCGACGGCAACATCGTGCGGCGGTCCTTTCGGCCCTTGCCGTCCCGGACGAGGATCTGGTTGAGGCCAAAGTCGACATCCTGCACCCTGAGGCTCAGGCACTCGAGCAACCGCATGCCGGTTCCGTACAGGAGCTCAGCGACGAGCCGGGGCGCTCCTTCGAGATGGGCAAGCACCTCCCTCACCTCGTCTCTGGTCAGCACGACTGGCAATCGGAGCGGCCGCCTTGCCCGCACGACGCCCTCGAGGTCGGCGACTGGCCGGCCGAGGACCTCCAGGTACAAGAACAGCAGCGCCGCGAGCGCTTGACCCTGCGTCGACGCCGACACGTGCGCCTCGACCGCCAGGTGGGTGAGGAACACGGTGACTTCGGACTCCCCCATCTCCCGCGGGTGCCGCTTGCCGTTGAAGAGGATGAAGCGGCGGATCCAGCCGACGTAGGCGTCCTCGGTGCGCGGGCTGTAGTGCCGGGCGCGCAGCGCCGCGCGCACGCCGTCGAGCAGCCGGGGGGGCCGTGGTTCTGTCGTGGGTTGAAACATCCGAGCGACCTTCACGCTGATCGGGCGGTCCATCTGCGTCTCCCTTCCCGAACCGGCGTGAACGGTGACTCCAATCTCGGGTCGCGCGCGGGCGGCGTCAAGGGGCATCGCACGGCCTGCGCGACAGCCGATCGGGCGCCTGGGGCGGGCTCCCGCCGTTGGATCGGCCGCCAACATATTGGACAGCAAGGACCTTTGCTCTCATGACGTAAAAGTGGGCGTCGTCTGAGCAATTCTACGCCCGCCGCGGCTCCGGCGCACCTACCCGTCGCGCCACCGACGCGGCGCGACCCTCGGGCGTGCCGTCGCGCCGGCCGGGCGGCGCGGCTACCGCAGGCGCGCTGCGGCCTTGTCCGCGAGGAGCTTCACCTTCAAGGCGCCGAGCAGGTCGCCGGCGCCGGTCGAGGACACCGACACCGAGTAGAACGAGCGGCCCTTGACACCGCCGCACGTGGTCCCGAACGCGACGGGCTCGTCGCCGTGGGCGGCGGGCGGGGTCATCGTCCAGCACGTCGTGGCGCCGAACGTCGTTTCCTTGATCGAGTAGCCCATCCCGCGCAACCTTTCCTGCGGCGCCTTGAGCCTGGCCTCGCCTTGGACCTTCCCCGCCGGGGTCGCCGGTTCCGTACCCCAGAACACCGTCACGGCGCGGGACCCGGCCCGCCCCTCGCAGGTCCACAACGTCTCCCCGGCGAGGTGCGCCGCGTCCTTCTTGAGCGGCACCGCCATCCCGGCGAGTGGGCGGTCGAGCTTGGCGCCGAGGGCAGCCTCGATCTCCGCGGGCTGCAGCAGCGCGCACGCCTTTTCGGAGGCCGGGCTCGGCTGGGCGAGCAGCGGTGCCGCGAGAAAGCAGGAAACGGCGAACAGCGTGCAGCAACCTCGGTTCTTCATCGGCGACCCCCCCTGCTCTCGGCTTCAGCCAACTGCGGGATGTGGCGGACGATTCCTGCGCGGCGGGAGCGGCTCGCTCCCGGCTCCCGGCGGCAACGGATCATACCGCGGTCAGGTCTCCAGCAGCGCGCCGAAGCGGTTGCGGTAGCCGTCGTAGTCCGGGAGCAGGCGGTCGTACTCCTCGTCCATCAGCGGCGAGGAGATCATGAAGTCGGCCGAGGCGCGGTTGCAGGCGACCGGGATGTTCCAGACGACGGCGATGCGCAGCAGCGCCTTGACGTCCGGGTCGTGCGGCTGCGGCTCGAGCGGGTCCCAGAAGAAGATCATGAAGTCGACGGCGCCCTCCGCGATCTTGGCGCCGATCTGCAGGTCGCCGCCGAGGGGGCCGCTCTGCAGCTTGGCGACCGGCATCTCGAGCTCGCGCTCGAGCAGCGTGCCGGTCGTGCCGGTGGCGAACAGTTGGTGGCCGGCCAGCAGGACCCGGTTGAACTTCGCCCACTCGAGCAGCGCCTGCTTCTTGTTGTCGTGGGCGACGAGCGCGATCCGCTTCTTCGGCGCCATCGCGACGGCTTGGTCCATCATCGCTCGCCTCCCGGCTGGTCGGCCTCGTCGAGCAGGGCCAGCGCCTCCGCGACCCGCGACGTGGGCACGAGCACGCGCGCGCCGCTCCCGGAGCCGACCCCCGCGAACTCGCCGCCGGCGTCGTCGGCGAGCACCACCGCCTCGATCCCGCGGGCGACGAGGTACCCGGCCGCCAGTTCCGCGTCCTGGCGGGAGCCGAACGACGCCACCTCGACGGGCGGGTCGTCCTCGCGGCCGGCCGCGCCCAGGCCAGCGTCCCGCGCGCTGCCACCCAAAGCTTCCGGAGGCAGGCCAGCGACGAGGCGCGTGCCGCACTTCGGGCACACAGAGACGGTGTCGAGGTACTCCCCAGGGACACCGTCCTCGATGAAGTCAAGGCACTCGGGGTTTGGGCAGTACATGGCGCGCCTCCTTTGCAACAGTGTCTCACGCCCGCGCCCGCGCCGAGCGGGTCGCGCCAGCTGGGGCGCCACACACGGAAACGGCCTTCGGTCCCTTCGGTGTGGGGCCGGCGCGCCGCGCCGGCTGTCTCGTGCCCTCCGAGCACCACAACAAGGCCGGCGTTTGCGAGCAAACGCCGCTACAGAGACAACGACAGCGCGCCCGGCGGGCGCGCCCCACACGGAAACCACGTTCCGTCTCTTCGCGCCCCGCGCGGAAACGGCGTTCCGTCTCCTCGATGTGGGGCCGGCGCGCCGCGCCGGCTGTCTCGTGCCCTCCGAGCACCACAACAAGGCCGGCGTTTGCGAGCAAACGCCGCTACAGAGACAACGACAGCGCGCCCGGCGGGCGCGCCCCACACGGAAACGGCCTTCGGTCCCGTCGGTGTGGGGCCGGCTGTAGGCGTGTACGTCGCAGGCGCGACCCGTAGGTGCGGGCTGTAGGTGCGGGCTGTAGGCGCGGGCTTTAGCCCGCGGTCTCTGTCTCTTTCGCGGTCTCTGCCTCTTCCGCGGTCGTTCCCTTTTCCGCGGTCGTTGCCTCTTTCGCGGCGCGTGTCTCATGGTTGTCACGTTCGGGGGCTTCCAAACGGTCTCCACGCCACCCGCGCACTCCACCGAGAAACACCCGCCCACCCCGCGGGCTGAAGCCCGCGCCTACCGCCAGGCGCCTACGGCACGCGGGCGCGGGCTACAGCGCCAGGCGGTAGAGGTCCACGTGGTCGAGCTTGATCGCGTCCACGCCCGCGAAACCCGCCGCGGTCGCGAGCGTGCGGACGGCCTCGCCGGTGAGGCGGTGCCACAGCGGCGGCCCCTGCTCCTCCTCGATGTACGGCCACTCGAGGACGGTGACCCTCCGGCGAGCGACCCGGCGCGCCTCGCGCAGCGCGGCCACGGCGTCGTCGGTCTCGTGCAGGACGAGGCCGAGGAAGACGAGGTCGAACGAGCGGTCCGGGACCGGCAGCGACTCGGCGGTCCCCTCGCGGAACGCGGCCGCCGGGACGAGGTCGCGGGCAACGGCGATCAGGCCCGGGTTGACGTCGATGCCGGTGACGGCGATGCCGAGGCCCGCGAACGCCTGGGCGAACACGCCGGTGCCGGTCCCGACGTCGAGCGCGCTCTCGACGTGAAGGCCCTCGGTGGCCAGCGCGACGACGCGCTCGACCTCGAGGCGGGCCAACCGCTCGGGGGACCGCAGGCGGTTGGCATCGCCGCTAAAGCGGCGCTCGTGGGCGTGTTCTTCGTGCATCGGTCTCGCCTCCTCGTCGGCGCGCCGGATGCGCTCCCGGCGCCTCCCGTCGCAACGGCGGCGCCATCGTACCGATTCCCGGTGCGGCTGCGCCAGACGCGCCCGCCTCCCGCCGTTGTGCTGTGTGTCCCCGAGCACCGGCCACGCATCTTATGTTTCTTCGGACCACGGCCTACGCGTCTTCCTCGGCCTCCACCGTGCTGCGCCACCCCTCCGTATGCGGGCCGTCCTCCCCGCGAAAGCGGAGAGGGAGACCGTGGTCTTCGTGAGCCCGTGGCTGGATTCCCGCGTGCGCGGGAATGGCGACAGGGTTCCGCATTCCTTTTCTTTTCGAGCCCCGAGCCCCGAGCCCCGCCTCTTCCGCACCCTCAATGGAAGTCCCGCGACGGCGGCACGGGGGCCTCGGCGAACAACGGCGCGCAGTGGCCGGCGAGCACGGTGACGACGCCGTCGCGCGCCTGGGCGCGGCCCTCGACCTCGAGCAGGGCGCTGCCCGTGATCACCGCGCGCTGCAGCTCGAACGCGGCGGGGGCGACGGCGATGTTGGCGAAGCCGGTCTCGTCCTCCAGCGTCATGAAGCACATCCCCTTCGCGGTGTAGGGGCGCTGGCGGACGATGACCGCGCCGCCGACGCGCACGAGCGCGCCGTCGCGGGCGCGGGCGAGCTCGGCGGCACAGAGGACGCCGCGCGCGGCCAGCTCGCCCCGTCGCATCGCGAGCGGGTGGCGGCCGACGGTCATGCCGGCGCCGGTGTAGTCGGCGACGTAGCGCTCCGCCAGCGTCATCTCCGGCAGCGGGCTCGCGCCGGGATCGGGCTGCATCGCCTGCGCGAGCGGCGGGCGGCGACCGTCGAGCGCCGTCACCTGCCAGAGCGCCGAGCGGCGGGTCGCGCCGAGCGACGCGAACGCGCCCACCTCGGCGAGCGCCGCCAGCTCGTCGTTGCGCAGCGCGCAGCGCGCCGCCGCCTCGCGCACGGAAGCGAACGGCCCCTTCGCCGCCTCCGCCTCGATGCGCGCCGCCGCCTCCGCGCGCAGCCCCTTGACGAAGCGCAACCCGAGACGCACCGCGAGACCGTGGTTGCGGGCGGCCGCAAGGGCCGTCCCTACATCGGCCGCCGATGCGGCGACCGCTGCGGTGGTCATCATCGTGTTTGGTCGATGTAGGGGCGGGGCTTGCCCCCGCCCGACCTGTCCCCGCCCGGTCTGCCCCGCCTGCCGTCGCACCGGCACAACCGCCCCCATCGCGGGCGGCCGCAAGGGCCGCCCCTACATTGGCCGGCGATGCGACGACCGCTGCGGTGGTCACTATCGTCTCCTGGTTGAGGTAGGGGCGGGGCTTGCCCCCGCCCGACCTGTCCCCGCCCGATCTGTCCTCGCCTGCCGTCGCACCGGCACAACCGCCCCCATCGCGGGCGGCCGCAAGGGCCGCCCCTACATTGGCCGGCGATGCGACGACCGCTGCGGTGGTCACTATCGTCTCCTGGTTGATGTAGGGGCGGGGCTTGCCCCCGCCCGAGAGGATTTCACCACCGCCTGTGCCCGCGCGTTGGATCCGGCACGTAACACCCGATGCGTTGACATCGATGGGGAGCACGCGCACGCCGTGCCTCCGGGCGTCCTGGATCAGCGTCGCGGGGTGGTAGAACCCCATCGGCCAGGCGTTGAGGAGCGCGCACAGGAACGCCGCCGGGTGGTGCGCCTTGAGGTAGGCGGAGGCGTAGGCGATGAGGGCGAAGCTGGCGGCGTGCGACTCCGGGAAGCCGTAGAGCGCGAACGAGGTGATCCCCAGCACGATGTCGTCGGCGGCCTTGCCGGTGATCCCGCGCTCGGCCATCCCGTCGCGCAGCTGCGCCTCCAGCTTCGCCATGCGCTCGACCGAGCGCTTGGCGCCCATCGCGCGCCGCAGCTCCTCCGCCTGGCCGCCCGTGAACCCCGCCGCCACCATCGCGACCTTCATCAGCTGCTCCTGGAACAGCGGCACGCCGAGGGTGCGTTTGAGCACCGGTTCGAGGTCGGGGTGCGGGTAGACGACCGCCTCGCGCCCCTGCCGCCGGTTGAGGTACGGGTGCACCATCTTGCCGACGATCGGGCCGGGGCGGATGATCGCCACCTCGACGACGAGGTCGTAGAAGCGCGTCGGGCGCATGCGCGGCAGCGTCGCCATCTGCGCCCGGCTCTCGATCTGGAAGACGCCGACGGTGTCCGCCCTGCGCCAGCATCTCGTAGACCTCGGGGTCGTCGGGCGGCAGGTGGGCGTAGTCCACCTCGACCCCCTCGTGCGCGCGCACGAGCGGCACGACGTCCTGCAACACCTGCAGCATGCCGAGGCCGAGCAGGTCCACCTTGATGATGCCGAGGTCGGCGCAGTCGTCCTTGTCCCACTGGATGACGACCCTCCCCGGCATCGCGGCGGGCTCGAGCGGCACGACGTCGTCGAGGCGGCCGGCGGCGAGCACCATGCCGCCGGAGTGCTGCCCGAGGTGGCGCGGCAGGTGCATGATGCGCGCCACCAGCTCGACCAGCAGCCGCGAGCGGCGCTCCTCGGGGGCGAGGCCCGCGATCGCGCAGGTGCTCGGGCAGCTCCTCGCGCACGTGCGCCGCGAACTCCCAGCTCCCCGACAGCGCCGCCAGGCGCCCGAGGTGCTCCGCGGAGAACCCCAGCACCTTGCCGACCTCGCGGATCGCGCTGCGCCGCTTGTAGGAGATCACGTTGGCGGTCATCGCGGCGCCGCGCGCGCCGTACGTGCGGTAGACGTACTGGATCACCTCCTCGCGCAGGTCGCCGGAGGGGAGGTCGATGTCGATGTCCGGCCACTCGCCGCGCTCCTCGGAGAGGAAGCGCTCGAACAGCAGCTCCATCGCGACCGGGTCCACCGCGGTGATCGAGAGCGCGTAGCACACCGCCGAGTTGGCCGCCGAGCCGCGCCCCTGGGCGAGGATGCCCCGCGCGCGGCAGAAGCGCACGATGTCGTGGACGACGAGGAAGTAGCCGGCGAGGCCGAGCTTCGCGATCAGCGCCAGCTCGCGCTCGAGCTGCGCGCGCACCTTGGGGGTGACCTCGCGGTAGCGCTCGCGCGCCCCCTCGGCGACGCGAACGCGCAGCTCCTCGACCTCGTCGCGCCCGGCTTCCAGCCGCGCCGACGGGAAGCGGTACGGGAGCTGGTGCAGCCGGAACGGGCACGCCTCGGCGACGAGCGCGGTGTTCGCGACCGCCTCGGGCAGGTCGGCGAACAGGCGCGCCATCTCGGCCGGCGAGCGCAGCCGGCGGGCGCGGTTGGGCTCGAGCAACCGGCCCGCGGCGTCGAGGGTGCGGTGCTCGCGGATGCAGGCGAGCACGTCGGCGAGCGGGCCGTCGGCGGCGGCCGCGACCAGCGCGTCCTGCGTCGCCACGACGCGCACGCCGGCCGCGCGCGCCAGGCGCGCGAGGGCGGCGTTGCGCGCCTCCTCGCCGCGGCGCTGGTGGCGCTGCACCTCCACCGCCACGCGCTCCGGGCCGAAGATCCCGGCGAGGCGGCGCAGCACCGCGGCGGCCGCCTCCTCGCCGCCCTGCTCCAGCGCCCGCAGCAGCGGCCCGCTCGCCCCGCCGGTGAGCGCCACGAGGCCGGCCGCGTGCTCCTCGATCAGCTCCCACGACACCCGGCCTTCCCCCTTGCCCGGGGTCTTGGGCTCAGAGACCGGGGTTCGGGGCTCGGGATCCCGACTCGCCTTCCCAACCGCCCGCGGGCGGCCGCAAGGGCCGCCCCTACATTGGCCGCCGGCGGCGCGGCCGCTGCGGGGTTCACCTTCGCGATCGGGTCTATGTAGGGGCGGGGCTTGCCCCCGCCCGTCACCGCACTGATCCGGTCCCCGGTCCACGGACCCCGGTCGTCCAAGTGCGCCGTCGCTGAGCAGCCGGCAGAGGTTCGACCAGCCGCGCGCGCTCTGCACGAGCAGCGGCAGGCGGGCGCCGTCCGCGAGCACCGCCTCGGCGCCCACGATCGCCGCGACGCCCGCCGCTGCGCCGCCTTGTGGAAGCGCGGGATCCCGTACACCCCGCCGCGGTCGGCCACCGCCACCGTGCCGAGCCCGAGCGCCGCCGCCCGCTCCGCCACCGCCTCCGGCTCGCTCGCCCCCTCGAGGAACGAGAACGCCGTGTGCGCGTGCAGCTCGCAATACCGTGGCTCGGTGGCTCGGGGCTCGGTGGCTCGCCCCGCCGCCGGGCGGCCGCAAGGACCGCCCCTACATTGGCCGCCGGTGGCGCGGCCGCCGCGGGGTTCACCATCGTGATCGTGTTTGTGTAGGGGCGGGGCTTGCCCCCGCCCGATCCGCCCCCAGCCTCCGTTGCACCGGCACAACCGTCCCCATCGCGGGCGGCCGCAAGGGCCGCCCCTACATTGGCCACTGCCGGTGCGCGGTCTCCCGCGACCATGTAGGGGCGGGGCTCGCCCCCGCCCGATCTGGTAGCCGGTTCATCCGATGTGATACGTTTCAACGAATCAACATGAAGCTCCCACAGCGAAGACTCATCAGGTTGGATGCCAGCGTCTACCGCGAGGATGGGCGCATCTTCTCCGTCACGATCGGCACTGATCCCCGCGCGGATATCTTCCAGGACATCGACCTCGGCCTCGAAAGCATCCGCCTTCTCGATGAACTCAGAACTCGCCGAGGCAACCGTGTCTTTGCGTATTGCCTCATGCCCGATCACGTCCATCTTCTCGTCGAGAGCGGCGCCGGCTCCCCCCTCCCGTCGTTCATCGGCGCATGGAAGTCGGAGTGCTACCAAGCACGCCGAAGAAGCGGCGAGACCCGTCCGTTCTGGCAACGAAGCTTCTACGATCATGCGTTGAGAGAAGTCGATGACCTGCGCGCCGCGGCGCTTTACATTCTTTCCAACCCGGTTCGCAAGAATCTCGTCGACGATTTCCACGACTACCCTCTGTGCGGTTCGTTCGTCTTCGAGTTGTAGGGGCGGGGCTTGCCCCCGCCCGATCTGCCCCCGCCTGTCGTCGCATCGGCACACCCATCCCCACCGTGGGTGGCCGCAAGGGCCGCCCCTACATTGGCCGCCGATGGGACGCTCGGAACCTTAGTCATAGATCCCATCCGCGAACCAGCGGCGGGCGAGGCGGTCGAAGTGGACGCGCAGCAGCGAGCCGTCGGTGGTGGCGACGTCGAAGTCGTCGCGCGCGAACCGTTCGCCGCCCCACCAGTCGCCAGCGAACCGGTAGGGGCCGGCCCAGGCGGCCACGATGCCGCCGAGCGCCTCCACCCACACCACCACCGGCCTGCCGTCGACGGCATCCACCCGCGCCTCGCGCGGCGGCCGGAACGCCCGTAAGACAGGGTGAGACGTGGCCCGTGGCCGGTGGCCGGTGGCCGGCAAGACGAGAGGCGTGGACGACGGTCCACGGTCTGCTGAGAGAGTGAAAGGTCGCACGGCGAACGCGCCGGGGCGGTGGGTGTCGGGGACTGCGGGAGCGCCGACCCGCTCCGGCCCCACCAGCGCCGCCAGGCGTGCCAGGGTCGTGGAGAGCTTCCCCGGCGCCGGCATCGCCGGGCCGAACAGCGATCCCTGGGCGAGCCGGACGCGGCCGGGGGTGACCAACGCCGTCACCCCCTCCACCGGCGCCCCCGGCGGGTGGGCCTCGAGCTGCAGACGCGCGAGCGCCAGCACCGCGGGCACGTCGCGCGTCGGCGAGGTGAGCGCGAGCGGGAGTTCGCGGCGCCCGGCGCCCTCCAGGCGCAGCTCGAGCAGGACCCCGGCGAACCCCTCGCCGCGCAGCTCCAGGCGCTGCGCCAGACGGGCGAGGAGACCGCTGGTCACGAACAGGAACGGCTCCAGCGCCCCGATCGGGTCGTCGAGCTCGACCCCCTCCCGCAGCACCTCGCGGAGCGGGTCGGGGAGGAACGCGTCCGTCTCCTCCCCGCAGGCGAGGCGGTGGAGCGCCACCCCGGCGGGGCCGAGCCGCAATCCGACCTCGCGCCGCGCCAGACGCGCCAGCTCGCCCGCGGTGGCGAGCCCCCAGCGCGCCAGCATCGCTGCCGCCTCCGGGGAAGGCTCGAGCAACGCGAGCGGCAACGGCGCCATGAAGGCGCGCTCGTCGCCGCCTCGGACAACCACTGCATCGCCGTGGCGGGCGGGGGCAAGCCCCGATCCACCTGTTGCGGGGGGGCCGGCGGCCCCCCGCACGACCTCCGCCGCCTCGTGCCCCCCCGTGCCCCCCAGGCTCGCGGGAAGTGAACCCCCGCCCACGCAATCCGCCCCCGGCAAGTACCCGGCGCAGCGCGCGGCGACCCTGGCGACGCCGACGCTGGACGCGATGCCGGCGCGCGCCTCCAGCCCGACGCGCCGACAGGCGCGCAGCAGCTCGTGCGCGATCCATCCTTCGCGGGGGGGCCAGCGCCGCTCCTTTCCACCACCCGGCGCTCCAGCCCCCCCGCGCCCCCCGCGCTCGGGGGAAGTCACTCCCCCCTCGCTTCCCTCGCCGCCGAAGCGCGGGACGAGGCCGCCGACGTCGAGCAGGACCTCGCCGGGAAGGTGGCGCGCAATGCGCGGTGAGAAGCCGCCCGCCACGTCGGCGAGCGCCTCGTCCGCCGCCGCGGCGGCCGCCGCGGGCGCCACCCGCACCAGCGCCGCCGGCGCCACCTGCCGCGCCTGCGCCGCGGTCATACCGGGACGGACGCCGAGTGCGGCCGCCTCCGCGGCGACCGCCACGAGCACGTCCCGCGGCGAGGGCCCGGCGGCGACGGCGAGCGGCGCCTCGGCGAGGTCGGGGGCGCTGCGCCGCAGCGCCTGCACCGGGAACTCCGGCACCCACACGCACGCGATCCGCACGGTCACGCCCCGAGCGCCTCGCGCTCCCGCGCGATGCGCGGCAGTGGGCGGGTTTCGTCCCCCGCCCACCCGCGGGCGGCCGCGAGGGCCGCCCCTACATTCGCCAACGATGCGGCGGCAGCCGGGGTCGCCGCCCAGGTCTGGTCGGTGTAGGGGCGGGGCGTGCCCCCGCCCGATCCGCCCCCGCCTGCCGCCGCACCGGCACCACCGCCCCCATCGCGGGCGGCCGCGAGGGTCGCCCCTACATTCGCCAACGATGCGGCGGCAGCCGGGGTCGCCGCCCAGGTCTGGTCGGTGTAGGGGCGGGGCGTGCCCCCGCCCGCCGCCGCGCGCCTCTCGCCCGCAACCGGCTCGCGCCCGCGGTTGCGTTCCACCTGCGGCTGCAAGGCAAGGTCCTCGAGCCAGCGGGGTCCGCGTTCGCCGCCCCAACGCGCCTCGCCACGCGCCAGCGCCACCGTCGCCGCGGCCAGCGTCCCCGCCCACGGGCGCACCGCCAGCACCAGCGTCACCGCCCCGGCCCGCTCGGTCGCGCGCGCCAACCTCAGGGCGAGCGCGCCCCGGCTCGCGCCGTTGCGCTCCCGGGCGACCGCGGCCACCGCCCCGAGGTCGAGGACCACGACGGCGAACCCGCCGGTCCCGAGCACCAGCTCGGCGGCGCGCACCGCCTCCCCGACGCCGCGCGGCCGCACCCACAGCACCCGCTCGAGGTCCATGCCCGCCGCGGTCATGGAAGCGGGGTCGAACGCGTCGGCGGGGTCGAGCCAGGCCGTCACCTCGCCGCGGGCGGTGGCCGCCGCCACCGCCGCGGCCGCCGCCGCCGACCGGCCCGACGAGGCCGGCCCCACCAGCTCGCCCACCTTCCCCTGCGGCCACCCTCCGCCCAGCAGCGCGTCGAGCGCCGCCACCCCGGTCGCGATCCGGGCCCGCGCGCGCTCCCTCTGCACCCAGCGCTGGCTGGCCTGCCGGAGTCCCGCGAGATCGGGCGCGAGGTCGTGAGCAACCATCATGGTCAATACAAAATGTAGATCTGACATTTATAGTTGTCAACCCCTGGAGTTGACAGCGCGCGCGGTTCGTCCTACATTGACAACAGGAGTTGTCGAATGGGCCTCGAAGAGCTCGGCGCCGTCCTGCGCGAGACCCGGGTCCGCCGGGGGATGAGCCAGCAGGCGCTGGCGGACAAGGCGGCGCTCTCGCGCAACTTCGTCGCGCAGATCGAGCGCGGCGAGTCCACCCCCACCGTCGCCACCGTGAGCCGTCTCGCCACCGCCCTCGCCACCACCGTGGGCGAGCTGCTCGGCGAGGGCTCCGCGGCCGGCGAACCCGGCGACGCCGTGGCGGTGCCGCTGGTGGCGGACCGCATCGCCGCCGGCCCTCCCCTCCTGCTCGCCGACCACATCGAGGGGCACGAGCCGCTGCCGCGCGCTCTCCTGCGCAGCCTCGGCGTCGACCCCGCCCAGGCGATGCTGGTGCGGGTCGGGAAGGACCAGGACTCGATGGCCGACACGATCCCGCCCGGCGCCACCGTCCTGCTCGACCGCGCGCCGCGGCGCGAGATCGTGCCGCAGGGGATCTACGCGGTGCGCGAGGACGCGGCGGGCGAGCCCGGTTGCACGATCAAGCGCCTCGTCCTCGACGCCGCCTCGCGCGTGCTGATCCTGCTCTCCGACAACCCGGCGCACCTGCCGCGCGCGATCCGCCTCAGGGCCGGGCAGTCGCTCTGCCGACGTCATCGTCGGCCGCGTCGTGTGGTGGGCCCCGCCCGCCCCCGCCCGCCGGTGAACCCGCGCGGCAAGAGCCGTGGATCGTGGGTCGTGGACAGCGGGAACGTGAAGGCAGAGCGGCTGAGGAACTGAGAGGAAGAGGCATCCTCCGCCCCTCTGCTCCCCTCGCTCCTGGTGCGTCCTTTCTTTGCCCTTTGCCCTTTACCCTCTTCCCTGTTCCCTCTTCCCGCGACTCTTCCCTCTCCCCTCCGCCGCCGGCGCGTTCATCCGAGCTGCGACGTGGACGCCTTGAGGCTGCGGATGCGCAGGAGTACCCGCACGATGAAGTAGAGGAAGAGGGCGAGCATGACGGAGTAGATGACGGTCACGGCCCTCAAGCGCGTCGCGGCGGGGTTCGTTGCCATCTGCGACCCCACCACGGCCGTCATCATTCCCAGGAAGGCGAGGATGCGCCGGTACTTGCCGATCTTGGAGCGGTTGTCGGTGTAGATCTCCGGGGCGCGGCCGTCGGTGACCTCCTTGCCGAAGAATTGCCACAGGCCCCGGTGGCCCAGGTGCTGCCAGCCCGCGTCGCGGAAGAGGTCGAAGTACTCGCTCCGACCGTGGAACTTGGACGGGGCCACGTCGAGCCGGTAGGCCACATCCGCGGGCGCCGCCCGCTCGAACGTGTACCCGCCGAAGCAGCGCACCTCGGTGAGCCGCCAACCGGCGCGGGCCTGGTCGGTGAGCCAGCGTTCCTCCTTCTCGTCGGCCCAGGGCAGCAGCCACCGCCACACGCGCTTCGTCGTCTTCTCGCCGTTCATCGCCCACCTCCGAGCCGCTTCGTCACGTCCGCCGCAATCCGTGCCATGGCGACCAGGCGCTGCCCTTCCAGGGCCACCACCGCCTCGCCCAGCGGGGTGAGGGCGTAGACCTTCCTCCGGTCACTTCCCTCGCCCGCCTCGCCGCTCCTCCGGATCAGTTTCTGACCGAGAAGGTGGGTGAGAGCCCCGTAGAGGGTCCCGGCGCCCAGCCTCACCCGCCCGCCGCTCACGGCTTCCACGTCCTGCATGACGCCGTAGCCGTGCCGCGGCTCGGCGAGCGCCGCCAGGATGAGGAACGTGCTCTCGGTCAAAGGGAGGAACCTCCGCGCCGCGCTCTCCGGGTTCTTCGGGGTCATCTCACCTACTCTCGTCTTCCGCTATACCGCAGCTCGGTATATCGCCTTCCGATATAGTAGCGCCAGGAGGAGCCGGCGTCAAGGGGTGGCCCCGAGAGACCCCGGGCCGTGGATCGAGAAGGAGGAGGCGTGGCCGGGGGCCGGTGGCCGGCAACGACCGGGGCCAGCGGTCAGGGGTCACGGAACGGCAGGACGCCAACGGCAGGGCCGAGGCGGAGCGTGTGCAGCCGCGCCGCCGCCAATGGCAGGGGCCGGGTACGACGCTCCGGCGCCAGGCGTCCTGCGAGACCCCCCGCCAGGATTCTGGCCCGGCACCGGCGCCGCAAGGGCAAACGCTCAGAACCCTTCGAGGATCGTGACCACCAGGCCGCGGGCGAAGTCGCTGGAGAGGGTGTCCATCGCTTCCACCGACTGGTCGAAGTAGTTGATCGCGTTGACGTCCACCTGGTACGCGGTGCTGCGGGAGAAGTGCTGGTCGCGCCAGATGACGACGGGCTTCGGCCCTGTCCGGTCCACGAACTGGATGTCGGCCATGACGGTGAGCTGGTACTGGGTGGCGCGCCCGACGGAGTCGAACTGCACCGGGGACGTGACGGCGGCGGTGATCGTGCCCGAGAGCACGACGTCGGCCTGTTCGGGGCTCGAGACCAGCTGGAAGCGCCCGCGGCGCACCCACTCCTGCGTGACCGCCTGGGTGAGGCGCTGGTCGAGCTCGGCGCGGCCGCTCTGGTTCACGAACGGCGCCACGTAGAGCTTCTCCAGCCTGGCCGGCAGCGTGCTCGACTGCCCCACCAGGTGGTACCCGCACCCGCCCGCCGCCAGCACACCCAGCGCGAGGAGCGAGCTTCGGACCACTGACCACGGACCTTGGACCACGGTTCTCATCCCTTCACCACGAAGGAGACCATCCGGTCGGGGACGTGGACGACCTTGACGATCTCCTTCCCTTCCAGCCACCGGGCCGCCGCCTCGCGGGCCGCGGCGGCAGCCGCGTCGGCGGCGAGGCCGGGATCCGTCTCGACCGTGGCGCGCACCTTGCCGTTGACCTGCACCGCGAGCGTCACGCGCTGCGCCGCCAGCAGCGAGGCGTCGTACGCCGGCCAGCCGGCCCGCAGCAGCGAGCCTTCGTGGCCGAGCGCCCGCCACAGCTCCTCGGTGACGTGCGGCGCGAACGGGTGCAGCAGCTTGAGGAGCGTCTCGTAGGCGTCGCGCAGCGGCTGCGCCCCCACCTTCTCCTGAGCTTCGGCGATCGCGTTGAGGAGCTCCATCATCGCCGCGATCGCGGTGTTCGGGTGGTAGCGGGCGAGGTCGTCGTGCACGCGCTTGGTCGCGCGGTGGGTGGCGATCCGCAGGCGCTCCGCCGCCGCCGCGTCGCCGGCGCGGCCCTCGGCTTCCGCCACCATGTCCTGCACGCCCCAGACGCGCTGCAGGAAGCGGTGCGCGCCGAGCACGCCCTCGTCCGTCCACTCCGCCTCCTTCTCCGGCGGCCCCATGAACAGGGTGTACACGCGCTCGGTGTCCGCGCCGTAGCGGGAGATCAGGGCGTCCGGAGCGATCACGTTCCCCTTCGACTTCGACATCTTCTCGAGCTTGCCCGAGACCTTGCTCTTGGCGGTGATCATCCCCTGGTTGAACAGCACCGTGAACGGCTCGTCCCCGGGCACCATCCCGAAGTCGCCGAGCACCTTGTAGAGGAAGCGCGCGTACATCAGGTGGAGGATCGCGTGCTCGACGCCGCCGATGTACAGGTCCACGGGCATCCAGCGCGCGACGCGCGCGCTGTCGATCATCGCGTCGCGCACGTGCGGGTTGACGAAGCGCGCGTAGTACCACGACGAGTCCATGAACGTGTCCATGGTGTCGGTCTCGCGGCGCGCCGGCTTGCCGCACTTCGGGCAGGTCGCCGCCGTGAACGAGGCGCTCCGCTCGAGCGGGTTCCCTTCGCTGCCGCCGAACTCGATGTCGGTGGGCAGCACCACCGGGAGCCGGCCGTCCGGCACCGGCACGATGCCGTCGTCGTCGCAGTACACCACCGGGATCGGGGTGCCCCAGTAGCGCTGGCGGGAGATCAGCCAGTCGCGCAGCCGGTAGCGCACCTTGCGGTCGCCGAACCCGCGCTCCTCGGCGAACGCCCCCATCTTCGCCTTGGACTCTTCGCTTCCGAGCCCCGAGAACGGCCCCGAGTTCACGACCGCGCCCGGGCCGCTGTACGCCTCCGACAGCACGGTGTCGGGCCCCATCCCCGGACCCGCGATCACCACCCGGATCGGGAGGCCGAACTTCGTCGCGAAGGCGAAGTCGCGCTCGTCGTGGGCCGGCACCGACATGATCGCGCCGGTCCCGTACTCCATCAGGACGAAGTTCGCGACCCAGATCGGGACGCGTTCCCCGGAGAACGGGTTGACCGCGTACGCGCCGGTGAAGCGGCCCTCCTTGTCGCCCCCCTCGGACTCGCGCTGCAGGCGGGTCTGGTTCTTGAGGTTGTCCACGAACTCGCCGAAGTCGGCGTCCTGCGCCGTGGCCCGGAAACGCTCGACCAGAGGGTGCTCGGGGGCGAGCGCGACGAACGTCGCGCCGTAGATCGTGTCCACCCGCGTCGTGAACACCGTCAGCGGCTCGGCGACGCCCTCGACCGCGAACCGGACGTCGCACCCCTCGGAGCGCCCGATCCAGTTGCGCTGCATCAGCTTGACCTTCTCCGGCCAGTCCGGGAGGCGTTCCAACCCCTCGAGGAGGCGGTCGGCGTAGGCGGTGATGCGCAGGAACCACTGCTCGAGGTCGCGTTGCTCGACCGGTGTCCCGCAGCGCTCGCAGCCGCCGGCGACGACCTGCTCGTTGGCGAGCACGGTGCGGCACGACGGGCACCAGTTGACCGGCGACTTGCCGCGGTACGCCAGGCCCTTCTCGAGCATGCGGTTGAACAGCCACTGGTTCCAGCGGTAGTACTCGGGCTCGCAGGAAGCGATCTCCTTGCCCCAGTCGTAGAGGATCCCCCAGCGCCGGAACTGGTCCTTCATGCGGCCGATGTTGGCCACCGTCCACTCGTGCGGATGGATGTTGCGCTTGATCGCCGCGTTCTCGGCGGGCAGGCCGAACGCGTCCCACCCCATCGGGTTGAGGACCTTGCGCCCCTGCATCAGGAACATGCGGAACAGGCAGTCGCCGAGGATGTAGTTGCGCCCGTGCCCGACGTGCAGGTCGCCCGACGGGTACGGGAACATCATCAGCATGTACAGGTCCTTCTCGCCCGCGGTGTCCACGGCCGCGAACGCCTCGCGCGCCCAGTACTCCTGCCATCGCGGCTCGATCTGCTGCGGATCGTACGGTAGAGCCATCAATTCCCTCCGCGCGCCGATTGTAGCCGACTGCGAGAAACCGCAGCTCGAAATTCGAGGTTCGGGGCTCGGGGTTCGGGGCTCGGGAGAGGCTTCGTCAGCGGTCCGAGGTCAGAGGCGGCTGCGCCGGCCGCAGGCCGCGCTGCCTCCACAACCTCCCTCGAAGACGAAGAAGCGCGCCCGGCGGGCGCGCCCCACATTAAGACCAAGCACGCCGACCGCAGGGCCTCGGAGCTTGGGGCGTGTAGCCGCGCCGCCGAGAGTGGGCCAGATGCTAGGAGGGCAAGGCGGTCGGACCGGAGCGTAGCCGGAGGCTACGTGAGGATCCGAACCGCCGCAGCCCGACAACGCAGATGGTCCGCTATCGGCGGCGCAACAGGAGGCGGCTATTTCACGGGAGTGAGACCAAGAAGCGCTCCGCTCCGTGCCAGGACGCCCGCCAGCGCCTCCGTCCCCCCGCCCTCCACCCTGGGCCGGTCGCCCAGGAACAGCGCCAGGCACTCGCCTCCGGCCAGGACCGGCAACACCTCGGCCCGGTCCAGGCCGTCGCCCGCGGTGAGAGCCTGCGCGATCGCGCTCCGGCCTTCCTCCGGATAGGCGTCGAGCCGAACCCCGCGCCGCTCGATCACGACGTCCTCCAGCACGGCAAGGCCGCGCGAGACGCGCACCGGGTTTGCGGACGCGAAGCCGTAGCCGCCCACCGACTCGAACACCGCGTCGCGGATCTCGAGGAGCAGCCCCCGGGCGAAGAAGGTGCCGGAAAAGCGAAGCAGCGAGGCGCGAACCTCGGCCGGGTCGGCGTCGACCTGGAGGGCGAGGAAGAAGTCGCGAAACGCCTCCGCCTCGCCCATTCCCGTCTCGGCCCGCCGGCTCAGCAGCCGGTCGGCGAGCAACGTCAGGTCGTCGCGGAACCAGCGCGCGGCCTCGCCCACATCGCCTGCCGGCGCGGGGAGCATGAACTCCACTCCGGCGACGATCGCCTCGTGGCGCAGCCACGGGTCGGCGAGCCCGCCGACCCAGAGCACCGGAACCGGCGGCCGGCGGGATACGGCGCGTTTGGCGAGCGCGAGCCAGCTCTTGTCCTGGCCGGCCAGCGTCGCGGTCACCGGCAGGTGCTCGACGACGAGGCGCGGCGGCGGCCCCTCGGGCCAGCGGGGCGCGTCGTCGAGCACCACTTCCCAGCCGCGCTGGCGCCACACGGGGATCAACGTCCGGTACGGGCGCGGGTCGGCCGCCGCGATCAGGATCCGCGCGGCGCCGAACGGGATCGGGATCTGGGCGAGCGAGTCGCGGAGCTCGGCCAGCGGATCGCCGGTCCCGGACGACTCGGTGCCGCGCATGACGTCGCTCCGGGTCGGAGAACCCGCCTTCGCCGTTTTCGCCTCGCCGTCGAGGCGGGCGAAGAACTCCTCCTGCGGCAGCCACTCCGTCGCCGGCCCCGTCCCGCCCGGCCGGAAGCAGTAGGTCCCGTTGCGCGTCGAGTAGGCCGTCAGCAGCGCCGGCGACACCTCGCCGGCGAGGTGGCCGTTCTTGAACGCGACGCGCCCGGCGCCGCCCGGCCCGTCGACTTCGAGCACGCCCTCCGCGCCCGCAGCGGTGAGAAGCTTGCTGATCTCACGCAGCCCCAGCTCCGACAAGCGTCCGAGAATCGCCTTCACCGTCCCGCCTCTCCCCCGGCCCCCAGCTCCACGAGCACGTCCGGGACCTCGCCGAGGACCAGGTCAAGCGCTGCCGGAGGACCGCCCGCGCGCCACAGGATGCGGTACCGGCCCGGCAGCATCCCGCCGAACACCACCTCGCGCCCGCCGCGGCGCCCCCAGCGCGACCCGTCCGGACCGACAAGCAGCGCCGTGACCTCGGGCGCGCCCGCCGGCGCCACGCACCGCAGCGTCACGCCGCCGACCGGCAGGACCCGCAGCCCGGCGCGCACCGGCACGCCGAGGTACCCGCGCTCGTCGATGCGCGCCAGGACGACGCCCGCGAGACTCGCCCCTTCGCCGGAGCCCACGAGCGGCAGGTAGCGTACGGACACCACGCCCACCGCCGCTCCGGGGTCGAACGGGGTCCAGCCGAGCTGGCCGAGCCACGCCTCGCCCCACCGGTGCCAGCGGGCGCCGCCGTCGCCGAGCAGGAGACCGTGCACCACCCGCGCCGGGATTCCCATCCGGCGCAGCAGTCCGACCGCCGCGTTGGCCCGACCCGAGCACCGCCCGCGCCCGCGCGCCAGGACCGAAACCGCGTCCTGCGGGCCGGCGTCGTCTTCGTCGAGCGCCACGGTCCGCGACACGAACGAGACCGCCGACACCAGCCGCGCCAGAGCGGAACCCGGCCGCTCCGTCAGGCGGCGCAGCTCGAGGGGGAGCTGGAACGAGGCGGGAACCGCGAGCGCTTCGGCATCGCCGCACGCGGCGGCGCGCGCCAGCGGATAGGCGGGTGCGGCGGGGAACGCGCGAGCGCTGCTGCTGACGGTGACCAGCGCGCCGCCGGGCCGCGGTTCGAGGCCGACGTCCAGCCCGGAGCGCCGGCCCGTCTCGACCCTGGCGGCAAGCTCGGTCGGGACCACGATCCTCGCCTCGTCCGCGCGGACCGCCGCGGCGGCCAGCACGGCCAACGCCACCATGCCGGCCGCGGGCCGCATCACGCCCCTCCCGCCGCCCTTCCGCGGTGGAGGAAGCCGTCGAGCACGCCGTTGACGAACTGGCTCGACCGCTCGCTCCCGAACCGCTTGGCGATCTCCACGGCCTCGTCGATCACCACCGCCGCCGGCGTCTCGCCCGCGTACAGGAGCTCGTAGAGCGCGAGGCGGAGGATGTTGCGGTCCACCGCGGCCATGCGCTCGATCCGCCAGTTGTCGGCCTGGTCGACGAGGCGCGAGTCGAGGTCGGGAAGTCTCGCGATCACGCCGCGCGCGAGGCTCACGGCGAAGTCGCGGGTGGCCGGGGGCGCCTGGGCGAGCTCCTCGAACGACGCCGCCATCGCATCCACCCCCGTCCCCGCGATCTCGTGCTGGTACAACATCTGGAGCGCCAGCTCCCGCCCTCGCCGCCGCACGCCCATCCATCACTCCCCGAGGCGGCGGTACAGCTGCACCATCTCGATCGCCGCCAGCGCCGCCTGCCACCCCTTGTTCCCGGCCTTCGAGCCGGAGCGCTCGAGCGCCTGCTCGAGGGTGTCGCAGGTGAGCACGCCGAACGACACCGGGACCCCGCCCGCGAGGCCCACCTGGGCCAGCCCCTTGGCGGTCTCGGCGGCGATGACGTCGAAGTGCGGCGTCGCGCCCCGGATCAGGACGCCGAGACCGATCACGGCGTCCACCTTGCCGGAACCCGCGAGGCGCCCGGCGACGAGCGGCAACTCCCACGACCCCGGGACCTTGACCACGGTAATGTCGTCGTCGCTCGCCCCGTGGCGGACCAGGCAGTCGATGGCGCCCTCCACCAACCGGCCGGTGAGCAGATCGTTGAACCGGCTCACGACGAGGCCGAAGCGGGCCCCTTTGGCGTCGAGCATTCCTTCATACGTGCGCGGCATGCCCTTCTCCTTTCGGGCATTGTATGCCGCCGCCGGGCCACCGACAAGGCGAACGGAACGGTCCCCGACCCCCGGGCTTGCATTTTGGAGAATTCGGTGTTAGCTTGCCCTTGTGAAGGTCTTCACGTTGCGTTGTCGCGACAAATGAGACGTGACGGCTGGCGCTTGGGTTGAAAATACAGAACTTCCCCGGTGGGGCGCCCCGCAGGGTACCGCCGTTGGATCTCCCCCCCAAGTCATCCGACTTTCGGTTCCCACCGCCCCGCCGGGGGGTTTTTTTGTCTAAAGCACCCGGTGCCGCGCCGGACGCCCCGCTCGTCGTCGCCCGGCGTCGCTGCGCGGTCCGCCGGTGCCGGGTAGAATCGGCACGGCGGCGACGCACCGGGACCACGCCCCCGTGACGGACCCCCAATGAAGGAGCGGTCATGAAGCGCATGCTCTCTGGGAACGAAGCGATTGCCCGCGGCGCCTGGGAGGCGGGGGTCCACCTCGCGGCGGCGTACCCCGGCACCCCGTCCACCGAGATCCTCGAGGAGCTGTCGCGCTTCCCGCGCGTCTATTGCGAGTGGTCCACCAACGAGAAGGTGGCCGTGGACGTCGCGGTCGGCGCGGCGTACGCGGGCCGGCGCGCCCTCGCCGCCATGAAGCACGTCGGCCTCAACGTGGCCGCCGACTCGTTCTTCTACGCCTCGTTCACCGGCGCCGAGGCGGGGCTCGTGATCGTTTCCGCCGACGACCCGGGGATGCACTCGTCGCAGAACGAGCAGGACAACCGCCGCTTCGCCCAGTTCGCGCGGGTGCCCTGCCTGGAGCCCTCCGATTCGCAGGAGTGCAAGGACTTCACCGTTGCGGCGTTCGACCTGTCGGAGAAGTTCGACACGCCGGTGCTGCTGCGCACGACGACGCGCACCAACCACTCCTCGACCCCGGTCGAGCTCGGCGAGCGTGCCGAGGTCGCGCCGCGGCGCAAGAAGTTCCCGCGCGACCCGGCCAAGTACGTGATGATCCCGGCCAACGCCCGCGCCCGCCACCCGCTCGCCGAGCAGCGCGTGCTCGACCTCGCCGCCTGGACGGAGAAGACGCCGCTCAACCGCGTCGAGTGGCGCGACCGCAGCGTCGGCATCGTCACCGCCGGCATCGCCTACCAGTACGCGCGCGAGGTCATGCCGTCCGCGTCGGTGCTCAAGCTGGGAACGGTCTATCCGGTCCCGGCGAAGCTCATCCGCGCCTTTGCCGCCGGAGTGGGCCGCCTGGTCGTCCTGGAAGAGCTGGACCCCGTGCTGGAGGAGGAGATCCGCCTCCTCGGCATCGCCTGCGAGGGCAAGTCGATCTTCCCGCTCTGCGGCGAGCTCGACCCGACCGTGGTCCGCCGCGCCGCGGCTGCGGCCGGCCTCGTGGTGGACCGGCCGCCGGTCGCGGCCGCCGCCCTCGATCTCCCCGAGCTGCCGGCCCGCCCGCCGGTGCTGTGCGCGGGCTGCCCGCACCGCGGGGTCTTCCAGCTCCTCTCGAAGAAGAAGGTGCCGGTCGCCGGCGACATCGGGTGCTACACGCTCGGCTTGTTGCCGCCGCTGTCCGCGATCCATTCCTGCGGCTGCATGGGCGCCGGGATCGGGGTCGCGCACGGCGCCGCGAAGGCCGGCATCGGCGAGCGCATGGTGGCGGTGATCGGGGACTCGACGTTCTACCACACCGGCCTCCCGGCGCTCGCCAACGTCGCCTACAACCGGTCCAACGTGCTCACGATCATCCTCGACAACCGCACGACCGCGATGACGGGCCACCAGTCGAACCCCGGCACCGGGCTCACGCTGCAACACCAGGAAACCGGGGTGATCGAGCTGGAGCCCCTGGTGCGCGCCCTCGGCATCCACGACGTCGCCACCGTGGACTCGTACGACGTCGCCGGCCTCGAGAAGGCGTACAAGGAGCTGATGGCGCACGACCGGCCCGCGGTGCTGGTGGCGCGGCGGGAGTGCGCGCTCCTGCCCGAGATCCGCAAGCGCTGGGTGGCGCTCGAGGTCGTCGAGGAGGCGTGCACCGGGTGCGGCATCTGCTTCCGCATCGGCTGCCCGGCGATCCTCAAGAGCGAGGAGATGGACGCGAAGTCCGGCAAGCCGCTGGCGCTGATCGACGCCGACGCCTGCACCGGCTGCGAGGTGTGCGCGCAGGTCTGCCCGCACGACGCGATCCTCACCCGCGACCAGATGCGCGAGGCGCACGAGCACCAACCCGCGAGCTGCTCCACTCCGATCGACGGGGGGAACTGAGCCATGTCCAGCCAGTGCAAGTACTCGTTCGTCCTCGTCGGCGTCGGCGGCCAGGGCACGCTGCTCGCGAGCAACATCCTCGCCGAGGTCGGGCTCGCCGCCGGCTTCGACGTCAAGAAGTCCGAGGTGCACGGGATGGCGCAGCGCGGCGGCAGCGTCGCCTCCCACGTGCGCTGGGACAAGGAAAAGGTCTTCTCGCCGCTGGTCGGGCTCGGCGAGGCGGACATCCTCCTCTCGTTCGAGAAGATGGAGGCGCTGCGGTTCGCGCGGTTCCTGCGCCGAGGCGGCACCGCGGTGGTCAACGACATGGCGATCGTGCCGGTGACCGTCTCCTCCGGCACGTCCGTCTATCCCGGCGACGAGCATCTCGCCCGCGTCTTCGGCGCCCTCGGCGCGCGTCTCGTGATGGTGCCCGGCGACAAGCTCGCCCAGGACGCCGGCAACGTCAAGGCCGCCAACGTCGTCCTGCTCGGCGCCGTTTCCCGCCTGCTCCCTCTCTCCGAGGAGGCGTGGTGGGCGTGCGTCGCAGGCCGCGTCCCGAAGAAGTTCCTCGAGCTGAACCACGCGGCGTTCGCCCTCGGCCGCGCCAACGCGGGGCCAGGGGCGGCCCGTTGGCGCGTAGCGGGGACGCGGGCGCGGGCGCGTCGACCGGCGCGGTCCCGCCGAACGAGGCGCTCGGCTCGGCGCCCCTGTCGCTCCTGCTGAGCGCCCTGCTCCTCGCCGCGCCGGCGATGGCGCTCGACCCGCCGCCCGAGCGCAGCGCGTGGACGGCGGTCAGGACGCCGCACTTCGTGGTGAACTCGGACGCCCGCCCGGCCAAGGCGCGCGACGTCGCTCTCGAACTCGAGCGCATGGTCTCGGCGCTCGCGCAAGTGGTTCCGCTGGCGCCGCGCTCGTACCAGGCGACCGAGGTCTACCTCTTCGCCTCCGATTCGGAGTTCGAGGCGACCTGCGGGGCGGCCGCGGGACGCCCGTGCTCGCGGCTGGCCGGGCTGTTCCTGCCCGGCCGGTACGGCGACTACGTGCTGGTTTCCGGCGAGCGCTCCGAGCAGGCCCGCGCCGTGGCCTGTCACGAGTTGACCCACGCCTTCGTGCGCAACAGCTCCCCCAACATCCCGCTGTGGCTCAACGAGGGGCTGGCCGAGTTCTGGGGCTCGTTTTCCGTCGTGGGCAAGGACGTCCGCATCGGCCGTCCGGACGAGGACCACCTCGCCCTCCTGCGCAGGCAGGGTCTGCTGCCGCTCGCGACCGTGCTCGGCGTGACCTACGAGTCCCCGGAGTACAACGTCCCCGCCCGGCGGCCGGCGTTCTACGCCCAGGCCTGGTTGCTCACGCACTACCTGTTGCTCGGGAAGCCGGGCGGCCGCGCCATGCTCGGCCAGTACCTGGCGCGCCTCCAGGCCGGCGTTGACCAGGAGGAGGCGTTCCGCTCGGCGTTCGGCGAGAGCAGCGAGCAGCTCAACAGGGACCTGTATGGATACACGCAGCGGAGCCGGATGAGCGCCATGAGCCTGCCGACCGCGAACCTGGCGGTCGCCGAGCCCGAGAAGGCCCGCCCGCTTTCCCGGGACGAGGCCCTGGCCCGGCTGGCGCAGCCGATCTTCGATTGCCCGAGCTGCAACCCGCAGGCGTGCCGGCCGCTGCTCGACGAGGCCCGGCGCCTCAATCCGAAGTCGCAGCTCGCCAACGCTCTTCTGGCCGCTCTCCTGGGGAAGGCCGGGAGCAACCGGGAGGCAGCGGCTCTGTTCGAGGAGGTTACGGTCGCCGGGGCCTCGCGGGCGTTGCCTCTCGTGCTCCACCAGGACTTCATCCTCAACGGCCCGGCCGACCAGGCGGCGGGCGGGCTGGCCGTGGATGCGGCTGAGGTCGCACACGCGCGCGAACTCGCCCAAGCCGCCCTCGCCCTCGAGCCTGACAACGTCCCCGCCCTCATCGGCCTCGGCACCTCGTACCTGCTGGCTCCCAGGGAAGACGGCGCCCCGGGGGTCCGCGCGCTCGAGCGGGCGCTCGATCTCGCCCCCGCCCGCTCGGAGGCGGCGGGGACGCTGGCGCAGCTCCTGGCGCGCTCCGGCCAGCCCGCGCGCGCCGACGAGGTCGTGCAGCGCTTCGTCGCGACGTCCTCGGACCCTCGGGTCCGCGCGCAGGCGCCTGAACTGCTCGCGGCCGTGGCGCTGGCGACCGCCAACCTGGCCGCGTCCGAGGGCCGCTATGACGACGCGGTCAAAGGCTTCGAGGCCGCGCTCGCCGCGAGCCGGGACCCCGCCAGGCGTACCACGATCGGCGCCACGATCCAGCGAGCTCCGCGACAGGGGCGAGCTTCAAGGCAGCGGTCGATCTCTACAACCACGGCGACTCCCCGGCCGCCCTGGCGGCGGTCGAGAAGCTCATCCCGACCCTCGGGGACCCGTCGTTGCGGGCCGAGGCGGTCCGCCTTCGCGACCACATCCTCTCGCTGGGGCTTGCACCGGCGACGGGCCAAGAGGCCGGCACCGTCGAGCAGCTCACGCCAAACCCGGACTCCGACCGGGCGATCGTGCTGCGGCGCGAGGCCGACGCGCAGCGCGAGGCGGAGCGCTACAACCGGGCCGTGGCCCTGGCCAACCGCAGGGAGTTCCCGGCCGCGCTCGCCATCGCCGAGGACCTCGCGGCCCACGCCACCAACGCCACCGTCAAGACGGCCGCGGCCGGCCTGCGCGACCGGCTGCGCGACTACATCGCGGGACGACGGTAGGCGCACAAGGAAGCGCCCGGGTTGCCCCGGGCGCCCGTTGCGTCGTCGTCGTTCCGGACCTGAACGGAGCCGAAATCGGCGTCAGTCGGAGCCGAGGTCGTCGGCCTTGATCGCCGTCGAGGCCACGTCCTCGAGCATCTTCGTGGTCACGGACTTCGGCCGCTCGATCGGATAGCCGAGGGCGCGGTCCCAGGTGATGTTCGCCAGCACGCCGATCGCGCGCCCGACGCCGAACAGCACCGTGTAGAAGTCCCACTCCTTGAGGCCGTAGTACCACTGGATCACGCCCGACTGCGCGTCCACGTTCGGCCACGGGTTCTTGGTCTTGCCGTGCTCGGTGAGGACGCCCGGCGCCACCTTGTAGATCGTGTTGACGACCTTGAACAGCGGGTCGTTCGGCAGGTGCTTCTGGCAGAACTCCATCTGCGCCACGTAGCGCGGGTCGGTCTTGCGCAGCACGGCGTGTCCGTACCCCGGGATGACCTGCCCGGCCTTCAGGGTGTCCCACAGCGCCTGCTTGACGTTCTCCTCGTTGGGGTCCTTGCCGCCCAGCTTCTCCTTGAACTTCATGATCCAGCTGAGCACTTCCTGGTTGGCGAGGCCGTGGAGCGGGCCCGCGAGACCGTTGATCCCGGCGGAGAGCGCGTAATAGGCGTCGGAGAGCGCCGAGGCGACGAGGTGCGTCGTGTGCGCCGAGACGTTGCCCGACTCGTGGTCGGAGTGCAGCATGAAGTACATCCGCGCCACGTCGTCGTACGGCTTGGGGATCCCCATCTGGTGGGCGAAGTTGCCGCCGAAGTCGAGCTTCGGGTCCGCGGCGATCTGAGCGTCGCCCTTGTACTTCAGGCGGTAGATCATCGCCGCGATCGAGGGCAGCTTGGCCAGCAGGTTGGTGGCGTCCTCGTAGGTCGGATCCCAGTACTCGTCCTTCTTCATCCCCTGGTTGTAGCGCTTGACGTACTCCGACTCGCGCTGCATCGCCAGGATCGCCGTCGAGAACATCACCATCGGGTGCGAGTCGCGCGGCATCGCGCGCAGCACCTGGCCGACGTACTCGGGCACGGCGCGGCGGGCCTGGAAGTCCTTGACGACCTCGTCGACTTCCGCGGTGGTCGGGATCTCGCCGGTGAGCAGGAACCACCAGAACGACTCGACCAGCGGGTAGTCGCCGGGCCCCTTCGGAAGGGCCGCGAACGTCTCGGGGATCGTCTTGCCGCGGAACCGGATCCCCTCGAACGGGTCGAGGTACGAGATGTCGGTCACGAGGCAACGGACCCCGCGCGCGCCGCCGATCGCCTGGGCGATGGTCACCTCGCCGATCTTGACGTTGCCGTGTTCCTTGAGGAGCTTCTGCGTCCGCGGGCGGTGCTCCTGGATCTTGGCGCCCAGCTTCTCCTTGAGTTTCGCCATACGTTCCCCTTTCACCGCACGTCCCGGACCGCCAGGCCCGGAGGTCCCGACGACACAACCCGCCGGGGCACGGGCGCGTGCGTCAACGAAAATTCGAATCGGAGTTGCGGCCTCGTGGCATCCCCCCCGGAAGGCTGCCGGCCATCCCGCGAGAAAACTTTCACGACGCGCATATCATACCCCGATTCGTCCTCAGTTGTGAAAGCCTTCACGGTGCGGTTACGGCGCGCGGCACAGGGGGGCGAGCGCCTCCCCTTCGTACGCCTCGAGGCTCGCGAACATGGGGATGGGCGCGCCCGGCGCGAGAACCCCGGCGGGCGACACCGTGGCGGCGGCGCCGTCGGCGATCGTCTTCACGAACTGCCGGAACGCTTCGAGCCCGGACAGCTCCGGACGCCCCAGGAGGCCGCGCGGGTCGAGCGCGGTGCTCAGCAGGCGTTCGACCCGCCGGGGCTGGCCAAGCCCCTCGTTGCAGCAGGAGATCGAGGACCAGAAACGGCCTCGGCGAGGCGGCGATCCCGGCCACCGCGATCTTCTCGATCTCCCGGAACGGCAGGAGTTCCAAGCCGCCTCGGGGCCCGCGCAGGAGGAGCCCGTCTTCCTGCAAGGTGTCCACGGTGCAGCTCTCGATCTCCGGGGGCTCGGGCTGGGGGACCGGCTGAGGCACCGGCTCGCGCGGCGGCTCCCAGAACGGGGGCGGCGGCGCGGCGACGGCCGATGCCGACGCGTCCCGCGCGGCCGCCGCGAGGACATCCGCGACCGCCTCGCCCGGCGACGAGACGGGCGTCGCTGCGGCCGGCGCCGGCGCCGCGGCGGCTCGCCGGGCGTGGCCGGACCGGCGCGCCCAGCAGGTCCAGGCGCCGGGCCGCCTTCTCGCCCAGGACGCCGGCGGCGCCATCGCCGGCGAGGCTGTTGAGGATCTCCACGGCGGCTTCGCGGTCCGTGGCCTCGAGGGAGGAGGCCAGGCGCCAGCGCAGCGCCGGGGGCCCGCTCTGCCGTGCGGCGGCCACCAGCTCGCGCCAGTGGTCGAGCGCGAGCGCCGCGTCGGAGCGTCGCACCTCCTCCTCGATCGCCCGGACGAGGTGTGGGGCGCCGGCTGCGGGCGTGCCCTCGACGCAATGGCTCTGCCAGACCCCGAGGTGGGCGTCGGCGTTGCGCGGCTCGGCCGCCAGCACCGTGGCGAAAGCCGCGCGCGCCGCGCCGGTCTCGCCGCGCAGCAGGAGGTCCATCCCCTCGTCGAGCGCCGGATGCTGGCTCACCGAGATCTCCCGCTCGATCCCGGGCGCGATGAAGCGCTCCTCGATCCTCAGCGCCTTGATCGCGAAGGCGGCGGCAAAGCCGAACGCGAATCCGCCGACGTGGGCGCGGTAGGCCACGCCGCTCTCGCGGCTCAGGCCGGCGAAGAGGAGCTGTTCGAGGAACCAGAGCGGCAGCACCAGCCACGCCGGCAAGTCGATCGTGCCGGTGCGGAAGAAGAGCATGAAGTAGAAATAGAAGAAGCGGACCTTGCGGCGCACGAAGCGCACCAGGAACGCGCCCATGAGGCCCGCGACCGCGCCCGACGCCCCGATCAGCGGGGCGCTCGACTGAGGGAACGCGGCGACGAACACCAGGCTCGCCACGACGCCGGAGGCGAGGTAGAGCGCGGCGAACAGCGGCCGGCCGAACGCGTCCTCGAGGAACGGCCCGGTGAGGTAGAAGAAGAGCATGTTCCCGAGCAGGTGCAGCCACCCGGCGTGCACGAACATGCAGGTGAGGAACGCGAGCGGTTTCGGGTCGGAGGGGATGAGGCCCCAGGACATGAACGGGTGCTGCGCCGCCGACGTCTCGCGGAAGCGCTGCGACCAGCGCATCGAGCTCGCTCTGCTCCTCGGCGCGCTGGTCTTCGGGAGTCGCGGCCGACCGTCCCGACGCGCTGCTCATCGCCTCGCTCAGCAGCCGCAGGTGCTCCCGGTCGGCGTCCGAGATCCCGGGCGCTGACGGACTTCGGCAGCGTGAGGTACGGGTGCCGGCTCCAGTACTGCATCACCTCCCGGCTGCGCCGCCCGGCTTCCTCGCCGACGTTTTGCACGGAGACCGTCATGGCGAGGAAGACGGCCAGGTTGGCGGCGATGATGCCGATGCTCACCCACGGCAGGCGCCGGACCGACGTCTGATCGAGCCCGATCGGGATGAACACTGTGGGCGTCCTTTCCTTGCCGCAATGATACGGGGGTTCCGGCCGACGCGGAACCCCCTCGGGACGCCTCGAGGTCTGACGCCGTGCTAGTTCTTCGCGATCGCCTTCGCTGGCGCCGGTAGCTCCCAGGTGTATGGCTGCGAGCCCAACCCGGCATCGGAAATCCGCTTCCACAGGGCGGCGAAGTCAGGCACCGAGATGACCACCGAGCCGTCGGGCCGGAGCAGGTACGAGAGCGGCTTGGCTGGCGAACGGGTCGGGACGCACAGCCTCGGGGTACGCGGCCAGCGTTCGTGGGTACGATCCGGTCTGCAACCCCTCGATCCTGACCTTCAGGGCCACGTTGGCGAGGTTTCGCACCGACATCGTGCTCTGAACGCGCCCGCCCGAGCTTGCCAGTCCCGAGAATATGACCGATTCGAACACGTTGAACATGTTCTTCGGTCGAGCCTTGCCCCGGTCGGCCCAGCGCGGATTGGAGCCGAGGGGCTGACCCAGGATGTCAGCGAGGTCAGAGTAGAGCTCTCGCTGTTGCGCAGCGAAGATATCGCCGAACAGAAGCTCAAGGAGCCGCCCTTTCACACCGAATCCCTCCTCCGCCATCCTCTTCGGGTCCGCCCTGACCGCGGCAACCCGCCGGTCAGTGCCGACCGCACTGACCAGCAAGGCCCGCCTCCAGGTGGCGCGCAGGTCGGTGTCGAGAAGTAGACTTTGGAGGCTTCGCAGGGTCTTGAGCGACACGTCCGGCCGGGCCGTCGCTTCGCTGGTCACAGTGAGGAAGATCTTCTCGGCGGCGACCCCAATGAGCACCGCGACCATCGGGCTCTCGCGCTCGAGGGCGACCGCCATCGTCGACATCGAACTGGCATCGGCCAGGAAACGCTGCCAGCTCCTCATCGAGCAAGGCCAGCCGCGCGTCCAGCAGGAGCAGGCGCTGCCCCCAGAGCAACTTGAGAATGGGCATCTTCGCTTTGAACTGTTCGATCTCGTTGACGGGATCGGCCAAGCCGAGCCTCGGTCTCGTCATGTTGAGTTCCTCGGCCTCGTTCACGGAATCGACCAAGCCAAAGCTTGATTTCGTCATGGGCGCCGCGCGGTGCAGCAGTTCCAGAGCCGGCGCATTGGCAGCAAGGATGCGCCTGATTTCGGTGACCTGCTGCGCGTTCCACTGCTTCGCCTCGATCATGGTGAGGTTTCCAGCGAGCGGTTTGTCGCCCCCGGGGAGAACCACCGCCTCGGCGCCGGCGCGCAGCAGGATCGCGGCGTTCTCGTCGTCGGGGACCTTGGCCGAGGCATACGGGTTGCCCGCCACCGGCCCGACCTTCGCCGTGAACTCGCGCTGGGCCGCGGCGAGCAGGCGGCTGCCATAGAGGCGAAGCGCCGAGAATCCCGCCAGCCCGACGGCCAACGCGATTCCGACCGTCCATGCCGTCGCCCGCGCAACTCTTGAGATCCTCATCGCTGCGCTCCTTTCACCCCGAGAAGCCCGGCCCGTGGGCCGTCCCAAGAGATCCGACGGAGACACCAGCGAGTAAAAAGACCGGGAGATCGCCGGCGATGATGCCGATGCTCACCCACGGCAGGCGCCGGACCGACGTCTGATCGAGCCCGATCGGGATGAACATGAGGGCGTCCTTTCCCTGCGGCAATGATACGGGGGTTCCGGCTGACGCGGAACCCCCGCGGGACGCCTAGTGCCGACGGCCACGCTACTTCTTCACGGCTACCTTTCCCGGCGCCGGCAGCTCCCAGTTGAACGGCCCAGGAAAGCCCACGTTCTCTTGCATCCGCTCCCAGAGCTTGACGCCGCTCGGGACGCTGATCTGGGCCGAGCCGTCCGGCCGATGCGTGTAAACGATGTGCTCGGCGGTGAAGGGGTCGGGAGCAGCGGCCTCGGGGAAAGCGTCGAGTGAGTCGGGGTAGGCGCCGCTCTCGAGCGCCCGGCTGCGAAGGGCTAACGCCAACCTGGCCAACCGCCGCTCGGAGAGGATCACCTGGTTTCGGCCAGCCGCCTGGGTGAGGTTGGGGATCGAGGCCGCAAGCGGACTGACGTCACTCCGAGGGCGTTGGTGCGTGAGCGAACCTAAGCTGCTCGCGTAAGGAACGTCCACCGCCTTCAGCAGGCGCGCCATCCACTCGACGTACGGTGCGTCCCAGAAGCTCGGGGCAGCGAGGTAGACAACCCTTCTGATGAGGTTCCCTCGGGGTTTCGGGCCTCCTTCGAAGGCCTGCAGGCCTCCCGGGACCTTGGATTCGAAGGCCAGCGACCGCCTCCACGCGACGCGCAGGTCCACGTCGAGCAGCACCCGCGAGAGGTCTGACACGGCGGCCTCGTCCAGATGGGGGTTCGCGGCCGAATCGGCGACCGTGCCGAGGAGGATCTTCTCCGCCGCGATCCCGACCAGCTCGGAGATCAGCGGCGATTCCCGCTCCAGCGCCGCGGCCATCACGGACATCGCCCTCGCATCCTCGAGAAGGCGCGCCGCGTCGCCGTCGCGCAGCGCCAGGTGCGCGTCGAGCCAGAGGAGCCTCTGGGCCCAGAGCAGCTTGAGAAGCGGCAGCTTGCTCCTGAGGTCCTCGACCAGGTTCGCCGGGTTCACCGCCCCGAAGCTCGACCTCGTCATTCCGGCGGCGCGGTGCAGCAGCGTCAACGCCGGCGCGTTGGCGGTGAGGATCCGCCCCGCCTCGGCGACCTGCTGCGCGTTCCACCGCGTGGGATCGCCCGCCGTGAGCTCGGCCGCCGCCGCCTTGTCGCCCCCGGGGAGAACGACCGCCTCAGCGCCGGCACGCAGATAGATGGCGGCGTTGAGCTCGTCAGGAACCCCCGCCGAGCGGCCCGGGGATCCGGCTGTCGGCCCGACGTTCACCGTGAACTCGCGCTCGGCGGCGGCGAGCCTACGGTCACCGTAGATCCGCAGCGCCAGCAACCCGACAAGCGCGACCACCAGCGCCACCCCGACGACCCGCACCGTCCGCCGCATCGCTCTTGACATCGCCATCACCGTTCCCCCTTCAGTCCCACGACACCCCAGTCCGCACGGCTCCCTCAGAGACGTTCGAACGCGGGATCGTCCAGCAGCTGGCGCAACTCCTCGCCGGCGTTGCGCCCAGCCGTTGACCGCTCGGCCGCAATCAACCAGGGGCTGACGCCCAGCTCCTGGGCCAAATGCCGGTCGTCGCGGTTTGCACGCGTGTCGACAACCGCCTCATGCCCGCTCGCCGCCACGACGCCGTCCGAGCGCCCGCGCGCCGAGAGCAGCAGGTTGAACGCCAGCAGGAGCAGCAGCGCCGTCGCCCATGCCAGGTCGAAGCGCGTGAACCGCACGCCCGTGCGCTTCGCGGCGCCGGGCTCGCCGGCCGCAGCTCGCGCGGCCCGGAGCGCACGATCCCGCAGACCGGCCGGCGCGCTCGCGGGCTTCATCCCACGAAACAGCTCGTCGTTCATCGCACCACCCCCATCAACTTGCGCAGCCGCCCGATCCCGAGCCGGTACCGGCTCGCCGCCGTGAACGTCGGCACGCCCGTCACGTCGCCGATCTCGGCGAACGAGAGGCCGGCGAAGTGGCGCAGGTAGACGGCCTCGCGCTGCGCCGCCGGAAGACCCAGGACCAGCCGCGACGCCCTCGCCGCGTCCGCGGCGGTCACCGGGTCGGGCCGCACCGGCTCCAGGACGGCGTCGTCGGCCTCCACCGTGATCTTGCGCCGGCGCAGGATGTCCACCGCCGCGCTGTGGCCCATCGCCAGCAGGTAGGCCCGCGGTTTGCGGACCCGCCCGAGACCGGACAAGCCGGCGGCCAGCCGGACGAACACCTCCTGCACGACGTCCGCCGCGTCCTCGCGCGAGCCGGTCCGCCACAAGGCGAGGCCGAACAGGTCCGGCGCGCAGGCGTCGTAGACCGTCTCGATCGCGTCGAGGTCCCCCGCCGCCAGGGCCGCGAACGCGGCCGCGAGCGACTCCTCGGCCCGACCGTCGGCGTGCAGCTCAGCCCCGACCACGGCCTCGACCGGCGGTACCGCCGCCACCGCGCAGGAGAACTCCACCGCCCCGGGTTCGTCGCTCACGTCTTGATGGACGGATCACGGCGGCAATCTTGTCACGACTGCGAAGGAATGAAACGCCCGCGCCGGAGCGATCAGGGCTCGACGCCCGCCATGCGGTCGAGGTCGAGCGCCTCGGCCAGCTCGGCCTCCGGCAGCACCTCGAGCCGGCGGGCCGCGTCGAAGACGCTCTCCCCCGCCGCTTCGGCGGCCTTGGCCACCCCGGCGGCGCGCTCGTAGCCGATGCGCGCGGCGAGCGCCGTGGCGAGCGCCGGGCTCGCCGCGGCGAGACGGCGGGCGCGCGCGACGTCCACCTGCAACCCGTCGAGGCAGCGCGCCACGAGGAGATCGCAGGCGCAGGCCAGCAGCCGCGCCATGGTGTCGAGGTTCCAGGCGAGGAGCGGGTTGGCGTGCGAGAGGTCCAACTGGTGCAGCGCCGCGCTGGCGCGGCAGGCGGCGGCGAGCCCCTCCACCTCGAGCGCCACCTGGGCCACCGCCTCGGGGATCACGGGGTTCACCTTCCCGGGCATGATCGAGGAGCCCGGCTGCACCGCCGGCAGCGCCAGCTCGCCGAGGCCCCCGAACGGCCCCGAGGCGCGCAGGCGGAGGTCGTTGGCGGTCGCAAAGAGGACGCGGCCGAGGCCGGCGAGGGCGTCGGCGAAGGCGATCGGAGCGTCCTGGGCCGCGATTCCCACCGCCCGGTTCGGCTCCAGCGTCACGGCGAGCGCCGTCCCCTGCGCCAGCAGCTCGACGACGCGGCCGACGACCCCGGGATCGGCGTTGATCCCGGTCCCGACCGCGGTGCCGCCGAGGGGAAGCCGCAACAGGTGGCGCGCGCTCTCGTCGCCCCGGTCGCACGCCGACTGCAGGCGATCGGCCCATGCGCCGAAGACGCGCCCGTACGTCGTCGGCACCGCGTCCATGAGGTGGGTCCGCCCCAGCGTCACGGTCGCGCGGTGCGCGACCGCAAGCCGCCGCAGCGCGGCGGCGACGCCGGCGGCGGCCGGGCGCACGCGGTCGCGCCACTCTACCGCCGCGGCGATGCGCAGCGCCGCCGGGACCGCGTCGTTCGAGGACTGCCCCAGGTTGACGTGGTCGTTGGGGTGGACCGGACGGTGCCCGGCGGGGTCGCCGGACAGGGCGAGGTTGGCGAGGTGCGCGACGACCTCGTTCATGTTCATGTTGGTCGAGGTCCCCGACCCGGTCTGGAAGACGTCGATCGGGAACTGCTCCAGGTGCGCGCCGCCCGCGACCTCCTCCGCGGCGGCCGCGACCGCACGCGCGATCTCGGGCTGCAGCAACCCGTGCTCCCCGTTGGCGCGCGCGAACGCAGCCTTGATCCGCGCGAGCGTGGCGAGGAAGCCGGCCGGGAGGGGCCAGCCGCTCAACGGGAAGTTCGCCACCGCCCGAGCGGTCTGGGCGCCGTACAACGCTTCTGCCGGGACCTCCATCGCCCCGAGGGTGTCGCGCTCGATCCGCACCTTGCCGCGCGCAGGCTCTCCGGTCATCGCCGCCTCCCGTTCAGGAAACCCGACCCATTGTCCCCCGCTTCCGCCGGCGCGGGGACACCCCGACTCCCGGGGCGTCGGCGGGGAGCCCCGCCGGCTCGGGGTGCCCGAGAGGGGGCGGGCCCCGGCTTAACCCCGGCTCGCCTTGCCGCCGCGCTCCGGCAGGAGGAGCGACGCCGCGGCGGCGGCGCCGAGGATGACGGCGATCACGCCCAGCGACACCTCGGTGGGGACGGCGACGACCTCGGCGAGGAGCATCTTGACGCCGACGAGGCCGAGGATCACCGCGAGCGCCGGCCGCAGGTAGCGCAACGACCGCAGCGCACCCGCCAGGGCGAAGTAGAGCGCGCGCAGCCCCAGGATGGCGAAGACGTTCGAGGTGTACACGACGAACGAGTCCCGCGAGATCGCGAGCACGGCCGGAACCGAGTCCACCGCGAACATCACGTCCGTGCTCTCGATCGCGAGCAGGACCAGAAGGAGCGGCGTGAACCGCCAGCCGCGCCCGGTCCGCACCACGAACTTGTCGCCGTGGAAGCTCTTCACCATCGGCAGCACGCGGCTCGCCAAGCGGACGACCAGGTTCTTCTCCGGGTGGATCTCCTCGCCGCCCGACAGGCCGAGCTTCGCGGCGGTGGCGATCAGGATCACGCCGAGGACGTACACCACCCACTCGAAGCGCGCGATCAGCGCGACGCCGGCGAAGATGAACGCCCCGCGGGTGACGATCACGCCCAGGATCCCCCAGAACAGGACCCGGTGGTGGTGCTCTGGCGCGACCGAGAAGTAGGCGAAGAGCGCCACGAACACGAACAGGTTGTCCACCGAGAGCGACTGCTCGATCAGGTAGGCGGTGAGGTAGGTGAGCGCCGCGTCGTGGCCGCGCGCCACGCCGACGACCAGCGAGAACGCCAGACCCAGGCCGATCCAGAATGCGCTCCACGCCAGCGCCCGGCGCGTCCCCTCGCGGCCCGACCGGCGGTGGAACACGAACAGGTCGAGGCCGAGCAGGAGGGCCACGACCCCCCCGAACGCTACCCACCACCAGTCGCTCACCGGCGAGCTTCCATGCGGGCCATCCTACCAACCAGTCGCGCCACCGAGAAGACCGGTCAGTACGCCGGGGCGAAAAAGACCGCGTTGGCCAGGATCAGCATCTCCGCGCGCGTCAGCCCGCGGGAGACCGGGTCCTCCGCGAACCCCACCACCTGGCCGCGCTTGCGCGCTTCCCACATCAGGAACGCCTTGCCGGTGAGCTGCTCGCGCGACGCGGGGAGGACGAACCCCGCCTGGACCAGGTCGCTCGGCCCGGCGTAGACGCCGACGTTGCTGCCGCGGTCGAGCTTGAGCGGCGTGAACACCCTTCGCGAGTCGACCAGCACGTCCACCTGGCCGCCGGGGAAGCCGGCCGCGAGCAGGCTGTCGGGGTCGAGCTCGACCCGGAGGATGGCGCCCGGGACCAGCGGCGGTTCCTCCTCCGCGGGCTTGACCTCGGCGTCGTAGTTGTACGCCCGGTCGCCGGGGGCGGGCGCGGCCTCGGGCTTGCCGGGCTTTCCCTTCTCCGGCGCCGGCTCGGAGCCGAGGCGCTTTTCGAGCTTGGAGGCGAGCAGGCCGGCCTTCTCGTCGGTCAGGAACGCCGCCCCGCCGCCGACCGCGACGACCGTCCCGCCCTCGTTGGCCCACGCCGTCAGGCGCTTGACCCCCTCCTCGCCGAGAACGCCGGCGTACGACCCGTCCCGCTCCCACGAGTCGGGAAGCACGATGACGTCGAAATGAGAGAGGTCGGCGTGCGCCAAAGTCGAGGTGCGAACCGCGCTCACCGGGTAGCCGAACGCCTGCTCGAACGCCCAGCGCAGGCCGCCGGCGGAGAGCGCCGACGTCGGCGCGTCCCACGCGATCGCGACGCGCGGCGCCTTGAGCGCCACGACGTTGGTGGAGCCGAGGTCGATTCCGGCCTCGGCATAGCCGGTCTCGGCGCCGAAGAAGTCCGCACCGGTGCTCCGTGCGACCTCCTCGAGCCGGCGGCGCAGGCCGGGCTGGTTCCCGGCGCGGCGCACCACCACGGTGCCCGGCGCGAACTCGCGCCCCCCGAGGGTGAACGCCTTGCGGGCCACCGAGGCCTTCACTTCCTGTCGCAGCAGCTGCGCCAGCGCCCGCACCGACGCGTCGCCGGTCCACGGCAGGAGGAACGCGACCCTACCCTCGCCGGTCACCGCGCCCGGTCGCGATGCGCCGGGGTCGAGGCGCTCGAGCCCGACCCCCTGGGGGACCGAAAGCAGCGCCCTCGCCGGCACGTTCCACAACATGGGAAGCGACCACGCCGTGATGTCGTAGATCTCGTCGGGCAGGCGCTTGGCGTCGCGGCGCGCCTGCTCCTGCTCGAACGCCTTGCCCATCGACGCCCCGCGGTCCAGCAGGATGCGCGCGAGCCGCCCGAGCGGCTGCGCGAGCGGAACCACGACGCTCCCCGCTGGCACGTCACCCTTGCCCGTCCTCACGCGGAACGCCTCGATCCCCTGCCTGGCGAGCAGCCCGCCGAGTTCGTCCGCGGCGGCCGGGTCCGTCCCGTCGCCGAGCAGGAACGCGCGCGCCGGGCCGCGCTCCCCCTCCGCCACCGCGGTCTGCCGGAACGCGAACCAGCCGTGCAGGAAGCGCTCCCGGTTGTCCGCCGTGGTGAGGCACGTGGTGAACGCCGCGAGCAGGTGGTGGGCCACGCCGTCGGCGTAGGTGAGCTTGGCCCCGTCCTTCAGGAGCGTCACCAGGCCCCGGCTCGACGCCTGCTCGAACGTCATCCCGACCGCGCCGGTGAGCGCCGGCCACGAGTCGCCGTAGCCGGGGTAGAACGCGTCGAACACCTCGCGGGTCCAATAGCGGAAGCCGTGCGCGTCGAACGCCGCGGCGTTGCCGCGGCCGAGAAGGTCGAGCAGCGCGTCCCCCTCGCCCTCCAGCAACGGATGGCGCGGGACCGCCGGCGGGGCGAAGTAATACCCCTCCTCGGCGCCCATCTCGTGGAGGTCCGCGGCCACGATCGGGTGGTAGCGCAGCATCGCCGCGACCCGGGCGGCGGTCTCCGGTTCGCTGAGCGCGAACCAGTCCCGATTGAGGTCGAAGAGGTCGTGCGACACCCGCCCGCCGGGCCACGGCTGGACGTGCTCCGCGCTCGCGGGCTCGGGGTCGGGGACGGGCCCGCACGCCTGCCGGTTCGATTCCACGAAGCGCGCCCGCCCGTCGGGGTTCTCCACCGGGTCCACCACGACGATCGTGTTGTTGAGGATCCTCTCGACCTCCGGGCCGCCGCCGGATGCCAGGTGGTATGCGAGGGCGAGGCCGGCATCGGCGCCGGAGGCTTCGTCGCCGTGCACCGAGCACTGGATCCAGACCACGGCCGGCAGGTCGCGGATCAGCTCGGCCGCCTTCGCCTGCGGAAGCGACCTGGAGTCGCCGAGCGTCGCGAGGCCTGCCTGCACCTCGTCCCAGCGCCCCAGGTTCTGGGGGGAGGCGATCACGAGCAGCAGCAGAGGCCGCCCCTCCCTGGAACGTCCGTACTCCAGCAGGCGGACGCGCGACGGCGCGGAAGCCCCCAGCGCCTTGGCGTAGCGCACGACCTGTTCGGGGTCGGTGATCTGCTCGCCGGGCGCAAACCCCAGGACCTCTTCGACGGTCGCCACGCCCGGGTCGTGGACCGCCGGGGGCAACACGTCGAGCGGCCCGCCCGCCACTGCCAACCCCGCGATCATGACCGCCGCCAACGCGAACGCCACTCTCTTCGCCGCCATCACCCACCCCCGCTGCCGCGCGGCCGTCATTGTACGGCGGATTTGCCGGCCCGGCCGAAACCCGCTGACGGCAAGGCCCCCGCGCCGGCCGGCGCGGGGGCCTCGAGTCTTCCGACATCGCATGTCGCTAGTTCGGGTTCTTCTTGCCCTGTCCCATCATCTTCAGGAACGGGTTGGACTCCTCGTCCTTCCCGCCCTTCTCGCCGCCCATCATCGAGGTTTCCTTGTACCCGGCCGGTATCTCGAACGTCGAGTCGGGCACCGCCTGCATCTGCAGGTCGGTGACCTCCATCGTCGTGGTGGTCGTCTCGACCTTGCCCTTCTCGTCGGTGGAGGTCTGGACCGTCCGCATCTTCAAAGGGAACCCCTCGACCTTGCCCATCTCGGCCTTGATCATGGCGTCGAGCTGCTCGTTGTTCGTCTTCGGCGGGGTCTTGCGCAGCCAGATCCCGAGGCCGGCCTCGACGAGCTTGGGCGCCGCCCAGATCTCTTCGTCCTTGACGACATGCATCCGCTTCTTCATCATCATCATGCTCATCGACATCGTGTAGCTCGTGTGGAACTTGTAGTGGATCGTCGGAACCCCGGCCACCAGTCCGTCAGGCTCCTCCGAGATCTTCTCCACCTTGGGATCCGTGTACGTCATGTTCATCATCTTCATCATGCCGCCGGCCATCCCCATCAACGAATCCATGTCCCACTTGTAATACGACTTCTCCTCGGGGTTCACCATGTACATGGCCTTGCCGCCGTCCTTGGTGACCATGTACATCCCCTTGCTCATCATCGGGTTGCCGCTCTGCTGGAAGACCACCTTGGCGTTGCCGCCGCTGACCCAGGCCTGGACGGTTGCGTCCTGCATCTCGGCCCCGCGGTTGCCCTGCGCGGTGGTCTTGGCGGTGTAATAGACGCCGGCGTACGAGGGGATCCCCACCAGCAGGAAAGTCAGAACCGAGAACGCGCTGAGCTTCTTCATGGAACCTCCCTTTCCGGTTTCAGACGCATTATCCATTCCGGACAGGGACGATGCAAGGTGCCGCGACGACCCCGGCCGCGGATCGGGCCCGGTGCCGGGTTCAGACGGAGACGACCTGACGGACCTCGGGGACGCGCTGCTTGAGCCGCTCCTCGACGAACCCGACGAGCGTCATCGTGGCCATCGGGCATCCCCCGCATGCGCCCAGCAATCGCACCGTGACCACGCCCCCGTCGACCGCGACCAACTCGACATCGCCGCCGTCCATCTGCAACGCGGGCCGCACGTCCTCGAGGGCGTCTCGCACCTGCTGCTCCAATGTCACGACCGCTTCCGTCATCCTGCCCTCCCCGTGGCCCTTATTGTGCCATAGTTCACAACAACGTTCCAGCCCGCTTGCTTCCCGGTCGCCCGGGGTCCCCGGTTCTGCTACCGTTGGAAGCCGGAGCGGGCGACCGAGAACCACGGGGCGCCGGTTTGCGTTGGACAGAGCGATGAGGGACGAGGCACTCGAGGGCGTCGTGGAGCGCTGCCGGGCCGGCGACGAGCGGGCCTGGGAGGCGCTCGTGGACGCGACCGCCGACGACATCTTCCGCATGGCGGTTTCCTTCACCCGCCACCGGGGCGAGGCCGAGGAGCTCACCCAGGAGGTCTTCCTCAAGCTGTGGCAGAACCTCCATCGGTACGCGGCCGACACCTCGTCGTTCCGCGCCTGGGCGTACCGGGTCGCACGCAACCTCTTCGTGGATGCGTACCGCCGATCCCGCGAGCAGCGCAAAGCCACATGGGTCGATCCCGAGTTCCTCGAGAGCCTGCCCGGCGGCGAGGACCCGCACACCCGCGCCGTCCGCCACCAGCGGCTCGAGCTCGCGAAGGCCGCGCTCGAACGGCTGCCCGAGGAACTCGCGCAGCTGATCATGCTCCGCGACTTCGCCGACTGGAGTTACGAGGAGCTCGCGGAGGAGCTCGGCCTGCCGATCGGGACGGTCAAGTCGCGCCTGAACCGGGCGCGACGGGAGCTCGCGGCGACGGTGGCGGTGCAGCTCGTCCCCCGCATGCGGGTCGCGCCCGCGGGAGCCGGCTCGTGAGCAGCTGCGACGCCCTCCTCGACCGCCTCGATGCGGCGCTCGCCGGCGACCTCCCCGCGGACCTCTCCGAGCACCTCGCCGGCTGCGCCTCGTGCCAGGCCGCGGTCGAGCGAGCGCGCGACATGTCCGAAGGCGAGAGCGTCCTGCGCTCGGTGCGCGCGCCCGCAGCGCTGGTGCGGCGCCTGAAGGCGCTGCCGCGGCTGGCGCCGGCGTGCGAGCAGGCGCTCGATGCGCTCGCCGCCGCGCTCGACGGCGATGCCGCCGAGGAAGACCGCGGCCTTCTCATGGAACACATGCGCGCCTGCCCCGCCTGCCGGGCGGCGTGGGAGGCGTTCGCCACCCTGCGGGAGGTCGGCGCCGCGACCCGCGCCGGCGGCCGGCTGCGGGCGGCGCTCGCGCTGCCGCCGCGACAGCGCATCGAGCTGCGCCGGCAACGGGCGCGTTTCTTCGACCTGCGGCTCGCGACCGCCGCGGCGTACCTGCTGGCGGCGCTCACGGTGTTTCTCGTCTCCAACCCGGCGCAGGTGGCCCGGGCGTCGAGCGAGGGCATGGACCGGGCGGCCGTCTACGCCCGCGCCGCGGTGGAGAACCGGGTCTCGAGCTACTCCGAGCGGATCAGGAGCTCGCTCCTCGCCGCCGAGGGTTGGGCGCGCGACCGCGCCGCCGAAATCTGGAACTCCGCCCGCGCGCTCGTCGGCGGCGCTCCCGCGAACCCCAAGGCCGGCAAGCGCGTTGTAGAGGGTGGAAAGGGAGGACGGTCATGAACGAACAGGAAACCTACCAACAGGCACAGACGAGCGCAGCTCCGAGCTCTCCGGGGATGCCGCCGCTCGCGCCGCCGCTGCCGGCCGCCGAGCCTGCGGCGACACCGGTCGTGATCCGGCGCTCCCCCGGCCTCGCCGTGGTGCTCTCGTGCTTCCCCGGCCTCGGCCACCTCTACCTCGGGCTGTACCAGCGCGCGTTCGCCATCTTCATCTCGTTCGTGGCGGCGATCTGGTTGAGCGAGCACTCCAGCCTCGGCATCCTCGTCGCGGGCGTCGTGCTCTTCGGATTCGTCGACGCCTACCGCCAGGCGCAGGCGCTCAACCTCGGCCTGGTCGCGGAGCCGGTTTCCGCGGCCGCGCCGGGCGCGGCGCCCGCTCGGGGCAGCCGCCTCGGGTTCGGCCTCTTCCTCCTCCTGGCCGGCCTCTTCCTCCTCTACAACCAGTTCTACCCGGTGGACTTCACCTTCCTGGAAGACTGGTGGCCCGGGCTGCTCGTGCTCGCCGGCGTGTACATGGTGGTCGCGCACTTCCTCGACAAGCGCCGCCAGGCCGCGAGCGGCGCCGACCTCGCTCCGACGGACGATTCCAGGCGTCTCTGAGCCCCGGGCGCCGCGCCCACCGCCCGAAACGAACGACCCCGCCGGAACCCGGCGGGGTTGGTGTTTCGGCTGAGGCGGGTCGGGTTCAAATGAACAGGGGAGCGAGCACCAGTGTGATCGTGGACAGCAGCTTGATCAGCACGTGCAGCGAGGGGCCCGCGGTGTCCTTGAACGGGTCGCCGACGGTGTCGCCCACGACCGCGGCGGCGTGCGTCGGGTTCTTGGTCTTCTTGCCGTCCGGCCCGGTCAGGTACTTGCCCCCGTGGGCGCCGCTCTCGATGTACTTCTTCGCGTTGTCCCACGCCCCGCCGCCGTTGTTGAGGAACAGCGCCATCAGGATGCCGACGATCGTCCCGACCATCAGCAGGCCGGCCACGGCCTCGGCCGCGATCAGCTTGTCCTGCGGCGTGATGAACGCCCGGAAGATCAGGCCCACGCCGATCGGCGTCAGGACGACGAGCAGCCCGGGCGCCACCATCTTGCGCAGCGCCGAGCGCGTGACGATGTCCACGCACGTCCCGTAGTCCGGCTTGAAGTCCGCCGGGAACTGGATGATGTCGTTGATGCGCGGCAACTTCGCGTACTGCCTCCGAACCTCCTCGATGATCGCCTGCGCCGCCTTGCCCACCGCCCGGATCGCCATCGACGAGAACAAGAACACCAGCGTCGCGCCGAGCAGCGCGCCGACGAACACGACCGGGTTGGCGAGGTTGACCGCGTGCATCGGCTGCCCCGCGTACTGCGCCACCTCGTCCATGTACGCCTGGAACAGCAGGAACGCCGCCAGCGCCGCCGACCCCACCGCGTACCCCTTGGTCAGCGCCTTGGTGGTGTTGCCCACCGCGTCCAGCCGGTCGGTCTTGCGCCGCACGTCCTCCGGCTGCTCCGACATCTCGACGATGCCCCCGGCGTTGTCCGTGATCGGCCCGAAGGTGTCCATCGCCAGGATGTACGCCGCCGTCGCCAGCATGCCCATGGTGGCCACCGCGGTGCCGAACAGGCCCCCGTTCATCCCCGAGGCCGCCGGAAACGCCGACTTGCCCAGGAAGTACGAGCCGAGCAGCGCCGCGCCCATGACCAGCGCCGGCATCCACACGCACTCCAAGCCGACGCCGACGCCCGCGATGATGTTGGTCGCCGGACCCGTCTTCGACGCTTCCGCGATCGACTGCACCGGCCGGTACCGGTACTCCGTGTAGTACTGGGTGATGTAGACGAACGCCACCGAGGTGAGCACGCCGACGATGCCGCACAGGAAGAAGTGCCACCACGCGTCCGGCGCCGCCGGCGAGTTCAGCAGCCAGTACGTCGCCCCGCCGAACGCCGCCATCGCCAGCACGACCGCGAAGTAGTACCCCCGGTTGAGCGCCTGCATCGGGTCGAGCTTCTCGTCCTTGTCCATGTGGACCATCATGATGCCCACGATCGAGGCGACGATCCCGAACGCCCGCGCGATCAGCGGGAACATCATGACGCCGATGACGCCCGCGGAAAACCCGAAGTTCGCCTTGTCCGCCGCCGCCGCCAGCGACGCGCCCAGGATCATCGCGCCGATGTTCTCCGCCGCCGTCGACTCGAACAGGTCCGCGCCGCGCCCCGCGCAGTCCCCGACGTTGTCGCCCACCAGGTCCGCGATGACGGCCGGGTTGCGAGGGTCGTCCTCCGGGATGCCCGCCTCGACCTTGCCCACCAGGTCGGCCCCGACGTCCGCCGCCTTGGTGTAGATGCCGCCCCCCAACTGCGCGAACAGGGCGACGAACGAGGCGCCAAACCCGTACCCCACGATGAGCAGCGGGATCTTGGTCGGCTCGACGTGGCCGAACTCGTTGACGAGGGCGAACAGACCGCTGACGCCGAGCAGGCTCATCGCCACGACCAGCAGGCCCGAAACCGCCCCGCCCCGCAGCGCGATCCGCAACGCGTCGTTGAGGCTCGACAACGCCGCCGTCGCCGTCCGAATGTTGCTCCGGATCGAGACCCACATCCCCACGTACCCCGCAAACACCGAGCACAACGCCCCGAAGACGAACGAGAGGGTGATCCACGAGGCCAGCTGCAGCGAGCTCCCCACCGGGTCGAACTCCCGGTGGCTGCGCACGAATCCGTACCCCACGAACAGGATGCCCGCAAACACGATCGCCAGCATCAGGATCGTCCGGTTCTGCCGGCGCAGGAACGCCTCCGCCCCTTCCTTGATGGCGTTCGAAATCTTCTGCATCGCCGCGCTGCCCGTCGAAAACCGCAGCACCCACCGCGCCAGGTACGCCGCGAACAACAACCCGAACACCGAAAACCCGATCACCAGAAGAATCAGTTGCGCCGTGCTGTGCATTGGCTCTCCCCCCTCCTTCGAGCGCCTCGATCGTGAAGCCGCAAGTTGGCCGGGATGATACACGAAGCCGCGGCGGGCGGGACACGCTGCCCGGCGGCCGGCAAACCGGTTCTCCTCACCACCCCAGACCGCCGACGCGGCGGCAGTCGCCCATGACCAGCGAGATCACCTCGTGCGCCCGGTCGCGGCCGTCGCGCAGGACACCCTCGACATAGCCCCGGTCGGAGTCCAGTCGGTCGCGGCGCGCGCGCGCGTCGCGGAAGGTGTCGAGGATCAGGCCCAGAAGCCGCTTCTTGATCTCCCCGTAGCCTGTGCCTCCCTCGACGAACAGCTTCTTGGTCTCCGGCCACGCGTCGTCCGGGGTGAAGACCTTGAGCAGGGCGTACAGCGTGTTCCCTCGGGTCGGCTTGGGGTCGGCCACCGGCGTCGAGTCGGTGACGATCGACATCACGCGCTTCTTGAGCTCCGCCTCGGGGGCGAAGATCTCGAGGGTGTTGCCGTAGGACTTCGACATCTTCTGGCCGTCCACCCCGGGCACGACCGCGACCTCGGGCAGGATCAGCTCCTCGGGGACGCGCAGCACCTCCTGCCCGTACGTCTGGTTGAACGCCGCCGCGATGTCCCGGGTCATCTCGAGGTGCTGCTTCTGGTCGCGCCCGACCGGCACGCGGTCGGCGCGCACGATCAGGATGTCGGCCGCCATCAGCACCGGGTACGCGAAGAGCCCGTGGTTCGGCGTGATCCCCTTGGCCACCTTGTCCTTGTAGGAGTGGCCGCGCTGCAGCAGGCCCATCGGGGTCACCGTCGAGAGCATCCAGGCGAGCTCGGCCACCTCGGGCACGTCGGACTGGCGGTAGAGCACGGAGCGTTCCGGGTCGAGGCCGAGCGCGATGAAGTCGGCGGCGACGCGGAAGGTGTTGTCGCGCAGCACCGCGCCGTCCTTGATCGTCGTCATCGCGTGCAGGTCGGCGACGAAGTAGAAGCAGTCGTTCACCTCATCCGCCTGCAGCTGCACGAACTGGCGGATCGCCCCGAAGTAGTTCCCGATGTGAAGTTTGCCCGAAGGCTGTACGCCCGACAGGATACGCATGGAACCTCCCGGGCCGGAATACTACCAGCTGACGGCTGTCGGCTGTCCCGCGTTCACCGCAGACCGAGGGGCCGCACGACAGCCGCCTCTCCGGGCCGGTGGACGTTGGCGATCAGCGGCATACCCTCCTCGGCGGAGAGTTCGACCGGCAGGGCGGCGTGCGCCGGCCTGCCGAAACCGCCGGTGAGGGTCGGCAAACTCGCGTCGCCCCGGTACGCCATCAGGATCGCCTTCACGTAGTTCTGCGTCTCGTCGTACGGGGGCACGCCGCCGCTCTTCTCCACCGCTCCCGGGCCGGCGTTGTAGGCGGCGAGGGCGAGCGCGACGTTGGAGTTGAAGCGCTGCAGCAGGTCCTTCAGGTAGTGGACGCCGGCGCGGATGTTCTGCAGCGGGTCGAAGACGTTCGCGACGTTGTACAGGCTCGCCGTCTGCGGCATCAGCTGCATGATGCCGCGCGCGCCTTTCGGGCTCACCGCCCGCGGGTTGTACCCGGACTCCATGCGGATGACGAGGTCCACGAGCCGGGGGTCGAGGCCGTGGGTGCGGGCCGCATCCTCGACCGCCGGCCAGAGCTCGGTCCTCCGGGCCGTCGCGCCCTGGGGGATCGTGATCGTGCCGGCGCCGTGCGCCGGGATGTTGACGATGCGGCGGGTGCCGTCCGGGGCGGTGAAGATGAACACGCCGGCGGAGCGCTCGGCGGCCGCAGAACCCGCCGCCAGCGCCGCGATCGCAACCATCACGGCCAACCGCTTCATCCCAGCAACTCCTCCACCACCCCGGGGGCGAGCTGCAGCGCCTGGCCCAGCTTCCCAGGCGACCTGCCCCCGGCCTGCGCGAGCGACGGCTTGCCGCCGCCACGTCCGTCCACCACCGGCGCCAACCGCTTGACGATCTCCCCGGCCGAGATCCGGCCGACGAGATCATCCGTGACCGCCACGAGGAGCGTCGCCGCCTCCCCGCTCGCCATGCCGAGAACCACGATACCGGTCTTGAGTTTACCACGCAAGGCGTCGGCCAGCGTGCGGAGCTCCGGGGCGGCCATCTCGGGGGCCTCCCGGACCAGCAGCTTGACGCCTTTGACGTCCTGCGCCTCCGCCTCCCCTCCGCCCCCCCCGGCGGCCAGCTTGAGGCGCAGGCCCTTCACTTCCTGCTCCAGCTCCCGAACCTTCCTCTCGTGGGCCTCGATCGCGGCCGGCAGCTCGGAGAAGGGGACGTTGACGCGTGCCGAAGCGAGGCGCAGCGTGCGGTGGTAATCCTGGAACAGCTCGATGGCGGCGCGTCCCGTGACCGCCTCGACCCGGCGAACACCGGCAGCGATGCCGCGCTCGGCGGTGACTTTGAAGGCGCCGATGTCGCCGGTGCGGCGCACGTGGCAACCCCCGCACAGCTCCCGCGACACCGTCCCGTCGGCCACGGCGACGACGCGGACGACCTCGCCGTACTTCTCCCCGAACAGCGCCATGGCGCCCGCCGCGCGCGCTTCCTCGAGCGGCATCTCTCGCGTCGAGACCTCGTAGTTGGCGCGCACGTTCTGGTTGACGAGCGTCTCGATCGCCTCGATCTGCTCGGGGAGCAGCGGCTGCGCCCACGAGAAGTCGAAGCGCAGCCGCTCCGGGTTCACGAGCGAGCCGGCTTGCTGCGCCGACGGGCCCAGCACCCGGTGCAGCGCGGCGTGCAGCAGGTGGGTGCCGGTGTGGTTCGCCTGGGTGTCGTGGCGGCGCCCCCGGTGCACCTCGGCGCGCACCGCCGCGCCGCGCCGCAACGCCCCCTCCTCCACGGCCACGTGGTGGACGGTGAGACCGGGCGCCGGCCGCGTGGTGTCGCGCACCGCGGCGCGGCCGCCGTTCCACACCAGCACGCCCTGGTCGCCGATCTGCCCGCCCGACTCGGCGTAGAACGGCGTCCGGTCGAGCACCACCTCGCCCTCGCCCGAGAGCGCGTCCACCTCGGCGCCGGGCCCGAGCAGCGCCAGGACCTTCGCGCCGTCCAGAGCAAGCTCGTGGTAGCCGACGAACTCGCTGACGACTCCCCGACCCGCGAGCTGCTCGTACTCCTCGCGGAAGCGCGCCAGCAGGTCGCCCTTCCAGCTCTCCTGGCCGCGCTGCCGCGCCGACTCGAGCTTCGCCTCGAAGCCGGGCCGGTCGACGGCGAGGCCTTCCTCCTGGGCGAACTCCTCGATGATGTCGATCGGGATGCCGTGCGTCTCGTAGAAGTGGAACGCCGTCTCGCCCGGGAGCTCGGCGCCGCCGCCCCTCTTGATGCGGTCGAGCTCGCGGCCGACGAGGTCGGTCCCGACGTTGAGGGTGCGGGAGAACTTCTCCTCCTCGGCGCGCAGCAACGGCTCGATGACCGGCCACCGCGCCCCGAGCTCCGGGTAGACGTCGCCCATGGCGTCGATCACGGCCGGCGCCACGTCGACGAGGAACACGCCGTCGAAGCCGAGCTGCCGGCCGTAGCGCAGCGCGCGGCGCACGATGCGGCGCAGCACGTAGCCGCGGCCCTCGTTCGAGGGCACGACGCCGTCGGCGAGCAGGAACACGGCCGCTCGCGCGTGATCGGCGATCACGCGGAACGCCGGTCCGAGATCGCCCGCGGGGTCGTACGGCCGCTGCGCCATCTCGACCAGCCGCGCCAGGATCGGGGCGAAGACGTCGGTGTCGAAGTTGCTCGGAACGCCCTGGAGCACCGCGGCCAGGCGCTCGAGGCCGGCGCCGGTGTCCACGCACGGCCGCGGCAGCGGGTGGAGGTGGCCGGCCGCGTCGCGCTCGTACTGCATGAACACCAGGTTCCAGATCTCGACCGTCTCGTCGCCGGGGCCGTTGACCAGCTCGGGCCGGTTCTTCTTGAGGTTCTTCCCCTGGTAGTAGTGGATCTCGCTGCACGGGCCGCAGGGGCCGGTCTCCCCCATCGCCCAGAAGTTCTCCTTCTCGCCGAAGCGGAGGATCCGGTTGGCGGGCGCGCCCGCCTGCTCCCACAGCTGCGCCGCCTCGTCGTCGTCGGTGTACACCGTGAACCACAACCGCTCGACCGGCAGCTTGTAGACCTTGGTGAGCAGCTCCCAGGCGAAGGCGATCGCCTCCGCCTTGAAGTAGTCGCCGAACGAGAAGTTGCCGAGCATCTCGAAGAACGTGTGGTGGCGCGCCGTGTAGCCCACGTTGTCGAGGTCGTTGTGCTTGCCGCCGGCGCGCACGCACTTCTGGCACGAGGTGGCGCGCGCGTAGTCGCGCTGCTCGCGCCCGATGAACACGTCCTTGAACTGGTTCATCCCCGCGTTGGCGAACAGGAGCGTGGCGTCGCCGGCGGGGATCAGCGACGAGGACGGCACCACCCGGTGGCCGCGGGCGGCGAAGTACTCAAGGAACGTCGAGCGGATCTCCCGCGTCGTCGGTCTGGTCGGCATGCGGCTCGTCTCTCCCGTTCTCGCGCAGGGCGCGGTTCACCGTCTCCAGGCTGAAGCCGCGCGCGAGCAGATACCGTACCACTTTCCGGCGCTCCCCCGGAAGCCGCCGCCAAAAGCGGTGCCTGGCCGTCACCTTCGCGAACGCGGCCGCGAGCGCGACAGCCTCGCCTTCCCCGGCGGCGAGCTCTTCGAGCGCCGCGTCGGCGGCGTCCTTCGCGATCTTTCTCCGCTTGAGCGCGGCGATCACGGCGCGCCGGCCGCGCCCTGCCCGAAGCTGCACCTGACAGACGGACCGCGCGAGGGCGGCGTCGTCGAGCAGGCCGGCGCGCTCGAGGCGCGCGACCTCGGTCGCCACCGCCGCCGCTTCCGCCCCCCGGCGCCCGAGCCGCTCGGCGATCTCGCCGCGCGAGAGCGCCCGCCGCGCGAGCATGGCGAGAGCGATCTCGTGCAGCGATCCGGCGCTCGGAGCAGCCGCGCCGTCGCGAACCCGGGGAGCGAGGCGCATGCCCGAGCTCCGCGGCGCTATCGGCTCGGGGTGTCCTTGTTGCCGAACTCGAACGGGCTGTTGGCGGCGAACGCTTCGGCGCCCGGGCTGCCCTCGAGCGTGCTCTCCATCTCCTCGCGCGACACGTCGGAGGTGGACTGGATCCCCTGGATGCGGAGCTTGAACTCGTCGGGGTTGGAGGCGCGCCGGATCGCCTCGTCCAGCGTGATCAGGCCGGACTTGTACAGGCTGTACAGCGACTGGTCGAACGTCTGCATCCCGTACTGCGAGGTGCCGGCGGCGATCGCGTCGCGGATCAGCTTGGTCTTCTCCTTCTGCTCGATGCACTCGCGGATGTAGGCGGTCGAGATCAGGACCTCCACCGCCGGCACGCGGCCGAGCCCGTCGGCGCGGGGCAGCAGGCGCATCGAGATGATCGCCCGGAGCACCACCGCGAGCTGGATCCTGATCTGCTTCTGCTGGTGCGGCGGGAACACCGAGATGATGCGGTTGATCGTCTCGGTGGCGTCCAGGGTGTGCAGGGTCGAGAGCACGAGGTGGCCGGTTTCGGCGGCGAGCAGCGACGTCTCGATCGTCTCGTAGTCGCGCATCTCGCCGACCAGGATCACGTCGGGGTCCTGGCGCAGGCCGGAGCGCAACGCCACCGAGAAGCTGCGGGTGTCCACCTCGACCTCGCGTTGGTTGATGATCGCCTTCTTGTCGCGGTGCAGGAACTCGATCGGGTCCTCGATGGTGACGATGTGGCAGTTGCGGGTGCTGTTGACGTGGTCGATCATCGCCGCGAGCGTGGTGGACTTGCCCGACCCGGTGGTCCCGGTCACCAGGACGAGACCGCGTTCCTCGTCGGCGATCTTCTCGAGGACGGGCGGAAGCAGCAGCTCCTTCACCGTGAGGATGCGCGCCGGGATCAACCGCAGCACCAGACCGACCGACCCGCGCTGCTGGAAGATGTTGCAGCGGAACCGGCCCAACCCCGGGACCGAGTACGCGATGTCGATCTCGAGAAACTGCTTGAACTTCTCCTTCTGCTGCGTGGACATCATCGAGAACGCCATCGCGATGGTGTCCTCCTGCATCAGGCGCTTGAACTCCACCAGGGGCACGAGCGTGCCGTCCACCCGGATGAGCGGGTGGGCGCCGACCTTCAAGTGCACGTCCGAAGCCTTCCGCTCCGTTGCCGCTTTGAGGATGTCGTTGATGTGCATGGTCGTACCCCCTTGCCACCGCTCGCGTTCTGTTCGTCTCCAGACACACTAACCCGACGGGCCGGAGCTGTCAAAGCGGCGGATCGGCCCCGCACCCCGCCGGCTCACTCCAGCTTCAGCAGACCCCGCAGGGCGTCCTTGTCCACGGCCCTGGCGAGCGCTTCCTGAGCCTCCACGGCGCCGTCCCGCACCAACTCGGCGAGGGAGTCGTTCAACGTGCGCATCCCCAGACGCTTGGCGGTCTGCATGACGGTGGGGATCTGAAACGTCTTCCCCTCGCGGATGAGGTTGGCGACCGCGGGGATCCCGAGCAGGATCTCGTACGCCGCGACCCTTCCGCCGCCGATGCGCTTGAGGAGGATCTGCGCGATCACGCCCTTGAGCGACTCCGCCAGCATCACCCGGATCTGCGCCTGGCGGTCGGGGGGGAACTGGTCCACCAGGCGCTCGACCGTCGAGACGGCGGTGGTGGTGTGCAGCGTCGCGAAGACGAGGTGCCCGGTCTCCGCCGTCTCGATCGCGATCGCCATCGTCTCGAGGTCGCGCAGCTCGCCGACGAGCACGATGTCGGGGTCTTCCCGCAGCGCCGCCCGCAGCGCGCGCTTGAACGACCCGGTGTGGGTGTAGACCTCGCGCTGGTTGACGAGGCACTTCTTGTTCTCGTGGACGAACTCGATCGGGTCCTCGATCGTGATGATGTGGTCGCTGCGCGTTTCGTTGATGAGGTCGACCATGGCGGCGAGGGTGGTCGACTTCCCCGAGCCGGTCGGCCCGGTCACCAGCACAAGCCCTTTGTTGAGCGAGCACAGGCTGCGCACGCACTCGGGCAGGCCGAGGTCGTCGAAGCTCCGGATCTCGGTCGGGATCTGGCGGAAGACGGCGCCGACGCCGTGGCGGTCGCGGAAGAGGTTGACCCGGAACCTCGCCACCCCGGGGATCTCGTAGGCGAAATCGCTGTCGCTCTCCGCGCGGAACTCGGCGCGGTTGGCCGCGGCGGCGACCTCGTCGCACATCAGGAGGACGTGTTCCGACGACAGCGGCGTCGTGAACTCCGGCATGCCGGCCATGTCGCCGTGGAGACGCATCAGCGGCGGCCGGGACGCCGTAAGGTGCAGGTCGGAGCCCCCCAGCTCCACGAGACGGCGCAGCATCCGGTCGAGGGGCCGCTCGAGCGCCGGCGCCACCGCGGTCCGGGGCGGCGCGGGCTCCGTTGGCGGCGGGGGAGCCGCAACCGGCGGCGGCTCCACGGGCGCCAGATCGAGGGTGGCGCGAGGCTCTCCGCCGGTGCGGCTGGCGCGCAGCGTCAGGCTCGCGCCGGCGATCTCGACCGTCGCAGTGACCTCCTCGCCCAGCTCCAACGCCACCCAGCGCGCGGGCCCGACGGCGCTCTCGATCCACAGCTCCAGCTCCTCGCTGGCGACGACGGCCTTCCCCGCCTGAAGCAGCGAGCCGCCGGCCACCAGCACCGCCGGCTTGCCGCCGCGCAGGTCGAGCCGCTCGCCGCCCTTCTGGCGCGCGGCCTTGACGAGTCTTCCGATCATGCCCGAGTCGGTCACGGCTCCATGGTAGTCCGGCCCCGCGGCGTTCACCAGGGGATTATTCCGGCTCCGCCGTTCCTTTTCCCGGAGCGGAGGGACCGATGGACGCTCCAGCTGCGCCGGCGTTCGCCGACGAGTGAGCGCACGCCCATGACCCCGGCGCGACCTGCCAACCGCCTGATCCGCGAGCCGAGCCCGTATCTCAGGCAACACGCCCACAACCCGGTGGATTGGTACCCGTGGGGGGAGGAGGCCCTGGCCCGAGCGCGGGAGGAGGACAAGCCGATCTTCCTCTCGATCGGGTACGCGGCGTGCCACTGGTGCCACGTCATGGAGCGGGAGTCGTTCGAGGACCCGGCGATCGCGAAGCTCCTCGACCGGCATTTCATCGCGGTCAAGGTGGACCGCGAGGAGAGGCCGGACCTCGACGCCGTCTACATGAACGCGGTGCAGGCGATGACCGGGTCCGGGGGCTGGCCGCTCTCGGTGTTCCTCACCCCCGAACTGAAGCCGTTCTTCGGGGGAACCTACTTCCCTCCCGAGCGCAAATGGGGAACGCCGTCGTTCCCGGAGGTCATCGCGGCGGTCGCCGACGCCTGGATGAGCCGCCGGGAGGAGCTCGACGGCGCGGCCGCAACCCTCGCGGTGCAGCTGGCGGCGGAAGAGGAGCCGGCCCCCGGCTCGCTCGACGCCGCCGCGGCCGCCGCCGTCGCCCTCCAGACGCTGGCGGCCCAGTACGATAGGCGCTGGGGCGGCTTCGGCGCGGCCCCGAAGTTCCCGACGTCGTCGCGCCTCTTCTTCCTGATCGACCGGGCGCGGCGTGACCCGACCGCGCGCGACCTCCTCGCCGGCACGCTCGAGGGGATGGCGGCCGGCGGCTTTTGCGACTGGCTCGGCGGCGGCTTCCACCGCTATTCCGTCGACGAAGCGTGGCTCCTGCCCCACTTCGAGAAGATGCTCTACGACAACGCGCTGCTCGCGCGGGCCTACGGCGAGGCCGGCCTCGCTCTCGACCGCCCCGAGTGGGTCGCGGTGGCGCGCGCGACCGCCGACTACATGCTGACCGAGATGCGCGGGCCGGAGGGGGCGCTCTTCTCCTCCACCGACGCGGACAGCGAGGGGCGCGAGGGCCGCTACTTCACCTGGACCGCGGCCCAGGTGCGCGAAGCGCTCCCTCCCGACGAGGCCGAGCTGATGACGGCCCTCTGCGGCCTCGGTCCGGCGGGCGGCGAGGGCGAACCCGGCGTGCTGCGCCCCTCCCGGCCGCTGGCCGAGGTCGCGGCCGAGCTGCGGCTCACGCCGGGCGTCGCCGCCCGCCTGCTCGCCTCGGCGCGCGAAGGCTTGCTCGCGGCGCGGCGGCGGCGCGTGCCCCCGGCGACCGACGACAAGCGCCTGACGGGATGGAACGGGATGGCGGCGTGGTCGCTCGCCTACCTCGGTGCGGCCCTCCCCGAACCGCGCTACCTCGAGGCCGCGGCGACCGCGGCCCGCTTCCTCCTCACCCGCGAGGCCGCGGACGGGCGCCTCGAGCGCTCGTGGCGCGACGGCGCCGTCTCGGGCGTCGAGACGCTCGAGGACGTCGCCTGGGTCGCGGCGGCGTTCGTCCAGCTCTTCGAGGCGGACGGTGACGTCACGTGGCTGGCGGCCGCCACGGGGCTCGTCGAGCGCAGGCTGGCGCACTACCAGGTCGGGTCGGGGGCGCTCTACGACGCGCCGGACGACGGCCCGGCGCTTTTCGCCCGCCCGCGAACCCCGGCCGACGGCGCGACGCCCTCGCCGGCGGGAGTCATGGCCGGCGTCTTGCTCCGCCTCGCGGCGCTCACGGGAGAGGAGAGCTTCCGGTCAGCCGCCCAACGCGCCGTCGCGGCCGGGGCGGGACTCGCGACGAGGGTCCCGGCGGCGTGCCTGACGCTCGTGCAGGCGGCCGAGGCCGCTGCCGCCCCCCCGATGACCCTCGTCGTCGTCGGGGATCCCCGCTGGGGCTCGACGCGCGAGTTGCTCGCTGCCGCCTGGCGCCACAGGCCGGCGCGCTGCGTCATCGCGCCGTCGGGGCCGGTCCCGGTGGCCGCGGAGTCCGCGCGCGCCGTGCCCCTCTTTTCGGGGCGCGAAACCGTCCCGCCGGGCCGGGCCCGCGCCTACCTGTGCGAGGGCGGCGCCTGCCGCATCCCGGTCGAAGAACCCGCGGCGCTCGCGCGCCTTCTCGCCGCCGTCGCCGGCTGACCAGGAACCGGCCGCCGGGCTACGGCGCCGCCTTGCCGGGCAGCAGTCCGCGCAGGAACTGGTACAGGGCGAACGCCGCGAGCGCGAACGGGGCGAAGCCAAGGAACCCGAAGACGGGCATCTCGTACAGCTTCACCGAGCCGAGGAACGGCACGGTGTAGCGCCAGCGCGCCGACGCCAGCATGTTCCAGCTCTCCCACAGCAGGCCGCACGCGATCCCGGACGCCAGCAGCGCCGCCGGCCGCGAGCGCCGTCCCTGCTCCAGGTCGCCCAGCACGGAAGGCCGGCCCATCCAGTGGTTGATCGGGTCAAGCAGGAGCGGCCAGGCCAGCCACACGTCGGCCGCGAAGAAGACGGACGGCCACAGCAGCGGGATCGCCGCCAGGATGGCGCCCACGCACGCCATTCCTGCCGCCACCTCGCCGGGGACCTTGCCGCCCGCGCCGCGGCCGCCGAGCCTGGCCGCCGCCGGCTCGAGCAGCTCGGCGAGGAGGATGATCGCCGGCGTGATCGTGGCGAACGACCAGGCGTAGCCGAGGCCGCGCCACGGCCACGGCGGCAGCCCCGAGTAATGCCACCACAGCTCGGGCCCGGCGCCGGTCCAGAACCTGGGCCGGTCGTAGAGCTCGAACAGCAGCCAGGACGGGATGGAGACCGCGGCCATGAGCGCGAGTTCGGCCGGGGCGTCGCGCAGCCACGAGCGCCCGCGCCGCGCGAGCCAGCCGTCGACGGCGACGATGAAGCCGGTCCAGCACAGCGGGGTGAGGTTCTGGGCCACCGGCCCGACGCGCGCGGCCGCGAGCCCCATGCTGGCTGCGATGAGTGCGGCGCCGGGCCAGAACCACCACGCGGGTCGTGCCATCCCTGAATTCTAGTCAATCGACCGCCCGCCGGACGCGAGGCGGGCCTGCGTCCGGATCTACGTCGCAAAACAGGTGCAAACTTTGAGATGCCACTTGTCGTATCGTATACACGCGCAGGACCGCGGCATGGCTGCGGTGCGCCTCGCGCGCCGGGGAGGTTTCTGTGAGCAAGAGGGTACGAATCGTCGTGACGGTGGCAGCGGTGGTGGCAGTAGCCGCGGCCGCATGGGCACTGTTCGGGAGGGCCGATGCGAAGCAATCGGCGTACCTGACTGCGTTCGCGGACCGCGGCACGGTTGTCCAAAGCGTCGCGACGACCGGCACGCTCACCGCCGTCACCACCGTGAAGGTCGGCTCCCAGGTCTCGGGGATCATCGCGACGCTGCACAGCGACTTCAACCAGAAGATCAAGCATGGCCAGCTCCTCGCTACCCTCGACCCCACCCCGTTCGAGGCCACGGTCAACGAGACCAGGGCGCAGCTGGACCGCGCCAAGATCGCCGCTCTCGACGGGGAGATCAAGCTCAAGCGGCAGAAGGCTCTGTTCGAAGCTAGGCTCATCTCCGAGGACGAGCTGCAGTCGGCCAAGGCCGTCTACGACCAGGCGGCGGCGCAGGTGACGCAGCTCGAGGCGACGCTCAAGAAGGCCGAGACGAACCTGCAGTACTCGGTCATCCGCGCGCCGATCGACGGCGTGGTCGTGTCCCGCGACTACGACGCGGGTCAGACGGTGGCCGCGTCGTTCCAGGCGCCCACGCTGTTCACCATCGCCGAGGACCTCACTCGGATGCAGCTCACCTGCCAGGTGGACGAGGCGGATATCGGTCAGGTCAAGGAGGGGCAGACGGTCCGGTTCTCGGTGGACGCCTACCCGGAGCGCGACTTCCTCGGCAAGGTATCGCAGATTCGCCTCGCCCCTCAGATCACCAACAACGTCGTGACCTACCCGGTGATCGTCGAGGTCGGCAACGCCGATCTGAAGCTTCTCCCCGGCATGACTGCGGACGTCCGGGTCCAGGTCGCACAGGCCGAGAACGCCCTGCGGGTCCCCGCCTCGGCGCTGCGGTTCCGCCCGGAGCTGCTCGGCATCAACGGGCAGGGAACGCGCCAGGCGGCGCCGGAACGGGCCGCGACGCAGAGCCCGCGAACGGGCGACGGGCCGCGCGCCGCCGTCCGCACGGCGCGGGTCTACCTGCCGCCGGCCAAGCCCGGCGGCGCCCCGTTCGCCGTCGAGTTCGTGCCGGGGCTGACCGACGGGCAGTTCGTCGAGGTCCGCAACGGCGAGCTCGCCGACGGCGCCCGGATCGTCGTCGGCGTCGCGACCGCGCAGGGCCAGGACATCGGCGGGCTCGCCGGCATGGCGCGCGGCCGGCACTAGGGGGCGAGCGTGTTCAACGTCTTCGAGATCTACAAGGTCGCGATGGTGGCGCTGCGGCGCAACCCGATGCGGACGCTGCTGACGATGCTGGGGGTGATCATCGGGGTGGGGTGCGTGGTCGCGATGGTCGCGATCGGCCAGGGGGCGACCGCCGCCATCCAGAGCCAGATCGGCGCGCTCGGCACCAACTTCCTGCTCATCCACTCGGGCTCGCACGCCCGCGGCGGCGTCCACGGCGGCGCGGGCTCGGTGCAGAACCTCACCCCGGACGACGCCGCGGCGATCGCCCGCGAGTGCCCCTCGGTGGCCCTCGCGGACCCCGCGGTGCGGACCGGCGCCCAGGTCGTCTTCGGGGACCAGAACTGGGCCACGTCGGTGCAAGGCACGGGCCCGAGCTACCCGACGATCCGCGCGTGGGCGGTGGCCAGGGGGTCGTACTTCACCGAGGACGACGTCAAGGCCGCCAGCAAGGTCGCGGTGCTCGGCCAGACGGTCGTGGACAACCTCTTCGGCGAGAGCAACCCGGTCGGGCAGATCATTCGCATGAAGGGGGTCCCGTTCCGCGTCCTCGGCGTCCTCGACAGGAAGGGCGGGAGCGCGATGGGGCAGGACCAGGACGACCTGGTCTGCGTCCCTTACACCACGGCGCAGAAACGCCTGATGGGCGTCACGTACATCGGGAACATCATCATCTCGGCGGTTTCGCCTCAGAGCATCGACCAGGCCACCGACGAGATCAAGGCGCTGCTCCGGCAGCGCCACAGGCTCGGACGGGGTCAGGACGACGACTTCGAGATCCGTTCCCAGCAGGATATCGCCGACACCGCGACGCAGATGAGCGGCGTCATGACGATGCTCCTGGGGGCGATCGCGTCGGTGTCGCTCCTCGTCGGCGGGATCGGGATCATGAACATCATGCTGGTGTCGGTGACCGAGAGGACGCGGGAGATCGGCGTCCGGCGCGCCCTGGGCGCCCGCCGCTCGGACATCCGCACCCAGTTCCTGATCGAGTCCTCGCTCATCTCCGGCCTCGGTGGCGCGGTCGGGATCGCGGTCGGGATGCTGGTGGCGCGGATGATCGCGCGCTTCGTCGGCTGGCCGACGCTGGTGCAGCCGCAGGTCGTGCTGGTCGCGTTCCTGTTCGCGAGCCTCGTCGGCGTCTTCTTCGGGGCCTACCCCGCGGCCAAGGCCGCGCGTCTGGATCCAATCGAGGCGTTGAGGTACGAGTAGAGGGACGCGGAAGCCTGGGGCGCGGGCTACCGTTCCCCGCGGGGCCGGCGCCGCGGGATCGCCACGTCGGCGAACGCGGTGACGCACGGCGGCCCGGCCGCGAAGCGGTAGGCCGCGACCTCGGAGCCGACGGGGCCGACCACGGTCGAGCAGACCGTGCCATAGGTCTCGCCGTGGCGGCAGAGCGGGTCCTCGCCCTCGTGGTCGGCGAGCAGGCGCTCCAGGGAGGACCGGAGGGCATCCGCGGGAAGGTCGCTTCCGGCCATCGCGCGCTCGGACGCGCGCACCACCCGGTCCCCGGGGGCGTCCAAGGGGTCGTTGCCGACCGCCACGACTGCCGCGTCCGCGCGCTCGACCCGGGGGACCGGATGGTTCGTCGCGAGCCAGCGGTCGCGGCCGTCACCGAGGAAGAGGTTGAACAGCCCGTAGCGCGCCAGGTCCAGCCCCGAGAGCAGCGCCAGCGCCGCGGGAACGGTGCGCTCGGCTGCGAGGTCCACGACCAGTGCGCCGCGGGAACGGTCGCGGGGGAGGGCGCCGCGGCGGGCGTTGGTGACTGCGACCACGAACCCCGCCTCGAGGTTGACCGCGAGCCAGCTCCCCCCGCCGATCACGTCGCGGCCGCCGAACACCGGCGGGTCGGGCAGGAGAAGCTGCGGCGGCCTCCAAGGCCGGTCGAGGCGCTCGTCCCGGTTGGCGGCGACCCAGAGCTCGCCCTCCGCGGAGCCGCGCGCGAGGCCGAGGAGGACGCACACGTCGCGCCCCTAGCTCACTTGGCCGAGTCCGCGGGTGAGCTGGAGGTGGCTGCCGTCGCCCGCCTGCTCGGCGAAGCCCAGGCCGCGCAGGAGCGCCGTCGCCTCGGCGTACTCCGCCGGTACCGAGCACGAGAGCGCCAGCGCACCCGCGCCCTGAGCGCTGCGCATCGCCTGTTCGACGAGCGAGCGGCCGAGGCCGAACCCCCGCCAGTCCGGCGCGAGGTAGAGCGAGTGCAGCTCCCAGGTCCCGTTGGCGCCTTCCCGCAGGCCGCAACAGCCCACGATCTGGCCCCGCCCCGCCTCGACGACCCACATCAGGTCGACCGACTTGCCCCCGCCGGGCACCTCGGCGCCGCGCACGGCGAGGTGGAACTCCCGCCGCACCCGCCGCGCCAGCTCCGTGACCGCCTTGCGGTCCGCCGGCCGGGCCGGACGCACCCAGTACGAGGTCATGGCTTCTCGGCCAGCTCGTCGAGCAGCGCCATCAGCAGGCGGACGCCGAAGCCGGTCGCTCCCGGGGGCAGGCCGTTGTGGCTGCGCGATACGTACGCCACTCCGGCGATGTCGAGGTGCGCCCACCGCGCCTTTTCGGGGACGAAGCGGGCGAGGAACGCCGCCGAGGCCGGCAGCGACCCCCAGCGCCCCGCGCTGTTCTTCACGTCGGCCCACTCGCTGCGCAGGAGGTGGCGGTACTCCGGGAGGAGCGGCAGGCGCCACACCCGGTCGCCGGTGGAGTGGCCGAGGCGCTCGAGCTGCTGCGCCAGGAGGTCGTCGTTGGCGAACATGCCGGCGAGCTCCGATCCGAGCGCGACCTTGCACGCGGCGGTCAGGGTCGCGAGGTCGACGATGACCTCGGGGTGGAAGCGCGCCGCGTAGGCCATCGCGTCGGCGAGGAGCAACCGCCCCTCGGCGTCGGTGTTGTCCACCTCCACCGTCGTCCCGTTGACCATCGTCACGATGTCGCCCGGCTTGAGCGCGCTCCCGGACGGCAGGTTCTCCACCAGCGGCAGGAGGCCCACGACCTTGAGCGGCGGCAGCTTCTCGGCCACCGCCCGCATCGCCGCCACGACCGCCGCCGCCCCGGCCATGTCGTGCTTCATCTCCGCCATCTCCGCGGCGGGCTTGAGCGAGATGCCGCCGGCGTCGAACGTGACCCCCTTGCCCACCAGGACGAGCGCGGCGCGCGGCTTCTTGGCGCGGTACTCGAGCCGCACCAGCCTGGGCTCCTGAACGGACCCCCTGCCGACGGCAATGATCCCGCGCAGCCCTTCCTTCTCCAGCTCCTTCGCGCCCATCACGGTGACGCGCACCGCCGAGCCGGCGAACATCGCGCTCACTTCGGTCGCGAACGCGTCCGGCGTGAGGTCGTTCCCCGGCCGGTTGCCGAGGTCCCTCGCCAGCCTGACCAGCGCGTCCAGCCGCCTGGCCCGCTCCACGAGCGGGCCGAGCCCACCTTCGTCCTCACCCGCCAGCGGCACGACGTGCACCGCGTCCACCTTGGTCGCCTCGTCGGGCCGCGACCGGAACCGGTCGAAACGGTAGTCCGCGAGGGCCAGCTCGCCGAGCGCGACGGCCCGGGCCTGATCCGGGGCGACGTCGCGCGCCGCCACCGGGAGCGCGACCGCGATCTGGTACTCGCGGTTGCGCCCGGCCTGCTCGAGCACGCGCCGCAGGAGCTTGCGCAGCGAGTGGACGGTGAACTCCTCGGCCTTGCCGATGCCGAAGCACGCGATCCGGCGGAAGTTGCGGCTCGGGCTGGCGGTGACTAGCACCTCGCCCTCGAGGCCGCGCACGCCGAGTTCGGCGGTCGTGTGGCCGATGGCTCTGCGGTCGGCGCCGGGGAGAACGATGCCGTCGAGGGGGCCCCCGCCTTCGTGGGTCACGAGATAGAGGCAGTCCAACGGTTCGTCCGGGGCGTTCCACAGCTGTACAAGGTCTGCCATCGATACCCCCCACGTGAAATAGCGCCCGAAACGGGCGCGTCCGCGATCTTACCACGGGCGCCGGAGCGCGGCGAGGAAGTGCGACGCGGTCTCCTCGTCGATGCTCACCAGGCGGACCTCGACGACCGTGCCGCTGGGGCCGCCGAGGTGCCGGGCGGCCTCTTCTGCGATGACCCGGCACCCGGGGCCCTTCGGGTAGCCGAAGATTCCGGTCGAGATCCCCGGCATCGCGACGGAGCCGAGGCCCAACTCCTCGGCCCGCGCCAGCGCGCTCCCGACCGCGCGGCGCAACTTCGCCTCCTCGTCCCCCTCCCCCCACACCGGGCCGACGGCGTGAATCACGTAGCGGCAGGGAAGTCGCCCGGCCCCGGTGGCGACCGCACCCCCGACCGGGACCGGAGCCAGCGCGGTTGACTCCGTCTGGATCTCGCGCCCGCCCCGGCGGACGATGGCCCCGGCGACGCCGCCGCCGTGGGCCAGGGCGGTGTTGGCGGGGTTGACGATCGCGTCCACTCGCTCCTCGGTGAGGTCGCCGAGGACGACCGAAATCTCACCCCGGCCCGCCGCAACCGTCGCGAGCACTGTGGCCATGACGCCTCCGCAGGCCAGGAGCGTACCACCACTGGCCAAACGACGCGGCGACCCGTACACTCCCGGCGTGTTCGCGGTTCTCCTCCCCGCCGTCGCCGCCGTCTGTTTCGCTCACCCAGCCGCCCTCGACCGGGAGGTCGGCCGCCGCGCGCTGCCCTGGCTGCCGCCGGACCTGGCGCGCCAGATCACCCGCTACGAACCGGAGTTCGCGGCCGGCGCCGCGGCCGCCGCGAGGTGGCCGCGCCCATACCATCTCCCGGCCGGGCGGCCGGGCCTGGAAGGCGCCATCCGCACGCAGTGCGAGCGGCTGGCGGCGGCGCTGCGCTCGCAGGCCCCGTTCGCCGAGGTGGTCGCGGGACTCGGCGCCCTGGCCCACCTCGCGGGCGACCTCGAGACCCCGTTTCTGGCGGCGCACGCCGACGACGCCTATGCTCGCTCCTTCGCCAGCTACCTCCCGACCGCCTCTCCCCGGATCCCGCTGGTCTTCTACGGCCAGCAGCACGCGGTCATCACCGGGCCGGCCGCCGGCGTGGGCGCCCTCGTCGCCGCGCGCAGGCGCGACGCCGACGCGCTGGCGGGGATCGTGCGCGACGACCTCGACCGCCTCGGCGGGCCGGGGGCGTGGGCCCGTCTCGACGACCGCTCGTCGAGCTTCGGCACGGCTTCGCTGGTGCTCAACCACGCCGCGTCCGACTTCGCCAACCTTGCCTCGTGGGTCTGGTTTCACGGCGGCGGCCTGGTGCCGGACCTCCCGTCGCAACAGGGTATGATTCTGGTCTGGAAGGGAGAGCCTCAGCCCCGTGAAGCGCCAAGCCCTCGTCTCGGTTTCCGACAAGCGCGGCCTTGAGGGCTTTGCGCGCGGTCTCGCCGCGCAAGGCTTCGAGGTCCTCTCCACCGGCGGAACCGCCCGCGTGTTGCGCACCGCCGGCATCGCCGTGCGCGAGATCAGCGAGCTGACGGGTTCGCCCGAGGTCCTCGGGGGCCGCGTCAAGACGCTCCACCCCAAGGTCTACGCCGGCATCCTCGCCGACCTGGACGACCCCGCGCACCGAGCCGTGCTCGACGAGTGGGGCGTCCCGCCCATCTCCGTCGTGGCGGTGAACCTCTACCCGTTCGCCGCGACGGCCGCCCGGCCGGGCGTGACGGCCGCCGAGGTGATCGAGAACATCGACATCGGCGGGCCAACCCTCGTGCGCGCCGCGGCCAAGAACAACCGCCACGTGGCCGTCGTCGTGGATCCCGACGACTACGCCCCCGTGCTGGCGGCGCTCGAGGCCGGCCAGCTGGACGAGCCGTTCCGCCGCCGCCTCGCGGTCAAGGCGTTCCGGCACACCGCCGCGTACGACGCGGCGATCTCGCAGGCGCTGCCCGCGCACCTCGGCCTGCCGGGCAGCCTCCTCCTGGATGGGATCGCGCCGTGGCTCGGCGCCGAGGAGATCCCGCTTCGTTACGGCGAGAACCCGCACCAGGGCGCGGTGTTCGCCCGCCCGCGGACGCCGTCGGGACTGGCCGCGTTCGAGCAGATCCAGGGCAAGGAACTCTCCTACAACAACCTCATGGACGCCGACGGCGCATGGCGCCTGGTGCACGACCTTCCCGGTCCGGGCGCGGTCATCGTCAAGCACGGCGGGCCGTGCGGGGCCGGCCTCGGCGAGGCGCCGGCGACGGCGTACGTGCGCGCCCTCGCGTGCGACCCCGTCTCGGCGTTCGGCGGCGTCATCGCGTCCTCCCTCCCTCTCGACGGCGAGGCCGCCGCCCGCATCGGACAGCTGTTCGCGGAGGTCGTCGTCGCCCCGGCCATCAACCAGGAGGCCCGCGAGGCGTTTCTCGCCAAGAAGAACCTCCGCGTCCTCACCGCCCAGCGCCCGGCCGACGCCGGCCCCGCGCCTCCGGGTCGATCGACGGCGGCCTGCTCGTGCAGAGCGCGGACGTCGGGTGGGACGAGTCCTGGCGCGTCGTCACCGCCAGGACCCCGAGCGAGGACGAGTTCGCGGCGTTGACGCTCGCCTGGCGGGTCGCGAAGCACGCCCCGTCCAACGCCGTCGTGATCGCCAACGCTACCGCGACGGTCGGGATCGGCGCCGGCCAGCCGAGCCGCGTCGACTCGTGCAGGATCGCGGTCGAGAAGGCCGGCGCCGCCGGACTTTCGCTCGCGGGCACTGCCGCCGGCAGCGATGCTTTCTTCCCGTTCCCGGACGGGGTCGAGGTGCTGGCGGCGGCGGGCGTGAGCGCGGTGGCGCAGCCGGGCGGCTCGGTGCGCGACGCCGAGGTGGTCGAGGCCGCGAACCGGCTGGGCATGGCGATGGTGTTCACCGGACGGCGTCACTTCCGCCACTGAGCCCGCCATGCCGGTCACGCTCCTCCTCCTGGTCCTCGCCGCGAACCCGGCGCCCGACGCTCTCGACCGCCTCGCCGGCGCGCTGCGCGCCAGCCGGGGATGGCGGGCGGCGTTCGTGCAGGAGTACATCCCCGAAGGCTTCGACACCGGCACGACGGATCGCGGGACCCTCACGCTCGCCCCGCCGGCGCGCCTCCGTTTCGACTACGCCTCGGGCGCGCCCCGCATCTTCGCGACGGACGGTTCGGTCGGCCGGCTCGTCGACCCCGGCGCCGGCACGTGCGATGCGGTCCGTCTCGACGCGGGGGTCTGGGCCCGGCTGCCGCTCTCGGCGGTCCTCGACCCCGGCGCCGCCCGGCGCGCGTTCGTCGTCGAGGCGAGCGGCGCAGCCATCCGCCTGGTGCCCAGGGAGCCGACCCCCGACCTCGCGCGGGTGGAGGTGACGGTCGGCTCCGACGACCTCCCGCACGACGTCACGGTGTGGGACGCAAGCGGCAACCGCAACCGGTTCGCCTTCAGCGGCTGGCGCCCCGAGCGCGAGCCTCCCGCCGCCTTCTTCCAGCCCTCGCTCCCCGGCTCCGGCCCCTGCGCCCCGGAAGAGTAATGACACGGGGCCGCGTTGCAGCTACGATAGTCGCCGCCGCCGCGAGCGGCTGGAGGACGAAGCCCTGAACGCACCGCGCCCGTCACCGGACCCGAACGCAGCGTCGCTGGCGGCCAGCTTCGAGGTCGTGCGCCCCCGGCTCGAGCTGGTGGAACGCTTCATCGCCGAGCAGCTCGAAGGCGGTCCGGAGCTCGTCCGGGAAGCGGGCGGCTACGTGCTCCAGGCCGGCGGCAAGCGGCTGCGACCCGCGATCCTGCTGACGGTCTCGCGCCTGCTCGGCTATCACGGCGACCTCGACCTCCGCTACGGCGCGATCGTCGAGATGATCCACACCGCCACGCTGGTCCACGACGACATCATCGACAGCGCCACGGTCCGCCGCGGCCGTGCGACCGCCAACCACCGCTGGGGAAACCAGCTCACCGTCCTCCTCGGGGACTGGCTGTACCTGCGGGCGATCGACCTCGCGCTGCAGGTCGCGGACATTGCGGCGATGCAGCGTCTCTCCTTCGCCACGACGCAGATGACCGAGGGCGAGATCCTCGGACTCGCCCTGCAGGGGGTGGTCGGCGTGACCCGCGAGCAGTACCTCGAGATCACCCGCCGCAAGACAGCCGAACTCTTCGCCGCGGCGTGTTCCCTGCCGACCCACTTCTCGCCCGCGTTCGAGCGTCACCGGCGGGCGCTCGACGACTATGGGCGCAACATCGGCATGTGCTTCCAGATCGTCGACGACATCCTCGACATCGTGGGTTCGCAGCAGCGCCTCGGCAAGCCGGTGTTCTCCGACCTGCGCGAGGGCAAGCTCACGCTCCCGTTCATACTGGCGCTCCCCCGCATGGCCGCCGCCGAGCGCGCGATGGTGGAGCGCGTTCTCGTCAACGGCGACCTCCCGGACTCGGACCCCGAGAGCCTGCGCACGGTTCTCGACCGCCTGGGGGTCGTGGACGAGGCGCGAGGGATCGCGGACGAGTTCGGCCGGCGCGCGACCGCCGCCATCGCCGCGTTGCCCCCGGGGCCCGAACTCGACGCGCTTGCGGCCGCTCCCCGCTTCGTCGTCGAGCGCGAGTTCTGAGCCGCCACCCGGTTTCGACTGGAGGCACAAGGGAGCCAAGAGCAGGCGTCGGGGCTCGAGGCCGTGTCCGCCAGGCATCGCGCTCGCCCGCGTGCCCTCTCACCCTCTTGCCAGTTGACGTTTCTGGTGTTAGATTACCGATTGAACATGGTAGCGGCGATCTTGCGGCAGGTGGTCGGGCGGGAAAGCGAGTCCCAGGCGGATAACGCGCTCGTTTCGGCCTTTCGAGCGCAGATCGTCCGCGCGCTCGGCGAGGGTCGCTGGCGTTTTGCCGACCACTTCTGCGACAAGCTGCTCGCCGAAGAGCCGTGCAACCTCGAGGCCTGGCTCCTGAAGGGACACCTGGCCTGGCGCCACTTCCACGACACCCGGGCCGCCCTCAACTGCTTTCAGCGGGTCGTCATCCTGGGGGGGTTCGAGTCGTCCAACGAGCACGTGGCACGGGCCCGAAACTCCCTGGCACAACTCCTGGAGCAGTTGAGCTGAACTCCTCGGTGACGGGCCACACCTCGGCGCCTACCGGCCGCTGCATTCCGAAAACATAGATCCTCGCGATCAGCCGCGGCTCCGGGTCGAGCCACCGGCGCTGGCCGCTGACGCGGGCCGCCGGCTGCGCTCCCTCCCGGAGTGCCCACGCGTCGCCGGCGGCGCCTGCGGCCGTGGCGACGAACGCCGTTCCGTCGCCCGCGAACTCGAGCCACAGGTAGCCGAAGACCGGACGCGGCAATGGCAGTTCCCACCCCCCGCCGGGGACCGCCCGGATCGCCGCCGCGCCCACTCGAACCGGCTCCTCGACCACGGCCTCGTCCAGCGTCCGGGGGTGCGAGAGGGGCTTCGGGTACCCCCAGGGGAAGTGCGGCGGGCGCCCCCAGTCGACCGGCACGCGCGTGTCGAAAGGCTCGTGTGCCGCGAGCGAGAAGCGTGGCCGCGCCGCGAACGCCGGCCCGCTCACCAGCACGTTGCGGCCGACGCCGTCGACGTCGAGCGCCAGGAGCAGGCCGCCCACCGGGGTGGGCGAGCGCACCTCGGCGGCGATCACGTTGTCCCCTTGGCGGAGCAGGTGGCCGACGTCGAAGAGGTCGAGGCGGAAACCCGGACGGCTCCAGCCGCACGCCGCCGCGGTCCCGTTCACGTACACGACGTACTCGCGGTCGCCGCAGACCTTCAGGAGCGCGCCTCGCGGCGGCGTGTCGAGGCGCACCGAGGCAACGAAAAGAGCGGCCTGAGGGTGGACCTCGTCCAGTTGGTCGGTGACCCAGACCCAGCGGGCGGACCCGGTGAGGTGGGACAGCTCCCGCTCCCAGAAGCCATGCACCGCGAACGCCGCGGCCGCCACCCCGACGGCGAGGCCGAGGAGCGTGAGGTGTTGCCGGCGGCGGGTCGGCTCGCGCACCGGGAGAGTGTAGCAACCCCGCCGCAGGGGGTCGCCGGCCGTTTGACACCCATCGGACGATGCCTTAGAGTGCCGCCACAGGATGGACAGGAACCGCGTCCTTGCCGTGATTCCGGCGCGCTACTCCTCTACCCGCTTCCCCGGCAAACCCCTCGCCCCCATCGCGGGCAAACCGATGGTGGCGCACGTCGTGGAGCGGGCGGTGGATGCCGGCTGCTTCGACGAGGTGATCGTCGCCACCGACGACGAGCGCATCGCGAAGGCCGCGGCGGCTGCCGGCGCCCGCCCGGTGATGACCGGCGAGTGCCGCAGCGGCACCGACCGCGTCGCGGAGGCCGTCCGCGGCCTGCCGGCGGGCGCGGTGCTCAACGTCCAAGGGGACGAGCCCGCCCTGCCGCCGGAGAACCTGCGCCTGCTGGCTGGGTTCCTGCGCGCCAACCCCCAGGTGCCGATGGCGACGCTCGCACTCCCGGGTACGGCGCAGGACCTCGCCGACCCCAACATCGTCAAGGTCGTGTGCGACCTCGCCGGGCGGGCGTTGTACTTCTCGCGGGCCCCGATCCCATACCCCCGCAACGCGGTCGCGGGTGTCGTGCGCCGCCACGTCGGGCTGTACGGGTTCCAGAAGCACGCGCTGCTCGCGTTCGCCTCGTGGGAGGAGACCGGCATCGAGAGGGCGGAGGGACTCGAGCAGCTGCGCGCCCTCGCCCACGGCATGGCGCTGCACGTCCTCGACGCCGCCGCCGACTCCGTCGCGGTCGACGTCCCCGGCGACATCCCCCGCGCCGAGGCCGCCCTCGCGGCGCTCGCAAGCCGTGCTGGAGGCGCTACGTGAGTTCGCGAGTCTTCCGTAGCGTTGGCTCCACAACGGGGCTCGGGGCTCGGGGCTCGGGGCTCGCGCAGGCACCGCGGAACTACCTTGACTACGGATCTTGCCGAGCCCCGAACCCCGAACCCCGAATCCCGGTCTTGAAAGGTGGTGGTTGATGGCAACGAAGTACGTCTTCGTCACTGGCGGCGTGGTCTCGTCACTCGGCAAGGGGATCACGGCGGCGTCGGTCGGCGCGCTCTTCGAGGCGCACGGGCTCAAGGTCACGTTGATGAAGTGCGACCCGTACATCAACGTGGACCCCGGCACGATGTCGCCGTTCCAGCACGGCGAGGTCTACGTCACTGACGACGGCGCCGAGACCGACCTCGACCTCGGCCACTACGAGCGCTTCACCGACGTGGTGACGTCGCGCAAGAACAACCTCACCACCGGCCGCGTCTACCAGTCGGTGATCGAGAAGGAGCGACGCGGCGACTACCTGGGCTCGACCGTCCAGGTGATCCCCCACATCACGGACGAGATCAAGGAGGCGATCCGCGACGTCGCCGAGGATCACGACGTCGTCATCGTCGAGATCGGCGGCGTCGTCGGCGACATCGAGTCGCTGCCGTTCCTCGAGGCGATCCGCCAGTTCCGCCAGGACGCCGGGCGCGGCAACGCGATCAACGTTCACGTCACCCTCGTGCCGTACCTCGCCGCGCCCGACGAGCTCAAGACCAAGCCCACGCAGCACTCGGTGAAGGAGCTGCTCTCGATCGGGATCCAGCCCGACGTTCTGGTGTGCCGCGTGGACCGCCACCTTCCCGAGGAGATGCGGCGCAAGATCGCGCTCTTCTGCAACGTCGAGGAGAGCGCGGTGATCCCCGCGCGGACCGCCGACACGATCTACGACGTCCCCCTCCGCCTCGCCGCCGAAGACCTCGACGGCTTGCTGCTAACGATGCTCAACCTGCCGCGCGGCAAGCGCGATCTTTCCAGATGGCAGACGATCGTGGACCGCCTCCGCAAGCCCGGGCGGCAGACCCGGATCGGGATCGTCGGGAAGTACGTCAACCTCGTCGACAGCTACAAGTCGCTCAACGAGGCGCTGCTGCACGCCGGCATCGCCAACGACGCCAAAGTCGAGCTCGTCTTCATCGACTCGGAGAAGCTCGAAGAGGAGGCCTACGTCGAGGAGCTCTTCCAGGTCGACGGGATCCTCGTACCGGGCGGCTTCGGCAAGCGCGGCATCGAGGGGATGATCAAGGCCATCGAGTTCGCCCGCGGCCACAAGATCCCATACTTCGGGATCTGCCTCGGCCTGCAAACCGCGGTCATCGAGTTTGCCCGCAACGCATGTCACCTCGAGCGCGCCAACTCCTCGGAGTTCGCCCAGGATCCCCCGTACAAGGTGATCTACAAGATGCGGGAACTGCTCGGCGTGGACGCGATGGGCGGCACGATGCGCCTGGGCAAGTACCCGTGCCAGCTCAAGCCGGGTTCGCGCGCCTGGGAGGCGTACGGCGCCGACACGGTCTGGGAACGGCACCGCCACCGCTACGAGGTGAACCAGGACTACGTTCAGATCCTCGAGCAGAACGGCATGCTGGTGACCGGGCGCTCCCCCGACCGCATCTTCGTCGAGATGATCGAGGTCCCCGACCACCCGTGGTTCGTGGCGTGCCAGTTCCACCCCGAGCTGAAGTCCAAGCCTTTCGCGCCGCACCCGCTCTTCATCGCCTTCATCAAGGCCTCGCTGGAGTACCAGGCGAGGCGGAACGCCAACGAGGGGGCCGCGACCGTCCTGGAGGCGGCCGAACCGACCGAGGCGCACGCCGGTGAGTGAAGGACCCGACCCGGTCGTCCTCGCCCCCGGTCTGGCGGTGGGGCGCGCCCGCCCGCTCGCTTTCATCGCCGGGCCGTGCGTCATCGAGTCCCCCGAACACGTGGGGCGCATGGCCTTCTTGCTCAGGGACATTGCGCTGGAGCTCGGCATCCCGCTCGTCTTCAAGGCCTCGTTCGACAAGGCCAACCGGTCCTCTCTCGCGAGCTACCGCGGGCCGGGCCTCGAGGCGGGGCTGGCCGCGCTCGCGCAGGTCAAACGGACCACGGGGCTGCCGCTTCTCACCGACGTCCACGAGCCTGCGCAGGCCGAGGCGGCGGCCGCCGTTGTGGACGTGCTCCAGGTCCCGGCGTTCCTGTGCCGCCAGACCGACCTCCTGCTCGCCTGCGGCCGCACCGGCAAACCGGTCAACGTCAAGAAGGGCCAGTTCGTGGCGCCGCACGACATGGGCAACGTTGCGGCCAAGGTGCGCTCGACGGGAAACCGGGCCGTGACCCTCACCGAACGCGGGACGTCGTTCGGTTACAACAACCTCGTCGTGGACCTGCGCGGTCTCGCGATCATGCGCCGCGTCGCGCCGGTCGTCTTCGACGCCACGCACTCGCTGCAGCTCCCCGGCGCGCTCGGCGACGCCACCGGCGGGGCCAGGGAGTTTGTGTTCGACCTGGCGCGCGGCGCCGTGGCGGCGGGCGTCGACGCCGTGTTCGCCGAGGTGCACGACGACCCTGCGCACGCGCTCTCGGACGCTCCGACCCAGCTCTCGCCGGCTGAGTTCCGCGCCCTCGTCGGGCAGCTCCTCGCCATCCGGCGCGCCTGCGACGCCGCTGCCGCCGAGTGAAGAGTGAAGGGTTGACGGCTAACGGACGAGGGTAAGAGCGCGGGGTGAAGGCCGGAGGAGTGGCGAGGCCGGAAACCGACCGGCGGCCTCACGGTCCTCGTTTCCCCTTCTTCGTCTTCCCTGTGCCCTCAACTCGCCACTCCCCACTCTCAACTTCTGAATTTTCCAGTGTGCTAGCCTTGGGTTTGCAACGCACTGGAGGCCCCATGGAGCTGACCCCGAACGAAATCCTCGACGGCCTCGGCGGCGAGAGGAAGCGGTACGGGACGGACGCCCCGATCGCCGGAGTCGAGGTCCTCCCGCTGCGCCGGATCGTCGACGACCGCGGCCTGTTCATGGAGATCTACCGCAACGCCGCCACGCACCCGGGCAGCGAGTCGCTGGCCGGCTTCTTCACCGGCGTCGATGTCGCGCAGATGAACTACTCTTTCGTCACCGCAAACGACCACGTCAAGGGCTTGCACTTCCACCTCAAGCAGAGCGACGTCTGGTTCTGCCCACCGCCGTCGAAGCTCAAGGTCGTGCTTCTCGACGTGCGCAAGAAATCGCCGACCTCCGGCCGCACTCAGGTCGTCGTCCTCGGCGAGGGGCGCGACGCGTGGCTGAAGATCCCCCCGGGCGTGGCGCACGGGTACCGCCCGCTCACCGTGCCGTGCGGTCTTCTCTACGTTGTGACGCGCTGCTTCGACCTCGCCGAACCCGACGAGCGCCGCATCCCTTGGGATCACCCGGCGGTGAAGGACCTCTGGGCGGTCAAGAACGAGTAGCGCCGCGAAGCGCGGCTCGCCGCCGCTTCATTCCGGCCTCCACCGGTCGAGCAGGACAGGCTCCCCGACGCTGGTCCCGGCAAGCGGCGCCACCGCGAGGTCCCAGTCCAACGCGCCCACGGCGTAGCGGGGGACACGGAAGAACAGCAGCTTGCCGTCAGCCGACGGCGCCGCCTCGAGCAACGGGCGCCGCTGCGCGCCGGGCAGCCTGACATCCTGCACCACGCCGCCCACGAACAGGAGTTGACGGTCCGCCCGGCAGAAGTACAGGCGGTTGTTGGCGCCGACCCGCGGCCCGTACTCCGGGCCCATCGTGTTGATGCGGGGCTCGAGCGCCTGTCCCGGTTTTCCCTCGGTCGAAAGCCAGAGGTCGGAGCTGCCCCGGTCGTACACCGTCCACACCAAGGCCTTGAGCTGACGGCCGAACCGCTGGGCGTCCCCCACGCTCGGCCCGCCCGGCACGTTCACCTTCACGAGCGTCGCCCACGGGGCCTTCGCATCCGGCCTTTCGCTCGAGTAGAGGCCCCGCAGACCGTTGGGCTGCATCACCTCGACCAGACATGCGGTCTCGCCGCCGTCGATCCAGGTCAGTCGGGCGTCGATGTCCGGGCCGAGGCCCGGCAACTCCACGGGCATGGGCGCCGTCCAGGCGCCGTTCTCCCACGCCGTCCGGTACGGCCGGTACCCGCCGACCGCCCACGGCGCCAGCGCACCCTTGGCGTCGCGCATCCCGGGTCGCACCGCCCCGAACGGCGTCGCGTCCTTGCCCGAAGCCGGTGCCCCCGGGAGAAGGCCGGCCGCAAAGTACACGACCTTGCCCCCCGCGGCCGGGAGAGGTGTCATCTCGAGGCCCGCCGAGTTGACGAGCTTCGGGTCGTTGGGGGCGAACGCGTCGGCCGGGATCGCCTGCAGCGAGCGCGGGAGGAAGCGCATCTGGTAGACGGAGAAGAGGTACATCTCGGCCGCGTCGGCGAGCAGCAGCTTGGTGCCGACCATCGCGGTCGTGCCGGGCACGGGGTTGACCGCCACCTCCTGCCCGACGCGGAAATCGTCGAGGCCGGAAGCCCGCTCCCCCGCGACGCACACCGTGTCGGCGGTGACCCTGATCCGCACCTTGACGTCCTTGTCGAGCACCGGCACGGGCTTGCCCTCGCGCCGCATCGCGCCCTGCATCGTCTCGGGGAGGCCCTCGTTGACATCCACCTCCCAGACGCCCTTGTCGGCCGACTCGCGGACCGCCGCGATCCGGCCCAGGATCAGGCCGTCCGGCTGCGGCACCGGAGCGGTCGCATCCTGCATGTTGCAGCCCGCGACCACAAGCGCGGTCAGGCCCACCACGGCGAGGTTTCGGTTGATGATCATCGTCCCATCCCTTCCCTACAACAGAATACCGGCGATACAGGCGCTCACGAAGCTCGCCAGAGCGCCGCCGACGAGGGCGCGCAAACCGAGCCGGGCGAGGTCGTGCTGGCGGTTGGGCGCGAGCCCGCCGATGCCGCCGATCTGGATGCCGATCGAACCGATGTTGGCGAAGCCGCACAGCGCGTACGTCGCGAGCACCGACGCGCGCTGCGAGAGCACCGGCACCGAGCCGGCCGCCTTCGCGCCGCTGGCGACGAGCTTCGCGTTGTCGAGCAGCGTCTTCATGTCGAGGTAGGCGATGAACTCGTTGAGGACGGTCTTCTTGCCGAGGAGCACCCCGACGGTGCCGCACTCGCTCCAGGGGATCCCGATCAGCCAGGCGACCGGAGCGAAGAGCCTCGCGAAGAGCCACTCGAGCGAGAGCTGCGGCATCCCGGCCAGCCCGCCCGCCCACCCGAGGAGCGCGTTGACCAGCGCCAGCAGCGCCAGGAACGCGATCAGCATCGCCCCGACGTTGAGGCACAGCTTCATCCCGTCGGACGCGCCTGAGGCGGCGGCGTCGACGCCGTTGACCCACGGCCGCTCGACGTGGGCGCGGACCGTTCCCGCCGTTTCGGGCTCGCCGTCCTCGGGGAAGAGCAGCTTCGCGATCGCGAGCGCGCCCGGGGCGGCCATGACCGACGCGGCGATCAAGTGGACGGCGGGGATGCCGAACGAGACGTACACCACCAGCACGCCGGCCGCGATGTGCGCGAACCCGCCGACCATGATCGCGTGCAGCTCCGACTGGGTGAGCGTCGCGAGGTACGGGCGGATCATCAGCGGCGCCTCGGTCTGGCCGACGAAGACGTTTGAGTCGCACAGCGACTCGGCGCCGGAGGTGCGCATCGTCTTCATCATCAGCCAGGCGATCCCCTGCACCACGCGCTGCAGGATCCCGTAGTAGTAGAGGATCGTCGTCGCGGCGGAGACGAAGATGATCGTGGGCAGCACCTTGAACGCGAAGAAGTGGTCGGTGAACTTCTCGCCGAACACGAAGCTGGCGCCGGCGTCGGAGAAGTCGAGGAACTTCCTCGCGAGATTGCCGAGGAAGCTGAAGGCGCCGTAGCCCCACGGCGTCCGGATCACGATCACGGCCAGCGCGGCCTGCAAGCCGAGACCCCACAGCACCGTCCGCCAGCGCACGCCCTTGCGGTTGTTCGAAAGCAAGAAGGCAGCACCGACGAAGACTACGAGGCCGAGCGCCGAGATCGCACGTTCCATCAACCCTCCTGCCGCTCCGGACGACAGCGCGTATCATAACCCCATGTTGCGCATGAGCCGCGAGCTGTTCGAACGCGTCGTCGCCGAGGCGCTCGACGGCTTGCCCGAGGAGACAGCCTCGTTCCTCGACAACGTCGCGGTCGTGGTCGAGGACGAGCCCAGCGACGACGAAATCCGCGACGCCGGCCTCGACCCCGAGACCGAGACCTTGTTCGGCCTCTACCAGGGGATGGCCCTGCCCGACCGCGGCGGCAGCTACGGCAACGTCCTCCCGGACCGGATCGTCGTCTACCGCCGCCCGTTGCTCGCCGAGTGCGGCGACCGGCACGAGTTGATCCGGGAGATCCAGGACACCGTCGTGCACGAGGTCGGTCACTACTTCGGCCTCGACGAAGAGGATCTTCCATAGCGTGCCGTCGTCCTGACTCTTGGCTCCGCGGGCCCCGGAGCCTCTCGTGCGGGCTTCGCGAGTGAACGGGTTTCCCGGGGCGCGAGGAATCTGGCAGAATGCGTCGCTGCGGGGCCGGCTCCCAACGCCGGAGCCGGGGCGTCCGTAGGCGGATTGGGAGGCAGCGCTTTGAGCAAGGAGCAATCGACCCAGCGTGAGAGCAGGGGCGCGCCGGAGGGCGGAAAGTTGCGGCCGATCGAGAGCATCACGCCGCCCACGATCCTCGAGGCGCTCAAGGGGGGCGTCCTCGGGCAGGACGACGCCCTCCGCTTCGTATCCGTGGCGATCTACAAGCACACGACCGGCAAGGTGCCCGGCAACATCATCCTGATCGGCAACTCCGGCACCGGCAAGACCACGATCATGAACAACATTCAGCGGCTCTACGACGAGCTGCCGGAGTACGTCCCGTTCCGGGCGATGGCGCTCATCAACGCCAACCTGCTGGTGGACTCGGACCGCATGGAGTTCCGGCCGGAGCGACTGCTGGCGGCGGTCGAGCAGCGGGCGCGGTCGGTGATCGGCCACCCCCCCACCGCCGTCGAGCTGAAGGAGACGATGGAGCGCGCCACAATCTGCGTGGACGAGATCGACAAGATGTCCTCGATCCTCGCCGGAAAGCCGAACGCCATCGGCGTCGCGCTGCAGCAGGGCATCCTGACGCTGATGGAGGGCGAGAGGATCCCGATCAAGACCCACGTGATGGTGGACGGCGAAGACAAGGCCGCGACCCTGGAGATCGACACCAAAGGCATGATGTTCATCTGCGGAGGCGCGTTCGAGGGCCTCTACGACCAGGTGTTCTCGCGCGTCACCAACCCGAGCAGCGGCGAGAGCCTGCGCTCCGTGGCGGTCCGCAGCGCCGACGGCCAGGTCACGATCGAGGTGCGCTTCTCGCTCGCCGACTACTTCAAGATCGAGGACCTCTTCACCTACGGCATGGTCCCCCAGTTCATCGCGCGCCTCGACAACACGGTCCTGCTCGCCGACCTTGGGGTCGATTCGCTCAAGCAGATCCTCCTCTCCGCCTTCGACTCCCCGTTCGTTCGCTCGCGCCGCTACCTCGCCGTCATGGGGATCGACCTCGAGATCGAGGACCTGGCGGCGTCGATCGTCGCCGAACAGGCGGAGAAGCACTCGCGCACCGGCGCCCGTGCGCTCCGCACGATCTTCTCCAAGATCATCAACCCGATCGAGTTCGACCCCTGGACCAACGGCGCGCTCGAGGGTGCGCCCAACGGGCGCAAGCGGCTCCTCGTCACGGCCGCCATGGTGCGGCGGCCGTTGGGCCTGGCGTAACGCGCGGGGCCGCCCGGTTGCGCGCCCGACCCCGCATCGGCACCGGCGCCGCGCGCTGGAGGGTTTCCGCTCCAGTTGTCACCCGCCGACCCTCACGCTATCCTCGTCTCCAGGGGTTCGGCTCGGGCCTGGACCCGGGGTCGGGGGGCCGGCGTGGCACCTCCGACCCCAGGGTGACCGCCGCGAGCGCGAGTGCAACGGAGTTCGCACCCGACAGCTGGGAGGGCGCAGCGTGGACGCGATCCTGACGGAGGCGGTGCAGCGCGGCAACCTGCAGGAAGTGCAGGGCCTTCTCAAGGGGGGGATCGACCTGCGGGAACGCGACGAGGAGGGCAACACCCTCCTCATGATCGCGGCAGCCGCGGGTCAACACTCGATCGTCAAGCTGCTTCTCGACGCCGGCGCCGAGGTCGACGCGCGCAACAACGTCGGCATGTCGGCGCTGCTGCTGGCGACGGCGATGCGGCACCAGGAGATCGTCAGGTTCCTCTCCCAGCACGGCGCCAACATCAACGCCGCCGATGACGAGGGTCACACCGCGCTGATGATCGCCGCGCGCACGGGCTCGGCCCCAAACGTCGAATGCCTGCTCGCCAGCGGCGCCAACCCCAACGCCGCCAACCGCTGGGGGACGACGGCGCTCATGCAGGCGGCCCGTTCCTGGAACATCGCGGCCGCCAAGGCGCTGCTCACGGCCGGCGCGGACGCGGCGACCACCGACGTCCTCGGCAAGCGCGCCCTCTCCTACGCGAAGGAGAAAGGAACGCCGCCGCCGTACCTCGTCCGGCTCCTCAAGGGCGAAGGGACCGGCAGGAACGATCCCCCCGCTTCCCGCGACGCCGCCAGGCCCTGGTGGCGCTTCTGGGAGCGCTGATCGGCTGAAACCGCTGCGGCGGGGCACCGGGCCCGCCATGGCCCGGTGCAACCCGGAGCCGGCTCGGGGAATGCGGCTCAGTCGTCCAGGCCGGCCGCCGCGGCCGGGAGCGGCGTGGGCGGCATGAGGCTGCGCACTCCCAGCTCGTGCACCAGCCGGCCACCGTTGTGCGCCGTGTTGGCGAGAACGACGGCGCCGGCGCCGTACACGCCCAGGAACAAGAGCGTGAGCACGGTGGCCGGCACCCTCGCGAGCGGCCGCTTGAAGACGGCCGGCCCCGCCAGCAGGCCCGCGAAGACGATCGTCAGGACCGTGAACGTCAGCCTGGTGCGTTCAGCCAGCTGCTCGTGGTGCTGGAGCACCTGGTTCACCTCCGGGGTGCGGTCGGCCAGCTTGCCGGCCGCCTCTCCGGTCGCCACCGCCACGTAGCTCGCGGCGGTGCCCAGGACCATCAGGACCAGCGCTGAGGTCATGAACAGCGTCGAGCGGCGACCCACCAGAAGGGCGAGCACGACGAACAGCGGGGCGACCAGCAGCAGGGCGATCGGAAAGTGGACGATCAGCGGGTGCAAACCGTCCCACGTGGGAATCGGGGGAAGCTCGAACATGGGTTTGACCTCCTGGGCCGCGCCGGAACGATCACCCGCTAGGCGACAGGCCTGACGGGCGACCGGTGGGGAAGCGAGGCGCGGCTCGCGCCGGCTTTCAGCTCACCTGGACGTACTTGTCTTTGGCGTTGAAACACACGGGGCACTTCTCGAAGTTCATCTGGACCGTGGTGTTGCCGCACACCGTGCAGACGTAGAACGGCTTGGCCTGGCTGCCCTTGAGGGCGCCCAGATTGTCGAGCGCGGCGGTGTACAGCTTGGCGTGCTCGGCCTCCACGCTCTTGGCGAAGTTGAACGTCTGGATGGCGTCGCGCTGGCCCTCCTTGCGCGCCTGCGCCAGGAACTCGGGGTACATGGTGTCGCGCTCGTACGACTCACCCTTGATCGCCGCCTCGAGGTTCTCCTTCGTGGACCTCACGTCCGGGGTCTGGATTTCGGCCTTGGGAACGCCGCCGAGCTTCCTGATCACCTCGGCGTGGTTGGCCGCGTGAACGCTCTCGGCGCGTGCGGCGGCGCGGAACAGGCTCGCGACCTCGCCGTACCCCTCCTCGCCGGCCTTGGCGGCAAAGGCGAGGTAGCGGGCGTGGGCGTTGCTCTCTCCGTTGAACGCGGCGTTCAGGTTGTCCAGGGTCTTGGCCGTGGGCGCGGCGGGAGCGGCCTCGGTGCTGCGCAGGCCGAACCCGGCCACGGCGATCACGGCGGCAAGCAGGGCCAACGCGGCGGGACGGATGAAACGGGGTGTGGTCATTTGTCTTATCCTCCTCTTTCTCTTTCCTGCGGTCAGGGAACCGGCCTTCCGGCCCCGGCCCTTACCAGAGCAAGAGCGGTGCCAGGTTGTAACGCGAGGCAGATCCATTTTCGAAACAGAAGTTTACAGGATGGGCGAGCATCCTCGGGCGCCGCAGCCGTCAAGACTCCTGAACATCCGGGCCGCGTTTCGTCAAGGAATTGATACGGCCGGCCTCACCGCGGCGCCTTGCCCCCGCCCCTGGCCTTCAGCTTGTACGCGAGGTGGCTGCGGGAGACCCCGAGCCTGCGCGCGGCTTCGGCCTGCACCCCGCCCGCCGCAGCCAGGGCGCGCCGGACCAGGGCGCCCTCCACGGCCTCCATGACGGCTGGCAGGTCAAGGGGCTCGGGGAGTCCCGCGACCAGCTGCTCGACCCCGTCTCGGTCCCGGCCCGGAACGGTGCCCGGTAACGCGCTCGCCGCCGCGAGGGGCACGTCCTCCGCCTCGATGCGCGGCCCGGTGGCCAGGATCGCGGCGCGCTCGATGAGGTTTCGCAGCTCGCGGATGTTGCCCGGGAAATCGTAGGCGAGAAGCTTGGCCATCGCGGCCGCCGACACGGCGCGCGGCGCCACTTTGAGGTCGCGGGCCACGAGCGCGAGAAAGTGGTCGACGAGGCGAGCGATGTCGCTCCGGCGGGCGCGTAACGGCGGGACAGCGATGGGCACCACCGCCAGGCGATAATAGAGGTCCTCGCGGAACACGCCCTCGCGGACACGCCGCTCCAGGTCGCGGTTGGTCGCGGCGAGGATCCTCACGTCCACGTGCCTTGGCACCGTCGAGCCGACGCGCACCACCTCCCCGTTCATCAGGACCCGCAGGAGCTTGGCCTGCAGCGGCAGCGACATCTCCCCCGCCTCGTCGAGGAAGAGCGTGCCGAGGTGCGCGGCCTCGAAGACGCCCTGCCGGGGCCGGTCGGCGCCGGTGAACGCGCCGCGCTCGTGCCCGAAGAGCTCGCTCTCCAGGAGCGTCTCCGGGAACCCGGCGCAGTTGACGGCGACGAACGGCCGGTCGGCGCGGCCGCTCGCCGCGTGGATCGCGCGGGCCACCAGCTCCTTGCCCGTGCCGGTTTCTCCGCTGATCAGCACGGTCGCACCCGTAGGGGCCACACGGGCGATGAGTCCCCGGAGCCTGGTCATCTCGGGGCCGTCGCCCACCAGCTCCTCGGAGCCGGCGAGGCGGCGGACCTGACCGCGCAACCTCTCGTTCTCCCGCAGCAGCTCGGTGCGCTCGCACGCCCGCTTCACGACGGCCCGCACGGCCTCCGGCACGAACGGCTTCGGGACCACGTCGAACGCGCCCTGCCGCATCGCGTCCACCGCGAGCTCCACCGTGGCGTACGCGGTGATGAGGACGACGGGGACGGTCGGGTCCACCTCCCGGCAGGAGGCAAGGAGCGAGAGCCCGTCGCCGTCCGACATGCGCTGGTCGGTCACCACGAGGTCGAACGGCGACGCCGCGAACGCCTTGCGGGCCTCGTCCACCCCGGCGGCCTCGACCACGTCGTGGCCGTCCCCCTGCAGGATGGCGGCGAGGATCCGGCGCATGTTGAGCTCGTCGTCGACCACGAGAAGCCGCGCCACCTTCTCATCCCTCCGAGACCACCGCCGGGTCGGCGGGGATGGTCAGCCCCAGCCGCACGCGACCGGGTTCGTTCACCTCCAGGACGAGGTCGCCGCCGTGGCCGCGGGCGATGGCGCGCGAGATCGCGAGGCCGAGGCCGGAACCGCGTGGCTTGGTCGTGAAGAACGGCTCGAACAGCTTCGGCACGACGTCCTCCGGGATCGCAGGGCCGTCGTTCTCGACGAACAGTTGGACGCCGCCGCCGGGGGCCTCTCGCGCCCCAACCGTGACCAACCCGCCGCCCGGCGTGGCGTCGCACGCGTTCACCACGAGGTTCAGGATAGCTTGGTGGACCTGGAACGGGTCGAACGCCGCCACGAGGTTCTCGGGACACTCCACGACGAGCCGGAGGTCCGCTTGGCTCAAGCGGGCTTGGGCCAGGCCGGCGACGTACCCGACCGTCGTCACGACCGGCGTGCGGCGCTTCTCCGGCTTCCTCTGGCGCGCGTACAGCAGGAAGTCGCTGGTGAGCGCCTCCAGCCGTCGCGCCTCGGTCCCCGCGACCTCCCGCCACTCCTCCCTGCGGGCCGGGTCGGCGTTCGCGTCCTTGGCCAGTTCGAGCGAACTCACGATCATCGCGACGGGGTTGCGCACCTCGTGGGCGATCGCGCTCGCGAACCGTCCCACGGCGGCCAGCTTCTCCTCGGAGACCAGCCGGTCGCGGGCCCGCTCGAGCTCGCCGAGGGAATCGCGCAGCCTCCCCTGCTCCCGGCGCAGACGACCCACCAGAAGCGCCACGACCGGGGCCACGACGCCGTAGACCAGCACGACGTTGGTCGCCTCGAAGTACTCCGTCGTCCCCATGGGGAGGTGCCGGCGGTAGTAGATCCAGACCTCGAGGAAGGTGAGGCCCGTGGTCGCCGCGACGACCACCGCGATCCCGACTGCGCCGTACCTGAACGCGGCCGCGATCACGGGGATCACCATCAGCACGACGTAGTGGGTTTCCTCCTTGCCGCCGAGCAGCGCGATCACGAACGCGAACGCGATGTTCACCCAGATGGAGACGCCCGCATAGGCGCGCAGCGAGCGAAGGTCGGGCCCGACCTGCCCCCCGTTGAGCCACGCGAGCTCGAGCGTCTGCATGAGAAATCGCCCCATGAGGACAACGAAGAACGCGGGGCTCGGCGGCCCCAGCGCGGGCCCGAAGAGCACGTGGACCACCGCGATCGCGGTCAGCAGCCCGAGGTTGAGCAGGACGAGGATCGATTCCTGGTCGCGCAGCGTCCTCGCATCCTCCGGGACCGCAGGCTGCGTCAATGGGGGCTCCTCGGACATCTCAGGCTCGCCCCGAGTCTACCATCGGCGGGTCCCATGCCTCGAAGAGTTAGATTCCGACGCCGGGGTGCTCGAGGTCTTCCGGCGGCGCTTCCCTGCTCTCGCGCGACAGGGACAGGAGCAGGAACATCGCCGCGAGCACCAGGTACGCGAGCGTGAACTGATATGGGACCGCCCGCTGCAGCGGGCTCGCGAGCGACCAGGGCAGGTACATGTTGCCGTCCGGCGAGGACGAGTGGATCACGCCGAAGAACGAGAACAGCGCCAGGATCCCGAGGTAGAGCGCGGAGCGCTTGAGGCGGCGGTCGATCAGCTCGGCGAGGAACGCGCCCCAGAGCATCGCGGTGAGGATGAAGCCGTTTCCGAGCGCGACGGTGACCAGCGCTTCCGGCAGCTCCTTGCTCGCGGCGGCGAGCAGCTGGACGAACTTGTCGGGCGGGATGAACGTGCCGTACTTGATCGCGAGCAGCCGCGCCACGGTCGGGAAGTACGCGAACGCCACCGCCGGGGCGTGGCGCGCCGGGCAGGCGAGGAACGCCTGCACCATGATGTCGAGCGCCACGAAGATCAGGATCGGCGCCAGCACCCCGCGCGGGATCAGCTCGACGATGTAGCCGACGTAGCCCAGGATCCCGCCGAGGCCGATGAACGCGCCGGTGAGAACGGTGTAGCCGGCGCGCGCCCCCATCCCCTTGTACGCCGGCTGGCCGATGTACGGCGTGGACTGGGCGACGCCGCCGCACACGCCTGCAACCAGCGTTGCGATCGCCTCGGTGAGCAGGATGTCGCGGGTCTTGAAATCGTCGCCGGCCACGCGGGCGCTCTCGGTGACGTTGATGCCGCCGACCACGGTCAGCAGCGCGAACGGCGCCGCCAGCGGCAGGTACTTCAGCGCGGCCACGAACCCCTTCGCGAACAGCAGCGTCGGGACCGGGAAACCGAAGTGCAGGTCGGGGGACGGGAGCGGCTTGTAGACGCCGCCGACCCAGCCGTGCGGCCCCAGCAGGTAGTAGAGCGCGGTGCCGATGGCGATCGCCGCCAGCACCCCGGGGATGTTCTTCGGCAGCTTGATCCGCGCCACGAGGTTGTAGAGGATCAGGCCGAGCGCCACCATGCCGACGAGCGGCATCCCGAAGACGTCGAGCAGCGGCACGAACCCGATCAGCGCGAGGCCGATGCCGGCGAGCGAACCAAGCAGGCCGGCCTGCGGCACCATCTTCTGCACCCATCCGCCGCAGAACGAGAGCACGAGCTTGATCACCCCGATCATGACCATCGTCGCCATGCCGATGTACCAGGTCATCATCGCGGCGTCGCGCGGCTCCATCCCCTGGGCCTTGAGCGACACGAAGGCGGGTCCGAGCACCACGAGCGCGATCCCGATCGTCGAGGGCGTGTCGAGACCGAGCGGCATCGCCGTGACCCTCGGGTTGCCCGTCTTCCGCGCCAGGCGGAACGCCATCCAGGTGTAGACGAGGTCGCCGAACAGTACGCCGAACGCCGTGCCGGGGAACATCTTCGTGTACACGATGTCGGCCGGGAAGCCGAACGCGAAGACGAGGATGCCGGCCAGGAAAGACAGCACCGTCACGTTGTCGAACATCAGGCCGAAGAAGCCGTTGACGTCGCCGATGGCGAACCACTGGTAGGAGCTGCGGCTCTGGGTCATTGGGGTCTCCCTGAGGGCTCGGGATCATCCGGCGGCAGACCTGGCGCGCCCGGGGCACGTGGGCGCACGGAACTGGGCGCGGCTCGCCGGATCATCGGCGAATAGTAGCAAGGATTCGCGCCGTTCCCGCGGCCCTGCGCGCGCCGGCTCAGCCGCGCACGAAGTCGGGGCGCGGGACGCTCGGAATCAGGCCCGCCTGGTGGGCGCGGCGGTAGAACAGGTCCACCCCCCGCCGCCCGCGCTCGCCGTAGTCGAGTGTGGCCTCGTTGACGTACATCCCGACAAAGCGGTCGCCGCGGTCGTGGTCGAGTCCGCGCCCGAACGCGAGCGCGTGCGCCAGCGCTTCTTCGCGGTGCTCGAGCGCCCAGCGGATCGAGGCCTCGAGCACCCCGGCGACCCGGCGCATCAGCGGCTCGCCGAGGTCGCGGCGGATCGCGTTGCCGCCCAGCGGCAGCGGCGTGCCGGTTTCGCCGGTCCACCACTCGCCGAGGTCCGCGACCTTGGCGAACCCCTCGTCGGCGAAGAACAGCTGGCCCTCGTGAATGACAACGCCCGCGTCCGCGTCCCCCCGTCGCACCGTGTCCATCACCGCGTCGAACGGGACGTCCACGCAGCGCGCGGCGGGTTGCCAGAGCTGCAGCGCGAGGCGGGCGGAGGTGAGCGCGCCCGGCGTCGCGACCGTCAGGCCGGCAAGGTCCTCCCGGGCGAGCGGCCGGCGTGCCAGCACGATGGGGCCGTAACCGTCCCCGAGCGAGGCGCCTGAGTTGAGCAGAGCGTAGCGGCCGTCCAGGTATGCGAAGGCGTGCAGCGAAACCGCCGTCACCTCGTACAGCCCCTCCTTCGCCTTCTGGTTGAGGGTCTCGATGTCGGCGAGGGTCTCGGCGAACCGCAGCCCCTCGCTCCCCACCTTGCCGTGGACCACGGCGTAGTGCATGAAGGCGTCGTCGGCGTCCGGCGAGTGTGCGATTCGAATGAGCGTTGACATGGGCCTCCCTCGACTTCAGGGAACGGATTCTAGCCGGTGACCCAGGTCCCGCGCACCTCGGCCACCGGCGCGTCCGCGAGCAGGGCTTCGAGTGCGCCCGTCGCGCACGTCGCAGCCACCGCTCCCGCGGGCAGATACGCGACCAGCCAGGCGGCCCCCGTGGCGGGCAGGACGCGGACGCGTTCGCTGTCCGTGATCGGGGTGCCGAACGGACCCGCGGCATCCGCGAGCAGCGGCTTGCCGCGCAGCGCGAACGGGCCCCGCAGCGATGCCATCGATTCCCCCTCGCGGCCCACCCGCAGGACGAACGGCGGCGTGACCGAGCCGGCCGCGGCCACGCACGCCGGGACGACGAGCTCGACAGATAAACAGTTGTTGAGATCCACGAGCGGGTGGATCACGGGGAGCTCCTCGCCCCTGAGGACGCGCCGCAGCAGCGCCTCGGATGACGGCCGGTGGCGAGTCGGGTCGCACCCGGCCTGACGGAACAGCCGCCGCACCGCCGCCGCCGTCGGGTGCTCGGCGAGCCGGTCGGGCGCATGGCTGGCCCGCGCCCTCTGCGCCACCGCGGCGCGGAGCGAAGCAAGCGCGGCCTCGCCGCCGGCCCGAAGCTCGAGCTGGGTCCAGAGCAATGTCCACCCCGGCAACTCGTGGCGGACCTCGATGCGGCACCCGTCCATGCCGGAATCCTGCCATAATCGGGCTCGGGACGCGATGCCGGTCACGCGGTGCCTCTTCGCCTCCGACCTTCA
>CAVVEO010000020.1:0-14630 GCA_963747245.1 uncultured Acidobacteriota bacterium
AGGCGGCGCGCCGCGCGGGCGGGAACAAGCTTGTCCCCGCCCGCGCCGGCGGCGCCCATCTCCCTACCACCCGCGGGCGGCGTCTCCGAGCCGCGGGAGCCGCGGCAATTGTGCGAGGAGAGTGCCTGATTGAAGCGTTTGTCCATCGCCTGTATACTCTGCTGGAACACTGCCTCCGAAAGGAGCCTCTATGCGGTCAGGTCTGAGGACGCTCGTGTTGGTCGCCACTGCGGTCGCGGCGGTCGCGCTCCTTGCCGGATCGTGCGCCTCGACGGCCACGACTGAGCCCAAGAAGGACGAGTGGACGGGGCACAAGATCGACGAGGCGATCGCGAAGCTGGGACGCCCTCGGAGGTGACCCCGGGGGAGAACGGGCGGGAAGGGGTACGTGTGGTTTCTTCACCGTTCGATGCCGTTCCAGAGGGTGACCTACGGTCCGACGGGCAACCCGATCTACAGCACCCAGTACAGGGACAGCGTCCACACCTACATGTTCGCGGTGGACGCGGGCGGGACCATCACCTCCTGGGAGCAGAGCGCGACCAACGTGGCCAACCAGTCGGGCTACTGATACCGGTTTGGCATGTGGCCTCCGCCAGCTTGTGGGAGGCCGCGCGTCGGAAAAGTACCTCCACCTCGCGGCGCAGTGAACGAAATCGGGTGATGTGATGAACGAGCTGGTCTTTGGATACGGACGCCGATGGATGTTGCGTGGTCTCTTGTGTGGCCTCGGCGTCGGGATTCCCGTCTTGTTGATTCTCGCATACCGGGGAAGAACCAACGCGGTTGTCGCTCTCGCCGTGTGGTTGCCGATCGTGTCGGCTGTAATGGCCTACGTGTTTTCGCGTGAGTTTCCCCAGCCACGCCGGTTCATCGTGCGCGGCGACATCATTGAGGTTCACTGGGTGAAGGCGAGCCGACAATTTCAGCTAAGCGACCTCAGAATCGCTGAACCCCAAGGCAGTTGGATGGCGAAAGAGAAGGCCGTTAGGGTGACCGCTGGCGAGACGTCGTTTCCCATCTTTGACAACCTCCTCAACTTTCAGGGCCTCCTGGCGCTTCTGGGCCATGGCAGCAACGGTTCGACCTGAAAGGGGCCGGCGAGAGGACCCCGGCGGTGAGACGCACGGTTGAGCCGTCGAAGTCGGTACTCGATCTGACGGTGGGATGCGGCACCGTCTCTTGCTCCCCTGTTTATACACGCCGCCAATGATCGTGTGAGGTCGTCGGCGGGGCGCCTCGCGATGAGCGGAGTTTTCGAGGGACGCCTCGTGGCGTTCAGGGCCTCGCGATGACACAGGACCCCGGCGCCTTCGCGCAACTTCGCGCTCGTACGGCGCGCCCGGGCTAGTGCGGGACGCCCGGGCGGTAGGAGTAGAAGTGCGGCTCCCACTGCGCCTTGCGGATCAGCTCGCCGAGCTCCTCGTCGCTGCGCAGCAGGCCGAGGCCGGAGTCGCGCGCCTCGATCGCCACCGCCTTGGCGACGGTGAACGCCACCTCGCGGATCGTGTCCATGCCGGGCAGGAGGAGGCCCTTCTCCAGCTCGGCCTCGGTCACCATCATCGCCAGCGCCTTGCTGGCGCAGATGAACATGCGGTCGGTGACCTTGGACGCCTGCGAGACGAGGGCGCCGAGGCCGACGCCGGGGAACATGTAGAGGTTGTTGCACTGTGCGACGGCGACCTCGCGCTCCCCCACCTTCACCGGCGCGAACGGACTCCCGGTGGCGATCAGGGCGCGCCCGCCGGTGGCGGCGAGCGCCTCCTCGGCGGTGCACTCGCTCTTGGTCGTGGGGTTCGAAAGCGCCAGGATCGCCGGCCGCGGGTCGTTCGCCGCCATCTGGCGCAGGACCTCCTCGTCGAACATCCCGCGCTTGGCGGTGAAGCCGATGAGCACGGTGGCCTTGGCGTTGCGCAACACGTCCTTCAAGTCGATGCGGCCGGGCGCGGTGAGCGCCCAGCCCGCCACCGCGGCGCGCTCCTGGGCGAACGGCTTCTGCTCGTCCTCGAGCTTGGGGTCGTCCTCGACCAGCAGCCCTTGCATGTCCACGGCGAAGATGCGGCGGCGGACCTCGTCCTCGGGCAGCCCTTCCTCGCGCAGGACGGCGCGGATCGCGTGCGCGGTGCCGGTTCCCGCCTGGCCCATGCCGACGATGACGAAGCGCTCCTGCGAGAACGTGCTCTTCTTGATGCGCATCGCGGCGAGCAGGGCGGCGCTGGCGGTGACGCCGGTGCCCTGGATGTCGTCGTTGAACGAGAGGCAGCGGTCGCGGTAGCGCTTCATCAGCTTGAACGCCTTGTGCTTGGCGAAGTCCTCCCACTGGATGAGGGCGTCGGGGAAGTTGCGGCGCACGCCGACGACGAAGCGCTCGATGAAGCGGTCGTACTCCTCGCCCTCCAGGCGCGGCTTGCGGATGCCCATGTAGAGCGGGTCGTCGAGCAGGCGCGGGCTGTTGGTGCCGACGTCCAGGCACACCGGCAGGCAGCACGCGGGGTGGATGCCGCCGGCGGCGACGTACAGGCTGATCTTGCCCACCGGGATGCCCATGCCGTCCGAGCCCAGGTCGCCGAGGCCGAGGATGCGCTCGCCGTCGGTCACCACGATCAGGCGCACCTGCGGCAGCGAGACGTTGGCGAAGATCTGGTCGATGTTGGCGATGTTCTCGGGGTGGATGTAGACGCCGCGCGGCCGCCGCATGATGTGGGAGAGCTGCAGGCACGCCTGCCCGACGGTGGGGGTGTAGACGATCGGCAGCATCTCGGTGAGGTTCTCGGTCAGCAGGCGGTAGAACAGCGTCTCGTTGCGGTTGACCAGGCCGAGCAGGAACAGGTAGCGCTCCATGTCATCGGGCTTGCGGCGGTAGCTCTCCAGGGTGCGCGCCACCTGCTGATCGAGGGTGGAGACGCCGTACGGGTGCAGGCCGACGAGCCCGAGGCTCGCCCGCTCGTTCACGGTGAAGTGGGAGCCCTTGTTGAGCAGCGGGTCGGCGAACAGCTGCTGCCCGCGCAGGTAGACCTCGTAGTACTCCTCGCCCGTGAGGGCGTCAACCTGAAACGAAAATGTCTTCATATTTTGATTATCCTTTCTCAAAATGCAAGCGCCAGTACTTCACAAGCGCATCATACCGCCGCCGGCGCGCGATTGCCAGCCGCTCGCCGCCGGCGGCGCGGCGGCATCCATTCTCGCACCGCCGGGTCGTGGGTCACCTCGAATCCAGTCAGGGCCCCACTGGTTACCCTATCCCGCTCCCAATCGAGCGCCAGGACGCGGGGACCGCGGGGCGGTACGCACCCCGGGCCACGCCAGGGGAGTAAACTATTGGAGATCCGAACAATGGCTCGATGAAAGGAGGCATCATGATCCCCCTCAGACCGATGACCGACAAGGAGAGGCAACTCTTTGAAGCCTTCAAGCTTGCGATCGAGGGCGAACGCGGGGCGCAGGGCGAGTACGGAAGGATGGCCGGGTTGGCTGACGACCCGCAGGTGCGCGCAATCTTCGAGGCGTTCCAGCGCGAGGAGACAAGGCACGAGGAAGAGCTCATGCGAATGTACCGGGAGTTCAAGGCTCGCTTCGTCCCGGAGTGAGGCCGCCGCGGAATTGCCAGGGACCCGGCACCGCGGGATCTTGGCCCCGCGCCGGCGGCCCCTCCCCTGGGCCGCCGCCATCACGCCCGCGGCGGACGCCCGCCCAGCCCACCGCAACCAGGGTCGGTACCTGCTACCTCACTGTTCCATCTTTCCTTGAGGGGCGCGCCATCCGCCGGACACTCCTGCGCGCATCTGCTCGGAACCGTGTCCGGCCGCTCCGAAACGTCCTTTCCGCCACTCAGGAAACTTTGAATCCGCACCTGCGCTTTGCTAGTCTCAGCCCGGTCATGGAGGCGACAATGACAGAGGCAACGCGTGGGTCGTGGCGAGCTGCTGCATTGCTCGTTTGCGCGCTCGTGTTCTCCGCGCAGACGGTCCGTTCCGAGTTGTCGTTTCCCGAGACGCTCAAGGACTGGTCGTCGCTCGCGCTCCGCGGGCCAAGCCGAAGTGTACTGGACGTCGAGATCCCGGCCGGGCACCTCGTGCTCCACCTGATGGCCGGCTCCGTCGCGCCGGTCGTGGCGGGGAACGACGTCGTCGGCTTCTTCTTCCAGGGCGGCGGATCCCTCGAGTATACGACCGACGATCCCGTCGAGCGTCCGATCGTGGAGTACAACGTCGCGAAGAACACCGGTCTGACCGCTGCCCTCGAGGGCAAGGCGCTGGTGATCCGCGACCACTTCCGGGAGGTTCTCTGGCTCTCCGGGGACGCGGCGGTCCCGAACCTGCCGCAGGGTCCGACCGGAGCGGCGCTCGAAGCGGCGTTCGACAAGCACAGGGAGAGGTTCGGGCGCGTGCAGGCGCCGCCGCTGGCGCAGGGGTTCACGGCGCGGCGCCTCAACGGCGGGGATGGGCCGTTCGTGCGCGCCGAGATCTCCGGCGGCACCGAGGACCTCCTCTACACGCTCGACGCCGTGAACGAGAAGACGGAGTCGCTCTACTCGCTGCGCAAGGGCGACGCGCTCCCCGACCGTCTCTACCGCACGACGCTCTCGAGCCGGCCGTTCGGGAGCGACTGGCGCTCGCCCGTCCTCCCGAGGGTCATGCTGACCGCGGTGGACTTTACGTTGACGGCATCGAACGGGAAGGACGTCGCCCTGTCCGTGACCGAGACGCTTACCGGGCTGGGCCGGCCGTCCAGCGTTGTGCTGCTCCACCTCGACGACACGAGGTTCGGCCGCAACGCGCTGGACCCGAGGACGCTCCGGGTGAAGGGCGTCTTCGACGAGGGCGGCGCGCCGGTCCCGTTCGACCACGCCAAGGACGAGATCGCGATCGGACTCCCCTCGCCGCTCGCCCCGGGGACGGCCGTGAAGCTGCGTTTCGAGCTCGAAGGCGACATCCTGTACCGGCCCGCGGGCGACAGTTACTGGATCCTCGGCACCGACGCGTGGTTCCCGCAGCCCGACCTCTCCGGTCAGTTCTACACGGTGCACGCCACCGCGAAGGTGAAGCAGCCGTTCATCCCGCTCATGCCGGGCACCACGGTCCGCCGCGCCCATGAGGGCGACTGGAACGTCCTCGAAACCAGGGTCGACAGGCCCGTGCAGTTCATGGTCGTCCTCGCCGGCAAGTACGGGTTCGAGGAGGAGACGAAGGACGGCGTGACTGTGCGCGTGGCCTCGTACGCCATGAAGAACCCGCATGCGATCCGGAAGCTGATGAACCTCACGCAGAAGATCATCGCCTTCGACCAGGGGTTTCTGGGCCCGTTCCCCTTCCCGGAGTTCAACGTCATCGAGATCAACGACCTCGGCTGGGGCCAGGCGCCGCCCGGCGTCATGTTCATCACATCCGAGGCGTTCAACCCGGTTGGGGATTCCCTCAACGAGCTGTACTCGAAGGGCATCAACGAGCGCTTCGCGCACGAGATCGCGCACCAGTACTGGGGCCACGTCGTGAAGATGCCGAGCGAAGAGGAGCAGTGGATTACCGAATCGTTCGCCGAGATATGCGCGGGCATCGTCATCCGCGACCTGCGCGGCAAGAGCGATTTCGCGGGCCTCCAGGCGGTGTGGAAACTGCGCGCCGGCGAGGCGAGCGCCATCGCGCCAATCCCGCTCGCCAACCGGATCCGGAACCACACCAACCCCTCGCGCGCTTGGACGGCGCGAACGTACCTGCTGTACGCGAAGGGCCCGTGGCTCCTCAACGCCGTCCGCGAGAAGATCGGCGACCAGAGGTTCCTAGTGTTCCTGCGCTCGTGCCAGGCGACGCTGGCGTGGAAGTTCGGGACGACGGAGATGGTCGAAAAGGTCATCGAGGCGGTCACCAAGGAGGACTGGAAGCCGTTCTTCGACGCCGACTACTGGGGGACCGGAATGCCCAAGTGACGATGGCGCGACGGACGGGCGCGCTGTCGTTCGCTTCGGAGTGCAGGGGAAACCTCGCGCGGCGCGAGCCTCACACGGACTGAACAAGACGCTGTTTCGATGTGGGGCGCGACCGCCGGGCGCGCTGTCGCCGTCTTCGAACCCGCCGATGTCGACTCGGAAGGCAAGAAGAAGCGCGCGCGGCGCGCGCGCCCCACACAGACGCAAGACATGAACCTGCTTCAATCTGAAGCGCGACCGCCGGGCGCGTTCCTCGCATCTGTAGCGGCGTTTGCTCGCAAACGCCGGCTTTCCTCGGACGACCCTCAACCCGTCGCCCGACCCAAAGCGGTTCCACCCGTCGGCCGATGCGAGCATCGGCCGCTCCAGAGGGCACACCGGTCCGGGACGCGACCGCCGGGTTGATTGTTGGGCGCGAGTCTGTGAAGCTGGCGCACGACGCGGGGCCGCGGCGCGGCACGGGTCGCTCACGCGAAACCAGCCCCGCCCGACGTCTCACGCAAGGAGCCCAGAATGACCCTCCCGATCGCGCGCCTGTGGCTGGCCGGCCTGGCGCTGGTTCCGCTCGCGGCGCGGGCGCAAGCGCCCGCCGCCGCCTTCCCAGAAGACCATCGCAACCTCACGCGGACGATCTCTTACGACGAGATGTCCGCGTTCCTGGCGAGCGTGAACGGCAAGGGGCCGATCACCGTGTCGGTGGAAGGCACGACCACGAAGGGGCGCTCGGTCTACCTGGTGCACGCGACGCGCGGCGGCAGCCCCGCGTTCCGGATCCTGTTCTACGCGCAGCAGCACGGCGACGAGCCCGCCGGCAAGGTCGCCCTCCTCTACATGATCCGCGACATCGCGGCGAAACCCGAGCTGCTGCCGGCCGACGTGGACCTCTGGATCATGCCGATGATGAACCCGGACGGCGGCGAGGCGGGCACGCGCCGCAACGGCGCCGGCGCCGACCTGAACCGCGACCACATCGTGCTCGAGCAGCCGGAGACGCAGGCGCTCTACCGGGTCGTGCGCCGCGTGCGGCCGCACCTCGCGGTGGACTGCCACGAATTCGGCCGCGACTCCGACGAGCGCCGCGCCCGGGGGTGGATCGCCTACCCCGACATCACGATGGACGGCGTCAACAACCCGCTCTTCGACCCCGCGGTGATCGCGGCTTCGCAGCGCTGGGTGGACGAGTCGGCGGCGGTCGAGGCCGCGGCCGGGCACCGGTTCCTGCGCTACTCGGTGGGCGGGATGCCACCGGACGAGGAGCAGCGCCACTCCGCGCCCGACCTCGACGGCGGCCTCAACGCCGTCGGCGCGTACGGCGGGCTCTCGTTCATCATCGAGTCGGCGGTCATGCGCGGCGATGCGCCGCCGGCCCCCGACCTCGGCCGGCGGGTGGACGCGTACCTCGTGCTGCTCTGGCGGTTCGTCAACGGCGACGGCCATCGCGCCGAGGACCTGGCGGCGGTCGAAAAGGCGAGACGGCGCCCGCTGCCGGCGTTCATTCCGACGAACTACCTCTGGGTGAACCCCGGGATGACGATCACCCGCTTCCCCGTCGTCGAGGCGGCAACCGGCCGCGTGCTCGAGATCCCGACGCCGAACATGATGACGGTGATGGCGGTCAAGTACGCGGTGCCGACGCCGCTCGCCTACGCGATCGAGCCGCGCGCCGCCGCGGCGTTCAAGCTGCTGCTCGAGCGCCACGGGATCCCCTACCAGGAGCTGGCCGCAGCGCGGACGGTCACCGCCGAGAGCTGCACCCTGCTGCGCATCGAGGACGACTTCGACGACGTGTACTCGCGCTACGAGGGGCGGCAGATCGTCCGCCGCGAGGCCGCGGCGACGCGCGAGCTTCCCGCCGGGACGCTTCTCGTGCCGCTCGGGGGCGAGTCCGCGGTCCGGGCCGCGCTCGTGCTCGATCCCGCCGTGATGTACGGGCCGTACCAGTACCCGCGGTTCCGCGCGCTCGTGACTCCAGGGCAGCCGCTCCCGGTGCTGCGCGTCCTGAGCGCCAGCGCAAACTAGGCGAGGTCCGCCATGCGACGACTCGTTCTGCCGGTGAGCCTGCTCCTGACCGTCACCCTGCCCGCCGGCGCGCGCGGCGAGGCGCCGAAGCCGGCAGCTGTCGCCGACGATTTCATCAGCGCCCAGCCCGTGCAGCCGATGCCGGCGGCTCTCGCCGCGGCGCTGGCCGGCATCAAGGCGCCGGCGCTCGCCGCGCACGTCGGCTTCCTCGCCTCCCCCGCCCTGCAGGGTCGCGGCCTGGGCAGCCGCGGCCTCGACGCCGCCGCGGAGTACGCCGCCGCGACGCTGGCGCTCGCGGGAATCCCGCCGCTGGCCGACGGCGGGTACTTCCAGGCGGTGCCGGTGCGCGAGGTCGGCGATCTCGCGGGCGAGGTGACCGTCGAGCGCGCCGCCGCCGGCGGGACCGCCAGCCGCACGTTCCGCTCCGGGGTGGACTGCATCCTCCCCGAGGTCGCGCCCGGCGCGCTCTCGGCGGGCGTCGTCTTCGCCTCCTACGGGATCCGCGAGCCCGGTCTCCGCGACGACTACGAGGGGCTCGACGTGCGCGGCAAGGCCGTGCTCGTGCTCGCCGGCGCCCCGGCCGGCGCCCAGTGGCGGACGCCGGAGCTGGCGGAGAAGTACGACGCGGCCGAGGCGCACGAGCGCTGGGCGGCGAAGCTCGAGACCGCGCGGGCGCTGGGCGCGGCCGCGGTGCTCGCGGTCGAGGCCGGCGACTTCCTGACCAGCGTCCTCGCCAAGGAGCCGCCGCCGGCTCCATTCTTCCTCCCCTTCGAGGCGGACGCGGCCGACGCGCCGCCGCTGGTGCGCGTGTCGCGGGCCTTCGCGGACGCGCTCCTGGCCGGCGTCGATCCGGCGGGTCAGGCGGCGCCGCGCCTGCTGCCGGGCGTGTCGGTCACGCTGCGCATCACCGGCAACGAGCGCGCGGTCGCGAGCCGCAACGTGATCGGCGTCATCGCCGGCGCCGACCCGAAGCTGCGCAACGAGGCGGTGGTGATCGGCGCCCACATGGATCACCTCGGGAACGTGGGCGGCACGATCTACCCGGGCGCCGACGACAACGCCTCCGGCGTCGCCGCGCTGCTCGAGATCTCCAAGGCGTTCGCGGCCGCGATCGAGCGGCCACAGCGCACGCTGGTGTTCGCGTTCTGGACCGGCGAGGAGGAGGGTAAGTTCGGCTCCGGCTATTGGGTGCGCCACCCGCTTTGGCCGCTCGATCGCACCGCCGCCTACTTGAACCTCGACATGATCGGCCACCCCTGGTCGGTCGAGGAGATCAGAAAGCTCGTGGCCGACTCGCGCCTCCCCGACGGCGAGGCGTTCCTCGCCAACGTCAAGCCGACCGACTTCGTCGAACCGGGCCTGCCGCTCGACGCCCCCGCGATCGCGGCGGCGCTGCGCCGCGCCGCGGGGATGACCGGGCTCGCGCTGCACCTCGACCGTACCGACGGCACGCACGGCGGCTCCGACTACCGCGACTTCGCCCGCGCCGGCGTCCCGTTCGTCCGCTTCTTCGGCAACTTCTTCCCCGCCTACCACGAGCCCGGCGACACCCCGGACACGCTCGACGCCACCCAGGTGCAGCGCGTGGCTCGCCTCGCCTTCGCCACCGCCTGGCTGCTCGCCGGCCGCTGAAACGGACGCCGGCGCGGACGTCCCCCGCCTCTCCCCTCCCTTGTCGCGACCCCAGGCGCCCGATGCGCGCCGGAATACCCCTGCCAACCCCCGGTGTTCTTGAAACAAAGATCCAATTTCATTTGTCTCGGGTCGGCTGAATCGGACGGTGAGGAGTGGACCGGGTGGGCGAATCCACCACAGGGGGTCGTATGAGAAAGCGGATCGTAACGGCGGTAGCGGTTGGTGTCTTCGCGCTCGGGCTGGCGGTGAGCACGGCGTGGGCGTCAGGGGCGATCTCGGTGAACATCCCGTTCAGCTTCATGGTGAAGGGCAAGGAGATGCCGGCCGGCCAGTACGAGATTCGGGCGGGAGGCGACGAATCCAAGCTGATCGTCCGGGGCGGCGGAACAACCGCCGTGGTCCCGGTGATCGAGCGGCTCGCGGACACCGGCGCCAAGGAACCCAAGATCGTCTTCGACAAGATCCTGAACGGCACGGCTGTCCTCTCCGAAGTCCACATCCCCGGCAGGGACGGCTTCCTGGTGGGGGTCGCGACCGCCAGGGAATCCCACGTGACGCTCACCGGCAAAGAGTAGGAGTTACCTTTCGCGTCAGGACCAGGGGCCGCCCGCGCCGGCGGTCCCTGGCTCCGTTTCTTCGGCAGCTCCTTCCGTGCGTGCCACGAGCCCGGCGACACTCCTGAGGCACTCGACGCCACCGAGGTTCAGCGCGTGGCGCGCCTCGCTCTCGCCACCGCGTTGCTGCCGGCGCGCCGGTGGAGAGAGCGATCGCCGGGCGCGCCGCAGGTGGCGTGGTTCTCGAAGGGCACGAGGCCGCCGGCGCGACGCCGGCACCGCACACGCATGAGAGGCCCCTGCGTCTGTGTGGGGCGCGCTCCTATTGTCGGCCTCGTCTCCCCAAACCTCGGGAATCTCCTATCTCACCTCGACCCCGGATTGGCGTCGCAAGGCTATGTCGATTCGATCCGTAGCGTGCGCCCCTCGCTGATCCATCCCTACCTCAGCATGGTGGCGGGGGTCGGATCGTTGGTCATGTTGTCGATCACCGAGGCGAACCCGAACACCCCCGATCCCGTTTGCACGGTGATCTTGGCGTAGCCGCGGTCCATCGCCGTCTGCAGCGCCTTTGCCCTGAACGGCTGCGTCTCCTGCGCCCACTGCCCCGCAGCCAACGGCACTGTGTAATCGACGAGCTTCGCCCCGGCGCCGTCGTAGAGCTCGACCAGCACCGTCGCGCTCCCCGCGCCCGTGTTGACGACACCGATATTGCAGCGGTACGAGGCGTTCTCGGTAAGTCCCGCGAGGTACGCGCTCTGCCCCGCACCCAGTCCGTCACGGGTGGCCAGCACAGGGTAGGACTGCCCCTGCGTGCCGTTGGGGTAACAGCTCGCACCCGACGAGACCTGGTTGTAGGTCCGTGTCGTGACCCAGAGCGGCTGATCCGAGAGGATCTCGATCGCCCCTGAGCCACTCGTACCGAGCTGGCCAACGACGTCGGTGAGGATCGACTGCGCCTGCGGCGCCACGTAGGTCGTGGTGGTCACGACATCGCTGCCGAAGAACTTGAGCTGCACGTTGGCCGTGACGCCACTGGTGTTGAGCAGGGCGAGGTCGCTGCGCCATTCGCTCTGGTTGAGCCCGCTGACGTGGCTCGCCACCGGCACCCAGGCGGTGAAGGCGGGGGCCGAGAAGACCCACGCGGCGCCGCTGTTGTCGGCGTCTCCGGGTCCGCCGACGATGACCGTGGTGCCGTCTCCCGAGATCGCGACCGATGCGCCCAGACCCGCAGTCCCGGCCGCGTCGTCACCGCCCAGCTTGCTCCCCCGCTGCGACCACACCACCCCATTGCGGACGAATACCCACGCCGCGTTGGTCGAAGACCACGGGCCCGGACCCCCGATGACGGCCGCGTTCCCTTCCGCGGAGAGCGCGACCGCCGTGCCCTGCGCCGCGTACACCGCGTCCGTGCCGACCAGCTTGCCGCCCTGCTGCGACCAGACACCGCCGCTCCGCGTGTACACCCACGCCGCGCCAACGGAGAGCCAGTAGTCCGGGGTAGCCACCGTTTGGTCGCCGGGCCCCCCGACGATGGCCGTGCTCCCATCCCCCGAGATCGCCACCGAGGCACCCTGGCGGGCGTGAGCGATCACTCCCGGGTCGGTCAGCGGACCGCCTTGCTGGAACCACACGCCCCCGTTGCGCACGAACACCCACGCCGCGCCGCCGTCGAATCCGCCGCCGACGGCACGGGCGGCGGGCCCACCGACGATCGCGGTGTTGCCGTCGGCCGAGATCGCCACCGAGGTGCCCTGCTCGGCGGACCCAACGGCCCCGCTGCCGACCAGCTTGCCGCCCTGCTGCGACCAGACGCCGCCGCTGCGCGTGAAGACCCACACGGCGCCGGGTCGCGAAAATTGGATACCGTCGTAGTTGTCGCCCGGCCCGCCGACGATCGCGGTGTCGCCGTCCGCCGAGATTGCCACCGAGGTGCCCTGCGAGGCGGGCCCGATGGCGCCCGTGCCCACGAGCTTGTCTCCCTGCTGCAGCCACACGCCGCCGCTGCGCGTGAAGACCCAGGCGGCGCCGGCCTGGGAGCCGTCCTCGGGCCCGCCGACGATCGCGGTGTTTCCGTCCGCCGAGATGGCGACGGACCAGCCTTGTCGGGCCGCTCCGACAGCACCCGCCCCTACCAGCTTGGTCCCTTGCTGCGACCACACTCCGGCGCTGCGCGTGAATATCCATGCGGCGCCTGTGGAACCGTTGTCGTAGGGCCCGGCGAGAATTGCGGTGTTCCCATCTCCCGAGATCGCAACCGAGAAACCCTGCCGGCCGAATCCCCCGGCGTCCCAGCCGACCAGCTTGCTCCCTTGCTGGACGAACTGCGCCGCCGCGGCATGCGCAAGGAACAGCATCCCGAGGACCAAACGAACACGGTTCGCCATGGCTCTGTTCTCCTATCATCCGCCTCACCGGGGGCCATGCCAGGATGTGCTCCGGCGTTGACCATGTCAACTTCGGCTCTCGCGCTGAGCGGGGCCGAGCGCCAACGTCGGTAGGGACGACGAAACCTCCGAAGAGCGGACCAGCGCTTGGCCGAAACGCCACAACAGAGCGCGCGGCGGCGGTCGCGCAAGCGTCCGCTACGGGAGGCCGCGTTCGTCGGCCGACGGGCCGAACAGCGCCGGCACCGGCACGTCGTTGAGCCGCAGGTAGACCGTCAGCTGCCCGCGGTGGTGCGCCAGGTGGGCGAACACCACGTCGCTGATGACGAGGTGGCGCGGGTGCTCCATCACGACGTGCCCCGCGACGATCAGCCGCCACGGCTTCATCAGGTGCTGGTCCGTGGTGCCGGCGAGCGCCGTGCGCGCCTCGGCGACCGCCGCGTCGAGCGACTGCACGAGCTCACCGGCCGTGGCGAGCGGCTTCGGCGTGTACGGCGAGGCGACGGCCGGGTCGAGGACGAACTCGTCCCGGTCGATCGTCATCGCGACCCAGGACGGCAGCTTCGCCACGTGCGCGGCCAGGTAGCCGAGCGGCATCGATTTCGGGTGCGGCCTCCAGTCGTTGCGCCCTTCGGGGACGCGCTCGACGGTGCGGCGGGTCCGGTCGGCCTCTCGCTCCAGTTGCGCCAGGAACAGCTCGGGGGTCGTCATCGCGCTGGGTCCTTCCCGGGGGCCGCGCCCCCTGCATGCAGCCTACGGTACTCCGTCCCGGATCGTGGCGTTGCTCGCAGCTCTCGCGGCCCGCTCGCGGCCCCTCGGTTGAGGTGAGCATCGGCCGCCTCAACGATCGGACGGGTGCGAAAGGCGATCACAGGGCGGGCGGGGCGCCCGCCCCACGGAAACCGATGCGGGGCGCGCGGTCGTCGATTCCGCGACAGCGCTTGCTCGCGAACGCCGCCCTTCCCCCGGGTGGGCCACTGGCCGGCACGCCAGGGCCCGGCGCCGCCACGCGCGCGCCCAGCGGCGGCGGGCCGCTCAGGCGCTGCGCGCCGTCACGGCCACCGGCTGGTAGGCGCCGGCGGGCGAGCGGAACGCGATGGCGAGCCGGTTCCACGCGTTGATCGTCACCACCGCGAGCGCCAGGTCGGCGAGCTCGGTCTCCTTGAACTCCCTGCGGGCCTCCTCGAAGAGGGCGTCGGGGACATGGCCGTCGGTGACGCGGGTGAGCCCTTCCGCCCAGGCGAGCGCGGCGCGCTCCCGCGCGGAGTAGTACGGCGCCTCCCGCCGCGCGTCCAGCCCGTAGAGACGCTGCTCGCCCTCGCCGGCGGCGCGGAGGTCCTTCCAGTGCATGTCGATGCAATAGGCGCAACCGTTCATCTGCGAGACGCGCAGCTTGACGAGGTCGAGAAGACCCGGCTCGAGGCCGCAGCCGCGCAGGTGCCGCTCCAGGCCGAGCATCGCCTGCACCGCCCTGGGGCTCGCAGACTGGTAGTCCATTCTTGGCTTCACTGTCGCCTTTCCTTTCCGCGTTCGTGGCCGGGGTCCCCGCGCACGCGCACCTGCGGCCCGGAGGCCTGCTACCTCGAGGCCACCTTCTCGCCCGGGAGCTTGTCGAGGTACCTGGCCGGATTCACCTCGAACTTGGGCGGACAGTCGGGGCAGCAGAACCTGATCGTGCGCCCCTTGTAGCTGATCACCGGGCCGGCGGCGCCGGCGCCGGCGAGCGCTTCGCCGCTCACCGGGCAGTTGGTCTCGATGTTCTCGAGCCGGATGTGATCGGCCTCGAGCTTGGCGAACACGACATCCGGGTCCCTGCGGAACTGGTCGGCGGCCGCGGCGCTGGCGAAGTAGATGCGCTGCCCTTGCCAGTCCACGTGCGGGCTGGTCCTGGGGTCGATCGCCTTGCCGGTGACCGGGCATGTGGTCTGTCCCTGTGGCCCTCCCCGTCCCACCCCCTCCAGGAGCGCCACGCCGACGATGAAGACGGCGACCGCGAGGATGCCGACGATGCTCTTCTTCACGCTCTCACCTCCACGCCGAGCTGGCCGGCGTCATGACGGCCACAACAACCGGGGCCGGGGGCCTCTTTCTTTCCACGGTGGTGCCGGCCAC
>CAVVEO010000021.1:0-21025 GCA_963747245.1 uncultured Acidobacteriota bacterium
GGAGTGCACCTGCGGACCGGGGCTGCGGTCGAGGCGATCGCCGCCTTCGACGACCGGGTCGAGGTGACCTGCGGCGACGAGCGCTTCGCGGCTGACCTTGCCATCGTCGCGGTCGGGGTGACGCCCGAGGTGGCCCTCGCCCGCAGCGCCGGCGTCGCCCTCGGGACCACCGGGGCGATCGCCGTGGACGACCGCATGGCGACGAACGTCCCGCACATCTGGGCGGCCGGAGACTGCGTCGAGACGCGCAGGCTGCCCGACGGCAAGCCGCTCCACCTGCCGCTCGGCTCCCTCGCCAACCGCCAGGGCCGCGTCCTCGCCGACGTCCTGGCCGGCCGCGGCGACCGCTTCCCCGGCGCGACCGGCGCCGTGGCGGTCAAGGTCTTCGGCCTCAACGTGGCGGCGACCGGCCTGACGCGCGCTCGGGCCGAGGCCGAGGGGATCGCGGCACGGTCGGTGTGGGTCACCGCCCACGACCGGGCCCACTACTGGCCCGAGGCCGCTGAGATCGCCGTTCACCTGGTGTACGAAGCGGGTTCGCGCCGGGTGCTCGGGGTGCAGGCCGTCGGCGCGGGCGAGGTCGCCAAGCGTGTCGACGTCGCCACCGCCTACATCGCCCGCGGCGCCACCGTCACGGGACTGGCGGGCCTCGAACACGCCTACGCCCCGCCGTTCGCCCCCGCGATCGAGCCGCTGGCGGCGGCCGCGTTCGCCGCGGAGAACCAGGAGGACGGGATCGAGGCTCGCCGCCCCGACGAGCCTTTCGCCGGCGCCCGCGTGCTCGACGTGCGGCACCCCGGGGAGCGCGCGAAACACCCGCTGGTCGGGGCCACCGCGATCCCTCTGGAGGAGCTGCGGGCCGCGCTCCCGCTTCCGGGCCGCGGCCCCTGGTTGGCGGTGTGCGAGCGCGGCGCCCGCTCCGCCGAGGCCGCGCGGCTGGTGCGCGCCGCCGGCGGCTCGGCGAGCTACCTCGGCGGTGGGATGCAGCTGCGGGCGATGATGGGGCTGGAGAGCGATCGGTGAGCAACGGCTCCCCGATCGTCGCGGCCGCCGGGCGGCCATGCGCCGGGGCCTGGCTGGACGGCTGTACTGGCGCGCGACCCCGGCCCGCGTTGGTTGCGTTCCTGTAACATGCGCCCCGTGGGGAACGTTTCGTCGGAGTTGTGATGCTGCCGGTCATGCTCGACCTCCGCGGCCGGGGCTGCCTCGTTGTCGGAGGCGGCGAGGTCGGGTTGCGCAAAGCCGAGGGGCTGCTCGAGGCGGGCGCGGCGGTCACGGTCGTGGCGCCCGCCCCGCTCGCGGCCATCGAGGCGCTGGCCGCGAGCGGCCGGTTGCGCCTCGAGCGCCGCCCCTACCGGGACGGGGAGGCGGCCGGATACCGCCTCGTCTTCGCCGCAACCGACAGCGCCGAGGCCAACCGCCGGGCGGCCGACGACGCCGAGGCAGCGGGGGTCTGGGCCAACGTGGCGGACGAGCCGGACCTCTGCACGTTCCACGTCCCGGCCCGCGTCCGCCGCGGCGCCCTCCAGATCGCGATCGCCTCGAACGGCGAGGCGCCGTTCGCCGTCCGGCGCCTGCGTCAGCTCCTCGAGCGGCGGCTCGCCGGCGAGTGGGCCGCCTGGACCTCCGCCGCGGCCCGCTTCCGCGCTCGCGTGCGCGGCCTGCGCCTCGCGCCGGCGGCCCGGGAGGCGCTCTTCGACCGCTTCTTCGCCGCGACGGTCGCGCCCGAGGCCCTGACCGCACGCGTGCCCGCCCCCGAGGAGGAAGCGGCCTGGCTCGCGGACGCCGGCGCGCCCGACGGGCCCGGGCCGGAGCCCACGCCGCGCCGCCCCGGCTTCGTCTCGCTGGTGGGCGCCGGGCCCGGCGATCCCGGGCTGCTCACGGTGCGCGGACGGCAGCGGCTCATGGCGGCCGACGCGGTCGTGTTCGACCGCCTTGCCGAGACGGTCCTCCCCCCGGACCTGCCGGAGCGCGTGGAGCTCCACCCGGTGGGCAAGGAGGCGGGGCACCACCCGGTCCCGCAGGGTGAGATCGACGCGCTGCTCGTGCGCCTGGGGGGCGAGGGCAAGCGCGTCGTGCGTCTCAAGGGCGGCGACCCGTACGTGTTCGGACGCGGCGCCGAGGAGGCCGAAGACCTGCACGCGGCTGGAATCCCCTTTGAGGTCGTGCCGGGGGTGACCGCGGGGATCGCGGCGCCGGCGTGCGCCGGGATCCCCGTGACCTCCCGCGACGAGGCGGTGCGCGTCACGCTGGTCACCGCCCACGAGAGCGCCCGCACCGACGGCTCGTTCGTGCACTGGGATCAGCTCGCGCACGATCCCCATGCCACGATCGTGGCCTACATGGCGGTTTCCTCCCTCAAGCAGGTGAGCGCGAACTTGCTCGCTGGCGGGATGGACCCGAGCTTCCCGGCGGCGATGGTCGAGCGGGGAACGACCTCCGCCCAACGGGTGGTATGCGCTCCGATTCGGGAACTGCCCGCCGCCGCGGAAGCCGCCGGCATCCGACCCCCGGCGCTGCTCGTCGTCGGACCCACCGTGCACCACGCCGAATCCCTGGCCGCTTTCGCCCGCCGCCCGCTGTTCGGCGAACGGCTGGCGGTGGCGGCCCCGGCCGGCGGGGCCCGGGAGGCGCTGGAGGAGGCCGGGGCGGAGGTGGTCGAGGCGCCGCTGCCGCTCACACCGGCCGCCCGCGTGGTTCTCCGAGCGCTGCCGCTCACCGGTTGCGTGCTGCGGACCCCGTCGGAGGCCGACGCGTTCGCGGCCGAGCCGGCGGCGTCGGGCGGCGAGGTGGTGGCGTGGTGCCTGGGCGCCGCGACGGCGCGCCGGGCGCGCGCGTTGGGTTGGCGGAGGGTCATTGAGGCGGGCGCGGACACCGGTTGGGCGGCGCTCGCGGTCGCAATGGAGAGGACTGATGAAGGTCGCCGCGATCGCTAGCCTTGCGATGGCTCTGACACTGACGTTGTTTGCGGCCGAGCCGCCCCGGGACGGAGCGCAGACGCTTCGCTTCGGCGTCGTGAGTTTCTACAACCCCCGACTGATGTACCTCAAGTACCAGCCGCTCGTGGACTATCTCACCAGCGCCACCGGCCAACCCTGGGAGCTGGTGATCGGCGCCTCGTACGAGGCCACCGTGCAGGACCTGTGCAACGGCAAGCTGACGGTCGCCTACCTCGGCCCGTTCAGCTACCTGCGGGCGCACGCGGCGTGCGGCGCCGTGCCCGTGGTCAAGCTCAACACCGGCGGGAAACCGACGTACTCCAGCGTCATCCTGGTGCGAACCGACAGCCCGATCAAGAGCGTGAAGGACCTGGCCGGCAAGCGCTTCGGCTTCGGATCGCCGATGGGCACTTCGGCCCACCTCCTGCCGCGCGCCATGCTCGAGGACGCGGGGCTGCGCCCGGGACTCGACGTCGCCTGCCGCTACTTCTTCCACCACGAGCGGGCGGCGCGCGCCGTGCTGCTCGGCGAGGTCGACGCCTGCGGCGTGCGCGACATCGTGGGGGAGACGTTCACGCACCGGGAGCTGCGAATCCTGGCGCGCTCGGAGGTGACTGCCAACTTCCCCTTCGTGGTGGCGCCCAGCAGCCCTCCGGCGCTGCGGGAGGAGCTGTTCAACGCCCTGGTAGCCCGCCCCCGCGTGGACCCCGCCGCGGCGGCCGCGATCAGGAGTTGGGACGAAGAGCTCTCCGGCGGGTTCGTGGCGGCGACCGACGCGGACTACGCGCCCGTCAGGCGCCTCGCGCTCCGCGTATTCGGACCGAACGCGCTCACCCTCCCCGAGTCGGCGCTGGAGTGCGGCCCCGGGAGCGAGTGAGCATGCTGCGTCTCGGCCTCCGCACCAAGTTCTTCCTCTACTCCAACACCCTCATCGTGGTGACCATGGGCCTGGTCATCGTGCTCGCGGCCGTGCACGAACGCCAGAGCCGCTACGACGAGATCGTCGGCAGGGGGCTCTCGATCACCGACGCGCTCTCGATTCCGATCACGGATGTGCTCATGTACGAGGACATCGGGCTGGTCCGCGAGGAAGGCCTCATCGAGAACTACGTGAGCGGCGTGATCGAGCACAACCGCGACTTGGTGCGCTACGTCATCATCGCCGACAGCAAGGGAACCGTGACCCACTCCAACAGGTGGAACCTCCTCGGACACCGCTTCAACCGCGCCCTCGACCGCACCGCGATCGGCAAGCCGTTCCAGGTCGATCTGCGCACCTCCTCGTGGGGGGAGCGGATCCTCGAGATCCGCACGCCGCTCAACATCTCGACCCGGTTCTGGGGCTCGCTCGCGATCGGGTTCTCGCTCGCCCATATCGACCAGGAGGTCCGAACCATCGTCCAGCGCGTCGCCCTGGTCGCGCTGATCCTGATGTTCGGCAACTCGATCCTGACGGCGATCTACGTGGAAACGCTCATCCGCCCCATCCTCGGCTTGCACAACACCATGATGGAGGCGGGGACCGGCGACCTCGCGGCCCGCGCCCAGGTGCGTCGCGGCGACGAGGTGGGCGAGCTGGCCGAGGCCTTCAACCGCATGATGGACGAGCTGGAGCGGGCGCGGGAACGGGAGAAGCTGCGCGCGGCCCAACTCGCCCACACGGAGAAGATGGCCGCGGTGGGGACCCTCGCCGCCGGGGTCGCCCACGAGGTGAACAACCCGCTGGCCGGCATCCTCACCTGCCTCGAGACGATCCGCGCCAACCCCGACGACGCCGAGACGCGCCAGCGCTATCTCGGGCTGGTGTACGACGGCATCAAGCGCATCGAGCACACGGTATCGAACCTCCTCGACTTCTCGCGCCCGACCTCCGCCCGCCCGGAACCCACCTCGCTCAACCACAGCCTGCGCCACGTCGTCGAGCTGGCCCAGTACCAGCTGCGCAAGAACCGGGTCGAGGTGGTGTTCGAACTGGAGGCGGCGGAGCCGGTCGTGCTCGCCGATCACTTCCAGATGGAGCAGCTCTTCCTGAACCTCGTCTTGAACGCGATCCAGGCGATGCCCGACGGGGGCACGGTCACGCTGCGCACCCGCATGACGGATGGGTATGCCATCGCGGAGGTCATCGATACCGGCGTCGGCATCCCCGACAAGATCCGCGACCGGATCTTCGACCCGTTTTTCTCCACCCGCGAGGTCGGCCAGGGCACCGGACTCGGCCTCGCCGTCAGTTACACGATCGTCTCCGCCCACGGCGGCAGCATCGAAGTGGAAAGTCGGGTCGGCCGGGGGGCCACGTTCCGCGTCATCTTGCCCCTTGGCCACCCACAAAAGAGCGAAGGAGCCCGCTCATGAAGGTTTGCGGTCACAGGCTGCTCATCGCCGAGGACGAACCGATCCTCCGCATCACGATCGCCGACGCCCTCCGCAAGGAAGGTTGGGAGGTGGACGTCGCCGAGGATGGCTCCAAGGCGTTGGCGCTGTTCGAGCGCTTCTTCCACGATCTCGTGCTCAGCGACCTGCTGATGCCCGGCATGGACGGCCTCGAGCTGCTCCGCCGGGTCAAGGCCCTGCGCCCCGACACCGCCGTCGTCATCATCACCGCCCACGGCACCATCGAAACGGCGGTGGAGGCGATGCAGCTGGGGGCCATCGACTTCATCACCAAGCCGTTCTCGATGATGCAGCTGCTGCTCAGGCTCAACAACGTCTGCTCGTTCAAGCTCCTCGAGCAACAGAACGTCCGCCTGCAGGAACAGCTCGAACGCCGTTTCGCGTTCGGGAAGATCATCGGGAAGAGCAAGCGGATGCTGGAGGTGTTCGAGCTCATCAGGATGGTCGCGGACTCCGACGCCAGCGTTCTTGTCCAGGGGGAGAGCGGCACCGGCAAGGAACTGGTGGCGTCGGCGATCCACTTCAACTCCCCCCGCCGGACGCAGCCGTACATCCGGGTCAGCTGCGCGTCGCTGCCCGAGACGCTGCTCGAGTCCGAGCTTTTCGGCTTCGAGAAGGGCGCGTTCACCGGCGCGTCCGAACGGCGCATCGGCCGGTTCGAGGCCGCCTCCGGCGGCACGCTCTTCCTCGACGAGATCGGCGAGCTGCCGCTGTCGTTCCAGGTCAAGCTGCTGCGGGTGCTGCAGGAGCGGCAGATCGAGCGGCTCGGCTCGCATCGCCCGGTCAACATCGACGTGCGCATCGTCTCCGCGTCGCTCCGCCCTCTGGAGGAGGAAATCACCGACGGTCTCTTCCGCGAGGACCTCTTCTTCCGCATCAACACGGTGACGATCCACCTGCCCCCGCTGCGCGAGCGCCGGGAGGATATCCCGATCCTGGCACAGGCGTTCCTCGAGGAGTTCCGCCGCGAGCGCAGCAAGGCGATCGAGGGCTTCTCGGACGAGGTCATCGAGGCGTTCGACAGCTACCACTGGTCGGGCAACGTGCGCGAGCTGCGCAACGTGGTGGAGAGGGCGGCGCTGTTCTGCAAACGCTCAAGGATCACGATGGACGACTTGCCCGTCAACCTGAGAACGGCCGGGCCGGCGCCGCGCCACGCGCCTCCGAGTCAGCAGGCGACCACGCTCCAGGAAGCCGTCGAGCGAGCCGAGATCGAGGCGATCAAGGTCGCGCTCGCCCGCACGGAAGGGCGGCGCAGCGAGGCCGCTCAGCTGCTCGGCGTCAGCCGCAAGACCCTGTGGGAAAAGACCAAGCACTACGGCCTCGAAGCCGATTAGACCGCGCGCCCCCGCCCGAACGCGCCGTGAGGACCCTCGGGTCCCTGAGGCGCCGCCGCGGAAACAGCTCAGAAGAGCAGGGATGAGAGACGGACGCCCGCCAGGTACACCAGCGAGCTTGCGGCGAGCACGAGCACCGGGTGAGGCTTCCAGCGCAGGAGGACGAGCAGGGCGGCGAGTGCCAGCCCCCACGCTGCAGGGCTTGGCAGTCCGGCCCGCCCCAGCGACACCGCAGCGCTGCCGAGCAGCCCCACCACCGCCGGTCGCACGCCGGCGAGAAACCCCGCCACCACCTGATTCTGCCTGAACCGCTCGAGGGCGTGGCCGGCGGCCATCGCGAGCAACCCCGGCGGCAGGAAGACCATCCCGGTGGCGACCACGGCGCCCAGCAGGCCGGCGACGCGATACCCGATGAACGTGGCGCTGATCACCACTGGTCCCGGGGTGATCTGCCCCAGGGCGACGGCATCCGCGAACTCCCGCGGCGTGAGCCAGCCGTGGTGCAGCACGACCTCCTGCTCGATGAACGGGATCATGACAAAGCCGCCGCCGAAGGTGGCGGCGCCAATTCGCAGGAACACCGCGGCAAGTGCGAAGACGCTGCTCAGGCTCGCGCCCCGGATCAGGACCATGACCAGCCAGGGCGGGAAGAAGGCTCCTGCGAACGGCCCGACCTTCGGGGACCGCGCCAGGATGCCGACCAGACCGGCGGCCAGCACGGCCTCCAGCACGCCGATGCAGTCCAGGGCCACCAGCACGAATGCGGCGGACGCCACGATGACGTCGAGCCGCTGCCGGATACCGCCCGCCCGCGCGAGGCTCACCGCCGTGGCCACCACCAGCGCCACCACGGCTGCCGACATGCCGATCAGGGCGGCGTCCATCATCGGCAGGTAGCGGAACGCCGGGTAGGTGGCGGCAAACGCGAGCATCATCAGGAACGAGGGCCAAACAAAGGCCCAGCCCGCAACCAGGCCCGACCACCAACCTCCCAGGCGGGTGCCGAGGATGGTGAAGGCGTTGACCGAAACCGCCCCGGGAAGCGCCTGCGACATCGCGGCGACCTCCGCGAACTCGGCGTCGCTGAGGAGGCGCCGCCGCTCGACGAACTCCCTCCGGATGAGGGAGAGAACAGCGAGACCGCCGCCGAAGCCGACCGTACCCAGCCTGAAACCGGTCAGGAGGAACTCTACCCAGGTCACGAATTCAGTCTACCGCCGCCCAACGGCATCGGTGGCGCCCGCCGCGGCGAAGGGGGAGGGAACGCCCAGGTCCTGCAACTTCCGGCGTCGATGATCGGCTCCCGCGCCGGCGCCGCCCCGCTCCGACGGGGCTCCTGCGACGGGGCGGCGTTCGAGCCCTCCGTTTCATTATCGTGACAGGCTGGGGCGGTCCGTAACCTGCCACCGCTTCCCCCCGTGGCCCAAAGACTCGCGTACAGGTATGATTCCTGCATACGGCCAGGTGAGAACAGTTCCTGCCGTGAGACTCAACCGTTTCGGGCGAGTTTTGGGCTTCCATCACCTCCTACGAGGGGACGCACATGGCGATCATCACCATCTCACGCGGGTCCATGAGCGGCGGCAAGGCGCTGGGCGAGTGCGTGGCGGCCGCGTTGGGCTGCTCGTGCATCGCCCGCGAGGTGCTCGTCGAGGCCGCCGCAAAGCTCGGAGTCTCTGAGGAGTTCCTGCGCGAACGGATCGAACGCTCGCCGGGCTTCTGGGACCGCCTCACCGCCGAGCGCAGGACGTACATCCTGGCCACCCAGGCCGCGCTGGCGGAACACGTCCGCGGCGGGGACGTCGTCTACCACGGCCTGGCGGGGCACCTCCTCCTGCGGGAATTCCCGAAGGTGCTCAGAGTCCGCCTGATCGCGCCGGCGGAGACCCGGGTCCGGGCGCTGATGGAGCAACGCGGCATGACTCGAGAGAACGCGCAGAGCTTCATCGAGGAGGTGGACCGTCACAGGGCCCGGTGGACACGACTGATGTACGACGCCGACATCGAGGATCCGCGCCTGTACGACCTCGTCCTCAACCTGGAGAGGACGTCGCTCGAGTCGGCGTGCGCCGTGGTGGTGACGATGGCGCAGCGACCCGAGTTCGTCATCGACGACGCGGCTCGCATCCGCCTGCGCGACTTCGCTCTCGCCTGCCGCGTTCGCGTCGCGCTGGCGGTTCAGCCGGCCAGCCGAGGCCTCGCTCTTGAGGTAGCGGCGTCGAACGGCGTCGTGACCCTGACCGGCGAGGTCCCGAGACCGGACATGTTGACTCATGCCAGCGAGCGGTGGATCGGGGAACTTCGCCGCGTGGTCGAGGAGGTGCAGGGGGTCAAGAGCGTCGTCCTCGACGTGCACCTCGTCAGCGCGTACCGCTGAGCTCGGCGCGGCGTCCCTTCGTCGGGCTCGAATTGGAGGGTGGTGTGGACCTTTTGGGCTGGTTACAGAGTCTGGGGAAGGACGCGAGCCCGGCGCCCGGGTTCCAGGCGCGTCCGCTCTACGTCCTCGTTTCCGTGGCGCTCCCGGTGATGGTGGGTCTCGGGATGGGGTTCATCCTGCGGCTCGTCGAGCGCATCCTCGGAGTCGAACTGGGGAAGGGAAGGGCGCACTGATGTCAGTGGGAGACTTCGTCCTGGCTGCCGATGCTTTCCCGTACCTCGCCCTCTTCGGTCTCGTGATCGGAGCGCTGGGCGGTTTCTTCGGCGTGGGCGGCGGCTTTCTCATGGTGCCGATGCTCAATGCGGTCTTCGGCGTGCCCTACAACATCGCCGTCGGCTCGGACCTCGGCCAGATGTGCGGCATGTCGACGGCCGCCACCGTGAGGCACATGCGCTTCGGCAACATCGACTTCAAGCTGGGCGCGCTGATGATCGTGGGCACCGCCACCGGAGTGGAGCTCGGGGCCCAGATGCTGGAGCTCCTCAAGCACGTCGGCAACGTGTCTCTCCTCGGGCGTGAGATCGACACGCTGTCCCTGGTCATGAGCCTGCTCTATTCGGCGCTGCTGGTCTTCCTGGGTCAGGCAATGGTGAGGGAATCGTTGCGCACGATGCGGCGGGCCGCGGGTCAGGTGCAGCTGACCGCCGAGGCGACCTCCTCGTCCGCCGCTCTGCGGCTGCGGACCATCAAGCTGTGGCCGATGGTGTCGCTGCCGGCATCCGGGATCGAGTCGATCTCGCTCTGGGTGATCCTCGCGGTCGGCTTCTTCACGGGCCTCCTGTCGGGCATGCTCGGCGTCGGGGGCGGGTTCATCCGGATGCCCGCGCTGGTCTACATCCTGGGTTGCCCGACCGTGGTGGCGGTGGGGACCGACCTCTTCGAGATCATGTTCAGTGCGGCCTACGGCGTCATGACGCACGCCTTCAAGGGGAACGTGCATCTGCCTCTGGTGCTCGCGCTGCTCATCGGCACCACCGTTGGCGCCCAACTCGGGGCGTCCTACACGCGCAAGGCGGGGGGACCGTGGGTGCGCTTCGGGTTCGGATGTCTGGCGTTCGTCGGCGTGCTCATGGTGACGATCAAGCTCGTCTTGAGGCTGATGCACGGGTAGAAGCATGGGCGGGTTCTGGCGTGGCTTGGCCCGGTACCTGCCCCCCGCCGGACAGCGGCCGCGCCGCGCCCCGGTGGCGGAGAAACTGGCCCACCTCCGGGCCATCGGCGCCGCAAACGACGCCTTTCTCGCAGCCCTTGCCCGCTTCCAGGAACGGCTGAGCGGGGGGGCGCCACTTCGACTCGAGGCGGTTCCGGAGGCATACGCCGGGCTTGCCGCCCCCGTCGGCGTCATGGTCCGGGCGCTGCAGGCCATGCGGAAGCACACGTACGACGAGGTGGCGCGGCGCTTCGAGGCGCTCGACCGCAATCTGGCGCAGGAGGTGCTCCGGGCCCGCCCCATCGAGTTCGGTCCCCTGGTTGTCTGGCCCGCCGACCCCGAGGCGAGCCGCGCCGAGGTGGTCGGCCCGAAGTCGGCGCGCCTGGCGCAGCTCGCAGCAGGCGGCGAGTATGACGTGCCGCCGTTCTTCACCGTGACCAGCCACGGGTACCGGCTCTTCATGGAGGCCACCGGCCTGCAGGACTTGGTGGATGAGGCCGAGGCCACGTCCGACGTGCACGATGGCGCTGCCCTCAGGGAGTTCTCCGAGCGCATCTCGACCGCCATCCTCGCGGCCCCTTTCCCGGCGCTGCTCGAGCAGGCCCTCGACGCGGCGCTTGCCGCAGCCGGCGCTTGGGCCGCAGGCGAGGGCGCGGTCGCGGTCCGGTCCTCGGCCATCGCAGAGGACGACGAATCCTCCTTCGCCGGCCAGTTCGAATCGGTGCTCAACGTGCCCGTGACCGGAGTGAGCGCGGCCTACAGGCGCGTCGTTGCCAGCAAGTACCGGCCCGAAGCCCTCAAATACGCCTTCGCCCGCGGCTTCCTGGGCGAGGACCTGGCAATGCCGGTGCTGGTGATGGCGATGGTTCGCCCGCGGGCGAGCGGGGTGGTCTACTCGCGCAGCCCCGAAGGCCTCCGGCAGGCGACCGTGACCGCCGTGCGCGGCCTGGCCCAGACGATCGCCGACGGCCGGGTGATCCCCGACCAGTATCTGGTGACGGAAGGGGACCCCCCGCGGGTGGAGGAAACGGTTGCTGGGCTGCAGCCGGTGACGCTCCACTGTGCCGCCGGCGGCGGGGTCGTTGAGGTTCCGGACGAAGGCGGCGGTGGGGCCGCCCTCGCCCTCGACGAGGTGGAGGCGAGCCGGGTCGCACGCCTGGCGTGGGCCCTGGAGCGGCGCTTCGAGGGACCGCAGGACGTCGAGTGGGCGCTCGGCGAATCGGGCTGCCTCTGGGTGGTGCAGACTCGCCCCTTGAAGCCCGCCTCGGCACCGGCCCGGCCGGAACGGGACAAGGTCCCGGCCGGCTATCGGGTGCTCCTCCGCGGCGGTTGGAGGGCGAGCGGGGGAGTGGCCGCCGGTCCCGTTCTGAACCTGGTCGACTTCATGGCCGTCGGCGATGTGCCGGAGGGATGCGTCCTCGTCGTGCCCACCACCTCGCCCCGGCTGGCCGGGGTGATGGGAACGGTGGCGGCCGTGATCGCGGCGACCGGGAGCGCGACCGGCCACATGGCAACGGTGGCCCGGGAGTTCGGCGTGCCTTGCCTGGTCGGAGCCGAGGGCCCCTCCGTCCGGTTGGCGGACGGGCAGGTCGTCACCCTGGACGCCGACGCAAGGATCGTCTACGAGGGGGAGGTGCGCGAACTCCTCGGGGAGCGCGTGCGGTCCCTGCCGCCAGCCCGCCGCGACCCGGTGCGCGAGAGCCTCACGCGGCTGTTGGAACTCGTCGCGCCCCTCACCCTCACCAGCCCCGACTCGCCGACGTTCGATCCCGAGCACTGCCGCACGCTTCACGACATCGCTCGCTTCGTCCACCAGCGAGCGATGGCCGAGATGTTCGCCGTCGAGCGCCTCACCGCGGCCGAGCGGCACACCTGCCGGCGGCTGCTGTGGCCGCGGCCCATGACGGTGTTCGTGCTCGACCTCGGCGGCGCCGTGGCGCCGGAGATCGGCCGCCAGGTGGCGCTGGAGGACGTGAGCTCGGTTCCGCTGCAAGCCCTCCTCGAGGGCATGATGGACTCACGGTTGCGCTGGGCCGGGCCGGTCGGGTTCGACCTGAAGGGCTTCGTCTCGGTGGTGGTGCGCAGCGCGGCCGACGACCAGAGGTACGGAGAGCCAGGCTACGTCCTGTGCTCCCCTGAGTTCGTCCACTTTGCCTCCCGCCTTGCCTACCACTTCGCCCTGGCCGACGCGATCTGCGGCGAATCGGTGAACGAGAACTACGTCCGCTTTCGCTTTTACGGGGGCGCGGCGGTGGCCCAGCGCCGCGAATGGCGCGCGTTGTTCCTCGCCACGGTGCTGCAACACAACGGTTTCCTCGTCACGCAAACGGGCGACCGCGTCGACGCCGTGCTGCCCAAGCGGACGGCGGAGGAGATCGAGGACGCCCTCGTCATGCTGGGCCGGTTGATGGTGGCGTCCCGTCACCTCGACATGCTCATCGAGAGCCCGGCGGTGGCGAACGCCCTCGTCCGGGCGTTCCTCGCCGGCGATTACGGCTTCGACCAGGTGCGCCGGGACGCCGAACGCTGATGGGCTTCCTGTCGGGGATCTTCGGCGCCCGCGAGGCCTCGCCAGGCGAACTGCTCCGCCGCAAGTACGCCAGCTTCCGGCGGCTGCTGGCCGCCAACAACGAGATCCTGGAACTGATCGCTCACCTTGAGGGGGCGTTGGCTCACGGACAGCCGATCGCGAACGACGAGCTGCGCTCCATCGCCAGCGCCGCGCAGGAGCGCGCTCTCCGCATGGTGGACGACCTCAACACGATCGCCGACGGCCGCTACCACTCGCTGCGCGGCGCCGTGGAGCGCGTCGCCCGCGGCCTCGAGGAGACGTTGCGCAGCGTGCAAGGCGTGCCCATCACCGCCGCCTGCCTGCCGCTCGAGAAGTTGGACCGGAGCATGGCCGATGCCGTCGGCGGCAAGGTCGCCAACCTCGGCGAGGTCAACAACTCGGTGGGCCTTCCGGTGCCCCCGGGATTTGCGGTCACGACCTTCGCCTACCGCTCGTTCCTGGCCGGAGCCGGCATCCAAGCGCGCCTCACCGAGCTTTGGCGCGCCGTGGATTGGGACGACCCCAAGAGCGTGGCCCGCGCCGCCGCAGAAATGCAAGCGCTGGTGCTGGCGGCGGAGATCCCGCAGGACGTCCGGGAGGCCATCACCCTCGCCGCGCACGACCTCTACTACCATTCGGGGGGACATCACCACGTCTCGCTGCGCTCGTCGGCCATCGGCGAGGACAGCCACACCTCCTTCGCGGGCCAGTACGCCAGTTTCCTGAACGTCCCGCTGGAGCAGGTGTTGCGCCGCTACAAGGAGACGGTGGCGAGCAAGTTCGGCGCAGGCGCCCTCTTCTACATGCATTCGAAGGGTTTTCGCGAAGAGGAGATCGCCATGAGCGTGGGTTGCTTCCTCATGGTGGAGGCGCGGGCCGCCGGAGTCGCTTACACCGCCGACCCGAACGACCCCGACTCGGATCGCATGACGGTGGCGGCGGTGTGGGGGCTCGGCAAGCCGGTGGTCGACGGAACCCTGACGCCCGATGTCTACCTGGTCCCGCGCCAACCCGGGCGGCGACCGGCGCAACGCCGCGTCGTCCGCAAGCCGCACCGACTGGTGTGCGCCCGGGGGGGAGGTGTGGTCGAGGAGGAGGTGCCGCCCCGGCTGCAGGACCAGCCGTGCTTGGACGACGTCCAGCTTGACCGGCTCGCCGAATACCTGCGGGCGCTGGAGGCGCACTACCGTTGTCCGCAGGACGTGGAGTGGGCCCTGGACGACGGCGGTCACCTGTTCGTCCTCCAGACGCGCCCTCTCGCCATGCCGGAGGCCCCCGCCGGGGGACCGGCGGCCTCCGAGGTGAGCCGCGACCGGATCCTCCTCTCGGAGGGCGCTACCGCGTGCCCGGGTGTCGGGGCAGGGGTCGTGGTCCACGCCGAGAGCGACGAGGAACTTTCGCAGTTCCCCCGCGGCGGCGTCCTGGTCGCGCGGCAGAACTCCCCCCGATTCGTGAACGTCATGACCCGGGCGAGTGCCATCCTCACCGACGTCGGGAGCGTCACCGGGCACATGGCCGCCCTGGCGCGGGAGTACGGCGTGCCCACCATCTGCAACGCCGGGCGCGCGACCGGGCTCCCCACCGGACTCGAGGTCACGGTGGACGCCACGAGTTGCACCGTCTATTCCGGGCGGGCTGAGGAGGTGTTGGTGCGGGGGCGGGTGCAGCGGCGCGCCTTGCGGGACCTGCCGTCGGCGGCCGTGCAGGAGCGCGTCACGGCGAAGATCGCGCACCTGAACCTGACCGACCCCGCGAAGAACTCCTTCCGCGCCAAGAACTGCGCCACGTACCACGACCTGGCGCGGTTCTGCCACGAGATGGCGATCTCCGAGATGTTCCAGGTCAACGACTACTCGAACCTGCGCGAGCGGGGGATGGCCTTCCGCCTGGAGACCGGCGTCCCCCTGGGCATTTACGTCATCGACCTCGGGCACGGCATCGATGCGGGTCCCGGAGTCCGCTCGGTGACACCGGAGCAGATCACCTGCGTGCCCATGCGCGCGCTCTGGCGCGGCGTCGCCGCGCCGGGCGCGCGGTGGGCGGGCGCGCGACCCATCGACGTCGGGGGCTTTCTCTCCGTGATGGCCAGGACCGTCGCCGACGACGCCCGTGGGGAACGCGGGCTGGGGGACAACTCCTACGCCATGGTGGGTTCGCACTACCTGAACTTCGCGTCGCGGCTCGGCTATCACTTCACGACGCTGGAATCGGTGTGCTCCGACAACGTCCACGAGAACTACATCATCTTCCGCTTCAAGGGAGGGGCGGCCGACCTGCAGCGCCGCGAACGCCGGGTGCGTTTCATCGCCGGCGTCCTGGAACACTACGGCTTCGACGTCGACCGGCGCCAGGACCTCCTCAACGCCTGGGTGAAGAAGCTCGAGCGCGAGGCGATCGAGGCGCGCCTCGAAATGCTGGGCCGTCTCATCTCCTGCGCCCGCCAGCTCGACGTGGTGATGCACGCCGAAATCACGGTCGTCCAGTTCGTGGAGGCCTTCCTCGCGGACCGTTTCGAGTTCTTCGACTTCGAGCGCAACGCCGGCGACGCGGGGCTCGGCTAGGCGACGGCCGGGCCGGCCGGGGTCACGGGACGGACTGGGGCGCACGGCCCGCCGTCGAACGACCGCCTCCGTCCACCGTCACGCAAACGCCCCGTAGTCGCCCCGCAGGAAGCGTTCCACGAAGCGGCGCACGGCAGCCTCGTCATCCATCAGCATGTCGAGCTGGCGGGCACACCCCATCAAAGCGCCCAGGGTGGCGAGCCCCGCCTCGGAGGCCGCACACGGAAAGCGACGCATCCACGCGGTCACGAGATCCGACCGGCGATCCACATCGAAGCCCGAACCCTGCAGGGCCTCGGCGAGGAACCGCGCCCTCAAGTTGCGCCGCTCGTCACCGGCCCCGCCGCCACGGAAGCGGAAGTTCACGAAGTTGTTCTCGGCGACGGGGGAGACGAACGCGTCCACCATGGCGAAGTGGTATGCCAACCTGGCGTTCAAGTTCACGTACTCCGGCGCGACCATGAGGTAGTTCCGACCGCCCACGGTGCGAACGCCGGCGCGTGAGTCGGTCATGGTGGAGGCGACGACCGAGACAAAACCGCCCAGACTCATCTGCGCGCGCCCGGCCCAGCTCACCCCCGGAAGCGTCATCCCCCGCCACAGCGCCGCAAACGGCACCGAGGCGATCTCTTCCGGCCGGACTGCGCGCCGCTCGCGTGCGGCTGCGGGGACGGCGCCTCCCAGATCGAGCACGGCGAGCTGCAGGGCGATGGGGCTTTCCAGCCGCCACACCCGGTGCTCGCCCCGGCGGCCCACATCGTCGCCGAGATCGAACATCGCGACGACCGCTTTCTCGTGGATGTAACGGACGACGTCATGAACGGAGCGACACGCACCGGCGCGGAAATTGATCGCGAGCGGGTTGGTGAGGTTGAGGGCGAGCACCTGCTGGCGCAACGGGTTGTCGAGGACTCTGGCGGAAACGCGGCGGGCGCGGCTGCGCACCGGCTCGCGCACGTCCGGCCACAACGCACCGTCGAACACGAGGCGCCGGGTTGCGTCGAGACTCACGGTCCGATAGCCGCTCAAGCGTCGCTCGGCGTCGGGGAACGCGAACAAGGAAGGCACCGCGAACTCGCGGACGAGAGCCGCCGCGTGCCCTGCCGGGTTGCCGTGCTCCGCCACGACGCCCGCCACCCGCGGCAGAACCGCCGCAAGCTCCGGTCCGGCAAGACGCAGGATGAGGATGGCGCCGTCCGGCGCCGCCAGCAGCTCCTCGACGGTTCGGGCCACGTAGACCCGCCCGACAGCCCGCCCCGGGAAGACCGTCATCCCGCCCTTCGCCACCGGCGACGACCCGGCTCCGTCCTGCGACTCGGTCCCGGGCGGCTCGCGCTCCACCAGGCGCAACGGCCGGCACTGAAGGACCATCAGCGACCCGTCGCGCACCTGCGCCCATTCGACGTCCACCGGGTGGCCGAACTCGGACTCGAGGCGCAACCCGAGCTCGACCAGTCGACCGATGTCGCTCGGCGGGAGGGGGAAGTCGCCGGGCACGGCCACTCCCTCCCCCACGCCCGCGTCGGGGAGATGCCCCGCTTCGATCTCGCCGGGCCGGCTGCGACGAGCGAGGACGGTCGACGCCGCCTCGTCGCCGCGCACCATCGCTCCGGCCAGCCCCGCGACCGCGTCGATGACCATCCGATCGGCCGATGCGTCGCTCGGGTCGCGCGTGTACAGCACCCCCGCCGCGACGACGTCCAGCATCGGCATCACCAGGACCGCCATCGGCGTGTCCACCTCCGCCAGGCCTCCGGCCAGCCGGTAGAGCACGGCGTGGTCGTTGTAGCGGCTGGCGAGGACCCTCCGGTACGCCGATACCAGCCCGCCGGTCGGCACGTCGAGGACGGTGTCGAACTGTCCGGCGAACGTCATCCGCCCGTCTTCCCCGACCGCACTGGAGCGAACCGCCCAGAGGCGCGGTGGGTTCTCCGTCGCGAGCCGCACGCCGGCGTCGACCGCGTCCGCGACCCGGGCGGGCACCGGGCTCGCTTCGATCAGCTCCCGGATGGCTGCGGTCCGCTCCTTGAACAACTGCCGATCCGAGACCAGGCTCAGGTCCCTGAACAGCTTGCGAATCGGCCCGTGGAGCCGGTTCTCGCCCAGGAACGAGCGGTACGCCGCAGTCGTGAGCACGAAGCCGGGGGGGACGGTGGCCGGCATCACCGCCCGCACTCGGCCGAGGTTGGCCGCCTTGCCTCCGACCTCGCGCACCCTGTCGGCGCCGGCCTCTTCGAGCGGGCGCACGAAAGGGATCGACGCCGGGTTCGGAAAGCCGCGCAGGGTGGCGAGGACCTCGTGTTCGATCCCGGCGTGCGCGGGGTACAGGGCGCAGTGCGCGCCACCGGTGAGGATGTTGAGGTTCTCGGCCAGGAGCAGGCTGCCGTCCAGGAGGCGCATCACTCGCCGGGCGATGGCCGGCTCGCCGGGGTCGAGGTAGTCGAGAGCGGCCTCGAGATCGGCCATCAGGTCGAGCATCTCGCTGTTGGCCGCAAGCAGCCGCCGCAGCACCCGGTAGTGGTGCCCCAGGGGCACATCGCTCGGCGGCGCGATGGTCCCGAAGCCGTCCATCAGACCACACCGCCGGAGGGGCGCCCGCTCGCGGAGCCGTCGGCCGGCGCCCCACGTTGCGGCCAGTCGCGCAGGAACGCCTCCACGAACGGTTCGACCGCCGCGCGTTCCCAGCCGGCGCCGTCGCGCGGACCGAGAGCGGCGAACAGACAGCCGACGGCGCGAACGCGTTCCTCGACCTCCTCGCAAGCCAGCCCACGCACCCACCCGCTCACCTCACGGCCGGTGACCGCAACCGCGAAGCCGAAACGAGTCAGCACGCCGGCTGCCAGCCCGCCGCGGACGCCCTGCCGGTCGTCGGCGCCCCGGGGTGCGAAGCGACAGTAGACCGCGTTGGATCCGGAGGCGGAGCCCGCCGTGGCGTTGAGCATGTCGAAGCCGCCCGGGAAGGTCGCCGCGACCACGATGTGCTCGCCTCTCGCCACGGCATGCAATGCGGGCGGCGGCGATGAGGAGGCGCCATTCAGGTCCTGTCCGCAGGGCTTGCCGAGACCGTCGAGGAGGGCGCGAAGCGGGCCCACTCGAGGCCCCGAGGACGCGGCGCCGCGGTCCTGGCCACGATCCGACGAACCGTCCGGGCCCGTCACGAAGACCTCGAACGAGGGTGTGGCCGCACGACGCTCGGTTGCGTCCGCGCGGCCGCACAGCGACCCCAGCGCCGAGACGAGCGCATCGCCGGCAAGGCTGTGCGCAAGGTGCACGACATCGCGGAGGGTGCGGCAATCCCGCACGGCGGGCTCGGCGAGGGCGGCAGGGATGGTCAACGGGAAGACCGCCCGCCGCACCGAGCGCAGCAGGCGATATTCCGGTTCTTCCGCACCCGCCAGGTGTTCCGAGCGGTAGTACTCGACGAGTTCGGCGACGCGGCCCAGGTACACGACGTTGTCATCCGCGTCCACCGTCACCTCCGTGCCGGTGGCCAGACGCGACGTGGCGGTGCGCAGGCCCACGATGGTCGGGATGCGCAGCTCGCGCGCCAGGCGCGCGGCCGCGTCGGTGACGGCCCCCCTGTCGAGAAGGATCGCGCCGGCCCGCTCGATGACGGACGGATCGCAGTCCTCGGCGCCGAGGTCCGTCGCCACCAGCACGCTCCCCAACGCGACGGAACCCGGCGCCGGGACCTCCCCGAGGTTACACACCGGTCCGGTCGCCACGCCGCGGTGCGCCACCTGCCCGCGCTCGCTGTAGAGCACCTCGGAGCGGGCCAGCGCCGCTGCCAGCGCCGCGGGGCTGATCACCGGCGTCGCACCGGCGCCCGGGTCGATCCTCTCGCTCCGGGCCCCCGGCCCCGCCCCCGGCTCCTGCGCGAGGATCCCTCGGAGTTCCGACCTTAGCCGGTCCACGGCCTCGTAGAACGCCAGGTTCCGCTGCGAGGTCATCACGTTGAGGTCGAACACGACGGCGTCCGCGAGTTCCGCGACCTGCTCCGCGAGGGCGACCACGTACTGCCGGTCGAGGACGAATCCGCCACCCTGCTTCTCGGCGGCGTCGTCGAGGAGGTCGAGCATCGTCCCATAACTTTGCAGGAGTTGCCGGAAACGCGTCGTGCGCAGTTTGAGGACCGTGACGGCATCGTCGCCGGTCGCCTTGCGAAAGATGTTGCTCAGCCACGACACCTGAAGGTCCCCCAGGTAGGATGAGGTTGCTTGCCCCCGGCCGCGTTCTACTTGAGTCTACAGCACGCCGGACCGCACGGTTCGCCGCGCCCCACCGAGGGGCCGCCCTCGCCGGGGCCTTCTGTTACGGCCCGGTGACGACCGCGGGTCGGCGCCGCGGCCGCTCCGGGGAAAGGACCGTTGCCTCCGGACCTAACCGACTCAAGCACCCCACCTTCTCAAGACCAGCCTTTAGTGGCAAGATACTTGCATCACATGGTGGGAGTATTTGAGGAGTCTCTTGCCTGTCGCCCTGATTTCCCGCGGCACCATGTCAGGCGGCGAGACCCTGGCTCGCTGCCTCGCCGGGCGCTTGTCCCTCCGGCACATTTGCCGGGAGGACCTCATCGCCGTGTTGGACTCCCATGGCGAGCACGCCAAGAGGGTCAGGGCGAGCTTGGACCGCGCGACCCGGGCCTACGACCAGTTCAGCCAGCTCCGACGCCCGTACCTCATCCTCATGAGGTTTGCCCTGCTCGGTTTCATCCGTGAGGGCAACGTGGTTTACAGCGGGTACGCTGGCCACCTGCTCGTGCCGAAGACCCCCTGCTGCATGCGGATCCGCATCAGCGCCCCGATGCCCATGCGGATCAGGAAGGCCATGGAACGGCTGGGCCTCCCCGAGGAGGAGGCACGCGAGTTGGTCCTCCGCGAGGACGACGACCGCGTGCGCTGGGCCCGGTTCATGTACGGGCGCGACATCCGCGACCCGCACCTTTACGACATCTGGTTCTCACTCGACAAGACGTCGGTGGAGACGATCTGCGCCATGATCGCGGCGGGCTTGGCGGAGAAGCAGTACCAACTGACACCCGAGAACGAGCGGGTGCTCAACGACCTGTATCTCGGCACCGGCGTCGAGGCGGCGCTGGTGAGCGACTCCCGAACGCTCTCCCTGGAGATCGCGGCGCGCTCCCAGGACGGCAACGTCCTGATCGAGGGGCCGTTCCTCGAAGACCACCAGCTCGCAGACGTCCTCGAAGTGGCCAGGGCCGTCGAGGGCGTCCGGAGCGTGGAGTACCAACCCGGTTGCGTGTCGAGCTTCGAGTTGGCGCTCTGACCCCCAACCGCCGAGCAACAGGAGTCCGACAATGGCCAACGCAGAGAACCGCACCCCTCCAGAGGCGCCGCTCGACACGATCCAGAAGCTGCTCACGAGGTCGGCCGCCGCCGAGGAGGCGCTGGTCGACTTGACGGCTTCCCAGAACGGCCTGCTCCAACAATCGGCGCAGACCGGCGACAACCTGCTCGAGTTCACCTCCAGCACGGCGCACAACACGGAACGGCAGACCCTCATGGCGCAGGAGCGGACGGCCCTGACGCGGGAACAGACCCGCCTCTCCACCCGGGCCACCGAGCTCGCGAACATCCGGACGGACCTCGCCCACGAGCGCACCACCCTCGCCGGGCAACGGACCGACCTCGCTGTA
>CAVVEO010000022.1:0-66995 GCA_963747245.1 uncultured Acidobacteriota bacterium
CAGACAGCAACCAACCGACTCGGAGTCCGCGGCAACGGAGGAGGGGACCGTCATGAGAAACGGATCGTCGTGGCGGATCTTTGGCATCGTCGTGCTCGCAGTTCTTGCGGTGGCCGTCGCAGGACCCTGCTTCGCCCAGGAAGGCGGGCAGGCGGGAAAGGAGGCGGTGAAGGAGCAGCAGCAACCCGTGCAGAGGGATGACCAAGCTCAGCCGAAGAAGGACGACCAGGCCCAGCCGAAGAAGGAAGAGCCGGTGGGACGAGCCGTCGAGGAGATCGTGGTCACGGCGCAGAAGCGCCCGGAGGACGTCCAGAAGATCCCGGTCGCGGTCTCGACGCTCTCCGGCACGGACCTCAACATCATCCTAACGGCGGGCCCGGACATCCGCGCGATCTCGGGCCGGGTGCCGAGCCTCACGCTCGAGTCGTCGTTCGGGCGTGCGTTCCCGCGCTTCTACATCCGCGGCCTCGGCAACACCGACTTCGACCTCAACGCGTCGCAACCGGTGTCGATGGTCGTCGACGAGGTCGTGATGGAGAACCCGATCGTCAAGGGGATGCCGCTGTTCGACCTCGACCGCATCGAGGTGCTGCGCGGGCCGCAGGGGACGCTGTTCGGGCGCAATACGCCCGCCGGGGTGGTCAAGTTCGACACCAAGAAGCCGACCAAGGAGTTCGAGTCGGACTGGACCGCCTCATACGGGTCCTACAGCAACGTCGACGTCACCGGCGGCATCGGCGGGGCGATCTCCGACACCCTGTCCGCGCGCTTCTCGGCGTTGTGGCAGTCCGAGAGCGACTGGGTCTACAACAGGTGGTCCGGGTACACCGGCAAGAACCCGGCTCTCGGCGGGCACGAGACCGGCGCCGCCCGCCTGCAGTTCCTCTGGAAGCCGAGCGAGGACTTCACCGCCCTGTTCAACGTTCATGGCTGGCACGTCGACGGCACGGCGCGGATCTTCCGCGCCAACATCATCCAGAAGGGGAGCAACGACTTCGTCCCCGGGTTCCAGCAGGACACGGTCTACCAGGACGGGAAGAACCAGCAGCTGATCAGCGCCCTGGGCGGCGTGCTCAAGATGGACTACAACCTCGGCTCCACGACGCTGACCTCGGTCACCGGCTACGAGCGGATCAACAACATGTACAGCCGCGGCGACATCGACGGCGGCTACGGGGCGGCGTCCCTGGGCGAAGGCCACTACGGGCCGGGTTTCATCCCGTTCTCCTCCGAGAGCGCGGACGGGATCCCGTACCTCGCGCAGCTCACCGAGGAGCTGCGCCTGGCCAGCAACGGCGCCGAGGTGTTCAACTGGATCGTCGGCGCGTACTACTTCAACGAGAAGGTCGACATCGACTCGTTCAGCTACGACAGCCTGACGGCCGGGAACCCGCAGAACGGCTACGCGACGCAGTACCAGAAGACCGACAGCTACGCCCTCTTCGCCACTGGCAACGTCAACCTCTCGGAGCGCTGGTCGCTCCGGGGGGGCTGCGCTACACCAACGACACGAAGGACTTCTCCGCCGACCGGCCGCAGCCGCTGTTCCAGCCGCCGCTGACCCACCCGATCACGAGGCACACCTCGGACAGCAACGTGAGCTGGGACTTGAGCGCGTTCTACACCGCCGCACCCGACGTCAACCTCTACACGAGAGTCGCCACCGGTTACCGCGGCCCCAGCATCCAGGGTCGCATCATGTTCGCGCCCGACTTCTCGGACGGCCAGGACCCGGCGACCAACGGCGTCTCGGTCGCCAAGGCGGAGACGATCACTTCGTTCGAGGTGGGGATGAAGTCGATCGTGGCCGACCAGCGGCTGCGGCTGAACCTCGCCGCGTACGTGTTCCAGATGGACGGCCAGCAACTCACCGCGGTCGGCGGCCAGTACAACGTCGCCACGCTGCTGAACGCCCACCGCACCAACGGCCACGGCTTCGAGGCCGACGTCGAGTACATCCCGAGCCCCAACTGGTTCGGCAGCGTCGGCGCCTCGTGGAACTCGACCAAGATCGACGACAGGGGCCTCACGGTGGCGCCGTGCGGCGGCGGGTGCACGGTCACCAACCCGCTCAACGGCGGCGGGCTGGTCCTGATCAACGGCAACAGCCTGCCGTACGCGCCCGAGTGGATCTTCTCCGGGCTCCTCAACTACCAGTCGGACCCGTTGAACCGCGGGTACTTCGCCAGCTTCGACTGGGCCTACTCCAGCGACAAGAGCTTCTTCCTCTACGAGTCCAAGGAGTTCCACTCCGACAGCTTGGAGTTCGGGCTGCGCGTGGGGTACGGCTGGAACCAGGGCAAGTACCAGGTCGCGCTGTTCGGGCGGAACATCGCCAACAAGAAGATCCTGCAGGGCGGGATCGACTTCGACAACCTGACCGGTATGACGAACGATCCGCGGATCATCGGCGTGGAGTTCAGCGCGAAGCTCTAGGCGCGCGCGTCTTGCTCGAGATCGGCGGGCGGGGAACGATCCCCGCCCGCCTCGTTGCGGCCGGCCACGATCGGTCGCACGGTTGAGTACGGGGGAGGCTGCGATGGCACGGTATCGGGTTGCGGCGCTCGTCGTCGCCGCGTTGTGGGTCATCGCGACGCCGGCCGCGGCCGAGGACGTGTGGCTGGTGGACGGGGGCCTGGTCGTCGCGATGGACGAGGCGGGGACGGTGATCCCCGACGGGGCGGTGGCCGTCCGCGGCAACCGGATCGAGGCGGTGGGTCCGGCGGCGGAGCTGGCGAGCCGGTTCCCGGGGGCGCGGCGTCTCGACGCCTCCGGCCGGATCGTCATGCCCGGCCTGATCGACGCCCACACGCACGTGCCGATGACGCTATTCCGCGGGGTCGCCGACGACCTCGACCTGAAGGGGTTCCTGTACCGCCGCATCTTCCCGCTGGAGGCTCGCTTCGTCGACGAGGAGTTCGTGCGCTGGGGGACGCGCCTGGCCTGCCTCGAACTGCTGCGCGGCGGAGTCACGACCTTCGTCGACATGTACTACTTCGAAGACGCCGTCGCCGAGGAGGCGGCGGGGTGCGGAATGCGCGCGGTGGTCGGGGAGACGCTGATCGACTTTCCCGCTCCCGACAACAAGAGCTGGGCGGATGCGCTGGCGTACACCGAGCGGTTCGTGACGAGGTGGGGCGGTCACCGGCTGATCGCGCCGGCGGTCGCGCCGCACGCCACGTACACCGTGTCGGCCGACCACCTGCGGGAGGCGCACGCCCTGGCCGCGAAGCACGACGTGCCGATGCTCATGCACCTGGCCGAGGCCCGCTCGGAGGTGGAGTTGATCCGCGAGAGGTGCGGTAAGGGGCCCGTGGAGTACGTCGCCGGGCTCGGCATCCTTGACCATCGGGTCGTGGCGGCGCACATGATCTGGCCGACACCCGCGGAGATCGCGCTTCTGGCCGAGCGCAAGGTCGGCGTGGCCCACTGCCCCCAGTCCAACATGAAGGGCGCCGCGGGCGTGGCGCCCGTGCCCGCGCTGCTGGCGGCGGGGGTCGCGGTCGGCCTCGGCACCGACGGCGCGGCCTCCAACAACGACCTGTCGCTGTGGGAGGAGATCGACACCGCGGCCAAGCTCGCGAAGGTGACGAGCGGCGATCCGACGGTGCTCGCCGCCCGCACCGCGCTGGCCATGGCGACCCGCCTGGGCGCCGAAGCGATCGGCCTGCAGCGGGCGATCGGGTCGCTGGAGGTCGGCAAGAGGGCCGACCTGATCCTGGTGCGCACCGACAGCCTCCACCAGATCCCCTATTACGACCCGTACTCGCTGCTCGTCTATTCGACCAAGGCCAGCGATGTGGATACGGTCGTCATCGACGGCGAGGTGGTGATGGCGGCGGGTCGCGTCCTCACGGTGAACGAGGCGGCGGTGCGGGAACGGGTCGCGGCATACCGGGAACGCATCATCGCCGCGAACCGCGAGCCGCGGAAGTAGCGCCGACCGGTCGCCCACCAAGAACGAGGACGGTCACGCGCGGGGTGCCGGGGGGCCGGCCACCCCATGTCGCGTCGAGATGAGCCCCGCACCCGCGAGGAGGAGCACCACGTGGGCCAGGGGGTAGTGGTAGCGGCTCTGCACCTCGAGCGCCATGTGCATGAGGGCGAACGCGGGGAAAGCCAGCAGGAGCAGCGCCGCGCTGCGCACGAAGCGCCGACGAACAAGGCGCCAGGATCCGAGGATGCCGAACAGCAGAAGCCCGAGGTAGTAGAACTGCGAAACTGCGAACAGGCTCTCCTGGTGTGCCGACGTCCATACACTCGCCGGACCGTCACGGACGTCCTCGGTACTCCAGTAGATCCCGTAGGAATCGTTGCCCCACATCACCCCGTACTTTGCAAAAGCGAGGGCGGCGAAGGCGGCCGGCGCTGAGGTGATCCGGCGCCAGCCCGTGCGAACCGCCGTCACGAGAGCACTCCCCGGCCCTTTGCGCTCCACCCAATCGCGGAAGAGCGCCGCGGTCTCGTCGCTGTGCTGCCCATCCGTCGCCGCGTTGGTACCGTGCATGATGTTGAGACCAAGGGTGGAGGCCCGCACGTCGAACCCCAAGACCCTGCCCGCCGCCAACTGCACGGCCAGCACAGCCATGAACCCGGCAGTCAGGGCCATGCCCCGTGCGAGCACGCGCGACCGCCGGCCCTGCGTCCTGGCCGCGAGCCACACAAGTGCCACCGGCACCAGTAGCGCCCCGGCCGGACGGAAGACGCTGCCGAGGCCGAAGAGCGCTCCGGCCAAGACAAACTCGAGGCCGGCGCTCTCGTGTTCGCTGGCGGCCCGCAGGAGCACGAGGCTCCCCGCCAGCCAGCCCAGAACGAAGCCGAACTCGGTGGCATCGACGCTCCGGAATGAAATGTCCGCCGGCCAGAGAGCGAACAGCAGTGCGGCGGCACGCCCGGCCGGCTCGCCGAACAGCCTGCGGCCGAGCGCTAGCAGGAGCAGGACGGTCATGACGGCCAGCAGCACGTTGGCGAGCTTGGCGGCCATCAGGCCCGGGCCGAAGACGGAGGCCAGCACTGCGAGGAAGGTCACGATGCCGAAGTCCTGGACCGGCGCGCCATGGGGTGCGCCGTGCAGGAGGGCGAGGGCTGCCGTGTGATATCGCTCGTAGTCGTATACCGGCAGCGTGGGCACGGCGACGACCCAGGCCAGCCGCGGGAGGATGACCAGCGCAACGACGAGTGCCGTGAAAGGGCCAGACCGCAGCCTTGCGAAGGCGGACGCCCGCACCCCCCAGAAGACAGCGAACGTGACGCCGGCACACGCCAGCCAGGCGCTCCAGGACACCTCCCCGAGGGTCCAGTCAGAGAACGCGAATCCGGCCGCCAGCAGCGACATCGCCAGCGCGGCGAGGCAGGCACAGCGCGCAGCGGCGTTGCGTACGCGCAGCGAGAAACGGGGGCCGGTTCGGGTGTCAGGTCCGTCACAGTTGACGAACCCGGATCTGGAGCGCTTCATCCCATACTCTCCCGTCCACCTAGCCGGACCTCGGGATCCGATACAGGGGAGGACGGCGGGTGGTAGGCAGCCTCATCCCGGACGGCAGAAACGCCGGACCCGTCTGGAAGGCCCCGGATTTCACCCCTTCACCACCGCGATTGGGCGTAATCGGGCGACGGGGCGGGCGATGCCGGCGACGCGGAGCGCTTCGACCACGTCGGCCGCGTCCTTGTACGCGTCGGGCATCTCCTCCGCGAGCGTCTTCGGGGAGTGGGCAGCGACGAGCACGCCGCGACGCTCCATCTCCGCGATGAGGTCACGCCCGCCGGCGGCGCGGCGGGCGGCGTGGCGCGACATGGTGCGGCCGGCGCCGTGGGCGGCCGAGCCGAACGTCTCGAGCATCGCCGTGTCGGTCCCCACGCACACGAACGAGGGCCGCCCCATGTCGCCGGGGATGAACACCGGCTGGCCGACGGCACGGTACGCGGACGGGACGTCCGGGTGGCCGGCGGGGAACGCGCGGGTCGCGCCCTTGCGGTGGACGAGGAGCCGGCGGCGCGCCCCCGCGACCTCGTGCTCCTCGAGCTTGGCGATGTTGTGGGCCACGTCGTAGACGAGAGCGAAGCCGGACGACGTCCTGTCGCCGCCGAGGGTGCGCGCCACGGCGCGCTCGATCAAGGCCATCATCACCTGGCGGTTGGCCCACGCGAAGTTGGCCGCGGCCCGCATCGCCGCGAGGTAGCGCCTGCCTTCGGGAGAGGACGCCGGCGCCGCGACGAGCTGCGGGTCGGGGAGGGGAGTGGTGATGCGGCGGGCGCCCTCGCGCATGGCCGCCAGGGCGTCGTCGCACACCTGGTACCCGAGGCCGCGCGAGCCGGAGTGGAGCAGCACCGTGAGGTTCCCTTCCACCAGGCCGAAAACGGCGGCGGCCACGCGGTCGAAAATCTCGTCCACCACCTGCAGCTCGGCGAAGTGGTTCCCCGATCCGAGGGTGCCGAGCTGCGGCGCCCCGCGCTCCCGCGCGCGGCGCGAGACCGCCTTCGGGTCGGCGCCGGCGAGGGAGCCACCGGCCTCGGTCGCCCCGAGGTCCTCGGGCGCGCCGTACCCGTTGCGGACCGCCCACGCCGCGCCGTCCCGGAGGACCTCGTCGAGATCGCGGTCCGAAAGGGTCGCGATCGCCCCCTGGCTGCCGAGGCCCGCCGGCACGTCGCGTTGCATGCACTGGAGGAGCGGGCGCAGGCGGCGGCCGAGGTCCGCCGCCCGGATGTCCGTGCGCATCAGGCGGACGCCGCAGTTGATGTCGTAGCCGACGCCGCCGGGTGAAACGACTCCGTCGTCGGCGTCGAACGCCGCGACGCCGCCGATCGGGAAGCCGTAGCCCTCGTGCAGGTCAGGCATGGCGAGCGAGGCGCCGACGATGCCGGGGAGGTGCGCCACGTTGCACGCCTGAACCAGCGACTCGTCCGAGCGGGCTGCGGCGAGCAGCTTCTCGCTGGCGTAGATCCGGGCCGGCACCCTCATCCCGCCCGCCGGCGCGATCTCCCACACGCCCTCTCGCACGCTCCCGATTTCGATGCTCACGCCACCACTATAGGCCGCAGGGTCGGCGCCGGCGGGCCGGCCCGGTTCAGGAGCCGTTCCGGCCGGGGGGACCGCCGCCGGCGCCGGCGGCGAAGAAACCGCGCGGCGCGTCGCCGCGCCACCACGACTCCACCATCTCCGCCCACCGCCCCCTGGCCTCGAGCACGAGCCGGACCAGGTCGCGGACCGCGCCCCGCCCGCCCGGGGCCGCCGCCACGAAGTGGCACCGTCGTTTCACCTCCTCCGCGGCGTCGGCGGGACACGCGGCCAATCCCACCGTGGCGAGCGCCGGCAGGTCCGGGATGTCGTCGCCCATGAACGCGAGCCCGGCGAGCGGGAGCCCGAGGCCCGCGGCGAGCGCCGCGATGTCGGCGCGCTTGTCGCGGCTGCCCTGGACGGCAAGGTGAGGCGGCACCCCGAGCTCGGTCAGACGGCCGCTCACGGCGGGGCTCACCCTTCCGGTCAGGACCGCGACCTTGATCCCCTCGCTCTCGGCGAGCTTGATCGCAAAGCCGTCGCGAGCGGAGAACGCCTTGAACTCCTCGCCGCGCGGACCGTAGATGAGGCTCGCGTCGGTGAGCACGCCGTCCACGTCCAGCACCAGCGCCTCGACCGAGCGCGCCCGCTGCAGCAGTTCCGGTTGGGGTAACGGCACGGCCCACCTCCGCGGGCCATGCTAGCCGCGCCGCCCGCCCGAGAGAAGGGGCGGGCTCGGGACGGGCGGGGGCGAGGCGGCGGGAGGCTGTGACCACGGGACGGACCGCGTAGAATCGGACGATGCCGCCGATCGTGGAGGTGGAGGATCTTGCGGTCGCCTTTCCCAAGCCGGGCGGCGGCATGCGCGTCGTCCTCGACGGCGTGACGCTCGCGATCGGGGACGGCGAGGCAATGGGGCTCGTCGGCGAGTCGGGGTGCGGCAAGAGCTTGACCGCGCGTGCGGCCGTGCGGTTGCTGCCCCAGGCGGCGCGGGTCGTCCGGGGATCGGTGCGGCTCGGGGGGAGGACGTCCTGGGGTCGCAGGAGAAACGCCTCTGCGAGCTTCGGGGCGGGCTCGTGGGGTTCGTATTCCAGGAGCCTTCGCGGGCGCTCAACCCGGTGCGCTCCGTCGGCTCGCAGGTGACCGAGGCGGCAAGGCTTCACCTGGGCGTGCGCGGCGGGGACGCCGCGGCGCTCGCACGCCGGCTGCTGGCGGAGGTCGGGCTCGAGGAGTCCGGCCGGATGGCGCGGGCCTACCCGCACCAGCTCTCTGGCGGCGAGCGGCAGCGCGTGCTGCTGGCCTCGGCGCTGGCCGCCGGCCCGCGGGTGCTCATCGCCGACGAACCCACCTCGGCCCTCGACACCGTCTCCCAGCAGCGGTTGGTCGAGCTCATCGGCAGGCTGCGGGAGAGCCGGGGCCTGACTCTCCTCTTCGTGACCCACGACCTCGCGCTGGTCGGGCGGCTGGTGGAGCGGGTGACGGTGCTCTACGCGGGCGAGACGGTCGAGGTCGCCGGCCGCGACGCGCTCTTTGTCGACCCGCGGCACCCTTACACGCAGGCCCTGCTGCAGGCGCGGCTCGGGTCCGGCGGTGCCCCCGGCCTCTTTCCGACCGTGCCGGGCGCGGTGCCGCGGGCAGGCGAGTGGGGGGCGGGGTGTCGTTTCGCTCCCCGGTGCCCGCACGCCTGGGAGCGTTGCCGGAGCGCGCGCCCGGCCCTGACGCAGGCGGGCGACGGGCGGATGGTGCGGTGTTTCATGGCGAGCGACAAGGAGGAGCCGGGTGGGTGAGCGCGCTCCCTCCCCGATCCTGGCCGCCGCGGGCGTCGGGCGCAGCTACCCGGTCCGAGGCGGGATCGTCCGCGCACTCGACGGCGTGAGCCTGGCGCTGTGGCCCGGCGAGATCCTCGGGGTCGTCGGCAGGTCGGGCGCCGGAAAGAGCACGCTCGCCCGGTTGCTGCTCGGCCTCGAGCGCCCCGACCAGGGTGCGGTCACGTTCGCCGGGCGGGAGGTCGAGTCGCTCGCCCCCGGCGACTCGCGACGCATGCGGCGAGCGGTCCAGGCCGTGTTCCAGGACCCCACCGCCTCGCTCGACCCCCGCCAGAGCGTCGGCACCATCGTCGCGGAAGCGCTCGCCGTCCACAACCTGGCGCCGAGGCGCGGCCGCCGCGGGCGTAGCCGGGAACTGCTCGCCGAGGTCGGCCTGCCGGGGGAGGACGCGTTCCTCGCCCGGCTGCCGCGCGAGCTCTCCGGCGGGGAGCGGCAGCGGGTGGCGATCGCGCGCGCCCTTGCGAGCAGGCCCGAGGCGCTGATCCTGGACGAGCCCGTGTCGGCGCTCGACGTCTCGGTGCGAGGGCAGGTGCTGAACCTCCTGCTGATGCTTCAGCGCCGCACCGGCATGGCGATGCTGGTGATCGCCCACGACGTGCTGCTCGTGCAGCACCTGTGCACCCGCGTGCTGGTGCTCTCGGCGGGGAGGGTCGTCGAGGAGGGTTTGCCGTCGCGGGTGTTGACGCGGCCTGAAGGGGAGGCGACGGCCGAGCTGCTGGCCGCTGCGCGCTGGCTCGCGGCCGGCGAACCCGCCGCGGCCCGTTGACGTTGTTCGAGGTGTGGCGGCTGCGGGCTCGCTCGGCCGGAATGGCGCGGCCTTGGGCGCGGGCGTGCCAGTTCAGGTAGAGTTGCGCCGTTCGAGAGCGGCGTTGAAACCAGGGGCGGGCGCCGGACGTACTAGATCAACGAAGCGAGAGCGGAGGGTCACGTGAGAACCAGGAGCTTTCTGTTCATGTCGAGTGCCGTGGTCGTGGCGGCGGCGAGCGCATGGGCGGCGGAACCGAAGTTCGAGGTCGGGACCGTGCCCGGACGGCAGACCCGTGGCGCGCGTCTCGGCGCGCCGGAGATGCGGTTGTCGCTGCAGGACGCGATCACGACGGCGCTCGCCCACAACATCAACCTCGAGGTCTCCAGGCTCTCGCTCGCGTCGTCGGAACAGGGGGTCCTGGGAAGCACGGGGATTTTCGACCCGCTCGTGAAGAGCACGCTGGGGGCGACGTACTACGAGGCGCAGTCGACGAACCAGCTCGCCGGCGCCAACGTGGCCCTCCAGCGGGGGCGCGAGTTCGACCTCTCGCTGGGAGGGTTGGCCGCGACCGGAGGCAGTTACTCCGTCGGCTGGACGAACTCCCGCGCGAGGACGAACTCGTCGTTCTACTTCCTCAACCCGTCGTACAGCTCGGGCCTGACGTTCTCGTTGACGCAGCCCCTCCTCAAGGGTTTCGGGACCGACGTCACCCGGACTGGGATCGAAGTCGCACGCAAGTCCCGCGACATCTCCAAGGTGCAGTTCGAGGAGATCGTCATCAACACCGCCCAGGCCGTCGAAAACGCGTACTGGAACCTGGTCTACACGATCGACAACCTGAAGGCCAAGCAGCACTCCCTCATGCTCGCCAAGGACCTCCTGAAGGAGACACAAACGCGCGTGAGGATCGGCACTTCCGCACCGATCGACGTCATCCAGCCCGAGGCGGCGGTCGCGGCGCGCGAGGTGGACATCATCGTCGCCGAGAACGCGGTCGGAAACGCCGGCGACGTGCTCAAGGGTCTGCTCGGCTTCGAGAACCCCAGTGACTGGAACAGCACGATCGTCCCCACCGACGCGCTCGAGGTGACGACCGAGCACGCCGACCTCGACAGGTCGATCGCCGAGGCGATCGACAAGCGGCCGGAGCTGCGCCAGATGCAGATGCAGCTCGAGATCGGCGAGGTGAACCTCCTCGCCGCGCGCAATGCGACGCGTCCGCAGCTCGACCTCGCCCTAGGCTACGGCTACTCCGGCGTCGGCGGCGATGCGACGGTGATCGACCCGCAGACCGGCAACGTGGTGTCCGTCACCCCCGGCGGCTGGTCGGACGCCCTCAGACAGCTCCGCGACCGCGACTACAACCAGTGGTCGGCGGCGGTCAACTTCTCGTATCCGCTCGGGAACCACCAGGCCAAGGCGGTGGTGGCACAAGACCGCTTCGCCGTGGCCACCGCTCGGCAGAACATCGCACTCCAGAGGCAGGGCGTGATTTCGGACGTGAGGAACGCGGTGCGGGGGCTGGAGGCGAGCGCCAAGTCGATCGTGGCGGCGGTGAAGTCGCGGGAGCTGGCGGAGCGCAACCTCGATGCGGAGGAGAAGAAGTTCGCCAACGGGATGTCGACGAACTTCGAAGTGGTCAAGATCCAGGACGATCTCGCGGCGGCGCAGGCCGCCGAGCTGCAATCGAGGGTGCTCTACCGGCAGGCGGTGGTCGCGTACAGGGTGTCGGTCGGGTCATTTCTCGACTCGCTCGGGATCGCCGTGAAGGGTGAACCGGAAGGCAAGGAGCCGCACGCCGCCCTCGAGGACATCGCCTGGCTCAAATTCGGCCACTGGGTGAAGGACGCCGGCGCCGCTCCGGCGCAGTGAGCTGGGAGGAGCATGCCGCCACTTATCGAGATCCGCGACCTGGTCAAGGTCTACGAGATGGGTGACTCGCAGGTCCGCGCCCTCGACGGCGTCTCGTTCACGGTCGAGACCGGCGAGTTCGTCGCCATCATGGGGCCGTCGGGGTCGGGGAAGTCCACCCTAATGAACCTGATCGGTTGCCTGGACACGCCGAGTTCGGGGACCTACCGCCTGAACGACAACGAGGTCTCCCGCCTCGACGACGACGAGTTGGCCCGGATCCGCAACCGCGAGATCGGCTTCGTCTTCCAGACGTTCAACCTGCTCTCGCGCGCTTCTGCGCTGGAGAACGTCGAGGTGCCGCTGGTGTACGCCGGCGTGCCGAGGCAGGAGCGGCACCGGCGCGCCAAGGAGATGCTCGAGGTGGTCGGCCTCGGCGACCGAATGCACCACCAGCCCAACGAGCTCTCGGGCGGGCAGCGGCAGCGCGTGGCGGTGGCGCGCGCCCTCGTCAACAACCCGTCCCTGCTCCTGGCCGACGAGCCGACCGGCAACCTGGATTCGCGCACCGGCGACGAGATCATGGCGTTGTTCGACGAACTGAACCGTAAGGGGAACGCCATCGTCCTGGTCACCCACGAGGAGGAGATCGCGCGGCACGCCAAGAGAGTCGTCCGGCTGCGCGACGGCAAGATCGTGGAGGAACAGCGCCTCCAGGGGAGCGCCGAGCCGCCCCCGACCTCCTGAGGCCTGTCGGCCGTCCGGCGCACCTGCGGGCGCCTACACGAACCGGGACGGGTGGCCGACGGCCTCGGCCCGGGCCGTTGGCCGAAATGCACCCAGCCATCGCCACGAGCGTCAGGGGATGAGGTCCGAGACTCGGCGCGCCTCGGCGCCTGTGGCAAACTAAACGGGTGACGAACGGCGAGCGCGGGTGTGCGGTGGTGGTCGGGAGCGGCCTCGCGGGACTCGAGTGCGCGCTGGAGCTCGCCGGATCCGGGTGGGAGACGACCGTGGTGACGGCCGGCCGTGCGGGGCGGGACGGCGCGACGCACCGGGTCCACGGCCTCGCCCCGTGGATCCTCCTCACGGCTCCGTGGGCCAGGGGCGATTCCCCGGAGCGCTTTCTGGCTGACCTCGCCAGACGCGGTGAGGGCCTCGCGCGGGATGGCCTCGCCGAGGTTTTCGCTGAGAACGCGCACGCGACGGCCCGCGAGTTGATCGAAACCCTCGACCTCGAGCTCCTGGCGGGCGGGCCGGTCACGTTGCCGGGCGACGAGATCGCTCGCGGCGTGCGTTGCCTGCCTCGCGACCGGCATCTTCTGTTGTCGCCCCTGCTGCGGCGTTGCGCCGAACTGGGCGTGAAGATGCGCGAGCGCACGCTCGCGTCGGGGCTGCTGCTCGCCGCCGGTCGGGTCGCCGGGGTCACACTGTGCGGGCGCGGCGGCGAGGCAACGGAGCGCATCGTCGCGGACGCAGTGGTGCTGGCGTGCGGCGGCAGCGGGGCTGTGTTCCCGGTGTCGACGGCGCCGCGATGGTGTCGGGGCAGCGGCCTCGCCGTGGCCGGAACCGCCGGCGCGTTGCTGCACCAGCCGGGGCTCACCCAGGCGCTGCCGGTGACATCGACGCCGCCGCTTTATTTCCCGACGTCGGCCGCGCTCGTCACCGCCAGGATCTGGATCGGCGAGCAGATGTTGCCGTGCGAGCGCGACCTCGAGACGACGACGCTGGAGATCGCCAGGGCGGGACGGGACGGCATCCCCGTGTTCCTCGACGCCGACGACGGCGCGCGGCAGTTGCTGCCGCCGCAACTCCGTTCCAGCCCCGCCCTCGCAGGGGGGCGCCGCGTCGGCCTCACGGTCGCCCAGCACCACGCGATCGGCGGCGTGGCGATCGACGCCTGGGGCCGGACCTCGCTGGCTGGCCTGTACGCGTGCGGCGAGGCGGCCGGCGGGGTCCAGGGGCGCCGGCGCACGATGGGCACCGGCCTGCTCGAGGCGGCCATCTTCGGCAGGCGCGCGGGCCGGGCGGCGGTCCGCGCCGGCAAACGGGAGGCCGGATTCGAGGCACCGCTTCGGGCCGTGGCGCCGCCGCTTCCGGCGGGCCCGGACGCCCTGGAACGCCGTCTCGACGAGCTGTTGGGGCCGCTCGTCGTGGAGCGCCCGGCGGAGGCGGTGGCGCGGGCGCTCGCGGAGCTGGAAGCGTGGCCGGTTCGCTGCGACCCCAACGGCGGCCCGGACGAGAGAGGCGTGCTGGCGGCGATCCGGCGTCGGGCGGCGGCATTGATCCTCGGAGGCTCGCGCGCGGATGGCGGACGGGGAGCGTGAGGGCTGCGCGGGGCGGACGGACTGGAGGCGCGATGGAGCAGGTCAGCGTGAGGTTGAGCGGCGAGGAGTGGACGGTGATCTCCGGGTTGCGGGACATTCCGGAGAGCCCGCTGCGGGCGTTGATGTACGAGATGATGCTGGCGCTCGTCGAGTACGTCCGCGAGCCCAAGTGCCCCGAGATGCAAGCCGACGGCGTCCCGTGCACGAGCGCCGCGGCCGACTGCGAGCAGTGCGTCAAAGTGAAGGGGTTGCTGGACACCCTCCGGCGCGGAGTGGCGTAGCCGCCGCGCCGGAGGTGTCTCCTTGCTCGCGGCCGGGGCGCTTTGCGCGGACCGCCCGGACGTCCCCGCTCAGCCGATGTCGAACTTGACGCCTTGAGCGAGCGGGAGGTCGTCGGAGAAGTTGACCGTGCAGGTCTGACGGCGCATGTAGGCCTTCCACGCGTCGGACCCGGCCTCGCGGCCGCCGCCGGTTTCTTTCTCTCCGCCGAAGGCGCCGCCGATTTCCGCGCCCGAGGTGCCGATGTTGACGTTGGCGATGCCGCAGTCGGAGCCCTCGGCCGAGAGGAAGCGCTCGGCCGCCAGCAGGCCGGTGGTGAAGATCGCCGACGACAAACCCTGCGGCACGCCGTTGTGGATCGAGAGCGCCTGATCGAGCGAGTCGAACTCGTAGACGTAGAGGATCGGGGCGAACGTCTCCTCCTCGGCGATCGCAAGGCTCTCGTGGGCTCTGACGATCGTCGGCTCGACAAAGTTGCCCGGTCGCGCGACCCTCTTGCCGCCGGTCACGATCTCGCCGCCCTGCTCGCGCACCTTGTCGAGCGCCGCCATCATGTCGGCCACCGCGGTCTCGCTGACGAGCGGGCCCATCAACGTCCCCGGATCGAGGGGATCGCCGATCGGCACCGACTTGTACGCCTTGGCGAGCCGTTCGAGCAGCGTGGCGTGGACGCCCTTTTGCAGGAGCAGGCGCCTGAGCGTCGTGCACCGCTGGCCTGCGGTCCCTACCGCAGCGAACACGATCGCCCGCAGGGCGAGGTCGAGGTTGGCGTCGTCCATGACGATGACGGCGTTGTTCCCGCCGAGCTCGAGGATCGAACGGCCGAAGCGCCCGGCGACGGAGGTGGCGACCTTGCGTCCCTGCGCCGTCGACCCGGTGAACGAGATCAGGGGAACGCGGCTGTCGTCCACCAGCCGCTGTCCGACCTCGCGCCCGCTGCCGATCACGAGGTTGAACACCCCGTCGCAGGCGAACCTCGCCATGACGCGGTTGCAGATGTGCTGCACCGCGATCGCGGTCAGGGGTGTCTGCGACGACGGCTTCCAGATCACGGTGTCGCCGCAAACGGCCGCGAGCGCCGCGTTCCAGGCCCACACCGCCACCGGGAAGTTGAAGGCGGTGATCACGCCGACCGGTCCCAGCGGGTGCCACTGCTCGGCCATCCGGTGGCGGGGCCTCTCGGAGGCGATCGTCAGGCCGTACAGCTGGCGGGAGAGGCCGACCGCGAAGTCGCACATGTCGATCATCTCCTGCACCTCGCCGAGGCCCTCGGGGAGGATCTTGCCCATCTCCAGAGCGACCAGGCGGCCGAGCGCCTCCTTGTGCGCGCGCAGCTCGTCGCCGAGCGCGCGGACCACCTCGCCGCGCTTTGGCGCCGGCACCATGCGCCAGTCGAGGAACGTCTCGTACGCGGTCGCCGCGACGCGCTCGTACGCAGCCGCGTCGGCCTGGCTCACCTTGGCGATGACCTCTCCGGTCGCCGGGCTGAGAGACGCCAGCTCGGGGCCCTTCGTGTCGCCGATCCAGCCGCGGGCGCAGGCGCCCCCGTTGACGGCGTCGAGGCTCAGTGCGTTGAGGATGTCTTTTCTGTCCATGGGGGTCCCTCCGTGTTTGCGCCGAACTTCACGAGTGCGCAGTCTAAATGCTTCCCGCGCGTTCGCAAAGGGGAGGGGACGACCTACCCGGCGAGCACGTCGAATTCACCGGGCCGGACGCGGAGCGCGGCGTGCAGCGCCGCGGACCTGGCCGGTTCCATCGCCACGAAGGTCGCGGTGGCGGAGGCGAGCAGCTCGCCCGGCGCCGACCGAGCCTCGGCTTGGGCGCGGACGTAGGGGCCCCAGCTCTCAACGCTCCAGGCGCTGAGCTCCAGCTCTTGTCCGACCGGCGCCGGGGCTGCGAAGCGGATGTCGAGTTCGCCGGTCACGCAGTAGGCGCGCATCCTCACCGCGCACGCCCAGGCGAGACACTCGTCGAGCAGCGCGGAGATCAGGCCGCCGTGGACGACGCCGGCGTATCCGGTGTGCAGGGGCCCGGGGGTGAACCGGCCAACGGCCGCGCTGCGCTCGGTGTCCCACGCCCAGGTCACCCCGAGCGTCGCGGGGTTGGACGCGGGGTCGCCGCACACGGGGCAGGCAGGGTAGGAGGGGAACGGTCGCAACGCCATGCGGGCGATGCTAGCAAAGCGCCCTGCGGCCCGCCGGGTCTTGGTCGCCGGCGTTTTTACATAACATTGGCACAGAACTTCGTAAGTAGTTGAAAGTACATATATAACGAGTGTATCGTGCGATCGGGGAGGCAAGGCAAGGCTATACAATGCCATGCCATGTCGCAGCCGTTCGTTCACCTCCACCTGCACTCCCACTACTCGCTCCTCGATTCCGCCATCAAGCTCGACGAGCTGATGCACCAGGTCGCGCGCCTCGAGATGCCGGCGGTGGCCCTTACGGATCATGGCAACCTCTTTGGCGCACACGAGTTCTACAGCGCGGCGCGAAAGGCAGGAGTGCGCCCGGTGCTCGGGTGCGAGGTGTACGTGGCGCCGGGGAGCCGCAAGGAGCGCTCGGGCAGCCCGTACGGGTCGCGCAAACCCTATCACCACCTCGTGCTCCTGGCCGAGAACCAGCGCGGCTGGGACAACCTGATGCAGATGGTGACGACGGCTTACCTGGACGGCTTCTACCACCGACCGCGCATCGACAAGGAGCTCCTCGCGGCCCGCGCGGAGGGCGTGATCGGCCTCTCCGCGTGCCTTTCGGGCGAGGTCGCGTCGAGATTCCTCGCCGGCGACGAGAAGGGCGCCGCCAGGGCGGCGGAGGAGTACCGCGAGATCCTCGGGCGGGACGGGTTCTTCCTCGAGTTGCAGGAGCACGGTCTGGGCGACGAGCGGACGGCCCGGGACGGCCTGGTAGGCCTGGCCCGGGCGACAGGGATCCCGCTGGTCGCAACCAACGACTGCCACTTCCACCTGCGCGAGGACGTGGAGGCCCACCGGGTGTTGATCGGCATCGGCCAGAACAAGACCGTGGCGGAGCTGGCCCGGGACTACGCCTACAACGACGAGTTCTACGTGAAGTCGGGCGAGGAGATGGCGAGGCTCTTCGCCGACGTCCCCGACGCCCTGGCGCGGACGGTGGAGATCGCGCAGCGCTGCCACGTGACGTTCCCGGAGGGGACCCCGCTGCTGCCCCGCTACCCGGTGCCGGACTCCCGGCTGCCGGAGGACTACATCGAGGAGTTGGCCCGGCACGGGCTCGAGCGCCGCCTGGCCGACGGACGACCGCGCCGGGCGGAGCCGGGCGCGTACTGGCCGCGCCTCGAGAGCGAGCTGGGTGTCATCCACACGATGGGGTTCGAGGGGTATTTCCTCGTCGTCTGGGATTTCATCCGGCACGCCCGCGAGCATGGCATCCCGGTCGGGCCGGGGCGCGGCAGCGCCGCCGGGTCGCTCGTGGCGTACGCGCTGCGGATCACCGACATCGACCCCCTCGAGTACGACCTGCTCTTCGAGCGGTTCCTCAACCCGGAGCGGATTTCGATGCCCGACATCGACATCGACTTCTGCCAGCGGCGCCGCGACGAAGTCATCGCCCACGTGCGCGAGGTCTACGGCAGCGAGAACGTCTCCCAGATCGCCACGTTCAACCTCCTGCAGGCCCGCTCCTGCATCCGGGACGTCGGCCGGGTGATGGGGATGTCGTTCGCGGAGACCGACCGGATCGCGAAGTTGGTGCCCGAGGGAATCGGGGTCACTCTCGACGACGCGCTGCGGGACTCGCCGCGCCTGGCGGAGGCGGTCGCCGGCAACCCTGACGTCGGGCGTCTCATCGAGGTCGGCCGTCGGCTCGAGGGCCTTGCCAGGCACTGCGGCGTGCACGCGGCCGGCGTCGTGATCGCGCCGCGGCCGGTGCGCGAGATCGTGCCGCTGTACCGCACGTCGCGGGACGAGGTCGTCACCCAATGGGACAAGGACGTCATCGAGAAGCTCGGCCTGCTGAAGATGGACTTCCTCGGCCTCAAGACGCTGACCGTGATCGACGATTGCCTGAGGAGCCTCGCCGGCGCCGGCGGGGAAGTGCCCGACTTCGAGCGCATGAGCTTCGACGACCCCGCCGTCTACGACCTCTTCTGCGCCGGCGACACCGACGGGATCTTCCAGTTCGAGTCGTCGGGGATGCGCGATCTCCTGCGCACCGTCCAGCCTCGCAGGTTCGACGAGATCGCGGCCTTGAACGCGCTCTACCGGCCGGGGCCGATGCAGTGGGCGGGGGAGTTCGCCGACCGCAAGCACGGCCGCCAGCCGATCACCTACATCTTCCCCAAGCTCGAGGAGATCCTGGCCGAGACCTACGGCGTCATCGTGTACCAGGAGCAGGTGATGCGGATCGCCGTCGAGATCGCCGGCTTTTCGCTCGCCGGCGCCGACACGCTGCGCAAGGCGATGGGGAAGAAGATCAAGGAGCTGATCGACGAGCAGGGCGAGCACTTCATCGCCGGGGGCGTCGCCAAGGGCTACCCGAAGGAAAAGGTCGCCGCACTGTGGCGGCAGATCGTCCCGTTCGCCCAGTATGGCTTCAACAAGTCCCACTCGGTCGCGTACGCCTACGTCGCCTACCAGACCGCCTACCTGAAGGCCCACTTCCCGTTGCACTTCTGGGCGGCGATGCTGTCGAGCGAGGTGGCGAACACCGACAAGCTCGCGGCGTACGTTGCCCAGCTCACCGCCGGCGGCATCAGCGTGCTGGGGCCCGACATCAACGCGTCGCAGCTCTCCTTCACGGTGGAAGGCGAGGCGATCAGGGTCGGCCTCGGAGCGGTCAAGGGGGTGGGGGAGGGTGCGAGTTCCAGCATCGTCGAGACCCGCGGCCGCGGCGGGAAGTTCAGGAGCGCCGCGCACCTCCTGCGGACGGTGGGGGACCGGGCGATCAACAGGAAGGTCGTGGAGTGCCTCGCGCGCGCCGGCGCCTTCGACTCGCTGCACCGGGATCGCGGCGCCGTCCTCGCCGCCGTCGACAAGCTGGTCGACCAAGCGGCGCGCGAGCGGCAGGCGCTCGATGCGGGGCAAGGGTTCCTGTTCGGGTTCGACGAGGCCGAGGAGACCCTTCCCGCGGCAGGGACGGCTCCCAGCACTGACGAGCTGCTGAAGGGCGAGCGCGAGACGCTCGGGTTCTACCTCTCCGGTCACCCGCTGGAGCGCTGGGCCAGGGTGCTCAAGGAGCTGCGAGCGACGCCGGTGGCCGAGCTGCCGCAGCTGGCGGCCTCCGGGGCCGAGCGAGTGGTCGTCGGCGGGCTGGTTTCCGCCCTCAAGGTCCGCCCGATCAAGGACGGCCGCAACCAGGGTCGCAGGATGGCCTCGTTCACGCTCGAGGACCAGACGGGTGCGGTGAGAGTGGTCGCGTTTCCCGACGTGTTCGAGCGCTTCGAACGATCACTCGCCGACGGCGCGGCGGTGCTGGCGGCCGCAACGCCGCGGGCCAGCGACGGCGAACACGTCGAGCTCTCGCTCGAGGAGGCGACCCCGCTCGAGGGGATCGAGGCGCGTAAGGCCGTTGCTTTGCGAGTGGAACTGGATCTCTGTCGCTGTGCCGCGCGCGAGGAGCTGGTGGCCTTGCAGGAGCTCTTCCTGCGCCACGAGGGCCGCGTGCAGCTGCGCCTGCGCCTGGTGGGGCCGACCTGGAGCGCCGAGTTGGTCCCGACCCGGGTCATGGGGGTCGACCCGGTGACGTTGATCCCGGCGCTGACGCCGCTCCTTGGAGCCGGCCGCACCGAGTTCGTTTTCGACTGAAGCCTCGCTTGGCGGTCCTGCGGGCGGGGGTCGATGGCGCCGCAGCGCGCTCCCGGGCGGCCGGAGGTGCGGCCGGAAGCGCCGGCCTCGCGGGCGCGGCCCGGGTTGGAGCGCGAACCCTGCCGGCGGGGCGGGGGTGTGGTTGGACGGATTGGCCTCGGCAAACCGAGGCCATGCCGGCAGCCGGTCCGCGAAGCGGCGGTCCGCATGCCGGCCCGCTGGCGCCGCGGGCGGGATCGCACGTTCAGGCGGGTCGGCGGGGGCGCTTCATGCGCCGGTCGCGCCACCCGGCCACAGCCCGCGGGACAAGGAAAGAAAGCTTCAGGTAGTGAATCGACAGGCCGGGTTCAAGCGGCGGCTGGGAGCTTGCGCCGGAAAGTGCAATCGCGTAGGCTCGTGGCCTCCTGCGGCAACCCCGCGGGGCTTCGGAGGCGAATCATGGACACGGACATCGCGCTCAGCGCCGATCTCATTCGGCTCGAGGAGAAGTACGGCGCTCACAACTACCACCCGCTCGACGTGGTGATCGACCGCGCGCGCGGGGTGTGGGTGTGGGACGTCGAGGGCAGAAAGTACCTCGACTTCCTCGCCGCGTACTCAGCGCTCAACCAGGGGCACTGCCATCCGAAGATCGTGGCGGCGCTGAAGGAACAAGCCGACCGCGTGACCTTGACCTCGCGGGCGTTCCGCAACGACCAGCTCGGGCCGTTGTGCGCCCAGCTGTGCGACCTCACGGGCTACGCGCGCTTCCTGCCCATGAACAGCGGCGCAGAAGCGGTCGAGACCGCGATCAAGGCGGCGCGGAAGTGGGCCCACACGGTCAAAGGAGTGCCCGAGGACCGCGGGGAGATCCTGGTTTTCGCCGGCAACTTTCACGGCCGCACGACCACCATTGTGGGCTTCTCGTCGGAGGAGCAGTACCGGAAGGGGTTCGGTCCGTTCACGCCCGGGTTTCGGCTTCTCCCCTACGGCGACGCCGAGGCGGTCGAGCGGGCGATCACGCCGGAGACGGTCGCTGTCCTGGTCGAGCCGATTCAGGGCGAGGGCGGGATCGTCAGTCCGCCCGCGGGCTTCCTGCGCCGCCTTCGCGAACTGGCAACGGCGCACCGCTTCCTGCTCGCGGTCGACGAGATCCAGTCGGGCCTGGGCCGCACCGGTAAGCTCTTCTGCTTCGAGCACGAGGGCATCCGTCCCGACATCGTCGTGATCGGCAAAGCCCTTGGCGGCGGCTGCGTGCCGATTTCCGGGATCCTCGCGGACGACGAGGTCATGGGCGTGTTCGCGCCCGGCGACCACGGCTCGACGTTCGGCGGCAACCCGCTCGCCTGCGCGGTGGCGCGCACCGCGATCCGGGTCCTGATCGACGAGGGGATGGTCGAGAACTCGGCGCGTCTGGGGGCGTACTTCATCGAACGGTTGCGCTCGTTGAAGTCGAAGAAGATCAAGGAGGTCCGCGGCAAGGGTCTGTGGATCGGCGTCGAGCTCACGCCCGACGCGGGCGGGGCCCGCCGGTTCTGCGAGGATTTGCAGCACGAGGGGCTCCTGTGCAAGGAAACGCACGTCAACATCATCCGCTTTGCCCCACCTCTGGTCATCACCCGCGCGGAGATCGATTGGGCGATGGAGAGGATCGCCAAGGTGCTGGGGTGACGCGCGGGGGATCGAGGATCCCGACCGGGAACAATCCGGTCATGATCTGACGCAAAGGCTCCGGGTCCACCGGAGCCTTTGCCCTCTTGCGGCCAGGCTTGCGCCGGCCGAAGCGGCGCCGGGGCCGGAGGGCGTGTCGGCATGCCGACGTTGGCGGGGGCGGACCCGAACTCGGGGACCCCGGCCCAGCGCCGGGCGGCGCCGGCCCTGTCGGCCTCCCGGGCGTTCTCACGTTCGCAGGGTGGTCTGGCGGTTCACCGCCAGAAGCGCAAACACCACGGTGGGCGTCCAGGCCGCCAGCGCCGGAGGGACGAGGGCCGCCTCCCCGAGTTGGGTGACGAGCGCCATCAGCCCGAAGTACGCCATTCCCAGGACGAGAGCCAGGGCGATGCCGCCGATCGCGCTGCGACTGCGCCCCGGCCTGAACGCGAACGGCGTCGCGAGCCAGGCGAGGAGCACGAGGCTGAACGGGTAGGCGACCTTCTCGTTGAGTTGCACGACCAGTCGGTCGACGCGGTAGCCGGCCGCGCGCAACGTCGCGATGTAACGCCTCAACTCGCCGAAGCTCATCTGTTCAGGGCGGCGGTACTCGCGCCCGAAATAGTCGGGTCGGACCGGTAGCGGCAGGTCGACCGGCCCCGTGTACGACACGAACTCCGGGGTCGCATCGGCCATGAACGTCCGCGACCACGCCCCGTCGGCCACCCAGTGGCCGTCGACGAACGTGGCGCGCTTCGCCATATAGCGCGTGCGCAGGTTGAAGCGCTGGTCGAAGACGAAGACCGAGGGCCGGATGAGGGTGTTGGTGTCCGGGTCGAACTCGAGGAAGTTCACCAGGGTGCGACCGTCCGGGAGAAACACGTAGGGGCGGTCCGTGGCGCGGTACGAGCGGGCCACCTTGCGCCCCCTGATCACGTCCTCGAGTTGCTGCTTGGACCGCTCCGCCCGCTGCGTGACGTGGTCGTCGAGGAGGAAGAGTCCGCCGCCGCTCGCCGCGCCGAGGAGGAGGAGGGGGAGTGCGACACGGCTGAGCGAGATGCCGGCGGCCTTGAATGCGGTGGTCTCGTTGCGGCGCTCCAGCATCGTCGCGGTCGCCAGGAACGCGATGAGGAAGGCGATGGGAAGCGTGTCGTGGAGGATCTGGGGGATCGAGAACATGTAGTACGAGGCCACGGTCACGAGCGGCACCGCGTTCCTGCGAATGTCCTCGAGGTTCCCGGAGAGGTCCACCGCGACCCACAACGCCGCCACCGCGACGACGACCAGTGCGAAGAAGCTCAGGCACTGGCGCAGCAGGTACTGGTCGATGATGCCGAGGGTCCCCGGCACGCGCGCGGTCACGCCACCGGCAGGGCGGTCGGCGGCGCCGTTCCTTCCGAACCAGAGCCTGCGCAACGCCGCGGATAACAGGCGGAACGGAGCGCCGGCCAGCCTCGCGGCGGCGGCGACCAGGCTGGAAACGGTCGAGCCGCCTCCGCCCCCGGCCGCTCCGCGGGAGGCCCGGCGGAAGAGGGCGGCAGCGATCAGGAGAAGGACGAGGTTCGGCAACCACATGCCGATGGCGACGGGGACCTTGCCGCCGGTCGCGAGGAGTTCCCCGTTGTTGAGCAGCACGTAATAGGCCACCACGAGCCCCACCGAAGCCGTGAGCCCGAACCCCTTGCCGCCACGCCGGTTCCGGATTCCAAGCGGAAACCCCACGAGGGCGAAGACGACCGCGGCCGCGGGGATCGCAACCCGTTTGTTGAGCTCGACCCTGGCCTCGCGGGCTTCCGCGGTGTCCTTGCCGTTGGCGACCCGCACCCGCCGCAGCAGCTCGCTGGTGAGCGTCTCCCGGACCCCGAGCTGGGAGCGCTGGCCGGGAGCCGCCTGCACCTGGCGGAGGCGGATGCGGAGCTCGTTGTTGTCGTTCTTGCGATAGGAGTTGGGCTGGTCGGGGCGAAGCAGGTGGGTGGTGGTGTCCTGCAGGTTGAGCCACGCGCTTCCGTCGTGCGGGTCGATGACCAGATCGCCGGAGTCGGCGGTGACGAGGCTCTCCTGGGCTGGATTCGTCGTGTCGAACAGGAGGATGCCGTGCCAGCGTCCGGTGCCGCGGTCGATCTTGTCCACGTAGAGGAGTTGGCCGGGAAAGTCCTCGGCAAACACCCGCTGCTCGACCGCCGCATTGGCGGCCGAGAACGCGATCTTGCGGGTCAGCATCGAGAGTTGCGCGTTGGCGCCCGGCATGACCGCCAGCGTCAACGCCGCATCGCCGGCGAATACCAGGAGCGCCACGCCCACGAGCGGCCGCGCGACACGCCGCAGCGGGACGCCGCACGCCTGCATCGCGATCAGCTCCGAATCGGCCGCCCATCGGGCGGCGGTCATCAGCACCGCAAACAGCGTTCCGATCGGCAGTGTCAAGGCGAGGATGTTCGGGACACCGAGGAACAGCAGGCGAACCACCGTCGCGAGCTCGACGCTGCGGGCGATGAACAGGTCGGCAAGGACGAACAGCGCGCGGATCAGCAGCAGGAACGTGGTGACGCCGGCCGCCAGCAGGAGCGTCGGCAGCATCTCCTTGACGAGGGCGCGAGCCACGACGAAACGGCGGGGGCGGCGCATCACGTGGGGGATGGTACGGGACGCGGCGGGAAATGCCAATGCCGGGGGACGTCGGCGAGGGGGGTCGCTTTCAACAGGGGTTTCCACAGGCGGAGGCCGGTTCCACAAGCCAGGCTTGAGTTGTAATGTCCGATAAGGAATATTATGTCAAATACGGACCGCCAAATCAAGATGCCCGAACCAGAGCTCATGCTGTCATGACATCCCGGGGCGAGCGCCGTCGCTCCCGCCTATCGGCGCGAGGACGGGCCGCGATCGGGCACCTGGGTGTCGAACCGCGCGTCGAGCTCGCCGGCCCTGATCTGCTGCAGGAAACTCTCCAAGGTGGCGATGACCTCGTCGCGCGACACGCCAGGCTGTCGGATCGTGAGCGAGAGCCGGACCGGCGAGCTGCCCGGCGCGCGGAGGCGAATCTGCAGCGGTCGGAAGCGCTCCAGCCCGGGCTGGGAATCGGTGGAGTGCGGCTCGACTTCCTGCCCCTCGACTGCGGAGTCGGAGCCTTCGTGGGCGGCGGCCCGTGCGCTCTCACGGTCGAGGTTACCCTCCGCGATCTCCTGCACGAGACGCTCCATCTCGTCGATGCTCCCGGCGCGCGCGACCAGGAGGAGGACCGACTTTGCCGTGATGTCGGCATGCCGACAGAGGTCCTGGATTGCAGGCGGGATCGCGAGGAGCTTCAGGGTCTCGGTGACGGTGGTGCGCGACTTCCCGATCGCGGCCGCCACCTGATCGTGGGTGTAGCCGTACTTGTCGACGAGGGTGCGGTAGCCGTCAGCCTCCTCGAAGGGAGAGAGATCCCGCCGCTGGAGGTTCTCGACCAGCGCCAGCTCGAGCGCTTCCTGGTCGCTGACCGCCATCTCGACGCACGGGACCTCCTCAAGCCCCGCCTCGACGGCGGCATGGAAGCGACGTTCCCCGGCGATGAGCTGGTAATTCGTGCTCCCCGCAATCGGGCGGACCAGCAGCGGCTCGAGAACGCCGCGTGCCCGGATCGAAGCCGCAAGCTCCGCGAGGTCTCCGAGGTTTGAACGGGGTTGCTCGCGGTTGGCCTCGATGCGCTCGGTCGGGATCATCATGCCGATGAACGTGACCGACTGGTTCGACAGCTCTTCGACGAAATGCCGGTCGTGCCGCATCTTGCGGAAATCGGGCAACCCCTTGCGGCTAGACACGGGCCATGACCTCCTCGCAGAGCGCATAGTACTCCAGGGCGCCGGACGACTGCGGGGCGTGCTCGAAGATCGAGGTGCGGTACGCCGGGCTCTCCTCCAGGCGCACCGACTTGGTGACGGCGGTGGAGAAGACCTTGTCGCCGAAAACCTGGGTGATGCGCTCGTGGATGTCACGGGCGAGGACGGTGCGGCGGTCGTGCAGGGTGATCACGACCCCGAGGAGTTGGAGGTCCGGGTTGGCGCGCACCTTGATCTTCTCGACGGTCTCGAGGAGGTCGTCGGTGCCCTCGAGGGCGAAGTACGACGACTGGATCGGGATGAGCAGGTGCGTCGCCGCGACCATCGCGTTCACCGTGATCAACCCGAGGGTCGGAGGCGTGTCGATGATGATGTACTCGTAATTCGGAACCACGGGCGTGAGGCGGTCCTTGAGCCGGAAGTGCGCGTCCAGCTCCCCGACCATGGCGTTTTCGAGCTTCGCGAGGGCGATCCTGGCGGGTGCGATGTCGAGCTTCTCGACGCCCGTCGCGACGATCACGTCGGTCATGGGAACGCCGTCCACGAGCACGTCGTACATCGACCGTCCGAGCGCGTGTTGGTCGATGAACGACATGGTCGTGTTGCCCTGCGGGTCGAGGTCCACCAGAAGCGTGTGGACGCCCTTGAGCGCCAGCGCGGCGGCGAGGTTTATCGCCGTGGTCGTCTTGCCCACTCCGCCCTTCTGGTTGGCGATCGTGATGATCATGGCTCCCCATCTGTCTCGGGCCGCTCTCCGGCGATCAGCCCAAGGCCCGAGCGTCGCTGCGGCACCCGGGTACGCGTTCGTTCAGTCAACTCGGGCACTCTATCGGGGCCGTTGAAAGGCTGTCAACCTCCCGGCGACGACGCCACCGCCGGAGCCGCCACGGGCCGGCCGCCGCCGACGCAGTCGAATCGTCATCCGGTCAAGCAATTGCGGGGTTTTCAGCGGCACTCCGGTCGACCGCCCGGCCTCACATCTTGTACTTGCCGAGTTGTTCCGGGGTGAGCGATTCGAGCCACTCCCGCAGCCGCGCCTCTTCATCCTCCCCCTCGCGGAAGTCGACGGCGTGGGCTTCGCGAAAAACGGCCGCGGCGACACGAATCGGCGCCTGGCAGCGAAGAGCCAGGGCGATGGCGTCCGATGGACGCGCGTCGATCTCGCACAGGTGTCCGTCGGCGGCCCGCACCGCGATGCGCGCGTGGAACGTGCTTTCGACGAGCGAGTGCACCGTAATCCCCTCGACGCGTGCCCCGAGCGCAGCGATGACGCTGCGCAGCAGGTCGTGCGTCATCGGGCGCGGGGTCGCGACGCCCTCGAGCTGGAGCGCGATGGCGTTCGCCTCGAAGACGCCGATCCAGATCGGCAGGAACAAGTTCTCGTCGGACTTCTTCAGGATCACGATCGGGGTGTTCGAGACCGGATCAAGGATCAGCCCCCTGATCTCCACCTCGAGCTGCGCGGCCGGCGCTTCGGGGTTCTCGCTCACGCCATCAATCTCAGGCAGTCAGACGGCGGTGTCAAGCGGCCGGGAGCGCCGCGCGGCGGGCCTCGCCGAGGAGCGAGTGCGCCGTCGCGCCGGAGATCACGACGTCGGTGACCTGGCCGTGGGCGATTCCCGGCCATCCCTGGACGTTGACGACCCGGTTGTCGGGGCCCCGCCCCTGCCAGGCCTCCGAACCGCGCTTTGCCGGCCCGTCGACGAGGACCTCGACCGAGCGCCCGATCAGGGCCTGGTTGAGCTCGAGTTGCACCGGCGACTGCGCCTCGAACAACCGCTCGAGCCTCTCCCCCGCTTCGGTGTGGGAGGCCCGCCCGGGGTAGCCGAGCGCCGGCGTGCGCGGACGGGCCGAATAGACGAACCCGTACAGCTGGCCGAAGCGGACGTTGCCGACGACCGCGAGCGTCTCCAGGAAATCGGCCTCGGTTTCGCCCGGGAACCCGACAATGACGTCGGTGGAAAGCGTCACTTCCGGCATCGCCGACCGTATCCTCGCGACAAGCCCGAGGTACTCGCCGCGCGTGTACCCACGGTGCATGCGCTTGAGGACGGCGTCCGAACCCGCCTGGACCGGCAGATGCAGGTAGGTTCCCAGTCTTGGAGTCCGGGCCATCTTCTCTATCATTTTGTCAGTAAAGAACTTAGGATGCGAAGTGACGAACTGGATGCGCCACGCCGCCTCGGTTGCCCCAACCGCCTGCAAGAGGTCGCCGAAATCGGCGCCGGTGGCCGGGCAGCGATACGCGTTGACCGTCTGGCCGAGGAGAGTGATCTCCTTGCCGCCCGCTGCGGCCACGGTTTCCACCTCGCGCACGACCTCGGCGAGCGGCCGGCTGCTCTCGTGGCCCCTGGTGTAGGGGACCACGCAGAACGTGCAGTGCTGGTTGCACCCCTCGATCGCGGTCACGTACTGGCGGGCCGCGCCGCCGCGAGCGATGAGGTGGGCGTCGTAGTCGCGCGCCGGCTCGAAGCCGGTGACGCTCACGCGCCGCCCCGCCGCCACGGCGTCGAGCGCGACGGGCAACTGCGCGATGCGCCCGGGCCCAAGGACGAAACTGAGCCCCGGGCTGCGCGCCAGGAGCCGCGCGCCCTCCTGCTCGGCAACGCAGCCGCACAGGCCGATTGCCGCCGGCCTGCCGCCCGCCTGCCGGGCGCCGTGCAACTCGCCGAGGCGCGAGAGCACTTTCTGGACGGCCTTCTCGCGCACCGAGCAGGTGTTGAGGACGGCGACATCGGCATCCTCCGCCCGCTCCACCCGGCTCAGGCCGTGATGCTGGAGGAGCCCCTCCAGCCGCTGGCTGTCCAGCACGTTCATCTGGCAGCCCCAGGTCTCGATGAAGTACGTTTCCATCGGTGCCGCCGGCGTCAGCTGGGTCCTCCGGCTCGGCGCGGTGGCGGGGTCGGGGTGGCGGCGGGCCTGGCCGGCGGGGCCGGCGCGGCTGCCTTCTCCCCTCCCCGGTCGGCCGGCGCGGACGTCTCGTCAAGACCCCGGAACCAGCCCGGCAGCGCGCCGTCGCGGCGCGCGGCGTTGAGAACTTCGTTCGGCTCCTTGCGCGCGTCCTCGAGATCGGTCTTGGCCTTGGCGAGGTCGGTGAGGGACTTGTCCCAGGCGGGCTTGATCGTGGAGTCGCGGTAGACCGGGTCGTCGTGGGCGTAGAACTCCTGTTCGAGGCCGTTCGCCCGGGTCTCGAGGTCTCTCACGTCGGCTTCGAGTCGGTGAACGCGCTCCACGGCGGCGCGGTAGCGCTGCTGCCAGATCGCCTTCTTCCGCTCGTCGCCGCTCTCCCGCCCGTGCGGCCCGCCGGCTCCGCCCGCCGGGGCCATGGTCATCGTCAGCTCGACGCCCTCGGAGAGCTGCTTGACAGCCTCGTTGTTGATGACCCTGGGCTGGTTGGCCGGCAGCTTCAGCTTGATCCTCTTCGCGACGTCCGCCAACGAGTCGCCGCGGACCGGCGCTTCGGCGTCCGGCCTCGCCAAGAGGACGCTGATCGAGGGCGTGGCCACCGGCGTCGGCGTCGCCGCCGCGGCAGCCAGCACGAGCAGCGCAGTGATCATTTCGGCCTCCCGGACGGACTACGGCTCACAGGTTCCCTCCCGGCCGTAGCGGTCGTCGAGCCGGACGACATCGTCGAGCTCGGGCGTCGAGACCTCCAGGATCCGCACGTCCGTGAGAGCGACGAGGCGATGGATCACGCCGGGCCGGATGCGCGCGACGTCGCCGGGCCCGAGCACCGTGATCTCCAGCGCGCTCCCGGCCGGCCCGTTCCCCACGTGCAGCTCGCACGTCCCCTCGAGTACCCGCATGGTCTCGTCCTTCACGACATGATACTGCAGCGACAGGGCGTGGCCGCCGCGGACGGTGAGGATCTTGCCGGCGTAGCGATCGGTCTCGGCGAACACCTCCTCGTTGCCCCAGGGTTTCCGGACGAGGCGGGTCACGGCAGGATCCTCACCTTCAGGTGCGAGAGCAGCCCGGAGAGCTGCTCCAGCAGGTACTCCTCGATCTCCTTGGCGGTGGCGAGGGCGAGCGCCTTCTGTGCCATCTTCCGCGCCTCGCGGAACGAGAGCGCGCGGACCAGGCTGCGCGCCAGCGGCAGCGCCGGCGGGTGCATCGAGAACTCCTTCAGGCCGAGGCCGACGAGGACCGGCACCGCCAGGGGGTCCGCGGCCATCTCGCCGCACAGCGACACCGGAATGCCGGCGCGCGCGCCCACCGAGATTACCCGCTCGACCAGCCGCAACACCGCCGGGTGGAACGGCCGGAACAGGTTGGCGACCTGCTCGTTTCCGCGGTCGACGGCCAGGGTGTACTGGGTGAGGTCATTTGTCCCGATGGCGAAGAAGTCCACCTCGCGGGCGAGGTGCTCGGCGATCATTGCGGCGGCCGGCACCTCGACCATCGCACCGAGGCGCACGCGCTCAGGGATGGGGAGGCCCTCGGCGCGGAGTTCCTCGCGGTACCGGGCGAGGAGCACGCGGACGGTCTTGACCTCCTCCACGTGCCCGATCAGCGGGACCATGATCCGCAAGGCGCCCGGGTACTGCGCCGCGGCCCGCAGCAACGCCCGCAGCTGAGTGCGGAAGAACTCGGGTTTCTGGAGACACAGGCGGACGCCGCGCAGGCCGAGGACGGGGTTCGTTTCCGGGTTGCCGAGCACCTCGCGGGCGAGCTTGCGGCCGCCCAGGTCGAAGGTGCGAACCGTGACCGGCCCCGCGGGAAAGGCCGCGAGAAGCTTGGCGTAGGCGGCGGTCTGCTGGTCCTCGCCGGGGAGGTCGGGGCTCGCCTGCAGGAAGAGGAACTCGCTGCGGAAGAGCCCAATTCCCTCGGCGCCCCCGGCCTTGGCGGCCGCGATCTCGGGGACGAGGTCGATGTTGGCGAGCAGGCGCACCGCCTGTCCGTCGGTGGTCGCGGCCGGGAGGTGGGCGAGGCCGAGTAGCTCCTGCTGGCGCCGCCGGTGCTCTTCGGCGCGCAGGCTGTAGACCTGGATCAGTGCGGGGTCCGGGTCGACGAGGACATGGCCTTCGAACCCGTCCACGATCACCAGGGCGGCGCGCGCGACCTCCCGGATCAGGCCGGCGACCCCGACGACGGCCGGGATCCCGAGCGACTTCGCGATGATCGTGGTGTGCGAGGTGAGGCCGCCGGTTTCGGAAGCGAAGCCGCCGACCGCCCGCGTCGCCAGACGGAGGGCCTGCGAGGGCGGGATGTCGTCGGCAATCAGGATGCCCACGCCGCCGCTGAACTCGATCGCCGGCGCCGCCCGCCCCTGCAGCGACCGCTGCAACTCCAGCGCGACGTCGAGGAGGTCCTCGCGCCGCTCACGGAGGTAGAGGTCGCCGAGCTGCTCGAACTGCGCCACCAGGCGGTGGGTCACCTGCTCGAGCGCCCACTCTGCGTTTACCGCCTCCGTGCGGACCAGCCGCTCCACCTCCTCGAGGAGAGAAGGGTCCTCGAGCATGAGGCGGTGTGCCTCGAAGATCGCGCCGTACTCCGAACCCACGGCGCGGGCCGCGTCCCTCGCGAGGTCGGCGAGGTGCCCGGCGGCGCGCGCCGCGGCCTGGTGCAGGCGTTCCACCTCCGCGTCGACGCTTGCTCGCGGGAGCTGCACGAGCGCCACCGGGAGCGGCCGGTTCTCGACGACGATCGGCTTGCCGATCGCGATCCCCGGCGAGACGCCGAGACCGACCAGGGTGCGGGGATCGCTCACTCCCCTTCTCCGAACCGCTCGCGGATCAGCTGCTCGAGCGCTTCGAGCGCGGCCATCTCGTCGCCGCCCGCGGCCGTGATCGTCAGCCGGGAACCGACCGGCGCCGCGAGCAGCAGGAGGCCGAGGATCGACTTGCCGTTCACCTCCTCGTCGTTGTGCCGCACGAGAATCTGGGCGGCAAAGCGCGAGGCGGTGTGGACGAACTTGGCGGCGGCGCGGGCGTGCAAACCGAGCCGGTTGACGAGCTCAACCGTGATCTGGGCCATCGCCCCGTCCAGCCCCAGGCCGTCGCTCGAGAATCTCGCTCACGACGTAGATGCTCTTCTGACCCTTCTCCGCCACCAGCTTGGCGAGTTCGCGCAGGCTGCGGCCGTCCTGGCGCCTGGCGCCGGCGAGCTTGATCAGCATCGGCAGGTTCACGCCGGTCACGACCTCGGAGCGGGCAGGGTCGAGAAAACCGAGCGACAGGTTGGTGGGGGTGCCGCCAAACATGTCGGTCAGGACCACCACCCCATCGCCGTTGTCGAGCTCCTTGAGAGCCCGGGCGATCTCGGCGCGCGCAGCTTCGGGGTCGAGGTTCCACTCGAGAGTGATCGCCCGCGCCTGTTCCACCAGCGCGGGTTCGATCGTCCTCGCCGCTGCGAGGAGCTCGGTGGCAAGACGGCCGTGCGAGATGACTAGTATCCCCACCATGCGCGGATTATTTCAGGGGAAGCGCCCAACAGCAAGGTGCGCGTTTTCTGATCAACCTTCGCGATCGCGGTCGCGGTGCTGGAGGGCGACCACCCACCGCCCCGCCGAGAGGTCGCGGGCGAGCCGGTCGGCGAAGTAAACGGAGCGGTGTCTGCCCCCGGTGCACCCGAACGCCACCACGAGGTAGCTCTTCTGTTCCCTCCGGTAGGCAGGCAGGAGCGCGGTCACGAAGTCGCGGATGCGGAGGTAGGTCTCCTGAACCTCGACCTGGCGCTCGAGCCAGCCCTGGACGTCGGGATGGTCGCCGGGCAGCGGGCGGAGTTCGGCCACGAAGTGCGGGTTGGGCAGGAACCGGAGGTCGAAGACGAGGTTGGCATCCGGAGGCAGGCCGTAGCGAAAGCCGAAGCTCTCGCAACGGACCACCATCGGCAGCGCGAGCTCGGTCGAGCCGAAACGCGCCGCAACTTCGGCCCGAAGCTCGTGCGGCGTCAGCCCGGTGGTGTCGAGCGTCTCGTCCGCGAGCGCCCGCACCGGCTCGAGCTCGGAGCGCTCGCGGATCACCGCCGCCTCCAGCGCCAACGTGCGGTACGGGTGCGGCCTCCGGGTCTCGGAGAAACGCCTCACGATGGCGTCCGTCGCGGCTTCGACGAAGACGAGCCTCACCTCGGGGTGCGCCGTCTTGAGGCGGGCGATGAGGTCGGGGAAACTGCCCGCGAAACCCGCTGCCCGCACGTCCAGGACCACTGCCCACGGCGGCCCCGAGGTCGACCAGATCTGGGCGAACAGCGGCTCGATCAGCTCGAGCGGGAGGTTGTCGACGCAGCGGAAACCGAGGTCCTCGAAGCACCGGGTGACGACGCTCTTGCCCGCCCCGGAGAGACCGGTCACGACCACGGCCCGCGGCACCGCCTCCATTAGCGCCCCTGCAGCTTCTCGTCGTGGCGGGCGAGAAAATCGGCCGCCGCGTCCGGCACCCCTCGCTGCGAGAGCAGGTACTTGCGCGCCGCCGCCTCGATCAGGAGGGCGAGGCTCTTGCCGGGCGCCACCGGCACGGTGAGGCGCGGGCGCCGCAGCCCGAGGATCTCGATGCTGCTGTCGGCCAGGCCGAGCCGCTCCACCGGCCAGGCGCCCTCGGCGACCAGGTTGACCACCAGGTCGATCGGTTTCGTGTCTCGCACCGCGATGACTCCGAACAGCTGCTCGATCGAGATGAGGCCGAGACCGCGCACCTCCATCAGGCCCCGGACCTCTTCGGGAGCCTGCCCGACGAGATCCTCATTGCGCACCTTGTAGATCTCGACCACGTCGTCGGCAACGAGGCGGTGGCCGCGGTGAACGAGCTCGAGGGCGCACTCGCTCTTGCCCGAGCCCGAATCGCCGAGGATCAGCACGCCGATCGCGAAGATGTCGAGGAGATCGCCATGCACCATCTCCTTCACGGCGAGCAGCAGCTCAAGCGTGGCGCCCAGACGCTCGATGAGCACGGAGGTGGTGGCGGCCGTGACCGCCAGCGGCACGGCGTGGCGGTCGCACGGTCCGGCGAACAGCGCCCCCGTCTGTTCCATCGCCTTGCTGACGACGATCAGCGGCGGCTCGAGGCCCACCAGTCCCTCCACCCGTTCCGCCGCCGTCGCGGGCGGCAGGGTGGCCAGGAACTGCGCCTCCGAGAAGCCGATGACCTGGACCCGTCCGGGCTTTACGTACTCGAGGAAGCCGGCGAGCGCGAGGCCCGGCTTCTGCACGCGGGGGTTCGTGATGGTTTTCGACACCCCTGAGGCCCCCGCCACCACGCGGAGGTTGAGGCTGGCGAGACGGCCTTCATGGAGCAGAAGGTCGGCCGTGACCACGCCCTGTCGCTCGGTCATGCGCGCGCCTCCGCCCTGGCGAGCCCCGCCGCCAGTGCCTCGGCGTCGCGGGCGCTCTCGAAGAGCTGCCGGACCTGCGGCTTCCGCAGCAGGCGGGCGATGTTGGCAAGGACTTGCAGGTGCGCGGCGGGTTGCTCCGCAGGGGACAGCACGAAGAAGAACAGCCTCGCCGTTTCGCCTTCGGGGCCGAACTGGATCGGTTCGGACACGCGCGCGAAGGCGGCAACGATCCCGTGCAGCCCTGGGACCTTGCAGTGCGGTATCGCGGTGTCCTCGCCGACGACGGTGGCCCCGAGCCGCTCCCGGTCGAGAAGGAGGTCGACCAGGTCCATCGAACGCTTCACGACGCCGGCGCGCTCGAGCTGCTCCGCGACGTACACGAGCACCTCCTCCCGGGTGTGGGCAGGGATGTCCAGAAAGATGTTCGCGGGCGCGAGGAGCAGATTCAATCGCACGTTGGGTCCGCGTGGCGGCCGCTCAGAACTCCGGCGTCACGAGGCCGTAGCTCCGGTCCCGCCGCTTGTAGAGGACGCTGACCTTGTCCGAGGCGGCCTCGCGGAACACGATGAAATCGTCGTTGGAGCTGTCGAGCTGAAGCGCCGCCTCGTCGACGGTCATCGGCAGGACCGGGACGTGCCTGGTCTCCACGACCTCGGGTGCGCCGCGCCTCACCGACTCCGGCTCGACGACCTCGACCTGCCAACTCCCTTCCTTCTCGCGGGGCCGCTTCCTCGACGTGAGCCGGCGCTTCATCCGGCGCGCCTGCTGCTCGAGCTTCTCCACCAGGTCCTGAAGGGAGGCGGCCCACTCGGGCGTTTCCGAGGAAGCCTCCACCTGGAAATCCTTCCCCCTGATATACGCTTCCACCGCGACGCGGTGCTTCTCCTGCGCGACCGTGATGCGGGCCTCTTGAACGACGTTGAAGTACTTGGCGAGGCGGTCGAACTTCTTTTGGGCCAGCTCACGCTGCTGTGGCGTCAGCTCGACGTTGCGCGCGATGAATTCCAGCTCCATGGCGCCCCCTTTCGTGCGGTCTCGACGTCTCGCGGCCTGCCGCCATTCCATTGTAGCCGCCCAGGACCTACCTGAGCGCCCGGCGGCGGTGTTCCGACGAAGGCACGCCCAACTCCTCCCGGTACTTCGCGACCGTACGCCGGGCTATCCGGATCCCCAACCGGTTGAGCTGCCTGGCAACGCGGGCGTCCGACAACGGGCGCGCGGGGTCCTCCTGGTCGATCAAATCGCGGATGCGGTCCTTGACCACGACCGAGGAGATGTCGCCCTCGACCGCGTGGGAGATCGCGGAGTGAAAGAAGAACTTCAGCGCGAAGACGCCCCTCGGCGTCGCCATGTACTTGTTCGCGACGACGCGGCTCACAGTCGACTCGTGCATACCGATGTCGTCCGCGATGTCGCGGAGGACGAGGGGGCGAAGGCGGGTCATGCCGTGTTCGAGGAACCCCTCCTGGCGGCGGACGATGGCGTTGGCCACGCGCCCGATCGTGCTCTGCCTCTGGTCGACGGAGCGCAGGAACCACAGCGCCGAGCGCATCCGCTCGCGCAGGTACCGTCTGGCGTCCACGGCCAGGGCGCCGCTCTGGAGCATCTGAAGGTAGCGGGGGGAAATCCGCAGGCGCGGCAGTCCGTCGTCGTTGAGCGTCACCCGCCAGCCCTCGGCTTCCTTCGTGACGACCACATCCGGTTCGACCGACTGGTTGTCGTTGGGTCCCAGCTGGCCTCCCGGCCTCGGGTCGAGACGGCGGAGCACCTCGAGAGCTTCCCGGACCTCCTCCCTGGTGGTGCCCAGACGCTGCGACAAGCGGTCCCATCGTTGGTGCAGCAACTCGTCGAACCCCTCGGCCACCAGTCGGCGCGTGAGGGCGAGCAGATCGCGGCCGACGTCGATCGAAGGACGGTCGATCTGCAGGAGGAAGCACTCCTGGAGCGAGCGCGCCGCCACCCCCGCGGGTTCGAGCTGCTGCACGATCCCGATCGCCCGCCGGACCTCCTCGATCGGGACCCCGAGCTGGCGGGCGAGCTCGTCGTCGGCGACGCGGAGGTAGCCGTCCGGGTCGAGGTTGCCGATGATGAACTCGCACACCGCCGCCAGTTCCCTCGGCACCTGGGCGAGCCCGAGCTGGGCGCTGAGGTCCTCGAACAGGCTGCGCAGCGGCGCCGGCGAGTTCTCCAGCGAGTGCTCCTCACCGTCGTCCCACGACTGCGCCAGGTTGGGCGCGTCCTGGAGGTAATTCGAAAACAGAGCGTCAAGCTCGACCTCGCCGAACGAGTCGTCCGCCCCGGCCGGTTCGTCCCCGACGGCCGGGTCCTCGACGGCGGCGGGCTCCCCGCCCCCTGGTTCGTCGACCGTGGCGGCGTCCGGACCTCCCGCCGCATCGCCCCCGGCGGCTTCCGTCGCCTGGCCGGAATCCCCGTCGCTCCCCGCGGCCTCGTCTTCCGTCGGCGTTTCCTCGGTGAGCTCCAGCAAGGGGTTGGCCTGGACCTCCAGCGCGAGCGCCTGCTCGAGCTCGAGGCGCGAGAGCTGCAGCAGCTTGATCGCCTGCTGCAGCGTCGGCGTCATCACGAGTCTCTGCGCAAGCTTGAGGTTGAGCTTCTGTTCGAGCGCCATGGTCTCTAGAGCTGGAACTCTTCTCCCAGGTACACCTGCCGCACCAGCGGGTCCTTGGCGAGCGTTTCCGGGTCCCCGCTTGCAAAAACCTTGCCGTCTTTGATGATAGACGCGCGGTCGGTGATTTTCAAGGTGTCCCGCACGTTGTGGTCGGTGATCAGGATGCCGTAGCCCCGGTGTCGGAGGTGGCGGATCAGGCGCTGAACGTCCAGCACCGTGATCGGGTCGATGCCGGCGAACGGCTCGTCCAACAACAGGAAGCGTGGCTCGGTGACGAGCGCCCGGGCGATCTCGAGGCGCCGGCGTTCCCCTCCGGAGAGGGTCTCCGCCCGTTGCGTGCGCAGCTTCTCGATGCCGAACTCTTCCAGCAGCTTTGTGACCCTGGCGGACGCGTCCTGCCAGTCGACGCCCAGCAGCTCGAGGACGCCGAACAGGTTCTCCTCGACGGTGAGCCGCCGGAACACCGACGCCTCCTGCGGCAGGTAGGAGATCCCGAGACGGGCACGACGGTACATCGGCAGCGCCGTGACGTCCTCGCTGCCGACCCACACGCTCCCCGCGTCGGGCTGAACGAGCCCGACCAGCATGTAGAACGTCGTGGTCTTGCCGGCTCCGTTCGGGCCCAGCAGGCCGACGATCTCGCCCCCGGCGAGCGTGAGCGACACGCCGTCCACCACCGACCGCTTGCGGTAGCGCTTGACCAGGTCTCTCGCTTCGAGTGTCGGCGTCTCTATGGCTTCCTCCCACGCGGCCCCGGTGTGGGGCTCGGTTGGTGTGGATGGTAGAGCGTCTCGCTCGGGTTGTCTTCCGCGCCCAGGACGACGACGGTGTTGGAGGCGCGGTTCCACTCGAGGTGGTCGGCCTTGACCTGGTCCCCCCCGGGTTCCTTGACCAGCACCGGCTTCCCCCAGATCTCGAAGAACCCGTCGGCCACGAGCATCCTGGCCTTTTGACCCGACAGCACTCTGGCGCTGGCGCGGTCGCGAACGGTGACGCCGCCGTCGAGGTTCGCCAGCTCGAGGGCGCCGTTGCCGTCCAGCGTGGCCACGAGGCTTTGACACTTGGCCTGGGCCTGTCCGTCGTCGAGGACCACGTCGCCCTCGTAGGTGGCCACGCCGGCCGGACGGTCGTAGCGCAGGGTGCGCGCGCGGATCTCCACCTCGCCCGGCTTGCCGTCGGCCGAGACGGTGCGTGCCGTAGTGAGGATCCCGCCCTCGCCGGTGACGACGTCGTTGGCGCGGTCGTACTCGAGCCGGTCGGCGCGAACCAGGCGCTCCCCCTGCCAGAGCCTCGCGTCGCCGTTCAGGACAAGGCGGGCGCCGCCCTCCGAGGCGGTGGCGGACGCGGCCGCGAACCGCATCGGGGTGCTGTTCTTCTCCGACCCGCCCGCCCGCTCCAACATCCCTGTAACTTGGCCGCGCGCAACGACATCGCCGCCCTCGGCACCCTCCAACCGGTCGCACCAGGAGCGGGATCCGGGCGCCCCCAGCGCCACGCGTTTCCCTGCCGCGGGCCGCAGGACGAACGTCCGCGCGGCGAGCGCGAACTGCAGTTCGCCCCCTTCCGCCCACTGGTCGCCGGTCTCGATACGAACGGCCTCGGTTGCTATGACCTCAGAAGCCTGCCCGTGGTCGAAGACAAGCCGCATCCGGTCGGCGGCGAGGCGGCGGGGATCCGAGTCCTTAGCGAGGTCGCTGGCGCAGGCGAGACCCTGGCCCTCCAGCCACTCCCACGCCGTCCGCGAGCCCTCGCCGATGAGGCGCCAGGCGGTGAAGTCCCGCCACCCGGCGGCGCGGTCGGCCCACTTGACCGAGACCCAGCCGGTCTCCGCCGCCGGTTCGGCTGTCAGGCGGTAGCGTCCCGCGGGGAGGCTCTCGATGACGGTCGTCCCGGCGGTCGCCTCCACGTTGCTGCCGTCGTCGAGCACGCCCTCGAGGCGCACCGGGCCGCCGAGCGTCGCGGCGCGGAGTTCCCCCTCGGGTCCGGAGAGCTGGAGCTCGGCGCGCGCGGTGCGCGCCCGCATCCGACCCCGCAGGACGGTGAGGCCGTCGTCGAACTCGATCGTCGCCAATTTGCGGTCGTAGATGAGACTTGGCGCAAGCAGGACCCACGAGGGGTCGCTGGCGGCGCCCGACCCGCGCCAGGTGACCGAGGTGCCGCCGGTGAGTTCGAGGGTGTCCTTCTCGAGCGAACAGCGTGCGCCTCCCGCCAGCCCCCCCCATCCCGGGCCTGCGAACGTTGCGGGACCCTGGCTCTCGAGCAGTCGGTCCTTGCCCCCGAACTTGAACCCGGCGGCCCGGAGAGCGATGCCGCCCTGGAGCGAGACCTCGGCGCGCCCCGAGGTCTCGGCCTCGTGGCTTGCGGGATCGAACCTGAGGCGGTCGGCGACCAGGCCGTATGCAACACGCCCCTCGTGGTAGAGGGAGACCTGCACGTCGCTGAACTCGTACACGCCGGACGCGAACTCGAGCGCCTCGCGCGCCGCGATCCGGAAGTTCGGCTCGATGCCCAGCGTGTCGGAATAGACGAAGCCCTTGTGGACTCGGACCGGCTGGCCCAGCCCTTCCTTCGCCGGCGCTTCCGCTTCGGCCGGTTCCGTTTGCGGCGTCTGCCTGAATCGGCGCTCGAGAAACGCCGCGACCAACAACGCCGTCCAAAGGACGAGAAGGATGACGGAAGCGCGGCGCAGGACGAGGAGCCGGGACGTCACCGTTCGACGAACTGTCCCATGGCGCGGAACTTCGCGAAACGCCGGCGGGGAAGCTCGTCGCGTTTGACGCGCCGGAGCTCGACCAGCGCCTTGCGAACCGCGCCACCGACCGTTCTGATCGCCAGGTTGGGATCCATGTGGGCCCCGCCGAGCGGCTCGGGGATGATCGCGTCGATCACGCCGAGCTCCAGGAGGTTCTGGGCGGTGAGGCGAAGGGCGCTGGCGGCCCGCTGCACCTGGGTCTGGTCTTTCCACAGGATCGCAGCGCACCCCTCGGGCGAGATGACCGAGTAGACGGCGTGCTCGAGCATCAGGATCTCATCTCCGATCGCGATCGCCAGGGCGCCCCCGGAGCCGCCCTCGCCGGTCACGACGACGACGATCGGGACCTTGAGCGCGGCCATCTCGCGAAGGTTGTAGGCGATCGCCTCCGCTTGTCCGCGTTCCTCCGCTTCGATCCCAGGGTACGCCCCCTGCGTATCCACCAAGCTGACGATCGGACGTCCGAACTTCTCGGCCAGACGCATGACCCGCAGCGCCTTGCGGTACCCCTCGGGGCGCGGCTGGCCGAAGTTGCGGTACAGCCGTTCGCGCGTGTCGCGCCCCTTCTGGTGGCCCACGACGGCCACGCTCTCGCCATCGAGTCGGGCGAAGCCGGCGATGATCGCGGGATCGTCGCCGTACGCCCGGTCACCGCGGAGCTCCACCCAATCGGTGAAGAGACCGCGGACGTAGTCGAGGCAGTACGGGCGGTCGGGGTGGCGCGCGATCTGGCACTGCTGCCACGGCGTCAGGTTCGCCGTGATCTGCCTGGCCTCGTCCTCGAGCAGGCTCCGCAGGCGCGCGAGCTCGGCCCGGCCGGACGACCCTCCGGCTCGTTCGGCATCCTGGATGCGTTGCCGCAAGTCCTCGAGCGGGGCCAGAAACTGGGGTGTCGGCGAGCCAGCCATGCACCGTGACTGTAAAGGGGTTGTGCGCGGTTGGCAAGGGCGGGGCGAGCCGGCGCCTCAGCTCGGGCCCTTCGCGCTCAACGCCGCCAGCCGGTGTCGCAGCCAGAGGGCGTGCGCCATCCGCCGCAGGATCGTGGCCTGGCGGAAGCGCCAACGAGGCGTGCCGGTGGCCGGGTTGTCCCGCCCTGGGGACGGGATCGCTGCGGCCAGTCCCGCCGCCCGGTCCGGGCCCACCGCCTCCGCGCCGACGCCGTAGTAATGACGGGCAGCGGCTTCGACACCGAGGAGGCCCGGCCCGAACTCGACGACGTTGAGGTACAGCTCGAGGATGCGGCGCTTGCCGAGGCGCCGCTCCATCCACCAGGCGAGGCGGGCCTCCTTGGCCTTCCGCCAGAGGCTCCTCTCGCCCGAGAGGAAGAGCGTCTTCGCCAGCTGTTGCGTGACCGTGGAAGCGCCGCGGAACCTGCCTCCCGGCCGGGTCCCTTCCTGCACCGCCTCCCAGACGGCGTCGAAGTCGACCGCGCCGTGCCCGAAGAAGTCGATGTCCTCGCCGACGAGCAAGGCGAGCTGCAGGTCGACGGAAATCGCGGAGAGCGGCACGTACCGGTTCTCGACGTGGCGGTGCAGCTTCTCTCCTTGCCAGCGTGTCTCCTGGCGCTGCCATGCCGCCCAGGGGTGCGGCGGGGGCCCCTGGCGCCAGGCGGCGAGGTCCTCCCCGGGGGTCATCCACCACGCCGCGCCGGCGCCGGCAAGCAGCGCCGCCGACGCGGAACCGAAGAGGAACAGGCGCACCCGCCGGGTCCACACCACCCCTCCATTCTAGAGGGGCGCCAGGGGCCGCGCGACGGGCCGCCGCGAAACATAACTTCGACGGGGACCGTAACCTGACCGAAAGGAGGGCGCGCGATGCTCGGGCTCCTTGCCCTCGCGGTGGTGGCGGCGCTGGTGGTGACGGGACTCGTTCTCCTGCTGACACTTGTGAAGCTCGTGCTGCTCCCCGTCCGGCTGGCGTTCGGTCTCGCGAAAGTCGCGTTTTTGGGGGTCGCCGCTCTCCTCCTCGTGCTGGTGGGCCTCCCCTTCCTCGCCGTCCTCCTGCTGCCCCTGGCGGTGCTCGGGGCCGTGGCTTGGGGCGCCATGCGACTGATGCGGGCCTGATGCAGGGGTCCCCGGGATCCGGGTGAGACGACTCACCCTCGAGCGTCGCGCCAGCGGGCGCCGGGCTTCAGGGGTTGTTGCGGAGGGGGAACAGGCCGACCTCGGCGAGGAATCCGTCCGTGGTGAGGGCGAGCAGGCGGTACGCGCCGACCCCCTTCGTGTCGTCGTCTACGAACGCGTAACCGAAGGAGCTCTCCCCGTCCTCGGCGACGGGAACCATCGTGCGCCGGCGGACGCTCCACTTGCCGGCGGCGTCCGCCTGCAGGGCTTCGACGACGAACCCGCGCAGACCTTCGTGGCGCTGCGTTTCCCACGCCAGGCTGGCGGCGCCTTCGCCGGCGAGGAAGTCCCAGCGCTTGAGACGAAGGGGATAGTCGTCCAGCGTCCGGCTGTTGATGGCAACGTGGGCGCCCGGCCCGATTCCGACCACCAGGACGGCGGCCCATGCCACGCCCCGGAGGGGAACGACCACCTCCGCCTTGGGGCTCAGCGCGACCACGTCGAAGGTCCCCGTCAACGCATACCTCACGGCCACCCATGCGGCGGTGCCCTCGCTCTGGAGCGTCTGCAGTGCCACCGCGTTGGCGTCGCCGGGAAGCGCGACCAGCCGGAGACCCGTCTCGGAGAAGCGCAGGTCAAGACCGGCTTGCGCCGGGGGAAGTTCGGCGGCGCCGGCATGGAAGCCCAAGGCCCCGGGGTTGATGACCCCGGCCACGGCAACCTCTCCCAGCGCCTTCAGGGGGTATTCGACGCCGCGGGCCGCGAGCGCCGCATACGCCGAGTCCGGCCAGCTCCCGTGCGCCGCTTCCCTGATCGCGTCGTCCCCACCCGTCCGCCACAGCAGCTCCGGCAACGCGGTCGAGAGCAGGTCGCCGCCTTCAAGCCGGGCGAGCCACTGCTTCTCCCATTCCAGGCGTCGGCTGCAGCCGGGGGCGCTCACGTGAGCGGCGACCGTCTGCGCCAGGACATCCCCCACCCCGGGGTTCAGCGCGCGCCCGAACTGGCGCGCAACCAGTGCCGCGGCGAGGTCGAACGCGCTGTCCTCGCTGGGCGCTCCGGCGCCGAGCACCACATCCGCCGACGGCGAGGTCGCGTCGAACGGGTTGTCCTGGATCCGGACGCGCGCCCCGGCGGGCCGCCATCCTCTCTCGATGAGAAGGTCGAGGACCTGAGCACACGCCGCGAACGTCTCCTGGCCCTGCGGGGTCGCCTCCACGTCGAAGATGACGTCGCTGCGCGAGAAGGAGTTGACGGGTGACGCGGCGCCTGCCCACGCAGCTCCTACGAGCAGGCACCCTAGGAGCGCCACGGCGGGGCGCATGACTCTCATGGCATCACGATACCGTGGCCGGTCGTGACGGTCAAGGTAGCGCCTGCGTGATGATCACCGTGATGTTGTCGATGCCGCCCTTGCGGTTCGCTTCGGCGACCAGCTGGTAAGCGAGGCGCGTCAGGTCGCCGCCGTGCGCGAGGACGGCGCCGATCTCCTCGTCGCCGAGCATGGTGTTGAGGCCGTCCGAGCAAAGGAGGAGCAGATCGCCCGCGACCAGGCCGAGGTCCTCGACATCGACTGCCGGCTCCTGCGCTCCGCCGAGCGCGCGGGTCACGACGTTCTTGAGCGGGTGGTTGCGCGCCGCCTCCTCGGAGAGCAGGCCGGCGACGACCTGCTCGTGAACCCACGAGTGGTCCGACGTGATCAGCCGCATCGCCGCTTCGCGGAAGAGGTAGGCCCGGCTGTCGCCGACGTGGGCCAGGCTCAGCCGCTCGCGTTTGCCGTCGAGCAGCGCGGCGACGATCGTCGCCCCCATCCCGCGGAGCTCGGGGTCCCCCTCCACCGCCCCGGTCACCTTGCGGTGGGCGGACAGCACCGCCTGCCTGAGGCGGTTCCCGTGGGCCGAGAGGCGGGGGTCCCACTCATTCGGCCAAGTGTCCTCCTCGGAGCCCTGCGTCGCCTCGATCACCCGCTCGACCTCCTTGACCGCGAGGTCGGCGGCGACCTCGCCGGCCGCGTGTCCGCCCATTCCGTCCGCCACGACGTACAGGGCGAGGTCGTCGCGAGCCAGGAGCTCGTCCTCGTTATGGTGGCGGCGCAGCCCCCTGTCGGTCACTCCCCGCGACTTGAATTTCACGGCCGGCTCGTCTCCCCGCCCCGCATGCTACGCGTTGCCTCCCGCCGCCATCGAGACGCGCAGCTGCTCGAGCCAGCTCTCGACGGCGGGATCTCCCGGCGAGAGCTGCAGCGCCTGTTGCGCGAAGCGCGTGGCCCGGGCGAACATCTTGGCTCGCGCAAACAGCTTGGATGCGTCGAGCAGGATGCGGACGTCGTTCTGCTCGAGCCTCACCGCCTGGTCGATCTGTCGCAGTGCCTCCTCGAGTCCGCCTGCCTGCTTCGCGAGGAAAAGGCCGTACAGGTGATGGCCTTTTGCGCTCTCGGGGTCGTGCGCCACCGCCTGCGCGAAGTACTCCCTCGCCTCGCCGGCCTGCCCGGCGTTGGCCAGACCGGCGGCTTTCGCCAGCAGGGCGCGCGCCACCTCCCGCGGGTTGGTGAGCTGCTGTGCCTTCCTGACGCCGGCCGCGGCGGTCTGGTCGTAGCGCCCGCGCTGGTCCGGGTCGGAGAGGACGTTGTAGGCCTCGGTGATCGCCTGGAACTCGAGCTCGGCGGTAGCGCGCGCCGCGCCCTGGAACCGGTCCGGGTGCCGCTCCCGCGCAAGACGGCGGAAAGCCGTCTTGATCTGGTCGCCCGACGCCAAAGGCTCCACCTCGAGGATCTCGTAGAACGTTCGCGGGTCAGTCATCCCAGCCCCTCCGAACCGCGGCCCTGGTCGCGAGCCGCACGTTCAACGCCGGTGCTCCAGGATGTCGCGCGCCACCTTGCGAACCGTGTCCGTCACGTTGCGGTCGCGGCTCATCAGCATCAGGTCCCGCTGCGACAGTCGGCGGAGCAATTGTAGCGCAATGCCCGCCGGCGTCTTGGGGTTGAACGAGAGGTTGCGCAGCACCGGGTAGCGGCGCAACCACCTCCCCTTGGAGCCGATCATCCGCAGCGCCTCCTCGCTCGTGCTGCGCATGCCAGCGATCTGCTCGATCTCCATCTCGTTGAGCTTCGGGCTCAACATCACCGCGCGCACGACGAGCGGGCTGCGGTCGCGGACGAGGATGAGCCTCTCTTCCCGCGTGCCCTTGAGCGCCTGCATGACGCGCTGCGCGGTATTCAGGAGCGCGATCCGCGCAAACGCGTCGTGCAGTTCGGGCGGCGCCGCGGCCTCCGGCTCGGTGGCCCGCTGCGGTTCCACGTCTCCCCCGGGGAGCCGCATGCCGAGAGCCCGAAGCTCGGAGAGCACGTCCTCGATCGAAGGGCCTGCGGGGACCTCGAACGCCGCGCCCTCGGCGGCCGCCCACACGATCGCCTTCTCGAGGAACTCCTCCTCGAACTCGCGGGCCCGGCGGAGAACTTCCTGGCTGACCTGGGGGTTGGCGCGCAGGTCCTCGAGCAGCTCGAGGCACGCCAGGACCCGGACCTGGTTGGTGATGATGACGTCCTGCACCCTGGCGGGAGCCTGGCGCGCCAGCCAGCGCAGCGTCTCGTTGGCGGTCTTCGGGTGCTGGACGACGGTAATCCAGACCTCCTCGCCCTGCGCGCACCGGCAGAGGAGGTCGATCTCGATCGGCTCGATGTCGGGGAGCTGCAGGACCTGGATGAAGTTCTCGGGGGTGAACGTTGCCAGCGTGGCGCGGGCCGCCTCGGCGATCTCGGCGTCGCCGTCGGCCGCGAGGATCAGGACGACACGGATCAGCTCCTCGCGCGAAACCGGCAGCAACCCCTGGGCCGCGAACAGGCGCAGCGCGCGCGGCGCCATCCCGTGGCGAATGCGAGCGAGCAGCTCCGCGACGCTCCCGATGCCGCCCGAGGCTTCCATTACGGGCCGGCCGGCGGCGGAGGGCCATCCGCCAGATGGATGCGCGCCACCTCGCCGGGACGCCCCGCCGGGCTGCGCACGTGGCCCAGGTACGCGACGCTGGCGGCCCCGGCGTCGCCGAGCACGAGGTCGACCTCCCTCCCTCCCGCCGCCACTTCCCACGCAACTCCGGCGGCGAGGAGGCGCGAGGAGGCCTTCTCTCCGGCGATCCGGACTTCCACCCAGCACGGCGACTGCAACGCCCTCACCACCAGCGTCGTCGCCGGGGGCGCCGCAGCCGGAGCGGCCGTCGTCGGCGCCGCTGGGGCGGTCGCAACCGGCGGGGCCGGAGCCTGCGGCACAGCGGCTGGAGCCTGTGGCGCAGCGGCGGGAGCCTGCGGCACAGCGGCCGGAGCCTGCGGCGCCGCAGCGCTCGCGGGCGCTTCCCCCGCGTCCGGCGGTGCTTGGCCCTGCCGCCTCTCGACCAGGAAGACGCCCGCCACGGCGGCGGCCACGAGGGCCAGCCCGATCATCCAGGGCCCGAGCCGCCGCCGCTTCACCGGCAAGGAAGGGCCGATCGGGAACGACTGACTCGACTCGGTGAAACGGCGCCACGCGGCGTCGAAACTCGGAAGCCACTCTTCGGGCGCGGCGCCGACGAGCTCCAGGTACTGGCGGACGAACATCCTCGCGAACACCTGGCTGGGGAGGCGGCCGAACTCGCCGTCCTCGAGTGCGGCGAGCACCCGGCCCCCGATCTTGGTGCGCGCAGCGATCGCTTCCAGCGACAGGCCCGCGTTCTCCCGGGCGTGCTTGAGCTCCTGCCCGAACTCGCGGGGCGTGGCTTTGGTGAGCGGCGTCATTGGCATGCAGTTTAAGGCCTGTGCGCCGGGTTTCAAGTGGCGTGGGGATCGCCGGCCCGTGGATGGTTCCGCTCGCGCGCACCGGCGAGGGCGCTCGCCGCCGCTCGGAGTGCCGGAGGCGCCGTCTCGGACGACGCCACGCCGCGAAGCTCCGCCAGCGGCAGCGCCGGAAGAGTTCCGATCGCGATCCCCAGCGGGACGGCGCCGCGCCGCACGATGGCGACGGCTACGCCCGGCCGCCGTCCCCAAACCGGATGGCGCAGCAGGACGAGGACGCATGCCGGGTTCGGGTTCGAGCCCGGAAGACGCAGCGCGTCGGACTCGGTGAAATTGGGGTTGTCGAGCAGAGCGGCGATGCACATCGGCTCCGGACTCGGGAGCAGCAGCGGGATGACGCCCCGGGGCGCGACGCGGGCGAGCGCTGTCCGCTCCCCCAGGGTGAGGCCCACGATGCGCTCGGCCAGTCTCCTCTCACTCTGCTTGCGCACAACCGGCGACGTCCTCGCGTCGCGCGCCACCTCGACCAGGTCGTGCCAGCCCAGTCGCGGCAGGACCTCCAGCGCCAGGTGCCGCGGGCAGCGGGGGTGGCGGACGACGAGCTGGAGCAGGCGGTTCGAGCGAGTCAGCCACCGGCATCCGGCCAGACGCTCGACGATCTCTCCCGGGCAGCTGGGCCGACGGAGCACGCGAGCGAGCAGCCCCGCGTCCGGCTCCCCGCCGGCTTCGAGGATCCGGAGGACGACTTCCGCCTCGTCGCCCGTGTTCCGCTCCATCCCGGCATGGTAACCCACGGCCCTTTGCTAGACTTGGGCGCGGTGCAGGCGCGGCCGCTGCGCCCGCAGGCACGGTACTGGAGGTTTCACGGAGGGCTTCGGAGTCAATCGCTCGCCCGCCCGCGCCGCCGGGCGTCTGGGTTTCGCGCTGGTAGCGCTCCTGCTCGCCATCGGGTGCCGGGACGCGAGCGAGGGGCGGGCGCACCTGGTGGTCGGCACCTTCTGGGCCGGCGCCGGGGAGCAGGCCCTGCAGCGCGAGCTCATTCGGATCGCCCACGATCTCGGGCCGGTGAACATCGAGGTGAGACGGTTCAGCGCGAACGCGCTCCTCGACTACCTGAACCGGAGCCAGCCGCGCGAGGGACGCCAGCGGCTCGACCTCGCCATCGTCCCCCACGACTGGCTCGGGGAACTCGTCCAGCGCGAGATCATCGGAGAACTTCCCGCCGAGAGGGTCCTCGTGCTGAGGCAGCGGCTCGTCGGGCAGGCGCTGCAGGCGGCGAGCGAGGGCCGGCGCGTGTTCGGCTACCCGATCAGCGCCGAGGTGTTGGCGCTCGTCTACGACCCCACCCTCTTCGGATATCCCCCGCGCTCGATCGAAGAAATCCTCACGACCCGGTTCCCGGCCGGCGTGCTCCCGTTCGCTCTCGATATCGGCGACCCCGCCTCCCTGGCGCCGCTTGTCGGCTCTTTCCAGGGCACTCTCACCGACGCCGGCGGCAACCTGGTATGGCGCCCCGCCACGGTGGCGGAGGTCTTGCGCCTCCTCGCGCCGGCCTGGGGAACGGCCGCGGGCTGGCGAACGTGCCGCGGGAGCGATCTGGAGTCGCTTCAGGTACAGCTATTCGCGGACGGGAAGCTGGCCAGCTTCATCGCCGGCCCGTGGCTGCTGCAGGCGTTGGAGGCGTCGGGGCGGCCGTTCGCTGTGATGCCGATCCCTCCCCTGGCAGACGGCATGGCGCCGGCGCGCGCGCTGGTCGGATACCAGTGCGTCGTGGTCTCGCGCGAGTCGCGGTGGGGGGATCTCGCCCTCGAGGTCGGCGCGCGCCTGGTCCACGAGAACGCGAACGAGAGGATCAACCGCGCAACCCGTCGCCTCCCGGTCCTCCTGCGCGCCTACGAGTCCAAGCAGGGGCTCGCCGGCCCGGGCAGTTTCGGTTTCCTCCGCGCCCTCGAGCAGGGACAGTTCGTGCCGGCGACGGAGAACTGGAGCGAGGGGCTCGGGCAGGCCCAGCGCCAGCTCGACGCGTTTGCGAGCCGGGCGCGGCCGCCCGCTCCCGGCGACGTCGCCGTTCTCCTGGCGGGGAGCCAACCGTGAAGTTGCGCTGGCAGCTGGTCGTCTCGCACCTGGTTTCGATCCTCACGGCCGCGTTGCTGATCGGCGCAGTCCACCTCTTCCTCCTCCTCCGCAGCACCAGAGTGCTCGAGCAGCAGAGCCTCGACGCGGGCCTCGCGACGGCGAGCCACCTGCTCAGCCAGAAGCTGAGTGAGCTCGAGGGCGCCCGGGACGCCATGGCGGCGTTCGTGGCGCCGGCGAGCTCCAGCCCGGATGTCGAACAGCTCGGCCGCCTCCACGACCTCCTCGCGCTCTACCGCGTGGAGCGAGTCGAGGTCTTCGACGGGCTCCACAGGGAAGCCGAGGCGTACCGTTGGGAGAGAGGCATCGGGAGCAGCCTCGAGACGCCGTGGTTTCCCCACAACCCCAACATCGCGGCGAAGATCGCGGCCGGGCGCAACGCGACCTGGGTCCACCGCGGGACGGACGGCCGCGCGTCCCTCAAGCTCGCCACGCCGCTGCGCTCCGCCGAGTCCGGAGAGCACCGCTGGCTGGTCGTGAGCGAGCCGCTCGACGGCACGCTGCTAGGAGAGATCGTTCCGGCCCAGACGTTCGGCGCCATCGAGGCCGGGGGCCAGACGCTGGCCGTGTGGCCGGAGACGCCCGGCAGCCGCGAACCCGATCTCGCGAGCCTCGCCGCGTACCTCCCGAGGGGGACGTTCTCGTTCCTGTTCAAGCCGCTGCTGGCCGTCAGACCGACGCTCCAGCTCGACGACGGCACCGTCGTCAGCGTCGAGCTGATGACCTCCGCGGTCCGCAGCGGCGAGAGCCTGCTGGTTGGCCTGCAGGCCTGGTTCGTGGTGCTCGCGGGCGGCATGCTGCTCGCCTTCACTCTGGGGAACAGCCTCGCCAACCGGCTGCTGGCGCCCCTGTCGGCGTTGCTCGACGGCACGGCGGCGATGGCGCGCGGCCACCTCATGGTCAGGCTCCCACCGGGCCGCAACGACGAGCTCGGCGCCTTGACCCGGGAGTTCAACCGGATGGCGGACGAGATCCGCAACACCTATCTCGCGTCGATCTCGACCCTCGCGGAGGTGGTGGAGGCGAAGTCGCGGTACACGCGGGAGCACGTCGAGCGCGTCGAGGCGCTCGTGCTCGCGACCGTCGAGGTCCTGGAGCACCGCGGGTGGGTGCGCTTCTCGAGCCACCAGCGCTTTCTCCTTTCGGTCGCGGCGATCCTCCACGACGTGGGCAAGATCGCGATCGGCAACGAGATCCTGAACAAGTCCGGGCCGCTGGACTCGGCGGAGCGGCAGCAGATCCTCACCCACCCCGAGGTCGGCGCCCTCATCGTCGAGCGCATGGGCAAGCTCGAGCGCGCGGCCGAGATCATCCGCTGCGCCCACGAGCACTTCGACGGCTCGGGCTATCCCAGGGGTTTGCGCGGCGAAGCGATTCCGCTCGAGTCGCGGATCATCCTCGCAGTCGACGCCTTCGACGCGATGACCATGGACCGGCCGTACTCGAGCGGCCGCCCGCTCGCGGCCGCGGTCGCCGAGCTGCGCGCCGAGGCCGGTCGCCAGTTCGACCCCGTCGTCGTCGAGGCTCTTGTCGAGGTGATCGCGACGCGGGAACTGCCCAGGTCTGCGGCCCCGTCGTCGGAGAGCGGCCTGTACCGCGCGATCCAGTCCGGGCAGGACGGCGGCCTCAACTCGGGCGGCTCTCGTCGGCGGGGCGCCCCAGGATAGCCAGCAGCTTCTGCTTTCCGGCCGCGAGCAGATCGGGTGTCCTCGCCTCCATGACCAGGCGCAGGAACGGCTCGGTGTTCGACGGACGGACGTTGAACCACCAGTCCGCGTACTGCACGGTGATGCCGTCGATGTAGTCGACGGCGCCGTCGGCGAACTGCTCGGCCAGACGGCGGATGACGCCGTCCTTGTCCTCGACGCGGAAGTTGATCTCGCCGGTGCCCGCGTACCGCCGGTGGGGGGCGAGCAGCTCGGCGAGCGGCCGTCCTGCGCGACGCACCTCGTTGAGCACCTCGATCGCCGTGATGAGCGCCGAATCGGCGAAGAAGTTCTTCCGGTAGTAGAAGTGCCCCGCCAGCTCGCCGCCGAACGGGCTTCCGATGCGGCGCATCGTCGCCTTCATGAACGAGTGGCCCACGCGCTCGCGGACCGGCTGCCCGCCGGCGGCGAGGATCGCTTCGCGCGTCGCCCAGGAAGAACGGATGTCGTACACGATCGGCGCGCCGGGGAAGCGCTCGAGGATCGGCCCGGCGAGGAGCGCGGTGATCATGTCGGCGCCGACCGCGCCGGCCCTGTCGTCCACGAAGATCGCCCGGTCGGCGTCGCCGTCGAACGCGATGCCGAGGGCGCACGACCGCTCCCGCACGGAGCGCTGCAGGTCCACGATGTTCTCCGGCTTGAGGGGGTTGGCTTCGTGGTTCGGGAAGGCCCCGTCAAGGCCGAAGAAGAGCGGCACGAGGTCGATGTCGAGCTCCTCGAGCAGGGACCGGTAGAGCGTGGCCATGCCGTTGGCCACGTCCACGGCGACCTTCAATCGCGGCTCGGACCGGCGGACGAAGGAGAGGACGTGCGCGCGGTAGGCCGCCGCGATGTCTGCGGTTTCCAAGCTGGCGCGCGGCGGACCCGAAGGCGCCGGCGTCGAGCGCACCAGCTCTTCGAGGCGCGCGATGCCGGTCTCGCTGCTGACCGGGATGGCGTCCCGGCGCGAAAACTTGAGGCCGTTGTAGCGCGCCGGGTTGTGGCTGGCCGTGACCTGGATGCCGCCGGAGGTCGCAAGGTGACCGATTGCGAAGTAGTTCATCGGCGTCGTCGCCAGGCCGATGTCCACGACGGAGAGACCGCCGGCGCGCAGACCGCCGGAGAGCGCGGCTGCGATCGACGGCGAGGAGGCCCTCATGTCGCGGCTCACGACCACCCGTGCCCCGCGCGCCAGGTCCTCGGCATCCAGGATCCCGCGGAAGTGGTACCCGATCGCGTACGCCAGCCTCTCGTCGATCTCGTCGGGGTAGACCCCGCGCACGTCATACGCCTTGAAGACACCGCTCATCGGCGACCTCCGCCGCCGCAGGATAGACCAGCGGCGGGCGCCAAGCCAACACCGCCCGGCTCGCCTCCAAGGCGTCCGCCGGGCTAGACTGCGGGCATGGCGTTGAAGTCCAACGATCCGGGTTGGGCCTGGTTCGGCGGCCGGCTGGTCCCGTTCTCCGATGCCTGCGTCCCGATCGAGGACCGCGGCCTGCAGTTCGGCGAGAGCCTGTACGAGGTGGTCGCCGTCGTGGCGGGCGAGCCGTTCCGGCTGCCCGACCACGTCGAGCGCATGGCCGCCGGCGCCCGCGAGATCGGCCTCGAGGGCGGGGTTCCGGACCTCCCCGGGTGGAGGGCGGTCATCGCGCAGCTCTACCGCCGCGAGCCCCACCGTACGGCCGTCCTGTACGCCCAGCTCACCGGCGGGACGGCGCCCCGCCGCCACCTGCCCCCGGACCGTCCGGAGCCGTTCTTCTTCGCCTACTTGCGCCGCTTCACCTTCCCGGTCCCCGCCGAGGCGGCCCGCGGGATCGCGGCGATCACGGTACCGGAGACCCGCTGGCAGCGTCGGGATGTCAAAGCGACGATGCTGCTGCCGTCAGTGCTCGCCAGGAAGGACGCGGTCGGCCGCGGCGCGGACGAGGCGATCTTCGTCGGGCAAGACGGGTTCGTGAACGAGGGCGCGGCGAGCACGGTGTTCACCGTCCACGGCCGCACCGTGAGCACCCCCCCGCTCACCCAGCGCGTCCTGCCCGGTGTGAGCACGAAAGCGGTCGAAGCGATCTCCCGCGACCTCGGAATCGCGTTCGTCCCGCGCCCGCTCACGCTCAGCGACCTCCACCGGGCAGACGAGCTGTTCGTGGCGTCCACGACGGTCCTGCTCATGCCGGTCGTGCGCCTCGACGGCAACCCGGTTGGGAACGGGACACCCGGGAGCGTGACGCTGCAACTCGCCTATCACTTCCAGCGCCAGTTCTGGGGGCAGCCGGGGCCTTGACCGGCCGTGGGGGCGCGCCCTCCGGAGGAGCCGGCTCCCTCTAAGACCCCACTCCGCCGTCCACCCGCAGCGTTGTTCCGGTGATGTAGGAGGCCGCGGCCGAGAGCAGGAACCCCACCGCCCCCGCCACCTCGTCGGGCCGGCCGAAACGGCCGAGGGGGATGCTCGCGACCGCGCGCGCTCTGCGCGTCTCGCCGAGCGCCCCGACCAGGTCGGTGTCGACCCATCCGGGCACCACGGCGTTGACGGTGATCCCGTACCGGCCGACCTCGCGCGCCAGCGCCTTGCCGAACGCGTGCAGTCCGCCCTTTGCGGCGACGTAGTTGGCCTGGCCCGCCTGGCCGGTGACACCGGCGAGCGAGCCGACGTTGACGATCCGGCCGCCGCCCGCGTGCAGCATCGGTCGCAAGCACGCTCGGGTGAGCCGGTACGCCGCGGTCAGGATGGTGTCGACGACCAGCGCCCAGCGCGCCTCGTCCATCAGGAGGAAGTGCCCGTCGCGGAGGACGGCGGCATTGTTCACCAGCGCATAGACGCCCTCGCCGGCGATCTCGTCCACGACCGCCTCGACCGCCCGCGCGTCGGTGACGTCGCAGCGGTGCGCGATGGCGACCCCGCCGCGGGCGGCGACGAGATCGGTGACGAGGCGGGCGGCATCGTCGCGGCGGCGGTAGAGAAAGTGGACGCGGTAGCCGTCGGCCGCGAGCCGCTCCACGACGGCGCGCCCGATCCCCCTGGAGCCTCCGCTGACGACCGCGTTCAGCATCTGCATCAGAGTAGACCGGACTGCGGCGCCGCCGCAATGGCTCCGGACTGCTCGTGCCGGCTGGGACCACCGCGGCCGGCGCAGGCGGCCGTCAGGCGAGGGCGCTGGTCATCGGCGCGACGACGGCCGGGGCGCTCACCAGGCGTCTCCACGCCTCGGGGCCCGGATCGAAACGGAGGTCGCCCTCGTCGACCTTGAACCGCGCGGCGGAGAGCACGATGTGCACGGTGTCCCACAACGGCCGGTAGTGCGACACCGCGCCCTCGTAGATCACCCGCACCGGGACGTGGGCGAAGCGCGCGCGGAGCTTCCCCGCCCGGACGATGATTTCGGTATCCACGGAATAGCGGTTGCCGACCAGGCCCATGCGGCGGAGGTACGACGAGGCCACCATGCGGTACCCGCACTGCGAGTCCTCCAGTGGGAAGCCGGTCATCAGCTGCAGGGCGCGGGTGCCGATGAAGTTCGTCCAGAAGCGCTTGGCCGGGATCGCCTCGCGGTTCCAGAGGCGGTCTCCGAGAACGAAGTCGGCGTCGGGCGCGGCCTCGAGAAAGTGCTGGGCGTCGTCCGGGTCGTGCTGCCCGTCCGCGTCCAGCATCAGGACGTGGGAGTACTGTTGGCCGAGCAGCACGGCCAGCCCGGAGCGCACCGCGGGGCCCTTGCCGCGGTTCTCGGGGTGGACCACCAGGCTTGCGCCGGCAGCGCGGGCTGCGTCACCGGTGCCGTCGGTCGAGCCGTCGTCCACGACCAGCACGTCGGGGACGAACCTGCCGATGCCTCGCACCACGCTCCCGACACGGTCGGCGCAGTTATACGCGGGAATCAGGGCGGCGATCGAGAGCATAACGGGCGCGTAAGTCTAGCATCAAATCGCTTCGTCGCCTTGGCCCCGGGCCTGAACGCCGCGCGCGCCGCCTTCGCTCCGGCCCCGCCTACCCTCGTACAGGTCGTAGCGCAGGAGCCGGCACTCGATCGGTCCGTTGAACAGCACGATTCGGCGCGACGGCCGCAGCCCGACGGCCTTGGCGAGGTCGGGGTTCCCGACGAGCAGCCACGCCGTGGCGCCCGACCCGCGGCGCTTGAAGACATCGCCGAGCCCGCGGTAGAGCTCCGTCAGGTCGCCCGCGTCGCCGAGCCGCTCGCCGTACGGCGGGTTGCAGACGATCAGGGCCCCCGGTCCTGGCGGCGTCAGCTCGAGTGCATCCCTCTCCACCACCTCGACCGCGTCCGCGACCCTCGCCTCGCGGGCGTTGCGCTGCGCGGCCGCCACGGCCCGCACGTCGCGGTCGCCGGCCACGATCGCGGACCGCGCGGGCGTGCGAAGGCCGGAAGCCCGTTCCCTCTCGGCCGCCAGCAGCGCCGGCGCGTGGAGCGGCCACCGCTCGCAGGCGAAGCGCCGGCGCTGGCCGGGCGCGCTATGGGTCGCGATCAGGGCCGCCTCGATCGCGATCGTGCCGGTGCCGGCCATCGGGTCCAGGATCGGCTGCGTCCCGTCGTACCCGGCGAGCAGCAGCACGCCGGCGGCCAGCGTCTCGGAGAGCGGCGCGGGGCCGCCGCGCGGCCGGTAGCCGCGGTGCGAGAGGGGCGCCCCCGAGCTGTCGAGCGCGATGCCCGCCCGCTCTCCGGCCAGGTGCAGGTGGACGAGGAGATCGGGGTTGGCGCGCTCGACGTCCGGCCGCGTGCCCCAACGGGCGCGCAGGCGGTCCACGATCGCGTCCTTTACCGTGAGGGCGGCGAACGCGCCGCTGGCGAACCCGCTCCCGCGCCCGGCCGACTCGACCGCGAACGTCCTGCCCCGCGCGAACGCGTCCTCCCACGCCACCGCGGCCGCCAGCTCGTACAACTCCTCCCGGCTCGCGGCGGGGCCGTCGGCGACGGTGCGCAACACCCTCATCGCCGTGCGCAGCCGGAGATTGGCGCGATACACCGCGGCCAGGTCGCCGCTGAAGCCGACCACGCCCCGGCCGCACGCGGCATCCTCGTGGCCGAGGCCCATGAGCTCCTGCCTCAGCACGTCCTCGAGCCCGCGGGTGCAGGTGGCCACGAGCGGCCAGCTGGCGCTTGGCGTAGGCGTCCCCACGGCGATGACCCTACTTCGCCCCCGGACCCCGGCGGCGCGCGCGCAGCTCGGCCAGCCGCTCCCGGATTCGCTTCTCCCAACCCTCGTCGGTCGGCTCGAAGAACCTCTCGCCGACCAGCTGCGGCGGCAGGCAATCCATGTCGGCGACCTTGCCCTGGGTGTCGTGGGCGTAGACGTAGCCGTCGCCGTACCCGAGTTCCTTCATCAGGCGGGTCGGAGCGTTGCGGATGTGCATCGGCACCGCGTACGCGGGCTTGTCGGCGACGGCGCGCTGGGCCCGCCCGTACGCCAGGTACAACGCGTTGGACTTGGGGGCGAGGGCGAGGTAGACCGCCGCCTGCGCGAGGGCCAGCGCGCACTCCGGCATGCCTATGTGCTCGACCGCGTGGGCAGCCGCCCCCGCCTGTTCGATCGCCCTCGGGTCCGCCATCCCGACGTCCTCGGACGCGACGCGCAGCAGCCGGCGGGCGATGAAGCGGGGGTCGGCGCCGCCCTCGAGCATGCGCGCGAGCCAGTACAGCGCCGCATCCACGTCCGAGTTGCGGATCGACTTGTGCAGCGCCGAGATGAGATTGTAGTGCTCCTCCCCTTCCTTGTCGTACTTCGCCAGGCGCCGCTGGGCGGTCCGGCGCACGAGATCGGCGGTGACGATGCCCCCGGCCCCGGCGGCGTCGGCGGCCACCTCGAGGAGGTTGTACGCCACACGGGCGTCGCCTCCCGCCAAGCGCACGATCCCGTCGAGCGCCCCCTCCCCCACCGTCAGGCCGCGCCCACCGATGCCCCTCTCGACGTCCGCCAGCGCGCGCTCGAGCAGCAGCCGGAGGTCGCCGTCGCCGAGCGCCTCGAGGACGTAGACCTTGACCCGCGAGAGCAGCGCGGCGTTGAGCTCGAACGAGGGGTTCTCCGTGGTGGCGCCAATCAGCACGATGTCGCCGCTCTCGACGAACGGGAGGAACGCGTCCTGCTGCGACCTGTTGAAACGGTGCACCTCGTCGACGAACAGCACCGTGCGGCGGCCGGTGGCGGCGCGCAGGCGTCGCGCCGACTCCATCACGGCGCGCGCCTCCTTCACGCCCGAGAGCACGGCGGAGAACGTCATGAACTCGGCGTCGCACGCCCCGGCCAGCACCCGCGCGAGCGTCGTCTTGCCGCTCCCGGGCGGACCCCAGAACACGACGGAGGGCAACTCACCGCGCGCCACCAGTTGGCGCAGCACGCCGTCGTCCCCGACCAGCGTCCCCTGCCCCACGACCTCTGCGAGGGAGCGCGGGCGCATCCGCTCGGCCAGGGGCGTGCCGGGCGCGAAGCCGCCGCTCTCCCCGAACGGGAGCGTGCCGCTCATATCGCGACCGTCCGATCGGCGGACGCGAGAGCGAGGGCGGCGAGCAGCTCCAGCGTCTCCGCCCGCTCCAGGGCTTGCCAGACATCGTCACCGGCACAGAGCACGCCGTGGCGGGCCAGGACCGCGGCCGGCGCGCGCAGCAAGGCATCGGCGCACGCCGCCGCGAGTTCGGGGCTGCCCGGCGGGGCGGGGCCGACCCGCACGATGCGCGGCACCAGCGCCAACCCCTCCTCGAGCGCGTTCGGTTCCGGGAGCCGCCCGAGCGCGGCGAGCGCCAGCACGCTGGGCGGATGAGCGTGGACGAGGGCCCGCACGCCGGGGCAGGCGCGGTAGACGGCGAAGTGGGCTGGCGCCTCGGTGGACGCCTCGGCTGGAGGCGCGTCCCCGAGCCGGCAGAGCACGAGCTCGGCCGCGACGAGGCGCCCCTTGTCGGCGCCGCGTGGGGTCAGGAGCAGGGCGTCGTCACCGATCCGGCACGAGAGGTTTCCTTCGCGGCCGCGGATCAAACCGAGCCGCGCCAGCGCGGCGCCGGCCGCGACCAACTCGGCCCGCCGCAACGCTTCGGTCCAGGTCGTCATCGCCCCACCCCGAGCACCGCCGAGTCGGAGTCTAGCGCCGAACGCCCGCCCCGCCGGCGCCGGGCGGCCGCCGCGGCGAGAAGCGTCACTTCGTCCTGCGGGCGATCTCGCCTTCCAGCCCGGCCAGGTCGGGGATGTTCGGGACCGTGCCCTTGAGCTGTTTGAGCTTCTCGACTTCGCGCTTGGCGCCCGCCGGGTCGTTGAGGTCGAACAGCCGCACCACGGCGGCGTTGTAGCGGGACTGCCAGTGCTCCGGGTGTTGGTCCGCCGCCCGGTCGAAGAGCTCGAGGGCCTTCTGCGGGTTCCCCGTCTCCTTGTAGCAGACGCCCAGGTCGGTCATCACGTCGGGCGAGTCGTCCTTGATGGCACGCGCCTTCTCGTAATAATCCTCGGCCTTGATGAAGTCGTTGAGGTCGTACTCGGTGTTGGCCATCTGGACCAGGTGATCGTAGTTCTTGGGGTCCTTGGCGAGCAGCCCCTCGAGCTCGTGCGCCTGTTCGACCAGACGGGGGTTCGCCGTGGCGGCCGTTCGGCCCCCTTCCGGGGGCTTCGCCGCCTCGCCGGAAAGCGGAGGCGCTCCGGGGACCCCGGCATGCGGGTTCACCGCCGCCGACGACGCGGGCACCACGCGCTGCCCCTGACCGGCCAGGTAGCCGCCGAAGAAACCGAGCAAGATGCCAACCGCAGCGGTAACGACAGGGTTCTTCCACATCTGTCTTCTCTCCCGACTCTCGATCAGGGATGCGCCTCACGCCGCGCCACCCAGGTACCCGAGCCGGGCATGCCGACGGCGAGGTTCGTCGCTTCCCAAGTCCCTTCGAGCTGCTTTTCATTCCCGCGCGCGACAAGCTGTCCGGTATAGACGGCGACGAAGCCCTGCTGGGTGTCGATCCGCTCGAGGCGCACGTCGCTGCCGACAAGCGTCCCGCGCAGCGAGCCCTTCCAACCTCCCGAGATCTGGTAGACCCCGGTCACGAGCGTCCCATCGAGGCGGAGGTCGAACACGCCCGTCAAGCCGCCCGGCTCGATCGCGACCGACCAGCGGCCCGAGAGCTCATCGCCCACGGCCTGGGCGGCCTCCTCCATGCGTCGGACCTCGGCCTGGACCTGTTCGAGGTAGGCCCTCCGGGCGCCGATCGTGGCGCGGAGTTGGGACGCGGCGCCGAGAAGGGTCGTGACCTCGGACTCGGCGTGGCGCAGATCGGAGGACCGCGCCGTGAAGCCGCCGAGGTCCTCGCCGTCCTTCTGGGCGCGCAGCAGATCGTCGCCGAGGCGCACGAGGCGGTCGCAGGCGCCGCGGATCTGGTCCTGAACCCGTTCGAGGGTGGCGAGATCCGCCGCCATCAGGCGCTTCTCGATGTCCCGCTGGGTCTTGAAGACCTCCAGGACGCCTTCGTGGCCCTGCGCGGCTGCCCAGCCGCCCGCCAGGAACGCCGCCGCCGCCAGTGCCGTGACTCGTCTCATGGTCTCGTCTCCCGCACCGTGCCGGCAACACTAGCACAGACCCGTGCAGCCCGGCGTTGGCTAGAATGTCGGCATGACGATTTCGGAAACCCGGCAACCCGCGATCCGCGTCAGCCTCCTGCCCCGCGACACCAACCCGAGCGGCACGATCTTCGGCGGCGTCATCCTCTCGTACATCGACCAAGCGGGCGCGATCGAGGCCCGTTTGCACGGGGCCGACAAGGTGGTGACGGTGGCGATGGAGAAGGTGGTCTTCCACGCCCCCGTGCGGGTCGGCGACCTGACCTCGTTCTACGGCGAACTCGTGCGGGTGGGACGCACCTCGATTACGGTCAAGGTCGTCGTCGAGGTGGCGTCGCCCCGTGGCCGTTCGGCGCCGAGGAGGGTCACCGAGGCCGAGATCACCTACGTCAACGTGGACGACGCCGGCGCCCCGACCCCGATCCTGGCCCCCGGCTAGGCCGCCGCCGCCCGGCCCGGTCCGGGCGCCGGCCGCCCGGACCCGGTGGCGTTACGCGGCGGCAGGCATACAATGAGGCGTGACCTGGGAGTTCTGTTACGTCGCGGTCTTCATCGTGGGCCTGGCGCTGGCGGCGGTCACAGGGCTGATCAGCGACCTCCGCTCGCTCGCCCGCCACCACCTCGTCGTCCCCCACCCCGACCTGCACCGCCCGTTTCTCGCGTTGCTCGGGCGCCGGCTCGCCATCGGCTTGGTGCTGTTCGGCCTGGTCGGCCTGGTCATCGCCGCGCAACGCCACACCCGACCCCCGACCACCCTTCTGCTCGCGACCGCCGCCGGGATCGTCGGCGTACTGGCGGCGCTCCTGATGATGCGCCGCCCCTGCGCCGTTGCGCTCGAAAGCGAGCGGGCCACCGTGGTCCGCGACATCCAGCCGGGAGCGTACGGGCAGGTCAGGATCGAGAAGAACGGGGTCACGGTCTTGATGGCGGCCCAGAGCGTGGACGCCGGCGTCATCCCTGCCGGCGCCGAGGTGGAGGTCGTCGACTGCAGCCGGTCGGTCCTGACGGTGCGGTTGCGCTCCGAGGCATGAGCAGCGCCGCCGCCGCCCTCGTGCTCGCCTCGGGATCGCCCCGGCGACGCGAGCTCTTGTCGCGCCTCGGCCTGGACGTGACGGTCGCGGCCCAGGACGTGGACGAGAGCCCCGTTGCGGGCGAGACGCCCGGCGCCCACGCCATGCGCGTCGCGCGCCTGAAGGCACGAGCCGCCATCGCGCGCCACCCCGAGGGTGCGGTGCTGGCGGCGGACACCGTCGTGGCTCTCGGCGAACGGATCCTCGGCAAGCCCCGCGACCGCGCGGACGCGGCCGCGACGCTCCGCGACCTCGCGGGCAAGACCCACACCGTGGTGACCGCGCTCGTGCTGGGCTGGGACGGGCACGAGGCCGCTCACCTCGAGCAGGCTCGCGTCACGATGGCGCCGTTTCGCCGCGAGCTCTGGGAATGGTACGTCGGCACCGGGGAGGGCGACGACAAGGCGGGCGCCTACGCGGTTCAGGGCCAGGGCGCCCTGCTGGTGGAGCGGGTGGAGGGGAACGTCCAGGCCGTCGTCGGCCTTCCCCTCGCGGCCCTCCCCGGGCTGTTCGCGCGGGTCGGTTTGGGGCTGGCGGCTTGCGGCCCCGGGCTCGAGCTCAGGCCCCGTGGCGGATCGCTTCCTCGACCTCCGACACGCTGAAGCTCCCCAGGAAGTAGTGGCGAGAATCGGGCCGGAGCCCGTCGAGATCGGGTGGGAGCGCGTCGCCGGCCTTCCCGCCGCCGGCAGGCTCCTCCAGGGCCTCTCCTCAGGGGGCGACGGGTCTCCGCTCGAGTTCGAGCAGTTCCTGCTTCATTGCCAGGCCGGCGGCGAAGCCGGTCAGCGCGCCGTTGCCCCCCACGATGCGATGGCATGGCACCAGGATCGGAACCGGGTTGGCGCGGCACGCGGTGCCGACCGCCCGTGCCGCCCGTGGCTTGCCCAACTCCGAGGCGATCTCCCCGTACGTCCGTGTCTGGCCGTAGGGAACGGCTCCCAGCCGGTTCCAGACCGCCTGTTGGAACGGCGTGCCTTCGAGCACAACGGTCACGGAGAACTTCCGCAGCCCGCCCTCGAGGTACGCGAGGATCTCGGCCTTTGCGGCGCGCGCGAACTCCAGAGCCGCCCCGTCCCCAACTTCGCGCTGCTTGCCGCGCGCGCCGAGGCGCACGCGGGTGATCCCGGCGTCCGCGGACTCGACCTCGACGAGTCCGAGTGGAGATGAGAAACAAACGGTCGCAGCGTGACGCGCCATCCTGCCCCCCGAATGAGGTGGGAATTCTAGCACCGCCGCGCAACCCGGTTCGCCACGACCTCTGCTCCGCACCAGGAGGTGTCTGGCAAGTCGCCGCAGTGACCGGGCCGGCTTGACAGCCCCGGGGCCGAGCAGTAGTTTCGGGCGGTGCGTGGTCCGATGGTTCTGGCGCTGGCGGGGTGGTTCGCGGTGGTGATTCCGTGCGCCGCGCTGGCGCAGTGCGCCCCGCCCGCCTCTGCGCGCTCCTGCTGCTGCAAGCCGGGAGCGGCCTGCTGCTGTCGTGGCGGCGAGCGCCCAACGCCGGCTCCTGCCCCGGCAATTCCCTCGCCCAGAGTGGCGCCGGACCATGCCGCGGAGTTGCCGGCCGCTGGCAACGGGTTCGTGACGGTGGCCCTTGCGTGCCAGATCGATGTCGCGTTCTTCCTCTCATCCCCGGTCTTTCCACCCACCTATCTCAGCGCCTGCTCCTTCCGCTGCTAGCGACGCCTTCCGGGAGACGTGTGTCTGCACTCTTGCGGGTGTAGCCCAGTTGTCGCAAAAACCGTGGAGGATGTCGTGAAACAGCTTCCCGTCGCTGTGTCGTTCTGCATTCTTTCTTTGCTCTCTTGGGGCGCCCGTGCCGCAACCCCGCCCGTGCCTTCGCCCCCTACGACCGGCGGCGCGATGCCGGCGCCGCCGGTCGAGGAGCTGGTCGCGGCCGCCCTCGACCGGGCGCCGTCGCTCGAGGCCCTGCGCTCGCGCCTGGCGGCCGCGCGCGAGATGGTCGCGCCTGCCGGGGCCCTCCCCGATCCGATGGTCGAGGTCGTGCTGCAGGACATGAGCTTTCCGAAGTACACCGTGGGGACCGACCAGATGTCGATGATCGGCCCCGAGGTGCGCCAGGATCTGCCCTGGCCCGGCAAGCGCGAGGCCCGGCGCGATGTTGCCCGTGCCGCGGTCGCCTCGCGCGGGGCTGAGGTCGAACAGCTTAAGCGCCAGGTCGCCATGCAGGTGCGCACGCTCTACGCTCGCCTGTTCGCCCTCGACCGCGAGCGGGAGTTCCTCGCCGCGGCGCGCGAGATGCTCGACATGCTGGCCGCCACCGCGGCGAGCCGGTACGCGGTGGGCGAGGACAACCAGGAGCCGGTGCTCAAGGCGCAGCTCGAGGCGTCCCGCCTGGCTGAGCGCGACGACGACCTGACGGCTGAGCGCGCCGCGCTCGTCGCGGCACTCGACCGTATGCTCGACCATCGCGGCAGCGAAGCGATGGGGGTGGTGGCGGGGTTGCCCGCCATCGTGCCTCCCCCGCCCCCATGGGACGGGTTGGCGGTGGCGCGCTCGCCCGAGGTCGCCGTGCGCCAGGCCGAGGTAACGGCCGCCGAAAGGCGTTCCGCGGTCGCCAGGCTCGACCTCAAACCCGACCTGACCACGGGGGCCGGGGTCGGGCTCAGAGGGGGGTTCGACCCTGCGGTCACATTGAGCTTCGGCATGACTCTGCCTCTCTGGCGCAAGGACAAGCAGGCGCCGCTGGCGCGTGCCGCGGACCTCGAGCTCGAGGCGGCACAAGCCGACCTTCGGGACGCCCAGGCCCAGGCGCGGGCCGAAGCGGCGCGCCTCGGCGCCGAGTGGGACCGTGCCGGCCGCCAGGTCGAGCGCTACCGCCAGGCGATCGTGCCGCAGACCTCCGCCGCCGTGGACGCCGCCCGCGCCGCCTACCTTACCGGCCGCGGCGACTTCCTCACCGTGGTCGACGACTTCAACCGCTGGCTGGACGCGCGCGTCCAACTCGCCGCCCGTGAGGCGGACCGCTATGCGACCTGGGCCCGGCTCGAGGCCCTGGTCGGCAACACCGGGAAGGAGAACTGACCATGCATCCCCCGCGCTCGCTCCGCTCGATGGTGGTGTCGACCGCCCTGCTCGCCGCCGTCGTTCTGCTCGTCACCGCCTGCGGCCCAGGCGCCAAGACGGCGTCCAGCTACCAGTGCCCCATGCACCCCACCTACATTTCCGACAAGCCCGGCGACTGCCCGATCTGCGGCATGAAGTTGGTGCCCATCGACACCAAGGTGGCGCCCACGACCGTCCCTGCGTACGTGTGCCCGATGCACCCGGAAGTCACCTCCGACAAGCCGGGCCGCTGCCCGGAGTGCGGCATGAAGCTGGTGCCGGCCAGGCGCGGACCGGAGGCCCCGGCCGGCGAGGCCGAGTCACAGCCGCCGACGGCCGATGCCCGATCCGGCGTGCCTGCCGGCCCCGCCGAAGCGTCGGCCCCGCCCGAGCGAAAGGTGCTCTTCTACCGCAACCCGATGAACGCCAAGGTCACCTCGCCGGTGCCGGCCAAGGACGAGATGGGCATGGACTACGTCCCCGTCTATGCCGACGAGGCCGCTCCGCAGAGTAAGACCGGAGCCAAGAAGATCCTCTTCTACCGCAACCCGATGAACCCCAAGGTCACGTCACCGGTGCCGGCCAAGGACGAGATGGGTATGGACTACGTCCCGGTCTACTCGGACGAGGGCGCGGCCCAGGGCCCGGGAGTGCCCGGCCTCGCGGCCGTGCAGGTGAGCCCCGAAGGCTTGCGACTCGCCGGTGTACAGGTGGAGCCCGCTCTCCGCGAGCGGCTCGCACGCACGATCCGAACGGTGGGGACGGTCGTCCCGGACGAGACCCGGATCCGGCACTTCCACACGCGGGTGACGGGGTGGGTCGAAAAGCTCTACGTCGACTTCACGGGCCAGTACGTCCGGGAGGGGCAGCCGGTCCTGTCGCTCTACTCGCCGCAGCTGCTCGCGAGCCAGGAGGAGTACCTGCAGGCCCGCGCGACCGCGGCCCGTTTCGCCGCCTCCGACCTTCCGGAGGTCCGCAAGGGCGGCGAGGACCTCGTCCAGGCCGCACGCCGGCGCCTGCAGCTCCTCGACGTCCCCGACGACCTCATCGCCGAGATCGAGCGCACCGGCAAGCCGCGGCGCGACATCACGCTCCTCGCCCACAGCTCGGGGTACGTGACGGCCAAGGGCATCTACGAGGGCCAGCAGGTGGACCCTGCGATGATGGACCTCTTCACCATCACCGACCTCTCGACGGTGTGGGTCGAGGGGGAGTTCTACGAGTACGAAGCCCGCGCCGTGCGCCTGGGCGAGGAAGCGGTGGTCACGCTCCCCTACGACCCGGGCACGCACCTTGCCGGCCGCGTGAGCTACGTCGGCCCCACACTCGACCCCCAGACCCGCACGCTGCGGGTGCGGTTCGCGTTCGCCAACCCCGCCCTGGCGCTCAAGCCCGGGATGTTCGCCAACGTGGAGCTCTCGGTGAACGCCCACGAGGGCGTCGTGATCCCCGACTCCGCGGTGATCGACACCGGCCTGCGGAAGATCGTGTTCGTCAGCCTGGGCGGCGGTCGCTTCGCGCCGCGCCAGGTCACCCTCGGCGTGCGCGGCAACGGCAAGGCCGAGGTGCTCTCGGGCGTGGCAGCCGGTGAGCAGGTGGTGGTGCGGGCGAACTTCCTCCTCGACTCCGAGTCGCAGCTGCGCGCCGCGATCGCCGGGGCCGTCGCGGGCGGCGAGGGAGGCCCGCGATGATCAAGCGGATCATCGAGTTCTCCGCCCGGAACCGGGTCCTGGTCCTGCTCGGCGTGGCCGTCCTCGGCGTCCTTGCCGTCTACACCCTGAAGGAAATCCGTCTCGACGCCCTCCCCGACCTCTCGGACACGCAGGTCATCATCTACTCGCGCTGGGACCGGTCCCCCGACATCATCGAGGACCAGGTCACCTACCCGATCATCTCGGCGCTGCTCGGCGCGCCGGACGTCAAGGCGATCCGCGGCTTCTCCGACTTCGGGTTCTCCTACGTGTACGTCATCTTCAAGGACGGCACGGACCTCTACTGGGCGCGCTCCCGCGTCCTCGAGTACCTCTCCAAGATCCAGGCCCGTCTTCCCGAAGGCGTGCGGACCGAGCTGGGGCCCGACGCTTCCGGCGTCGGATGGGTCTTCCAGTACGCGCTCGTCGACCGCTCCGGCACGCACTCCCTCGACCAGCTGCGCTCGTACCAGGACTGGACGCTGCGCTACGCGATCCAGTCGGTCCCGGGCGTCGCCGAGGTCGCCTCGATCGGCGGCTTCGTCAAGCAGTACCAGATCACCGTGGACCCCAACCGCCTCGCCGCGTACGACCTCCCCCTCGACCGGGTCATCGACGCGATCCGCAGGTCCAACAACGAGGTGGGCGGACGCCTGCTGGAGTTCTCCGGCACCGAGTACATGGTGCGGGGCGAAGGCTACGCGCGGTCGCTCGGAGACTTCGAGAAGATCGTGGTCAAGGTCGGCCCCGGCGGGGTGCCGGTGCTGCTCCGCGACATCGCCCGCGTCGAGCTGGGCCCGGAGATGCGGCGCGGCATCGCCGACCTCGACGGGCTCGGCGACCACGTCGGCGGCATCGTCGTGATGCGCCAGGGCGAGAACGCCCTCAACGTCATCGACCTGGTCAAGGCCAAGCTCAAGGACCTCGAACCCTCGATGCCGTCCGGGGTCGAGGTCGTCACCACGTACGACCGCTCCGACCTGATCACGCGCGCCATCAACACCCTCAAGCACGAGCTGACGGTCGAGATGGTCATCGTCGCGCTCGTCATCCTGCTCTTCCTCTGGCACATCCCGTCGGCGATGGTGCCGATCCTCACCATCCCGGTGGCCGTTCTGCTGGCGTTCATCCCGCTCTACTACATGGGGGTGACGGTCAACATCATGTCGCTCGCCGGCATCGCGATCTCGATCGGCGTACTCGTGGACGGCTCCATCGTCGAGGTGGAGAACGCCTACAACAAGCTCCACCACTGGGAGGCCGAGGGCCGCAAGGGCGACTTCCACGCCGTCCGTCTGGAGGCGCTCAAGGAGGTCGGCCCGTCGGTGTTCTTCTCGCTCCTCGTGATCGCGGTGGCGTTCCTGCCGGTGTTCGCGCTGGTGGACCAGGAGGGCCGGCTGTTCAAGCCGCTCGCCTACTCCAAGACCCTGGCGATGGCGATCGCCTCGCTGCTCGCCATCACCCTCGACCCGGCGATGCGGATGCTGTTCACGCGCATGGACCCGTTCACCTTCAAGCCGCGGTTCCTTTCATGGCTCGCGACGAAGGCGCTGGTGGGCACCTACTACGCGGAAGAGAAGCACCCGATCAGCCGCGTCCTGTTCGCGGTCTACGAGCCCGCGTGCCGGTTCGTGTTGCGGTTCCCGAAGAGCGTGATCGCGGCGGCGATCGGACTCGTGGCGATTTCCGTCCCGTTCTACTTCAAGCTCGGGACGGAGTTCATGCCCCCGCTCAACGAGGGCACCATCCTCTACATGCCGACGACGCTCCCCGGGGTTTCGGTTCAGCAGGCCGCCGCGCTGCTCCAGACCCAGGACAAGGTCCTCAAATCGTTTCCGGAGGTGCAAAGAGTCTTCGGAAAGGCCGGGCGCGCGGACACGTCTACCGATCCGGCGCCTTTCTCGATGATGGAGACCACCGTGGTCCTCAGGCCCGAGGACGCGTGGGAGGCCAAGCCGCGCTGGTACTCGTCGTGGGCCCCCGCATGGTTCAAGGCGGTCGTGCGGCCGGTCTGGCCCGACCACATCTCCTGGGAGGAGCTGATCGACAAGATGGACAAGGCGCTGCAGATCCCCGGGGTCACCAACGCTTGGACGATGCCGATCAAGGCGCGCATCGACATGCTCTCCACCGGCGTGCGCACTCCCGTCGGCATCAAGATCTTCGGCGCGAACCTCAAGGAGATCGAGCGCATCGGCGAGCAGCTCGAGGGCATCCTGCGAAACATCCCGGGAACGCGCAGCGTGTTCGCCGAGCGCGTGGCCGGCGGCTACTTCGTGGACATCGTGCCGCGCCGGGACGAGCTGGCCCGCTACGGCCTCACGATCGGCCAGGTGCAGGACGTCATCCGGAGCGCGGTTGGCGGCGAGAACGTCACCACCACGGTCGAGGGGCGCGAGCGCTACCCCGTCAACGTCCGCTACCCGCGGGAGCTGCGCGACAACGTGGACCGTCTCGGGCGGGTGCTCGTGGCGGCGCCCGGCGGCGCCCAGATTCCGCTGGCGCAGCTCGCCGACATCCAACTCGTCCAGGGGCCGGCGATGATCCGTGACGAGAACGGCTTCCTCGCGGGGTACGTGTACGTCGACATCGCCGGCCGGGACGTCGGCGGGTACGTGGAGGAAGCGAAGCGATTGGTGCGCGCCAAGCTCGCGCTGCAGCCGGGTTACGTGCTCGGCTGGAGCGGCCAGTACGAGAACATGATCAGGGTGCGCGAACGGCTCAAGGTCGTGGTTCCGATCACCCTGGCGCTGATCTTCGTGCTCCTGTACATGAACACGAAGTCGGCGTTCAAGGCGAGCCTGGTGATGCTGGCGGTGCCGTTCTCGGCGATCGGCGCGATCTGGCTGTTCCACTTCCTGCACTACAACGTCTCGATCGCGGCATGGGTTGGGATGATCGCGCTGCTCGGCCTCGACGCCGAGACCGGCGTGTTCATGCTCCTCTTTCTCGACCTTCGTACGACGACTACAAGCGGCGCGGCTTGCTGCGCACCCGCGCCGACCTCGACGAGGCGATCGTGCACGGCGCCGTCAAGCGGGTGCGGCCGAAGATGATGACCGTCACCGCCGCGTTCGCCGGTCTGCTGCCGATCATGTGGTCCAC
>CAVVEO010000023.1:0-82678 GCA_963747245.1 uncultured Acidobacteriota bacterium
GAAGCAGGCGCTGTACAACGGCGACTTCGTCAAGACCGGCCCCGACGCGTTCGCCGAGGTGCTGTTCTCCGACGGCGCGGTCTACAAGATCGGCTCGGACTCGCTGCTCGAGGTGCACCGCGAGGCGCGCGGCGGGCGCTCCCCCTCGCCCGGCGAGGTCAAGGTGAAGGTCGGACAGGTGAACGTCTTCACCGCCGCCAACTCGTCGTCGGTGGTCACCGACGCGGCGCGCGCCGACGTGGAGCGAGACAGCCGCGTCGGCGTCGAGGTGGCGGAGGACAGCGGCACCCTGGTGTCCGCCTACGCGGGCCGGGCGAAGGTCACCGGCGCGGCCGGCGGCCAGGTCGAGCTGGGGACCCGCCAGGCGGTGAGCGCCGCGCCCGGGGGCGCTCTCGGCAAGCAGCGCGCGGTCCCGGACGTGCCCTTCCCCGAGAAGCCGCGCGTCAACTACCTCCTGAACATGGACGCCTCCGACCGGCTCGAGCTCGGCTGGCGCGCGGTCCCCGGCAGCACGGGGTACGAGCTGCAGGTCAGCCGATCGCGCGTATTCCCCCTGCCGCTCGATGTCTCGGCGCACCGGCTCGACTCGAACTCGGCCGTCCTCAAGATCCTCAAACCGGGCACGTACTACTGGCGCGTTGCGGCGCTGGGCCCGGATCGGGTACGCTCCGAGTGGAGCTCTCCGCGGTCGTTCAAGGCGTTCGCGGGTCAGAGGGTCGAGGCGTTGACCGACACGACGCCGCCCAGGCTCGAGGTCGCGAAGCCCACGCAGATGGGGAATTTCTTCATCGTGCAGGGAACGACGGAGCCGGGCGCCACGGTCACCGTCAACGGGGAGACCGTGGAGGTCGCCGGGGACGGCACGTTCAAGAAGACCGTCGCGATCAACCGCGAGGGCTGGAACACGATCGTGATCAAGGCCACAGACCCGGCCGGCAACACGGCCGAAGATCGCAAGCAGGTGTACGTGGAGGTCGACTAGAAACGTATGGGACTCGCCTCGATTCTTTCGCTCTTCTCCTCCGATCTCGCGGTCGACCTCGGGACCGCGACCACCCTCGTCTACACGCGGGCCCGCGGCATCGTCGTCTTCGAGCCGTCGATCGTCGCGGTCAACCGCGTCACCAACCGGGTCGAGGCCGTCGGCCAGTCGGCGAAGGACATGCTCGGCAAGACCCCGGGCAACATCGCCGCGATCCGGCCGATGAAGGACGGCGTGATCGCCGACTTCGAGGTCACCGAGAAGATGCTCGAGTACTTCATCCGCAAGGCGCACGGGCGCAACCTGTTCGTCCGCCCGCGCATCGTGATCTCGGTGCCCTCCGAGATCACGCCGGTCGAGAAGCGCGCGGTGAAGGACTCCGCGCTGCGCGCCGGCGCGTCCGAGGTCTACCTGATCGAGCAGGCGATGGCGGCGGCGATCGGCGCCGACCTGCCGATCACCGAGCCGACCGGCAACATGATCGTGGACATCGGCGGCGGGACGACCGACGTGGCGGTGATCTCGCTCGCCGGGATCGTGTACGCGCGCTCGGTGCGCATCGCGGGCAACGAGATGGACGAGGCGATCATCTCGTACATCAAGCGCAAGTACAACCTGCTCATCGGCGAGCGCACCGCCGAGATGATCAAGATCGAGCTCGGCAACGCCTGGCCCGGCGGCGAGCCCCGCACGATGGAGATCAAGGGCCGCGACCTCGTCGAGGGCATTCCGAAGACGCTCACCATCAACGACGAGGAGATCCGGGAGTCGCTCGCCGAGACGGTGAACACGATCGTGGACGCGGTGCGCACGGCGCTCGAGCGCACCCCTCCCGAGCTTTCCGCCGACATCATCGACAAGGGGATCGTGCTCGCCGGCGGCGGCTCGCTGCTGCATAACCTCGACCAACGGCTGCGCGAGGAAACGGGCATCCCGGTCGCCCACTGCGACGACCCGGTCTCCGCGGTCGTGCGCGGCACCGGCCGGATGCTCACCGACATGGCGCTCCTCAAGAAGATCGCCATCAATTGACGTGGTCCGCGTCAGGCTCCGCCCCGACCTCGCGATCGTCCTCGTCTGCGTCGCGCTGTACGTGGGGTCGGCGGCTCAGGTCCGCGCACCGGGGGGCCGGACCGCGCTCGCGCTGGCGGTCGCGACGGTCGCCGCGCCCCCGCTCGCCCTGGGCAATGCCGCCGGCAGGGCATGGGAGGACTTCAGGGCCGGCCAGCGCGACCTGCGCGCCACCCTCGGCGAGCTCGCCCGCCAGCGCCAGGAGAACGGCGAGCTGCGGCGGGCCAACCAACTCCTCGGCGCCGAGGTCGCCGCGCTGCGCCAGGGCTCGAAGCTCCTGGCGGCCTACCCGTCGCTCGCCGCGCACGCGGTCCTCGCCCGCGTCGTGGCCAGGGACCTTCCCCGCACGCACACCCTCCGCCTCGACCGGGGCTCGGCCGACGGCATCGTGATCGACAGTCCGGTGCTGGGCGAGAAAGGCCTCGTGGGGCGCGTGGACCAGGTCCTCGCTCACTCCTCCCGCGTGCAGTTGCTCACCCACCCGGCCGCCGCCGCCGCCGCGGCGATCGCGGGCGTGCAGTCCGAGGGCCTGCTGCTGGGCGGCGACCCGCCGCGCGTCAGCGGCCTGCCGCCGTACACGAAGGTCCCCCTCGACGCGCCGGTGGTGTCCACGGGGTCGGAGGGGATCTACCCGCCGGGGCTGCTGTTCGGCACCACGATGGAGGCCAGGAACGACGGCCTCTTCACGGTCGTGCCGGTGCGGCTGGCGGCCCCGGCGACCGACGCCACGGTCGTGCTGGTGCTCGCCCCCGCTTCCCGGAGTGCCTCGTGAAGCTCGCGGTCGCTTTCGTCCTGGCCCTCCTGCTGCAGCTCGGGCTCACGGCAAGCCACCTGTGGTGGGTGTTGGCCGCGTGCCAGCCGATCCTCCTCGTCGTGGTCGCGAGCGCCCGGCGCTTCGACCCGGTGGGGGTGGCGTGGACGGGCCTCGCCGCCGGGCTCGCGACCGACCTGATGACCGAGCGTATCATCGGGCCTGGCGGGATCGCCGGAGCGGTCGCGGGGTTCGCGGTCGCGACGATCGTGCGCCGGTTCGAGATGGAGGGACCTCTGTACTGGATCGTCGGCTCGTTGCTGGCCGCCGCGTGCAGCGAGGCGGTCTGGATGCTGTCGCTGGTCACGCTCGGCGTGCGGCCCGACCACGCCTTCGCCGGCGGGCTCGCGACGGTGGCGATGACGAGCGCCGCCGGGTTGCTGGTCGCCGCGGGCGAATGGACGTGGCGCGCCTGGAACTCGCCGGCGCGCAAGCGGCGGCGCGTGCTGCGGCACCTATGACCTTCGTCCGCGATGACCTCCGCCCGTTGCAGCGACGGGTGGCTGCGCTGCTCGTCGCGGTGGGTGTCCTGTTCGCGCTCATCGCGGCGCGGCTGTGGGTGCTGCAGGTCGTACAGGGGCCCCGGTGGCGGACGGCCGCCGAGAACAACCGCCTGCGCCGGCTTCCCCTGGAAGCGCCGAGGGGGATGGTCACCGACATCCACGGGGAGGTCATCCTCGACAACCGCCCCACCTACCAACTCCTTCTCTTCCCGGAGGAGATGACGAACCGCGCCCGCACCGCGGCGTTCCTCACTTCGCTCGGCATCGCCCCGGCCGAGGAGATCGCGGCGCGCCTCGACAAGGCGTGCCGGACCTCCCACCTCCCCTCGGTGATCGCGGACAACCTGACCTGGCCGCAGGTCGCCGCCGTCGCCGCGCACCGCGCCGAGTACCACGAGCTCGACGTCCACCCCGCCACGCGCCGGTCGTTGCCCGACGGGGTCGCGGTCGCGCACCTGGTCGGCCAGCTCGGCGAGGTGTCCCCCGAACAGCTCGCCGCCAACCCCGACCTGCGGTCCGGCCAGCTCGTCGGCCGCTCCGGCCTGGAGCGCGCGTACCAGGACGTCCTCGGCGGCACCCCAGGCAACCTGGTCGTGGTCGTGGACGCGTTCGGCAAGCAGGTGTCGGCGCTGAACGAGGAGCCGCCGGTGGCCGGCCGCCCGCTGCAGACCACCATCGACCTCGACCTCCAGAATGAGGCCGCCGCCGCGATGGCCGGACAGGTCGGGGCGGTGGTCGCGCTCGACCCGCGCGACGGCGCCGTGCGTGTGCTCTTGTCGCAGCCGGCGTTCGACCCCGAGCTGTTCGCCGGCCACCTCGAGCCGGCCAAGTGGCACGAGCTCATGGACGACCCGCTCAAGCCGCTGCACGATCGCGCCCTCCAGGCCCTCTACCCGCCCGGATCGACGATCAAGCCGCTGTTCGCCGCCGGCGCCCTGCGCGACGGCGTCCGCACTCCCACCGATACCGTGTTCTGCACCGGCGCGGTGAACATCTATGGCCACATCTACCACTGCTGGCAGAAGGGCGGCCACGGCCGCGTCGCGCTCGAGGATGCGATCGAGGTCTCTTGCGACTCCTTCTTCTACCACCTCGCCCACGACGCCGGCATCGACCGGCTGGCGGCGTGGGCGCGGACGTTCGGCCTCGGGTCGGCGACCGGGATCGAGCTGGGCGGCGAGAGCACCGGCCTCGTGCCCGACGAGGCGTGGAGCCGCAAGGCGCGCGGCCAGCCGTGGTACGGCGGCGAAACCATCTCCGTGGGGATCGGCCAGGGCCCGATCCTGGTGACGCCGATCCAGCTCGCCGTCGCCTACTCCGCGCTCGTCAACGGCGGGATGCTGGTCCAACCCCACCTGGTCGAGGGGCGCGGCGCCCCGCCGCGTCCGACCGGCCTTCCCGCCGCGGCGCTCGCCATCGTGCAAGACGCGATGACGCGGGTGGTGGCGGGCAGCCGCGGCACCGCGCGCCGCCTGGCCGCCCTGGACGTGCGCATCGCGGGGAAGACCGGGACCTCCCAGGTGATGCGCAAGCAGGAGGGCGTCTCCTGGCAGCAGTTGCCGTGGGACGAGCGCCACCACGCGCTCTTCGTCGGCTACGCCCCGGTCGGCGCGCCCGCGCTCGTGGTCGTCGTGGTCGTGGAGCACGGCGGCGACGCCGCGTCCGTGGCGGCGCCGATCGCCGGGCGCATCCTCGAACGCGCCTTCGGTCCCCGCACCGAGGGGCAGGCCGTCACCGCGTCGGTGGCGCCCGCCGGACGCGCCGTGCCGCCGGGCGCGAACCGCGCCCCTGTCCCGGCTCCGCCCGCGACGGCCGCGCCGCCCGCCGGACCCGGGGCGCGAGCCCCCGTGGCGCCGGCCGTGCCCCTGAGCCGGATCGCGGCCGCGCGCAACCCTGGGCGCCGATGAGGAAGCTCGACCCCTGGCTGCTGCTCGCAGCGCTCGCGATCTCGGTCGGCTCGTACCTCGCCCAGGGTTCGACCGCCAAGGCGCTCGCAACGCCCGGCTTCGCGAACCGCCAGATCGTCTGGCTCGCCGTGGGAGGCGTCCTCCTCCTCCTGTTCGCCTTCACCGACTACCGGGTGCTGGCTCGCCTCTCGCCCTTCCTCTACGTCGCCTCGATCGGCGTGCTGGCCGCCATGTTCGTGGTCGCCCCGGTGCGCGCGGGCACCCACAGGTGGCTGCTGTTCGGCTCGTTCACGATCCAGCCCTCGGATTTTGCGCGCATCGCCACGATCCTCGCGGTGGCGGCTTTGGCCGGGGAACACCGGAAGGATCTGCTCGACCTCAAGACCGTCGCCCGCCTGGCCGCCATGGTCGGCGTTCCGGCGCTGCTCGTCCTGGCCCAGCCGGACCTCGGAACCGCGGTCACCTTCGGTCCGATCCTGCTCGCGGCGCTCTGGCTCGGAGGCTTGCCGTGGCGCGCCTGGGCCGGCCTGACCCTGGCCGGCCTGGTCGTGGTCGGCTGCGCCTGGTTCTGGGTGCTGCGGCCCTACCAGCAAGAGCGCATCCTCACGTTCGTCGACCCGGACCGGGCGCCGTACAGCTCCGGGTACCAGCAGCGCCAGTCCAAGATCGCAGTGGGTTCCGGCGAGGTCACCGGCAAGGGGCTGCAGTCGGGCACCCAGTCGCAACTCCGGTTCCTGCCCGCCCAGTACACCGACTTCATTTTCGCGGTGTGGGCCGAGGAGACCGGCTTCGTCGGCTCGGCTCTCCTGCTCGCCGCCTACGCGCTGATGGTCTACCGCGTCTTCGTGATCGCGCTCTCCGCCCGCGACCGTGTCGGCGCCGTCTTCGCCGGTTGCGCCGGAGCCGTGCTCGGCACCCAGATCCTCGTCAACGTCGGCATGGTGACCGGGCTCGCCCCGACCACCGGGATCACGCTGCCGCTGCTGTCGTACGGCGGATCGTCGGTGGTCGCCACGTGCATCGTCCTTGGAATCCTGCAGAGCGTCTGGCGCCTCCGCTACGCCAACGTCTAATCACCCACCGCTGGCCATCTTCCAGCCATGAGCGCCGCCGATAGCGGACCATCCGCGGCGTTGCCCTTCGGCGGCTCGCGTGCTCATGTGGCCTCCGGCCACACTCCGCCGCGTCCGCCTCGGGCGCCTTGCGGCTGGCCCACTCTCGGCGGCGCGGCTGCACGCCCCGAGTTGCGAGGCCCTGCGGTCGGCGTCGTTAGTTCTAATGTGGGGCGCGACCGCCGGGCGCGCTTCTTTGTCTTCGAGGGAGGGGCGAGAGGCTGCGCGGCCTGCGGCCGGCGCAGCCGGCTCGGACCACGGACCACTGACCACGGACCACGTCTCTTCCGTGCCCGGAGCCCGGGCCCCGGACCTCGGTCTCCCTGCGGCCTGCGGCCGGCGCCGCCGGTTCGAACGGCCCGCAGGAGGCAAAAGCGGGTTACACTTCGGACTCCGGAGGCGCCTTGAGCACTGTCATCTACACCAACGTGACGCCGTACGAGACCCGCGTCGCGGTGCGCGAGAACGGCGTGCTCGTCGAGTTGATGGTCGAGCGCAGCCGCGGGCGGTCGATCGTCGGCAGCCTCTACAAGGGGCGGATCTCCCGCGTGCTCCCCGGGATGCAGGCGGCGTTCGTGGACGTCGGTCTCGAGCGCGATGCGTTCCTTTACGTGGACGACGTCGCCGAAACGCTGGAGGACGAGGAAGTCGAGCCCGGCGACATCGCCCCCGCGGCGCCGCCGATCCAGGACCTGCTGCGCGAGGGGCAGGAGATCATGGTGCAGATCACGCGCGAGCTGGGCTCCAGCAAGGGCCCGCGCGCGACCTCGCACGTGACGATCCCCGGCCGCTACCTCGTGCTGATGCCCGGGAACTCGCACGTCGGCGTCTCCCGCCGCATCACCGACCAGGTCGAGCGGGAACGCCTCCGCGCGTTGCTCTCGGAGATCCCCCACACCGGCGGCGTGATCGTGCGCACCGCCGGCGAGGGGCGCGAGCGCGCGGATTTCCTCGCCGACCTCGCGGTTCTCGAGTCGATGTGGCGGCACATCGGGAGCCGCGCTGCGGATGTTGGCGCGCCCTGCCTCGTGCACCGCGACCTCGACCTCGCGTTGCGCGCCGCCCGCGACCTTTCCGGCCCGACGCTTTCCGAGTTCTGGATCGACGACACCGACGGTTACCAGCGCGTCGTCGAGTTCCTCGACCGCGTGCAGCCGGAGCTGACCTCCAAGGTCAAGCTCTACCGGCGCCAGCTCGACATCTTCGACGCGTTCGGCATCGCCGCCGAACTCGACCAGGCGCTGCAACCGAAGGTATGGCTGCGCTCCGGCGGCTCGCTGGTAATCGAACAGACCGAAGCGCTGGTGGCGATCGACGTCAACACCGGCCGCTACGTCGGCGGCGCGGACCTCGAGGATACGGTGTTCCGCATCAACGTCGAGGCGGCGCGCGAGGTGGCGCGGCAGCTCCGGCTGCGCAACCTCGGCGGGATCGTCGTCGTGGACTTCATCGACATGGAGGACGAGGCCCACCGCGAGGCGCTGCTCGAGGAGTTCACCGCCGCCCTCGCCCGCGACCGCGCTCGCTCGCTCGCCGGCCCGGTCGGACCGTTCGGCCTGGTCCAGCTCACCCGCAAGCGCACCGAGCGCTCGCTCGAGCGCGCCCTGACCCAGCCGTGCCCGACGTGCGAGGGGCTCGGACGCGTCAAGTCGCCGGAGACCGTGTGCCTGGAGATCCGGCGCGCGTTGCTGCGCGAGGCTGCCGGCGGCGAGGCGATCGAGTTCGCCGTGCGCGCCCACCCCGAAGTGGTGCGCATGCTCTCGGGCGAGCTGCGCGGCATCCTCGTCGAGCTCAGGGAGCGCCACGGCCTGACCGTGCGGACGCTCGAAGCCCCGGACTTCCACCCCGCCCGCTTCGAGGTGGATTAGTCCTCGCGCCGGGCCGCCGGGTTGCGTGCCCCCGGACCGCGGAGTAGACTCTCGCGGCCACTGCGGAGAGGTGCTGGAGTGGCCGATCAGGGCTGCCTGCTAAGCAGTTGTCCGGGGTAAACCCGGACCGGGGGTTCGAATCCCCCCCTCTCCGCCAACCGGCTCAACTCGAACTGACGATTCGCTTGCTCCCGCCCCCGAACTCGCTCCGGCGTTTCGCGCCGCTGGCGGAGAGGGGGTGGATGAGGACCCCCAGGGCGGGTGGGCGGGCGGTGTTTCGGGGGTTCGACCGCGCGGATGGGCCCTCAGCGAGACCCGCCGTCGGCGGGGCGAGCGCGGGGGTTCGGGGGTCGAAAGCGCCGGGCGGGTGGGCGGAACGGCGCGCGACCCCCGCGAACGGATGGTGGGCGCGACGCGGGGTGAGCGCCTCGACTTCGGCAACAGACCGAGGCACGACGCCCTGTCGCAACCCGAGCGCCTCGCTCCCGCAATCCCCCCCTCTCCGCCAACCCCCTACCCACCCAGTTGACGGCTGATAGATGCCCCCAACCCATCCTGGGATCCGGGCCCCGGGCGCACGGCACAGAAGAGAGATCGCTGGGCGTTCGTCGTTGGAAGGCAGCCGCCGCCAAGGCCGATGCGTCGTTCCCGCGAATACGGGAACCCAGTCACGGGCTCACGAGGACGTCGGCGTGGACTCCGGCCTTCGCGGGGATGACGGATCAGAACGCCGAAAAGCCGGGCCTCGGCCATATGACGCAGAGGAGGCGCCGGGTCGGGCCACGATTCCCGCGCCCCGTTTCCCGCGGGCCACGGACCACTGGCCACGCCTCTTCAGCCCTTCTGCTTCTCCTCGATCTTCGCCCAGGCGTCGCGCAGCGTGACCGTGCGGTTGAAGACCAGCTTCCCCGCGGCCGAGTCGGGGTCGACGCAGAAGTACCCGAGGCGCTCGAACTGGACGCGCTCCCCGGGCTCAGCGCCGGCGAGCGAGCCCTCGACCCAGCAGTTGTCGAGGACCTCGAGCGAGTCGGCGTTGAGGTTGGACTTCCAGTCCTGCCCTTCCTCGACGTCGCCGGCGTCGGGCTTGGTGAGCAGCCGGTCGTACAGCCGCACTTCGGCCGGCACGGCGTGGGCGGCCGACAGCCAGTGCATCGTCGCCTTGACCTTGCGGCCGTCGGGCGCCGCCCCGCCGCGGGTCGCGGGGTCGTAGGCGGCCCGCACCTCGACGACGTTGCCCGCCGCGTCCTTGACCACGCCGGTGCAGCGCACCAGGTAGGCGGAGCGCAGGCGCACCTCGTTGCCGGGGGAGAGGCGGAAGTACTTGGGCGGCGGCGTCTCGCGGAAGTCGTCGTGCTCGATCCAGAGCACCCGCGAAAACGGGACGCTGCGGGTGCCCGCCGCCGGGTCCTCCGGGTTGTTGGGGACCTCGAACGCCTCCACCTGCCCCTCGGGGTAGTTCTCGATCACGAGTCTGAGCGGCCGCAGCACCGCGAACTTGCGCGGTGCGCGGCGGTTGAGGTCCTCGCGCAGACAGTGCTCCAGGAGCTGCACGTCCACCACGCTGTCGCGCTTGGCGACGCCGATGCGATCGGCGAAGTCCCGGATCGCCTCCGGCGTGAACCCGCGCCGGCGCAGCCCCGAGATCGTCGGCATGCGCGGGTCGTCCCACCCGGAGACCACGCCCTCCTGCACGAGCTGGAGCAGCTTGCGCTTCGACATCACCGTGTACGTCAGGTTGAGCCGGGCGAACTCGATCTGGCGCGGGTGCGGCTCGGGCAGCTCGCACTCGTCGATCACCCAGTCGTAGAACGGCCGGTGGTCCTCGAACTCGAGGGTGCAGACCGAGTGCGTGACCCGCTCGATCGCGTCCTCGAGCGGGTGGGCGTAGTCGTACATCGGGTAGAGGCACCACGCCGCGCCGGCGTGCGGGTGCGGCGCGTGCAGGATGCGGTAGATCACCGGGTCGCGCATGTTGATGTTGCCCGACCCCATGTCGATCCTCGCCCGCAGCGTGCGCGCCCCGTCGGGAAACTCGCCCGAGCGCATCCGGCGAAACAGGTCGAGGCTCTCGGCGGCCGGCCGGTCCCGGTGCTCGCACACCCGTCCCGGCTGGGTGAGCGTGCCGCGCCGCTGCCGTACCTCCTCCGCCGAACAGTCGCAGACGTACGCCTTGCCCTTGCCGATCAGCTTCTCGCCCCACGCGTACATCCGCTCGAAGTAGTCCGACGCGAAGTAGAGGTGCGTTCCCCAGTCGAACCCGAGCCAGCGCACGTCGCGCTCGATCGACTCGATGTACTCCTGCTCCTCCTTCGTCGGGTTGGTGTCGTCGTAGCGCAGGTGGCAGCGCCCGCCGAACTGCGCGGCGATCCCGAAGTTGAGGCAAATCGACTTGGCGTGGCCGATGTGGAGGTAGCCGTTCGGCTCCGGGGGAAAGCGCGTGATGACGGCGTCGTGCTTGCCGCTGGCGAGGTCCGAGGCGACGATCTCGCGGATGAAGTCGAGCGTCGCCGCCGAGTCGTTGAGCTCCATAGCGCTTATACCCCTTCCGGCGCGGGCATGCGCCCCGGGTCGAGCTTCATGCCGTGCAGCGTCTCGACCGCCCGGCGCAGCCGGCGCCGGCACACCTCGCGCCCGAGGACTTCCATCGTCTCGAACAGCGGCGGCGTCGCGGCCTTGCCGGTGACGGCGATGCGCACCGGCATGAAGAGGTCGCCGCTCTTCCACCCAAACGCGTCGGCGAACGCGCGCATCTCGGCCTCCAGGCGCGCCGCCTCCCAGTCGAGGAGAGGGTCGAGCCGCTCCTCGAGCAGCCGCGCGAGGGCCTCGGCGGTTTCGCCGGACGTGCGCTTCTTGGCGACGAGCTTGACCCGCGCCTCGGCGTCGTACTCGATCTCGCCGACGAAGAAGAAACGCGCGTACTCGACGAAATCCTCGAGCTTCTCGACGCGCTCGTGGGCGAGCGCCAGCACCTTCGTCAGGTGGTCGTCACTCAGGATGTCGGCGCGCAGCTTGGCGAGGAGATCGGGCACCGCGAGGGCGCGGACGTACTTGCCGTTCATCCAGGTGAGCTTCTCGACGTCGAACACCGGCCCGCCCAGGGTGATGTCCTTGATCTCGAAGCTCGCGATGAACTCAGGGAGCGAGAACTCCTCGCGATCCGCCGAGATCGCCCAGCCCATCAGGGCGAGGTAGTTGAGCATCGCCTCGGGGAGGTAGCCGGCGCGCCGGTAGAAGTTCAGCGACACCGGGTTCTTGCGCTTGGAGATCTTGGACTTGTCGGCGTTGCGCAGCAGCGGCAGGTGGCAGAACGCCGGTTCCTCCCAGCCGAACGCGCGGTAGAGCTGCGCGTGCTTGGGCAGGGAGGAGATCCACTCCTCGGCGCGGATCACGTGCGTGATCCCCATCAGATGGTCGTCCACGACGTTGGCGAGGTGGTAGGTGGGGTAGCCGTCGCTCTTGAGCAGCACCTGGTCGTCCACAAGGTGGTTGTCGATGCGGATCTCGCCGCGCAGCAGGTCGGCGACGGCGGTCTCGCCCTCGCGCGGCATCGCCAGGCGGATCACGTGCGGCTCGCCCGCCGCACGACGCCTCGCTGCCTCGGCGGGCGCCAGCGCGCGGCAGTGGCCGTCGTAGCCGAGCGCGTGCGCGACCTTCTGCCGGCGCTGCTCCTCGCGCAGCGCCTCGAGGCGTTCCCTGGTGCAGAAGCACGGGTACGCCGCGCCCTTGGCCACGAGCTGCTCGGCGTGGTCGCGGTAGATCGCGAAGCGTTCGCTCTGCCGGTACGGCCCGAACGGCCCGCCGACGTCCGGCCCCTCGTCCCAGCTCAAGCCCAGCCAGCGCAGCGACTCGAAGATCATGCGCTCGGAGGTCCGGTTCGAGCGCTCGCGGTCGGTGTCCTCGATGCGCAGGACGAACTGCCCGCCGTTCTTCTTCGCCCAGGCGTAGTTGAACAACGCCACGTACGCCGTCCCGACGTGCGGGTCGCCGGTCGGGCTGGGAGCGATTCGCGTTCTCACCACGTTGGCCATCGTCGAGTGTCCACCTTTGCTCGGACCGGAGCACACGCCCCGGCAACGCGAGTCTACCAGCCGCCGCCCGAGGCCGTGATGCGCCCCCCCAACCGGGAGGATGGGGCCTGCGAGCGGCCGGAACGCCGGGGCGCCGAAGTTGACACCGGTCAGGGTTGGCCTACAATTGGCGTCCCAGCGGTGCTGGGGAGTCGTCCAACGGCAGGACACGTGGCTCTGGACCACGGTATTGGGGTTCGAATCCCTGCTCCCCAGCCAATTGCAACCCGCTCAGGGTAATTAGTTTACAATGATTCTTCGCGCTGCGAGCGTTCTCAGGTGACCGGTGGGTCGTACCTGGGTCGTACCGAGGAACTCCTCTCGCCACGCACTGAGCCTCCGCCACTCGGCATTGTGCGGCCTCCAAAACCTACAAACGCGAAGGCGCTCGACTCGAGGCTGGCCTTGACTCCGGGTTACACCGGACCCGCTTCACTCGTCGCTGTTCGCTAACGTTCGCCGCGCACTGAGGTACAATTCAACAAATGGAGGACAGCGCTATTACACCTCGGGACATCGACCGAGGGCTCCGTGAACTCGGACTCGCCGACGACAGCGTCCGTCTCTTCCTAGCGCGGTTGGCGGACCTTGCGCCGAAGCGACCCGCACTGTCGTACGAGAGCGTCACAGCCGCTCACACCGCCCCCGATCTCTCCGGAGTTCGCAATGCCGAATTGGAATCAGATTCTTAACAAGGTCAACACAGCAGGTAGCGCCTTCGACGTCGTTCGTCGCCAGTACCTCGCCGAACTCCACCAAAAGACCGGCCGGAACGTCATCGTGTACTACTCTGGTTGGTTACAGAAGCCTGATGTGAAAGGCTCAGACATAAACGATGAAGATAAGAACGGCCTGATGACAGCCGTCCACCAGCTGGACCGGAGCCTCGGCCTTGACTTGGTCCTGCACACACCTGGAGGCGAGACAGCTGCAACTGAGTCTATTGTTCACTACCTTCGGTCGATGTTCGGCACCAACATTCGCGCTGTCGTACCTCAACTTGCCATGTCTGGCGGCACAATGATCGCGTGTGCATGTCGAGAGATTCTCATGGGCAAGCCCTCCAGTCTGGGGCCAATCGACCCACAGCTTGGTGGCATCCCCGCACACGGTGTTCTCGAGGAGTTCCAACGTGCCGTCGCCGAGACGAAGGCAGACCCCGCCACAATTCCCATCTGGCAGGCAATCGTCGCCAAGTACGGCCCGAGCCTTCTCGGTGAGTGCCAGAAAGCGATCGATTGGTCCAATCAGATGGCGCAGGATTGGCTCATATCCGGCATGTTCCTTGGCCAGTCGGATGCCGCCGCCAAGGCGGCTGCGGTGGTTAAGGAACTCGCCGATCACGCCATCACCCTTTCTCACGCTCGGCATCTGCCAATTGAGCGCTGTCGTGCCATCGGACTCAACGTCACGGCTCTCGAAGATGACCAGGACCTCCAGGAACGAGTGTTGTCGGTCCACCACTCCTGCATGCTGACGCTCTCCGCCACACCGGCCTACAAGCTGATCGAGAATCACAAAGGCATCGCCTTCATCAAGCTCGCGCAGAAAGTCGTCTTGGCTCAGCCATAAGGGAGCCAGCGACGAGGCGGCTGGAGCTGACGAGTTCGGCATGGCAGGATAGAAGCGTACTCACCTTTGCCCGTCGGGTGCAGTGCTTTCGGACCCACCGTCAACTTGGCCTGGATAGAAACAGCGCCCGGGCCTCCCGCCTGCGCCCCAAGGTATGCAGTGGGTGCGCTGCGCCGATGAAGCGCCGCGGATCTGGCGGCGAGAGTTGGGCCGCAACGCTTGCGAGCCGACCCCGGGAGCCTGCGAGGCAGGGAGAGAGCCCCGCCTCGCAGGCTGTTCGGATGGGTTCTCGCTACGGACAAGTGAACGCGTTGTTGTCCTGGACCGGCGCGGCCGGGTGGAGATCCGGGTTAGTGTAGCTCTTGTTTCTCCCCGTGAGGGTGTCGGTCACACCGATGTTCAGACCGACGTTTGTGCCGGCCGACGCGTAGAACCAGAAGTACCCGTTCATCGAGCACTCGTTGAGGACCTTTACCAGGACCTCGGGGTTCGTCGATTGGAAGAACCAGAAGATCCCTCCCTGGGAGATCCCCAGGCTCGCCGTGGAGAGTGGATGCCCGTAGCCCGACAGCCCACCCCCCTGAACCGTGCTGAAGGAAATTTGGATTTTGAACCGCTTGTCGCCAGGGTTGTTGTCGATACAGAGAGTCTGGGAGTCGGGGGTGCAGGTCGTGGTAGGGGTTGTCGTGCAGCCCGACCCGTTGCAAAATACCTGATCAGGGAAGACAAAATAGTCATCGTATGCCCAGGTCGTCCCTCCTTGAAACTCCTGCGCCTCCAGCATGATGTAGTACGTACCAGCGGGGATAGATGAGTTGTAGAAGGTCGTGGTCCCTGAATTGATGTTGTAGAAATAGGAACCGGCGGCTAGAGTGCCGAGCGTGTCGTAGGCAGATTGCTGGTAACCGACGAGGTTGTTCCCCCAGATCGGCAAGCTGGGGGTCAGCACCGTCAAAAGACGCAGCGTGCCACTCGTGCCACTCGCCCGGTGGTTAGTGAGCCGGTCGAGGTGGAAGGTTCCCGAATCGCCGAGCCAGGAAACATTCGCGTAGCCTTCTATGCAAATCGCGCATTGCGGCTGCGCTTCGGTATGTATGCCCCCCGACTTTGTTTCCTCCAGAATGCTCGGCGACGGATGGATCTCGCCGGACTGCAGCGTCATGGGGGTGTTCGCTTCGGAAACCGATCTGGCAGCGGGATCCGGCTGCGGCGCCAGGACCCCGGCGTCGGGGGATACCTCCGAAAGAGGTCTCGTCTGCGCCGAGCTCCCGGAAGTCGCCTGCCCGGGTTCTGCTACAGGCCTATCGTCCACCGCCTGCAGGGACGACGCGACGAGAAGCGCCACGCCCGCGACGATCCAACGGAACCGACATGATAGTTTCATCTTAATGCCCCCTCTTCTCCATCCAGATGAATCCGCTTGTAGAGCTCCACGGTGTACATCCCCCCGGTCTTCCATCAGGTGACCCCCCGATTCGAAGGCCGACAGCCGGTCCACTTTTCGACCGCCACGGTCGATCCACCCGGCCGCTGCAGGGGTACAGTTTCCTACTGCCGACTAAGGACCCTCCTTCCGTGCAACTCTCCGACATTTCCATGGCTTCTCCCATTCCAGGCCCATGACCGTCCTGATCGGCGCGATCGCTGGAGCTCGACGCGAACGACCTCGCCGCTGTTACTGCGACACACTTTCTACGTGTCTACTTTCTCTGGCTCGCCCGCTTGATCATCGCGTCGAGGACCGCTTTGCTGACGCCCTCTCCCTTCAACTTGATTAGTGCGTCCGTGGAGACGTCCAGGACCTCCGTCGGTGCCTGCTGGATCTTCAAGATCACGAGGTCGTCGCCAAGCTCGAGTCTGATCAAGGCGATCACATCCGCGTTTGTCAGCTGCTTTTCGGTCGGGGCTGGCGAGTTCTTCCGCTGGACTGAGGAAGGCAGCGCTGCCGTGCCGGGCGCGGCAGCGCCCGCCGACTCGCCACCCCACGCAGGTTTGAGCTGCGCGAGCTTGCTGTCTCGTGATTCCTCGAAACAGGTGTTCCAACGAAACTTCATCCAACGACTGCTGAAGGGACGGCAGTTCGGTTTGCTTTCGTGGTCGCAGCCACAATCGTACGTGAAGCGAGCAAGGTCGGACGGGTTCATCCACGCGGTGTAGAAGGGCCCACCCTCAACAGGCGTCCCGCTACGGAAATACAAAACGTGAATTCGTCCGTCCTCCTCCTCAAACTGGTAGCTGTTGCCGAAGATGCCCTCTGTGGTGATACCGGCGACTGCATCACCACGGTTCAGCGTCGCTTCGATGAGTTCTTTCGTCGAGCCGCGATAGACGGGCGCGCCGTCTCGAAGCACGATACCGCCGTCGCCCTTGCCTTGCGCCAACACAACCCCGGTTGAGACAACAAATCCAATCACGAGACATACAGCACGCGAATAGACGAACGATCTTTTCACCCTAGTACTCCCTTCTCGTCCACTCCAAAGTCGTAGAGACCTCCCGCTGAAAGCACATTGCTGTTGACTACGAAGAGGCCGTACTCGCCTGGTTCAAGCGGCTTTGAGGGCTTCGAGGTCAACACGCCGGGCTGGTTCAGTGCTGGCGTCGACACATCCCCCGGCGACGTGCGCGACAGACTCGTCGCGCTAGCCGACTGGTTCAGCGGCGGCGGCGTCGTTGTCCCACCCGCCGTTTTCGCCCTCTGGTTCGCCACCATGGGGTGGACCGTCCCTTTCCTATCAGCCGCCACCATAGGCGTGTCCCACGAGATGCTCTGCTGCGCCAGGTCAGGCCTCGCTTGTGCTTCGTTTACTGCCACTCCAACACCGGTAGAGAATGCCCCCGCAACGAGGCGGTCCGCGCCGTTTCGCCACTGAGAGGGTCGACGCGGACCGCTGGCCACGATCCTCGATGGTGCAGTGCGAATACGTACGCTCGGGTTATCATGCCGTTCCATCCGCTGTTTCCTGGCGTCGGTCCTTTCCGTCCCTAACAGAGACTCGTCGCCCCATCACCAGCTGTCAGTCGACACCGAAGTCGTAAAGTTGACCTCCGAGGTAGATGCCGTACTCTCCAGCCTTCAAGTCATTGACTGGAGTAGGGTCCATTGGCCAGAATCACCCTGGGTTCCCTCGAACGGTACTGTCCAGTCCTTGTCTGGCGAGCCAGTTTGCTTCAAGCTATAGAAGCCGCCTCGACCGAGCTTCACCGAACGGGTATCGTCCTTCTTGTTAGATTTTGCTTTCACCAGGAAGTAGCGCCCAGTTGGGCTCTCGCTAGATTGAATGAGGAAGCTCGGCCTCCGGTCACTGATTCGAAGATCGGCTCTAGGGCCGGGAAAGTCCATGAAGGTGAGCACCGTCACGAACGCGTAGGTCGAACTCATGCTGCCAGAAATGGCTTTGAGATCAACCTCGCCGTCCTTGGTTCGCATTCGAACCCCAAATGGGCCATTGGTTGTTGTGGTGGTCACCATTGCCCCATATGGCCCAGTTGTGACCGTCGTCGTGCCTGCAGATTGTGCGTGCCCTGGACCATTTGCAGGCGAGTTTCGCTTGAGCATTGTGGCGATCACATCCTTGCTGACCCCGCCCCGCTTGAGGGCTACGAGACTGTCGGTGTCGAGCCTGAAGTCGACGGCCTTGGATTCTTTGATCTTAGCGATGACAACCTCGTCACCGAGGTCGAGCTTGCAGAGTTTGACGACGTCCGCGTTCGTCAGCGGAGCCTCGGCGGCCGATGAGGTCTGCCGGGCCCCCTCCGTTGGCTTGGCCACATCCTGGGCCAGCGCCATGCCGCCCACCAGCCAAATGGCAAACCCGAAAGCTGAGACCCTTCCCGTATGTCGAGTCATCTTCCTTCCCCCTTAGACCCCACTTCCATTTGCACGCCTTCCGCCACTAGTTCGTTGCTCGCCTCCTGGACCAAAGCGCCGTAGCAGCGCGGGCAACGGGGCACCGGGTCGGTGAGGCCTAGGTGGAAGGTGCACTGACGGCAAAGCCACATCCCGTCGATGGCACAGAAATGCATCCGCTCTGTCCATTCCTCGCTTCCGCAGGCCGCACATCTTTGTCTCGTCACCACGTCAACCCTCGTTCCGAAGCCAGTCCGACCGGGCCATCCCTGCATCGATTTCAGGCTCTGGTCTTTGTCCTTGCGAGCGGCGTGCCAAAGGCTAGGAGGAAATCTGGCGTACTAGTAGATGACTCAGGCACAATTACTTAGAGCTACTAGTTCGTGAAAATGGACGCGAGGTTTGCGAGCCGACCAGTGTCTAGTCCGAAGACACACCGGCTAGCTGCTAGACAGCCAGCCCCCCCATCGTGCTCCCCGAACACTGCATGGTTGCGGCGCCCTTGCGGCCTCACGGGGCTGCTTCGCCCCACCGCCGGTCGTGCTCGCGGTGCGCACTATCTTCGGACGACGGATGGTGAGGTCATGTCACCCGTCCAGGCCCAGCCGCTTCATCTTTAGGGTGAGTCCGTAGCGGGAGATGCCGAGCAGGCGAGCCGCCGTCGCCCGCTTGCCGCGGGTTCGGGTCAGAGCGAGCGCGACCAGGCGGCGCTCGAGCTCGGCGGCATGGCGCGAAAGCGTGAGGTCGCCGTCCAGGTCGAGCGCCTGGGCCTCGATGGCGGCACCCTGGGCTAGTACGCCGGGTGAAACCATCGCCACGGTGATCGGCTGGTCCGGAGGGCAGAGATACACCAACCGGCGCACCTCGTGCTCGAGCTCGCGCACGTTGCCAGGCCAGGAGGCATCGACGAGCGCGCGCAGCGCCTTGACCGAGATGCCACTGATCGGCTTGTCGACCTCGATGGCGACGCGCTGCATCATGAACTCGACGAGTGCGGCGACATCGCCGCGCCGCTCGCGCAGCGGCGGGATGTCGAGCGTGTAGCCTGCAATGCGGTAGTAGAGGTCCGACCTGAAGCGTCCCTCGCCGATCCGCTCGTGCAAGTCGGTGTTGGTCGCAGCGACGACCCGGACATCGAGCGGCACTGGTCCTCTCGCACCGACCGGGTGGACTTCCTTCTCCTGCAGCGCCCGCAGAAGCTTCGCCTGGAGGGCCGGCGACATGTCCCCGATCTCGTCGAGGAATACGACGCCGCCCTCGGCGAGCCGCATCTTTCCGTCGCGCTTGTTGACACCTGTGGCGACACCGGCCTCGATCCCGAAGAGCTCCGCCTCGAGAAGGTCGGCTGGCAGTGCAGCGCAGTTCACGGCCACGAATGGGCCGGAGGTCCGAGCTGACGACGTGTGCAGGATGCGAGCGATGAACTCCTTGCCCACTCCGGTCTCTCCCGTGATTAGGACCGGGAGGTCACCGCTGAGGAGATGCCGGAGCTGGTGGTACACGCTCATCATCCGCTCGGAGCGCCCCACCACATACCCCTCGGGAAAAATGAGGTCCGGTACCGGGCGGCGCAACCGCACCGGGTCGGAGGTTGGCGCGTCGGGCAGGCTCCTCAGTACGAGTTTGAGGAACAGCTCGAGAAACCGGCCGCACGCCTTGCGCTGGGGAAACTCCCCGAGGACCACAACGGCATGAAGGGTGGGAGAACCATCGGCCGCAACCGCCAGCGCCAGCGGTGGGTCAGTTTCCTGGGCGCGGCTGTATACGGCCAGCCCGCTTCCCCCCTCCGACCGGTGTGCGCCGGCGGTCTTCAGAAACTCTTCGACTTCTCCTGGGGGACGGAAGTCACCCGCCGTATGGCGTACCACCCGGAGATCGCTCGACCGATCCCACCCGATGAACGCCGCACCCACGGCACCCAGCGCACTTACCAGCACTTCGAGGGACCTCGCAACGCCGAGCTCCCCGGTCCCCGCCAGAACATCCCCGATGCGGTCTAGGGCACCAAACCAGCGCTGGGAAACCTCGACGCCGTCGCCCGTCGGGGTGTCTTTGATGCCCTTCCGGCGCGGGCGCCGCGCCCCAATCTGGCGGCGCACTGTGCCATCTCCGCCAGGCACCGCGTCACTGGCGCAAGTGGCCTCGAGGCGCAACAGGGCAGGACCGAAGCAGACCAAATCTCCGACCTTGATGGTTCCCTGGTCGATTCGCACCCCGTTGACGAGCGTCCCGTTCTTGCTGGCAGTGTCTTTCACCTCCACACCACCGTCGTTCCAGCTGATCACCGCATGACGACGCGAGACGCCGCAAGCGTCGATGGCAAAGTCGTTTTCTGGCAGCGCACCGATACTGTTCTCGCCCAGCCTCAGCACGAAGTCCAGGGGCTGGCCGTCAACTTCCCCGGTCAGCCTGAAGCCTTGCTCCTGGGGGACTCCCTCCTTCTTGGGCGGAACCGAACGAAGTTTCGACATTTCGACATTTCCATTGTAGCGCGAAACCAACCCGCGCAGCAGGCCTTGGTGCCGCCGCAAGCACGCACGTGGCGTTCGACATCCGCATCAGGATCGCGCCGCCGCTGGCCCGAGCCGAAACTCCGCCGCCGCCGCCGGCGCCGGATGCCTACTGGATTTCGGGCCACTGGAAGTGGGAGTCAGCGCAGTATCCCTGGGTTGGCGGCCAATGGGAGAGGACCCGGGTCGGGGAGGTCTTCGTGCGGGCGCACTGGGTGAGCGAGGCCAGCGCCTGGGTCTTCCAACCCGGCCATTGGGCCAAGATCGTCGCCCCGCCCGAGTTCGTGTCGATCGTCGTGCGGCACGCTCCGCTGCCGCCATCGACGGACTACTTTTGGATCGCGGGCCACTGGCGCTGGGAACAGCACCGGTACGTCTGTGCGACGGGACGCTGGGAGAGGCACCGTCCCGGATTCGTGTGGGCACCCAAGCACTGGGTCCGGGTGGGTCGGGAGTAACACTTCGTCGGCGGGCAGAGGCAGCACACCTGATCACGGTCGTGCTCCGCGCCGTTCGCACCGGGCCGTCCGCTGCGGCTATGCCGATGGAAGGGACGGGTTCGTTCCTGGTCGGCAGATAGCGCGGCACCAAGCGGCGAACGACGTCGCTTCGTAGGTCGGGACCGTTTGCCGGCCGGCCGAAGGACTGACACGAAGGGTCGGACACCACAAAGGAGATCACGAGCGGAGGCACCAGGGTGCCGAAGGCCTACGGCCTCTACATGTAAGCAGGCGAGAAAGCTGTGGAACCTGGAGAAGGAGAACAACCGCCTGATGAGCTCGACTTCGTGCCGCTGTCCAAGACCGGCGCCGAGCCGCTCTTCGAGGTCTTCAGCCAACGCTACGAGCGCAGCTCGATCCTGCTCACCAGCAACCTGCCCTTCGACGAGTGGACCCAGGTCTTCGGCTCCGAGCGCCTGACCGGCGCGCTCCTTGACCGCCTCACCCATCACGTCCACATCCTCGAGATGAACGGCGACAGCTACCGGCTGGCCGACAGCACAAGGCGGAGGCGCTCACCCACGCCTCCCCTGCCGGCCGTCTGAGTCCGCGGCACGAGCCAGGCAGTCTCCGGTCGGGCGTCGCTCCTCCTCCGCCTGCCTGCCTCTCCAACCCTCCACGACGTGGTCCACTTTTCGCCCGCCCTGGCGGTACACTCATCCTCCGCCCCTGACAACGGTGGTGAATTCTCGCCGACTGAGTAATAAACCAGTTCCCCCCTCAGCTCAACGGATGCCGGCCCCTCCAACAAACCACTATCCTGCCCCCCTTTGAGTCCCACCTACAATCCGAGGCCTCCACACTGGGTGCGGTTTGTCTCATCTGCGTCCGGGGTGGCGCCTGGGTCGTACGCCGGCAGCAAGAACCAAACCTGAGCTGAGTGCCGAAACTCATCCCTCGCTCCGCCGAGACATCGGCCAAGGCCAGCGGTGAAGTCCTCCACGCCGCCTACGCGGTCAGCGATTTCTCACCGTGCCAGCGGCTCGACCTTGACCTTTCTGACGGCGAGTTGCACACTCGGGAATCAGTCCTCGCGGTGAGTCGTGAGAGGAGAAGACGATGGCACGGCATGCAGGTTTGGTCGTCGGGATGCTGTTCCTTGCGCATGCAACTGCGGCGCAATTCACCCAGCAGGGCAGCAAGCTGGTAGGCACCGGCGCCTTTGGGAGTGCCCTTCAAGGCGCTTCGGTGGCGATCTCGGCGGACGGGAACACGGCGATCGTCGGGGGCCCCGCCGACAACTCCAATGCCGGTGCCGCGTGGGTGTTCACCCGAAGCGGCGGGGGCTGGTCGCAGCAGGGCAGCAAGCTGGTCGGCACCGGCGCCGTCGGGGCTGCCGTGCAGCAGGGCTTCTCGGTGGCGATCTCGGCGGACGGCAACACCGCGATCGTCGGCGGGCCCGCCGACAGCTCCAACGTCGGCGCCGCGTGGGTGTACACGCGCAGCGGTGGGGTGTGGTCGCAGCAGGGCAGCAAGCTGGTCGGCACCGGCGCCGTCGGGGCTGAGGTGCAGGAGGGCTTCTCGGTGGCAATCTCGGCCGACGGCAACACCGTGATCCTCGGCGCACCGTACGACAACGCCTATGCCGGCGCCGCGTGGGTCTTCACGCGCAACGGGGGTGTGTGGTCGCAGCAGGGCAGCAAGCTGGTCGGCACGGTTGCCGCCGGGCCTGCCGAGCAGGGCATCTCGGTGGCAATCTCGGGGGATGGCAACACGGCCCTCGTCGGCGGGGGCGATAAATCCGGTGCCGGCGCCGCGTGGGTGTTCACGCGCAGCGCTGGGGTGTGGTCGCAGCAGGGCGACGATCTGCTGGTTGGCACTGGCGCGGCCGGACCTTACCCGCAGAGCATCTCGGTGGCGATCTCGGGGGATGGCAACACTGCGATCGTCGGCGGAAACCTCGACGGATATCTCGGCGGTCCCGGCGTCGTCGGCACCGCTTGGGTGTACACGCGCAGCGGTGGGGTGTGGGCGCAGCAGGGCGACAGACTGGTTGAAGCCGGCGCCGTGGGAATGGGCGTCTTTTGGCCCAACTCGGTGGCAATTTCCGGGGATGGCAACACTGCGATCGTCGGCGGGCGGGAAGACCACGGTTTCGTGGGCGCCACATGGGCGTTCACCCGCAGCGGAGGGGAGTGGTCGCAGGTTGGTGACACGCTGCGTGGCACCGGCGCCGTCGGGGCGGCCCAACAGGGCCAATCGGTCGCCATTGCAGCGGACGGCGCCACCGCCATCATCGGGGGAGGCGGCGACAACTCCGGGGTCGGCGCCGCATGGGTCTTCGTCGCCGGCGGCTGCACCTCGCCTTCGATCATTTCGCAGCCGCAGAGCCAGAGCGTTCCAACCGGGCGGACCGCCACGCTCTCAGTGACGACCACAGGCACGGCGCCTTTCTCCTACCAGTGGTACCAGGGCGTATCCGGTGACGCATCGAACCTTGTGGGGACCGACGCGAGCAGCTTCACCACGCCGGTGCTGACGAGCCCCACGAGCTTCTGGGTGCGGGTGAGCAACTCGTGCGGACATGCCGACTCCGCGGCGGCGATGATCACGCTGGGACCGGCCTTTGCCTACCTCACCTGGGTGCCGGTGGCGAGCCACACGAGCGGCCTCAACAACAGCCAGTGGCGGAGCGACCTCGGCCTGCTCAACATCGGCGCGGTAACGGCCAACCTGCAGATCCTGTTCTACGGGACCGGCGGTGTCGTGAGCACCCAGACCTACGTGCCGCCGGGCGTGCAGTCGGTCCTGACCGACGTGGTCGGGCAACTTGGCGCCAGTGGGTCAGGAGCCGTCGAGATCCTCTCCGACCAGGCGCTCAGGGTCACGACACGGACGTACAACCAGGTCCCCTCGGACGCGAGCTGCTTCCCCAACGGCACGCAGGGGCAGGACTACCCGGCGGTGGCCAGCGGCGACGGGCTGGGTGCGGGGCAGAGCGCGTACCTCGCGGGACTCAGGGAGGACGCTTCGTACCGCTGCAACATCGGGTTGGTCAACACGGGAACCGCCAGTGCGACGGTGCTGGTGGAGCTCTACAACGGGGCGGGGAGCAAGCTCGGCGATTACCCGGTGGCGTTGGCCGCGGGGCAGTGGGTGCAGCCGACCCAGCCGTTCCTGAACGTGGCGGGGCAGACGGCGATGGACCGCGGGTACGCCAAGATCACGGTGCAGTCGGGATCGGGGCTGTTCGCCTTTGCCTCGGTGATCGACAACATCACCAACGACCCGACCCTCGTGACGATGCAGAGGTAGTTAGACCGCTGGGTCACGACGTGCGCGAGCGCCCATAGTTCGCCCGCACCTTGTCCTCGGTCGGGCGGTCCCGGTGCCCACCCTTGACATCGCGATGGATTGACGGGTTTCGGTATTCTGATTGTGAGCGTGCAGGCCGGCGAAGCGAAAGGGGCGCGCGATGGCGATTCTGCAGAGCGAGTGCTGGATTCTCACCGGCTATCCCGAGGGGATGCCCGACGACTCGACGTTCCGTCTGGAGCGCCGGCCGGTGGCGGCCCCGGGCGACGGCGAGGTGCTGCTGGAGACCCTCTTCATCTCGGTGGACCCGTACATGCGCGGGCGGATGAGCCTGGCCAGGAGCTACGTCGCCCCTCTCCAACCCGGCGACGTGATCGCCGGCCAGACGGTGGCGCGCGTGGTGGAATCAAGGAATCCCGACGTCGCCGCCGGCGAGCTCGTGCTCGCCCCACTGGGATGGCGCACCGCCGGCGTGCTCCCGGGCAGCGTGCTGCAGAAGGTGGCGCTGCCGGCGGAGCGGGCTTCCCTCGCGCTCGGCGCCCTCGGCATGCCCGGCCTCACCGCCTACTTCGGCCTGCTCGAGGTGGGGCGGCCCAAACCCGGAGAAACCGTGCTCGTCTCCGGGGCGGCGGGCGCGGTGGGCTCCCTGGTGGGCCAGATCGCCCGCCTGATGGGGTGCCGCGTCGTGGGGGCGGCGGGTAGCGAGGAGAAGGTGCGCTGGCTCACGCGAGGAACTCGGCTTCCATGCGGCGCTGAACTACAAGGCCCACGAGGACCTGCGCGAGGCCCTCGCCCCCCTCTGCCCCGACGGCGTGGACGTCTACTTCGACAACGTCGGTGGGGCGGTGACCGACGCGGCGCTCGGTCTGATCAACCTCAGGGCCCGCCTGGTGATCTGCGGCCAGATCGCGCAGTACAACGCCAAGAACCCACCGCGCGGCCCGCGGCCGTTCGCCACGCTCCTCGTCCGCCGCGCCCGCGCCGAGGGGTTCATCATCTTCGACTTCAAGGAGCGCTTTCCCGAAGCGCAGCGGCGGCTCTCGACCTGGGTGGAGGAGGGGCAGCTCCACGTCCGGGAAACGGTGGTCGAGGGGTTCGCCAACGTGCCGAAGGCGTTCCTGGGGCTGTTCACGGGCGAGAACACCGGGAAGATGGTCGTCAGGTTGTAGGCCTGGCCCGCGCGCGGGCGTCCACCTATGGCCGCTCTCGCCGGGTCGTCCCCGGGACGTCGCCGCCCGCCGCGCCTTGTCGTCCGCCCGGCCGGCGTTCCCAGAACGGGTAGAAGCAGTACCACTGCTCGGGGTACTGTCGGATCCGGCGCTCGAGGATCCCGGCCCAGGTCTTCATCGCGGCGCGGGCCCGCTCCTCGACCCCGTCGGCGCCGGCGAGGTCGATCGGCGGTTCGTAGATCACGTGAAACGTCCGCTCGGGAGTGAGCAGGAAGAACGTCGGGACGAGGAGCGCGCCCGAACGCGCCGCCAGCAGGAAAGGCCCCGGCGGAAAGCTGGCAGTGGCGCCGAAGAACTCCACCGGCCACCCCTGGTCGTTGAAGTCGCGGTCGCCGTGCGCCGCGACGATGCCGCCCGCCTGGAGGATGCGCAGCGCCGGGACGACCGAGAACGGCGAGGCGTCCACGGGGATGCCGTGGACGTTGCCGCGCAGGCGGGCCCGGGTGCGAAACTCTTCCGCGGTGGCGAAGCGGTCGCGCCAGTACAGGACGTGGACCGGCTCGAAGTGCGTCCCCATCGCCACCGCGCCCACCTCGGGGTTGCCCATGTGGGCGGTGAGGAGCAACGTGCCGCGCCCGGAGCTCCGCGCCGCCGCGAAGTGCTCCTCGCCCTCGACCGCGACGATGTGCGCGTTGAGCGCCTCCGGAGGCAACTGCGACCAGCGGAAGAAGTCGATCCAGTGGTAGGCGTGCTGGTAGCCCATCCGCCACGCGACGCGGCGCACGTCGGGGTGGTCCGGAGGCAGCCCCAGGATGCGCGCGTAGTTCGCCTTGATCGCGCGCAGGTACTTCGGCCGCACCACGTTGAACGGCAGCATCACGAGGTCGCGGGCCATCCAGTACATGAGGCCGAGCGGCCAGCGGATCGAGGCCCACACCAGGGTGGGGATCCAGAAGCCGAAGTAGAGGCGGTAGAACGCTTGCAGGATGCGGGGGGAGCCCGCCATCTTGGACTGCATCGGCCCGGATTCTAGCAGTCGAGGGAGAGCCAGGGGAGGAACACGAGGACGATCCCTCCCTCCACCCGCACCTCGATCTCTCCGCCTTCGGCGACGTTCGAGACGCTGGTGCGGCCGGCGAGATCGAGCGGTCCGCCGTCGAGCTCCCAGCGCAGACCCCGCGCCCACACCCGCTCGCAGCGGCCGAGCGGCATCAGCGAGACCGTCGCCCCGGCCGCAACCGCGACCGTCAGCGCGTCGCTGACTGCCACGATCCGATGCTCCTCGTCGAGGAGCTCGACCTCGCCGCGATCCGCCCAGCGCCCGAGGAGGGCGAGGTTCTCGATGGCGTGGTCGAGCCTTCCGCCGGTCGCGGCCAGGATGGTCACCTTTCGAGCGCCCCGTTCGTCGAAGGCGTAGGCGAGGGTCTTGTGGAGATCGGTGGAGTCCTGGTCGGGGCGCGCCACCATGCGCTCCTCCCCCACCCAGCGGCGCACGCCGGGGTAAATCGAGTCGAGGTCGCCGACCACCGCGGCCGGGCGCACGCCGATGCGCGCCAGGTGGTTGGCGCCGCCGTCTGCCGCCAGCACGAGATCGGACCGGCGCACGAGCGAGGCGAACTCCTCCCGCCAGCGCCACGGCGCGTTCGCCACGACAAGCGCGTCCCGCATCGGCCAATGCTACACTTTCGCCGCTTTCTTGGAGGGCGCGATGACCGTGGCCGCAGGGGGGGCAAACGTTCCTGCAGGTGTGGTCCCCTTCGCGGCCAACCGAATTGGCCCCGGCAGGCGGTGTCGCCACCCGCGGCCGGCCGGCGGAATCTCCACACGCCATGCCGTCTAGATTGAGGGTTTCCGCCCTGGCCGGCGGCGTGCTCGCCGTGCTCCTCGCGTCGCCAGCGCTCGCCGCCGTGCAGTGGTATGAGCACTACAACCGCGGGATCGAGCTCGAGGAGCGCGGGTCGTGGCGCGAGGCGTTCGAGGATTTCCAGGCGGCGGCGCGAGTCGTGCCGGTGCCGGCCAAACGCATTCAGACCGAAGGCGGCAACTTCATCCTCGACTACGACCCCTATTACCACATGGCGCTGTGCCTCACCGGGCTCGACAAGCCGCACTTGGCCGTGGGCTACCTCAGGACCGCCGCCAACGCCCGCGTGACGCCGCGCGCCAGACTCGAGGCGCTCTGGCGACGCGTCCAGGGGGAGATCGCCAGGAAGAAGGAGATCGGCTCGCCGGCGCCGACCCCCACTGCGGAGCCCGCGACCGGCCAGCTCGCCGTTCAGAGCGACCCGCCCGGCGCCGCAGTGACGCTCGACGGAACCGCGGCCGGGACCACCCCGATGGGCCCGTTCCCGGTGTCGCCCGGCAGCCACCTCGTCCGGGCCGAGGCACCCGGCTTTGGGCCGGCAGAGGAGCACGTCACGGTTACGGCTGGCGGCACCGCGACGCTCGTCCTCCGCCTGGGACGGACGCGCGCGGCCCGGGTTCCCGCGGCCGCGGCGCCTCAGCCCACCCGCACCGTCCCAGCGCCCACCCCGGTACCGCAGGTCGCCGGGACCACACCGATGCCGAACGAGAGGCAGGCGGGTGGCCCGACACCGCCGCCTGCCCCGACCGGGAGCGCCCGTTCGGGCACCGGCCCCGCCGGAGCGCACCGCAACGCCGCCCGCGGGCTCCTGCTCCTCGCGGCGCTCGCCGCGATCGCGGCCGCCGTCGCCTGGCGGCGGGCCCGGCGCCGGCCGGCGGTTGCCTTGCCACCTGCTCCGACCGGCCCGGCCGCAACCCTGGAGCAGGCCGCGACGCTGGTCGAGGCCGGGGCCAGGATGGGCCGCTACGAGCTGCAGAGCGTGCTCGGCCGGGGAGGAATGGCGACGACCTACCGGGCGCGACGGGCGGCGGACGGGCAGACCGTCGCCGTCAAGGTCCCGCACGACGGATGTCTGTCGGACGCAACGTTCGTCACGCGGTTCCTGCGCGAGGGGCAGCTCGGAGAGCAGCTCCACCACCCCCGGATCGTGCGCGTCCTCGACGCCGGCGAGGAGAAGGGACGGCCGTTCCTGGCGATGGAGCTGGTCAGCGGGCGTACGCTCAAGCAGGAGCTCCGCGAGCATGCGCCACTGCCGGTCAGGCGGGCACTCGAGGTCGCCCGCGACATCGCCGAAGCGCTCGACTACGCCCACGCGAAGGGGGTCATCCACCGCGACCTCAAACCCGAGAACGTCATGATCCTCCCCGACGGGACGGTCAAGGTCATGGACTTCGGGATCGCCCGCCTGGCGGACCAGCCAGGGCTCACGACCTCCAGCTTGTTTCTCGGGACGCCGGCGTACGCGGCGCCGGAGATGATCGACCCCAAGACCGTGGATCACCGGGTGGACCTTTACGCGCTCGGGATCATCCTCTACGAGATGCTCGAGGGCGCCGTTCCGTTCACGGCCGATTCCCCGTACCGGGTGCTCGAGATGCACCTGCGTCAGCCGTTGCCCCCCAGTGAGCAACTCGCGCACCCGATCCCCGCGCCGGTGTGGGCGCTCGTTCAGCGTCTGTGCGAGAAAGACCCAGCCGCCCGCTTCCCGAGCGCCCAGGCGCTGCTCGTGGAATTGAACCGCCTCTTCGAAGGCTTCCCCGCTGTGGAGGGCCGCGATGTCTTCTGACCCGCGAACCGCCGTGCGGGATGTGACGATCGTCGGCGACGAGGTGGTCGTCGTCTGGGGCGACGGCCACGAGTCGTACTTCCAGGGCGGGCCGCTGCGGCGGGCCTGCAGCTGCGCCACCTGCAAGGGGGAGCAGCACCTGTTCGGCCGCGCCACGCTCCCGACCCTGAAGCGCCTCCGCCCCGAGGCGTTCGTGCCCGCCGCCGTGGGTCTGGTCGGGAATTACGGCCTCCAGGTCACCTGGGGCGACGGCCACGACCACGGCATCTACGCCCTCGACGAGCTGCGCGCCTCGTGCCCGTGCGAGGCGTGCAGCGCCGGCCGCCGGCCCTCCCCCTGACCCCCCCCGCCCCGCCGCTACAATGCACCGGTGAGCGAACCCCGCACCATCACCGTCGACGGCGTGACGGTCACGCTGGTCGTCGAACGCAAGCGAGTCAAGAACCTCAACGCGCGGCTGCGAGGCTCGACGGTGCACGTGAGCGCCCCGTACCACGCGAGCGCGAGCGAGATCGACAACGCCATCCCCGACCTGGCGCGCACGCTGTTGCGGCGGGCGCGCGCCAGCCAGGTCAACCGCGAGGAGGACGCCCTCGCCCTCGCCCGGCGCGTCGCCGCCCGTTTCCCGGAGCCGCCCGAAGTGCACGACGTCACCTTCGTCACCACCCAGAGCGCCCGTTGGGGGAGCTACTCGCCGTCCACCAGGACGATCCGGCTCAACGCCGTGCTGCGCCAGATGCCGCGCTGGGTGCTCGAGGCCGTCGTGGCCCACGAACTCGCGCACGCCGTCCACCTGCACCACTCCGGCGCGTTCCGGGACCTCGTGCGGCGCGTTTGCCCGGACACGGAGCGCGCCGATGCGTTCCTCGAAGGCGTGAGCTGGTTGGCGGGAAGCTGGCCCAAGCTCCCCCCGGTCGAACGGGGGCTGCTGGTCCCGCCGGAGGCCGGCGGCGACTAGCGAGGGTCCGCGGCCCACGCCGAGCGGGCGCGGGCGATCTCCCGGGCGTCGCCGGCGCGCACCAAGGTGTGCCGGAACGCCAGCGCCCGGCCCGGTTCGCGCTGCGCCCTCACGCCGATCGCCTCGCCGTGCCGGGCCTCGCTGCGGAAGTCCACTTCGAGCTCGGTACAGGCGGCGCCCAGCACGACCTCCTCCGGGAGCGCCTCGAGCGCCCAGGAGATCACGCTCACGTTGTTGGCGTGATGGTTCATGTCGAGGTCGGCGAATCGCACCTCGACCGCCGTCTCGGAATCCGGGTTTTCGGTTTCGGGCAGCCGGCCGAACGGGTCGTCGAGCACCCGCCCCGGGGCGTTGCGCGCGATCGCCTCGACCTCGGCGAGCGCCCGCACCGGCCGGTGCGCAGCGAGGTCGAGCAGCACCCAACCGGTCGTGGCGATCCCGAGCTCGCGTCCGTCCCCGCCGTCAATGCGGAACTCGCGCAGGGCGAACAGCCGATGCACCCCGGCCGGCCAGGTCGTGACCCGCACCTCGTCCCGCCACCCCGGCAGCTCCCCGAGCCGGAGGTGCAGCCTGACCAACATCCACGTGCGCCCCTGCGCCTGCAGCGAGTCCACCGCCCAACCGAGCGCGGTGGCGTGGTTCCCGGCGGTCTCCTGCAGCCAGTTGCACACGGCCGGCAGCGTCGCCCGGCCGTCGGCGCCGACCTCGTACGCCCGCACCCTGTACTCGTCCGTCCACACCGCCGGCGCGTCCGTCACGTGCGCACCCCCAAGAACCCAGATCATACCCGGGCGCCGGGCACCGGGCGCGGAAAGACGTGGTCCGTGGTCAGTGGCCCGTGGAGATCAACGACAGCGCGCCCGGCGGGCGCGCCCCACATGAGAAGCGGCCGCGCCGGCCGCAGGCCGCGCGGCCCCGAGTTCCTCCCTCGAAGACAAGAAGCGCAACGGGAGGCAGGACCTCCGGGCTTGGGGCGTGTAGCCGCGCCGCCGCCGTTGGGCCTATCGCAAGGCGCGCGACCCCCGCCGCGCCGGAGTGTAGCCGGAGGCTACAAGAGGACGCGAGCGGGGCGAGCGCAACGCAGCGAGAGGCCCGACGCCGGCGGCGCTCGCTAGTAGGCGTGACGGTGGCGCCAGAACCTCATCGCCGTCAACCACAAGATCTTGAAGTCCAGCCCCAACGTCCAGTTGTCGATGTAGTACAGGTCGTAGGCGATCCGCTTCCGGATCGAGCTCTGGCCGCGCAGGTCGTGCACCTGCGCCCAGCCGGTGATCCCGGCGCGCACGCGGTGCCGAGACATGTACTCCGGGTAGCGCTCGCGAAAACGCGCCACGAACTCGGGCCGCTCTGGACGCGGCCCCACGAGCGACATCTCGCCGCAGACCACGTTGACGAGCTGCGGCAACTCGTCGAGCGAGAGCCGGCGCAGCCAGGTTCCCACCCGGGTCGTGCGCGGGTCGTTGCGGACCGCGAAGCGCGGCCCCGAGTCCGCCTCGGCATCCGGGATCATGGTGCGGAACTTGATGATCCGAAAAGGTTTGCCGTCGAGTCCCATGCGCAGCTGACGGTAGAACACGGCGCCGCGCCCCTCGAGGCCCACGAGCAGAGCGATCACGGCCAGCAACGGCGACAGGACCACGAGGGCGAGCGAGCCGAGGACGAGGTCCATGACCCGCTTGACGAGCGTGTTCCACCCGGCGAGCGGGATCTGCGACAGGTTGATCACCGGGATCCCATCGAGGTCCTCGACGCCGGCGCGCAGGGCGTAGTACTGCAGCAGGTCGGGAACGACCCGCACGGCGAGCAGCATCGGCTCGGCGCGCTTGAGCAGCCGTACGGTCTTGTGCTGCGCGCCGATCGGCAGCGCGACGTAGAGCTGGTCGACGCGTTGCGACCGGGCGACCTCCTCGATCTCGTCGAGCGTCCCGAGAACCGGCAGTCCCTCGAAGCGGCCGTTGGCCTTCCCCGGGTCGTCATCGAGGAACCCCGCGACGTCGAGGCCCAGCTCCCGGTGCTGAACGAGCCTGGCCGCCACCATGCGCCCCAGCTCCCCGGCGCCGGCGACGAGGGCGCGCCGGCGGTGGCGCGAGGACGACCAGACGCGGGCCATCACGCTCCAGAAGGCGACCCGCCCCGCGACCACGAACGCCACGTCGAGGACGGCGAAGATGCCGAGCAGGAGGCGGGAGTAGGTGAACTCGCGGTAGAAGGCGAGGCCGGCGTTGAGGACGAGCATGGAAACGGCGACCGCGATCACGACGGCGAACGCCTCCTCGACGCGGGAGCGTTGCGGCCTGCCCTGCAGCAGGCCGCGGAAGTAGAACACGACCGGCCAGATCAGCGTGATGATCGGGAAAAGGGCCACGTACGGCGCGAGCGGCGGCACGCCCTTGGTGACCGGGTACACCGCGACGTCGAACCGCAGGTGAAAGGCGAGGAACAACGCCAGGTAGGTCGCCGCCAGGTCCACCGCCACCAGCCCGGTGCGGTTGACGCGCAGCTTCTCGTCGATCATGGCTCCCGGCGCGCCGGCAGGACGCGCTCCAACAGGTAGGCGAAGCGACGGCGGAAACGCTGGCGGGAGAAGCTCTCCGCCCTGGCGTGCAGGTTGCGGGCATCGAAGCGGCGCGCCAGGACCTCCCGGCACGCGGCCGCGAGCGCGCCGACCGAGCCGTCTCCGGCGAGCGCCCCGTGCTCGCCGCTGACGACGACATCGACGGTGCCGCTCCCCTCCAGACCGACGACCGGCGTGCCGCAGGCGAGAGCCTCCACGGTCACCATGCCGAAGTCCTCGACGTTGGGGACGAGCAGGAGCGCGGCGGAGCGGTACTCGTCCCGCAACCGCTCGCGGGTGACGTGCCCCAGGAAACGAACGCTCCCCGTCGCCCGCCAAGCCAGCGAACGGCGCATCGGCCCTTCGCCGATGACGTGCAACGGCATACCGAGCTCCTTGGCGACCGCGATGCCGACCTCCACCCTCTTGTACGGAACCAGCGCCGCAACCATCAGGAGGTGGGGTTCGTGCTCGCCCGAGGGGGTGAAGAAATCGACGTCCACCGGCGGCGGGATCACCTCGGCATCGCGGCGCCAGTAGCGCTCGATGCGGCGCGCGACGAGGCGCGAGTTGGCGACGAAGTGGTCCACGCGCGCCGACGAGACCACGTCCCAGGTGCGCAAGTGCTCGAGCTCCCGCCGCAGCAGCGGGCGCAGCGGGGTGGCGAAGCGCAGCACGTAGTCGTCTCTCTGGTCCCACAGGTAGCGCATCGGCGTGTGGCAGTAGCAGACGTGGACCGCCCCGGGCGGCGGGATCACGCCCTTGGCCACGCAGTGGCTCGAGGAGATGATCAGGTCGTAGCCGGCGAGCTGAAACGCCGCCACGGCCTGCGGCATCCACGGCAGCAGCGGCCGGTAGACCCGGCCGCCGAACGAGAACCGCTGCAGGCAGGAGGTGCGGATCGGGTGGGACGCCACCTCCCCCGTCACAGCGCCCTTGCGGTGGAACAGGGTGTAGATCGGGGCGCCGGGGAAGAAGCTCGCGATCTCCGCCAGCACCCCCTCGCCGCCCCGCATCCCGGTGAGCCAATCGTGCACCAGCGCCACCCGCATCACGACTCCTCCCACACCGAACGGTACACCCCCAGCGTCGCCTCCGCCGCGCGCCGCCAGGGAAATTCCTGCGCCCGGGCACGGCCGCGCGCGCGCAGGTCTTCCCGCAGTTCGGCCTGTTCGAGCAGGCGCCGCACCGCCGCGGCGAGCTCGACGACATCCCGCGGGTTCACCCTCAACACCGCTTCCCCGGCCACCTCGCGCACCGCCGCGATGTCGCCGGCGACCACCGGCACGCCGCACGCCATCGCCTCCAGCACCGGCAGGCCGAACCCCTCGTAAAGCGTGGGGTACACGAACACGGCCGCGCCGCGGAACAGCGCCGCCAGCTCGGCCCGCTCCACCTGTCCCAAGCAGCGGACGCGGTCCGCCAGGCCCATGGCGGCCGCGCGCCTCGCCAGCTCGCCGCCGGGGGGAAAGCCGCCGACCATGACGAGCGGCGGCACCGCGACGCGCCCCCGGTGGGCCAGGATCTGGTACGCCTTGAGCAACCCCTCGGCGTTCTTGTGCGGCTTGTGGTTGCCGACGTGCAGCAGGTACGGCGGCGCGACGCCGAGCCGGCGGCGCAGCGTCTCGTCGCGCTGCGGGTCGCCGGAGCCGAGGAACTCCGCGTGAACGCCGTGGGGGATCACCCGCATGCGCTCCTCGCTCGCCCCGAACAGCCGTTTCAGGTCGTCGGCCGTGGTGCGCGAGACCACCACGACCCGGCGAGCTCGCCTCACCGCCGCGCGGATCGAGAGGCGGGCGAAGGCGAACCCGAGCGAGTTGGGCAGGAACTCGGGGAAGAGCACGTGGATGATGTCGTGCACCGTGACCACCATCCGGCGCGGCAGCAACCACGGGAGGACGTAGTGTGGCACGTGCAGCACCCCGACCCCCGCGCGAACCGCGGCCGCCAGCACCGCGGCCTGCTCCTTGATCGAGTAGCCGGGGGCATTCACCTCGACGAGACGCCAGCTCTCCGGGAGGTCGGGGAGCAGGTGGCGGTGCTCGCTGCCGACGAAGACGACCATCCCGCCGGGAGGGTCGATGCGGACGAACTCTCCCAGGAGCCCCTGCAGGTACGAACCGATCCCGAAATCCGCGAGCTTGCGGGCGTCAATGCCGAGTCGGCGCATCGCCTGGCATTCTAAGCCGCGCCGCCTCGGATTGCCCGCGGGCGACATCCTCGAGCAGCGCTTGCCACGCGGCGAGCGGCCGCGTCCAGGTGAGCTCCGCGCCGCGCCTCAGCGCTTCGGCGCGCAGCGAGCGCCCCGCCTCCGGCTCGAGGGCGGCCGCGAGCGCGGCCGCGAGCGCCACGGCGTCTCCGCGGGCGACGTGTCGTGCGGCGCCGGCGGACACCTCCAGGAGGGCGGGCGCGTCGGAGGCCACGCAGGCGGCGCCGCACGCCAGCGCCTCGGCGAGCGGCAGGCCGAACCCCTCCTCCTCGGAGACCAACGCGACGAGCTCGGCGTGACGCAGTAAGGCCCGGGCATCCTCCCGGCTCACGTACCCGGGACGGTGGACGCGGCCGGGCGCGGGGTGACGGGCCAGCGCCGAGGCCAGCCACCCGCCGCCCCAGCCGCGCCCGCCGGCAAGCACGAGGTCGGGGGCGTCGGGGCGACGATCCAGCAGCAACGCGTGCGCCGCCAGGAGCGTCGCGATCCCCTTGCGGGGCTCGAGCGTGCCGAGTTGCGCCAGGTACGGGCGGCCGCCGGCGAAGCGGCGGCGCGTTTCGGCGCCGTCCTCGCCCTCGCCCGGTGGCGAGAAGAACGGGTCGACCCCGGCGCCGATCACGCGGGCGCGGCGCGCCGCGCCGGGTTGGACGCGGGCCACGGCCGCGCGCGTGGCCTCGGACAGGCACACCACCGCCCCTGCCGACGCCAGCGACTCCTCGAGGTAGGCGTTGAAGCACAGCCTGTTGACGAACGTGTGCGCCTGCGGGCGGGTGCGCGGAGTGACGTCGTGCACCATCAGCACGTCCGGGACACTCAGGCGCCGCGGCCGCACGCCGAGCGACCCCACGAAAACGTCGGCGCGGCCGGCGAGGGAGGGACCCGCCAGGGTGTGCAGCCAGAGCGTGCCGGGCAGCGGCACCGGCGGCGCGAGGACGCTGGCCCGCCCGCCCAGGTCGCCGATCCCGAGCTCAGCCACCCGCCGCGGCAGGCAGAGCACGAAGCTCCAATCGGTCCCGGCCGCGAGGCCGCGGAGGAGGCCTTCGAGCCACACGCCGACACCGGTGCGCGGACCGATCAGGGGGCGGGCGTCAAACGCGATACGCATCGGCGGACCTCCCGGGCATCCCTGCGGCCCTCCGCAGCACCGTCGCGGTCGCCGCTGCCGCCTCGTCCCACCTGAAGCGCGCCGCGCGCTCGCGCCCGGCGGCGCCCAGGCGCGCGGCGAGCCCGCGATCGCCGGAGAGGAGCACGATCGCGGCCGCTATCTCGTCGGGACTGACCGGATCGACGTAGAGCGCGGCGTCCCCGGCCACCTCGGGCAGCGAGGACACGCGCGAGACGATCACCGGCACGCCGCACGCCATCGCCTCCAGCACCGGCAGGCCGAACCCCTCGAGCAGCGAAGGGAACACCAGCGCCTCGGCGCCCCGAACCACGGCCGCCAGCGCCGGGCGCTCGAGGTAGTCGAGGTGGCGGATGCGGTCGCGCACCGGCGAGCGCTCGAGCGCCGCTTGCGCCGCGTCGGTCCGCCACCCCCAGCGCCCGACCAGGACCAGCTCGCCCGGGTACCCGCCGGCAACCGCCCGGGCAAAGCCTTCGAGCAGGGTGACGACGTTCTTGCGCGGCTCGAGCGTCGAGACGAAGAGCAGGTACCGAGGGGGCAGGCCGGCGGGCGGAACCCCCTTCGTCGTGGCGAAGCCCGGGTCAACCCCTTCGTGGATCACGTGGACGCGGCGGGAGCTGACGCCGGCGAACTCCCCGAGGTCGCGCGCCGTCGCCTCGGAGACCGCGATCAGCGCGTCCGCGGCGAACAACGCGCCGGGGAGGTGACGGCGGAGGTTGTCCAGGGTCTCGCGCTGGACCGTCTGCGGCAGGCGCAGGAACGCGAGGTCGTGCACGGTGGGCACGAGCGCGCGCACCGCGGCGAGGTGGCGCCTCGGCACGAAGAAGTTCGGAGCGAAGAAGACGTCGTTGCCGTCGAGGAAGAGCAGCAACGGCTCGACGACCGCGCGGAGAACGACGAGCGTGCCGCGCACCGGGAGCAGGAACCCGTCCGGGACATGGTGGACCCGAAGGCGGGTGCGTAGCGCCGTCGGGAGCGGCCCAGCCGCCGGCTCCTCCGGCGCGGCGAAGGTGTGCGCGTACAGGCGCAGCTCGATCGCGGGGTCGGCCTCGGGAAGGCGGGCGAGCAGGTTCCACTCGTACCACCCCACCCCGCTCATCCGCTCGAAGAACGGGAAGATGTCCACCCCGACCGCCAGCGTCTCTTCGCCGAGGACGGCACGCCGGTATCGCCGCCGCACGCGCGCCGCCAAGGTGCCGAGGACATCGCGCAGCAGGTGGCCGAAGAACGTCAGGGTGACCCGGAGACGGCGCGCCATCGCGGGGAAAGGGTACACTACGGCACCGGACCATGCGGCGGATCGCCGTCCTCCTCGCGCTGGCCGCCCTCGGCGGCGTCGTCGCCTCGCTCGCATGGCGGTGGTGGACCGCCCCGCCGCGCGCGCGCACCCAGACGCTGGCTGCTGCCGCCGCGGCCGTCCCGGCGCAGGCAGACGGCCTCGTCGCGATCGCGCAGCCGGAGCGGGCGCTGCGCTGGCTCGCCCGCCGGCCGCAGGCGCTCGCGTTGCTCGTCCTCGCCGCTCCCGAGGCGGACGCGGCGCTGCCGCGGGTGCGCGCGCTCCTCGCCGCCCTCGCCCGCGACGCGCGCGGGCCGCTGACCGTGTGGTGGCGAGGTCCTGACGTCGCGGCCGCCGCTCCTGTCGGCGCGGACGCGGCGCGAGCGATCGCCGAACTCGCCGCGATCGAAGGGGTCCCCCTGCGCACGACCCCCGGCGGCGCCGGCGACGTCACCGTCGCGGCGGGATCCGCCGCGACGCTGCTCGACAGCGGCGGGGGCCCCGGGCCCCCGGACGGCGCGTCCCCCCGGGAGTTGGCCGCTCTCGCCCGCCGCGGCGCGCGGTGGTGGCGGGTGGCGGCGGGGCGGAACCGGCTCGAACTCGTCTCGGGCGCCCCCCCCGAGCTGCCCCCGCCCGGAGAAGCGAACGTCGTGACGACGGACGATCTCGCCGCCCTGGCCGCGCTCCTCGGGCCCGGCAGCGGCTTGCCGCACGCTCCGGCCCGCGTCGCGATCGCCGGGAGCGACTGGGCGCTCGCCCTGAGCGCGACCGCGCCGTCCGCTCAGCTGCAGCGGCTTCTGAGCCTCGGCGGCGACACGGCGGGTGCGGCCGGGGCGCGCCGCTGGCGCGGGGTGCTGGGCGACCTGTGGGTTTCGCCTCCCCCCGGGTTCGCGGTGGCGTCGCGTCCGGAGCTGCTCGCCGCGGTCGCGGGCGCGCCACCCGCCGCCGAAGCCGGGGCCGTGCGCGGCGCCGACCTCGCGGCCGCCTGCCTGCGCGTCGCCGACGCGCTCGACGGCGTCCCCTGGCTCGGCGCGCGCGCCCCGGCGTTGCGCCGCGCCGCACCCCTGGCCGCGTCGCTCCGCCTCGTGCGCTGGCGCATCACGCCCGCCGGCGGCCGGATCCTCCTCGAGTGGTAGCATTCGGGCAATGGCCCTCGTGAGAACCGAGCGGCGCGCCGGCGTGGTCGTCGTCGAGCTGGCGCGGCCCGAAGCCGGCAACGCGCTCTCGAACACCCTCGTGGACGAGTTGGCGCGCGCGGTCGCGGACCTCCCCGAGGCGGCGCGGGCCCTGGTCCTGACCGGCGCCGGGCGGCACTTCTGCGCCGGGGCCGACCTCGCCGAGCTGGCGGCCGGCGCCGCGGCGGGCGAGGAGGAGCGAGTCGCCGACGCGATGCGCCTCGGCGCCGTCTACGCCGCGCTCCTGCGCTGCCCGCTCCTGACCGTCGCGGCGGTCCACGGCGCGGCGTTCGGCGGCGGCGCCGGCCTCGCCGCGTGCTGCGACGTCGTGATCGCCGGCCCCGGAGCCAGCTTCCAGTTCTCGGAGACACGGCTCGGGTTCGTGCCGGCGCTCATCTCGACGTTCCTCCCGCGCCGGGTCGCGCCGGCGCGCCTCGCGCGCCTCTACCTCGACCCCACGCCGCTCGGCCCGGAGGCTGCCCTGGAGGCCGGGCTCGCGGACGAGATCGCCGACGACCCGGCCGCGGCCGCCGTACGCCGCGCCGACGAGATCGCGCGCAAGGTCGCCCCGAGCGCCGTGGCCGAGACCAAGCGGCTCCTGCTCGAACTCACCCTGCCGGACCTCGACGCGCGGCTCGCCGCCGCCGCCCGCGCCAACGCGCGGCAGCGCGCCCACCCCGAGTGCCGGCAAGGCCTGGCGGCGTTCCTCACGACGAGGTCGTTCCCGGAGTGGCCCGCGTAGCGTCAGCCGGCGGCTGACTGCGGCGCGGCGGCGACCGGCCGGTAGAGGGTGTCGCGCTCGACGGGGACGCGCTGCGCCTCGCGGATCAGGTGCTCGAGGTCGGCCCTGGCCATCCCGGCCCCCGCCTGGCCCCCGGCCGCCAGGGTGATGCGCTCGTCCACCACGGTGCCGTCGAGGTCGTCGGCGCCGAAGTGCAGCGCGACCTGGGCGGCCTTGGCGCCGAGCATGATCCAGTAGGCCTTGACGTGCGGGATGTTGTCGAGCATCAGCCGCGAGAGCGCCACGGTCTGCAGGTCGAGCCGGCCCGTGCTCGGCGCAACGTGCTCGAGGCGGGTGTTGGCCGGGTGGAAGGCGAGCGGGATGAAGCACTGAAAGCCGGCGGTCGCGTCCTGCAGCTCGCGCAGGCGCACGAGGTGGTCGACGCGCTCCTCGGCGGTCTCGATGTGGCCGTACAGCATCGTGCAGTTCGACTTGATGCCGAGCGAGTGCACGGTGCGCGCGATCTCGATCCAGCGCCCGCCGGAGGTCTTGTGGTCGCAGATTACGGCGCGGACGCGCTCGGCGAAGATCTCGGCGCCCCCGCCGGGGCAGGACCCGAGCCCGGCCGCAACCAGGCGCCGCACCACCTCCTCGACCGGCAGCTTCGCGCGCTGGGCGAGGAAGTCGATCTCCACCATGGTGAGCGCCTTGAGGTGCACCCAGGGGAAGCGCGCCGAGAGCGCCGCGAACAGCGCCTCGTAGTACTCGACGCCGAGCTTGGGGTGCAGGCCGCCGACGATGTGCAGCTCGGTGACGTCCTCGCTGACGTCGCGGGCGGCCACCTCGACCGCCTCCTCGACCGTGTAGGTCCACCCCCGGGCGCCGCCGTACTTCTCGGCAAACGCGCACAGGGCGCAGGAGGCGACGCACACGTTGGTGGGGTTCAGGTGACGGTTGACGTTGAAGAACGTCGCGTTGCCGTGGAGCCGCTCGCGCACGAGGTTGGCGAGGCGTCCCACGCCAAGCAGGTCGGAGGTGGTCGCGAGGAACGTCCCGTCCGCGAACGAAAGGCGTTCGCCGGCGACCACCTTCTCGGCCACCCCGGCGAGCCCCCTGTCGAGGAACGGACCCAGCCCCCCCGCGTCCACGGCCGCCACTCTAGCACGAAGAACAATGGATTGCGACAGAGTCCCATGCGCGCCTAAACAGTCGCCTTCCGACCCCTGATCCAGGGTGATAGCATCCGGTCCAGGACGGGTTGGCGCCGGACCGGAGGTGGGGTCACCAGACCGCCCGAGCGCGGAGGACTGTTCTTGGAGATAGGGGTCGGCCGGCACGCCGGAACGCACGACCGGGACCGGAGGCGGGCGACGGCGGCAATCGCCTTGCTCGGCCTCATGGTGGTAGCCCAAAGTTCCTACCGCGCCGCGCACCAGTCGATCGCCCACGACGAGGCGTGCACCTACAACTGGTTCATCGCCTCGCCGGCCAACGTGTTCAACTACGACCCCAACAACCACGTCCTCGCGACCTACCTGGAGATGGCGTGCGTCGCGGCGCTCGGGGCGAGCGAGCTGACCCTGCGGCTCCCGACGCTCCTCGCGACACTTCTCTACGTTGGCGCCGTCGTTTTGCTCGTGCGCATCGCGGTGCCATCGCCGACGTGGGCCGTCGCGACCGGCGCCCTCCTGCTCCTCAACCCGCTGGTGCTCGACTATCTCGTGCAGGCGCGCGGGTATGGCCTCGCGCTCGCGTTCCTCCTCTGGGGGGTGGACCTCACGCTGCTGGCCCTGCTCGTGCGGCGTGGGGACGCGGTGGCCACCAGAAGGTGGTGGCTCCTGGCGTCTCTGGCCCTCGGCCTGTGTGTCGCCAGTTCGCTCGCGTTCCTGATCGTCGCCGGCTGTTTCGCGGCCGGCGTCGCCACGGTTTGGTGGGCAAGGGAGGCCCGTACCTCGGCCGGGGGCGACCGCCCGGACGTTCCGGTCTGGGTGCCCGCGCCGGCCGCCGCCGTGCTGCTCATCGCCTACCTCCCGCTCGTCGTGAAGGTGCTGGTCAGCCACGCCGCAGCGCGGTGGGAGCAGCTCGCCCGCCGCCTCGCCTCGGCGGGCGCGCTCGCTCCGACGCCGCCGTTCCCCGGCGCGCTCCCCCTGCCCGCCCCGTGGCTGGTGATCGCCGTGAGCGCGCCGGTCGTGGCGCTGGCGTGCGCCGGGCTCGTCGCGGTCGCACGGCGCGCCGCGCGTGGCCGCGATGCCGTCCGCCAGCCGGCCGGCCGACGCGCGCGCCACCGTCGCAGCCGGGTCCTGACGTGGCTCACGCTTGCCGCGGCCCTCGCCGTCGCGGTCGCGGCGGTCCCGGTCGCCTCGCGCCTGGCGCGGCGCTACATGTACGTCGGGAGTGGAACCGCCGCTGAGACCGTCGAGACGTGGTTCGAGGCGAGCCTCGCGCGCGACCACAACAGCTCGCAGGAGCCGTTCCTTCCGCCCACCCGCTGGCCGGCCAGCGTCGGGGTCGTGCTCGTGGTAAGCGCGGCGGCGGTCCTCGGCCTGCTCCTGTACGCCGCGCTTCGCCTCCTCCTTGAGATGAGGCAGGCGGGCCGGGACGGCTTGGCTGCCCCGCGTCTCGCGGCGCTGCTGGTCGCGGGAACGGTCTCCGCCGCGGCGGCCGCGTACCTGGCCGCGCACCTCGTCGTCGGGCTGCACTACCCCCCGCCGCGCGCGGCGGTGTACGTGCCGCCGCTGACGAGCGCAGCCCTCGCACTTGTGCTCTACAGCTGGCGGGGGCGCCCACGCGCGATCACAGTGCTGGCCGCGGCCGTAGCGCTCGCCCTCGCCGCCAGGTACGTGCAGCAGTGGCGGCCGGACCGCTTCTGGGGCGACACCCTCGACGCCAACGCCCGGACCGCCTTCGAGCGGATCTCGGCGCTCGCCGCCAGCCGGGGCGGGCCTCCGGTGCGCGTGGGGGGGCTGTGGGTGTTCGAGCCGTCCTTGAACTTCTACCGACAGACGCGCGGCGCGTCGTGGATGGCGCCGTACCTTCGCGTCTCCAACCCGAACCCCGACGCGTACGACTACTTCGTCGGTGACGGTGCCCGGGCCACGGCCCTGGAACGGCGCGGGTGGGTGGTGGTGTACCGGGACCCGGTCGCCGGCGTAACGGTGATGGCGAGGACGTCGCCGGGATGACGCCGGGGGGGGACGAGCGCCCGCCGCCGCCCGTGGGTGGCCGGCGCTCTTGCGGCGATCGTGGCCCTGGCGATCATGGCACGGTACCTCCAGCAGTGGAGCCTGAAGGAGCGGCGCGACCGCTCCCGCGCGGTTGGTGGCCAAGCGCGGCGGTCGTCACCGAGGCGCGTCGGGCGTCAGGCAGCCCCGGGCGACGATATCGCTCCTCACGGTGCGGGCGACGTTTCACTAGAATGGTTTGATGCACCGCGCGCAACCGCTCGCCGCTCTCGGTGCCGGGTTCTTGTGCCTGGCGATGGGCGTCCACGACGCCTGCCGCCAGCCGGGCGCCGCCGAGCGCGAGCCGGCGTTCGCCAAGGTGCTGCTACCGCTGGCGGCGATGCCCCTCCCCGCCGGCAGCGCCGTCGCCCTGGTCGTTCCGCCGGAGATCGTGGCCGCAGGTACGGACCGCCAGCCCCTGTTCTTCGAGGCCGTCTGGCGCCGCCCCGATCTCCTCTGGTCGTTCCCCCCGGACGTGCGCCACGGGATCACCTGCCGGTACGTCGTCCTCGTCGGCCCGGCCCAGGTATCCCCACCCTGGCGCCAGGTCTGGCGCGGCGGCTACCTCGCGCTCTTCGAAAGGCCGCCGGCGTGACCGCCTGGGTTGCCGTGCTGTCCGTGTTGCTCCTCGGTTGGGGCCTGACCCGGCTCGCCACCGCGGACGCCGGCGTGCCGGGCACCCTCACCGGGGCGGTGGTCTGGGGCACGCTCGGGCAGGTGGCCTGGATGGCTGCCCTCGACCTCGCCGGCGTCCGCTGGTCGCTGCCGCTCCTGCTCATCCCGGGCGCCGTCGCCGCCGCCGCGGGCCTCGCAAGACGCCGCGTACCGGGGAGGGAGGCAGCGTCAGGCCGGGCGGCGTTCGCGCCCGGCGAGTGGCGTTGGGGCGGTTTGGCGGCTGTTGCCGCGCTTGCCCACGCCGTCGTGATCGCGGCGGCGCCCGCGTTCGGCTGGGACTTCCGCTACATCTGGGGGCTCAAGGCCCGCGTGTTCGCGCTCGCCGGCGGTCACGACCCGACCTGGCTGTCGTGGCCGCCGTACGCGTTCGCCCACCCCACCTATCCGCCGCTGTGGTGCGACCTCCTGGCCGGCGGCGCGATCACCGGGGCCGCCGTGGCGACGACGGCGTCCGCCTGGCAGGCCGTGCTCGCCATCGCCCTCGCCGCCGGCTGCTGGGAGTGCAGCCGGGGCGCCGCGGCACCCGCCAGAGCGCTTGCCGCAGCGGTCGGCGCGTGGAGCCCGATCGTGTTCTGGCCGAGGTACTCGGGCTACGCCGAGGCGCTCCTGGCCCTGCTCGTCGTCGCGGCGTTCTGCGGTCTCGACAGGATCGCGAGCGGCGAACTCGACGCCATGCCGACGCTCGTGGCGTCGGTGGCCGCACTGGCGCTCGTGAAGGACGAGGGCGAGGCGCTCGCGCTGGGCGTGGCGCTGGCGACGGCTCGATTGATCGGCCTGCGGCGCGCCGTCCCCGTCCTGTGCGGGTTTGCCGTGCCGTTCGCCTGCTGGCACCTCTTCCTCGCAAACGCCGGTGTCCGGCAGAGCGCGTATCTGGTCTCCCTCCCGCTCGCGCTCCGGCACCTCGCCGAACTTCCCGCGTCGCTCGCGGCCGCGGTCAAGCCGAAGTTCGCGGTCGTGGCCCTCGCCGGGGCGTTGGCCGCTCCCGGCCTGCGCGGCCCCCGCCTGCGCGGTGTCCGCCTGGCACTGGCGGTGTGGGGTCTCGCCGTCGCCGGCGCGTACCTGACCACGACGGCCAACCTCACGTGGCACCTCTTCACCTCCCTCGACCGGGTGCTGGCCGCGCCGTTGCCGGCGGTCCTCGCAATCAGCCTGCGCGCCGGCTGGCCGGCTGCGGCGCCCGGCCGCGGGCAGCCCAAGGCGCCGTCCGAGCGCGGCTTCGCGCTTGACACCGCGGGCGACGGCCTCTAGCATGACGCTCCCCGGAACCGCGAGGTCCGCGGGAGGTTAGCTCAGCGGTAGAGCACCTGCCTTACACGCAGGGGGTCGCGGGTTCAAATCCCACACCTCCCACCATTCGCCGGGCTGATCTGACGCAAGATGCGGGGTGGTAGTTCAGTTGGTTAGAACGCCGGCCTGTCACGCCGGAGGTCGCGAGTTCGAGTCTCGTCCACCCCGCCACTTCCTCAACCCTCCAAGCTTGGGACGCGACTCGGTCGTGCCCCCCCCCCCCACCGCACGGTCGTGTCTCGTCCACCCCGCCATTTCCTCTGACCTTCCAAGCTTGGGACGCGACTCGGTCGTGCCCCCCGCCCCCCAACCCCACGGTCGTGTCTCGTCCACCCCGCCACCTTCAACCTGGCGGCCGGGCTCTTCCGCGGCGCCGGCGAACACGATTCGCGGGCTTCAGCGGGTGTCGCGCTATGATTCGGGACACCATGACGCGACGCGAGAAGAGCCCCGTTCGGCACGAAGCTTCACCCCGCACGCCCGCGCCGCCGATGCGCGCCCGAGTCCTCGCCCTCGAACGGTCGCTTCGCACCTCGGGGCAAAATCCTCGCCGCTCGCCGGTCCTCCGTTCGGTTCTCCATCCATGGCCCTCATCCTAGGCATCGCGGCCGTTTTCTCGACGCTGCTGGGCGGCCTATTCGCGCTCAAGTGGCAGGACAAGCTGCACCTGATCCTTGGGTTCTCCGCGGGCGCGGTCGTCGGCGTCGCGTTCTTCGACCTGCTGCCGGAGGCGTTGCAGTTGGGCACGAACGCGTATGGCGCCCATACGGTGACGGCGTTGATCGGGGTGGGCTTCCTCCTGTACATGCTGCTCAACCGGGTTGTCCTCCTGCACCCGCACGCCCCGGAGGACAGTGCCGGCTCGGGTGCGCTCACGACGTGGATGGGCGCGGGCAGCCTTTCCTTCCACAGCTTCCTCGACGGGGTGGGGATCGGCCTCGCGTTCCAGGTTTCCAGCTCCGTCGGTTTCATCCTGGCGATGGCAGTGCTGGCGCATGACTTTTCGGACGGCATCAACACGGTCGGCATGGTCCTCAAGAACCGGGGCGGGCGCGCTCAGGCGCTCCGCTGGTTGCTCGTCGATGCCGTGGCGCCACCCCTGGGCGTGGTCTCGACGCGCTTCTTCGCCCTGCCGGAGGCCGAACTCGGCCTCGTCCTGGCGCTTTTCTGCGGCCTCTTCCTCTTCATCGGCGCGAGCGATCTGCTCCCGGAGAGTCACCACCGCCACCCGAAGCTGGTGACCAGCCTGATGACCGTGCTCGGCGCCCTGACGATCTACGTTGCGATTCACCTCTCCGAGCTGTAGGGCCCCCCGGGGCGCGGCGCTCGTTGGCCGGCGCGTCACGGCTCGCCGATAGCTCCTAACGTTTCCAAGCGACGGCCTCGGCCGCGACGTCTTGGGGATGTCTCCGGCGGCGCACCGCCGCCGGAGTCCAGGCCTTCATCAGAAGCGATACCTCACCCGCACGGCCACCGTCCGCGGCGGGATGACGTGAGTGCCCCCGAACGTGGAGAGGATGTTGTACACGCCCTTCACGTTGAAGGCGTTGAGCAGGTCGAGTTGGATCGAGACGGGCGCGTGGGGGAGGTCAGTGCCGACGGAGAGGTCCCACACCGTGCGCGACTTGACCCGGTCCGGGTTGAGGTTGGTGTTGTCGGTGGCCTGGATGTACGGCATCGCCCACGAGTTGTCGGGGTCGCCGACCAGATCGGAGGGGGCGGCGCCGGAGACGAGCCCAGAATCGTAGCGCACGTTCGCCCCCACCCAGGCGCCGCTCGCGCCGAAGTCGTACGTGAAACCGCTTTGCAGCGCCAGGTTCTCGTCGTGGTCGATGACGAACGGCCCGCTCGTCAGCGATCCGAGATAGGCCGCGTCGAGAAACAGCCCGCCCACCGGCGGCGCGACGTAGATCGCGCGGGTGTGCCCGACCGAGAGGAAGCCCCGTAAACCGTCTGGACCTCCGAGGTCGAGCCGAACATCCCAACCGTGGAGGTCGCCGCGGGCGAAGGCGACGGGAAACACGATGCCGGTGTTGAACAGCTGGTCCTGGTCGCCCGCGTAGGCGCTGCGCCGCTGCCAGAAGTCCACGTCGAGCCGAGCGTGGCCGCCGATCGCCTGCTGTACCCCGACCGTGAAGGCGTTCTGCCGTTCGGAATGGATCAGCAGATCGCCACCGCCCAGGGCCCTCGATTGCTGGATCGCCGGCGGGGCGAGCGCGGCCACCTCGGGGGAGGAGCCGAACAGGATGTTCTCGTACTCCGGCGTGTAGAGCACCCTGTTGTAGGACACCCTGAAGGCGGTGCGGGTCCCTGGGAAGAAGTAGACGGCCCCCAACCGTGGCTCGATCTGGGAGTCGTTGACGGGGAGGTTGTTGTGGTCGTACCGCACCCCGACGTTCACGGTGAAGTTGCCCAACCGGATGTTGTCCTGAACGTACGCCGCGTAGTACGTGCCCGTCCGGACACCGTGGAAGACAAACGGTTGGCCGCCCCGCGTGAGGTCGTACGGCGCCAGGTTCGGGTTGTAGTCCGACGAGGCCGGGTCGTTCAAGGTCGGATCGGTCATCCCGAACGAGAAGCGCTCGTCGATCGGGAACCGCTTGACCTCAAAGCCCGCCTTGACCTCGTGGACCCCGGCGGCCCAGGTGACCGAAGGGGAAAGGCCGTAGTTGTCGAGCGAGCGTTGCGAGGTGACGGTGACCGGAGTGTCCCCCGCAGAGGGATCGAGACGGAAGGTGGAGAGGCGCGCGAAAGCCACGAGCTCGAGCACGCTGTGTTCCGACAGTACCCGCTGCCAGCCGAAGTTGTAGTTCTCGTCGCGCGATTCGACGCGCTGGTCCTGACCTGCCGCCTGCTGCGTGTAGGTGTTGGGCACGTCGCGGTTCGTCCGGCCGGCCAGCACGGAGAAGCGGAACGAATCGGAGGGGTCGGGCACCCAGTCCAGCCGCACGAACCCGCGGGCCGTGTCGCCCTGGTTGTGGAGGTTGTCGAAGTTCACCGGGTCGAGGTAGCGGTCGGACTCCGAGCCGGTCACGGAAGCGAAGATGCCGAAGGAGTCGGTGCCGTACCCGACCGAGGCACCACCCTCTTCGGTTGCGAACCGCGAGGCGCCGAGGAACGCCTCGCCATGGACGGCCCCGCTCGAGAGGCCGCTGCGCGTGGAGAGGTTGATGACGGCGCCGATCTTCTCGCCGTACTCGGCCGGGACGTTCCCGTAGATCACCTCCATGGCCTGGGCGATGCCGGGGTCGATCGAGTTGGAGAACGTCGTGCCCGTCTGGTCGGAGATCGTCTGGCCGTCGATGACGTACTCGCTCTGGCTGTGCGCGCCCTGGAAGTGGAAGCGGCCGTTTTCGTCCTTGGCGAACCCGGGCGTGGCGGTGATGATCTCCTCCATCGCGCGCGACGCTACCGTCGCCGGCGCTCTCGCGATGTACGACTTGTCGATGTCGACGTGACTCGTTGACGTGTCGGTCTCCATTTGCACGCCGGTCGGTTCGGCCGCGACGGTCACCGACTCGCTCACCGGCGCGAGCTCGAGCGTGATCTTCACCTTTTCCGGGACGACCGAACGCACCTCCAACTGCCGGTGGACGGTTTTGAACCCCTGGACCTCGACGTGCAGTTCGTACGGGTTGAACGGCACGTTGACGAACCTGAAGCTGCCGTCTCGCCCCGTGGTGGCCGAGGCGGAGAACCCGGTGATCGCGTTGCGAAGCAGGAGCACGACCCCCGCCATCGCCGCCCCGTCCGGTCCAACCACGGTGCCGGACACCGAGCCGGCCTCCTCGCCGGACGCAACGCTCAACGTGCCCTGGAGAAGAAAGAAACACAGTACCCACAACACAACGCTCAATCGGCGCCGAATGCGCATGGTTTGACACCCTCCTTCTGTGGAGCTCGTGCTTGTTGACACGTGCCGAGTCGGGACGAGCCTGCGGTGGCTACCGCCTCAGCACGCCGAAGGGGGCGCGCGCGCGCCTGGCGGGCACGCGAAGCGATCGACATGGGGCAGCGGCACGGTGCCTGCGGCCCACGTCGCCGCGATGACGGCGCCGGCCTCGCTCCAGCACCCCGTAACGCCGGGCTGGTGCGACAGCATGCACACGGCGCAGTGGTCCTGGTCCGAGGTGGTCCCAGGATGCCAGTGCTGATCCGGGGACGGCAGATCGGGGTTGGCGATGACGCTGATCGGCGTCCGGGAAAACCAGCCGACGAGATCCCGTGCCTCGTTCGATCCGTGGGAGTGCGCGGCGGATAGCAGCGCCGACACGACGAGCGCAAGGCCGGAGGCGAGCGGGAGGCCGCGCCGGTGTCTCAGTCGCTGGAGCACCCCGCGAGTCTAGCAGCCACCCCTCGACCGGTCAACGCGCCGTCCCGCCGTCGCCGCCGGAGGGCGCGCGTGCGCACGACGGGGCGGCGAGGCTGTGCGCCCGGTCACACCGCCCCTGGGTCGGCCGGGGACCGGCTTTGCTAGACTTCATTCATGAACTCCCATGCACGGGCCCGGATCGGGCTCGCGGGCGTCGGGTCGGGGCCGCGCCGCGCGACGGCGTGACCGGGACGGAGCGCTGATATGCCGACGATCCAGCCGCGCGAGATCACCGAGAGCTTCCGCCTGGAGCGGGTTCTCAAGTCCAGCCGGTCTTCGATCGTGTTCCGCGCCGCCGATCCCGGCACGGGGAGAACCGTCGCAATCAAGCTGATCCCTCCCGCCTCGCCTGCAACTCTCCAGGCGGGCCAGGACCGTTTCATGACCGCGATGGCGGCCCTCGCGTCGGCCGCGCCGGCGTCGTTCCCGGCTCTCCTCGATCACGGCTTCACCCCCGACGGCAGCGCGTTCATGGTGATGGAGTTCGTCGAGGGCGAGCGCCTCGACGCGCTGATCGGCGCCGCGCCCGCGCGCATCCTGGGCCTGGCGCTCGAGGTCGCACAGGGGCTCGACGCGCTCGCCCGCGCCGGTGCCTCGCACGGGAACCTCTCGCCCGAAAACATCGTCTCCCACCGCCGGGCGGGGGTGGAGCACGTTTCGATCCTGGGGTTCGGCACCGCCGCGTTCCACGCGGGCGCGCGGGCGGCTGAGGAGACGGCACCGCCCAGCGGGGCCGGCCGGTTCGTCGCGCCGGAGCGGCGCGGCGCCGCCACGGCGGCGGACTGGCGCGCCGACCTGTACGCCCTCGCCGCGACGTGCTGCGCCCTGTTGCGCGCCGAGGTGGCGGGCGACGACGCTCCCGCCGTGACGCTTCCTCAGGCCGTGGCGCAGCGGATCCCCGAGCCCGCCGCGCTGGCGGCGGCCCTGGGACAGGCGCTCCGGGCGGCCCCTGGGGCGAGGCCCGCGTCGTTCGAGACGTTCCGCCAGGCGATCGTGACATCGCTGGCGGGGACCGGCCCGCGGGCGGAGCCGGCCGTCGCCGTTCCGCCTGCGACGCCTCGCGGCGACGCCGGCCTCGCCGAGGCGCAGCCCGAGCCTCCCGCGGCCGCGCCGGAACCGCAGGGAGCGCGAGACGTCGGCGAGGACACCGCACCCGCGCGGGTGGTGCCGATCATCCCGGGCCCAGCATCCGCGCCGCCGCCGCCCAGGGCGGCCGAGACCCCTTCCCGAGAACGGCCGACGGACGAGGCGCGCACCGGCCCGGTGCCGGTCCAGCGTCTTCCGGAACCGCCCGCGGCCCCGGACGCCGTCGGCCTTGTCGCCATCGAGCCGCCCCGCGGGACTGAACTCCCGCAGCCTCCCGAGCCCGCGACGCCCGCCCCGGCGACCGCCGCGGCTCCACAGGAGCCTCCGGAACCCGGACGCCAGCCGGGGCCGAGCGCCCCGGCGGCCGCCCCGAAGGCCGCCCGTCGCCGCGTCGCGCCGTGGGCCGCCGTGGCGGCGGCCGTCGTCGTGGTCGCGGCGGCCCTCGGCGCCGCCTGGTACGCGGGCACCCGGCCGGGCCGCACCGTCCGCATCGCGGTCCCCACGCCGGCGCCCCGCCGACCGACGCCGATTCCGTCCCCGGCGGCGGCGCGCTCGGCCGCGGTCCGGCTGCAGATGGCGGAGGCCGCCATCGCCCTCGACGACCTCCCCGGTGCCCTTGAGCGGCTCGATGCGATCTCGCCGGAGGAGCTTGCCGGTCTCACGCCGCCGGAGCAGGAACGGTTCAGGGAGCTGCGCGCCACGTACCTGGCCAAGAGGCAGCGCGCGGTGAAGGGGGAGATGCAGGCCGCGCTCGCCGCCGGCAACATGACGGCGCTCGCAGGGACGCTCCGCGGACTCTCCCGCGCCGAGGAGGCATCGTTCCCCCGCGATCGCGATTTCATCGCCACGCTCGAGGACGCCAGGAGGGCGCTCGACGTCCACGCGGCGTTGCTGAAGGCCCAGCGCCAGGGCGAGCTCGGCGAGGTGGTCCGCGACGCCGGGGCCCTTCTCGGGCTGTCCCCGCGCTGCGCGCAGGCGGCCCAGATGCGCTCGCAGGCGGCCGCCGCCCTCGAGCGCGACGCCGACAACTCCGCGGCCGCCGGCAACTACGAGGCGGCGCTCGCCCGTCTGGCGACTCTCCACGATGCCTGGAGCGACCGCCCCGGTCTCGCCGGCCGGATCGAGCGGCTCAGGGGCGAGCAGGCCGCCGAACAGAGGTTCGCGGCGGCGATGGCCCAGGTGGAGCAATCCGAACGCGACCGCGCGCCGGAGAACGGACTCGCGTTGCTGCGTGCGATGCCCGCCGACCCCAAGACCCGGACGCGCGTCGAGCAGGCTCGAGAGCGGCTGGCGAAGCAGCTCGCGCAGCTCGACGCCGCGCCCCCGAGCGTGGAGCTCGCGCAAGGGGCCAAGCTCGAGTACAAGAAGGGGACCCCGGCGACGATCGCGTTGCGCATCCGCGACGACCATCGCGTTCAGGGAGCCCGGTTCTTCGCCCGGGTCGAGGGTGCGGCGGAGTTCGTCGAGCTGCCGATGCGCCGCGGCGCCGGCGAGGACTGGTCGGTCGAGATCTCACCTGAGTTCCACCACAACCAGACGGTCGAGTTCTACGTGACGGCGTCCGACTACTCCGGCCATGTCGGGAGCCTCGGCAGCGACCGGGAGCCGCTCAAGCTGAAGCGGAAGAAGTGGAGCCTGTTCGGCCGCTAACCGGCGCGCAGGCTCACGCGGCGCCGAGGTGCTTGCGAGCGAGCGCGGCGATCCCTTCGGCCGTCTCGCGCGCGAGGGCGTCCTCGGCCGCCTCGACCATGATCCGCAACAGCGGCTCGGTCCCCGAGTAGCGCACATACACGCGGCCCTCGGCCGCGAGGCGGCGCTCGGCCGCGCGCACGGCGGCGGCGAGTTCAGGGACGTCCTCGACCGGACGACGAGCCGCCACACGGACGTTGAGGAGCACCTGCGGGAAGCGCTCGAGGTCTGCGAGGTCCTCGAGCGCGGCGCCGTCCCGGTGGGCGACGGCGAGCAGATGCGCCGCGGTGAGCAGCCCGTCGCCGGTGACGGCCAGGTGGCCGCAGATCACGTGGCCGGACTGCTCGCCGCCGAGGGCCGCGCCCTCCCGCTGCATCGTTTCCCAAACCTCGCGGTCCCCGACCGGGCAGCGCACGAGGGCGATCGCCTCGTGCCGCAGCGCAGCCTCGAGGCCCAGGTTGGACATCACGGTCGCCACGACCTTCGCGCCCGGCAACATCCCCGCCGCAGCAAGCGCCCGGCCCCACATCAGGAGCGCATCGTCGCCGTCGAGCACCCGGCCGGTGCTCGTGACGAGGACCGCGCGGTCGGCGTCGCCGTCGAGCGCCACACCGGCGTCGGCGCGGCGGCGGCGCACCTCAGCGGCGAGCAACTCGGGGTAGAGCGCCCCGCAGCGAGCGTTGATGTTGTGGCCGTCGGGGTCGGCGTGGATGAGGGCGACCTCGGCGCCGAGCGCGGCGAAGAAGTCCTGCGCGACCGGCGACGCCGCGCCGTTGGCCGCGTCGACCACGATCCGCATCCCGGCGAGCGGCTGCGGCGGCAGCGACGCGGTGAGCAACTCGAGGTAGCGCGCCCGCCAGCGCCCGTCGGGGGCCGGCATCGGCGCCGTCGAGGCGTCCTGGCCGAACGCGGTCAGCCGCTCTTCGAGGCGCCGCTCCTCGGCGATCGGCCACTTCGTGCCGGCACGGTTCACGAGCTTGACGCCGTTGTCGGCCGCCGGGTTGTGGGAAGCGGAGATCACCACGCCGGCGCCGAACCCGCCGTGCTCGCGCACCAGATGGGAGACGGCGGGCGTCGGGAGCACGCCGGCCCAGCGCAGCGTGCCGCCGGCCGCCAGGAACGCCCCGCCGACCCATCCGGCGAGGGGCTCGGTCGAGGCCCGCGTGTCGCCCGCCAGCAGCACGTCGAGCGGCAACCCCGCGTCGCGCAGGTGTCCAGCCAGCGCCGCGCCGAGGCGCGTCAGCGTGGAGCGGTCGAGGGGAGGCTCGAACGCCACCCCGCGCATGCCGTCGGTGCCGAACAACCGGCCGTTCACCGCCGCCTCGCGCTGCGGGCGTCGGGGCGGGCCGGCACGACCTCCGCGATCACCCTCACGGTCAGCGGCTCCACGATTCGCATCAGCGGCTGCGGCGACCGCACCGCCACGACGACGTCCACGCTCGCGTCGGCGCCGTCCACGTTCACCGGGTCGGTGGGCACGGACTGCAACCGCTGCAGCAGCAGCCGCGGCCCGCTGACCATCGCGGTGGCAGGCTGGACGCGCACGGCTCCGACCGACATGCCCGGCGCAGGTTGGCCGGCAAGCCGCGGCCTGACCGCGACCCGCCGGCGGCCGATCTTCTCCAGCCGCAGCGGCACCTGCGACGGCGACACAGCCAGCACCTCGACCCCGGGCGGCACGATCACATTCCGCATCTCCACCGGGAACTCATGCTCGCTCTCCGTGGCGCCGCGCAGGTCGATCACCACGCCGGTCTGAGCCTGGTCGAGCGTGCGCAGGCGGGAGAGCGGGCCGCGCACCCGCAACGACAGGAACCTCGGCACCTCCGAGGTGATCACGCTGTCCACCGGCACGTTCACCAGCGTCAGGGCGGTGTCGAGCTGGCGCTCCGAAACGCGCTCCCTGCGGTCGAGGGCGTTCGCGTACCACACCAGGCACGCCAACACGATCGCGAGCAGCAAGTTGCCGGGGGAACGCGGCAGCAACCTCACGCCTGCCTCCCCGAGCGCCCGAGCAGCAGCAGTTCGAGCAGGAGGTCCCGCAACCCGCGCCGGTCGAGGTCGGCGTGCAGGCGGCCGCCCTCGGCCACCGTGAGCGCGCCGCGCTCCTCGGAGACCACCACGGCGACGGCGTCGGTTTCCTCGGCGATGCCCAGCGCCGCACGATGCCGGGAGCCGTAGGTCGTGGACAGGTCGGCCCGCACGGACAGCGGCAGGAAGCACCCGGCGGCCACGATCCGGTTCCCCTGCACGATGGCGGCCCCGTCGTGAAGCGGCGTGCCCGGGGTGAAGATGTTCACCAAGAGGTCGTACGACAATCGGGCGTCGATCGGGATCCCCGTCTCGACGAAGGTGCGCAGCCCCTCGTCGCGTTCGATCACGATCAGGGCGCCGTAGCGGTGGGAAACCAGGGTCTCGCACGCCAGCACGATGTCGTTGATCAGGACCTGCCGGGGGGAGAGCACCGACGTCCAGCGCAACAACGGCGTCCGCCCGATCGCCGCCAGGATACGGCGGATCTCGTGCTGAAACAGGACGATGATCACGAACGGGAGGTAGAACAGCATCTCGCGCAGCACCGCGGTGAGGGTGATGAGGTCGAGAAACTGGGCGGCCAGGTAGGCGGCCGTCAAAATGAAGATCCCCCACAGCATCGAGACCGCCCGCGTGCCCTTGACCGCGGTCAGCAGCAGGTAGAAGAGGACGGCGACCAGCGTGATGTCCACGATGTCGCGCGCCCCGACCTCCAGGCGTGTGACCTCCCGCAGCGCGGCGAACAGCGCGCTCACACCGCCTCCGCCAGCGCCGCGAGCAGCGTGAGGAACTGCACGGTCTCGCGGACGTCATGCGCCCGCACCAGCACGCGCGGCAACCGCACCGTGCCCGCGACGGCGGCGAGCGACCCGGCCAGGCGTTCCCCCGGACCCGCGCCGCCGGCGACCGCGGCGATGAACGACTTGCGCGAGGCGCCCACAACCACCGGGCAACCGAGCGCCGCGAGGTCCGGCAGCGCCGCCAGGAGACGAAGGTTGCCCGCTGCGTCCTTGCCGAAGCCGATGCCGGGGTCGAGCAGAGTGCGCCCGGCCGGGATCCCGGCCGCCGCTGCGGCGGCGGCCCGGCCCGCGAGGAACTCGTGCACCTCGGCGACCACGTCGGCGTACGCGGTGTCGCGCTGCATCGTGGCCGGCTCGCCGCGCATGTGCATGAGGACGATGCCGGCGCCGCGACCGGCCACGACCGCCAGCATGCGGGGGTCGCGCGCGGCCGTGACGTCGTTGACGAGGGAGGCCCCGGCCGCCAGCGCCGCCGCGGCGACTTCGGGTTTGGACGTGTCCACCGAGACGATCACCGCGGGCCGCCGGCGGGCCAACGCCGCGACCACCGGCACCACGCGTTCGATCTCGTCCGCCACCGGCACCGTCGCCGCGCCCGGTCGCGTGGACTCGCCTCCGACGTCGATGACGTCCGCCCCCGCGTCGGACATGGCGAGGGCGTGCGCCACTGCGGCCTCGGGCGCGGCGAACCGCCCCCCGTCGGAGAACGAGTCCGGCGTGACGTTGACGACGCCCATCACAGCCGGGCGCCCCCGCCGCCACAACTCCGAAAGTCTGCGCTCCAGCACGTTCCAACTGTACAGGAGAGGGCGCCGCGGTTCCAAGCCGAGCCGCCGAGCGGCCGGGCGCCGGGCCGCGTTTGCTATCCTTCGCGGATGCTGGACCGGAGGATGCTCATGCGGAGTTGCGTTGTGGCGGCGATGGCGCTGACGGCGGCGGTCTCGTCCGTGGCGCAAGAACTCCCCGAACAGGTGTTCAAGGCGTTCGCGCGCGGTTTCTTGACCTACGCGCCCGCGAGCGTGTTCACCTTGACCGAGAACAGCACCGGCATCACGGCCGTGGGTTCCTACCAGGAAGTCCGCGTCGAGCGCACGACCATCGTGCCGGACGCCAAGGACCAGGTCGGCCTCCTCGCGGACCCGAAGACCAGGATGGTTGCGGCAGGGCTGCTCTTCCCGCTCCCCGCCGTCGATCCGCCGGTTACGCCCGCGACGCTGCCGCTCTTCGTCCAGCAGCACCTCACCGAGGCGATGAGCACCTGGCTCAGCAGTCGGGTGAAGATCCCGTGGCCGATGAGCCCGACGCGGCCCGGCGCGGTGGTCATGCTCACCGCCGAGGTCGCGACCGGCTACGGCACGATGCACATGCCGATGGCGGTGACCGCCGACGGCAGGTATCTGGTGATCGGCGGCACCTGGCCGCTCGACCGCGACCCGCGCGCCGTGCGGCGGGAAGTCCTCGAGTCGAGCGTCATCCAGTGGGATCCGGGGCACGAGACGGCGCCGGTCAAGGTCGTCGAGTTTTCCGACTTCCAGTGCCCGGCGTGCAAGCGCGGGTGGGGCGAGGTCAAGCCGCTGCTCGCCCAGCTCGGCGACAAGATCCGCCACGGACTGGTCAACTTCCCGCTGTTCAACGCCCATCCGTGGGCGTTCCGGGCGGCGGTCGCGGGCGAGTGCGTCGGCAGCCTGTGGCCAGACAAGATCGTCGCGCTCAAGGAAGAGTTCTACCGCCTCCAGGACACGCTCACCGTCGAGACGGTGGACCCGGCCGTGTTCGCCTTCCTCTCCGAGCACAACCTCAACGACGGGAAGTTCCGCGCGTGCTACCTCAAGGACCCAGCCATCGACACCGTCCTGCGCCAGCTCGACCTCGGCTACCGCCTCGGGGTGACCGGTACCCCGACCTACTACGCCAACGGTGAGGCGCAGCCGTGGGGGGAGCCGGAGTGGTTTTCCAAGCGGCTGGCGGCGATCGTCGCGGCCGGCGGCCGCCCCGAGAGCGCGGCCGAGATCGTCGTGGCGCCGCCGACGCCTGCGCCGACGCCCGCGCCGGCCGGCAAGCCCACGGTCCTGCCGCGCTAGCAGCGGCGGAGACGCTCGTTCGGCGACGCCCCGGCAGCCGTCCGGGCGGCGCCTAGCCGCGCTCGACCTGCCGGCGGACCGCCGCGGCCAACTCGAGGAACGCCTTCGCCGCCGCCGAGTCCGGGTGCGACGCCACGATCGGCGTCCCGGCGTCCCCCCCGAGCACGATCGCCGGGTCGATCGGGATGTCGCCCAGGAACGGCACGCCGAGTTGCTCGGCGGTGCGCCGCCCCCCGCCGTGCTTGAAGATCTCGCTGCGCTCGCCGCAGTGCGGGCAGACGAACGCCGACATGTTCTCGATCATCCCGAGAACAGGGACGTTGACCTTCTGGAACATCGCCAGGCCCTTGCGGGCGTCGATCAACGCGACGTCCTGCGGGGTCGTCACGATCACGGCGCCGTCGAGCGGCACCTGTTGCGTGATCGTGAGTTGGGCGTCGCCGGTCCCAGGCGGCAGGTCCACCACCAGATAGTCGAGCGTGCCCCACTCGACATCCTCGATGAACTGTTGCAGCGCCTTCATCACCATCGGCCCGCGCCAGATCACCGGCTGGTCCGGGTCCATCAGGAACCCGAGCGACATCACCGCCACGCCGTTGCCGTCCACGGGGAGGATCCTCTCCGCCGCGTTCACGCGCGGTTTGTCGGTGCACCCCATCATCATCTGCTGCGACGGGCCGTAGATGTCGGCGTCGAGCAGCCCGACGGTTGCGCCGCCGCGCTGCAGCGCGAGCGCCAGGTTGGCGGCCACCGTGGACTTGCCGACGCCGCCCTTGCCCGAGGCCACCGCCACCTTGTAGCGCACCCCGGGGAGCGCCCGGCGAGGCGGGGCGGCGGCCGGGGCGTTCTGCGGCGCGTTGACCGTGCAGTCGAGCTTGACCTCGCGCACGCCCGGGAGCGCCGCGAGGGCCGCCCGCGCGTCGCGCTCGACGGCCTCGCCCGCCTGCGGGTTGGCGGTCGTCAAAGCGATCTCGACCGCGACGACGTCGCCTTCGACCCGCACGCTGCGGACAAACCCGAACGACACGATGTCCCGGGACAGCCCGGGGAACTTGACCTTCTTGAGAGCCTCGCGGACGTCCACTTCGGAAAGTGCCATCAAGATCTCCTTATGACCAGCCGAAGTGCTGCTGCACCGACGGTGCGGCCATCCCAGGGTTCCACGGCGGGTCCCAGACGATCTCGACCCGCACGTCCTCGGCTCCCGTGGCCCGGCGGATCGCGTCCGCCGCGTCGTCCGTGATGCGCCGCACCAGCGGGCAGCCGTGCGTCGTCAGCGTGAGCTGCACGCGGACGGCCCCGGACGGCGCCACCTCGACGCCGTACACCAGGCCGAGGTCGACGACCGAGAACGGTACCTCGGGGTCCATCACGGTGCCGAGCGCTTCCCAAACCTTCGTCTCAGTGACCATCGTCCGCACCCCCCGCATCACCAGCAACCGCCGCGGCGCGACCGGAATTGCCGCGCAGCCGATCGATCTCGAGCCTCACCCGCTCCATCAGCACGCCTTTCTCGGTCACGCCGCACCCGGCGGTGGGGATCGGGTCGCCGAACCGCACCGTGACGGTGCCCGGGCGGATCAGGTAGTTGTGCTTGCCCAGGCAGCGGCCGGCGCCCTCGATCCCGACGGGCACGATCGGGATCCCCGCCTTGATGGCGATGAGGAACCCGCCGCGCTGCAACGGCAGCATGTTGCCGTCAGTCGAGCGCGTCTCCTCCGGGAACAGGAGCACCGAGCGGCCGTGGCGGATCCGCGCCGCGGCTTCCTCGAACGAGCGCACCGCCTCGCGCCGGTTCTCGCGGTCCACCGGGATGAAGCCCATCGCCGAGATCGCCCAACCCAGAAACGGGACCTTGAACAGCGACTTCTTGGCGAGGAACCGGACCTGCACCGGGACCGCCGCCAGCAAGGCGGGGATGTCGAGCCACGACTCGTGGTTGGCCATGAACACGACCGGCCGGCCGCGAGGGACCCGCTGGCGTCCCTCGCGCCTGAGGCGGACGAAGCCGCCGAGCAGGACGCCGCGCGCCCACCAGCGCGCCCCCGCCAGCGTCCAGTCGCCGCGCGGCGGGATGAACCCCACGAGGGCACCGTACGTCCCCGCCACCACCGTGTTGGCGGCGCCGAGGACCACGAACGAGAGCATCGCGAGGGCGCGAATCACGACCACCCGCGGATTGTACCTTGCACAGGAGAGACGCGGTCAGTGGTCCGTGGTCAGTGGTCCGCGGTCAGTGCCGGCCGCGCCGGCCGCAGGCCGCGCGGCTTCAAACGCATCCCTCGAAGAGGGCCACCCCACCGCAGGCAGGCCCTCGTAACTTGGGGCGTGTAGCCGCGCCGCCGCCGTTGGGCCTATCGCAAGGCGCGCGAACCCCGCCGCAGCGGAGTGTAGCCGGAGGCTACATGAGCATGCGAGCGGGGCGAGCGCAACGCAGCGAGAGGTCCGACGCCGGCGGCGCTCAGGTGGCGAGGGCGTCGGCGCTGGGGACCGGGTTCCCTGGCCCCTTGAGCTTGTCCACCGGCACGCCGGTGTACTCCGACACCATCGCGTACACCTCCTCGCCTTCGAGCACCTCGCGCTCGAGCAGCGCGGCGGCGATCTTGTCGAGCACCGGGCGGTTCTCGCTCAGGGTCTGCTGGGCGCGGCCGTAGGCGTTCTCCACCAGGCGTTTGATCTCGCCGTCGATCTCGACCGCGGTGGCCTCGGAGTAGTCCTGGTGGCGGGCGAACTCCTTGCCCAGGAAGATCGCCTCCTCGCGCTTGCCGAACGTGAGCGGCCCCATCGAGGACATCCCCCACTCGCACACCATCTTGCGGGCGAGCTCGGTGGCGCGCTCGAGGTCGTTGCCGGCACCGGTGGTGATCTTTTCGTCGCCGAACACGATCTGCTCCGCGAGGCGCCCGCCCATCAGCACCACGAGTTCGTCATCGAGGTACGACTTGGCGTGCAGGTAGCGGTCCTCCTCGGGGAGCTGCTGGGTGAGCCCGAGGGCGAGGCCGCGCGGGATGATCGTCACCTTGTGCAGCGGGTCCGCGTTGGGCAGCATCGCCGCGATCAGCGCGTGGCCGGCCTCATGGTACGCGACGACGTTCTTCTCCTCCTCGGAGAGGGCGAGCGAGCGCCGCTCCGCGCCCATCATCACCTTGTCCTTGGCGTATTCGAAGTCGGTCATCGCGACCGCGGTCTTGTTGAAGCGCGCCGCGCGCAGCGCCGCCTCGTTGACCAGGTTCGCGAGGTCCGCCCCCGAAAAACCGGGCGTGGAGCGCGCCAGCACCGAGAGGTCGACGTCGGGGGCAAGCGTGATCTTGGCGGTGTGCACCTTCAGGATCTCGTTGCGGCCGTTGAGGTCCGGGCGGCTGACGACGATTCTCCGGTCGAAGCGCCCAGGCCGCAGGAGCGCGGGGTCGAGCACGTCGGGGCGGTTGGTGGCTGCGATCAGGATCACCCCGTCGTTGACCTCGAAGCCGTCCATCTCGACGAGCAGCGCGTTCAGGGTCTGCTCCCGCTCGTCGTGGCCGCCGCCGAGACCGGCGCCGCGGTGGCGGCCCACCGCGTCGATCTCGTCGATGAAGATGATGCAGGGCGCGTTCTTCTTCCCCTGCTCGAAGAGGTCACGGACACGCGACGCGCCGACGCCGACGAACATCTCGACGAAGTCCGAGCCTGAGATCGAGAAGAACGGCACCTCGGCCTCGCCCGAGACGGCGCGGGCGAGCAGCGTCTTGCCGGTCCCGGGCGGACCCATCAGCAGCACGCCCCTGGGGATCTTACCGCCGAGCTTCTGGAACTTCTGCGGGTCGCGGAGGAACTCGATGATCTCCTGCAGCTCCTCCTTCGCCTCTTCCACCCCGGCGACGTCCTTGAAAGTGATCCCCTTCTTCTGGGGGTTGAGCAGGCGCGCCCGCGACTTGCCGAACGCCATCGCCTTGTTGCCGCCCGCCTGCATCTGGCGGTAGAAGAAGTACCACATCACCGCGAGCAGCACGAACGGCAGCCACGACAGGATCGCGGTCCACATCGACCCCTGCGAGGCCTGCTCGGCCTTGATCTTCACGTTGTGCTCGCGCAGCACGGAGACGAGCTTGTCGTACCCCGGCGAGTAGGTCACGAAATCAAACGGACGGGTGGCAAGCGGGTGGGCCCCGGCCGCCTCCGCCGAGCGCCCGTACACCTCTTCGCCGCGGATCAGCACTTCGGAGACCTGGTTCTTCTCGACCCGGTCGAGGAAATCCGAAAACGCGATCTCCTTGGTGCCGGCCCGCGTCGTCGTGATGAAGTTCCACAACAGCACCACCGACACGATGATGACGACGAACAACAGCGCGTTCTTGACGTTCTGGTTCACGTGTTCTCCGAACTCCTCCGGTAGCCTTGCCTGCGGGCGCGAGGTCGCGGCCGGGGCGCCGTCGCGGGGCCCCGGACCCGGTCACACCCCCTCAAGGACGTTGATGCCGGGAAGATTCCCCCATTTGCCCTCGAGTTCGATGCCGTAGCCGACGAGCCGGCCCTCTGGCACGTCGTCGAGGCCCACGTACTTGGGTTCCAGAGCAACGCGGCGGAGGAGCGGCCGGTTCACGAGCGCCGCGACCTCGAGGCTGGCCGGGCCCTGTTGGGCGAGATGGGTGAGCAGGTAGTTTTCCGTCACTCCGGAGTGACAGATGTCCTTGAGGATGAGCGCGTGCGCGCCTTCCAGGTGCACGTGGGTCGCGTAGGTGAGCTCGATGATCGCGCCGCGGGGCTCGGTCTGGTGCGTGACGTTGACCAGCTCGAAGCGCACGTCGCCCTCGATCGCGCGCAGCAGGTCGGAGAGGAACACCGCCGCGCCCTTGAGCATCCCGACCAGCACGAGCTTGCGCCCGGCGTAGTCGGCGCCGATGCGCGCCCCGAGCGCAGCGACATGGGTCGCAATCACCTCGGGCGCGATCACCTGTCGCGGCGTTCCCATGGCTCCTCCAACTCGGCGACGACCCCGTCGCCGCCGTTCGCCACCCACCCGTCGGCAGCCCCGGCGGCAGGGAGCCAAATCATCGTACCACCCGCCACCAGGGCGGGCCATGCCCGCCGCCATTCGGCCGGCACGCCGGCGGCCGCCAGCAGGCGCGCCACGGGGCGCCCACCGAACCGCTCGCCGGCCTCGACCGGCCGCCACGTCAAGGGGAGGTCCGCCGCCTCGGCGCGAAGGTCGGCCCGGTGCTTTCCCGGCGTCGGGCCGGCCACCCCCACCCGTCCGACGAACCCGCCCGGCAGCTCGACGCGCGACGGTACCGTGACGGCCATGGGCGCGAACGGCCCGAGCGGCGGCGGACACAGCGCCAGCGTCGCGCCGCGCCGGCGCAGCACCCACCGGCGGCCGAGGTCGACGGCCCCAGGGCCCGACCCGCCGAGCATCGCCAGCACGGCCTCGAGCTGGCTCCGGGAGGGGGGCTCGGCCAGGGGCAATCGCCCGGCCAATTCCAGCACCCAGCGCACCGCCAGGGGCCGCGGGAGCGCCGACACGACCCCCACCGGCACCGGCCGGCCGATTTCGGGCCAGACGCCGCGCTCGCGCAGCAGCCCTCCCAGGTACGCTTCGTCCTCGGCCAACGCGGCAGCGAACGCCGCGAGGTGCGCCGGCGCCCCGGGAAACGCCGCCGCCAGCGCGGGCAGCAGCTCGTGGCGGACCCTGGCGCGCGGGAAGGCCGGGTCGGCGTTGCTGGCGTCCTCGCGCCACGCGGTGGCGCGACCGGTCAGATAGCGGCGCAGCGCCGCGCGCGAGACGTCGAGCAGCGGCCGGATGACGGTCCCGCTGCGCCGGCGCACCCCGGCCACACCGCGCGGGCCGGAACCCCGGAGCAGCTTCATGAGGACGGTCTCCGCCTGGTCGTCGAGGGTGTGCGCGGTGGCCACCGCGGCGCACGAGAACCGCTCCCGCACGGCCTCCAAAGCCCGGTAGCGCTCCCGGCGCCACCAGGCCTCGCGCGACACGCCGCTCGGGACCCCCGGGTCGAGATGCTCGACGGCCAGCCTCACCCCGAGCCGGCCGCACAGCGCCTCGCAGAAGCGGGCGTCGGCGTCCGCTTCGGCGCCGCGCAGGTGGTGGTGCACGTGGGCCGCCGCGATCTCGCAGCCGAGCTCGGCGGCAGCCTCGCGGAGGATGCACGCCAGGGCGACCGAGTCGGCCCCCCCGGAGAGCGCGACCAGGACCGGGCGTCCGACGATGTCGGGGAAACGGCGACGGAAGGCGGCGGCGAAGCCGTTGAAGGGCATGAATTTGGTGCCGACGAGTGGAATCGAACCACTGACACGGGGCTTATGAGACCCCTGCTCTACCGCTGAGCTACGCCGGCACGTAGCCTGCGAATTGTAGCCTCGGCCGCGACAGCCGACAAGCCGCCGCGCCCGCCGTTGCGTCTGCGGCTTGCGCTCGGGCGCGCGGCGGGCGATACTCGGGCCGTGCCAGGACGCAACGTCGGGGTGTGCGGGACGTGCGGCAGGGAGTACCCCGTCTGGGCGCTGCCGAAGTGTCCCGTTTGCGGGCACGTCGCCTGCTTGAAGTGTGCAACATTCGCGTATGGAAGGCACTTCTGCTCCAAACGCTGCGCGCAGTACTTCGTCCACGCCGAAGGCGAGGACGAGGAGGAGGATGAGCAGCAGGAGGAGACTTGAGCTCCGGCGGCGGTGCCGCTAGACTTGGCGACTCACGGAGGCCGGACCGGACGATGGGACAGAGGGCAGACGAACTGTTGGCGCAGGCGCGCAGGGCGGTGCCGCTGGCTGGGCGGCGGGGAGAGGAATCGCTCCTCCTCGCGAAGGCGCAGGGGTGCCGGGTGTTCGACGCCGACAACGTCGCCTACCTTGACCTCTTCGGGGGTGCGGGCTCCAACCTCCTCGGCTACGCCAACCAGTACCTGCTGGACGCGGTCCGGCGCGCGTCGACGATGGGCCTCGCGAGCGGCTATCACACCGCCGCCGAGATCGAGCTCGTCGAGCTGCTCGAGGAGCACAACCCGTCCCTCGCGCCTTGGGTCATCACGCCGTCCGAGAACGAGGCCTGGCAGCTGGCCCTGCGCTGGTGCAGGCGGGAAACCGGCCGCGGCGTCGTCGTGGTCTTCGACGGCAACCGTCGCGGCGCGTTGGAGGCGTTCCACGTCGCAGCAGCGGGCCCGCTGGGGATGAGCCAGCCGCTGGTCGCCGGCATCCCGGCTGAGTTCGCCCGTAAGGTCAGGGTCGTGCCATGGGGTGACGTCGAGGCGCTCGAAAACGTGCTGGCCGAGGTCGGGGCGGACGCCGCGGCGGTCGTCCTCGACCCCATCGCGACGCAGTTCGGCGTGATCAGGCCCAACCCCGACTTCCTCCGCGACGTCGCCAGAATCACGCGCGCTTCCGGCGCTCGCCTCGTGCTCGACGAAACCCTCACCGGGTTCCGTCTCGCCCGCGGAGGCGCGTCGGAGGTCTTCGGGATCGAACCGGATCTCGCGGTCTTCGGCGGCGCACTCGGCGGCGGCGTCGCCCGCATCGGGGCGGTGGCGTGGGCTCGAGCGCTCGGCGCGACGCCCGGCGACGATCTCCCCGGCTCTCCGCCCCCGATCGCGGTCCTCGCGGCTTCCGCCACCCTCTCGGTGCTGCGCAACGAGAGCGTTTACCAACGGCTCGAGGAGCGCGGCGCTCAACTCGAAACCGGCGTCGCGGCGCTGTCGGGGCGGTTCTCCCGCCCGCTGCGCTGCGCCCGGGTCGGCTCGATCTTCGCGCTGGCGTTCACGCGCATGGGTGTGACCGACGGAAACTCGTTCGCCCGCGTCGACCAGGAGGTCTGGGGGCGCTTCACCCGCGCGTGCCGGGAGGCCGGCGTGCTTCTGCCGGCGCGTTCCCCGGTGACGTCGTTCCTCTCCCACGCTCACGGCGACAAGGACATCGAGCAGGCATTCGAGGCGATGGAAGCGGCGCTCAAGAAGATGCAAAAGGACGACGAGCTGTAAAGGACCGTCGGGATCCCCGTCCGACAGGACGTTCGACGGTCGCGGCCGCATTGACACCCGCGCCGGCCGCCCCCTAGAATTCTCGCGGTGACACCGGTAACACCGTGGTCAATTGAGTTGCTTGTACTCGAAGGAAGGGGATAACGATGCTACCTAGCTCCAGGGTAACCTTGGCTGCGGCCGCGGCGGTCTTGGGTCTGGCGCAACTCGCCACGGCCCAGTCTTCGCCGTACTACATCACCAACGGCGACGGCAGCGCCATGTACATCGTCCAGAACGGGACGCTGCAGGCGACGGTTACCACCTACTCCCTCGCGTACCCGCTCGCCGTCGGCAGCACCATCATCCTCGGTCAGCGCGACGACGCCGGGGGGCGCGAGTACACGCTGGCGGGCGTGCCCACCGGCAACACCTGGACCGGCAACGGCACCTACTCGCAGATCCTCGACGGCACGACGGACGGCGCGCAGTACAACTACGGCGTCCTCTGCTGCACCACCCCGACCGCGGTGATTCGGACGAACCTCCACTGGCAGAACTCCTCGGTCCTCTTCAACCTGCCGGGAAACCAATCCGGCTGGGGCGTTGCGTTCGACACCACCACGCATCACCTTTTCGTCTCCCTGGACGACAACTCCATCCGCGAGTTCGACCTGACCGGAGCGCAGCTCAGCTCGTTCACGCCGGCGGTCGAAGGACCGCTCGTCGGCCTCGCCTACGAGCAGGCGACGGACACGCTGTGGGGCAAGCTCAACGGCGGCGGCACCCTGTACCAGTACAGCAAGACGGGGACGCTGCTCAACACGGTCGTCGTCCCGGGGTTGTCGCCAGGAAACGACTACGGCGGTGAGATGGCGATCACCGGCACCGCCTTGGAGTCGGTCCCTGCGCTTTCATGGGCGGGCGTCGCAATGTTCGGCCTGCTGGTCGCTCTGCTGGGTGGCGCGCTGCTCAGATTGCGAATCTAGCGCAGGCCGTCGGCTCGCCTCGGGTCGGCGGCGGTGAACCGGCCCGCTCAGCTCTTGGGCACCACGAACTCCGGGAAGTGCTTCCCGATGGCCTTGAGGAGATCCTCGGGCTCGAGAGGCTTCTCGAGGTACTCGTGCACCTGGTACTGCAGCCGCGCCTCGGACTCCCAACGCCGGCTCTTGTACACGGCCGTCACGATGAAGATCACAGGCTGGTAGTCCGGCGCGGCCTCACGCAACTTGCCGATGACGTCGAACCCGGAGATGAGCGGCATGAGCGCGTCGAGGACCGCGAGCTCCGGGCGTTGCTCGAGCAGGATGTCGAGCGCCTGGCCTCCGTTCGTCGCTTCGAGCACTTCGAGGCCGCGCTCGCGCAGCACCTCGCTTGTCAGGATCCGGAAGATCCGACTGTCGTCAGCGACCAGGACCTTGGTGAGAGCCATCTTCCGCCTCCCTCGCACTCTTCGGACATGCTAACACCGCGCCGGTTCGGGCAAGGGTCCCCCGCCAGCAGCGGCCGGAGCCGGGCGCTCGCGCCGCAGGCCGGCGCCGGGGCCGAGCCTGCCGGCGCGTCGCCGGGTCGCCCGTCCGCGCCCCCTACGGCTTGAAGCTCGAGATGGCCTCGGTCTCGCTGTCGAACACGTCGAAGACGGTGATGAGTTGGGTGACTTGCAGGATGTCGTGGATCTTCTGCGTCAGGTTGAGGAGCTTCATCTTGCCGCCCTTGCGGGCCATCGTCGTGAAGCAACCGACCATCTCCCCGATCCCCGAGGAGTCGATGTGCGTCACGCCTCCCAGGTTGAGGAGGATGTTGAGGTGCCCCGCGCCGATCGCGTCCTCGACCTGCTTGCGCAGCTCGACGTCACCCGAGCCGATGGTGATCTTGCCGTCGATATCCAGGACCCTCACACTGCCCACGTCACGAATCTTGGTTTTCACGTTGCCCTCCTTGAGCTCAGATTTTTGACCAGCTCGATGCACGTCCCGCCGCGTTCCCCGGCACGGAAGAGGACCTCGTCCATGAACTGGCGCATGTAGTACACGCCTCGCCCGCTGGACCGCAGGAGGTTGTCCGGCGCGGTGGGGTCGGCGACCGCCGCCGGGTTGAAGCCCTCTCCCTCGTCCTCGACCTCGATGCGAAGCTCCCGGCCGGGCTGCAACGCCAGATGCACGAAAACCCGCTTCTCCGGGTTAAGCTTGTTGCCATGTTTGATCGCGTTGGCCAGCGCCTCCCGCAACGCCATCCCCGCCCAGTACGTCGCTTCCCCCTCGACCAGGTTCGCGCTGCAGAGCTCGGCAAGAACACGCTCGGCCAGCTCGATGTTCTCATACGAGGAGAGCAACTGGAGCCGCGCTTCCCGGGCCATGGCAAAAAAGTATAACACCGTGCTCGGCTCTCTCTTCCTTGCCGGCGCCGCGCTCGCGGCTCCCTGTCCCCCCACCATCACCGCGATCGCCGGCCAGGTCGCCAAACTGCGGGACGTCGCGGCGCCTTTCTCACCGCCGTGCCGTCTGATCGCCCCCGGGGCGCTGCGCGCCGCCCTCGACCGCAAGCTGCACCGCGACCTCCCGGTGGCCCCGGAGCTTTTCATCGAGGCGCTGGGCCGGCTGGGATTCATCGAGGGCGACCCTGGCCCTGTCTACAGCCGTCTCCTCGACTTCTACGCCAGCCAGGTGCTGGGGTACTACGAGCCCGACGGCGACGAGTTGGTGGTCGTGGACACGCCGGCGGCGGCGCGCGCCGAGGGCGATCTGGTGTGGGCCCACGAGCTGGAGCACGCCGCCCAGGAGCACCGCTTCCATCTGCCGAGCCGCCTGCTCGCGATGCGCGGCGACAGCGACGAGCAGCGGGCCGCTTCCGCCATCGCCGAGGGGGAGGCGATGCTCGTCATGTTCGTGCTCAACGCCCCGGGGGTCGCCCCTGAGGCCCTGGCGCTCGCCGAGACGGCGGTCCGCCAGCAGGCCAGGGAGCTGGCGCCCCCCGGGGTCCCGAAGTACTTCGTCGCCGACCTCGCCTTCCCCTACACCGCCGGCTTTGCCGCCGTGCTGCGGACGTACCGGGCCGGGGGTTGGCCCGCCGTGGACCGTTTGCTTGCCCACCCCCCGGCGAGCACCGCCGCGCTCCTCCATCCCGACCGCCCCGGCGTGCCGGGGACGGTCCCCGCCGGCGCGCTGCCCCCCGTGCCCGAGGGGTGGCAGGAGGTCTTCACCGATTCCGTAGGCGAGTGGGGGCTTGCCTTCCTCCTCGGGCGGCGACTGGGCGCTCCCGCGGCCGATACCGTCGCCGCGGGCTGGGACGGCGACCGGATGCGGCTGGTGCGGGACCGCGACCGACCCGACCGCTGGGCCGTGGCGTGGCGCATCGCGTGCCGCACCGTCCAGGCGCGCCAGAACCTCGAGGAGGCGATGCAGCGCAACCTCCCCGCCCTCTTCGCGCACCTGGCGCCGCCCGGGCAGCTTCAGCTCACTTGGGTTGGTGCGGGGCGGACCCTTGAGGTACTGGCGGCTTGGCCGCCGCCTTCGCCGCGACGACGCTCGCCTTCTTGATCAGAACCGGCTGCAGCGGCACGTTCTGGTAGGCGCCGACGGTGCCGGTCGGGACCGCGGCGATCGCGTCCAGCACCGGCATCCCGTCCACGACCCGGCCGAACACGCAGTACCCCACCCCGTCCCGCGCGCTCGCCTTGTCGAGGAACCCGTTGTCGACGAGGTTGATGAAGAACTGCGAGCTCGCCGAGTTGGGGTCGGCGGTGCGCGCCATCGCGATCGTCCCGCGCTTGTTGGCGAGTCCGTTGGCCGACTCGTTGACGATCGGCTCGCGCGCCGGCTTCTGCTGCATGTCGGCCGTGAAACCGCCCCCCTGGACCATGAAGCCGGGGATGACCCGGTGGAAGATCGTGCCGTCGAAGAACCCGCTCCTGACGTACTCGAGGAAGTTCCCCACCGTGACCGGCGCCTTGGGCTGCTCCAGCTCGACCACGAACGCGCCCTTGCTCGTCTCGAACCGCACCCTCGGGTTCGCGGCCGCCGCCGGAGCCGCCATCGCCGCCCCCAGGAGAAACACCATGAGAAACCTGATCATCGTCGTCGTCCTTTCCCGCGGTCGGCCTCAGCGGCCGCGCACCGCCGTCAGCGAGAAGTGCGGCACCGCCTGCTCGCCGCTCATCTCGATCTTGAGCACGTAGCGCCCACCGCCGGCGAAATTTGCCGGGAGCGTCTGCTCGCCGAGCAGCGAGCCCGAGCCGTCGGCGAGGCGCACCACGACGGAGTGGTCGCCGGCTTTCACCTTGAAGGAGTCGTCGATCACGCCGGCTCCCTTCTTCTTGATGATGCCGAGAAACCCCTTCGTTCGGAAATCGAACCTCTTCTCGGCGAGTTCCTGCCCGTCGAGGCTGACCGTCACGAGCCCCGCCGAGAGCGGGCAGTTGAAGTAGAGCTCGAGATGGGCGTCGCCGACAGCCACAGGCGCGGCCGCGACCGGCGGGGCGACGGCGGCGGCGGGACGTGAGGTCGGCGCCCGACGGATGCTCTGGTGCTCGCGCGCGAGGTCGAGGAAGTCGGCGGCCACCGTGTCGCCGGGGACGAGATCGAGGACCTTCGCGAAGCGGTCCTGCGCCTCGCGCCAGCGGCCCTCTTTCAGGAACTCCTTGCCCTCCTCGCGAAGCGACGCCGCCTCCTGCCCGCGCGCGGCCGCGTCGCGCTGGCTCGCCTGTTCACCCAGGGCCCGGGCGCGCAGGGCGCGGGCGACGCCGCTGTACGGCGCCTGTTCGAGCACTCCCGCGAGCAGCGCGAGCGCCTGGCCTGGCTGCCCTGAGGTCACCGCGTCCGCCGCGCGCCGCTGCGCCACGGCCACACGGTGGCGGCGCGCCGCCTCACCCGGGGCCGGGCCGCCGTACGGCCCGCGGTCCACGCTCGCGGCCAGCGCCGCCAGCAGCAGCGCGGGCGGGACGGTCACGACCGCAACCGTGAGCGCCGCCCACTTCGGCGCGATCGGCAGGCGCCAGACGCTCGCCCCGGTTCCGGTCTTCTCTTCGGGCGGCGGCGGCGCAGACACGCCCGCTCCGACGGTCGCCCGCGTCGCGGTCGGCGCCGCCGCTCCGGCGCTCGAGTCGCCGGGAGCCGGCTGCGGCGGCGGCGCGCTGAACTGGCTGGCGTCGCCGGTCACCCCGGCCAGCACCCGCCGGAGCGCCTCGAGCGCGCGTCCGACGTCGGCCCCGCGGGCGTAGCGGCGGTCGGGGTCCTTCTCCAACAGCTTGAGGACGATCGGGTTGAACGCCGAGGGCAGACCGGGGCGCACCTGCGACGGGATGCGCGACGGCTCGTGGACGATCTTGTACGCCACCTCGGTCAGGGTGTGCCCGGGGAACGGGCGCTGCCCGGTCAACAGCTCGAACAACACCACACCGAGCGAGAACAGGTCGCTGCGGCCGTCCACGACGCCGCCGGCGACCTGCTCGGGCGACATGTAGTTCGGGGTGCCGATGAACTGCCCGGTGGCGGTGAGGTTCGACGACTCGAGACGGGCGACCCCGAAGTCCGTGATTTTCACGACTCCCTGCGGGGTAAAGAGGATGTTGGCGGGTTTGATGTCGCGGTGGACCACGCCCTTGCTGTGCGCGTAGTCGAGCGCAACCGCCAGCGCCGCGCCGATCCGCGCCACCTCGGAGAACGCGAAGCCGTGGCCGGAGCGCAGGAACTCCCGCAGCGACCGTCCCTCGATGAACTCCATCGCGATGAACGACAGCCCGGTGGACTCGTCGACGCCGGCGTCGAACACGGTGACGATCCCCGGATGGGTGAGGATGCCGGCGGCCTGCCCTTCGCGCAGGAAGCGCTGGCGGAACTCCTCGGCCTCCTCGGTGTCCTCGGGGATCGTGAGGGTCTTGAGCGCGACCCGCCGGCCGATGACCGGGTCGCGGGCGAGGTAGACGACACCCATCGCCCCCTTGCCGAGGACCGACTCGATCTCGTACCGGCCAAGCCGGGTGGGGTCGGCCATGGCCCCTATTTTGCACCCTTCGTCGGCGTCGGCTGCGGGACGATCACGAGGATCTCGCCCGGCGCCACGGCGTCCAGCGCCTTGCGCGCCGCCCGCACCCGCGCCTCGCGGTCTCCCTTGAGAGCGTCCACCTCGCGCTGGAGCGCCCGGTTGGCGCGTTCGAGCCGCTCCCGGCGGGCGCGCAAATCCTCAAGCTCGCGCCGCGTCGCACGCTCCCCGACCACCCCGCGCCACCATCCCAACGCGATCAACCCCACCAGCAGGGGGAGCAACACCCAGAGGAGCCGGCGGGCTGGCAGCCTCACCGAGCAAACGGGTCCCTTCCGGCGAACGCCGCGGCGCCGCCGAGCTCTTCCTCGATTCGCAGCAGCCTGTTGTACTTGGCGATGCGTTCGCCGCGCGACGCCGAGCCGGTCTTGATGAGGCCGCAGCCGCAGGCGACCACCAGGTCGGCGATCGTCGTGTCTTCCGTCTCCCCGGAGCGGTGCGACACCATGGCCCGCCAGCCGTGGTGCAGGGTCATGCGCAGCGCCTCTTGCGTCTCGGTGAGGGTGCCGATCTGGTTGAGTTTGATCAGCACGGCGTTGGCGACGTTCTCGCGCATGCCGCGGGCGATGATCGCGGGGTTGGTCACGAAGATGTCGTCGCCGACCAGGACGACCTTGTCGCCGAGACGCTCGTTCAGCTTGCGCCACCCGTCCCAGTCGTCCTCGGCGAGACCGTCCTCGATCAGCACGATCGGGAACTCCTCGATCCAGTCCGCGTAGAGCGCGATGAGGTCGTCGGCGGTGAGCCCGTGCCGCCCCTCGCCGGGGAGGAAGTACCCCTCGCCGGTGCGCAGCTCGCTGCCCGCCGCGTCGAAGGCGATCGCGACCTGTTCGCCCGGCGCGTAGCCGGCGTCCTTGATGGCCGCCACCAGGAACTCGAGGGCGGCGCGGTTGCTCGGGAGGTTGGGCGCGAACCCGCCCTCGTCCCCGACCGCCGTCACGTGCTTGGCGGTCTTGAGGCGCTCGCGCAGCGCGTGGAACACCTCCACGCCGGCCCGGAGCGCGTCGGCAAACGTCGGCAGGCCCAGGGGCACCGCCATGAACTCCTGAATGTCGAGGGAGTTGTCGGCATGGACGCCGCCGTTGATCAGGTTCATGCACGGCACCGGCAGGAGGTTCGCCCCGGTGCCTCCCAGGTACCTGTAGAGCGCGAGGCCGCTCTGCTCCGCCGCCGCCTTCGCGGTCGCGAGCGAAACCGCGAGGATCGCGTTGGCGCCCAGGCGACTCTTGTCCTCGCTGCCGTCGAGCTCGATCAGGGTCTCGTCGATGCCGGCCTGGTCGCGGGCGTCGAGTCCGACCAGGGTGTCGGCGATCTCGGTATTGACGTGCTCGACGGCCTTCAAGACCCCCTTGCCGCGGAAGCGCGCCTTGTCGCCGTCCCGCAGCTCCAGCGCTTCCCGGCTCCCGGTCGATGCCCCGGAGGGCACGATCGCCGTCCCGACCACGCCCCCTTCGAGCACGACTTCGGCCTCCACGGTGGGGTTGCCGCGCGAGTCCAGCACCTCGCGTCCCAAGACATCCTCAATCTCGAACATGCGTCGCTCCTTCCTCGGCTTCGCGCACCGCCACCCGCATGTCGCGGACCAGCGCGCGCAGCTGCCGGCTCGAGGTCGCTTCCGCGTAGATCCGCAGCTTCGGCTCGGTCCTCGCAGCCCGGGCCAACACCCAGCTCCCGTCCGCGAGCTCGAGCAGGACCCCGTCCCGGCGGTCCACCCGGGTCACCTTCTGCCCGCAGAACTCCTTGAAGACGTGCTTGCCGACCTTCCCCAGCGCGGCCCGCGTACGCTCGGACAGTGGCAGTTGCACCCGGCGCGACACCAGCGTCCCGTGCCGCGCGAACAGCCCGCGCACCAGCTCGTCGAGCGGCTTTCGCTCCACGGCCACCAGCTCGGCCATCAGGAGGGCGGCGTAGATCCCGTCGCGCTCCGGCAGGTGCGACGCTACCCCCAGCCCCGCCGACTCCTCCGTCCCGACCGAAATCCGGCCGGAGAGGAAGAGCGAGCCGAAGTGGTGAAACCCCACCGGGGTCTCGACCACTTCGCGGTCGGCGGCGCGCGCGATCCGGTCGACCAGGCGGGTCGTCGCGACCGTTCGGCCGATCCCTCCCGTCGTGCCGCGGCGGCGGAGGAGGTACTCCGAGAGCAACGCGATGACGAGGTTCGGGGAGATCGAGCGGCACTTGTCGTCGATCACCCCGAACCGGTCCGCATCGCCGTCGGTGGCGAGGCCGATCCGCGCGCCGGAGAGGCGCACCTTCTCCCGCAGCGCCCCCAGGTTCTGCGGCGTGCACTCCGGCGCATAGCCGCCGAAGTAGGGGTCCTTGGTGTTGTGCACCACGTGGGTGTCCACCCCATGGGCGATCAGCACCCGGTCGAGGACCTCCCTCGCGGTGCCGAACAGGAGGTCCACCGCGACCACGAGGCCACTGGCCGCGATCGCCTCCCAGTCGATGTCGCGGCCGAGGCTCGCGAGATAGCCTTCGGTGAGGGGCGCCGTCTTCGCGAGCGCGGGTTGCGGCACGTAGAAGTCGTCGAACGCCGCGGCCCGGGAGGCGACCACGGCCTCGATGGCGTCGGTGAACCCTTTCTCCGCGGCCGTTCCCGCCCGGGTGAACAGCTTGACGCCGTTGTACTCGGGCGGGTTGTGCGAGGCGGTGAAGGTCACGCCCAGGGAGGCGCCGCGCTCCCGCACCGCGTACGCGACGCACGGCGACGGCAGGTCGCGCTCGGACATCACGGTCCTCGCGCCGTAGTGCGTGAACACCGAGACGGCCTCGCGCGCGAACTTCTCCGACAGCAAACGGGTATCGTAGGCGATGATGACCTCGCCCACCTCACCGCGCCGCCGCAGCACCTCGTGCGTCGCATCCAACACCAGCCGCACGTTGCGGAAGGTGAAGTCCTGGCCCACGATGCCGCGCCACCCGGAGGTCCCGAAGTGAACCGTCGCCATTCGCGGGGAGGCTACCACAACAGGTTGACCGCCGGCACGTTGGCCCTGGCATGCCTGCAGGCCTGCACCCAGGTCCATCCCTCCCCCACCGTGCCCGCCCCCGCGCCGGCGGCGGGTCCGCTGGCGGCCGAGCGGGCGGCGGTGGTCGCCCAGGTCAACCAGGCGCGTGCCGCGGCCGGCTTGGCCGGGCTCGCCGGCGACGGGACGCTCGAGCGGGTGGGCAACGCGCACTGCGAGATCCAGGTCGAGGAGGGAACGGTGGGTCACTTCTCGCACAGCGGGGTCCCGCCGTACCTGCGCTACCTTCTCGCCGGGGGACACGGGTTCCACCGGGAGAACGCGGCGATGTTCTCGAGTTCCGCCGCCGTCCCCGAAGCCGCGCTCGGCAGGATCCTGGCGCGCAGCGTTGCTTCCATGCTCGCCGAGCTCCCCCCGGACGACGGGCACCGGCGCGCGCTCCTCGATCCCGACGTCACCCATATCGGGGTGGGACTCGCCGTGCGGGGGGGCGAGGTGCGCATGACCAACGAGCTCGCCACCGAGGCGACGGTGGCGTGGTCCGCCCCCCCTGTCGTGGCGAAGCCCAGGAGCGGCGTCGCGCTCGCCGGCGCGCTCGCCAGAGAGTGGCGCCCGACAGCGGCGGAGGTGCTCTGGGGGCCGCTGCCACGACCGCTCTCGACCGCGCAGGCCAATGCGATCCACGCCTACGGTTACCCGCCGCCGCTGGCCACGTTCGCAGCGAACCAGCCTTGGGGCCGACTCGGGAGCGACGCCGGCCACGGCACGGCCGGGTCGGCCGCGCCGTTCGCGGTGGACAGGTTCGGGAACTTCACCTTCAAGTGGTCTACCGGGACCGGCGAGGGGATCGAGATCGTCGTCGTGCTTGCGACCCGGGGCGCCGGCAACGAATTGGTCCCGGTGGCGGCGGCCGCGACCGTGGTGACCGACGCCGGCACGCTCCCCCCCGACCTGGCGTTCTGGCACACTCTGGCCGGACCGCCCCCCCCGGCTCCGGGAGGCGCACGGTGAATTTGCCGATCTACATGGACTACAACGCGACCACACCCGTGGACCCCCGCGTCCTCGAGGCGATGTTGCCGTGCTTCTCGGACCACTTCGGCAACGCCGCCTCGCGCACCCATCCCTACGGTTGGGCCGCCGCGAAGCTCGTCGAGGGCGCCCGCGCGCGCATCGCCGCCGCCATCGGCGCCCACCCCGAGGAAATCGTCTTCACCTCCGGCGCCACCGAGGCGAACAACCTCGCGATCAAGGGCCTCGCCCGGACGGTGCGGGACCACCGCGGGCACGTCGTGACCTGCGCCACCGAGCACAAGGCCGTGCTCGACCCGTGCGCCGCGCTCGCCCGCGAGGGGTTTCCCGTGACCGTGCTGGCGGTGGATTCCGACGGCCGCCTCGACCCGCAGCGCGTCGCCGACGCGCTCACCCCGCAGACCGGCCTGGTCTCCGTCATGCTCGCCAACAACGAGACCGGCACCATCCACCCGATCGCCGCGATCGCGGCGCTCTGCCGGGAGCGGGGGGTCGTGCTGCACTGCGACGCGACCCAGGCCGCCGGCAAGGTGCCGGTCGACGCCGACACGCTCGCCGTGGACCTGCTCTCGCTCTCCGCCCACAAGCTCTACGGGCCGAAGGGTATCGGCGCGCTCTACGTGCGCCGCCGCGCGCCGCGCCTGCACCTGGTCCCGATCCTCGACGGCGGCGGCCACGAGCAGGGGATGCGCTCCGGCACCCTCAACGTCCCCGGCATCGTCGGCTTCGCGCGCGCCCTGGAGATCGCCGTCGAGGCGATGCCCGCCGAAAGCGCACGCCTGGCGGCGCTGCGCGACCGGCTGCAGGACGCGATCTGCTCGCGTCTCCAAGCCGTTACGGTTAACGGCGACGCGGCACACCGCATCCCGAACACGCTCAACCTCTCGTTCGCGGGCGTGGACGGGGCGGCTCTGCTCGTCGGCGTGCGCGAGGCCGCCGTGGCCTCGGGGTCGGCGTGCACTTCGGCCGACCCGAAGCCCTCGCACGTTCTCCTGGCGATGGGACGGAGCAAAACGCTCGCCAACGCGAGCCTGCGCTTCTCGCTCGGCCGCGGCAACACCGCGGAGGAGGTGGAGACCGTCGCCGACGCGGTGGTGCGCGAGGTCGCGCGCTTGCGCACGAGCTCCCCGCTCTGGCGGCGCTAGAGATCCGACCGGCGGCAGACGTCAGCGGGTACAATCTCCTCCCGGCCCACCGCATCGGGCCGGCGGAGGCAAGCGCGAGCGAAGCGCCGGACGTCGTGGCCGCTGCGATCGCCCGCGTGCGCGCCAAGCTCCCCCCGGGGGAACGGCGCACGCGGTGGCGGGGGTGTGCCCGGCGGCGCGCTCCCTGGTGGTCGCGGCGCTCGCGGCCGGCGACGGCGCCGTCGCCGTGGTGGTTCCCACCGAGCGCGACGCCGAGGAGCTGGCAGCCGGCCTCGAACTTCTCGCCCCGGAGCTCGGCGCCGTCGTGCTCCCGGCCGAGGCCGTCGAGGCGTACCTCGGGCGCACGCCCCCGCTCGGAGCGACCGCCGCGGCCGCGAGCGCGCTCGGGGGTTTGGCGTCCGGCACCGTCCGCGCCGTGGTGATCCCCGCCCGGGTGCTGCCGTTCCCGCTGCCGCCGCCCGCCTCGTTGGTCGCCCGTTCGCCGCGCGTCGGCCCGGGCGAGCGGCTCGACCCCGGCGAGTTCGCCGGCGCGCTCGCCGGCAGCGGCTACCGACGCGTGGAGGTGGTCGAGGAGGCCGGGGACTTCGCCCTGCGCGGCCAGGTCGTGGACGTCGCCACGCCCGAGCGCTTCGTGCGCCTCGTGCTCGACGTCGACACCGTGGAGGCGGTGCACGAGTTCGACCCCGCCACGCAGCGCTCCGGCGCCGCGCTCGAGCTGGCCTCGATCCCCCCGCTGCGCCTGTTCGCGGCCGGCGAGGGAGCCCGGGAGGCGCTCGCCGCCCGCCTCGAGGGGGAGGGGTGCGGCGCGGCCGCCGCCGCCGCGCGCGCCGGGGTCGAGCCGGCGCTCTGGGAAGGGTTCCTCGGCTGGACCGAGGCGCACGCCCACGGCTGGGAGCTCGCGCCGCGCCTGGTGGTGTGCGAGGCCGACGCGGTGCGGGCCGAGCTGGAGCGGGTGTTCCAGGCGCTGGGCCGCGCGCGCGACACCGCCGCCCGCGACGGCGCCGCTCTTCCCCCGCCGGCGGCGTGGCTCGCCGGGGCCGAGCGCTGTCTCGGCGCGCTGGCGGGCGCCGACCGGATCGAGGCTCTCGCGCTCGAGGACGGCACCCCGTGGGTGCGGGTCGCGACCGTGCCGACGCCGAACCTGGCCTCCCGCCCGCAGGCGCTCGCCGAGGAGCTGCGCGTCGGCATCGCCGAGCGGCGTTCCCAGGTGCTCGTGGCCGCTTCGCACGGCGAGGCGCAGCGGCTGACCCACCTGCTCACGGAGGCCGAGCTGCCCGTGCGCCAGGGGTGGCCGCTCGACACGATCATCGGCGTCGTCGCCGGACGCCTCGAGCGCGGTTTTTCCTTCCCCGAGTCGGGGCTCGTGGTCTGGGGGCGCGCCGACCTCACCAGCCTGCCCGCGCCCGTGCGGCAACGCCGGTCGCTGGCCCGCGTCCTCGCCGAGATGCGCGACCTTGTCGTCGGCGACTTCGTCGTGCACGCTGACCACGGCATCGGCCGCTTCGCCGGCTTCCGCACCCTCGCGCTCGAGAGCGAGGAGCACGAGTGCGTCGAGCTCGAGTACGCCGGCGGAGGCAAGCTGCTCGTCCCCCTCGAGCGCGCCGACGTGCTGGAGAAGTACGCCGGCGCCGAGGGGACGCCGCCCAGGCTCGACCGCCTGGGCGGAACGAGCTGGGCGCGCACCAAGTCGAAGGTCAAGCGCGCGCTCAAGGACATGGCCGAGGAGTTGCTCAAGGTGCAGGCCGCGCGCGAGCTCGCCGCCGGCTTCTCGTTCTCCAAGGACTCGCCGTGGCAGCGCCAGTTCGAGGAGGCGTTCGAGTACGAACCCACCGCCGACCAGGGGCAGGCGATCGCGGAGGCGAAGCGCGACATGGAGTCGCCGCGGCCGATGGACCGCCTCGTGGTCGGCGACGTCGGGTACGGCAAGACCGAGGTCGCGATGCGCGCGGCGTTCAAGGCGGTGATGGACGGCAAGCAGGTTGCGGTGCTGGCGCCGACCACGATTCTCGCCGAGCAGCACGTGCGCACGTTCGCGCGCCGCTTCGCGGGGTTCCCGGTCGAGATCCGCTGGCTGTCGCGGTTCGTCCCCGCTCCCGAGCAGAAGAAGGTGGTCGCGGGCATCGCCGAGGGGACGGTGGACATCGTCATCGGCACGCACCGCCTGCTCGCCAAGGACGTCCGCTTCCGCGACCTGGGGTTGCTCATCGTGGACGAGGAGCAGCGCTTCGGCGTGGCGCAGAAGGAGCGGCTCAAGGCGCTCAAGGCGAGCGTGGACGTGCTCGCGATGTCGGCGACGCCGATCCCGCGCACCCTCAACCTCGGTCTCCTCGGCCTGCGCGACGTCTCGGTGATCGAGACGCCGCCCCGCGACCGCCTCGCGGTGCAGACGCACGTGCTGCCGTTCCGCCGCGAGGCGGTGCGCGAGGCGATCACGACCGAGCTGGCGCGAGGCGGACAGGTGTTCTTCGTGCACAACCGGGTGGCCTCCATTGCCGCGATGGCGGCGCTGGTGCGCGAGGTTGCGCCCGAGGCGCGGGTGGTGATGGCGCACGGCCAGATGGACGAGCGCCAGCTCGAGAAGGCGATGGACGCGTTCCTGGGCGGCGAGGCCGACGTCCTGGTGGCGACGGCGATCATCGAGAACGGCCTCGACATCCCCAACGCCAACACGCTGATCGTCAACCGCGCCGACCGGTTCGGCCTCGCCCAGCTCTACCAGCTGCGCGGGCGGGTGGGGCGCTCCGACCGCCTCGCCTTCACGTATCTGCTCGTGCCGCCGGAGCGCTCGCTCAGCAAGGAGGCGCGAGCGCGCCTGGCCGCGATCCTCGAGTTCGCGGATCTGGGCGCCGGCTTCCGCATCGCCGCGCGCGACCTCGAGATCCGCGGCGCCGGGAACCTCCTCGGCGCCGAGCAGCACGGGCACCTGCGGGCGGTCGGCTTCGAAACTTACTGCCACCTCCTCGAGGAGGCGGTGCGGGAGCTGCGCGGCGAGGCGGCGCCCGCGCCGGCGACGACGGTCGAGCTGCGCCTCGGCCTGGACCTGCGCCTTCCGGAGCGCTACATCACCGAGGAGACGCTGCGCCTGGCGGTGTACCGCAGGATCGCCGGCGCCCGCACCGACGAGGAGCTCGCGAGTCTCAGACAGGAGTTCTCCGAGCGGTTCGGCACCGCCCCCGTCCAGCTCGACCATCTGCTCCTGCACCAGCGCGTGCGCCGGCGCGCCGAGGCGCTCGGGATGACCAGGGTCAAGCGCGGCCCGCTCGCCTGGGAGCTGACGTTCGACCCGGCGCACCCGGCCGCCCACCCGGCCGCCATGGCGCTCCTGGCCGCTGCGCGGGAAGCCGTCCTCACCCCGGCCGGCGTGCTGCGCCTGCCGCTCGCCGAGCGCGACCCGGCAAGCGCCGCGGCGGTGCTCGCCGCACTCCTGCCGGCCGCCCAGTGACGCCCGCGACACACGCATTCAGTAGCTGAACTTGCCGAGCTCGACCTTGCCGCGGAACACCCAGTACACGACCGCCGTGTACGCGGCGACGAACGGCATGCCGAGGAACGCGATCGTGCGCATGATGCCGAGCGTCTTCTCCGAGGAGGCGGCGTTCGCGATCGTCAGGCTCCACGCGGGGTCGCCGCTCGACACGATCAGGTTGGGGAAGAGCGCGACGCCGAACAGGAAGACGAGCGCCGCGATCGTGCACGAGGACGAGACGAACGCGCCCAGCGGCTTGCCCTTGTGGATCGCGCGCGGGATGTTGGCGACGGCGAGGATGTTGAGCAGCACGACGACCCACGCCCAGGGCAGCTCGGCGAAGTTGCGCGTCGCGTCCGGCACCGTCACCAGGGTCACGACCGTGACCAGCATGTACGCCACCAGGAAGAAGCCGAACGTCCGCCACATCCAGCCGTGGATGCGCCGCTGCAGCTCGCCCTCGGTCTTGAGGTGGAGGTAGATCGAGCCGTGCATCGCGAACGTCGCCACCGCCAGGAGCCCGACCAGGAGCGCGTACGGGCGCAGCAGCTCGGCGACCCCGCCCGTGTAGTCGCCGTCGGGGCCGATCGGGATCCCGAGCATCGAGTCGCCGACCGCCACCCCCAACAGGAACGTCGCGACGGTGCTCGCGGCGAAGAACGCTCCGTCCCAAAAGCGTCGCCACGCGGCGTTCTCGTGCTTGCTGCGGAACTCCATCGAGACGGCGCGGAAGATGAGCGCGAACAGGAGCAGCATGAACGGCAGGTAGAACGCCGAGAACACCGCGGCGTACGCGCGCGGGAACGCCGCGAACAGCGCGCCGCCGAACGTCACCAGCCACACCTCGTTGCCGTCCCACAGCGGACCGATGGCGTTCATGAGGACGCGCCGCTCGTCGTCGCGGCGCGCCGCCAGGTGCACGATCCCGACCCCGAGGTCGAAGCCGTCGAGGATGGCGTAGCCGGTGAGCAGCACGCCGAGGAGGGCGAACCAGAACAGGTGGAGGTCCATCGCAGTCACTCCCCCCCGGAGCGGCCGGCGGCCTCGCCGGTCGAGGTCAGCGACTCCCCGCCCTGGCCCGCGAGCCTGCCGGCCGCGGCCAGCAGCCCCCCGCCCGTGGTCGCCGCCGGCGGCGGCGCCGGCTCGTCCGGGCCGTGCTGGATCTTGTCGTTCAACACGAACACGTACACCGCGAACAGCAGGGCGTAGATGACGCCGAACATGACCAGCGACGCCAGCACCTGGCCCGCCGGTACGCTCCTCGACGTCGCGTCCGAGGTGCGCAGCAGCCCGTACACCACCCACGGCTGGCGCCCGACCTCCGCCGCCACCCAGCCGAGCTCGTTGGCGGCGAACGGGCCCGCGACTGCGAACACGAACGCCCACAGCAGCCAGCGCGCCTCGAACAGCGTCCCGCGCCAGCGCATCACGAGCGCGACCGCCACCAGCGCGACGAAGAGGAACCCCAGCCCCACCATCACGTGGTAGCTCTGGAACGGGAGCGCGACCGGTGGCCAGTCCGCGCGCGGCACCCGGTCGAGGCCCTGCACCGGCTTGTTCCAGTCGCCCCAGACGAGGAACGAGAGCAGCCCCGGGATCGCGACCTCGCCCCGCACCCGTTCCTCGCCCGTGTCGGGGAAGCCCGCGACGGTCAGGCGGGTGCCGCCGGGGGTGGTCGTGTACAGCCCCTCGAACGCGGCGAGCTTGGCGGGTTGGGTGGTGGCGAGCGTGCGCGCCTGCGAGTCGCCGGAGACGACCTCGGCGACCGCCGCCAGGGCGGCGACGACGAGCGCGATCGTGAAGCTGCGGCGCGCGAATTCGAGGTGCCGGCCCTTGAGCAAGTAGAACGCCGAGACGCTGATCACCACGAACGCCCCGACGATGAAAGCGCCGAGCAGCACGTGCACGAGCCGCTCCACGCTCGAGGGGTTGAAAACCATCGCCCAGAAGTCGGTGATCTCGGCGCGGGCGGCCGCGCCGGTCCCGACGATGTGGAAGCCGGCCGGCGTCTGCTGCCAGGAGTTGGCGACCACGATCCAGACGGCGGAGAAGATCGAGCCGAGCGCGACCATGACCGTCGCGGCGAAGTGCATCCCCGGCGACACCCGGTCCCAGCCGAACACCAGCACCGCGAGGAACCCCGACTCGAGGAAGAACGCGAAGATCCCCTCGGCGGCGAGGGCGGAGCCGAACACGTCGCCGACGAAACGGGAGTAGGTCGCCCAGTTGGTGCCGAACTGGAACTCCATCACGATCCCGGTCGCGACGCCCATCGCGAAGTTGACCGCGAACACCTTCGTCCAGAACCTCGCCATCGCCTCGTAGTGGAGGTCCCGGGTCTTGAGGTACAGCCCCTCCATCACGACGAGCAGGACGCCGAGCCCGATCGTGACCGGCGGGAAGAGGTAGTGGAACATGAGGGTGAAGGCGAACTGCAGCCGCGCGAGGAGGACCGCATCCATGGCGTTTGGAACCTCCGCGCCCCCGAGCATAGGCACCCGGCCGCGGCGGCGCAACAGCAATGGCCGGGCGCGCTACCGTTGTCGTGGGAGAACTTGTCATTGCGAGCCACGCCGCAGGCGGGGCGAAGCAATCTCGAGGTCATCGGAGAGAGGTTGGTCACCCGGTTGGGGACGAGATTGCTTCGCTTCGCTCGCAATGACGGTCCACGTCGGGCCGCACCCGAAAGATAGCGGGCGGGGGGTGCCGGCGGCGGAATGCCGCGGCCGCGCGGTCCCTTCCCCGGAGTGGCGGTTGCGCTACCATCGCGGCCGAACGGAGTCAGACATGAGCAGCCCCACCAAAGCGAAGGGAACCATCGCGATCCTGACCGGCGGCGGCGACGTCCCGGGCCTCAACCCCGCGATCCGTGCGCTCACCGTGCGCGCGGTCCGGGATGGGTACAGGGTGCTCGGGATCCGTCACGGCTGGGCGGGGATCGTCGAGCTCGAGCGCGACAAGGCGGTCCCCCACGACGAGCACGTGATCGAGCTCTCCGAGGAGGTCGTGAACAAGGTCGGCCGCACCGGCGGCACGTTTCTCCACACCTCGCGCACCAACCCGTCTAGGGTCGCCCAGGCGCAGCTGCCGCCGCACCTCAGGGAGAAGTACCCCGGCGACGTCGTGGACGTCACCCCCGAGGTGCTCGCCAACCTCGAGTGGCTGGGGATCGACACCCTCATCCCGATCGGCGGCGACGACACGCTCTCGTACGGTGTGCGCCTGCACAAGGAAGGGGTGCGAGTCATCGCGATCCCGAAGACGATGGACAACGACGTGCCGGGAACGGACTACTGCATCGGCTTCTCGACGTGCGTGACCCGGACGATCGAGATGACCCACGCCCTGCGCACCTCGGCCGGGAGCCACGAACGCTTCCTCGTGATCGAGGTGTTCGGCCGCTACGCGGGGTTCACCGCGCTGCTGCCCACCATGGCCGGGGCCGCCAACCGCTGCGTCATCCCCGAGCACGTGTTCGACATCGAACACCTCTGCGAGCTGCTCACCGCCGACCGCCTCACCAACCCCTCCAAGTACAGCGTGGTGCTGGTCTCCGAAGGCGCTACGTTCAAGGGCATGGACGAGATGGTGTACGAGGACCACGAGACCGACGCGTTCGGCCACAAGAAGCTCGGCGGGATCGGCGACCTCGTCTCGCGGGTGCTCCGCGACCTCTCGCCGAAGTTCAACGGCGGGCGGCGCATCAACGTCATCAACCAGCGCCTCGGCTACCTCGTGCGCTGCGGCAACCCCGACGCCCTCGACTCGATCGTGCCGATGGCGTTCGGCAACCTCGCCATGGACCTCGTGCTCGACGGCATCGCCGGCCGTCTCGTCAACGTCCGCAACGGGCGCTACGACAACGTCCCGATCGACGTCGTCACCAGCCGCAAGAAGACCGTGGACGTGCGCAAGTTCTACAACACCGACCGGCTGCGCCCGATCTACGAGCGGTTCGAGGCGAAGCCGCTGTTCATCATGACCAGCGATTATTGAGAAGAGGCG
>CAVVEO010000024.1:0-14114 GCA_963747245.1 uncultured Acidobacteriota bacterium
CTTGGGGCGTGTAGCCGCGCCGCCGCCGTTGGGCCTATGGCAAGGCGCGCGAGCCGGTCGCACCGGAGCGTACCCGGAGGGTACGTGAGGATGCGAACCGGCGAGCGCAACGAAGCCAGAGGTCCGACGCCGGCGGCGCCTAGCGCACCTGGGCCGAATCGGGGCTCACCATCAGTGACGATTCGTCGACCGCTTCGAAAGCGCTGCCGTGGACCTGGCTCAGCAGGTGCAGGTCGTCGTTGTTCCAGCGCTCGTCCGGCGCGCCCGAGATGTACCAGTTCGAGCCGTTGTCGGCGACGATCATGCCGTAGTGCTTGAGCGCCACCAGGATACCTGCAGCTCGCCGGGAAGCGGGGGATGATCGAACCCCGCCTTGAGGCGGAAGCGCCGCCCCATCGGCGGGTACGCCGGGTCGCTGCTGCTCGAGGCCGTGGCGCGCCGGCCAGATGAACTGGTTGCGCGTTTGGCGACGGTGAAGCGAAGGGCGTGGCGGACGGCCGGCGGCCACCTCGTCGTAGCGGACAAGACCGGGCAGGATGGCAACCCGGCGGCGTCGGCAGAGGTCCAGCCGCGGGACGCAGCGCGTTCGTGCGCAGGTCGAAGACCGCGCCCCCGCCCGCGGCCAGCCCGTCGGTCTGCGGGTAGGCGCTGTACAACTCGTAGAGCGCGCAGCTTCCGGCTCACCAGCATACGTGCCGGTCGCCTCGCCGCCGGCCGCCTTCGATCGGGGCGTCGGCCGGGAACGGGTACGGTCCGGGGTCGCTCTCGTCGGCGTAGTCGAAGCCCACGGCGACAGGCGTCTGGCCGCCCGGACAATCGTATAGGGGATGCCAATCGGCCCGCCGTCCCAGGTCCCGGAGCCGAAGTCGGGGTGAAGGCCGGTGCCGGCCCGATCGTGGCGACGTAGTTGTCCGAGTGCGGCGACCGGCAAGAGGTCGACGCGCGTGTTCCAGACGTTGTCCGAAGGGAAGATCGGACAGCCGGCGATCGCCGGGCCGCCCATGGTCGCGACCTCGCGGGGGAGGTGGCGGCGGGCCCGAGGCCGTCCGGCCGGAGCATCCGCCTGCGCGGCCACCCACGCCGCGCCGCACGCCAGCACGACCGCCGCGAGCGACACGATGCGGAGGTTCCTAGCGAACCCCATTGCAGACATGGCGTTTCTCCGTTGCGGTTCTAGCACCGCCCCCTTCCCCGGCGGTGTGCGCCCGCTCACCGGCCCGCCCACACCCCAGCCGGACGACGCAACAGGTCGCACCGGAACGGGGGCCCAAACGCCCGGGGGGCAGTGTCCGGCCGACTGAAAATGAGCGTATCATGTTTCTGTACAATATCTTACAATAAAACAGGTACCCTGTGCGGGAATTTTAGTGTGTGGCGCTCAAGTTATCGAGGGTGCGCCGGCCCGGGTGGCTGCCGGCGCGCGCCGCACCAGCCCTACGCCACCCAAGGACAACACCGTGAGCAAGACCCTTTCCTTCCCGTGATACCTCTCCGCCAGGCCGTGCTGTTCCCCGGCGTGACGGTCCCAATCTCGGCCGGCCGGCCGGCGACGCTGGCGGCCATCGAAGCGGCGCCACGGGGCCCGAGCGCCTGCGTTCGTTTCCACCCAGCGCGAGGACGCCGAAGCCGCGCCCCGGAGATCCTCCACACGATCGGGACGATCGCGCGGACGTGCAGGTGCAGCGCGGCCCATCCGGAATGCAACTCGTCCTCCACGGCGAGCGCCGGCGGTCGCACTGCGCATCGCCCAGCACGACGATCACCTCGTGGCGACCGTGCGGAGGCGGAGGAGATGCCGCCGCTCGACGCCCAGGCGCCGACGTACCTGGCGCTGTCCGCGAAGTGCGCGAGCGGGCCGCCGAGCTGGGCAGAAAGCCGGCCTCCCGCGCGAGGTGGTCCAGCGCTTCCTCGCCGAGGTCGTCGACCCCGGCCAGTTTGCGGACGTCGTCGCCACCACCTCGACAGCCTCGGCGAGCGCCAGGCGCTGCTCGAGACGCTCTCGGTCGAGGACCGGCTGCGGCGGGTGCTGCTCACGTGCAGCGCCAGATCGCCGTCCTCGACGCCCAGGAGGACATCAAGTCGAGGTCCAGGAAGAGCTGGGCGAGCGGCAGCGCGAGATCTACCTGCGCGAGCAGCTCAAGGCGATCCGACGGAGCTCGGCGACGGCGACAAGGCGAACGAGGCCGACGAGCTGCGCGCAAAGCTCGCCGCGCTGCCCTGCCCGAGGCCGCGCGCAAGGAAGTCGATCGCGAGCTGGCGCGGCTCGAGCGCGCGTCGGGCGAGTCGATGGAGGCGCAGGTCATCCGCACCTACCTCGAGACCATCGCGGAGCTGCCGTGGGGCAACGTACCGAGGAGCAGCTCGACCTCCACGCGCCGGCGAGGTGCTCGAGCGGGATCACTACGGCCTCGGTGACGTCAAGGATCGCGTCCTCGAGTTCCTCGCCGTGCGCGCCTGCGCGCCAAGGGACAGGCGGCGCAGGAGGCAAGCGCCGGCGCCGGGCACGAAGCGACCGGGGGCGGGCGCCGATCCTGCTGTTCGTCGGCCCGCCGGGCGTGGGCAAGACCTCGGTGGCGCGCTCATCGCCGGCGATGGGGCGCGAGTACGTGCGCATCTCGCTCGGCGGCGTGCGTGACGAGGCCGACATCCGCGGCCACCGGCGCACCTACGTCGGCGCCATGCCGGTCGCATCATCCAGGGGATGAAGCAGGCGGGCACGGCCAACCCGGTCTTCCTGCTCGACGAGGTCGACAAGCTGGGCGTCTCCTTCCAGGGCGACCCTCCGCGGCGCTGCTCGAGGTGCTCGATCCGGCGCAGAACGATACCTTCACCGATCACTACCTCGGCGTGCCGTTCGACCTCACCGAGGTGCTGTTCATCGCGACGGCGAACTTCATCCAGAACATCCCGGGCCGCTGCTCGACCGCATGGAGATGGTCGAGTTCTCGGGCTACACCGAGGGCGAGAAGCTGGCGATCGCGCGGCGGTACCTGGTGCCGCGGCAGCTCTCCGAGGAGGGCCTCGCCGACGGCCAGCTCACGGTGACCGACGACGCGCTCGCCGCCACCCAGCGGCTACACCCGCGAGGCCGGCGTGCGCCAGCTCGAGCGCGAGATCGGCCGGCTGGCGCGCAAGGTGGCGCGCCGCATCGCCGGCGGCGAGACAAGACGCCACGCTCGACGCGCCCGAGGTGCGCCGGCTGCTGGGCCGGCCCAAGGTCCACCCGGAGCAGCGGCGGCCGCGGACCAGGTCGGCGTCGCCACCGGGATGTACTACACGCCGATGGGCGGCGACATCATGTTCGTCGAGGCGTCCACGATGCGCGGCAAGGGCGAACTCGTGCTCACCGGCCAGCTCGGCGACGTGATGAAGGAATCGGCGCGCGCCGCGTGGAGCTACGCCCGCGCCCACGCCGAGGAGCTCGGCATCGACGAGGACGCGTTCGACCGCGACGTCCACATCCACGTCCCGGCCGGCGCCATTCCCAAGGACGGGCCGTCCGCCGGCGTCACGATGTCGGTCGCCCTGGTCTCGGCGCTGGCCGGCCGGCCGTCCCGGCACGACCTCGCCATGACCGGTGAGATCACGCTCTCGGGCCGCGTGCTGCCGATCGGCGGGGTGAAGGAGAAGGTGCTCGGCGCGGTGCGCGCCGGGATCACGACGATCCTGCTGCCGAAGGCCAACGAGGCCGATCTCGAGGACCTCCCGGCGGAAGTGCGGCAACGCCTCACGGTCGTCACGGTCGAGCACCTCGACGAGGTCCTGGCGCTCGCCCTGCGCGGCGCCTCGCTGCGCGGCGGGCGCCTTACGTTCGCCGAGACGGCTCTTCCGGTGTCCGACACCGCGCACTGACCGCCGGCCGGGGGCGGGGCCGCCGTGGCGATCCGCCCCCGCGCCGCACCGGGTCTATGCTTGCTCCTCGGGCGCCGCCGCCAGCAGGCGCCCCGGAGGCAGGCCCTTGATCGCCTTTCAGACCCTGTTCCTCGGTCTCGTGTTCGGATTCGGTCCCGTCCAGGTCATGGTGAGTCCGCCCGTCGTCTCGGCGGAGGTCTTCCTCGACGGCGTTTCGCTCGGGACCGCGCGTGCCGCGCCGTGGGAGGTCGGGTGCAACTTCGGCGCCTCGCCGCTCCCCCACGAGCTCGTCGCCGTCGGGCGCGACGCCAAGGGGAACGAGGTCGCCCGCGTCCGCCAGTGGGTCAACCTGCCCCGGCCTTCCGCCGAGGCCCGCGTCCTGGTGGAAGCGGGCGCCGACGGCGCGCCCGCGTTCGCGCACCTCGCGTGGCACACCATCGACAACGCCCGGCCGAAGCGCTTCGACGTCACGCTCGACGGCCATGAGCTCCCGGTCAAGGACCCGGAGCGGATCCGCTCCCCGGCGTCGACTTCAAGCGGCCGCACTTCCTCGCCGTCGAGGTCGTCTTCCCGCTGGGGGTCGTGGCGCGGGCGAAACCAGCCTCGGCGGCGACGTCGCGGCCAACGCCGCGACCGAGCTCACCGCCGTTGCCGTCGTCCTTCGCCCCGGCCAGACGCTGCCTCCGGTCGACGCGATGCAGGGGTGGTTCAGGAGCGGGGGCCGGCCGCTGCGGGTCGTCGGCGTCGAGGAGGGCCACACCGACGCGGTCGTCGTCTTCGACCAGGACAGCGCCGGGCGGTTCCGCGGCATCACCCCGCCCAATCCGTTTTCCGGCGCCATGACGACAACGATCCCGATCCAGGCGAGCAAGGCGGCAACCGCCTCTACGGGCTCTGGGCCGTGCCGCAGCGGCCGCAGGGTGGCGGCTCCGCCGCACCGGGGTTGTTCCCGATGTCGATCCCCCTCGACACCGACGTGGACGACGTGCGCACGTTGATCTCCGCTTCAACTTCCCCGCCGCCGCTCCGCGGCAGCAGCAGCTGGCGAACGCCGTGGCGGCCGCGGGGATGCAGGCCGCCGCCTTGAACCGCCGGCGTGCCGTCGTGCTGATCGTCGGCGAGGCGCCCACCGCCGCCAGCACGATCTCCGTCACTGCCGCGCGCGCCTACCTCGAGAGCCTCAATGTCCCGCTGTTCGTCTGGACGCCGGAGCGCGGATCGCGGGGCTTGCCCTCCCCGGCTGGGGCGTCCCCGACGACATCTCCACCGACCTCCAGCTCCAGGGCGGCGTTGCCAGACTGCAGAACACGCTCGCCGCACAGCGCATCGTCTGGCTGAGGGGAGCTACCTGCCGCAGCCACCCTCGCCCCGGCGTCACGCAGGTGTTCCTCGCCCGCGGCGTCCTGCGCGAGGCCCGCTCTTCACACTGACCGACGTTCCCGTCTCGATGTGGGGCGCGACCGCCCGGCGCGCTCCTGTCGCTTCTGTAGCGGCGTTTGCTCGCAAACGCCGGCCTTGTCCCCGTAACCCGCGCCCCGTCGGTCGATGCGGCATCGGCCGCTACATAGGCCGGGTCGACGCCTGCGGCGGGCAGGAGACCGCTCGCGCGGCGCGCGGCTGCGATCTTCTATGCAGGGGCGGCCCTTGCGGCCGCCCGAGGGCGGGCGGGGGCGTTGCGAGGGCTGCGTTGGGCGGGGGCAAGCTGCTTGACCTCGGGAGATAGGTAACAGGCGACATCAGGACATGGGTGACAGTGTAGCGGGTTGATCGACGGGCCGAACCAGGGGGAGGGTGCGGCACGTGCGGAGGTCGAATTTCGCGGATGTGCATCGTCCGGTAGGTGATGAGGAGCTTGTCATCGAACTCCTGGCAGAAGACGGGTTGTTGAGCGAGAGCCTCGCACACGAAGTAGCGCTGCTGGTGATAGGTCAAGAAACCTCTCTGATTGAGGCGGACGATGCGGCCGTCGTTCGGGTACGGCCACTCCGCTGGCTGGGAGACATAGGCGCGGGAGCTCGGCCGATAGCGCTGGCGGGGACGGCCATCGCGAGTGATTCGTGGGGGCGGACTTCGTTATACTCCTGGCGGAACACTCTCAAGGCGTGGCGAAAGCCTCTCCAGTCGTCGGGCAGGCCCCGACCACGTAACGAGCGGTGCAGCGTGCGGTGCAAGCGTTCGACCTTGCCCCGCGTCTGTGGGTGAGCAAAGGCGCCATAGATCAGGCGGATGTCCTGGTTAAGGAGAAACACGCTGAGCCAGGTCAGGCCGTGGCCATTGGTCACACTCCACCACGGGACGCCGTGGTCCAGGAGCATGGCGTCGGGGAGACCGTACCGGTCGAAGCACTGCACCAGGGACTGGTGGACCGGCGCGGCTTGCGTGCTGGTCAGCGGATACAGACCGACCAGGTAGCGGCTGTGATCATCGAGGATGGTCAACGGGAAGCACCACGCCCGCCCACGGATGGGATACTCACCCTTGAAATCCATTTGCCAGAGCTCATTGGGCTTGGCCCGCTCAAACCTGGTCATCGCTCCGCGGCCACGATCCTCCGGCCCCACCAGTCCGCGCCGTTGGATGATGCGATCGATCGTCGCAGCGCCCAGGCTGATCCCTTCCTTGCCCAGACAACAGGCGAGCTTGCGTCCACCCCAGCCGAACTGCAGCCGCAACGCGACCACCCGCGCCTCGAGCTCCTCCGACGTTTGGCCAGGACTGTGGCGCGGCCGTCGAGAGCGCTCTTTCAGCCCCTGCAACGAGCCGACCTCTCGGTATCTCTCCAGCCACTTGTACCCGGTCTTCCGGCTCACCCCAAAGCGTCGACACAGCTCGCTCACCGAGGCCCCACCCTGGAGTGCCAACACCACGAACTCGATCCGCTCCCTCATCGCATCGGTCTCCTGCCAGGGCATGCCTCACCTCCCTACCCACCAGCATGCCCAACCTGTTACCGATGTCCCGAGGTCAATCTGTTACCCATGTCCCGAGGTCGTACAGGCAAGCCCCGCCCCTACACTGGACCGGCGGGGCGCACACCCGCGCAGGCGGAGGCGCGGCGAGATGGCGGTCAGCGGCCGAGGGTGAGGGCGAGGAGGACCTGGGCGAGGTAGTAGGCAGGGAGGCCCCAGGCGCGGCTGGCGAAGCGGCGGACGACGAAGCGGTCGCGCGCCACCGCCAGGTCGGAGAGGTAGAACAGCAGCGCTCCCGTCGGCACCATCCACGGCGCGCGCCTCGCCACCGAGAGCGCGCCCCACGCCATCGCGGTGATCACCGCGATGTAGGCGAGCACGGGGATGCGCATCCGCCCGAGGTGCGGCCACAGCCAGACCGCCGCCGCGGTGCTCGGAACCGCCATCGCGAACGCCACGGGCCACGGCCAGGCGGGCAGGGGCACCAACGTCGAGAACGCCGCGGCGTAGGCGAGGTGCCCGACGAGGAAACACCCGAGGCCGGCGGCGAGGCCACTCGGGAGCGCGAGGAGCACGTCGCCGGCGAGGCAGAGGACGAGCGCCAGCAGCACCCATGTGTCGTACGGGCTCGCGGAGTGGAACCTCCACGCGCCAAGCACGACGAAGCCGAGCGAGGCGGTCACCTTGGCGGCCACGGCCGGCCGGCGCCGCCCGCGCAGCTCCGCCGCCACGAGCGCGGCGGTTGCCGCCGCGACGACGGCGATCAGCGTGACCGCGAGGACGCCTGCTCCCATCGCCTCACGCCAGGAGCTGGCCGGTCGGGAGGGCTGGCTCGACGAGCGCGCCGTCCGCGACAACCGTTTCGCCGCGCAGCAACACGTGGCGGACGTTCCAGGTGGTGGTGCGGCCGGGGTACGTCTCGTACGCGTCGGCGAGCGTCGAGACCACCGGGCGCCGCGGGCCGGCGGGATCGACGACGACGAGGTCCGCGTCGGAGCCGGCGGCGATCGCTCCCTTGCGCGGGTAGACGCCGAGGAGCTTCGCCGGGTTGGCGGCAAGGCGCGTCGCGAGCTCCCCGAGCCCGAGGTGATGGCGCGCCACCAGCAATTCGAAGAGTGTCGGGACGAGGGCGCCGATCCCGGCGATGCCGGAAGGGACGGCGCGAAAATCCTCGCGCCGGGCGTCCTTGTCGGCCCTCGTGAACGCGCAGTGGTCGGTCGCGAACAGGTCGAACGCGCCCGCAACAGCGGCGGCCTCCAACCGGGCGCGCGTCGCCGCGGCGCGCAGCGGCGGCGTGCACAGGAAGCGGTGCCCGTTGCGGCCCGACAGCGCCGCGTCGGTGAGCAGCAGGTAGTGCGGCGCCGTCTCGCAGGTGACGGCGGCGCGCGAGCGCGCGGCGGCAATCCGCGCCACCGCGTCGGCGGTCGAGACGTGCACGACGTGCACCGGGCAGCCGGTGCGCGCGGCGAGGTCGAGGACGCGCTCGACGGCGACGACTTCGGCGGCCTCGGGGCGCAGCCGCGCGTGCTCGTGCGCGTCGCCCGGGTCGAGCGCGGACGCGTCCGCCGCGCGCAGGACGTCGTCATCCTCGCAGTGCACGAGCAGCCGCGCGCCGAGGGGGGCGAGGCGTTCCATCACCACGGCGAGGCGCTCGTAGCTGGTGAACAGCCCAGCTTCGCGGTAGGTCGTGTAGAGCTTGAACGTCGTGCACCCCGCGGCCACGAGGGCCTCGATCTCCTCCAACGGCCACGGCCACACCGTCGGCGTCAGGTGAAAGCGGACGTCGCACCGGGTCCGCCCACGGGCGCGCGCCCGGCAACGCTCGAGCGCCTCGCTCAGCGTTTCGCCGGGGCGCTGGGTGACGAAACCCGCAAGCGTAGTGACGCCCGTCGCGAGCGCGAACTCGGACGCCGTCGGGAAGGTGTCGGCGAGCTCGTACGGCCCGATCCTGCCGTCGACGTGCACGTGCGCGTCGATCATCCCCGGCAGCACGTGCAACCCGGCCGCGTCCACCACCGTTTCGCCGGGGAGCGTCGCGAGGTCGCCGATCTCGGCGATCGCCTCGCCGGCCACGCGGACGTCGGCGCGCCGCGCTCCCTCCGGCGTCCACACCGTCCCCCCCGGACCAGCACGCCTGGTCGTTCCCGAGGCCCGAGCCCCGAACCCCGAGCCCCGGTCTTCAGAACCTCTCCCACAGCGCCGCCGAGCGTTCGCGCGCCTTCGCCATCACTTCCGGCTCGTCGATGTCGAGCTCGAGTTTCTTCCCCGCCATCAGCACGCGGCCGCCGACGATGGTCGTGTCGACCGCCGCCTGTGACACGCCGAACACCAGGTGGCCGAACAGCGTGCCCTCGTCGAGCGGCGTCGGCGGGTCGTAGTCCACCAGCACGACGTCGGCCGCGTGCCCCTCGGCGAGCTCGCCGAGGCCCTCCTCCGGCCAGAACCGCTCCGCGATCCTGGCGTTGCCCGACACCAGCAGCGAAACCGTCTCCATGAAGCCGCACGACGGGTCGCCGGCGGCGAGGTGGCGGACGAACAGAGCGGCGCGCAGCTCCTCGAGCATGTCGGTCGTCATGGCGTCGGTGCCGAGGCCGACGAGCACGCCGGCGGCCAGCATCGCCGGCACGGCCGCGACCCCGACCGCGTTGTTCATGTTCGACTGCGGGTTGTGGACGGCGGCCGTGCCGGTCCCGGCGAGCAGGGCGGCCTCGTGCCCGTCGATGTGGACGCAGTGGGCGGCGATCGTCGCGGGCCCGAGGACGCCGAGGCGGTACAGCCGCTCGACGACCCGCTCGCCGTGCTCGCGCATCGAGTGCTCCTCGTCGGAGGCCGCCTCGGCGACGTGGACGTGGAAGCCCACGCCGTGCTCGCGCGCGGCCGCCACGGCGCGCTCCAACGTCGCGTCGGAGAGGGTGAACGCCGCGTGCAGGCCGAACGCCGCGGCGAGAAGCGGGTCGCGCTCCCTTTGGCAGCGCGCGGCGAACGCCGCGTTCTCCGCGATCCCCTCGCGGGCGATCGCCTCGCCGTCGCGATCGGAGACCTCGTAACAGAGGCAGGCGCGCACGCCCACCTGGCCGACGGCCGCGGCGAGCGCGTCGAGCGAGCCGCGCACCGCGCGCGGGCTCGCGTGGTGGTCGACGAGCGTCGTCGTCCCGTGGCGCACGGCGTCGATCGCCGTGACCAGCGCCGAGAGGCGGCAGTCCTCGAGGTCGAGGGCGCGGTCGAGCCGCCACCACAGGTGCTCGAGCACCTCGCGGAACGAGGCCGACGGCGCCGCCTTGCCGAGGCCGCGCGCGAACGCCGAGTAGAAGTGCGTGTGCGCGTTGATGAACCCGGGCAGCACTAGCTTGCCGGCGGCGTCGATCACCCGCGCCGCGCCGGCCGCGACCGCGCCGTGCGGCGCGATCCGCGCGATCCGCCCCTCCTCGCACAGCACGTCGTGGTGGTGCAGGACGCGGCCGGCCGCCCCCAGCGTGACCACCGTGCCGTTCGTGATCAGCAGGCTGTTCACTTCCCCTCCTCCGGTCGGGATACCGGCCGTCACGCCTCGAGCAGCGCCGCCGCCTCCGCGGGCGTGCGGTCGCGCATCGCGAGCGCGCCGGTGAAGCACATCAGGGTGCAGAACGAGCAGCCGACGCAGCGCGCGGGGTCGGTGTGCGGCACCCCCTCGGCGTCGAGCGCGATCGCCAGGTACGGGCAGCGCGTGCAGTTGCCGCAGTGCACGCACAGCGAAGGCTCGGCGTGCGAGATCTGCTTCGCCGCGGGCAACCGCATGAAGTCGGTGACCGGGCCGGGCAGCGCCCGCCCGATCAACTCGGCGACCGAGGCGAGGCCGCGCGCCTCGAGCAGGTGCGAGAGGCCGGAGTGCAGCTCGCCGACGACGCCGTAGCCGTACTTCATGACGGCGGAGCAGAACTGCACGGTGCGGGCCCCGAGGGCGAGGAAGTTGGCGGCCGCCATGTAGTCCATCGGGCCGCCGTTGCCGGAGACAACCACGCCGAGGTCGGCGACCTTGGCCAGGGTGAGGTTGGAGATCGGGGTCACCCCCGCTCCGCTCATCCCGACCACGATCCCCTCCTCCCAGCGCTTCTTCGCCCCGCGCCGGAACGCGAGCGTCGGGAAGGTGTTCGCGAGCGTCACGCCGGCCGCCGCGGCGGGGTGGCGCGCCAGGACCTCCCTGATCGCCGTCACGATCGGGGCGATCGCGGTCACCGCGCCGGTGAGCTTGAAGAGCTTGGGGACCTCCGGGTCGCCGGTCTCCAGCACCCAGCCGACGATCTTGGCGGTCAGGGCGGCGTCCTGCGAGACGATGTCCCCCTTCGTGCCGTCGCCCCCCTGCGGGCAGGAGAGCGAGTACTCGATGCCGCACGCCCCGGCTCCCTCGAGCTTCGCGGTGTTTGCCTGCCACCCGCGGCGGTCGAACTCGTCGTGACCGGTGACCGGGCCGCCGGTGGACGCGAGCGTCAGCCGGTCGGGGAACTCGCGGCGCAGGCGCTCGACCTCGCGGCAGACGCGCTCGAGCGCGTGGCCGGAAACGTTGTCGCAGTTGGCGAACGTCGTTCGGTCGAACGCGAACATGTAGCGCGACGGGATGTGGACCTCGACGCCGTCGAACGCGGTCTTCATCACGCCGCCGGCCCACCCGGACTCGTACGCCTTGCGCATCTGCTCGTAGCCGTCGGTCGGCGGCGCCGCCGAGAGCAGGAACGGCGACGCGATCGCCCGCCCGAAGAAGTCGGCCGTGAGCGGGACCGGGAGACGCCGAAAACCGGGCAGGATCGCGAAACTCTTGATCCTCGGCTGAGCGGAGACGTGGCCGGTGGCCGGTGACCGGTGGCCGGTGAAAGACTGTGGATCGTGGGTCGTGGATCGTGGGTCGTGTGCAGAAGCAGGAGGAACGACGGGGCCGGTGGACGGGGGCCGGAGGTCGGCCCGGTCGGCCATGCTCTCGTGCGGGGGGGCGGGGGACTGGCTACTGGCCACCGGCCACTGACCACGCCTCGTCCCGAGGTACGCGAGCACGTCGAGGGCGGCGTTCTTGCCGGCGGCGACGGCCTCGACCACGGTGGTCGGGCCGTTGACCGCGTCGCCGGCGAAGATGACACCCGAACGGGGCTCGCGCGGCGCGGCCGCCCGCGCCCCGATCGCAACGATCACGGCGTCGAGGTCGGCGCGCGCCTGCTCGCTGCCGATGACGTCCACGACCCGGCTGGGGTGGAACGTCAGCCCGCCGGGGAGGGCGACCTTGCGCGTCAGGATGCCGCGCACCGCGCCGCGTTCCGCGAGGACCGCCGCGACCCGCGTGCGGCCCGAGACGTGGACGCCGGCCCGCAACAACCCCGCGCGCTCCTTGTCCGTCAGCGGCATCTCCGAGAGCTTCTCGAGGGCGAACAGCTCGACGTGGGCCGCGCCCGCGGCCGCCGCGGTCTCGGCGCAGTCCGCCGCCACCGCGCCCCCGCCGATCACCGCCACACGCCGCCCGGCGACGCCCTTCTCGCCGCGCTCAGAGAGGAACGCGGTCCACGGCCGCGCCAGCTCCTCGCCGGGGATGTCGAGACGCAACGCCTGCGACAGCCCGGTTGCCACAACGACCGCGGCGTAGCCCTCGCCGAGCAGCGCCTCCGGGTCCGCCACCTCGCGCTCCCGCACGTGGACCTCTCCGAGTGCCGCCACGAACGCGAGGTCGGCGGCCAGCACCTCGGCCTCCAGGCGGAACGGCGGGATCAAACCGGCCATCCCGCCCGCGGCGCGCGCCTCGAGGACGTCCACGCGACAACCGGCCTGCGCGAGCACCGCCGCCGCCCCCGCCCCCGCCGGCCCGCCGCCGACAACCGCCACGCGCGGCCCGCCGGCCCAGGTGACGGCGAACTCCGGCATCACACCGAGGGCCCGCGCCTTCGCGATGATCGTCGCCTGCACCGCCGGGATCTCCACGGGCGTGTCGAACGTCGCCCGCGCGCACGCCACCATGCAGTGGGTCTCGGGGCACACGGCACCGCACACCCCGCCCAGCGGGTTCGCCGCCATGATCATCCCGGCGGCGCGACGGTAATCGGACGGCGCGCCGACGCGCACCGCCATGATGAAGTCGGCCGGCGAGCAGTCGGCCGGGCACGCGGCCTTGCACGGCTTCGCCTCGCAGTACTCGCACCTGGCGACCTCGGCGGCGAGCCGGGCGTCGGTCAGGGTGAAGGGGCTTTTCGGCGTCATGGATCCCCCACGAAAAATGAGCCTAGCACAGGGTCCGTAACGCGGAGTGCCCCGGTAATGCCGTTGTTTAGGTTGAGACTCGCTGCGCCGGTCCGCGGCAAAAACGATACAATGCGCGCCGGGAGCGACAGACGTGACCGACGAAACGAAACGACGTTCGCGTGAGCACGCGGTGGAGCGCTGCCGGGAGCGCGGCATCGTGATCCCGACCATCGCCGAGCAGCGGGATCCCCGGACCATCGACGGTGCGATCGCGGGACGCCTGCCCGGAATCGACATGCAGGCCGTGGACCCCCTCAACCTCTTCCGCATCACCTGGCACAACGACCCGGCGACCGGCGGCTTCGGGCCGGTGAACGCGCTCGTGATCCCTCCCGAGCTGTCCGGCGTGCCGGCCCGCATCGTCGGCCTCGTCGGGCGCCACTTCCCGACCGGCGCGCACAAGGTCGGCGCGGCGTTCGGCTGCCTCGTGCCGCGCCTGGTCGCGGGGGAGTTCGACCCGGTCACGCAGAAGGCGGTGTGGCCCTCGACCGGCAACTACTGCCGCGGCGGCGCGTTCGACTCTGCGCTGCTGGGCTGCCACGCGGTGGCGATCCTCCCCGAGGAGATGAGCCGCGAGCGGTTCGAGTGGCTCGCCTCGATCGGCGCCGAGATCATCGCGACGCCGGGGTGCGAGTCCAACGTCAAGGAGATCTTCGACGCCTGCTGGGAGATCAAGAAGACCCAGCCGCAGGCGGTGGTCTTCAACCAGTTCGAGGAGTTCGGCAACTACCTCTGGCACTTCGGCGTCACCGGCCCCGCCGCCCAGGAGGCGTTCGCCGCCGTCGCCGGCCCGCGCGGGCGGCTGGCCGGCTGGGTCGGCGCCTCCGGCTCCGCCGGCACGCTCGGCGCCGGCGACTTCCTCAAGCGCGCCCTCCCGGGCTGCACGGTCACGGTGGCCGAGGCGCTGCAGTGCCCGACGCTGCTGGCGTCCGGGTTCGGCGGCCACCGCATCGAGGGGATCGGCGACAAGCACGTGCCGTGGATCCACAACGTCCGCACCACCGATTTTGTCGCCGCGATCGACGACGAGGCGACGATGCGGCTGCTGCGCGTGTTCAACGAGCCGGCGGGGCGCGAGGCGCTGCTCGGTCGCGGCGTCTC
>CAVVEO010000025.1:0-13182 GCA_963747245.1 uncultured Acidobacteriota bacterium
CAGGTGCCGACGTCATGAAGCGCATCGCGGCGCCGATGATCGGCGGCCTCACGACCTCGTTCCTGCTCGAGCTGCTCGTCTACCCAGCGATCTACAAGCTGTGGAAGGGGCGGGCCATCGAAAGAGAGGTGGCGACGTGAGCCGGGTCGCCTGGTGGGCAAGGTCGGCGGTACGCCGGAGTTGGCTCCTGATCCTGGATCACGTAGCGATCGCGTTCGCCGCTGTCGCAACCATGACCGCGCTGGCGTGCGTGCTGGTGGCCCTCGCGCCGATGGGAGGCGAGCGCCTGAGAAAGGGCGGCGCGACACACACATGCACCGGAAAATGCCGCTGCTCCGAGGCGGCCCTGGGAGCGCACGACAGTCGCCTATCCCATTTCACGGCCGATGGTGGAATCTTCAAGCCTGAATGTGCAGTTATCCAAAGCGAACGTTCGGGGCGGCTCGTTCCATCATCGGCCACCGGTGGGCGGGCCGCGTTCCGAGAGGAAAGGTGAGGTCATCGATGGCCCGTGCGCCCAGTGGAAGTCTTACAGTGGCGTGTCTCCTGTTGGCCGCGACCGGCGGCGCCCAGGGCATGATGAGCGGCGGGGCCGGGACGCCCAACGGCACCGGCATGGTCACCGTCGCCAGCGACGGCTCCATCCTAGTGACACAGATGGGCATGACGATGATGGGCAGCCCTGGCGGCAGCAGTAGCGCCGCGCTGCAGCGGGCCGTTGTCGACCTCGGGGCGACCGGCACCCAGCGCTGGCGGGCAACGTTCACGAACGGCTGGCCGATGATGGCCGGCAGCAACGGCGACCTCGTGGTCGTGGTCGTGCTCAACAACGCCTGGATGTGGCGCTCCCTCTCCGGCATGGGTTGGTTCCCGTTCGGCACCACGCCGCAGAGTGGTACGCAGGCCGCCTCCCTCGTCGGGCTCGACCTCGCGACCGGCGCCCAGCGCTGGAGCACGACGCTCCCTGGAGACATGGGGTCGTACCCGCAGTTCTCCCCCGACGGCTCCCGGATCTACACCTCGGTCACAAGCTTCGGGCAGGCCGGGATGATGGGGGGCGGCTCCATGACCCAGGGCGACACCGGCAGTTGGGCAACCCAGATGACCAATAAGATCGTCGCCCTCGACCGCGCAGGGAACATCCTCTGGACCACCGACCTGTCGCAATCGGGCGCGATGATGACGCCATGAAGACGCCCCTGAAGTCCAAGCTCCTGCTTCTCGCCACCGCGACGGCCGCGGTGCTCATGGCCCTTCCCGTGGTTGCGGCCCCGGCCGGCCACCTGGAGGGATACCTGCCGATGGCCGCGCACCTGTCCGGGAAGTTCGGCTCGTACTGGACGACAGACGTGTGGATCTACACCCAGTCGGCCACGACGGTGAACCTCTGGTACAACCAGAGCGGCAGAGACAATACCGGGGCGCAGAGCGTGGTGGTGCCTCTGACCCAGCCGGTGACCTACCTCCCCGACATCGTGGGCACGACGTTCAACGCCGCCGGGACCAAGGGCTCGGTGCACTACCTCGCGAATGGGATGGTCGAGGTCGTCAGCAAGACGTGGACCCCCGGCCCGGCGGGCGGAACCTATGGGGTGGTCGCGGACGGAGTGCCGGTCGCGATGGCCTCGACGCCCGGCGCCGGGCCCGACGGTTCGCTGCGGATGCTGGCCAACCAGACTCCCGGTTTTCGCGTCAACCTCGGCCTCATGAACGTGACAGCCAACCCTGCGACGGTGACCGTCGAGATTTTCACCGCCGACGGCCTGCCCGCGCCGGGGACCTCTTCGTTCACGGTGACGCTGCAACCGTACGACATGCAGGAGAGCGACGACATCCTCGCCGGACTCCCGGCCGGGTCGCGCCAGGGTCTGATCGTCCGCGCCAGCGTCAGTGCGGGCGACGGCGCGGTCCTGGCCTACCTCACGGACGTGGACAACACGACCAACTCGGGCGCGTACCAGGAGGCGTTCAGATTTGGCTACTAGGCGGGCATCGGGTCGCAAAGGTGCTCGGGCCGGGGTCTGCGGAATGGGATTTTGAAAGGAAGAATCGAACATGCGAAAGAACCTCGTTGCACTGCTGGCAGGCGCTGTATTCCTGGTTGGATCAACCGTTGTCCTTGCCGCCGACAAGCCGGCGCTCAAGCCGCAGACCACCTGCCCCGTCACGGGCAAGGCCATCGACCCCAAGACCAGCCCGCACGTGGACTGGCAGGGGCAGCGCATCTACTTCGCCGATGCGGCGGCGGCCGACGCCTTCCGCAAGGACCCGGAGAAGGTGTTCGCCACGATCGCGGCGGAGGGCGTCACCCTGCAGAACATCCAGACCGTCTGCCCGGTGTCCGGGGAGAGGCTCGAAGGCGGCGACATGGGCGATCCCGTGTCGGTCGCCTACAAGGGGCGCACGGTCATGTTCTGCTGCCCGATGTGTCCGCCCAAGTTCGAGAAGGACCCGGCCAAGTACCTCGCGAAGCTGCCGGGCGAGCAGAACGGCAAGAAGTAACCCGTGCCGACGCCGGCCGCAAGGGGCCAACCCGCGCCGGCGGCGCTCGTCGCGTGACCTATGAGCGGGACCGTGCCTCCGAACGTGTCACGCCGGCGGCGCCGATGATCGATAAAGGGGGCTGCTTGGTCGGCGAACGGCCTCACGACACCTGGCTCCGGTGGGCGGCGGCGCTGGCTTGGGCCACCGTGGCCTTCAACCTGGTCGAGGGCCTCGTGTCGATGGGGTTCGGAGCCGCCGGACGGTTCCATCGCCCTCCTCGGCTTCGGCGCCGACAGCTTTTTCGAAGTCGGCTCCGCGCTGCTGTAATTTTGGCAGATGCGCGCCGGCGCCGGCGCCGGCGGTCACGCCCCCAACGAGCGCCTGAGGGAGCGTCTGGCGACGCGCGGCATCGGTGCGCTCCGCGGCCTCCGGGGCGCCGGCATGCCCGAAATGGCGGCGCTGCAGCTGGCGGCGAGGCGGCACCCGGACACCGCCCTCCCCGGGTTGCTGATCTCGCTGGTGTCGCTCGCGTTCATGTTCGTCCTCTGGAGGGCGAAGCGGCGCGCGGCCCGGGCCCTGGACAGCCGGCGCTCGCGAGCGACGCCGCGTGCAGCCTGGCGTGCATGAAGCTCTCCTGCGTCCTGCTGACCGGGAGCCTCCTGTTCCTCGCCTGGCCCGCGCTCTGGTGGCTGGACGGCGCCCAGCCGTCGTGCTCGCAGCGCTCATCGGGCGCGAAGGGTGGGAGATGGTGCGGGCGTCGCTGGATCCCGCCTTCGAAGGCGGGTGCGGCTGCTCCGATTGACCTCTTGCCGTCGTCCGACGCGGCGGGGGCGCGGTCCCTACCCTCGCCGCCGGAGCACAGGCAGCAGGCGTGCCTCGATGTCGTCCCGCACGGCGCGGAAGGCGGCCAGGCGCTCGTCCTCGCTGCCCTCGGCGAAAGCTGGGTCCAGGAACGGACGTGGATCTGCTCGACCGGCCGCGGGAACACGGGACAGCTCTCGCGCGCCGAGTCGCAGACCGTGACGACGAGGTCCCAGGGCTCGGCGAGGTAGCGCTTGACGTGGGTCGGACGGCCCGCGGAGATGTCGATCCCCACCTCCCCCATCGCCCGCACGGCGAGCGGGTGCGCCGCAGCTGCCGGCGACGTTCCGGCCGAGTGCGCCTCCCAGCGCGAGCCGAGGAGGTCGTTCACCACCCTCGGCGATCTGCGAGCGGCACGGTTGCCGGTGCACAGGATCAAGACCCGCTGCCTCACCTTCTCCGCCATCGCATCCTCCCGTCGGCGCAATGCGGCGCCCTTGACAACCCAGGTCAATAATACGATAGTTCGCGCGGAGACGAAATGGGATCGACACCCCTCGACCAATTGACCCGGCTGCACAAGGCGCTTGCCCACCCCGTCCGCGTGCGCATCCTCGCGATGCTGCGCGGCGGCGAGCTGTGCGTCTGCCAGTTGAACGCGGTGATCGGCCTCGCCCCTTCGACGATCTCGGCTCACCTCACCGACCTCAAGGATGCCGGGCTCGTCGCCGAGCGCAAGGCCGGCCGCTGGGTGCACTACCCCTCGAACCCGAGGGGTTGGCAAGGCCGGCCCTCACCGCGCTCTGGCCGGCCCTCGGAGACGACGCCCAGGTGACCGAAGATGCGGCGCTCCTCGGCGGTCTCACGAAGTTGCCGGTCGAGGCGATCTGCCGCCCCGACTTCGACGTCGCCGCGTTGCGCCGGGCCTGCGGCGGGGTTTCGCCGCGCCGCCGCGGGGCACGCGCATGACCACCCGCGTCGCCGCCAGGCTCTCCTTCCTCGACCGCTTCCTGACGCTGTGGATCTTCACTGCCATGGCGGCGGGCGTCGGCCTCGGATACCGTCCCCGGCGTGGCGGGGTTCTCGACCGTTTCCAGGTCGGCACCACCGACATCCCGATCGCGCTCGGTCTGATCCTCATGATGACCCCGCCGCTGGCCAAGGTCCGCTACGAGGAGCTGGGCGACGTGTTCCGCAACTGGAAGGTGCTCGGCCTGTCGCTGCTCCGAACTGGGTGATCGGCCGATCCTGATGTTCTTCCTCGCGATCATCTTCCTCCGCGGCTACCCGGAGTACATGGTCGACTCATGATGATCGGCCTCGCCGTCCATCGCAATGGTCATCGTGTGGAACGAGCTGGCGAAGGGCGACAGCGAGTACGCCGCGGGCTTGGTTGCCCTGAACAGCGTCTTCCAGGTGCTGTTCTAATCCGTGTACGCGTGGGTGTTCATCACCGTCCTGCCGCCGCTGTTCGGCCTTCACGGCGCGATCGTCGCCGTGACGATCGGCCAGATCGCCAGGAGCGTCTTCGTCTATCGCGGGATCCCGTTCCTCGCCGGGATGCTGACGCGGCTGGTGCTCGTGAAGGCGAAGGGCAAGGAGTGGTACCACCGAGTCTTCATCCCGAAGATCTCACCGATCACCCTGGTCGCGCTGCTGTTCACGATCGTCGTGATGTTCTCGCTGAAGGGGCAGTTGATCGTCCGCATCCCCCTGACGTGCTCCGCATCGCGGTGCCGCTGCTCAACTACTTCGTCGTCATGTTCCTCTTGAGCTTCTGGATGGGCAAGGCCGTCGGCGCCGACTACAGCAAGACCGCGACGCTGTCGTTCACGGCGGCGTCGAACAACTTCGAGCTCGCCATCGCGGTCTCGGTAGCGGTTTTCGGCATCAACTCGGGCGCGGCGTTCGCGGCGGTGATCGGACCGCTGGTCGAGGTGCCGGCGCTCATCGGCCTCGTCAACGTCGCGCTGTACCTCCAGAAACGCGATTCCGGCAGCGACCAGCCACCGGCACGCAAAACGGCTGAAGCTCGCTCGGGAGGATGACGCGCGCATGGCTCACACGCCTACCACCACCAAGGACAGGAAACGCCTTCGCCCGCCGCGGCGTGCTGCTGCGCGCGGCCGTCCCAAAGCAGCGCACCGCTGGATTGCTTTCCCTGCCCCGCGGGCTGAAATCGTCCCGCGGCCGCTCGGCCAGGGACGCTGGTCGCGGTGGCTCAAGGGCGCCATCGCTCTGATGGCGTGGGCCGCGCTCTACGCCTCCCTCGCCCCGATCGCGCGGACGTTCACGTCGGCCTGCTGCGCCTGACGCCCGGCACGCGTCTCGCCTCCGCCGTCGAGTTCTTCGCGTTCGAGGCGCCGAAGGTACTGCTGTTGCTGACCCTCATCGTCTTCGCCGTGGGCGTGGTGCGCTCGTTCTTCACTCCGGACGCACGCGCCGGATTCTGCGGCACGCAGAGTCGGTCGGCAACGTGCTCGCGGCCCTGCTCGGGGTCGTCACCCCGTTTTGCTCGTGCTCGGCGGTGCCGCTATTCATCGGGTTCGTGACGACCGGTGTCCCGCTTGGGGTGACGTTCTCGTTCCTGGTCGCGGCGCCGATGATCAACGAGGTCGCGCTGGTGCTCCTGTTCGGCCTGTTCGGCTGGAAGGTCGCCGCGGTCTACCTGGGCACCGGCCTGGCCATCGCCATGACGTCCGGGTGGGTGATCGGGCGCCTCAGGATGGAGCGCCATGTCGAGCCATGGGTATACGAAATGAAGGCGGCGAAGGCGGCGACGACGGGAGCCCGGCGGACTGGGCCGGCCGCGTGCGGTACGGCTGCCGCGGTCCGCGAGATCGTGGGGAAGGTCTGGCCGTACGTCCTGGCCGGGATCGCGGTGGGCGCCGGCATCCACGGCTGGGTGCCCACCAATTCATGGCGTCGTTCATGGGCAAGGGGGCGTGGTGGGGCGTGCCGGTCGCCGTGCTGATCGGCATCCCGATGTACTCCAACGCCGCCGGCATCATCCCGATCGTCAGCGCGCTGCTCGAGAAGGGAGCCGCGCTCGGCACCGTGCTCGCGTTCATGATGGCGGTGATCGGCCTCTCCTTCCCGGAGACGATCATCTTGCGCAAAGTGCTGGCCTCGCCCGATTGCGATGTTCGTCGGCGTCGTGGGCGTGGGCATCCTCATTGTCGGCTTCCTCTTCAACGCCTTGTTCTAGGAAAGGACGCAATCGATGCGATTTGGAATCACTTTCGCGGTGGCCCCTTTGCTGTTTGCGGTTCCAATCCTTGCGGTGCCGCCCGCCGAGACGCCGGCACAGTCCGTACCGCGCCCGGCCGTGCGGGCGCTCGCGCCGGAGAGCTCGATTCCGCCCTCAAGGCGGGGACGTGGCTGATCGTCGAGTTCGGCGGCGAGCACTGCATCCCGTGCATGCAGATGCAGCCCGTCCTGCAGGACTTCCAGGCCGCGCTCGGTAGCAAGGCCGTGGTGCGCAACTTCTGGATCCAGCAGCACCCGGACGTGGCCGAGCGCTTCAAGTCATGGTGATGCCGACGCAGGTCGTGTTCGACCCGAAGGGGGTCGGGTGCTCCGCCACTGGGCTACTTCCCCCCCGCCGAGTTCCACCAGGCCCTGCAGGAGAAAGGCCTGCTCTGATGCAGGAGCTTCTCGCTCGGCTGGCGGAGCACGCCGCGGCGGCGCCGCCGCTGGTGACGCTGCTGCTCGTCTTCCTCGGCGGCGTCCTCTCCTCGGCCAGCCCGTGCGTCCTCGCCGCCGTGCCGCTCGTCATCGCGACGGTCGGCGGCGCCGCCACCTCGCGGTCCCGAGCGGTGCTGCTCTCGGTCTCGTTCGTCCTCGGGCTTGCCCTGTGCTTCACGGCGCTCGGCGCGGCCGCGGCGCTCACGGGCCGCCTCATCGGCAACGTCGGCCCGTGGTGGAGGTGGCCCTCGGCGTCGTCCTCGTCGTCATGGGGCTCCACCTCACGGGCCTGGTGCGGTTGCCGCTGCCGGCGGTGGACGGGACGCGCTTCCGCGGCGCCGGACCGGCCGGCGCGTTGGCCTCGGCGCGCTGACCGGGACGCTCTCGTCGCCCTGCGCGACGCCGATCCTGGTCGTCGTGCTGTCGCTCGTGGCGTTCGAGAAGAAAGTGTTGTGGGGGACGGCGTGCTCGCCGCGTACTCGCTCGGGCACGTGGTGCTGCTGTTCGTGGCCGGGGCCGCCAGCGGCTTCGCGGCGGCGTACCTGGAGCTGGGCCGCCGTTTGGCGCAGCGGCTCCACCAAGGCCTGGGCGCGCTGATGGTGGGGGTCGGCGCCTGGGTGCTCGTGCCGATAGCGATCGGTGCGTTCGCGAAGTGAGCGCGTGAAAGGAGAGGTGGACGAATGGATGCGACGGTCAAGACGATCGAGGTGCTGGGGCCGGGTTGCGCGCGCTGCCAGGAGACGTTCCGCGTCTGCAGCACGTTGTCGAGTCGGCCGGGATGACCTGCAACGTGGTGAAGAACGCGTCGATCCAGCGGATGGTCGAGCTGGGGGTCATGGCCACGCCGGCCGTCGTCTTCGACGGGGGCGTCGTGGTCAGCGGACGCATTCCCAAGGCCGACGAGATCAAGCAGCTCCTCGGCATCTCCTGAGCAGGCACGGCATTCCAGGGCCTGCAGTCCGTTCTGGGCTGACGGGCGGATTGGGGGACGGCGGATGAACTCTGCGGCGAGGTTGTCGGGGGCGGGGTTCGCCGCGTTGCTTGCGGCGTTGGTCGCGCTGGGTGCGCCCGCGCTGGCGGCGGACGGCCCGCTCGCCGTGGCGGGCGCGATGGGGATGCCGTACGCGCCGGTGGTGAGGGTCGTGGACACGGTCTCGAGCCTGGGGCCGCTGGCGACGGAACGCAGGTCGTCACGCTCGCGGACCTGGTGCGCTTCCACGGCCACCCGTGCGACGGTCTGGTGGTGGCTGCCGCGGGGATCGCCGAGGGTTTGAGGCGGCTGTTCCCCGGCGGGGTGGCGGACCGCACCGACCTGGTCGCGGCGGTCAACCGCTCAGCCTGCTACGGCGACGCGGCCGCGTACCTGACCGGCGCCCGAGCCGCTACGGTTCGCTGGTAATCGATCCGTCCCTGGGCGACGAATGGATCGTCGGCCGGCGCAGCCCGGCGAGACCGTGCGGATCGTCCTGCGAGCGGGGTTCAAGCCGCCAGAACTCGCCGGCATGGAACGCGAGCTGCGCGCTGTTGCCGGCCCTCCGGCGCTGATCGCCGCGGTGCAAGGCCTGCAGCGCCGTTTCGCCCTGGCGGTCCTGGCTGTGCCGCCTGAGCGCGCGTTCGAGGTCCGGCCGCTGCCGGGCTTCCCTTACCCGACCGGCGAGGCCCGCCCGGACACGGCCAAACGCGCCGTGCGGGCAGGTCACCGCGAGTAGCCGCGCCGGACGGCGCCGCGAGGAAACGAACGAGGCGCTCGGCGAAGCCCGGCTCGAGGTGGGGGTCGGAGTGGCCGCGGCCGGCGATCCGCCACACCTCGGCGCGGCCGCCCGTGGCGCGCGCCAGCCGCTCGACGTTCTCCACCGGCACGGTCTGGTCGTCCTCGCCGTCGATCAGCGGACCGCCCGGCGTCCGCCCAGCGTACGCTCGGGCGCGAGGTCGTCGAGGCGCACGCCCACCCGCGACTCGACCAAGCGGAGGGCGAGCGGCATCGCGGGCGCGAGCAGCCACGATCCCGCGCCCAACCGCCGCATCGAGTCGCGCGGGTGGCGAAGCCCCGACCGTGGCCACGGCGCGGATGCGCGGGTCGTGCGCCGCGGCATGGATGGCGGCGCTCCCCCCGATCGACAGACCGACGACGGCGAGCCCCCGCATGTCAACGTCGGATCGAGCCGCGAGGAAGTCCACAACCGCGTGGATGTCCTCGGAGAACTTCTTGAGCGACGCGTGGCCGTCGGCGTCCGAAAGGCCGTGGTGGCGGGCGTCGAACGCCAGCAGGTGGACCCCCGGGGGTGGAGCATGCCCGCGTACGGCAGCATCCGTTCGGTGTTTCGGCCCCAGCCGTGCACCAGCACCGTGACCGGCCGGCGGCCCTCGCCGCCGGCGATCCACCAGCCGTGCAGCCGCTTGCCGTTCGCCGTGGGGATCCACACGTCGGCGTAGTCCAGCCCGAGCGCCGCCGGCGTCCGGCGGGGCTGGGTCCGGGTCCGGCGCCACACCACCGACATTGCCGCGATCACCCCGATCTGGTACACGATCAGGACGCCGCACGCGGCCAGCACCCACGTCACCATAGAGGGAGTCTAGCCCAAGGCGCCCGGATCGCCTCTGCTTGTGGCGGAAGCGGGAACGGGCAGAATGCCGTAAATGAAAGAGCCGCGATCACCGTCATCCGACGCCACATTGGCCGGGCTGCTGCGGGCAACCCCCTTCGGGACCCTCGGCGAGGCAGCGCTCGCCGATGTTGCGCGCCTCTTCGTGCGGCGGCGCGTGGCCAAGGGAGCGCTCGTCTTCCTCGAGGGCGATGCGGGCGACCGCTTCTTCCTGGTCGCCGCCGGCCGGCTGAAGGCGTTCCGCCGAAGGCTTCAGCTCGTGACCTCAATGAGTTCACCCTGGACGCGGCGACTTCTTCGGTTTCTTGCCCCTCCTCGACGGCGCGCCCTTCCCGGTCTCGGTGGCGGCGCTCACGGCGGCCGAACTGCTGATCCTCCACCGCTCGGAATTCATGCACTTCGTCCACGAAAACCCGCCGTTCTGCCTGGGGCTGGTGGCACACCTCGCCCGCCGCCTGCGCGGCTGCCTCGATCAGGTCGAGAGCCTGGGCCGTCGGCGCCGCCTCGCGCGTCGCCCACGGAACGCTGAACCTCGTCCCCTCCGGCGCCCCGCCCGGGAAAGCCGCCGAGGGTGACGTTGCCGTTCACCCAGGCCGAGTTCGCCCAACTCCTCCACATCACCCCGGAGAACCTGTCCCGGGCGTTGACCCGATTGCGCCGGCGTGCGGTCATCGAGAGGCTCGACCGGGGCCGGTTCCGCATCGCCGACGTCGCCGCCCTCGCCGAACTGGCCGAAGGCAGGTGAGGCCTCCCGGGTATCATCGGCTGCGGTGAGAGCCGCCGCCACCGTCCGCCGCCGTGAGCTCCGGCCGCCCCGTCGCATGAAGGTCCGCCGATCGTGCGCCTGATCCCCGCGGCCGTTGCGGCCTTGCCGCGCGACGTGCGCGTGCTGATGGCGGCGCGCGCCGCGCGCAGCTCGGCAAGGGGCGATGGTCGCGGCGTTCGCGCTGTACCTGCACGCGCTGGGTTTCACGGGCAGCGCGATCGGCGCCGTGCTCACCGCCGGAATGCTGTTCGGCGTCGTGCTCACCGCGATCGTCGGCCCCTGGAGCGACCGGCGGGGGCGGCGAGGCTTGCTGCTCGGCTACGAGGCGATGACCGCGCTCGCGGCCGCGGCCGCCCTCGCGACGGCCGACCTGCGCGTGCTGGTGGCGGCTGCGGTCATCGGCGGCTTCGGCCGCGGCGCCAACGGCGCCGCCGGGCCGTTCGCCCCGGTCGAGCAGGCGTGGCTGGCGCGCGTTCTCCCGCGGCCGCAGCGCGGGAGCGTCTTCAGCCTCAACAGCGCCCTCGGCTTCGGCGGCATGGCGGTCGGCGCCGTGCTCGCGGCCGGGCTGCACCTCGCGCTCCACGGCACCAGCCTCATGACGGTGGACCGCGCGTTGTTCGCGCTGCCGCTCGCCGGCGCGGTGGTCAGTTTAATCCTGGTCTTCGGCGCCGAGGACCCGACCTCGCGCCGCCCGCAGCCTCGGCCGCGGAGCAGACCGCGCGCCGCCGGCGCGAGAACCGCAACCTGGGGGTGCTCGCCTTCGCCAACGGTCTCAACGGGTTCGGCATCGGCATCGTGGGCCCGCTGATGGCGTACTGGTTCGCGCGGCGATACGGCCACAGTCTCGCCTCGATCGGACCGGCGATCGCGGCGAGCTTCGTCCTGGGCGCCCTGGGCTCCGTCCTGGCCGGTCGCATGGCCCCCCGCTACGGCGTCGTCGGCGCGGTCTGGCGGATGCGGCTGGTGGGCCTCGTGCTGCTCGCGCTCACCCCGCTCTCGCCAGGCTTCGGGCTGGCCGCGGCGTTTTACGCGCTGCGGGCCGCGTTCAACCAGGGCACCGGGGGGTGCGCCAAGCGTTGGCCGCGGGTCTGACCGACGCGAGGCGGCGCGGTCTCGCCTCGACGCTCAACAACCTCTCGCTGCAGATCCCGCGCGCCGCCGGGCCGTTGCTGGCCGGCGCGCTGCTCCACCGCGGGCACCTCGAGCTGCCGTTCTTCATCGCGGCCGCGTTCCGGCTCGCGTACTGGTCGACTACACCCGCGCGTTCCGGGACCAGGACGCGGCGCCCCCGGACGCCGACTGAACCTCGCCGTTCGGCGGCGTCGCCGTTCGAGGCGACTCGCCCGATCGGCTCGGCCCCGCGGCGGGAGAGTCCGAGCGCACGCCGGGCGCACGCCGCCCCCCAACCAGAGAATGGTAGAGTCAAGGCAAGATGCGCCTCCAGCAACGGGGATGGTCCTGATGGCGAGGGAGACGGCGGGCGGACGGCGGCGCCGTGTCGCGTCGTGGGTCCTCCTCGGAGCCCTCGTCGCGACGGCCGTGGGGGTCGGCGGCCGCCTGGTGGATGAGCGTCAGGCAGCGTCGGTTCGGGCAGAAAAGCTCGAAGACCTCGCGAGCATCCTGCGATGAAGGTGGACGCGATCCGGGCCTGGCGAGCGAGCGGATGGAGGACGGGAATGTCCTCTCCCGCAGTGCGCTCTTCGGCCGGGCCGTCGTCGGGCTGCTGCACGCGCCGGGCGATCCCCAACTGCTTGCGGCCGTCAACGACCGGCTGGAGCTTGCCCGCAACGGCGACTACTGGGCGATCCTGGTGATCTCGGCCGAAGGGGGCCTCCTGACGGGTGTTCCGGCAGCAGCCCCCGCCCGATCCCGAGGAGCGGGTGGCCATCTCTCAGGCGCTCGCGACCGGCACGCCTCTGTTCTGCCACCTCCATCGCGCGCCAGGGGGCGGCGAGCCCCGGATGGACGTGGTGGGCGCCGTGTCGGGTCCGGGCGGGCGGCCGAACGTGGCCCTGCTGCTTCGCATCGACCCGCGCGTGGCTCTGGACCCGATGATACGGTCTTGGCCCGTCTACCGCCGCACCGCCGAAGCCTGCTCGTCCGTCGTGAGGGCAACTCGGTGCGTTCTCACGGATGCGCTCTCGCCCCGGCGCCGCACTCGCCTTGCGTCTTCCGGTCTCCGGGGCGAAGTTGCCGGCCGCGCGCGCCGCCCTGGGGCAAACCGGCCCGTTCGAGGGCCGGGACTACCGCGGCGTCGAGGTCCTGGCGCAAGTCGAGCCGGTACCCGATTCGCCCTGGTCGGTGGTCGCCAAGGTCGATAGGGACGATCCTCGCGGGGGTGACGGCCCTGGCGTACCGTGTCGCCGCGTTCACCCTGCTGGTGCTGGTGGTCCTCGGCCTGACCGCGGCGTTCCTTTACAAGCACAGAGGCAAGCGGGCGTTCGAGGGTCTCCACAAGGCGGAGCGCGAGCGGCGCGAAGCGCTGGAGGCGTTTCGCACGACCTGTACAGCATCGGGGACGCGGTCATCACCACCGACGCTTCGGGGCGCGTCAACCTGCTGAACCCGGTCGCCGTGGCTTTCACCGGGTGGCGGAAGCCGATGCCGTGGGCAAACCCCTGCCCGAGGTGTTTCGGATCGTCAACGAGCGGACGCGGGCGGCGGTCGTGAACCGGGTTGAGCGGGTCCTCCGGGAAGGCACGGTGGTGGGCCTGGCGAACCACACGCTGCTGATCGCCAGGGACGGAACCGAGCGGCCGATCGCCGAAGCGCGCACCGATCCGCGGCGAGGGCGGCGGCATGGTCGGCGTCGTCCTCGTCTTCCGCGACCGGACGAACGAT
>CAVVEO010000026.1:0-11774 GCA_963747245.1 uncultured Acidobacteriota bacterium
GAGCCGTTGTCGTAGAGCGTCTGGCCCGCCGTCCCTGTCGGCAGCACGCCTCCGGACCCGGCGCTCGCCGCGATCGTCAGAGTGTTTCCGGAGGGAGTGATCGTGACGTTGGACCCCTGCGCCAGCGTCACGTCGCCGGTGAGAGTGTTCAGACTGCTCACCAGGCTTTGCGCTGCGTAGTAGCCGTTGATGTCGATGACGACCGGGCCTGCGAACTGGCAGTAGATGTCGATCTGCCCGCCGGTGCCGGCGGGGACGATCGCGGCGTTGGTGGTCCACCAGGCGGGGTTCCCCACGAGCGTGGAGACAGTCGGCATCGTGGTCCCGGTGGGGAACGCGGTGAGGTAGGCGAGACGCGAGGTCGGGCGGAATTGGATGTTGACCGAGTACGCCCCCGCCGTCGCCGGGAGGCCTGGGCAATCCGGGCTGGCCGGGAAGTTGAACGTGCGTGTCTCGTCGTCGGCGAAGTTGGGCTGGTGGAAGCCGTCGGAGCTCGCCACGCGGGTGTCCACGATGCGACAGGGGGCGATGGCGACGAACGGGAGGGGCGAGGACGAGAACGACTGGGTCCGTGCCCTCATCCCTTCGGGGCGGGCGAGGAAGCTGCCCCCGGCGGCCCGCTCGGCCTGCGGCGTCACGGCTGGCGTCCAGTACGGCAGGGCGCCCCAGTTGGACAGCGGCAAGTCCTCATCCTGGGCAATCGCGAGCCCACCGAGGCACACGATCACCACGGCCACCGCAACCGTTCGACGGTTGAGCATCACGACCTCCTCGCATGTTGTGAAGGCCACGTCGGGGGGGCGACGTGTGCGTGCCCGATGAAGCCGTGCGCGGTCTTCAAGCTCTCGCTGCGCGCAGTGTCTTTCAGGGAATCCCGCTTGTCAAATGCGCCAACGCAGCACGTCTCGCAACCCGCGCAGCGGCACGTTGTCCGCCCGGGAAATCGATCGAGACCCGCCGTGGCGAGGGCCGCGCGTTGCTATGGTTTTGGGGAGATCCGCCGCGGCCTACAGGCCCGCCGCGCGCCGGGACCGCAGGTCTCGCGAGAGCGCGAGAACCCCCCCGACAAGCAGCGTGCAAACCCCGGCCAGCATCAGCCCTCCCCAAGGCCACCACCCGGCCCATGGGGCCCACCGGCTGTGGCCGAGGAAACCGACCGGCCCGCCAATCCCGACCGCGTAGCGCCGTTCGTTTACGTACCAGGCGATCGCCTGCACGGCTGGGACCAGGGTCACGATGGCCACACCGAGGCGGAACGTCGTGCCCTTCCTGAGCCTGTGTTCACCGGCGGACACCGCCTCCGCGGCGAAGAGAGGAACGATGATCGAGAGCCCCAGGATGTGCCGGCCTTGAAGGGGAAAACCTGTGCCGAGGCTCAGAAACCCCAGGCCGACGGCCAGCAGTCCGAGGCCTGCGAGGGCTGCCAGGAGCAGGCGCCGCTGCCGCCGTGTGCCCACCATGATCGCCGTCCCGATCAGCGCGATCAGCAGCCCGGTCCAGGCGGCGTAGGCGGCCATCGGCATTCTCGTGTCCAGCCACCCGAATACGCCGATCTGTTGCTGCAGCCACCACGGCCAGGAAGCGGCCAGCCGTACGAACGCGCGACCGGTCGGGACCGCCAGCGACGGGTGCGGTTGATAGGCGAGCTCCCACGCTCCCCCGGCAAGGCAGGCCGCCGCCGCCGCGATCGCCGCGAAGATGGCGAGAGCACCACCCTTCCTGAACCGATCCGCAAAGACGCGAGGACCGATCGCGGCGACACCGCACCCGACCTGCAGAGCCAGGAACGCAGGCCCGAGCGGCCGGCTGGTTGCGAGCACGACGCCGCTGAGCGTCAGCGCGACCCAGGGGCCTCGACCCACCGTGGCGGTCCGGCCGAGGCGCAGCATCGCGGCGAAGAAGCAGATGCCGGCGGCGACCTCCGGCCCGTTGGGCGACAGACTGGCGCCGAGAAAGACGACCATCGGGGTGATCGCGGCCATCAGCCCGGCCATCGGCCAGAACCCGCATCCGTCCGAGCACAGAGTGGCCGCCGCCAGAGCGATCAGGAAGATGGCGACCGCGCCGCTGCCCAGGCGGCCGAGCAGGAACCCGGCCAGCGGGTCGTTGCCGAGGCGCGCCAGAAGACCGGCCGGCAGGTACAAGAACGGCTGGAACGTGCCCTCGTGAGAGCGCTGCACGGACGGGCCCGGCAGCTCGAGGTCGAGGTGACAGTCGGCAGTCTGCCGCGGTTTGAACCGGTAGCAGGCGAGATCGCCCGGCGGGGCCAGCCGGGCCGGCAGCGTGAAGGTCCTCGCCGTCCGGTTGATCCAGTCCCTCTGGACCGCGATCGGGAGTTCCTGGTCGGTGTATACGGCCGGAGTCCCGCGCAGTTGCCCGGAGGCGAGCCCGAGCGCCCGGACGTAGTGCGCCTGCTCGTCCGGCGAGGCCCCCGGAGGGTTCCCACCGATCCACGCGGCGACGAGCAGCGCGTACGCCGCCGAGATGAGCGCGACCGGCGCTCGCCGAGCATGGCGCCCGCGCAGGACCTGAACTTCAGTTTGCACGTCGGGGAAGGATAGAGGCCGGCACGAGTGTGTCAAGCGCGAGGAATGGGCTTGTGGATCGCGTTGTCGTATGAAGCCAGAAGCCTGATTCGCCTGCTACCCGCGCCCAGCGGGGTCGCGCTATCCTGCCTGTGACGTGAGCGAAGGCCAGGCCTCCGGCGCGGGCCCGTCGAGCCGTGCGCGGAGTCAACTAATGATCCGCCAAAGGTTTGCCGTGCGAACCAACGGCGGGAGCGTGTCCTCTCGCCGCCCTGCGAGGACCGGGGCGCCGCGAGGGACGCGGAGACTGCTTCAGAGGGCGGCCCCATGACTGCTGCAACCCACCCCGCCCCGCAACCGGTGGTCGCAGCCTCAGTCGCACGGAACTCCCTATGGAACCTGCTCGGCCTGGCCCTGCCGATCGCGGCGGCTCTCGTCTGCATCCCGCCTCTGGTCCGTCTGCTCGGGGTCGAGCGGTTCGGCATCCTGACCCTGATCTCGGCGGTGTCCGGGTACTTCGGCGTCTTCGACCTCGGCATCGGCCGTTCCCTCACCAAGTTCGTCGCCGAGAGGGCGGACCGGGGCGACGGCGAGGAGAGCGCAAGGCTGATCTGGACGGCGCTGGCGCTTCTGCTGCTCCTGAGCGTCGCGGCGGCGGCCGCGGTGGCCTCCTTCGCGCCCTGGCTCACGCGCACGGTCATGTCGGTGTCGCCGTCGTTCCAACGCGAAACCGTGGGTGCGCTCCGGGTGCTCGCACTCGGCTTCCCGATGATGTTCGCCGGCAACGGCCTCCGCGGCGTGCTCGAAGCCAGGGGCCGCTTCGGCCTGACGAACGCCGTCCGCGCTCCGCTCGGCGTCTTCAACTTCGCCGGCCCTCTCGTCGCGCTCCACTTCGCCGACAGCCTCATGGCGGCCACCGCCATGCTCGTGGCGGGCGGGGCGCTTGCCTGTCTGAGTTACCTCGCCCTGTGCCTGGCGGTGACGCCGGCCTTGAGGCGGCATCCCGCCGTTGACCTCTCCGTCGTGCGCCCGCTCGTCCGCCTCGGGGGCTGGATGACCGTCTCGACCGTCGTCGGCCCCTTCATGGTGTACCTGGACCGGTTCGTGATCGGCGCAGTGGCCTCGATGTCGGTCGTGGCGTACTACACGACGCCGTACGCGTTGGTCAGCCGGCTCTGGGTGTTGCCGCTCTCGCTCATCGGGGTCCTCTTCCCGATCTTCTCGAGGACGTTCCTCGCCGACAGGGAGCGCGCGTCGGCGCTCCTGTTCAAGGGTGTCCGGTACGTCTCGCTGATGCTTTTCCCGCCGGTCCTGGTGATCGTCGCCCTGGCGCGGGAAGGGCTCGGCGTGTGGCTGGGCCCGGCGTTCGCCGAGCACAGCGCGACCGTGCTGCAGTGCCTCGCCGCCGCGGTGTTCTTCAACAGCCTGGCTCAGGTGGCGTTCTCGCTCGTGCAGGCGTCCGGGCGAGCCGACCTCACCGCGCGGCTGCACCTGGTCGAGCTTCCGCTCTACCTCGTCGCCCTCTGGGCGATGATCACCAGCTACGGCGTGGTCGGGGCGGCGATCACCTGGGCGGCGCGCGTCGTCGTGGACGCGATCGTGACCTTCGCGTTCGTCTGGCGCCTCGTGCCGGAGGGCAGGCCGCGGGTCCTGCAGCTCGCGGCGTCGTCGTTGGGTGTCGGGGTGACGTTCGCCCTGGCCGCGCTGCTCGCGACCACCGGGCTGAGACTCGCGTTCGTGGCGGTGGCCCTCGCGGCGTTCGCCGTCCTCGCGTGGAGGTTCGCGCTCACCCCGGACGAACGGAGCCGCCTCAGCCACCCTCTGAGGGCCAGGGCCGCGTGGGAAGCGCAATGAAGCGACGCGCCGGCGCCGGACCGCCGAGCCGGATGGTCTCGCCTGTCCGCTGTGCGAGGCCGCATCTGTCGTCCTGTACGACCGCCTGAAGGATGAGCTGTGCGGCACGCCGGGGGAGTGGCGCCTGGCACGATGTTCCAGGCCGGCGTGCGGGCTGGTTTTCCTCGACCCCAGGCCGGACGAGCGCGAGACCGCGAGCGCGTACGAGCAGTACTACACGCACGAGGAAGGGACCGGCGAGGCCGCGGCCTGAAGAGGTCCACGGCTCGGTCAGGCTGGCGCTGCACCGGCTCAACCTGGCGTTGCTGCGCGCCAGCGGGGCGACGGCGGAGAGGAGGCGGGTGAGCTTGTCGTATCTCGGCGACGTACCGGCCGGCCGGCTGCTGGAGGTCGGCTGCGGGAGCGGGTGGCGGCTGGCCGAGTTTCGGCGCCTTGGGTGGGACGTCGTCGGCCAGGACGTGGACGAGAAGAGCCGTCGCGCATGCCCGCGAAAGTCACGGCCTGGCCGTGCTGGTTGGACCGCTGGAGAAACTGGACCTGCGGCCGTCGTCCTTCGATGCGGTCGATCCTCAACCATGTGATCGAGCACGTCCCTGAACCTGTCCGTTTGCTCGACCAGTGCTGGCGCCTGGTCCGGCAAGGCGGACGCCTGGTGTGTATCACGCCAAACATCCAAGGACTGGGGCACCGGATGTTCGGACGGCGGTGGATGGGGCTGGATCCGCCGAGACATCTCGTACTGTTCAACCCTCAGTCGCTCGTCCTGGCTGCAACCAGGGGCGGGATTCTCGAGCCGCGTTGTTCGACGAGCGCCGGCAACACGTCTGCTTTCGCGCGCCTGAGCTTGGGCGAACGCCGGTCGCAGGCGGCAGCGGGGCGCCAGGTTTCCGCTCTCCGCGCCCGGCTCCTCGCCACTCTCGTCCAGTACCTGGCGTCGGCGGCGCGCGTGGTCGCGCCCTCCTCCGGCGACGAGTGCGTCCTGCAGGCGGTCAAGTGAGCGCCGGGGCAGGCAAGCCGCCGGTCTGCGCCGTGACCGTCACGCGCCACCCCGACCCGCTCTGGCCGGATCGGTTCGCCGCGCAGGCGGCCGAGGCGGCGGCCACCGTCATCGTGGACAACGGCTCGAGCGACGCCGAGGCCGGGATGATCGCGAGCGCCGCCGCCCGCTGCGGCGCGCGCCTGATCCGCAACGAGCCCAACCGCGGCCTCGCGGCCGCGCTCAACCAGGGGGCGGAGTGGGCGTTCGGCGAGGGCTACCGGTGGCTGCTCCTCTTCGACCAGGACACCGAGGTGGTGCCGGGGGCCGGCGCCGAGCTGCTCAGGATCTACCACCTGGCGGCGGCGCGGCGCGCGACGGCGGTCGTGGGGACGAACTTCTTCGACGAGGCGAGGCAGGCGCCGCGCTTCCCTTCACTCGCGGCGGGCGAGCGCGAGTGGGCGCCGGCGAGGACGGTGATCGCCTCGGGGAGCCTGATCGAGCGCGAGGCGTACCGGACGATCGGGCCGTTCCGCGAGGAGTTCTTCGTGGACTCGGTGGACCACGACTACTGCCTGCGGGCCCGCGCGAAGGGGTTTCAGGTCGTGCTGGCGACGCGGCCGCTCATCAGGCACCGCCTCGGGGCGACGTCGGCCCACCGGGTGCTCGGGATGCGGATCGCCACCTCCAACCACTCGGCGGCGCGCCGCCACGACATGAGCCGCAACCGCCTCGTCCTCGCCAGGGAGTACGCCTTCACGGAACCGAGGTGGGTGGCCGCGAGCCTGTTCGCGCTCGCCGCGGAGACCGCCGTGCTGCTGGCGCTCGAGGCCGACGGAGGCCGCAAGGCGAAGGCGGTGGTCTCCGGCGCCTGGCACGGGCTCCGCAGGCGGTTCGATCCGACCCTCCGCAGGCGAGGACCGATGAGCGGCGCCTCGAGCTGGCACGCCGTGGTCCTCCACTGGGGCAGTCCGGACGACACGGCGGCGTGCCTCGCCAGCCTCGACCCCCTCGGTTTTGCCAGGGTCCTGCTCGTGGACAACGGGACCGGCGCGCGCGAGCTGGACGACCTCGCGGCCTCGCGGCCGAGCCTGACGCTGGTCAGGAACGCCGAGAACCAGGGCTACGCGGCGGGGAACAACGTCGGCGTGCGGCTGGCCCTGGACGGCGGCGCCGATTTCGTCGCGGTGCTCAACAACGACGTCGTCGTCGAGTACCCGCGGCTGCTCGCGGACGCGGAGTCGGCGTTCCGCGCGTCCGAGTCGGTTGGCGTGCTCTCCCCCCAGGTGTTCTTTCGTCGGGACGGTTGGCATGCGCAACGGGTGAACCTCCGCTTCGAGAGGGCGGTGCTGGGCCGGATCGCCGGCCCGGACGCGACTCCGGCGCCCGTCCTCCCGCAGGCCGTCATCCGAAGCGAGACCTTCGCCGGCTGCTGCTGGGTGGCGCCGGCGCCCGTGCTGGCCCGGGTGGGCCTGCTGCGGGAGGACTTCTTCCTCTACCACGAAGAACTCGAGTACGCGGTCCGGTTGCGGCAGGCCGGGCTGTTCTGCGCCCAGGTCGGTGTCGGGATGGGCCGCGTCCTCCACAAGGGGGGGACGACGGCCGGCCTGTCGCCGGCCCAGGCGTACTACGGCGCCCGCAACCTCGTGCTCCTGCAGGAGAGCGTGCCGCCGTCGTTCCGCGCCCGCCTGCTCGTCCTCGGGTGCGCCCGCGTGGGGTGGATGGTCGCGCGCTGCCTGGCATCCGGGCGCGTGCGCAGCGCGGCCGAATCGGTCCGTGGCCTCGCGGACGGGCTGCGGGGCAGGCGGGGCGCTCGCGATGCGTGAGCCCCTGGTGACCGTGGCGCTGCAGTACCGCAACTGCGAGGCCACGCTCGGCGCGGCGGTCCGCTCGATCGCCCTGCAGACGCTTGGTGACTGGGAGCTCATCCTGCACGACGACGGCTCGACCGACGGGAGCGCCGCCGTCGCCGCGAGCCTGCGCGATCCCCGCATCCGCCTCGCCGGCACGCCGCTCCGGCGCGGGCGGCCGGCCTGCATCAACGAGGCGGTCGCCGGCGCGCGCGGCCGCTACTTCGCCCTCATGGACGGGGACGACATCGCCTATCCGGAGAGGCTCGAGCGCCAGGTGGAGTTCCTCGAGCGGCACCCGGACGTGGACCTCGCCGGCGCCCCGGCGCTCGTGTTCGGCGCCGGGGGCGTTGCGCTCGGGAAGCGCGCCGCCCCGCCGACCCACGAGGCGATCTGCCGCCGGCCGTGGTCGGGGTTCCCGATGTGGCAGTGGACGTTCACGGGCAAGCTGGAGTGGTTCCGCCGCCACCCCTACGACGAGCGCAGGATGCGGGCGCAGGACCAGGACCTGCTGCTGCGGTCGCACCGCGAGAGCCGGTTCGCGAACCTCCCCGACATCCTGGCCGGCTACCGGGAGGAGCGCATCGCCCTCGGGAAGAGCCTGCGCACGCGGTTCCACCTCGCGGCGGCGTTCCTGCGCGAGTTCGGAAGGAAGGCCGGCCCGACCTCGGCGCGTGGGCGGTCGCGGGCCAGTGCGCCAAGGGCGCCGTGGACGCGTTCGCCGTGACGAGCGGGCTCGGCTACCGGGTCCTCCGGCACCGCGCGCGCCCGTTGACCGGCGCCGAGAGGAGCCTTTGGAACGAGGTCTGGGCCCTGGTGACGAGCGAGGTGGGGTCTTGACGGCTGATCCGCGTTTCGACGAAGGAGCCGCAATGAGGCGGAGGTACCTCGCGGGACGGCCAGCCGTGGTTCAAGCGCGCGTTCGCCGCCGTTGTCGGAATCGGCGGCGACTATCGCCACCCGGACAGCCGGGCCGAGTTCGTCCACGCGATCGTCGAGCAGCCGCTGGATGCGGTGTGCGTCTCGATCGGTGGCGGACCCGACGCGAGGTCCACCCGCGCCTGGTCAACCTGAACCTCGCCCCATTTCCCAACGTGGACGTGGTGGGCAGCGCGTTCGACCTGCCGTTCGCGGACGGCTCGGTCGGCGCGGTGTACTGCGAGGCGGTGCTCGAGCACCTCGAGTTCCCGGAGCGCGCCGTGGCGGAGATGTTCCGCGTGCTCCGGCCGGGAGGGCAGGTGTTCGCCGTCACCCCGTTCCTGCAGGGGTTCCACGGGTACCCCAGCCACTACCAGAACTACACGCTGATCGGCCACCGGCGGCTGTTCGAGCGGGCGGGGTTCGAGACCGTCGCCGCCGGGGTGTGCGTCGGCCCGGTGCGGGCGCTCGTGGACATCGTCGCCAAGACGCTGGCGGTTTCCCTGCCCGGGGTGGTCGGGAAGGCCGCCGCCGCGTGCTGGTTGCTCTTCGGCGTGCTGATCCGCCCGCTCGACCTGATCCTGAACCGGCTTCCCGAGGCCCACCGTGTCGCCTCCACGACGTACGTCCGCTGCCGCAAACCGGCAGGCGCCCCATGAGCGGAGAGCGGCCTCGGGGAAGCGGCATCCTCTTCAGGGTGGGGTCCGTGGCCGGAAGTGAATCCGACGCGTCGGGCCTGATGCTGGCGCGACTCCCATGGCAGCCCTGACATGGACCAGGTGCCGCGACTGGGAGCAGGTCAAGGTGTCGAGTCGCTCTTCATGAGCCACCGGCCGAAGACGCTGTCCGTCGAGCCCAGGTACTGGCTCGCGAAGTCCCAGCCGGGTTGGGCGGGCATCTTTGCGACGTTGGCGGCGTAACGGTCCGCGGTGGCGATGGTGGTCGTCGTGGCGTTGGCGCCCGAACTTGCCGAGGGGCGCGAGGAAATAGGCCTTGACGGGTTGCTCCGCACTGAGCAGGAGGAGCAGGACGAAGGCAAAGCGGTGCAGCCGGGGCGCGTTGCTCCGCCAGAGAGCGACGGCCGTGCACGCCAGGGCGACGCGGAAGACGAAGAGCGCCGGCTCGGACGCGCGCATCACCCAATCGTTGAACTGGCCCATGTACACGAACGTCGAAGCGACCAGCACCAGCGCCGCCAGGCAGAGGAGCCTCCACAGGGTCGGGTCGGGGAGCCCGTACCGGCGCCGGACGAGCCAGGTCGCCGCCCAGAAGACGCCCACCGCGAGGGCGAGGGAAAGCGCGTACTTGGCCCAGTCGGCCGGCCCGGAGAAGTGGGAAAAGAGCGCGCCGAGGAACTGCTGCGGATCGTGCGCCAGGAAGTACAGGACCAGCGGGACGCCCAACGCGGTCCCGCCGAGCAGGTTCGGCCAGGACAGCCCGTGCCGCCAATCCCGGAGGCACGCGGCGACCGTGAGCGGCAGCAACCCGACGGCGATGAACGGCGACCACAGGAGCACGGCCGCGTTGAGGAGAACGACGTGGCGTGCCGGCCGTCGCTCGAGCACGCTGCACATCACGCAGGCGGCCGCCAACCAGGCGCCGAGCGCGTGCTGCGGCGCCTTCAGCATCAACGATGGTGTCGTCTCGAATTCCATGTGGATGGGAGGGCTGCCCAGGTTCCAGGCGAACGGGGCGCCCAGGACGACGTGACTGCCGCCCACCCCAAGGAGATCGGCCAGCTTGTGTACCGGCCTTTCGAAGTTCGCCAGCCAGCAGAGACTGTCGATGAGGGTGAAGAGCAGGAGGACGATCGGCCCGTGGGGGCGCCCGAAACGGCACACCCACGCGAACGCGAGCGCGAGTCCCATCAGTCCCCATGCGAGCGAGAACGCCGCGGCGTACTGCAAGCCGAACAGTTTGCCCAGCAGGCCGGTCGGGAGGTAGTACGCGACGTAGTAGCACAGCATCGGGTCGTGAAGCCCTGCGCCGTGATAGACGACGGGCCAGCTCATCGTGATGAGGTCGTGGAAGACCAGGTTGTGCTTGAAATAGTCTGTGGTCTGGACGTTGAGTTCGCCGATGCCGGCGGTGTGCGCCCAGAAGAGCGCGAACGCCAGGATAAACGCCCAGACCCGCCACGACAGCGGTGGCGTATCCGTCACCGCGCGGCGGCCGACATCGAGCATGCACAGCGCCGCCACGATCGTGATGGGGATGGCCCACACCGGTTTGAGCCATCCCAGCACAAAGATGACGTTCGGCACGAGCAGATAGGCCATCGTGACGGAAAAGAGGGTGTCTCGTCGCATGTTGTCGCTCATTGCGTCAGTTCCAGACTTGTGGATCTGCGGTCATTCTACCCCCCGCCCGCATGGTGTGTCCTTGAGCCCGGGCCGGTTGCCCCTCCCGAAGACCGTCTCGTGGGGCGGGCGCCCCGCCCGCCCTGCGACGGCGTCGGGCGTGATGGCTGTCGCGCGCGGCCGAGGGCGGCCGCGCCACGGAAAGCGGATCTGCTGCCCCGCGCCGGTGTGCCCCGCATCGACACTCCCGTGGGGCGGGGCTTCGCCCCGCCCGCGCCGCCGCCGCGCGTCCCGTGACAGCTGTCGCGGGCGGACGCAAGGGCCGGCCCTACCGAGGAGAGGACCTTGCGTAGCCATGTAGGGGCGGGGCTTGCCCCCGCCCGAGATCCGGCATCGCGTCGCGCGCCAGGGCCGCCCCGGCTCCTGGTCCTGATCACGCGCGCCGTGCACGGGGGGGCGCAGTCGCACGTCCTCGACCTGATGGGCGGGTTGGCCGATCGCTTCGAGTTCGCCCTCGGCGTGGGGGAGGAGGGCAACCTCACGGAGGCCGCCGCCCGCCTCGGCGTGCAGGTCCACGTCGTGCGCGGCCTGGGCAACGCGATCTCGCCCTGGCGCGACGCCCGCGCCGTGTCCGAGACCGTCGCGCTCATCCGCAGCCTGCGCCCCGACCTCGTCGTGACCCACTCGTCGAAGGCGGGCCTGGTGGGACGCGCCGCCGCGCGCAGATGCCATGTGCCCAGCGTGTTCACCGCGCACGGGTGGTCGTTCGCCGAGGGCGTGCCCCGCGCCCGCAGGCTGGTCGCGGCGCCGCTCGAACGGCTGGCGGCGCGCTGGTGCCGCCGCGTCATCGTCGTCTGCGACGCGGACCGCCGGCTGGCGCTGCGGCGCCGGATCGCCCCGGCGGAGAAGCTGGTGACGGTGCGGTACGGCGTCCGCGACGTGCCGGAGCGCGCGGCGCCCGGCGCCGCCGGTGTGCCTGTTGTGGCGATGGTGGCGCGCTTCGAGCCGCAGAAGGACCACGCGTGTCTCTTGCGCGCGCTCGCCGGGGTGGCGAGCCCCTGGCGCGCCGTGCTGGTGGGCGACGGTCCCACGCGCCCGGCCGCCGAGGCGCTGGCGCGAGAGTTGGGAATCGGCGACCGCGTTTCGTTCGTCGGCTCGCGCGACGACGTTCCGGCAGTGCTCGCCAACGCCCACGTCTTCGCCCTCGCGTCACGCTGGGAGGGCCTGCCGATCACGATCCTGGAGGCGATGCGCGCCGGATTGCCGGTGGTGGCGTCGGACGTGGACGGCGTCGGGGAAGCGGTGGTGGACGGGGAAACGGGGTTGCTTGCGCCGGCGGGCGACGCCGGAG
>CAVVEO010000027.1:0-90168 GCA_963747245.1 uncultured Acidobacteriota bacterium
GTCGTACTTGCGCTCGTCGAAGAACAGGCCGTCGAACAGCGTCGTGGCCGACTCCTGGGTCGGCGGATCGCCCGGGCGCAGCCGGCGGTAGACCTCCATGATCGCGTCGAGCTTGGCGCGGATCGAGTCCTTTTCGATGGTCTTGGTGAGGATCTCTCCCACCAGGTCCCAGCCCGGGAACGCGAGCTTCAGTTCCTTCTTGCCGAGTTCCTGCGCGCGGGCGAGGAGCTCCGGAGAGACCGTGGATCCGGCTTCCGCCACCAACTCCCCGGTCGACGGGTCCACGACGTCCTCGCCGAGCACGGCGTCGACGAGCTCTTCCGCCCTCACGTCGCGCTTGACCTTGTCGCTGTCCTTGAGCGCCTTGCGCATCGCCGCGTCGAGTTTGAGACCGGCGAACAGCTCGGGGGACGCCGTGCGGCGTCCCACCTGCGCGATCGTCCGCTCCTCGTCCACCTCGACCACGGTGCGGTCGATGGTGAGGGTCACCACGTCGTCCTTCAGCTTGGCCGGGAACAGGTGATAGAAGATCTCGAGCAGCTGCGCGTTCGACTCCAGGCCGAGCGCGCGCAGGAACACGGTCCCCGGGAACCGGCGCTTGCGGTCGATGCGAACGTAGAGGATCTGCTTCTTGTCGAACTCGAACTCGATCCAGGAGCCGCGGTAGGGCACGACCTTGGCGAGAAGCGAGGTCGGCGTCTCGCGGGTGAAGGAGACGCCCGGGGAGCGGTGCAGCTGCGAGACGATGACGCGCTCCGTGCCGTTGATGATGAACGTCCCGGTCTCGGTCATCAGGGGAAGCTCGCCGAAGTAGAGCTCCTCCTCCTTGATGTCCCGGACCTGTCTGTCCGGCCCCGTGCCCTCGTCGAAGAGCACGAGCCTGAACGTGACTTTGAGTGGCACCGCGTAGGTCAGGCCGCGCTCCCGGCAATCGGTCTCGCTGTAGGTGAGACGGAGCCCCACGGGGTTGCCGCACGTCGGGCAGTGGGGCACGGCGTTCGCGGTGCCCTGCCCGCACGACGGGCACACCACCGTGCTCTCGTGGGGCTCGGCCGCCTTGATGCGGGCGCCGCAGTGCTGGCACGCGATGCGCAGCCGCTCCAGGCCCGAAAGGCGGCCGCACTTGCACTCCCAGGTCCCGAGCTCGAAGCGCACGAAGTGGAGCTCGCACGAGGATCGGAAGTCCGAGAACGGGAACACGCTCGAGAACACCGCCTGCAGGCCTTTGAGCTCGCGCTCCTCGGGAAGGAGGGCCATCTGCAGGAACTGCTCATAACTCGAACGTTGAACGGCAATCAGGTTTGGCAGCGGGATCGTGGTGCGGATTTTGGAGAAATTCGTCCGCTCGCCCGTCTCGACCATCTGGGTCAGACTCATGGGCCCTAACTCCTTCTTCACGGTTCGCATCGTTGCCCGCCCGCGAAATCCCTCGCGCTCACAGGCGCGAGAACCTTCCCCGGCGTGCGGCATTCCGGCACACCGGAGAAACGCCGCACGGGGGGCGACATGCCCCCCTTCCCGGGTTTCTTGGCTTCACGCCCGGGTGCGACCCGGCGCCGACGATGGGGAAAATCCCCACTCAGCGCCGTACCAGTTTGCAGCACCAGCTTCCGTCGATTCAGCCCCCAGCAGCGGCGGCCTACTGAACCTTGACCTTGGCGCCCGCTTCCGTGAACTTCTTCTTGATATCCTCCGCCTCCTGCTTGGAGACGCCTTCCTTCACCTTGGTCGGAGCGGCCTCGACCAGGTCCTTGGCTTCCTTGAGCCCGAGCGCCGTCACCTCGCGCACAGCCTTGATGACGTTGATCTTCTTGTCCCCGGCGTCCTCGAGGATCACGTCGAACTCGGTCTGCTCCTCGACCGGTTCGGCCGCTGCCGCAGGCCCTCCGGCCATCGCCATCGGCATCGCAGCCGCGGCCGCCGAAACCCCGAACTCGGTCTCCAAGGCCTTGACCAGCTCGTTGAGTTCGAGCACCGTCATCGCCTTGATCTGCTCCACAAACTCTTGCGTCTGTGCCATTGTCAGTTCTCCTTTGCCTGGTCTCTCACGCCTTCGTCCGGCGTTTCCTTTTTCTCCGCGATCTGCTGCAGGCTCACCGCCAGGCCCTTGACCGGGGCGGCAAGCACCGTTACCAACCTGCGCATCGGCGACTGGAGCAGGAACAGCAACCTCGCCACCAGCTCCTTCTTGGAAGGCAGCGTCGAGACCTGCTTGGCCTGCGCCGCGTCCAGCAGTTGCCCCTCGACGAGACCGCCGCGAAACTTCAGCTTGTCGTGGGCCTTGGCGAAATCGGCCAGGGCCTTGGCGAGGATCACGGCGTCCTGGCTCGTGTACGCCACGGCGGCCGGACCCGACAGGAGCTGCCGCAGAGATTGATGCGAGGTGTCGGCAAGCGACAGCTTGGCCAGGGTGTTCTTGACCACCCGATAGTTGCCGTTGGCCTCCTTCACCTTGCGCCGCAGCTCCGTCACCTCGCCGACGGTGAGCCCCGTGAAATCCATCACGAAGAGCCCGCTCGCCGGCGCCAGTGTGGCCTTGAGTGCCTCGATCTGCTCTTGCTTCTGTGCCCGCGTCAACATGGTAAACCCCCTACTTCGCTTCCAGCGGCGCGATGTCCAGCGCCACGCCAGGGCCCATCGTCGAGCTCATGAACGCCGACTGAACGTACTTCCCCTTCGCGCTCGTGGGCTTGGCCCGCAGGATCGCGGTGATCAGCGAGCGGGCGTTCTCCTCCAGCGCGTCGGCGCTGAACGAGGTCTTACCCACCGGCGCGTGGATGATGGCGGTCTTGTCGACCCGGAACTCGACCTTGCCGGCCTTGATCTCGCGGACCGCCTTGCCGACCTCCGGCGTGACGGTGCCCGTCTTGGGGTTGGGCATCAGGCCGCGGGGGCCGAGGATCTTCCCGAGCCGGGAAAGGCCGCGCATCATGTCGGGCGCGGCCACGATGGCGTCGAACTCCAGCCACCCGCCCTGGATCTTCTCGATCGCATCCTCCCCCATCACGAAGTCGGCGCCGGCTTCCTGCGCTTCCTTGGCCTGGTCCCCGGCCGCCACCACGAGCACCTTCTTGCTCTTGCCGGTGCCGTGCGGCAACACGACGGTGCCGCGCACCATCTGGTCGGCGTGCCGCGGGTCCACGCCGAGACGGAGGGCGACTTCCACCGTCTCGTCGAACTTGACGTAGTGCATGTCGCGCACGAGCTCCACGGCTTCGCGGAGCTGATAGCGGCGTTGCTCAACCTTCGCCTTGGCCTCTTGGTACTTCTTCGAATGAGCCATGCCCCACCCCCTTACGCCACGACCTCGATGCCCATGCTGCGCGCCGTACCTTCGATGATCCGGATCGCCGCATCGAGCGAGGTGGTATTGAGGTCGGGCAGCTTGGTCTTGGCGATCGCCTCGACTTGCGCCCGTGTGACCTTCCCGACCTTGTTGCGGTTTGGCTCGCCGGAGCCCTTCTCCACCGCCGCCGCCTGTCGCAAAAGGAAGGACGCGGGCGGCGTCTTGGTGATGAACGTGTACGTGCGGTCCGAGTACACGGTGATCACCACGGGGATGATGGTTCCTGCGAGCTTCTGGGTCTTCGCGTTGAAGGCCTTGCAGAAGTCCATGATGTTCAGGCCGTGCTGGCCCAGCGCCGGGCCGACCGGTGGCGCCGGGGTCGCTTGACCCGCCGGGATCTGCAGCTTCACGTAACCAGTGATCTTCTTTGCCATCGCCTACCTCACGCGGTCTTCTGAACCTGGCTGAACTCGAGCTCGACGGGGGTCGAGCGGCCGAAGATCGTCACCATCACCTTGAGCGTGGAACGGTCCAGGTTGACCTCCTCCACCACCCCGGTAAAGTTGGAGAAGGGGCCGTCCGTGATCCTCACCGGCTCGCCCTTCTCGAAGACGTGCTTCGGCCGCGGCTTCTCCTTGGCCACCGTGACCTGGTGCAGGATCTGGTTGACCTCGTCCTCGGTGAGCGGGGTCGGCTTCTTGCCGGAGCCGACGAACCCGGTCACCTTGGGCGTGTTGCGCACCAGGTGCCAGGACTCGTCCCCCTTCTCGCCGGTCAGGTCGATCTGCACCAGCACGTAGCCGGGGAAGAACTTTCGCTGCACCTCGCGACGCTTGCCGGCGCGAACCTCCACCACCGTCTCCGTCGGGATCCGAACCTCCCCGAAGAAATCCTGCATGCCGAGGGCGTCGATGCGCTGCTCGAGCGTCTTCTTGACGCGCTCCTCGAACCCCGAGTAGGTGTGGATGATGTACCACTGCTTCGGCATTCGTCACTTCCCCCGTTACGAGAGGAACTTGATGATCAGATCCACGAGCCGAAAGAACGCCAGATCGCAGATATACAGGAATATTCCGAAGATGAACGACGCGGCGATCACGACCACAGTGGTCGACACCACCTCGTCGCGGCCCGGCCAGGTGACCTTCTTCGTCTCGACGACCACCTCGCGAAGGAACGTTTGCAGCCTATGCCACCAGTTCATCGGGCGCGCCTCCCTGGCGCTGGGAGTACCTGGCAGGCCAGGAGGGACTCGAACCCCCAACCACCGGTTTTGGAGACCGGGACTCTACCAATTGAGCTACTGGCCTGCACCGGACCCAACCTACTTCGCTTCCTTGTGCAGCGTGTGACGGCGGCAGAACTTGCAGTACTTCTTGACCTCGAGCCGCTCCGTCTGCTTCTTCTTGTTGCGGGTCGACGTATAGTTCCGCCGCTTGCACTCGCCGCACGCCAGTTGAATGTTGTCGCGCATCGTCGCACCTCACTCGATGATTTCGGTGATGGTGCCGGCGCCGACGGTGCGGCCACCCTCACGAATCGCGAACCGCAGCGCCTTCTCCATCGCGATCGGCGTGATCAGCTCCACGTCCACCGATATTCTGTCGCCCGGCATCACCATCTCAACCCCTGCCGGCAGGTACACCGACCCCGTCACGTCCGTCGTCCGAAAGTAAAACTGCGGCCGGTACCCCTTGAAAAACGGCGTGTGCCGACCACCCTCTTCCTTCGTCAGGATGTACACCTCAGCCTTGAACTTCGTGTGCGGCGTGATCGTCCCGGGCTTCGCCACCACCTGCCCGCGCTCCACGTCGCTCTTCTCCGTCCCCCGCAGCAGCAGCCCGATGTTGTCACCCGCCTGCCCCTGGTCCAGCAACTTCCGGAACATCTCCACGCCCGTCACCACCCGCTTGATCGTCGGGTTGTACCCCACGATCTCCATCTCCTCCCCCACCTTCACCACCCCTCGCTCCACCCGCCCCGTCACCACCGTCCCCCGCCCAGAGATCGTGAACACGTCCTCGATCGGCATCAAAAACGGCTTGTCAATCGCTCGCACCGGCTCCGGCACGTACTTGTCCAACGCGTCCATCAACTCCACAATGCACTTCGCCTCCGGCGCATCCGCCGAGGTCGCCGCCCCCGCCTTCAGCGCCGCCCCACGAATCACCGGCACCTCGTCCCCGGGAAAGTCGTACTGGCTCAACAACTCCCGCACTTCCAACTCCACCAGGTCCAACAACTCCGGGTCCTCAACCTTGTCCACCTTGTTCAAAAACACCACGATGCACGGCACCCCAACCTGCCGCGCCAGCAAGATGTGCTCCCTCGTCTGCGGCATCGGCCCGTCCTCCGCCGACACCACCAGAATCGCCCCGTCCATCTGCGCCGCTCCCGTGATCATGTTCTTCACGTAGTCCGCGTGCCCGGGACAATCCACGTGCGCGTAGTGACGCAACCCCGTCTGATACTCCACGTGCGACGTCGCAATCGTCAGAATCTTCATCTCGTTCCGACGACCGTGCGCAATCGACGCCTTCGCCACCTCGTCGTACGCCTTGAACTCCGCCAAACCCTTCAACGACTGCACCTTCGTAATCGCCGCCGTCAACGTCGTCTTCCCGTGGTCCACGTGCCCAATCGTCCCCACGTTCACGTGCGGCTTCGTCCGATCAAACTTCTGCTTGGCCATGGTTCCTTTGCCTCCCTCTCCCCTGATCCACCGTTCGGGGCCACCTCGGCGGCCCTGGCCAGCGAGGTGACTGGCCTGTCAGTTCCCTTCGTTCAACGCCGTTCCACGTCCACACCGGTTCGGACAGTGGAGCCCAGGACCAGATTTGAACTGGTGACCCCGTCCTTACCAAGGACGTGCTCTACCGCCTGAGCTACCTGGGCCCACGATGACGCCTGCAAAGCATTGGAGCGGGAGACGGGATTCGAACCCGCGACCAACAGCTTGGAAGGCTGTGACTCTACCCCTGAGTTACTCCCGCAGGTACGAAAAGGTGGTGCGGGCGGATGGATTTGAACCACCGTAGGGCATTGCCCGGCAGATTTACAGTCTGCTGCCATTGACCGCTCGGCCACACCCGCACGCGCGAACTCGCCGAAAAGGCGCTTCGCTCCGCGCACAGGCTGCCGTAGCTCTCTGGAGCTGGCGATGGGACTCGAACCCGTAACCTGCGGATTACAAATCCGCTGCTCTACCAGTTGAGCTACGCCAGCCTGCGCGGGAAGGAGCACCCGTCTGTCTCCTCTTGCCAAAGATCTCCCCCCGGCGCACACGTACCCCGGAGGGGACGGAGATAATACCACGGCGGGAAGGAAAAGCAAGACCCCCTCGGACCGGTTCGCGGCCTTCCTCCAGCCTCCGCGCCCTCGACAGTCGGGTGAGTGCCGTCAGTCGGCGGCCGCGGCCGGGAACCGGCGCCGCCACGCCCAGGCGAAGATGCCGGCCGCGACCGAGAGGTTGAGCGACTCGACCCCGGCCGCGATCGGAATTGCGACCATGCCGTCGAGGGACTTGCGCGTCTTGGCGCGCAACCCCCCGGCCTCGGCCCCGAGGCACAGCAGCAGACGGTCGGGCAGCTCGACGCGCTCGAGCGGGGTGCCGCCCGCCTCGGCGCCCCACACCCAGAACCCGGCGTCCTTGGCGGCCAGGGCGAAGTCGCCGAGCGACCCCACGTGCGCGACCCGGACGAGGGAAAGGGTGCCGGCCGCCACCTTGGCGGCGGCCCCTCCGAGCGGCGGGGGGTGCGGCCCGGCGACGACGATGCCGCGGAGCGAGAACGCCGCGGCGGTGCGGACCACGGCGCCCAGGTTGTGGCCGTCCTCGAGCGAGTCGAGACCCACCACGCACGCCGCTCCCGGCGCGGCCAGCAGCGATTCCGGCTGGGCGAGCGGCGTGGGGGCGAGACGCGCAGCCGCGCCGTTGTGGGCGACGCCCTCGGCGACCTCGTCGAGCTTCCGCCTCGGCGCGCGGGCGTAGCGGACCCCGGCGGCGCGGGCGGCGTCGAGGATCTGCCGGGCGCGACCGCCGGCGAGGCCGTCGGCCACCCAGACGACCTCGACGCGGGCCGGCTCACGCTCGACGGCGGCGAGCACGGCGTGGAAGCCGACGACCCACTCCGCGCGAGAGACCGGGGTCCGGGTTCCGGGGTCCGGGGTCCGCGGGTCACCGTGCCGCGGCGTCATGACGGGTGCGCCGAGGGTTCGAGCGTGACGAGAGCGAAGGCGACGATGCCTTCCCGCCTTCCGACGAACCCCATCCCCTCGCACGTCGTCGCCTTGACGTTGACCTCGTCCTCGCCGAGACCGAGGAGCTCGGCGAGGCGCGCCCGCATCGCCGGGCGATGCGGCGCGATCCTCGGCACCTCGGCGAGCAAGGTCAGGTCACAGGAGGACACGCGCCAGCCGCGCTCACCCGCGAGCGCCAGGGCGCGCCGCACGAACAGCTCGGAGGGCGCGTCGCGCCAGCGCTCCTCGGTCGGCGGAAAGTGCTCGCCGATGTCGCCTGCGCCGCAGGCGCCGAGGATGGCGTCGGCGACCGCGTGCAGCGCGACGTCGGCGTCGGAGTGCCCGGCGAGACCGGGCTCGCCCGCCAGTTCCAGGCCGCAGAGCCAGAGCGCGCGTCCCGGGCCGAACGGGTGGACGTCCACGCCCTGTCCGACCCGCGTCCGCCGGCCGAAGACGCCCGCAACGAGGTCCAGATCGTCGGGGTGCGTCACCTTCACGTTGCGGGGGTCCCCCGGCACGGCCGCGACCGGTCCGCCCTGGCGCTCGACCAGCGCCGCCTCGTCCGTCCAGTGCGCGTCGCCGGCGGCCGCCCACGCGGCGCGCAGCGCGGCGGCGCGGAACGCCTGCGGCGTCAGCGCCCGGGCTAGCTTGTCACGCGGTACGGTGGCTTCGACCGTGCCGTCGGCCCGCACCCGTTTGACCGTGTCCACCACAGAGGCCACCAGGAGCGCGGCGCCGACGGCCGCCGCGGCCGCCACGACCCGCGTCACGTCGCCGGCCGGAACGAACGGCCGGGCGCCGTCGTGCACGACGACCACCGTGTCGTCGCCCGGGTCGAGCGCGAGGAACCCGTTGCGCACCGAGTCCTGCCGCCGGGAGCCGCCGGCCGCCACCAGGACCCCGCGCGCCTGCCAGCGAGCCCGCGCGGCCTCCAGTTGGTCGGCGCGCACGACCAGAGCGAGCGGCGCCGCCGGCAACGCCGCGCGCATGGCGCCGACCGCGCGCTCGAGGACCGGCCGCCCCGCCACCAGCACGCCGAGCTTGTCCCCGCCGAAACGCGTCGACGACCCGGCCGCGACCACGATGACGGCCACGTCGGGTCCGGTCACGCTCGTCAAGGACGTCCCCTCTCCACGCTCGGGAGGTGACGCGCGCCCGCCGCCGCGGAACGGCTCCCGGTCAGCTCCGGCTCTTGCTTCTGCACGGGATCCCCCGCTACGTCTGGGGTGTGATTCCGGCCCGCTGCCTCGGAACGGCTCCCGGTTAGCTCAAACTCTCGCTTCTGCACGGGATCCCTCGCTGCGCTCGGGATGTAATCCCCGCCCGCCACGGCGGGCGGGGATTACACCTCCATGATCTCCTTCTCTTTCGCCGCCAGGATCTCGCCGATGTGCTTGATGTGCTCGTCGGTGAGCTTCTGGACCTCGTCGAGGCCGTGGTGCATGTCGTCCTCGGAGATCTTCTTGTCCTTCTCGAGCTTCTTGAGCTCCTCGTTGCCGTCACGGCGGACGTTGCGCACGGCGGTCCGGGCGCGCTCCGCGTACTCGTGCGCCACTTTGACCAGCTCCTTGCGCCTCTCCTGCGTCGGCGACGGCACCGGCAGCTTGATCGCCTTGCCGTCGTTCATCGGGTTGAGGCCCAGGTTGGCCTTCTGGATCGCGTGGTCGATGGCCGAGATCAGCGTCGGGTCCCACGGTTGAATCACGATCAGCGTCGGTTCGGGGACCGACAGGTTCGCCACCTGGGTGAGCGGCGTCGGGGTACCGTAGTAGTCCACCCGCACACCGTCCAGGAGCCCGAGCGACGCCCGCCCCGTGCGCAGGGTCTTGAGCTCGTCGCGCAGCACATCAACCGCCTTGTCCATGTGCGCCTTTGTGGTCTTGACCGCCTCGCGCATCGTCACTCCTCCCCGCAGACCCACCCGGACGGGCCCCGCGTCGAGACATCACTGCTCCCCATTGTATCCGCTCGGACCGCAGTTGACAGTCCTCCCCCGGCTCCGAGTCGACGTTGGACGGGCCTCGGCCGGCGGCGTCGCCCAAAGACGTGAGAAACGCGAGCTGCCGACCGCCGGGCGCCAACCGCAGGGTATGAGACCTTGCCCTACGAGACGGTGGAGCCGACGTCCTCGCCGAGGACCACGCGCCTGATGTTCCCGGGCACCCGAATATTGAACACTCGGATCGGGATCCTGGCGTTCTGGCAGAGCGACACCGCCGCGGCGTCCATGATCTTCAGGCTATGCTCGAGCAGGTACTGGTAGCTCGCCAATTTCAGCAGTTTGGCGCCCGCGTCGCGCACCGGGTCGGCCGTGTACAGGCCGTCCACCTTGGTGCCCTTGAGCAGCGCGTCGGCGCGGATCTCGGAGGCCCGCAGCGCGGCGGCGGAGTCGGTCGTGAAGAACGGGTTGCCGGTGCCCGCGGCGAAGATCACCACCCGGTTCTTCTCGAGGTGCCGGATCGCGCGGCGGCGGATGAACGGCTCGGCCACCTCGCGGATGTCGATGGCGGTCAACACGCGGGTGAAGCAGCCGCGCTGCTCCAGGGCGTCCTGCAGGGCGAGCGCGTTGATCACGGTCGCGAGCATGCCCATGTTGTCGCCGGTCACGCGGTCGAGCCCCTGCTCCGTGGCGGCGATGCCGCGGATGATGTTGCCGCCCCCGATCACGATCGCCACCTCGACGCCGAGGTCGCGCACTTCGGCGATCTCGCTCGCCAGGACGGGGAGTACCTCGGGCGCGATCCCGAACGGCTGGTTGCCCATCAGGACCTCGCCCGAGAGCTTCAGGACGATGCGCCGGTACGTCGCCGGGGCGGTCACTTCTCCGCCGCCGCGGCCCCTTCACCGAGCTTGAAGCGGAGGAAGCCCTTCACGACCGCCCCGTTGCGCTCCGCGAGCACCGCCGCGACCTTCTTCGTCGGGTCCTTGACGAACGGCTGCTCGACCAGACAGGCCTGCTCGTAGAACTTCGCGACCTTGCCTTCCGCGATCTTCTCGATCACCGGCGCCGGCTTGCCGGAGCCGGCGGCCTGCGCCCTGGCGATCTCGCGCTCCTCGTCGACGGCCCGGGCCGGCACGTCGGCGGGCGACACCCAGCGCGGTTCGGCGGCCGCGATCTGCATCGCGACGTCCTTGACGGTCTCCTCGTCGGCGCCGGCCGAGATCTCGACGAGCACGCCGATCTTGCCTCCCATGTGCAGGTAGGACCCGATCCGCATCCCCTCGCCCGCCGCCATGAAGCCGGCCCGCGAGAGCTGGATGTTCTCGCCGATCGTGGCGATCTGGGCGGCGATCACCTCGGCGACGGTGTGCAGCGGGTCGGCGATCGCGCGGGTCGCCTTGACCTTCTCGGGGTCACCGGTGCCGTCGGCGGCGACCTGGTCGGCAAGCCCCTGGACCAGCGCCTGATATTGCTCCGTTCGGGCGACGAAGTCGGTCTCGCAGTTGAGCTCGACCATGCCGCCGCGACGGCCGTCCTCGATCACCGCGATCGCGACCAGACCGTCCTTGGCGGTGCGGCCGGCTTTCTTCGCCGCGGCCGACAGCCCCTTCTTGCGGAGGATCTTGACCGCCTCCTCCATGTCGCCGTTCGCCTCGGCGAGCGCCCGCTGGCAATCCATCATCCCGGCGCCGGTCTTCTCTCGCAGTTCCTTCACCACCGCAGCAGGAATCGCCATCTCGTGCCTCCATGAAAACGGCCAGGAAGCGCCCCCCTGGCCGTGCAAGACCGTGAATCGTGGTTCGTGGATGGTGGTTCGACACGCCTCGGCGTGCCGATCCGGCGACCTCTCGACTTTCGTCAACTCGCGCCGCCATTCACGATCAACCACCCACGAACAACGGTCGTTCAGCGCTTCTCGTACTGCTCCGTACCCTCGTCGTACTCCTCGAACGTCTCCTCGAGCGACGGCAGCACCGCTTCCTCGCCGGCGGCCGGCGCCTGTTCCGGAGCATCCGCGGGAGCGGCGACGACGGGCGCGGCCGCGCTCGCGGCCGCAGCCGACCGCACCAGTGCCGCCTCGGACTGGGTGCGGCCTTCGACCATCGCGAGGCCCTCGAGCACCGAGTCGGCGACGCGCGAGGTGAAGAGCTTGATCGCGCGGATCGCGTCGTCGTTGCCGGGGATCGGGTAGTCAACCACGTCGGGGTCGCAGTTCGTATCCACCACGGCGACAACCGGAATGCCGAGACGGTTCGCCTCGTGCACCGCGTTGTGCTCGTGGTTCGTGTCGATCACGTAGAGCGCGTCCGGCAGCGACTCCATGTCGCGGATGCCGCCCAGGTTCTTCTCCATCTTGGCGCGCTCGCGCTCGAGATGGACCCGCTCCTTCTTGGTGATCTGCGACTCCGCCGCCGCGAGCTGGCGCTCGATGTCCTTGAACCGCTCCACCGAACGCCGCAGCGTCACGAAGTTCGTGAGCGTGCCGCCGAGCCACCGGTGGGCGACGTAGAACATCCCGCTCCGGGTGGCTTCTTCCTTGACGACGTCCTGCGCCTGGCGCTTGGTGCCGACGAACAGCACCGTGCCGCCGGACGACACCAGGTCGCGCACGAAGTTGGAGGCTTCTTCGAAGAGCTGCAGCGTCCTCTGGAGGTCAACGATGTAGATCCCGTTACGCTTTCCGAAGATATACGGCCGCATCTTCGGGTTCCAGCGCCGGGTCTGGTGACCGAAATGGACGCCAGCCTCGAGCAGCTCTTTCATTGAGATGGAAGCCAAGAGCGTTTCTCCTTTCAGGCTTTCCTAGCGCTTCGAGAACTGGAACCGCCGCCGCGCCTTGGGCTGGCCGTACTTCTTGCGCTCGACCTCTCGGGCGTCGCGCGTCAGGAAGCCGGCGCTCTTCAGCTTCGGCCGCAGTTCCGGGTTGAACTCGAGCAGCGCGCGGGACAGGCCGTGGCGGATGGCGCCGGCCTGACCGGTCATGCCGCCCCCCGCGACGTTGACGACGATGTCGAACTTGTCGGAGGTCTCGGTGATCGCCAGCGGCTGGCGGATGACCATCTTGAGCACGCGGTTGGGGAAGTAGGTCTCGAAGTCGCGTTTGTTGACCCTGATCACCCCGGTGCCCGGACGCAGGTAGACGCGGGCCACGGCGGTCTTGCGCCGGCCCGTCCCGTAGAACTGGATACTCGCCACGACTCTTCTCCTTACCCTTCAGCCTTGATTGCCTGCGGCTGCTGTGCCTGGTGCGGGTGCTCCGCCCCGGCGTAGACCTTCAGTTTCTTGAGAAGCGCCCGGCCCAGCCGGTTCTTGGGCAGCATCCCCCACACCGCGAACCGGACCAGCCGCTCGGGGGACTTGTCACGCAGTTCCCGGGCGGTCTCCTGGTGGAGGTGGCCCGGGTCGCCGGAGTGGCGGTAGTAGCGCTTGTCCTCCCACTTGTTGCCGGTCAGCTTCACCTTGTCGGCGTTGACCACGATGACGAAGTCACCGGTGTCGAGGCCTGGCGTGAAGCTCGCCTTGTGCTTGCCGCGCAGCAGCGTCGCCACCCTCGTGGACAGCCGCCCGAGCACGACATCGGCGGCGTCGATCACGTACCAGTCGTGGCGGATCTCATCCTGTTTAGGCACATACGTCTTCATCGTCGCTCTCCACTCGCCCACACGAAACCCCGGCGAGGCGTACCCCGACTCGCAAGGGGACGGTGATCGTACCCCGCAGGCGCCGGACCTGTCAAGCGCGTTCTAGCCGCGGGCACGACGACGGAGGCATCGCCCCACCGGCCACCTGCCAGGCCTCGGCGCCACCCTCCGTCGGGCCACAAACCCACGACCCACGATCCACGACCCACGCCTCTGCGTCGCCGGAGCCCGGCGCCCTACTGCTTCAGCCACCGGTCGAGCCAGCCGATCACCGTGTCGTGCCACAGGATCGAGTTCGCCGGCTTGAGCACGAAGTGGTTCTCGTCCGGGAAGATCAGGAGCTCCGAGGGGATCCCCTTGCGCTGCAGGGCGGTGAACGTTCCGATCCCCTGCGAGTACGGGATGCGGAAGTCCTTCATCCCGTGGATGACCAGCGTCGGGGTCCTCCAGTTCTTCACGAACTCGATCGGGTTGACCTTGGCGTAGCCCTCGGGGTTGGCCCACGGCGTCCCGCGATGCTCCCACTCCGGGAACCACAGCTCCTCGGTGTCGTAGTAGGCCATCCGCTCGTCGATGTTGCCGTCGTGGCACACCAGGCACTTGAAGCGGTCGGTGTGGCCGAGGATCCAGTTGATCATGTAGCCGCCGTACGAGGCGCCCAGCCCCCCGACCCGGTCCTTGTCGAGGAACTGGTAGTGGGCGAGCGCGTAGTCGAGGCCCTTCATCAGGTCCTCATATGGCGCCCCGCCCCAGTCGTCGTTGATCGCGTCGGTGAACGCCTGGCCGTAGCCGGTCGAGCCGTGGAAGTCCACCATCACCGCGGCGTAGCCGGCGCCCGCATACGCCTGCGGGTTCCAGCGGTAGTGGAAGTCGTTGCCGAACATCCCCTGCGGCCCGCCGTGGATCAGGAACGCGACCGGGTACTTCTTCGCCGGCGTGAAGTCGACCGGGTAGACGATGTAGCCCTCCACGCGGTCGCCGTGAGCGCCGGTGAACGTGAACCGCTCGGGCGTGCCGAAGCGCGCCGCCGCCACCTTGGCGTCGTTGACGTGCGTGACGCGCGCGACCCCCTTCCCGTCGCGGCCCACGGTGTACAGCTCCTCGGGGCCGAGGAGCGAGTTCATGCCGTAGAGAATGCGGCCGCCGGCGACGGACTGCGGGCCGTCGATCGTCCCCTCACCCACCACGACCCGGCTCGCGCCGGTCGCCGGGTCCAGCGCGAACAGGGCGTGCTGGCCGTAACTGTCCGCCGTGCAGTACAGCTCGCGGCCGTCGCCGGCCCACGCCAGCTCCGACGGGGAACGGTCGCCGCGCGGCGAAGCGTCGGCGCGCAGCGTGAGCCTGCGCTCGCTGCCGCTCGCGAGATCGCGCAGCACGACGCCGAAACGGTCCGACTCGTAGCCGGGCCGGCTCGTCGCGAGGTACGCCAGCGTCTTGCCGTCGGGCGAGAAACGCGGCGTCCCGTCCCAGGCCGGGTTGGTCGTGATCCTGACCGGTGCGGCCGACCCGTCAACCGGGACCTGGAAAAGGTCGAAGTTGGTGGACCACGCCTCCTCCGAAGGGTTGCTCCCCATGTCCTTGGCGGAGAACACGACGCTGGCGCCGCCGGGGGCGATCGCGAAGTCGCCGCTGTCGCCGAACGGTTTGGTAGGACAGTCCGCGGGCATCCCCGCCATCAGGTCGGTCGCCTTCCCGGCGGCCAGGTTGTAGGCGAACAGGTGGTTGCGGGTGCCGTTCTCCCACGTGTCCCAGTGGCGGATGAAGAGGTGGTCGAACAGCATTCCGCTCGCCTTGTCCTGCTGTTTGGCGTCCAACGCCTGACGGGTCTCCTCCGGGGTCTTGCCGGGGAAGACGGCCATGCTGAAGACGAGGAACCTCGCTCCCGGGCCGACCTCGAGCGCGTCCACGTCCAGCGGCATCCTGGTCACCTGCTCGGCCTCGCCGCCGTCGAGCGCGATCCGCCACACCTGGGCGGAGCCCGAGCGCGAGGAGACGAAGAAGATCGCCTTGCCGTCGGGGCTCCAGCGCGGCTGCGAGTCGCTCGCGTCGGCGGCGGTCACCCGCCGCACGAACGAACCGTCGGTGGCGGCCAGGTACAGGCTCGAGTGCCGCCTGTTCTTCGCCAGGTCGGTCACGCTGACCGAGAACGCGACGAGGCGGCCGTCGGGGGAGACCCGCGCCTCGGCGACCCGGTCCATCGCGAGCATGTCGTGCACCGAGAACGGGTGGGTCTCGGCGGCGGCCGCGCCGGCCGCCATGCCGCACAGCAGGGTGAGAGAAAGCAAACGCAGCATGTCGTCCTCCCGCCCGCGGGCGCGGGCCGGCCGGTATCGTACACGCAAACCCGCCGCCGAGCCCGCCCCCTCTGAACGACCGGCCATCAGATCACGTACGATGAGCGAATGACCGGTGCGGGGAGGGTTGCCGTGTTCCTGACCATCGTCCTTGGCGTCTGGACAACGATGCACGTGTACGTGTTCTGGCGGGCGGCCTCGGTGCCGGCCGTCGTCGCCCACGTCTCACGCGGCGCCCTGGTGGCGGTCGCCGTCTTCCTCTGGCTGTCCTACCCGCTGGCACGGCTCCTGGACCACTGGCGCCTCGGCGCCGTGGCGCGGCCTCTCGAGTTCCTGGGTACGACGTGGATGGGCACGCTGTTCCTGGCGTTCGCGGTCCTGGCCGTGCTCGACGCCGTCACGCTCGGGGGCCTCTTCCTCCCCCGCCTCGCCCCCTCCCTGCGCGGCTGGGCGCTGGTGGGCGCAGGCGCCCTGGCGGCGATCGCGCTGGTCCAGGGGCTGCGCCCGCCGGTCGTCGTGGACTACGAGGTCACCCTCGCCGGGCTCCCCGCCGAGCGCGACGGGACCGTCCTGGTCGAGCTCTCCGACCTGCACCTGGGCACGCTGATCGGTCAGGCGTGGATGGCGCGGCTGGTGGACCGCGTCGACGCGCTGAAGCCCGACCTGATCGTGGTGGACGGCGACCTCATCGACGGCAACGTCGCCAGGGTCGAGCCGATGGTGCCGGTGCTCCGGCGCCTCGCCGCCCCGCTCGGCGTCTGGGCCGTCACCGGCAACCACGAGTTCTACGCCGGCCTGGCGAGGAGCGTGAAGCTGTTCGAGGACGCGGGCTTCCACGTCCTGCAGGACCGCTGGGCCGAGGTCGTCCCCGGCCTCGTGCTCGCCGGGGTGGACGACCTCACCGCCCGCCGCCAGTTCGGCCTCGACGGCGCGCCGGTCGAGCGCGCGCTCGCGGGCCGGCCGGCCAGCGCCACCGTGCTGCTCTCGCACACGCCGTGGCAAGCGGAGCGGGCGGCGGGCCTGGGCGCCGGCTTGATGCTGTCCGGCCACACCCACGACGGTCAGATCTGGCCGTTCGGGTACCTTGTCCGGCTCACCTACCCGCTGCTCGGCGGCCGCTACCGGGTCGGCGCTATGACCGCGATCGTGTGCCGCGGCACCGGCACGTGGGGACCGCGCATGCGCCTGTGGCGCCCCTCCGAGATCGTCAGGGTCACGCTCAGAGCTACTTCTCCCACCGCCTGAGGAACGCGAGCAGCTTGACCGGGTCGTGGCCGGGCTTCGTCTTGTCACCGGTCTCGAACACCCCGCTCTCCTGCAGGTGCAACACCTTGAGCTGCGGCGACAGCACCACGAACGACGGGAACCCGAGCTTGTCGGGGCTGCCGAGGCGGGCCATCGCTTCCGGGTTCTTGTTCTCCTTGGAGTAGTTGAGGTGCACCAGCTCGTAGTGCGCGGCCACCTCGGCGCCGAGCGCGGCGTCCTGGTTCATGAGGCGGTCGAGCGCCCGGCACCACGGACACCAGTTGCCGCCGACGACCACCAGGACGCGCTTCCCGGAGCCGGCCGCCGTTGCGGCCGCGGCCTGTACCTGCTTCCAGCCATCCGCGGCCGGATCGTACGGACCCTTGGCCGGCGCGGCGGTCTCGGCGGCGACGCTTCCCGCCAACGCGAACAACCCCAGAACGACCGTTGCTGCAACACGCTTCATGGGATCCCCCCGCCGCGCGGGCGCGCGGCGCCGGCATTCTACCGCCGCCGTCCAGGGCCCGACGCCGTAGGAACAGTGGTCCGGTCGTGGGGCGGACGCCGAGTGACACGAAGCTGTTGAGCGCGGGCGAGGGCGCCCGCGCCACAGGAGTTGGGCGCCCGCGCCCGCACCAATGATCGAGCTGTGGGGCGGGCGCCTCGCCCGCCCTGCGAGGGTCGAGCGACAGGTGGGCGTCGACCGCGTCCGGGGGCCGCCGTCACGCCGGGCCGCGGTAGCGGACCACCAGGAGCGTGACGTCGTCCTCGGCCTCGCGCCCCGCGCGAAAGGCGGCGGCCGCCTGGAGCAGCCCCTGCGCCACCGCCTCGGCGCCGGCGCCGGCGAGCCCGGCGAGCGTTCGTTGCACCCCGTCGACGCCGAACTCCTCGTCATCGGGGGAGAACGACTCGGATACCCCGTCGCTGTAGAACACGATCGACTCGCCGGGGGCGAGGCGCAGCGTTTCGATCCCCCACGCTGCATCCGGCAAGAGCCCGAGGATCGGTCCCTTGGGGGACGCCAGCTGCACGGCGCCATCGCCGCGCAGCACCGCGATGGGGCAGTGCCCGGCGTTGGCAAGTTCGAGCGTGCCGTCGGCCGCGAGCACGCCCGCGCCCAGGGTCAGGAAACGGTTGCCGGGGTTGTGCTCGATCAGGCTGCGGTTGAGCGCCGGCAGCACGGAGGCGATGGGCTGGCCAAGCTCGTGCAGGAGGCCCAGGAGGCCCTGGACCATCGCCATGATCATCGCCGCCGCCACTCCTTTCCCCGACACGTCCCCGAGAGCCACCGCCAGGGCGCCGTCCTCGCGCACCGCGGCGTGGTAAAGGTCGCCGCCGACGATGCGGGCCGACTGGGAATAGGCGAACACGTCGGCGAACGGGACCTGCGGCGGCGGCCGCAGCAGTGCCGCCTGGATCGTGCGGGCGAGCGCCATCTCGTGGTCGATCTTGGCCTTCTCGCGGGTCTCCCGGTACAGACGGGCGCTGTCGACCGCGACCGCCGCGTCGGCCGCGAGCGACTCCAGGATCGCGAGTTCCTCTTGCCCGAACCGGTGGCCGACCTTCGCCCGCTCGACCATGATGCCGCCGATGACCTCGACGGTGGCCACGAACGACGCGTCCTTCGCCGGTCCGATCGGGCGGCGGGCGACCACGAGCGGCGCTGCGACCGCGAGGACCGCCCCGCGGGCGACCATGGAACTCGACGGCGACAGCTCCACGCCGGCGTGCACGACCCGGCGCTCGGCGAGCGCCCGATCGAACAGCGAGCTGCGCGCAGCCCAGGTCGTCTCCGGCAGGTCACGCGGATGGCACGCCACCGTCCGGCGCACCCCGTTCTCGATCAGGATCACGCAGCCCCGGTCCGCCCGCAGCAGGCGCACCGCGGCCTGGAGCACCACGTGCACGACCTCCTCCAGCACGGTGGCCGCGTTGAGGGCGCGCGCGACCTCGAGCAGCGTCTGCAGGTGGCGGACCCCGCCTTCGTCGCTCCCGCTCTGCTCGGCGGCGATCTCGAGCGCGCTCGAGGACTCCTCCGTCTGTGCCAGGTACTCGGTCCGTGGCCCCAGGCGCACCACATCGCCGGGGTGCAGGACTGCGCGTTGCACCTTGACGTCGTTGACGAAGGTCCCGCCGGAGGAGCCGAGATCCTCGATCACGAGCTCATGCCCGTCCCAGCTCGCCTGGGCGTGCCGCCGCGACACGGTGGGCTCCGCGATCACGACATCGCACGACGGGTCGCGGCCGAAGCGGAGCGGCGTATCTTGCACCCGTACCCGGGCCGCCGCTGTGCCGGGGTCCCGGGGGACGAGCGCGGGTGTGGAACTCCACTCATCGCGTGGTTTGTCGATCACGCAAGAAGTCTAGCAAAGGAAGGAGGTTCCGGCACCTCCCCCGGCCGGATTGACATAACGCTGTATACTCCGCCCCGCGCCGATGGCGCCCGAATGAGGACCGTCACCTATTTGACCCGCAGGAGCATGTTGAAGAACGGCACGATGGCGTTCGTCGGCGGGAGTCTGTTCGCGCGCTCGGGTTGGCTCGAGGCCACCGAGCTGCCGATGGTCCGGCGCGTCACCCTGACCCACCCTATGCTGCCGAAGGCGTTCGACGGCATCCGCATCGCCCAGGTCTCCGACCTCCACGCCGGGCCGTTCATGCCGCCCGAGCGCCTCGCCCGGGTGCGGTCGCTGGTCGAGGGGCTGGCGCCCGACGTGGTCGCGTTCACCGGCGACCAGCTCGACCGCCGCCAGGTCGACGCCGACCTGTTCGTCCAGGGGTTTGCCGGCATCGACGCCCCGCTCGGCACGTTCGGCATCCTCGGCAACCACGACCACCTCGCCGGCCCGCGCGTCGCGCTCGCCGCCCTCGAGGCGGTGGGCATCACCCCCCTCGTCAACGAGACGGCGACACTGCAGCGCCACGGCGAGACAATCGTGCTGGCCGGGGTGGACGACCTCGACGCGATCCCCGGATGGGGGCCGGACTTCTCGGTGCTCGAGCGCGGCGACGCGCGGTTCCGCCTGTTGCTCTGCCATCAGCCGGGCGGATGGCGGTCGGCGCGCGCCGCCGGCGCCGACATCACGCTCGCCGGCCATACCCACGGTGGCCAGATCGCCCTTCCGTCGCGCGGCGTCAACTTCGCCCGCCTTTCGACGCCCTACGTCGCCGGCCCCTACCAGCGCGGCGAGCAGCTGCTCTACGTCTCCCGCGGCATCGGCGTCGGCGCGATCCCGCTGCGCTTCGGCGTGCCCCCGGAGGTCGACCTCGTCACCCTCCGCCGCGGCCCCGCATCCGCCGTCTGAGGCTCCGCCTCGGGCACCCCTCTCTCGAACTCCCTTTATCCCAACCGGAGAAGATCCTTCTCCCACCGCGTGGAGGCCCTCTCCCTGGCCGGTCCCGCGGGTGGTCGGATGTGGGACCGGGCAACATGGGAACCTCCACGCAGCGGGGGAGACCCCTGCGACAACGAGGGAGGGGCCCGATCCGGGGCCAGACAGAGAGTGGGAGCGGGCGGTAGGGAAGGGGTCCGGGGCGCGGGCAATCGCAGCTCAGAACAGGGAGATGCTGGAGATCAGGAAGACCGGGCCCTTCCCCTGGTCCGGGAACGCGGCCTCGACCCGGATCACGCTGACCGCGGCGGCGCGCGTCGACTCGATGAGCAACCCGATGCCCGCGTCCTTGCGGATCCCGTCGGTGGACGGTCCGACCCGCGCCGCCCAGGTCTTGCCCGCGTCGGCAAAGACGACTCCCCCGATGATCCCGAGGTGGAGGACCTCGCCGGTGAGCACGTGGCGCCACTCGAGGTTCGCCACCGCCCTCGAGGTGCCGTCGAACGTGTCCGGGTTCCAGCCGCGTAGGCCGGTGTCGGCGCCCAGCGTGAGCTGGCGGTCGCCGTCGAGGTTCTTGCCGAGGTCCACCGAGAGCCGGCCTCGCCACCCCACGGGCCCGGTACGGGCCGTGCCGAGGTCGAGGTGCGTGACCGCGTTCGCCGCGCCGCCGCCCTCGATCCGGCCCGACTCCGCGAGGTTCAGCCACGAGTACTGCCGGCCGGCGAGGAAACCCAGGTTGAAGGTCCCGTTCACCTTGACCGCGGAGCGGTCGGCCCCGAATGCCGGCGACGAGAAGCCCGCGGTCACTTCCCAGTTGGGGCCGAGCGGCACGTCCTCCTGGCGCTGCCAGGCGCGGAACCCTTTGACGACCTTCCAGCGGTCCAGTTGATGCTCCCATCCGATCTGGGGACCGCGCAGGTCGCGGCCGGCGGGCGTGGGGTACGCTTGGCCGCCCGAACGCGTCCAGTCGGAGAACTCGGCCTGGTCCTCGAACACGCCCAGGGTCAGCCGGTTGGTGGCGGCGCCGCCGCCGGGCAGACGAAGGCCTCCCCAGAGCAGGAACGTCTGCGTGCGGGCGGTGCCCGAGACCGCCTGCTTGTTCGTCGAATAGAGGTACTCCGTCTGAGTGAGCGACTCCCAACTGCCGCCGCCGGCGCGCGGCGTCGCCAGCGCGAAGAACGGGTAGGCGATGGCGAGCGAGTTGCCGTTTCCGTCCGACGCGCTCTTGTGCTGGAGCGCGAGTTGCCAGCGAGTGGCGAGGAAGAGGTTGTCCGTGTACTCGAAGGTCGTCGTCCTCCGCACCGGGTCGGAGTCGAACTCGAACGCGAGCTCCTTGCCCCACCCGAGAAGGTTCTCCTCGCTCAGGCTCGCGCCGAAGTGTCTGCGGTTGCCGGCCAGCCCGAAGCTCACGCCGGCCAACGTGGTCCACTCGTCGTGAGTTCGCACCACCACCTCCGCGCCGCCCGGCGCGGGCCGGGCCGAAATGGTCACCGGACTCAGGAACCCCGTGCTGCGCAGGAGACGCTCGCTCTCCGCGAGGATGGCGGGGTCGAGCGGGTCGCCGACCTTGAACAGAAGAAGCGACCTGATGTAACGCTCCCTCGTGGTCACGTGCAGGTGGTCGGCCCAACGGTACGGCCACGCCGAGGTCGCGGGATCGGCGGTGTCGAATACGTCGTCGCGGATCACGGTGATCCTGACGATCGGCGTACCCGGCTGCAGCCGCGCCGGTCTGGGCATCATGGCCGCCGCAATCAGCACCAGTGCAGAGAGCATTCCGAGCTGCCGGTTTCCCGCCTTCCTCGCGGATGAGAACAGCAGCCCACCGGACAGCATTTCGCGGGCGGCCGGGGAGGCGGTCCGGCTCGGGCGCCCGCCGTTGCGCCGGCGGCGCCGTCCTCGCGTCGTTGAGCTACGATCCATCGGGATGACCGACAGCAACCGGGTTCAAGCGTGCCGCGACAACCGATGCGTCAACCGTATCGGAACCCGTCCATCGTCCCGCAACCGAGCGAGGAGGGATCATGAGGAGTCGCCTCGTCGTCTTCGTTGCGTCCGTTGCCATCCTGCTCGCGTCAGCCTGGGTCGGCGCCGAATCGCCTGCGCCGATTCAGCTTCCGGCGCCGCAGACGGAGGGGGGCAAGCCGCTGATGCAGGCGCTCGCGCTGCGGGCGACGAGCCGCGAGTTCGCGCCCGACCCGCTGCCGCCGCAGACCCTCTCGAACCTGCTATGGGCGGCGTGGGGGATCAACCGTCCGGAGTCCGGCAAGCGGACGGCGCCCTCCGCCCACGACTGGCAGGAGACGGACGTGTACGTCGTTACGGCCTCCGGCGCGTACCTCTACGACGCCCGGACCATCCGGCTCGAACCCGTCGCCGCCGGCGACCAGCGCGCCCTCGCCGGAGCGCAGGCGTTCGTCAGGGAGGCCCCGGTGACGCTGGTGTTCGTCGCCGACACGACGCGCATGAAGGGCGCTGCGCCCGACATGCAGCAGAGCTACGCGTGGGCGGACACGGGGTTCCTCAGCCAGAACGTCTACCTGTTCTGCGCCTCGAGCGGCCTGGCAACCGGGGTACGGGCGATGGTGGACCGCCCCCCGCTCGCGAAGGCGCTCAAGCTCGCCCCCACGCAGCTCATCACCCTGGCCCAGTCGGTCGGCTACCCGAAGAAGCAGTGACGCCGTCGCGTACGAAGAGGCCGGGGCTCGGGGTTCGGGGTTCGGGGCTCGGGAACGGCAAAACCGTGGGTCGTGGGTCGCGGTTCGTGGGTCGTGGGTCGTGGTCCGAGCCGGCCGCGCCGGTCGCAGGCCGCGCGGCCGCTCGCACCTCCCTCGAAGACGACAAGGTCACCGACAGGCGGGGCCTCGCCACTTGGGGCGTGCAGCCGCGCCGCCGAGAGTGGGCCAGATGCTAGGAGGACGAGGCGGTCGGACCGGAGCGTAGCCGGAGGCTACGTGAGGATCCGAACCGCCGAAGGCCGACAACGCAGATGGTCCGCTATCGGCGGCGTCCGCTGGAGCGCTACTGGATCTGGATCGGGGGAAGCCACACCGGCCCCGGCGCCATCACCTTCCCGGCGATCGCCTCCCTGACCATCGCCTCCAACCGGGCGCTGGAGTCGTCCTTCTCTAAGATCCGTTGCCAGAGCGACTTCGCCCGCGGGTAATACGTGAGCTGGACGGCCGCGTCCGGCTTCAGGCCCGCGAGTCGCTTGGCGACCGCGACCGCGTCGTCGAAGGTGCCGAGCTCGTCCACGAGGCCCTTCTCCTTGGCCTGCTCGCCGGTGAAGACCCGCCCGCGGCCGATCGCGTCCACCTGCTCGGGTGTCATCTTGCGCGCTGCCGACACCCGGTGCAGGAAGGCGTCGTAGATCCGGTCGAGGGACGCCTGCACGACCTTGCGCTGTTCGGGGGTCCAGGAGTCCACGGAGCTGAAGAAGCTGGCGTTGGGGGCCATGTCGATCTTCCCCCAGGTGACGCCTAATTTGTCGTCCCAGAACTTCGTCATGTCGAGGTGGCCGGAGAAGACGCCGATCGAGGCGGTGATCGTGCCGGGGTCGGCGACGATCCTGCTCGCGCCGCAGGCGATCCAGTAACCGCCTGAGGCCGCCACGTCGCCCATCGAGACCACCACCGGGATCTTGGCGGCCGTCCTGGCCATCTCTTTGCGGATGATCTCGGAGGCCACGGGGCTGCCGCCCGGCGAGTTGATCCGGAACACCACGGCCTTGGCGCCGGACTCCCGCACCTGGCGCCAGGCCCGCGCGATCGCGTCGGAGCCGATGATGTCGCCGCCGAACACCGGCATCGGCGAGTAGCCGCTCTCGCCGCGCAGGATCTCGCCGTCCGCCACCAGCACGGCGATCGGGGCGCCGCTCGTGTTCGGGCGGTCGGCCTTCAGGTACCGGCGGATCGGGACCTCGTCGAGTTTCCTCCCGTCCAGGGTCGAGCTCTCCTCGACGAACGTCTCCCAGTCCGCGATCTGGTCCACCAGCTTCTCCTTGAGCGCATCGGGACCGAGGAACGGACCGCGCTGCACCAGGCCCGCGGCTTCCGCCGGCGTGAACCCGCGGCCGGCGGCGATCCCCGCCGCGACCTGACTCGAGAGGGAGTCCAGCAGCCAGGTGGTCATCTCCCGCGACGCCGGCGTGAAGTCCTTGTCCGTGTAAAAGAAGCGCGCGTCCTTGTAGGCCCCGATGCCGGGAAAGTCGGGGACGATCCCGAGCTTGTCGAGGGTGCCGCGGATGAACGGCATCCGCGCGGCCAGGCCGGTCAGGTTGACGTCGCCCATCGGCCCGAGCACGACCCGCTGACACCCAGTGGCCAGGAGGTACTGCGCGTTGCCGGGAGCGGCCTCGCCGGCGGTCTCGAGGTACGCGTAGGTGGTCTTTCCGGCCTTGCCCACGTTCCCGAGCAGCGCGCGCAGCTCCTCGATCGTCGCGAACCCGGTGGTGAACTCCTGCACCTTGACGCGCACCGCCCGGATGCGCGGGTCGGAGGCGGCCTGCACCAGCGCGTCGCGCAGGTCGCGGCGCGACAGGGTGCGGTCGCCGAAGACGTCGCCGAACGGCGAGCTCGAGCCCAGCTCCGGGATCGGCCCGGCGATCTCGATCGTCAGGATGCTGTCCCCCGGCACGTGCGTGGTCGCGTAGCGCGCCCCGAGCACGACGGCCAGCACGCCGACCGCCAGGATCGTGAGCACGCCCCCCACCGCCGCAAGCGCCTTCGTCCGAGTCGTCATGGCTTCCTCCACGAACTCCGCCCCCGATGATACGCGACCGCCGTCGCGAGGTTGCCGGCCGGACCGTGCCGCCGCGGAAGGTGGATAAAATAGAAAGGGGAGGCCCGCAGGCCTCCCCGGAAGGTCCCCTGGGCGCGGGCCGCCGCTACTTGGCGGCGTCGCGTTTGACCACGATCTTCTCGATCTCGTCCATCGCCCAGTTCATCTGCGCTTCGAGCGCCCGGTACGGTGCCGGCGTCGCGAGGTCCACGCCCGCCTCTTTGAGCAGTTCGTAGGGGTAGCGCGAGCCGCCGGCCTTGAGCAACCCCAGGTAGCGCTCGCGGGCGCCGGGCTGGCCGTCGAGCACCTCGCGCGCCAGCTGGGTCGAGGCGGCCAGCGAGGTGGCGTACTGGTAGACGTAGAAGTTCATGTAGAAGTGCGGAATGTAGGCCCACTCCACGGTGACCTCCTCGGGGATGCGGACGACCCCCCGGTCGCTGCCGTGGTAGCGCCTGAGCAGCTCGCCGTAGATCTTCGTGAGCTTGGCGCCGGTCAGCGCCTCGCCCCTCTCGGCGGCCTCGTGGATGGCGAGCTCGAACTCCGCGAACATCGCCTGGCGGAAGAACGTCCCGCGCAGGCTCTCGAGGTAGTTGCCGAGCAGGAAGAGGCGCTCGTCGTCGGTCGCCGCCTGCGACAGCATCCGCCGCAGCAGCAACGCCTCGTTGAACGTCGAAGCGACCTCCGCCACGAAGATCGAGTAGTCGGCGGTCGGGTACGGCTGCGCCCCGTTCGCGAGGTACGAGTGCATCGCGTGACCCCACTCGTGGGCGACCGTGGACACGCTCTCGTAGTCGTCGTTGTAGTTGGTCAGGACGTAGGGGTGGACGTCGTAGGCCGAGCCGTTTGAGTACGCGCCCGAGCGCTTCCCCGGCTGCGGGAACACGTCCATCCAGCGCGACGCGAACCCTTTACGGACCGTGGCCACGTAGTCAGGCCCGAGCGGCGCGAGCGCCTCGAGCACGAGCGCCTCGCCCTTGTCGATCGGAAAGCTCATGTCCACGTGCTTGACGAGCGGCGGGTAGATATCGTAGTAGGCGAGGTCCGGGATCCCGAGCAGCCTGGCGCGCACCCTGAAGGCGCGGTGGAGCGTCGGCAGCGCGTGGTTCGTCTCGCTGATGAGCGTCCGGTAGACCGCTTCGGGGACGTTGCTGCCGTCGATCGCCGCGTCCAGGCACGACGGGTAGTTCCGGGCCCTCGCGTAGAACAGGTCGCGCTTGACTTCGGCGTCAAGGGTCGTCCCGAACGTGCGCTCGTACCCCTTGAACGTCTTCCAGAACTCGCGGAAGACGAGGATGCGGTCGGCGCGGTTCGGCAGCGCCCGGTACTTCGCGTAGCCGGCCTGGTCCAGGCGGACCTTCTGGCCGTCCGAAAGCGTGACCTCGGGGAACGGCACGTCGGCGTTGGCGAGGATGCCGTAGATCGTCGAGGGCGCCGGCGTCACGAGCCCGGCCTCGGCGAGCAACTTCTCCTCGGGCTGCGAAAGCGTGTGCGCCCGCTGCCGCTCGATGTCCTCGAGGAAGAACCGGTACGGTGCGAGGCCCGGCTCCTGTTTGACGAACCCGGCGACGGTGCCGGCGGGCAGCGCCAGCACCTCGGGCGCGATCCAGGAAGAGGCCGCGGCGAACTGGGCGCCGAGCTGCATCACCTCCTGGCGGGCGCCGAGCGCCTCCGGCACCCGGGTGTCCTCGTCCGAGCGCATCGAAGCGTACGAGCTGATCCTGCCGAACTCCTTGGCCAGACCGAAGTAAAGGTCGAGCGCGGATTGCATCGCCGCCGGCGAGCGGCCAAGCGTACCCCGGTGCGCGTCGAACTCGGAGAGCCGCCCGGCGAACTGCTGCCGCGCCGCGTCGAACGCCGCCGGCGTGACGTAAAGATCGTTCAGATTCCAGTGGTACCCCTCGGGCACCTTGGCCGGCGCCTGCGCGAATGCCGTCACGCTCATGACCCCCCCCAACACGATCCCTGCCACCCACATTCTCGCCATCGTCTCCTCCGAGTGTTCCAGCACGACCCGGTGAGTGTACCTCGGGCCGGCGCGAATACGGTCCCCAGGGCGGCGACCGGTGCGCAGGGTGACGACGCGGGATCACACAACCAGCATCGCGTCGCCGAACGAGTAGAACGCGAAGCGCTCGCGCGCCGCCAGCTTGTACGCCTCCAGCACGCGCTCCCGGCCCGCAAGCGCCGACACCAGCATCAGCAGCGTCGAGCGCGGCAGGTGGAAGTTGGTGAGCAGCGCACCGGTGCCGCGGAAGCGGTAGCCGGGCCAGATGAACAGGTCGGCTCGGCCGGCGCCGGGGCGCACGCGGCCGCCGCCGGCCGCGAGCGCGTGCTCGAGGGCGCGGCACGAGGTCGTCCCGACGCACACGACCCGCCGCCCGGCGCCGAGGGCGCGGTTGAGCGCGGCCGCCGCAGTCGGCGAGACCTCGTAGTCCTCGGGGTCGAGGCGGTGCTCGCGCGGGTCGTCCGCCTGCACCGGCTTGAACGTCCCCGGGCCGACGTGGAGGGTGAGGCGGACCCGTTCGACGCCGCGGTCGCTCAGCGCCTCGAGCATCTCGGGGGTGAAGTGGAGGCCCGCCGTGGGCGCCGCAACGGCTCGGCCCGCCCGGGCGTAGACGGTCTGGTAGCGCTCGCGGTCGGCCGCGCTCGGGCCGTTCTCCCGCCGGATGTACGGCGGCAACGGCACCTCGCCCACGACTGCGAGCGCCGCCTCGTCGAGCGGGGGCGAGAACTCCACCCGCCAGGTGCCCTCCCCGAGGCGCTCGCGGGGGATCGCGTGTCCGGCCGCGAGCGCGAGCGCCGCGCCTTCGCGCAGCCGCTTCGCCGGCCGCGCCATCACCTCCCAATCGGGGCCGCCGAGTGGGCGGACGAGCAGCAGTTCGGCGTCGCCCCCGCCGGGCCGCCGCGCGCGCAGCCTCGCCGGGATCACCTTGACGTCGTTGACGAGCAGGAGGTCGCCGGGGGCGAGCAGAGCCGGCAGCGACGACACCCGGTCGAGCGCCACCGCGCCGGTGTCGCGGCGCAGCACGAGCAGGCGCGAGGTCCCGCGCGGCCGCGCGCTCTGCGCGATCAACTCCTCGGGGAGGTGGTACTCGAAATCCGCGGTCCGCACGAGGGGATGCTACACGGTTGCGAATCCGAACAGCCAGGAGTTCAGAGGAGAAAGCGGCGGCCGGCCCCCGGGCGCGGGCGGGGCAGCGCCGAGAGCGAGGCGAGCAGCGTGCTGGAGCCGGTGAGGAAAGCGAGCAGCGACACCGGGGTCACGGCGGCGCGCGACGCCGCCCGCGCCGCGGCCAGCACCTCGCGCCGCCGCGGGTCGGCGGCCTCGGCGAGCATCCCGGCGCGTTCTTCACTCGAAAGCATGTTCGAGCCCAACCATCAGGCCGTCCAACTCCCGCTGCTCGCCGAACAGAGCGAAGTACTCGCGCACGCGGTCGAGCTCGAGTTTCGCCCCGCGTGCCGCGGTGGCCTCGAGCAGCGCTCGGATGTCCACCAGTTCGCCCCTCCGCCGGTCCGGGTCGTTCACAAACGCCTGCACCTTGAGCCCGATCAGGTCCTCGACCTCGACGACCGGGATGCGCAGCCCGAGCTCGCCCACCTCGACGCGGCGGGCGCGGTCGAGCATCGCGAGCGAGTGCGGCCGGTGCGCGTGAAGGAAGTCGATCGGGCAGAGATGGGGCCGCGTCGGGGCGAAGTGCGAGCTTTCCTCCCAGCGGAACGTCACGGTGTACCCGAGGTCGGTGAGCAGGCAGTCGAGCCGCTGCGCGAACGCGCCGTCGATCAGAACGTCCACGTCCACGGTCGTGCGCGGGACGCCGTGGATCGCGGCGGCGACCGCCCCGATCACCGCCCACCGGCACCCCAGACCGTCGAGGCACCGCGCCACGTCCTCAAGCGTGCACTCGAAGTTCATCGCCGCAGACTCCACGGCCATTGTACGCGGTTCGGGGCGCCGTGGGACGGAGCGCCCGGCCGCCGGGCCGGGGCTCAACCTTTGGCGCGCTCCACGAAGCGGCCGTCGCGTGTGTCCACCTTGATGCGCTCCCCGGTGGTCAGGTACGGCGGCACCAGGACCTCGATCCCGGTCTCGAGCCGCGCGGGCTTGAGCTGCGCCTGCGCGGTCGCCCCCTTGATCGCCGGGGCGGTGTCCACCACCTCGAGCTCGACGGTCACTGGCAGCTCGACGTTGAGCACCTCGCCGTTGTACAGCAACGAGTGCAGCTCGAGCCCGTCGGTCAGGTAACCGGCCGCATCGCCCAGCGTCTCTTCGCGCAGCACGAACTGTTCGTAGCTCCCCATGTCCATGAAGGCGAACTCGTCGTCCTGGCGGTAGAGGAACTGGACCGGCCGCTTCTCGCAGTCGGCGGCGTCCACGGTCTCGTTGCCGCGGTAGGTCCGGGCGAGCGACTGACCGGTGCGGAGGTTGCGGGTCTTGACCTTGACCAGCAGGCTGGCGCCGCGCGCGCTCGGGGTCTGCACCGCCACGTCGGTCACCACCCACGGCGCGCCGTCGATGTCGAGGATGTCGCCGCGCTTGATCTCGGTGGCGCCGATCATGCCGCCCCCCCTGCCCGCGTCCGTCCGGGGCGCCTGGGCGTCCGCCCACCCAGCTCGGCCCAGCGCGGGCAGTCCACCAGGTGGTCGTTGACCAGGCCGCACGCCTGCATGTGCGCGTACACGATCGTCGGCCCGACGAACCGGAACCCGCGCCGGATGAGCTCGCGCGAGAGCGCCTCCGACTCGGGCGTCAGCGCCGGGATGTCCGCGAGCGTCTTGCGGGCGTTGACGATCGGCGAGGAACCCACGAACCGCCAGATGAAGGCGTCGAACGATCCGAACTCCGTCTGAACGGCGAGAAAGGCGCGCGCGTTGCCCACCGCCGCGTTGACCTTCAGGCGGTTGCGGATGATGCCGGGGTCGGCGAGCAGCTTCTCGACCTTCGCCGGCGTAAAGCGCGCGACCTTCTCGGGGTTGAACCCTGCGAAGGCGCGCCGGTACCCTTCCCGCCGCCGCAGCACCGTGCGCCACGACAGCCCCGCCTGCGCCCCCTCGAGGATCATGAACTCGAAGTGCCGGCGGTCGTCGTGCTCCGGCACGCCCCACTCGGTGTCGTGGTACGCCTCCATCAGCGGGTCCGGGGCCCCCAGCCAGCAACGCTTTCCCATCGGCGGACGATACCAGAGCCCCCACGTCGGCCCAAGCGCCCGCGCCGTGCTACCTTGACGGTCCGGCCGCACCCAGGAGGCCCCGCAATGCGCCGAGTCAAGCCCGACGAGCTTTCGCTGAAGCCCTTCACCGTCCTCGACCGGGAGTGGGCGCTGCTCGTCGCCGGACGTGAGCGGCCCAACCCGATGACGGTGTCCTGGGGCGGGCTGGGCACGCTGTGGAACCGGCCCGTGGTCACGGTGTACGTACGCCCGACGCGGTTCACCTTCTCGCTGCTGGAGGCCTGGCCCGAGTTCACCCTCAACGTCCTCGGCGAGCGGCACCGCACGGCCCTGGACCTCTGCGGCACGCGCTCCGGGCGCGACACCGACAAGTGGCGCGAGACCGGCCTCGCGCAGCTCCCCGGCGGGGCCGTCGCCGTGCCGCGCGTCGCCGAGGCCGAGCTGGCGCTCGAGTGCCGCGTGCTCGCGACGCTCGACCTCGACCCGGAGCGCTTCCTCGACCCGGCAGTCGCCAAACTCTACCCGCGCCAGGACTACCACCGAGTCTTCCTCGGGGAGGTCCTTGCGGCCTGGGCCGGGGACCGCTTCCTCGCCTCGCTTGCGTAGCCCGGTGACGCGACGCCCGGGCGCGGGCCGTCTTGCGGCCGTTGCGTGAGGAGCCCGTCGGGGTTACGGTGTCGCCAACAGGTCCGGAGGGCGCCCCCATGGAACCCCAGCCCGCGAAGCGTCTTCTCAACGAGTGCGACGCGCCGACGAGGACGCACTACCTGATCCTCGCGATGTCGTGGGCGGGCTGGCTGTTCGACTTTTACGACCTGATGCTGTTCTCGTTCCTCGTCATCCCGATCAAGCGCTCGCTCGGGCTCTCCGATTCGTCGCTCTCCCTGCTCGTCGGCACGACGCTCGCGGCCACCGCCCTCGGCGGCATTCTGTTCGGCTGGCTCGCCGACCGGTTCGGGCGCAAGACCGTGCTGTCGTGGACGATCCTGGTGTACTCGCTGGGCGCGCTGCTGTGCGGGTTCGCGCAGGGCGCGGCGTGGCTGGCGGTGTGCCGGGTCATCACCGGCCTCGGCGTCGGCGGCGAGTGGGCGACCGGGCAGACGCTCGTCGGCGAGACGTTCCCCGCCCGTATGCGGGGCCGCTTCGCCGCGGTGATGCAGACCGGCGCCCCGCTCGGCATCGCGGTCGCCTCGGTGATCGGCGGGTTCGTCGAGCCCGCTCTCGCGAACGCGTTCGGCCCCGAGTGGGGCTGGCGGGGCTGCTTCTTCATCTCGGTCCTCCCCGCGCTGCTCGTCGTGCTCATCCGCCGACACATGCCCGAGTCGGACGTCTGGCTCGAGCGCAAGCGCCTCGCGGCGCCGCAGGAAACGAGCCAGGTCAAGTTCCTCCTCACCACGCCCGACCTCAGGCGCCTCTTCCTGCTCGGCCTCGTTCTCGCCACCACCGACATGTCCGCTTATTGGTTCACCTACTCCTGGATGCCGAGGTACCTGTACGAGCACCTGGGGTCGTCGATGGGGAGGGCGGGGATCTGGATGCTGGTGACCCAGACCGGCGGCGCGCTTGGCTACCTCTCGTTCGGGGTCGTCGCCGACTGGAAGGGCCGCCGCGTCGCGTACACGATCTACTCGGTCGTCTGGGCGATCGGGCTGTTCGCGGTCACCTGGTTCTGGGGCGCGCTCGCGGTGTACCCGGCGTTGACCGTGCTGTTCATGTTCCTGGTCGGGCTCGGCACCGGGAACTACTCCGGGTACGGCCCGATCTTCTCGGAGATCTTCCCCACCCGGGTGCGCAACACTGCGATGGGCGCCGCGTTCAACCTCGCCCGCGGCGTGCAGTTCTTCACGCCGCTGGTGATCACCTTGGTCGCCACGCGCTACGGCCTCGGCGGCGGGATCTCGCTCGCCGGCTTCTTCGCCCTGATCACCGGCGCCTGGGTGTGGACGCTGCCGGAGACGCGTGGCAGAAGGATCGGCGTCGAGCACTGACGCGACTTTGAGTTCAAACGTAGGGCTCGTGCCGTCGTTGCCCTGGAACTCCATCGCATCAGACGCACGGCCTCGGGGTTCTGGAGACGGCGGCGGGCGGGGGCAAGCCCCGCCCCTACAACGCGATGGTGGGTCGAACCCAATGTAGGGGCGGCCCCTGCGGCCGAGCGCGCCGGCGCCCCAACGGTCGAGAGACGCCGGATCACCTACCACGACGACGGGCGGTAGCGTCTCAACAGGTGCGGTGACGCGCGAAGGGCGGCCGCGCGGCCGCCCTTCCGTTCGCTTCGATTCGAGATTTCGCCTACGCGGACAGGCCCAGCAGCTGCTCGAGCTTCGCCTTGGACGCCTTTTCTACCTCGGCGTGGAGCGAGCCGCCGTGGGAGTCCATCGTCACGACGACCGGGAAGTCCTTCACCGAGATCACCCAGAGCGCCTCGGGAACGCCGAACTCCTTGAGCTGGAACACCTGTTCGACCTTTACCACCGCTTGGGCGAGGACCTGCGCGGTGCCGCCGACGGCGTGGAAGTAGACGGCGCCGTGCTCGGCCAGCCCCTTGAGCGTCTTCGGGCCCATCCCGCCCTTGCCGATTACGCCGCGCAGACCGTACTTGCCGATGACGTCCGCCTGGAACGGCTCCTCGCGCGCCGACGTCGTCGGCCCCGCGGCCACGAACGTGTAGTGCCCGTCCTCGTGCTTCTTGACCACCGGGCCGACGTGGTAGATCACGGAGTCCTTCATGAACGGCGCGACCTCTTCGCGGAAGCCGTGCAGCAGCCAGTGGTGCGCCGCGTCGCGGCCGGTGATCATGCGGCCCGAGAGCTCCACGAAGTCCCCGACCTTGAGGTCGCGGATCGTCTTCTCGTCGCACGGAAGCGTCAGTCGAGCCATGTGACCTCCCCGGAGGGGCTGAACTTCGCGGTGGCGCGGCGGTTCGCCCAGCACATGTAGGACACGGACACGAAGTAGGAGGCGGGCAGGCGTCCGAGGTAGCCGACCTTGACCCCGAGCACGGTGGTCTTGCCGCCGAACCCCATCGGGCCGATGCCGAGCTGGTTCGCCTGGTCGTAGATCCCCTTCTCCATCGCGGCCAGCTCGGGGACGGGGTTGGTGTCGTCGAGGCGGCGCAGCAGCTGCCGCTTCGACTCGAGGAACCCCGAGCCGCGGTCGCCGCCGAAGCACGCGCCGATGATCCCCGGCGCGCACCCCTTGCCCTGCGCCTGCGCCACCGCGTCGAGGATGCAGCGCCGGACGCCGTCGAGGTCGCGGTCGGCCTTGAGCTTGGGGTTGGGCAGCGTGTACTGGGCGCCGACGTTCTCGCAGCCGCCGCCTTTGAGGATCAGGCGCACCTCGAGGCCGGGCTCGTCCCACTCCTCGCAGTGCACGCTGGGGATGCCGGGCGCCTGGCCGTGGCCGGTGTTCTTGTCGGTCAGCGGGTCCACCGCGTTGGGGCGCAGGAGCTGCTTGGCCGTGGCCTGCCGCACCGCCTCCTCGAACGCCGCGGTGAGCATGCGCGTGGACGTCCCCACCGGGTGGTGGATCCACACCAGCGGCGTGCCCGTGTCCTGGCAGATCGGCTGCCAGCTGCCCTTCGCCATCTCGATGTTCGTGAGGATGGAGTCGAGCGCCTTGGCCGCCAACGATCCAGGAGCCTCGGCGTTGCGCCCGCGCTTGAGCGCCGCGAGCACGTCCGGCGGGAGCTGCGAAGACGCGTGCGCGATCACATCGACGAACTTCTCGGTCCACTGCTCGCGTGTCAACACCGGGGGAGCCTCCTTATGGTTGCGTGGTGACGGTTGCGAGGTCCGTGGCGGACCCGCTCGCCGGCATTCTAGACCCCGGCCCCCCGCCCGCGCCAGAGCATCTTTCCCACCCGTCCAGCCGCGCGACGCTGGACACGTCCCCCCGGCCCGAACCGGTCTTTGTAGGCGCGGGATACGTTCTCCCGCCCGACCCCGTCTTTGTAGGCGCAGGCTTCAGCCTGCGGTCGTTTCCCGTTCCATCGGTTCGCCGCCCACCCACCCCCGTCTTTGTAGGCGCAGGCTTCAGCCTGCGGTCGTTTCCCGTTCCATTCGCTCGCCGCCCACCCACCCCGCGGGCTGAAGCCCGCGCCTACAACGAAACGGCCACAACCACGGACGTGCCGACTTCTCTCCCCGGCGGCGGCGGTCAGGCCTCATTGGTGGCTCCGAGTCTTCGCCGCCGTTGCACTTGCCAACCAGTCTCAACTTCCCTCCCCGAACTTGCGCCCCGCCGGGCGCAGGCGTAGCATCTGTCCGTTTCGCAGAGGGGGGGCCGTCATGACCGACGCGGCACCGGTGAAGAAGGGTAAGGGAACGATCTTTCTGACCCTTGAGGTTTGCAAGGGTTGCTCGTACTGCATCGACTTCTGTCCCGCGCACTGCCTGGAGTTCTCGCGCGAGTTCAACCGCAAGGGGTACCACTACCCCGTGCTCGCCAGCCCGGAGGACTGCACCGGCTGCGACCTGTGCGGGCTGTACTGCCCGGACTTCGCCATCTTCGGGATGCGGTTCAAGGAAATCGAGCAGCGCCGCCAGGCGGCCGCGGTCGAGCCGTTGGTCCCCGCGCGCGGCTGACCCGAGGGATCGAAATCGGAAGCAAAGGGAGGACGTCTTGCACGCGGACCCCAAAGGAGTTCTGACAGGCATCCACTTCATCGACGGCGATCACGCCGCCTGCGAGGGGGCGCTGGCCGCCGGTTGCCGCTTCGTCGCGGGCTACCCGATCACGCCTTCGACCGAGGTGGTCGAGCGCTTCGCCGCGCGCATCCCGCTCGTGGGTGGGATGTTCATCCAGCTCGAGGACGAACTCGCCTCCTCGATCGCCATCCAGGGCGCGGCGTGGGCCGGCAAGAAGGTCATGACCGTGACCTCGGGTCCCGGGCTTTCCCTGATGATGGAGCATGTGGGCCTCGCCGCGTTCACCGAGACCCCGTGCGTGTTCGTGGACGTGCAGCGCGGCGGCCCCTCGACCGGCCTGCCGACGCTCCCCGCGCAGGCGGACATGATGCAGGTCAAGTGGGGCTCGCACGGCGACTACGAGCCGATCGCCCTGTCCCCCAACTCGCCGCAGGAGTGCTTCGACCTGATGATCAAGGCGTTCAACCTGGCCGAGACGTACCGCGTGCCGGTGTTCTTCATGATGGACGAGGTCGTCGGGCACATGACCGAGCGCGTCGTGATCCCCGAGGCGTCCCAGATCGAGGTCGTCGAGCGCAAGTGGACGAAGAAGAAGCCCGGCGAGTACCGTCCCTACGAGACCGACGAGAGCCTCGTCCCGGAGATGGTCAAGGCCGGCGACGGCTACCGGATCCACATCACGGGCCTCACGCACGACGAGCGCGGGTATCCGGCGATGACGGCGCCGGCGCAGGACAAACTCGTCAAGCGCCTGGTCAACAAGATCCGCGCCAACGCGGACAAGATCGTGGACGTGCGCGAGGACGGGGTCGCCGGCGCCGACGTCGTGGTGGTCTCGTTCGGGATCACCTCGCGCGTGGCCGGCGCGGCGGTCGAGGCGGCGCGCGCCGCCGGCCTCAAGGTCGGCCACCTGCGCCTGGTCATCACCTGGCCGTTCCCGGCGAAGCGCATCCGCGAGCTGGCGGCGACCGTGAAGGCGTTCGTCGTCCCCGAGCTGAACATGGGCCAGATGGCGCTCGAGGTCGAGCGCGCGGCGGCCGGCAAGGTCCCGGTGCTCACCCTCCCCCACGCCGGCGGCACCGTCCACGAGCCCGCGGCGATCCTCGCCAAGATCAAGGAGGCCGCGCAATGAGCGCAACGGAACTCCCCGCCTGCGAAATCGAGATCACCAACCCGGTGGCCCCGTACCTGCGCCAGGAGCGCCTGCCGCACATCTGGTGCCCGGGCTGCGGCATCGGCACCACCGTCAACTGCTTCACCCGCGCCCTCACCGACTCCGGGCTGGACCTCGACCGGGTCGCGATCGTGTCGGGGATCGGTTGCACCGGCCGGGTCGCCGGGTACATGAACCTCGACTCGTTCCACACCACCCACGGCCGCGCGATCCCGTTCGCGACCGGCCTCCGGCTCGCCAACCCCGAGCTCGCGAAGGTCGTGGTCTACTCCGGCGACGGCGACCTCTCGGCGATCGGCGGCAACCACCTGATCCACGCCGCGCGCCGCAACATGGACCTGATGGTCGTGTGCGTCAACAACTTCACCTACGGCATGACGGGCGGCCAGGTGGCGCCGACGACGCCGATCGGCGCCACCCAGACGACGATGCCGTACGGCAACTTCGAGAACCCGTTCAACCTGCCGTTCCTGGCGGACGCCTGCGGCGCGGTGTACGTCGCGCGCTGGACCGTCTACCACGTCAAGCAGCTCGCCAAGGCGATGCTCGAAGGCCTGAAGAAGAAGGGGTTCGTGTTCATCGAGGCGATGGCGCCGTGCCCGACGCTGTACTCGCGGCGCAACCGGCTCGGCGACGGCGTCGACCAGCTCAAGTACTACAAGGAGAAGAGCAAGGTCGTCAACGGCGCCGACACCAAGGAGGTCGGGCTCACCTTCCAGGGCGACATCGTGGTGGGCAAGTTCGTGGACCGCGAGCGGCCGACCTGGCTCGAGGCGATGAACGCGCACTACACGCAGCACTTCGGCGAGAAGTACACGCCCTACGGGGGGTCCCATGCAGAAGACTGAGATCCGCGTCGGCGGCCTCGGCGGCCAGGGCGTCATCCTCTGCGGCATGATCATCGGCAAGGCCGCCTCGATCTTCGACGGCAAGCACGCGACGCTCATCCAGGCGTTCGGGCCCGAGGCGCGCGGCAGCGCCTGCAGCGCGCAGGTCACGGTCGCGGACGAGGCGATCGGCTACCCCTACGTCAAGAACCCGAACATCCTGATCGTGATGTCGCCAGACGCCTACACACAGTTCGCGCCCCAGCTCGCGCCCGGCGGCATGCTCCTCTACGAGAGCGACCTGATCAAGCTGGACGACAAGCTGCCGCAGGGCGTGCAAGCGTTCGGCGTCCCGGCGACCCGTTTCGCCGAGGAGTTGGGCCGGCGCCTGGTGCTCAACATCGTGATGACCGGCTTCTTCGCCGGGGTGACGGGGTTGCTGACGTTCGAGTCCGTCGAGCAGGCGGTCAAGAGTTCGGTGCCGAAGGGCACCGAGGACCTGAACCTGCGCGCCTTCCGCAAGGGGTACGAGTACGGCCGCGACCAGACCGCGGGGAAGAATTAGGGGGCCGACCGTGAAGCTCGAAGGGTTTCCTCAGACCGTATCCCTGCGCGACGGCACGCCGGTGACGGTGCGGCCGCTGGATGCCGGCGAGGCCCCGGCGCTGCTCGAGTTCTACCGCGGCCTGCCGGACGAGGACCGCCTCTACCTCAAGGACGACGTGACCAACCCCGACTGGCTGCGGCGGTTCGTCGCCGCCGTCGAGTCCGGCGAGGTGGTGTCGCTGCTCGCCGAGCGTGGCGGCAAGGTCGTGGCCGAGGCGACGCTCTACCACCCGCTGCACGGCTGGTCGCGGCACGTCGGCGAGATCCGCGTCTCGGTGGCGCCGGCGCTGCGCCGCGACGGGCTCGGCACGACGCTCGCGCGCGAGCTCGTCAGGCTCGCGACCCGCACCGGCGTCGAGAAAATGGTGATCGAGGTCGTGGAGAACCAGGTCGGCGCGCGGAAGATGTTCCGCAAGCTCGGCTTCCGCCAGGAGGCGGTGCTCCACGGGCACGTCAAGGACATCAGCGGCACGAAGCGCAACCTTATCCTCGCCTCCAGCGACGTCTCCCACGTCTGGGACGCGATGGAAGCCCTCGTCGCCGACTTCTCTCCGTCGGCGGAGTAGCTCGCCCTCTCCGGTCAACGCCCGGGGACCGCGCGTTCGTTGGACAGAAGCGCGAGGCTCTCGCCCTGCCAGAGCAGGCGGGCGTGGGTGATGCCGTCCCGGGCGAACTCCTGCGACCAGGAGCGCCTCCCGGCGACGGCGAAGACCCTGCGACCGGAGTCCCAGACCGTGCGGAACTCCGCCGCGGTCGGGAAACGCCGCCGCCGCTCGGCCGGCGTCAGGTGCGAGATGCCGAACGCCAGCTCGCCCTCGAACGCGGCCACGCCGACAGTGCGGTCGAGGTAGACCGGCAGGCTCTCGGGGAAGCAGCCGTAGGAGAAGACAAGGTCGCCCGCGCGCAGCTCCGGCCGCAGCTTCGCCGCCAGCGCGGCGCTGCTGCGCTCGCGGCCGACCAGCGGCACGACGCCCCCGATCGCGGCGCACAGGCATGCGCCCGCCGCGAACAGCGCCATCAACCGCCGCCCCCAGCTCCGGCCGAAACCCGAAGCCGCCACGAGCGCCGCGGCTGCGACCACGACGATCCCGGGGCCCAACAGCCCGGGCGACACGACCCCGCCGAGGCCGACCCGGTCGATCTTGCCGAGTCCGGCCCAGATCAGCGCGAGCCCCCACACCGCGGTGACGGCGCCGCCCGCGGCAAGGCCCCAACGCTCGGCGCGCGGGGCGGCGAGGCCCCCGCCGCGGGACCTTTCGACGGCCAGGCCAACGAACACGGCGAGCGGCGGCAGCGCCGGCAACACGTACGGGATCAGCTTGGAGCGCGAGGCCGAGAAGAACGCGACGACGAAGACGGCCCAGATCAGCAGGAACGCGGCCTCGCGCCGCTCGGCGAGCGACGCGCGCAGGCGTCGCCACTCGACGAGCAGGGCCGCAGCCGGGAAGAGGCCGGACCACGGCACGCACCCGAGACCGAGGATCGCCAGGAAGAACCAGGGCGGCTCCTGGCGCTGCGCCTCGCCGGTCGCGAAGCGCATCAGGTGCTCGTGGACGAAGTAGAACCACGCGAAGTCGGGGGTGCGGGCCGCGGCCAGCAGGTGCCACGGCGCCGCCAGCACGAGGAACAGCGGCACCCCCGTGAGCCACGGCACCGTCGCCAGCACCCGCCACTGCCGAGTCGCCCAGAGGTAGAAGAACACCACCGCTCCCGGGATCACGATCCCGATCAGGCCCTTCGCGAGCACGGAGAGTGCCGCCGCGGCGAACATCCCGTACCACCACCAGCGGGCGCGCGCTGGCGTCCCTTCCGTCCCCTCGGGCGGGGCACGGTGCGCGAGCCAGAAGCACGCCAGCGTCGCGGTGAGGAAGAACGTCACCGTCATGTCGAGCGTGGCGAGCCGGGAGAGCCCGACCCAGAACGGCGAGGTGCCGAGCGCCACCGCCGCCACGGCGCCGGCGCGCCGGCCGCCCATCGCGGCCCCAAGAGCGTACACGAGCGCCGCACCCGCCAGCCCGAAGACCGCGCTCCACAGCCGCGCGGAGAACGTGGACAGCCCGAGCAGCCTGATCGCGGCGGCCGTGAGCCAGTAGTGCAGCGGCGGCTTCTCGAAGTAGAGGACGCCGTCGAGGTGCGGCGTCACGAAGTCGCCGGTCGCCAGCATTTCGCGCGGAATCTCGGTGTAGCGCCCCTCGTCCGGCTCGAGCAGCGGCGCGCCGCCGAGGTTCCAGAAGACGAGTACGGCCAGGCACGCGACGACGAGCGCCGGCAGCAGCCGGGCCGCGGCGGGGACGGGGGGACGGCGCTCGCCAACCATGCTGCCCCTTTTGTAGCACGGGCGCGCCGTCGAGAACCAGCGCGCCGGCTGGGGGGACCGGCCACTCCCTGGCCCAAGGCGACGAAGGCAAAGAGGTGCGCCGGCAGTGCGGGATCGCCTGATGATGACGCCAGAATGCCAGCGGCTCCTGCAGAAGAACTCCGCCGCCGGGGTCGACGCGGTGCGCTCCCGCTGCGGCACGTTCAGCGGCGCGTCGCATCCCCAGACGCGGTCGGGACCGGTTCAAAGGGACGGTCATCCGTCGTCGCGCGGGCCGGCAGCGGCGCGCGGCGATTACGAGAGCGCGCGCTTGATCCCTACCGCCCCCGCGACCGCGATCAGCACCGCCAGCGTGAGCCAGCCCGCGGTCCCGAGCACCGGTATGGTCTCGGCGGGCGCGAAACCCTGGATGGCAGAGAGCTCGAACCCGTTGCCACCGCCATCGATGTAGTACAACGTGCTCCCATCGCTCGAGAACGCGAGACCCGAGGGGTAGTAGCCTCCGCTGAAATCGACGCCGGTCGCGAACGTGCTCTGCACCCCCGCGGGGGTGATGGTGATGATCTGGGAGTTGCTGGAATCGGCCACAAAGATGTTGCCGGTGACCGGGTTGACGGCGACCCCGTCGGGGCTGTACCCGGATAGCGTCGCGAACAAGGCCGTCGTGCCCGTGGCACTGACGGTGAGCACCGTACCGGCGTCGTAGTCGGCGACGTAGAGCGTGCCGTTCGGTCCGAAATCCAGAGACGAATAGTGGTCCCCGCTGCCGACGAAGATGTCGGCCTTGGCTCCGGTCGTCGGGTTCACCGCGTACACGCCGCCGTTGCACGCGATCAACTGCCCGCCGAACGCCCCGAAGGAGGCCGGCGCCACCGCGAAGTCGGCGTTGCCGTTGCTGTCGAGAGAGCCCGGCACCGTCGCCAGTAACGTTGCCGTCGGCGTGGGCAGGGAGATGTTGAAGGTGTCGATCTCTCCGTTGTTCTGGCCCACGTAGAGCGTGGTGCCGATGATTCCGACCCCGAGGACCGTATTCGTGGCGTTCAGCGTCAGAGTTGTCACCGTGCCGGTGGGCGTGACGCGGAACGGGTTCGTGAAGTACCCGCCGGTCACGTAAATATTGCCGTCCGGCCCCGCGACCACGCCGCCGAAGCCCGGCCCCCCCCCAGCGATGTCGGCGATGACGTGCTGCGTGTAGCCGGGTTGGGTGAACGTGATCGCCGACGCGCTGCCGGCGCAGAGCACGCACGCGGCAGCCACGGCCACGAGACACATACGAATCGTCGCGGTTTTCATGTTGGGGACCCTCCTCTTCGTCCATCGATCAAAGCGCGGGCACCGCTGTGCGGGTGCCACTCCTCGAGTGCAGCCTCCACGGCAATTGAACGCCCTTCGTTTCGACACACCGACTGGGTCAGATGCCGACAGCGGCGCCCAAGCGAACCGGTTTCCGAAACCCAGCAACAACCCAACCTGGAGAATCCTCTTCTCAATACGATGATGCGCCGAGACTGAAGGGGAGTCAAGCCTGGGGGAGGTGACCTCCAGACCTGGCCTCCGACTCTTCACTCCCGGCCTTCCCCGCTCCGGTGAGACCCTCCGCCTGCTCCCAGCCTCTGCCCCGCGTGCTATCATCGCGCGGTGTTGCGACTGGGTTTCTGGCTGCTGGCAGCGGCCCCGGCTCCGCGCCCGACCGCCGCGCCCGGTGCGCATCCGGCATCCCCGGCGACCCGCATGGAGGCGACATCGCGATGACCGGCTCGTTCGCCAAGCGTCCCGAGTTCCTGCCGTTCTCCCGGCCGACGATCCGGCAGGTGGAGATCGACGAGGTCGTGGACTCCCTCAAGTCCGGCTGGATCACCACTGGGCCCAAGGCCGAGCGGTTCGAGCGCGATTTCGCGGCGTACACCGGGTTTCCCCACGTCCTGGCGCTCTCATCGGCCACCGCCGGCCAGCACATCGGCCTGATCGCGCTCGGCCTCAAGCCGGGCGACGAGGTGATCACGACGCCGATGACGTGGGCCTCGACGATCAACATGATCGAGGTCGCGGGCGCGACCCCCGTGTACGTGGACATCCACCGGGAAACGCTGCAGATCGACGAGCGCCAGCTCGAGGCGGCCGTCACGGCGCGCACCGTCGGGATCATCCCTGTGCACTACGCCGGCGCGCCGGCCGAGGTGGACGCCATCCTCGCCGTCGCGCGCCGTCACGGCCTCTGGGTGTTCGAGGACGCGGCGCACGGCGTCGGCTGCTTGTACAAGGGAACCCACGTCGGCTGCTTCGACCGCCTCGGCGTGTTCTCGTTCCACCCGATCAAGAACATCACCACCGGCGAGGGCGGGATCCTGGTGACCCGCGACGAAGCTCTGGCGAAGAAGCTCAAGGCGCTGCGCTTCCACGGCCTGGAAAAGCAGGCGTGGAACCGCTACGCCGAGGGCGGCTCGCCGCAGGTCGAGATCGTGCTTCCCGGCTTCAAGTACAACTTCATGGACCTGCAGGCGGCGCTCGGGATCCACCAGCTCGCCTCGGTCGGCGAGTTCAACGAGCGCCGGCGCGCCCTCGCCGCTCTCTACGACGAGCTGCTCGCGCCGGTGAGAGAGATCGAGCCGCTCGGCCTGCCCGCCTACGATCACTTTCACACCCGCCACCTCTACGTCGTCAAGGTGCTCGACGAGGCGCGGATGACACGCGACGAGTTCATCGCCGCGCTGCGCGAGCGCAACGTCGGCACCGGCATCCACTTTCGGGCGGTGCACACGCAGCCGTACTACGCCGCCAAGTACCCGCAGTGGGTCGGCAGGTTGCCCGTGGCCGAGTGGGTCTCCGAGCGCCTGTGCTCCATCCCGCTGTTCCCGCTGATGACCGACGGCGACGCGAGGTACGTCGTGGACGCGATCAAGGACGTCCTTGCGCGGCGCAGGGGCTGAGCCGGGGGTGGCCACAGTGAGCAGCCCGTACCTGTCGATCGTCGTCCCGGTGTTCAACGAGGAGGAGAACCTTCCCGAACTCCTCCCGCGCCTCGAGGTTGCGATGGCCGCCATCGGCAAGAGCTACGAGGTCGTGCTCGTCAACGACGGCAGCCGCGACCGTTCGCTCGAGCTGCTGCGCGAGGCGGCCGCTCGCGACCCGCACCTCGTCGTCATCGACTTCAACCGCAACTACGGGCAGCACTCCGCGGTGTTCGCGGGGTTCGAGGAGGCGCGCGGCGAGATCATCGTCACGATCGACGCCGACTTGCAGAACCCCCCCGAGGAGGTCGGCAAGCTCGTGGCCAAGATGGAGGAGGGGTACGACGTCGTCGGCTCGGTGCGGGTCAAGCGGCAGGACTCCCTGTTCCGCCGCCTCGCTTCGCGCCTGGTCAACCGCGTCACCTCGATGGCCACCGGCGTGCACCTCTCCGACTACGGCTGCATGCTGCGCGCCTACCGCAGGAACGTCGTCAAGACGCTGTGCCAGTCCAAGGAGATCTCGACGTTCATCCCGGTCCTCGCCGACATGTTCGCGGGGCGCGTCACCGAGGTGCCGGTGGCCCACGCCGAGCGCCTGCGCGGCGAGAGCAAGTACTCGTTGTGGAAGCTCGTGCGCCTGCAGTTCGACCTGATGACGAGCTTCTCCCTCTGGCCGCTGCGCTTCACCCTGGCGGTCGGGGTGACGACGGCGACCGCCTCGATGATGGTCGCGCTGGTGCTGATCCTCGGGCGGATCATCGAGGGCCACGAGTGGGCGGTCAGCGGCGTGTTCACCCTGTTCGCCGTGCTCTTCTTCTTCATCGGCGTGCTGCTCTTCGCCATCGGCCTGCTCGGCGAGTACGTCGGCCGCATCTACATGGAGGTCCGCCACCGGCCGCGCTACGTCGTCCGCCAGATCTTCCGTTCCGGCAAGGACCCCTCGTGAGCGCCTCTCTCGGACCCCGGACCCCGGACCCCGGACCCCGGTCTCTCCTCTTCGCCGACCGCCCGGCCCTCCGCTCCCGCGAGGACCCCTCGTGACCGCCTCTCACGAGCCCCGAGCCCCGAGCCCCGGGCCCCGGTCGTTGGTCTTCGGCTATCACACCATGGGCTGCCTCGGCTTCGACGCGCTGCTCCGGCACGGTTTCGACGTCGCCGCGGTCCTCACCCACCGCGACGACCCGCACGAGGAGGTCTGGTGGGAGTCGCTCGCCGGTCGCGCGGCAACCCGCGCGGTCCCGGTGCACTATCCGGAGAAGGGCGACCTGAAGACCGACGCGTTCGCGGAGCTCGTCGCCGCCTATCGCCCCGAGTTCATCTTCTCGTTCTACTTCCGCTGGATGATCCCGACCCGCGTGCTCGCCTCGGCGCCGCGCGGGGCGTTCAACCTGCACGGCTCGCTGCTTCCCAAGTACCGCGGGCGCGCCCCGGTCAACTGGGTGCTGGTCAACGGCGAGCGCGAGACCGGCGTCTCGCTGCACACCATGGTGGCCAAGGCCGACGCCGGCGACCTCGTGGACCAGGAGCGCGTCCCGATCGCCGGCGACGACACCGCGCTCACGCTCTACCGCAAGCTCGAGCCGGCGGCCGAGAGCCTGCTCGACCGCGCCCTGCCGCTCCTGCGCGAGGGGCGGGCGCCGCTGCGGCCGATGGACCTGGCCGAGGGCTCGTACTTCGGCGGCCGCACCCCCGCGGACGGGCGCTTCGAGTGGAGCTGGCCGGCGCAACGCATCTACAACCTCGTCCGTGCCGTGACCCACCCTTACCCCGGGGCGTTCGTCGACCTCGGCGGCCGGCGTCTGCTGGTGTGGTGGGCCGTGCCGGAAGCCGCGCCGGGAGCCGGCGCGCCCGGCACCGTGCTGACGGCGGACGGCGGCGGCGTCACGGTCGCCACCGGCGCGGGCGCGCTCCGCCTCGTCACCGTCCAGGTCGAGGGCGAGCCCGAGTTCCCGGCGTCCACCTTCGCCGTCGCCTACGGCATCGCCCCCGGCACCATCCTCTCGGCGGTTCCCGGCCACCGGCCACCGGCCACCGGCCCCGCCTCTGCCTCAGGAAACGGAGACCCCCAGTGAACATCCTCATCCTCGGCGTCAACGGCTTCATCGGCAACGCGCTCACGCGCCGCATCCTCGAAACCACCGACTGGCACGTGCACGGCATGGACCTCTCCGCCAACAAGCTCGAGCACTCCCTGCACCACGAGCGCTTCCACTTCCTCGAGGGCGACATCACGATCAACAAGGAGTGGATCGAGTACCACGTCAAGACCTCCGACGTCGTCCTCCCGTTGGTCGCGATCGCCACGCCCGCGACGTACGTCAAGGAGCCGCTGCGGGTTTTCGAGCTCGACTTCGAGGCGAACCTGGGGGTGATCCGGCAATGCGTGAAGTACCGCCGCCGCGTCGTGTTCCCCTCGACCTCCGAGGTCTACGGCATGTCCACCGACCCCGAGTTCGACGAGGACACCAGCCCCCTCGTGCTCGGGCCGATCAACAAGCCGCGCTGGATCTACTCCTGCTCCAAGCAGCTCCTCGACCGCGTCATCGCCGCCTACGGCCAGCAGGAGGGCCTGCGCTACACCCTGTTCCGGCCGTTCAACTGGGTCGGACCGAAGCTCGACGACATCGACGCCGCCAAGGAAGGCTCCTCGCGCGTCGTCACCCAGTTCGTCATCAACCTGTTCCGCGGCGAGCCGATCCGCCTCGTCGACGGGGGGGAACAGAAGCGCTGCTTCACCTACCTCGACGACGGCATCAGCGGCCTGATGGCGGTGATCGCCGACGCGCGCGGCAACGCCAACGGCCAGATCTTCAACATCGGCAACCCGGACAACGAGTGCTCGGTTAGGGTGTTGGCGGAGAAGCTCGCCCACCTGTACGAGGCGCGCAAGGCCGAGATCCCCGGCTACACGCCGCCGCGCATCGAGGAGGTCAACTCCGCGACCTACTACGGCAAGGGGTATCAGGACATCCTCACGCGCAAGCCCAAGGTCGCCAAGGCGAAGCAGCTCCTCGGCTGGCAGCCGAAGGTGGGGCTCGACGAGGCGCTGGAGCTCACCTTCGACGCGTTCCTCAAGGACTGGCTGGAGGTCGGAGCTCGGGCCTAGGGGCTCGGGTTTCGAGACAACCCGATGCCTTCGTCCTTACCTGGTGCCGCCGGAAGTTCACGAGCCCCGAGCCCCGAGCCCCGAGCCCCGATCCTCGGGCTGCGCATCGACGTGGACACCCACGACGGGATGAAGGCCGGCGTGCCGGTGCTGCTCGACCTCTTCCGCGAGGCCGGCGTCAAGGGCACTTTCTACCTCTCGATGGGCCCCGACAACGCCGGCAAGGCGATCTTCAACGTCCTGCGCCGTCCGGGGTTCCTCGGCAAGATGCGGCGCACCGGCGCCGCCGGCGTCTACGGCCTCCGCACGGTGCTCTCCGGAACCCTGCTCCCCGCGCGGATGATCGCCCTCGCGCTCCCCGACGCCGCCCGCCGCGTGACCGCCGAAGGCCACGAGGCGGGCGTCCACGCCTGGGACCACCGGCGCTGGCAGGACAAGCTCCCCCGCCTCTCGGACAACGAGGTCGCATCGCAGCTCGGGCGGGCGCGGAAGGCGTTCATCGACATCTTCGGGGCACCCCCGCGCACCTTCGCAGCCCCCGCCTGGTTCGGCGACGAGCGCTCGCTGCAGGTCGAAGAGTGGTACGCGCTCGAGTACGCCAGCGACTGCCGTGGCGTCGAACCGTTCCTGCCGGTGGTCGGCGGCAAGGCGCTCACGACGCCGCAGGTCCCGACCACCCTCCCCACCCTCGACGAGGCGCTCGGCGACACGCACCACGACGCCCGCGCCTTCTACGAATCGGTGCTGGACGCCGCCTCGTCGGCCGCCTGGCCCGTGCTCACCGTCCACGCCGAGCTCGAGGGCGGCCCCTACGCGGGCGACCTGCGCCGGTTCCTGCGCCAGGCCGCCGAGCGCGGCATCCGGCCGGCCCCACTCGGCGAGCTGCTCGCGGCCCGCCGCGCTGCCGGCCGGCCGCTCCCTCAGTATCCGATGGGCTACGGTACTGTCCCCGGCCGCCACGGCACCGTGTTCGTCCCGCTGCAGGCGTGACGGCGATGGGCAGCGTCCTCGCCGCCCTCTACGTCGTCCTGGTGCTGCTCGTCTTCTTCGGGCTCGCCCTCTTCCTCAAGCGTCACGTGCTCAACAGGCACCCGCTGCCGACGGCCGTCCGGCAGGCCGGGCTGGCGTCGATGGAGCTCTTCCAGACCCCGGAGCAGCGCCAGGCCGTCGAGGAGCTCGAGTACACGAAGAAGGATTGGACGGACGAAGCCAAAGCCGGCGACGACATCGAGACGCACCTGAGCCACGGTGGGTCGAACCTGATGTAGGGGCGGCCCTTGCGGCCGCCCGCTTCGGGATGGCGACCGTGCGGCATGCTCAGCCGCCCTCTCTCTCACCCCCCGGTGTGACGCCGCGCGGCGCTCGGACCCGGCCGCGGCCGCGTCACTGGAACTGGTACTGGCTCTCACCGAGCAGGCCCTTCACCTCCTTTTCGCTCACAGGCGTGGCGAGGGACCAGCGGGCGTTGGCGGCCACGATCGGGTCCGGGCCCGACGCCAGCTTCTCCAGCAGCGCTTGTGCGTCGGGTCGCATCGGTCCGGCCCCAAGCGCTGCGACGAGCCGGAGTCTGAGGATCGCCTCGTCGCGGAAGCGGCGGTCCGGCGACGACGTCGCCATCTCGTTGACCGCTTTGTAGCACTCCGCCGGCAGCTGGAGCTCGTAGGAACCGGAGCCGGTCTTGCGCAGGTACGGCGCGATCTCGATCGACGTCATGCGCGCCGCTGTGAGGTACCTCTGGGGCGCCCCCTCGCCCGCGACGACCGCGGCGAGCAGCGCCAGGTCGGTCTTCCCCTCCCTGCGGGCGCGGTCGTAGATCTCCTCGGCACCCCATCGGATGAACACCGAACCCAGGAAGTCATCGATGACGACGACGTCGTCTTGCCGCAGCAACCGCCCGAGGCGGATGACGCGGCGGAAGTCGGCCATCGCGTCGTCGAAGCTCGCGGCGTCGTGCCCGCGCGCGATCCACGAGCGCGCCAGGTTGAGTGTGAGCAGGTTGTTGGGAAGCTGCGTGTCGGCGCCCCGCACGGGGAAGAGATCGGGGTAGAAGCGCATCGTGGCCTGGTCGCACCACGGCGCGGCTTCCGCGAGCAGCGGGTCGTTGGGCGGCAGCACGTCGAATCCCGTCGGGGCGATCCGCAACGGTCCGTGCGCGACGCGGCGCGCCATGGCGGCCTGAGCTTCGGCGAAGCGGGGGCCGCTAGGCTTGGCGAACGTGGCAAACCACGTCGCCGCGTTGGCCGTGCCCGTCCCCAGCGGTGCGAGCATGTCGAGGTTGGTCCTGTAACGCAGCGGCCAGCTCTGGGCCCAGATGCATCCCCAGCATGGCAGCTCTAGCTTCGCGAGGTCGCACGGGTGCGGGGACGGGACAGTCGCAGCCGGTGGCGCCGCCATCGCGTACGCGTCCGCACCGGAGTGCCCGAGAAGCCTCGCGGCGAGCGCTCCCACCAAAACGACGACGAGGCCCACAGCGGCGATGATGGCGATGCGGACCGAACGGCTTCGAGAAGCGCTCATGACCTGTCCTCCGTGTCGTTGTGTGGGGTCTTGGTTTCCGGGGTGCGCGGGCTGGCGGCCCGCCCCTCAGGGAGGTCGATGCCGGCGTGTTCCAGCCGAATGCGTGGCAGCTCGATGATCGCCTGAAGCTCGCGGCTGTCTTCGTGTTCTTTCGAGGCGGCGACGGGTGCGGCCGTTCGTGGGTGAGACGGCGAACCGGTCCGAATGATGACGTTGGCGGCAAGGAGGAGCACGACCGCCACCGCCCACGCCAGGCGCAGCGGGCGGCTCTCCCAGAGCCGGCGCCACGCGTCGACGGCGGGCTTCCGCGCGCCCGCGGCCGACGCTCCCGCCAGGGCGCGCCCGCGCAGGCCGCGCGGCGGCTCAGGTTCCTCGATCGCGGCCAGCAACCGCGCAATCTTCTCGTGATCGTCGCTCATGTCGTCCTCCCGAGCAGGCCGCGCAGCGCCCTAAGCGCGAGTCGGTAGCGGCTGGCGGCGGTAAACGCCGGGACGCCGAGGCAACGCCCGATCTCGGCGTGGCTCATCCCAGCCGCGTGGTGGAGGTAGACCACCTCCCGTTGCTTGGCCGAGAGCCGCGCCACGAGCGCCCACACGCGCTGGGCGTCCACCGCGCGAGCGTGGTCGACCGGCTCCGCCGCCAGCTCCGGGTGCGCCTCGATCGGCTCCGTCTGCCGGCGCGCGGCGCGGCGGCCGGCGTCGACCGCGAGCCTGTGGGTGACCGACAGCAGCCACCAGCGCGGGTCCCTGACGGAGGCAAGGCGCTCGCCGTGCTCCGCCACACGGATGAACAGCTCCTGCACCACCTCGGCGGCGAGGTCGCGGCTGCCGGTCCGCCACAAGGCGAGCCCGAAGAGGCGCCGGCCCGCCATGTCGTACAGCTCCGCGAGCGGCTCGGTCCGGCCGGCCGCCACCTCGCCAAAGATCTCGATCCAGCGCGACGCGTCGTCCCAGGCGCCGGCACACGCGACGCCCGGCTCGCCGGTCGCGGCGTCCATCATCGGGGGGGCCACAGCGTCCATGCTAGGAGAGACGCGCCGCCGCCGCCACCTTGTCACCGGTGGCCGGTGGCCGGTGGCCGGCAAAGACCGTGGGTCGTGGGTCGCAGCGACCTCAAGGCAGAGGGGCGGAGGCGACAAGGCAACGGGACAAGAGCAGCTGCGGTTCTTGTATTCCCTTCGCCCTTTACCCTTTGCCCTTTACCCGCAACTCTTCACTCTCAACTCTTCACTCGCCGCCGCAGCGCTCGTTCCAGCTCCGGATCACGGGCAGACCCTGCTCGAACCCCAGCATGGAGAGCGACGCGGTGTCGAGGGCGAAGTAGCGCCCGCCCTCCGCCGCCAGGCCGAGCCAGCGGGCCGCCAGGACGCGCAGCAGGTGGCCGTGCGCGAACAGCGCGACGTCGCCGTCTTCGCGCCGCGCCCGGCCGATGGCCCGGTCCGCCCGCGCGCCCACCTGGGCTGCCGTCTCGCCATCAGGGACGGCGCCGGTCCAGATCGTCCAGCCTGGGAGCCTCGGCCCGGATCTCGGCGCTGGTCCGCCCCTCGAGGTCGCCGTAGTCCCACTCGGCGAGGTCGGCGTCCACTTCGGCGCCGGCCACGAGGCCGGCGAGGCGGCAGGTCTCGCGGGCGCGGGCGAGCGGGCTGGTGAGCACGAGCGCAAAGCGCTTCCCGGCGATGCGGCGGCCGAGCAGTTCCGCCTGGCGGACGCCGTGGGGCGTGAGCGGGACGTCGGTCCTCCCGGTGTGCCGGCCGGAGAGGCTCCACTCGGTCTCGCCGTGCCGGATCAGCCAGATCTCGCCCATCGCCCGCCCTCAATACGCCAAGACGTGCCGGCCGGTCAATCGGGCCGCACGGTCCCCGGCCCGGCCGCCGACCCGGGAGCGGGCGTCGCGGTCGGAGTCGCGACACGGGCCAGCACCGCGTCCCGCGAAGGTAGGTCCGACTCGCGCCACCCTCCGCCCAGAGCGGCGACGAGGTTCACGCTGGCGGTCATCCGCCGGGTCAGCAGGGTGACGGCGCCGGTTTCGTTGGCGAGCGCGGCGTTCTGCGCCGTGATCACCTGGAGATACGTCGTGATCCCGGCCTGGTACTGGTTCTTCGCCATGGCCAGCGAGCGCTCGGCGGCCGCGACGGCGTCCGCCTGCTGCCGGGCCTCCTCCGCCAGGATCCGGAGGGCCGCGAGGTTGTCCTCGACCTGCTGCAACGACGTCAACACGCTCTCGCGGTACGCGGCCACGGAGGCGTCGTACGCGGCCAGCGCCTGCTCCATTCCGGCGCGCCGCTTGCCGCCGTTGAAGAGGGTCTCGGCGAGCGCCGGCCCCAACGACCAGAACCGGTTGGGGAGCGAGAAGAACTTCGCCAGCGTCGAGCTCTCGTACCCGGCCGCGCCGGTGAGCGTCAGCGTGGGGAAGTACGCGGCGCGCGCGACGCCGACTTCGGCGTTGGCCGCCGCGACGCGGCGCTCCGCCGCGGCGATGTCCGGCCGCCGTTCCAACAGCTCCGACGGGAGTCCGGCCGGGATCGCGGGGGGCGGCACGCGGATCGGCTGCGGCGCGACGGCGAACTCCGCCGGCGCCTTGCCGACCAGCACCGCGATGGCGTGCTCGACCTGGGCGCGGGCGGCCGAGAGGTCGGTCGCCTGCGCCCGCGTCGTCTCGAGCTGCGTCTGCGCCTGCGCGACGTCGATTCCCGAAACGACTCCCTGGTTGAAGCGGTTCGTGGTCAGCTCCAGCGCCTTCCGATACCCGGCAACCGTCGCGTCGAGCAGTTGCTCCTCCGCGTCGAGCCCGTGCAGCGCGAAGTAATCCGCGGCCAGCTCCGCCTGCATCGCGAGCTTGACGCCCTCGAGGTCGGCGGCGCTCGCCTGCGCCCCGGCGACGCCGGCCTCGAGGCTCCGGCGGACCCTGCCGAAGACGTCGAGCTCCCAGGAGAGGTCGATCGGCAGGGAGTACGCCGTGACGGTCGGCGCCGGGACTCCCGGAGCGCCGGAGGCGTGTGTCGTCACCCCGCTCGACCTCGTCGCCGACGGGCTCGTCCCCACGGTCGGGAAGAGGCCCGCGCGCGCGCCGCGGGCAAGCGCCCTCGCGCCGCGGAAGGCGGCCTCGGCCTGCGCCACGTTCTGGTTCGAGACCTCGACCTGCTCCTCGAGGGCGTTCAACGCCGGGTCCCCGAACAGCTCCCACCACTTGCCGCGCCGGGCTCCGTCCTGCGGCTGCGCGGCTTTCCACTCGCCGGGCGCCGGCGCGGGAGGCGCGGCTTCCTTGTACGCGGCCGGGACCGGAGCAGAGGGGCGCCGGTACGTCGGACCGACGGCGCACGCGGCGGAGAGGAGCAAGAACGACGGGAGTAGCAGGCGACGTAGCATCAGACTTCCTCCACGGCGGGAGCCGCTCTCCGCGCGATCTTGCGATGGAGCCTCTCCCACCGGAGCCGGAACCGGTCGAGGTAGAGGTAGACGACCGGCGTGGTGAACAGCGTCAGCATCTGGCTGAAGATCAGCCCGCCGACGATGGCGATGCCGAGCGGCCGGCGCAACTCCGACCCGGTGCCCCCGCCGATCGCGAGCGGCAACCCGCCGAGCAGGGCGGCCATCGTGGTCATCGTGATCGGCCGGAAGCGGAGGAGGCACGCCTGGAAGATCGCCTCTTCCGGCGTCTTCCCCTCCTTGCGCTCGGCCTCGATCGCGAAGTCGATCATCAGGATCGCGTTCTTCTTCACGATGCCGATCAGCAGGATGATGCCGATCAGCGCGATGACCGACAGCTCGGTGTGGAACACGAGCAGCGCCAGCAGCGCGCCGACGCCTGCGGAGGGCAACGTCGAGAGGATCGTCACCGGGTGGATCAGGCTCTCGTACAGCACGCCGAGGACGATGTAGACCGCCAGCAGCGCCGCCGCGATCAGCAACGGCTCGCTGGCCAGCGAAGCCTGGAACGCCTGGGCCGTTCCCTGGAAGCTGCCCCGAATGGTCGCGGGGAGCCGCATCTCCGACTCGGCGCGTTGGATCGCGTTGACCGCGTCGCCGAGCGAAACCCCGAGCGGGAGGTTGAACGAGACCGTCACCGCCGGGAACTGGCCCTGGTGGTTGACCTGGAGCGGCGCGGTATTCGGAGCGTACTTGGTGAAGGCGGCCAGCGGCACCATGCCGCCGCCGCTGGCCGGCAGATAGATGTGCTTCAGCCCTTCCGGGTTCTGCCAGAACGGGGGCGCGGCCTCCATGATCACGTGGTACTGGTTCAACTGCGTGTACATCGTCGAGACCTGCCGCTGTCCGAACGCGTCGTAGAGCGTGTTGTCGAGCATCTTCGGGGTGATTCCGAGGCGTGACGCCGTGGTGCGGTCGATCGTGAGCGCGGCCTGCAGGCCTTTGTTCTGCTGGTCGCTGTTGACGTCGGCGAGTTCCTTGAGCTTGCGCAACTGCCCCAGAACGCGCGGCGCCCACTGGAACAGCTCGTCGGAGTTGTCGCCCTGCAGCGTGTACTGGTACTGGGTGGCGGAGGGCCGCCCGCCGATGCGGATGTCCTGGATCGACTGCAGGTAGAGGGTCGCGCCCGGGACGCGCGCCAGCTTTCCGCGCAAGCGCGCGATGACCTGGTCGGCGGTCACGTTGCGCTCGGACCGGTCCTTCAGGCTGACGAACATCCGGCCGGTGTTCACCGTCCCGCCGAGAAACCCGTTGGCGCTGTCGACCGCCGGGTCCTGCACCATCGTCTTGACGAACTCGCCGAGTTTGGCCTGCATCGCCTGGAACGAGGTGTCCTGATCGGCGACGATCTGCCCCGTGATCCGGCCGGTGTCCTGCTGCGGGAAGAACCCCTTCGGGACCTTCGCGTACAGGACGATCGTCGCGGCCATGGTCCCGAGCGTGACCGCCAGCGTCAGCGGTTGATGCCTGAGCACCCACGCCAACGCCTTCTCGTAGCGGCCCATGATCCAGGCGAACCCCCGTTCGCTCGCCAGGTACATGCGGCCGTGCTTCTCCTCGCCCCGCGGCCGCAGCAACGTGGCGCACATCATCGGCGTGGCCGTCAACGAGATCACCAGGGACACGGCGATCGCGACCGACAACGTGACCGCGAACTCCCGGAAAAGCCGCCCGACGATCCCGCCCATCAGCAGGATCGGGATGAACACCGCAACCAGGGAGCAGCTGATCGAGACGACCGTGAAGCCGATCTCCTTGGCGCCGACGAGCGCGGCCTCCATCGGCTGCATGCCCGCCTCGAGGTGCCTGGTGATGTTCTCGATCACGACGATGGCGTCGTCCACGACGAAGCCCGTCGCGACCGTGAGCGCCATCAAAGAGAGGTTGTCGATGCTGTACCCGAGCAGGTACATCACCCCGAACGTGCCGACGAGGGAGATCGGCACCGCGACGCTGGGGATCAAGGTCGAGCGCGCGCTGCGCAGGAACACGAAGACGACCAGGATCACGAGGGCGATCGAGATGCACAGCGTGATCTCGACGTCCCGGACCGACGCCCGAATGGTCCGGGTCGAGTCGATCAGCAGGTTGAGCTTGACCGAGGGAGGGATCGAGGCCTGGAGCTGCGGCAACACTGCGCGGACGCCGTCGACCGTCTCGATGATGTTCGCGCCGGGCTGGCGGAACACGATGATGATGATCGCCGGCTTGCCGTTCGACAGCCCCATCGTGCGGACGTCCTCGACCGAGTCCGTGACGTCGGCGATGTCGGCCAGGCGGACAGCGGCGCCGTCCCGGTAGTTGACCACGAGCTGCCGGTACTCCGCCGCCTTGAGGAGTTGGTCGTTCGACGACAGCGACCACACGCGGTGGATGTCGGCGACCTCGCCCTTGGGACGGTTTGCGTTGGCGGAGGAAAGCGCGGCGCGCACGTCCTCGAGCGCGAGACCGGCGTTGTTGAGGGCGGTCGGGTTCAGTTCCACGCGGACGGCCGGCAACGCGCCTCCACCGACGTAGACCTGGCCGACGCCCTGGACCTGCGCCAGCTTCTGCTGCAGGACCGTCGAGGCGATGTCGTACATGCGCGGCCGCCCGATGAGGTCGGAGGTGAGCGAGAGCAACATGATCGGCGCGTCGGCCGGGTTGACCTTCCGGTACCAGGGGTTGTTCGGCAGGTTGGCCGGAAGCTGGCCTCGCGCCGCGTTGATCGCCGCCTGGACATCGCGAGCCGCGGCGTCGATGTTGCGGTCCAGGTCGAACTGCAGCGTGACGTTCGTCGACCCCAGCGAGCTGGTCGACGTCATCTCGGTGACGCCCGCGATCCGGCCGAACTGGCGCTCGAGCGGCGTCGCCACCGACGAGGCCATCGTCTCGGGGCTCGCGCCCGGCAGGCCCGCCGAGACGCTGATCGTCGGGAAGTCCACCTGCGGCAGCGGGGACACCGGCAGGAACCTGTAGCCGATCGCGCCGGCCAGCGCGATCGCGACGACCATGAGCGTTGTCGCGACCGGCCGGTGGATGAACGGCGACGAGAGCGACGAGAACTTCAATCGCCTTCCTCGCCGCCCGGGACGGCGGCCGACGGTCCTTCACTCGCGGACCTCCGCCGTGTGACGCGGCGGGCGAGGCGGTCGAAGGCGAGGTAGATCACCGGGGTCGTGTACAGGGTCAGCATCTGGCTGAAGATCAGCCCGCCGACGATGGCGATCCCGAGGGGCCGGCGCAGCTCCGCTCCGATCCCCGAACCCAGCGCCAGGGGCAGGCCGGCGAGCAGCGCCGCCATCGTCGTCATCAGGATCGGGCGGAAACGCAGCAGTGCGGCCTGGTAGATCGCCTCCCGCGGCGGCTTCTTCTCCTTGCGCTGCGCGTCGAGGGCGAAGTCGATCATCATGATCGCGTTCTTCTCCACGATGCCGATCAGCAGGATGATGCCGATCAGGGCGATGACCGAGAAATCCGTGCGGAACAACATCAGCGACAGCAGCGCGCCGACGCCCGCGGACGGCAGCGTGGAGAGGATCGTGACCGGGTGGATGTAGCTCTCGTAAAGCACGCCGAGCAGGATGTAGACGGTGACGATCGCCGCGAGGATCAGGAACGGCGTGTTCACGAGCGACGCCCGGAACGCCTGCGCGGTCCCCTGGAACCCCGTCTGGACGCTCTCCGGCAACCCGAGCTCCGCCCTCGCCTTGTCGATCGACTTGACCGCTTCCCCGAGCGACGTCCGGGATGCGAGGTTGAACGAGACGGTCACGACCGGGAACTGCCCCTGGTGGTTGATGGCGAGCGGGGCGTTGGCGGTCTCGATGGTGGTGAACGCTCCCAACGGCACCGAGCCCCCGCCGGCCGACCGGAGGAAGACGTTGTCGAGCTGCAAGGGGCCCTGTTGAAACGCCGGCTGCGCTTCGAGCACCACGCGGTACTGGTTCAGCTCCGTGAACATGGTCGAGATCTGCCGCTGGCCGAACGAGTCGTAGAGGGCGTCGTCGAGGTCGAGCGGCGTGATGCCCAGGCGCGACGCCGTGGTCCGATCGAGGATCACGCGCGCCTCGAGGCCCTCGCTCTGCTGGTCGGACGCGACGTCCCGCAGCTCGGGCAGGCGTCGCAGGCGATCGACGAAGCGGGGCGCCCACTGCGCCAGCTCGCGCCCATCCGGGTCTTCCAGGCTGTACTGGTACTGCGTGCGGCTGACGCGGTCCTCCACCGTGAGGTCCTGGACCGGCTGCATGAACAGCGTGATGCCCTCCACCTTCGCGAGCTCCGGCTGCAGGCGGCGGATGATCTCGGAGGCGCTCGCCCCGCGCTGGGCCAACGCCTTCAGGTTGATCTGGATGCGGCCGCTGTTCAGCGTCGTGTTGGTGCCGTCGATGCCGATGAACGACGAGAGGCTCTGCACGGCGGGGTCCTGGAGGATCGCCCGCGCGAGCGCCTGCTGGCGGTCGGCCATCGCCGGGAACGAGATCGTCTGCGAGGCCTCCGAGATCCCCAGGATCACACCCGTGTCCTGCGCCGGGAAGAACCCCTTGGGAATGACGATGTAGAGCAGGATTGTCGAGACCAGCGTCGCGACGGCGATGAGCAGCGTCGCCGGCTGGTGCTTGAGCACCCACGTGAGCGTCCGGCCGTAGAACGCGATCACGGCGTCCCACGCGCGCTGCGAGCGGCGGTAGAAACGCGTCTGCTCCTCTTCGCGCTTCAAGTGCAGCAGTTTCGCGGACATCATCGGCGTCAGCGTGAGCGACACCGCGGCGGAGATCAGGATCGTCACCGAGAGGGTCACGGCGAACTCGCGGAACAGGCGGCCGACGACGTCGCCCATGAAGAGGAGCGGGATCAACACCGCGATCAGCGAAACGGTCAACGACAGGATGGTGAAGCCGATCTGCGCCGATCCCTTCAGCGCCGCCTCGAGCGGCGGCACACCCTCCTCGATGTACCGCGTGATGTTCTCGATCATCACGATGGCGTCGTCGACCACGAACCCCGTCGAGATCGTCAGCGCCATCAGCGTGAGGTTGTTGAGGCTGTAGCCGAGCAGGTACATGACGCCGAAGGTGCCCACAAGCGAGAGCGGCACCGCGACGCTCGGGATCACCGTGCCCGCGGCCGTGCGCAGGAAGAGGAAGATCACCATCACGACGAGGCCGATGGTGAGCAGCAGCTCGAACTCGACGTCGTGGACCGAGGCGCGGATCGTCGTGGTCCGGTCGGTGAGGATCGAGACTTTGATCGCCGGCGGAAGCGAGGCGCGGAGCTGCGGCAGCAGCGTCTTGATCCGGTCCACGACCGCAATGGTGTTGGCGCCGGGCTGGCGTTGGATGTTGAGGATGACGGCGGGCGTCTGGTTCATCCACGCCGCCTGCTTGACGTTCTCGGTGTCGTCGATCACGCTGGCGACATCGGAGAGACGCACCGGCGCGCCGTTGCGGTAGGCGACGATCAGCGGACGGTACTGGGCGGAGGACAGGAGCTGGTCGTTGGCCCAGATCGAGTACGACTGGCTCTTTCCGTCGAACGCACCCTTGGCCTGGTTGACGTTCGTCTGCGTGATCGCGGTCCGGATGTCCTCCATCGTCAGTCCGAACGAGGAGAGCGCGGTCGGGTTCACCTGGACGCGCACCGCCGGCTTCTGGCCGCCGCTGATGCTGACCAGGCCGACGCCCGGAAGCTGCGCGATCTTCTGCGCGAACCTCGTGTCGGCGAAGTCCTCGACCTTGGACAGCGGGAGCGTGTCGGACGTGAGCGCGAGCGTCAGGATCGGCGAGTCGGCCGGGTTGATCTTGCTGTAGATCGGCGGGTTCGGCAGGTCGCTCGGGAGGTAGGTCCCGGCCGCGTTGATCGCCGCCTGGACCTCCTGCTCGGCCACGTCGATGTTGAGGTCCAGCACGAACTGCAGCGTGATCACCGAGCTTCCCGACGAGCTGTTCGAGGTCATCTGGTTGAGCCCCGGCATCTGCCCGAACTGACGCTCGAGCGGGGCCGTGACCGCCGACGCCATCACGTCGGGGCTCGCGCCCGGGTAGAACGTCACGATCTGGATCGTCGGGTAGTCGACCTGGGGCAGCGCGGAGACCGGCAGCAGCTTGAAACCGATGGCGCCGGCGATCAGGATCGCCGCCATCAACAGCGACGTGGCGATCGGCCGCAAGATGAAGGGGCGTGAGGGGTTCATGAGTTCGGCTGCCGGGCGCCGTTCGGCTTCGCCAGCGCGACGAGCGTGCCGGGCTGGAGCTTGTCCACACCGTCCACGACCACGACCTCTCCGGCGAAAACGCCCTTCTGCACGGAGGTCGTGTCGCCTTCGGTCAGCTGCACGTCGACCGTCCGCATCTCGACGGTGGAGTCGGGCTTGACCACGTAGACGTACGCCGACTGCGGGCTGCGCTGAATGGCGGCGGTCGGAATGAGGACGGTCCGGCGCAGCGTGTCGACGAGGAGGCGCACGTTGACGAACTGGTTCGGGTAGAGCGCCGAGTCCTCGTTGGCGAACCGCGCCCGCATCCGGATCGTTCCGGTCGAGGGATCGATCTGATTGTCGATGGCCAGAAGGGTTCCGGTCGCGAGCTTGCGCTTGAGATCGCGGTCCCACGCCTCGACGGGGAGTTCGTTCCCGCTCTTCCTCTGTTGCAGCACCGACTGGAGGTGGTCGGCGGCGATGGTGAAGATCACCGTGATCGGCTGCTGCTGCGTGATCACCAGCAGGCCGTTCTGGTCGGTGGCGTGGACGATGTTGCCCGGGTCCACGAGCCGGAGACCGACGACCCCGGAGGCCGGCGCCGTGATCCGGCTGTACGTCAGGTTCAACCTCGCGCTCTCGACCTGCGCCCGATCGCTCTTGATCGCCGCCTCGGTCTGATCGACGGTCGCCGCCTGGGTGTCGAGCTGCTGGCCCGAGACCGAGTTGTCTTTGATCAGGACCCGGTAGCGGTCGAGATCGACCCTGGCGTTCTTCAATGCGGCCTCGTCCTTGGCGAGCTGTCCCTCCGCCTGGTGGAGCTGGACCTCGAACGGCCTGGGGTCGATCTGCGCCAGCAGATCACCTTTGCGGACCAGCTGTCCCTCGCGGTACGCGACGCTGATCAGCTCGCCGTCGACTCGGCTGCGCACGGTGACCGTGTTGACCGGCGTCACGGTGCCCAGCCCGTTCTGGTACACCCCGAGGTCGCCGACCGTGGCGGTCGCGCCGACGACCGGAACCGCTCGCAGCGCGCCGGCCTTCGCGGCGTTGGCGCCGCTCGCCTGTCCGAGCAACGAACGGGACAGGAGGAAAGAGGCCAGGACCGCGACGCCGCCGGCCGCCACCACCCAACGCCGCCGGCCGTGTGTCGCGCCCGCGCCGCGAGCCCCCGGCGCGCCCTCGTCCGATTCGGTACGTTGAAGCTCGCCATCACGCGCGCTGTTGAGGCTCATGTCGTGGGTCCCCCGATTCGCGGAGCGCCGATCCTCGGCTCCCGCACCGGAGCGTATAGCACAGGACTCTTGCTATAGCAACAGTTCATCCGACGACCGCCCCGGCCACGCCGCCCTTGACGGCCGCTCCGCCTCCCGCCGGGATAGGGCGCCCGCGCCGCGGAATTGTGCGGCGAGGTCGGCGCGTTCGTAGGGAGGAAGAGGTAGGATGTGTCGGGATGTAAAGCAAGGAGACGTGCGCCATGGGAAAGACTCTGGCAGTCTCGCTCTCACTCCTCCTGGTGGTGTTGGTTTCGCCGCTCCTGGCCCAGGACGACGCGGCGTACCAGCCGTTCTCGCCCGACGAGCTCGACAACCTGCTCGCGCCCATCGCGCTCTACCCCGACCCGCTGCTGGCGCAGGTCCTCGTCGCCGCGACGTTCCCGGACCAGATCGACGAGGCGTCCCGGTTCGTCCGCGACGACTCCAACCCCTACGACGTCGATGGGCAGCCGTGGGACGTCAGCGTGAAGGCGGTGGCCCACTACCCGCAAGTCCTGGAGATGATGGCCGACAAGCTCGACTGGACGACCGCGGTCGGTCAGGCCTACGTGGACCAGTCGACCGACGTCATGGCGTCGGTGCAGCGCCTCCGAGCGCAGGCGCAGGCGGAGGGCAACCTCGTGACGACTCCGGAGATGCAGGTGGTCGACTCCGGCGGCGAGATCGAGCTGTGGCCGGCCCAGCCGCAGTACCTCTACGTGCCGGAGTACGATCCTGCGGTCGTCTTCTTCGCCCGCGCGCCGCTGTTCTTCGGCCTCCGCTTTTCCATCGGGGCGTGGCTCAACTGCGACTTCGACTGGCGCGCGCACCGCGTCTTCTATCACGGTTGGGAGCGCGGCGGGGGGTGGGAGGAGCGGAGCCGGCCCTACGTCCACCTCAGCGACACGTACGTCAACAACCGCTACCGCAACGTCATCGTCAACCGGAACGTCATCCGGCAGCCGGTGAACTACCGGGCGCTGGGTCGCTACGATGACGTTCACCGCGGCACCAACTTCGACAGATTCAAGGGGAACGGCCGCGGCGCTTACAACCCGCCGCCACCGCCGAGCCGCGAGACGATCCGCAACAAGATCATCGTGCGAAACTTCAACACCAACGACCAAAGGCTGAACGAGTACCGCGGGCACGTCATGCAGCCGCTGGCGAAGATCCGGGTTCCCGACGCGCCCGCCTTCACGCCCGCGCAGGGCGGGTTCGATCCGCGCCTGGCGAGCCGCCGCGGGCAGGCCAGCCGGGTGCAGGCGCAGCCGTTGCACTCGGCTCCCCCACCGCACCCGCCGGTCCGGAAGGTCGAAAGGAAGCGGCCATGAACCACGAGACCGAAACGAAGCGTAGCCCGGCGGTCGTGCTCGCGTCGCTCTTCCTGGCGTGCGGGCTCGCGCGCCGCCCCGGCGCCCGCCGCCGCCGCGAGAGCGCCGAAGCAACGGCTCTTCGCCACGCCGGAGGCGGCCGTCCAGGCCCTGATCCAGGCCGCGAAGGCGGCGGACCCGAAGGAGATCGCGGCGATCTACGGGCCCGAGCGCGACAAGCTGCTCACCGGCGACGCCGTCGAAGACGCCAACGCGCTCAAGCGGTTTGCCGCCAACCTGGAGAAATCGGCGACGCTGGAGAAGGTAAATGACGCGAAGTACACGCTGCTCGTCGGCGAGGCGCACTGGCCGTCGCCGATCCCGATCGTCAAGGACGGCCGGAAGTGGCGTTTCGACACGGCGGCCGGCCTCGACGAGATCCTCGACCGGAGGATCGGCCAGAACGAGCTCGCCGCGATCATGACGTGCCGCGCCTACGTCGTCGCGCAGTGGGAGTACTACACCGAGGCCCGCGACACCGCCCTCGACGGGCTTGCCGTCTACGCGCAGCACTTCATCAGCACGCCCGGACAGCGCGACGGGCTCTACTGGGACGTCCCCGAAGGCGGCACGCCGAGTCCTCTCGGCAGCCTCGTCGCGCAGGCGCGGGCCGAGGGGTACACGCCCGGCATGGCCAAGGGCGCCGAGGCGTCGAAGCGCACGCCCTATCACGGCTACTTCTTCAGGATCCTCAAGGCCCAGGGGCCGCACGCCCCGGGCGGCAGGTTCGGCTACGTCATCAACGGCAACATGATCGCGGGTTACGCGCTCATCGCCTTCCCCGCCACGTGGGGCACCTCGGGCGTCATGACGTTCATCGTGAACCAACAGGGGCGCGTGTACGAGAAGAACCTCGGTCCGGAAACCGCCGAGCTGGCCGCCGCCGTCACGGAATACGACCCCGACCCGACCTGGAAGCTGGTCGGCGAGCCGTAGACGACCGCCGAGCAGCGCTTGATTCGCCCATGGCGGCTCGCCGCCGCCACTCGGGGTGAGAACCGGCGATTTAGGGGCAGGGGACCCTTCGCATCGGAGACCGCCGATCATGCGCTCGGAGGTTCGGTGGTCGCCTGTTCGCCGCGGGCGGACCCTCTGCGCGTGTGGGCGAGTTGCACGAACATATCCTGCGCCGACCGGCGGGGCTCGCCGGGGGCCGGCGTCCTGAGCACGTACGTCCCGTCGGGCTGGAGGTCCCAGGCGCTCGCGTTGTCGGCGTCGTAGACGCCGAGAATCGCGTCCAACTCACGCTGGAGCACTGGGTCGGCGACCGGCGCGACGGTCTCCACCCGATGGTCCAGGTTGCGCTTCATCCAGTCGGCCGACCCGATGTAGTACTCGGCTGCGCCACCGTTGAGAAAGCAGTAGATGCGGGCATGCTCGAGGAAGCGGCCCAGCACCGAGAGGACGCGGATGGTCTCGGACACCCCGGGGACCCCGGGCCGCAGGCAACACAGGCCGCGGATGTTGAGCGTGATCGGGACGCCGGCCCGGCTCGCGGCGTAGAGCTCCCGGATGAGCGCCGGGTCCTGGAGCTGATTCATCTTGGCCCGAATGCCGGACGGCCTCCCCGCGGCCGCGTGCTCCGCTTCGCGCCGGATGAGCGCGGTGAACGTGTCGCGCATGAACGCCGGCGCCACGACCAGGCGGTTGAACGCCCGCGGCGGGGTGGACCCCGTCAACTCGTTGAACAGAACGGCGACGTCGCTGGCGAGCTTCGGTTCGCACGAGAGGATCCCCAGGTCCTCGTAGACCTTCGCCGTCCCGGTGTGGTAGTTGCCTGTACCGGCGTGGACGTAGCCCCTGATGCCGTCGTTCTCCTCGCGCACGACGAGCGCCAACTTGACGTGGGTCTTGAGCTTCTCGACGCCGTAGGCGACGTGGGCGCCCTCGCGCTCGAGCAGCTTCCCCCAGGCGATGTTGGGCGCCTCATCGAACCTGGCGGTGATCTCGACCAGCACCGCGACCTGCTTCCCGGCCCGGGCCGCGTCCGCGAGCGCGCGCACGATCGCGGAGTTCGCCGAGGTCCGGTAAATCGTCAACTTGATCGCGAGCACCTTCGGATCGGCCGCCGCGAGTTCGAGGAAGCGGAGCACCGAGGTGTCGAAGCTCTGGTAGGGGTGATGGAGGAGGATGTCGCCGCGCCGGATCTCGGCGAAGAACCCGTCGGCCTCGAGCTTCTCGGGCCCCGCGAGACGGGGGTGGGTGACGGGGACGTGGCGGGCGTCGTACAGCTCGTCGCGGCCGTCAACGCGGAAGGAGAGCAGGTCGCCGATCCCGATGAAGTGCTCAGGCGCGTAGACATCCACGGCATCCGCTCCGAGCTGGCCGATCAACCAGTCGCGCAGCTCCTTCGGCATCTCGGGAGACACCTCGACGCGCACCACGCCCGCGAAACGACGCGCCTTGAGCTCGTTCGTGACCTGGCCGATGATGCTTCCCGGCGTTCCCGGCGGCCCGCTCTCCTCATCATGCCGCTCGAGGCCCTCGTCTCCCTCCGCGCCCCTCGTCACCCGGAAGAACCACACGCCGACCACCCGTTCCTCGGGGAGGAGCTTGCCCAGGTTCGCGGCGATCACCTGCTCCAGCGGCACGAAACCCCCGCCCGGCAACGGCACCCATCGGCCGCGGTTCGCGGGCACCTTGATCCTCACGAAGCGCTCCGTCCTCCCCGCCGCCACTTTCACGGCCAGGTTCAGACCGAGGTTGGAAATGAACGGGAACGGGTGCTCCGCGTCGACGGCCAGCGGCGTCAGGATGGGCAGGATCGATCGTGCGAACGCCTCGGAGAGCCGGTCAGCGTCCTTCGTCGACAAGGCGCCGTGGTCGAGGACCGGCAAACCCGCGGCCGCCAGCGCCGGGCGGAGCTCGCCGTTAACGAGGATCGCGAGTTCGGCGATCTGGTCGAGGATCTCGGCCCGGCAGGCGTCGAGCTCCTCCTGGGGCGTGCGGCCGTCGAGCGAGCGCTTTGCGAGCCCCGCCCTGACCTGTCGCTTGATCCCTCCGATCCGCTTCATGAAGAACTCGTCGTGCAGCATCCCCATGATTCCGGCGAACTTGACGCGCTCGAGCAGGGGCACGCCGGAGTCGGCGACGAACGCCAGCACGCGGTCCGCGAAGGCGAGCCACGACAGTTCCCGGTTGATGAACGCCTCGGGACCGATCGGCTGTGGGGCCTTCACGTCGTTTGCCATGCCTCAACTCTCCGGGTCTGTCGTGCGCGGGCGCGCGACGGCCGACGCCATCGCGGCTCCGTGTCCGAGCCGCATCTCCATCGAGACGCTACAATTCTACCCAGCCTCCGGCCACACTGCACGCGATGCGCGGTGCTGACCGCCGCGAAGGAGACGAGTGCCCGCTTCGTTCCGCTTTCTGGTCACTGGCCGACTCGGTACGCAGGCGGTCGCCGCCTCGCTGGAACCGGCTTGGCGAGCGGTCGTCGAGGAGCAGCGTCCCGTCGTCCGGCGACACCTCGACACCTTCGACTGGGCGATCTGGAGGAGCGGAGGGCGCCTGCTCGCCGAGCGCGACAGCGCGGGCGAGCGGTTGTGGTGGCGGCCGGGAGACGACAGGCCGCAGCGGACGTTGCGGGTGGCCGAGGGGGTGCGGTTCGCCCAGGAACTCCCCGCCGGCGTCCTTGCGGCGAGAGGTCGCCGCCGTGGCAGGCCGGCGGGCGCTCCTCCCGGTGGGCGAGACCGAGGCCGCGCGGGCGCTCGTCCGGGTGGTGAACGGCGCCGGGAAGACCCTCGTCCGCGTCTGGCTCGAGACCGTGCGCACCCTGCGCCTGGGGGCGCCCGACGGTCCAAGCCGGCGCCTCCTGCGGGTCGAGCCGCTGACCGGCTACGTCAAGGCCGGCGCCGAGGTCGCGGCGACGCTGGCGGTCCGGTTCGCGCTCGTCCCTGATGAGCGGGACGAGCTGGCCGACGCCGCGGCGGCCGCCGGCCGCTCGCCGGGGGACTACACCGCAAAGATCGCCGTGCGCCTCGCCCCCGCCGAGCCCGCCGAGCGAGCGGCGCGGCGCGTCCTCGCGCGCCTGCTCGGGACGCTCGTCGCCAACGTCGAGGGGACCGCACAGGACGTGGACAGCGAGTTCCTCCACGACCTCCGCGTCGCGACCCGCCGCACCCGCACCTGCCTCGGACAGCTCAAGGGCGTGCTGCCGGCCGAACGGGTGGCGCCGTTCGCGGGAGAGTTCCGCTGGCTCGGGGACGCCACGACGCCGTGCCGCGACCTCGACGTCTTCCTGCTCGACCTCGACGCGCGCCGGAACTCGCGGCAGGGGCCGGGCGCAGCGGCCCTCGATCCCCTCGTCGCGCGCCTGCGGGGGGACCGCGAGAAGGCGCGCGCCGAGCTGGCGGCGGCGCTCGCCTCCGAGCGCTTCCGTGCCCTCGTCGGGCGATGGAGGAGGCTGCTCGGACGTCGCGCGCCCGGCGGAGAGGACGGCTCCAGGCCGATCGGCGAGGTCGCGGAGGAAAGGGTCGTCCGCGCGTACCGGCGCCTCGCACGCCACGCACAGGCGCTCGGTCCCGACGCGCCGGTGGCGGCGCTGCACCGCCTTCGGATCGACGGGAAGAAGCTGCGCTACCTCCTCGAGTTCTTCGCGAGCCTGTGGGACGCCGAGGAGACCGCCGCGTTCGTGCGGGAGCTCAAGCTGGTGCAGGACGCGCTCGGCGATTACCACGACGCCTGGCTCCAGCGCGAGCTCGTGGTCGGGCTCGGCGACGAGGTCCTGGCCGCCGGAGGCCGCGCCGCCGCCCTCCTCGCGATGGGCGAGCTCGCCGCCGAGCTCGAGCGCCGCCAGAGGGCGAGCGTCGAGACGTTCTTCGCCGGTTCGAGACGTTTGCCGCGAGCACCGACCCGGGCGCGGCTCGAGCGGCTGGTCGGGCGCCGCGGGAGGCGAGTGATGCGGGTCGTCGCCGTGTGGAGCATCAAGGGCGGCGTCGGGAAGACCGCGGCCGCGGTCAACCTGGCGTTCCTCGCCGCGCCGCGGGGCTGCGGACGCTGCTGTGGGACCTCGACCCGCAGGGGGCCGCGAGCTTCTACTACCGGGTCAAGGCGAAAGTGAAGGGAGGCGGGCGGCGGCTGCTGAAACGCTCGGCCGAGCTGCAGGCCCTCGTCCGAGGCACCGACATCGAGAACCTCGACCTCCTGCCGGCCGATTTCTCCTACCGCCGGCTCGACCTCGACCTCGACGCCCGGAAGCAGCCGCAGCGGCGGCTGGCCCTCAAGCTCGCGCCGCTGGCGGGCGAGTACGACGTGGTCTTCCTCGACTGCCCGCCGTCCGTGTCGCTCGCGAGCGAGAGCGTGCTGCGCGCCGCCGACGCCCTGCTCGTGCCGGTGATCCCGACGACGCTCTCGCTGCGGGGGCTCGCGCAGGTGCGGTCGTTCGCGGCGAAGGTCGGCAGGCGAGGGCTGCCGGTATTGCCGTTCCTGTCGATGGTGGACAGGCGCAAGACGATGCACCGGGACGCGATCGAGCTCTGCGCCGCCGATCGGGGGTTCCTCCGCGCGGCGATTCCGGCCGCGAGCGCCGTCGAGAGGATGGGGCTGCACCGCGCGCCGCTCCCGGCCTACGCGCCCTCCAGCGAGCCGGCCCGGGCGTTCGCGGCGCTCTGGTCCGAGCTGGATGCGCACCTGTTCGGCCGCCGGTGAGCGCGGCGGCCGCGGGCCCGGCGACGACGGGCCGAGCGCCTACGGACGCGGTGGACCGGGGGCGGCGGCCGCCTCCTCGACCGCGAAGGCGAAGCGCACGACCCGCGCGCGCGGGGCGCGGCCGGCTGCAAGCTCGACCAGCGCGTACGAGCCGCGCGGGTCGCCGTCCACCGGCCGGCCGGCCGAGCCGGCGTTGACGACGGTGACACCCGAGATCCGCCGCGCGAACGGGACGTGCGAGTGGCCGCACGCCAGCACGTCGGGCCGGTCCGCTCCGAGCTTGGCGGCGAGCGCTCGCGGCGTGAGGCTCGGGTAGATGCAATCGGTGTCGGAGAGCGGCGAGCCGTGGACGACCAGCAGGCGCGAGCCGCCGACGCGCAAGGCCAGGGACTCGGGCAACCCCGCGAGCCAGTCGAGGCCGGTCCGGCCGAGCTGGCGCGCGGTCCAGGCGAGCTCGGCGTGCTTCTTCTTCCCGGCGCGCTCCGCCAGCGCTTTGCCGGAGAGGGCCGCCGCCTCGACCACCTTGCGGTCGACGTTGCCCCTGATCGCCGGGAACGCGTGCCGGCGCAGGAGCGCCACCACCTCGGCGGGCTGCCGGCCGTCCCCGACCACGTCGCCGGCGACGATCACCTTGTCCGCGTGCCGGCGTCGGATGTCCTCGAGCGCGGCCTCGAGCGCCGGCAGGTTGGCGTGGATGTCGGACACGACGGCGATGCGCATGGCCTGTGCGTCGGGCGCTGCGCTCAGCGCCCGGAGAGCATGCCGGCAAGGTCGTCCGCGAGCCGTTGCAGCCTGGCCAGGTCCTTGACCCTGCCCTTCTCGGGCTTGAGCTTGACGCCTTGGACCTTCGCGATCATGTCCCTGACGGTTCGCTTCGCCGGCGGCTCGGCCCCTGCGGTCGCCCGGAGCACCTCGGCGAGCTGGCCCGAGACGCGGGCGCCGAACTCGGCGACGGCGCCGTCGAGCGCCTTCGTGACGGCAAGCAGCTCGGTGGCGAGCTGCTCGGCCGGGGTCGCCCGCCGGCGCCCCGACGCCGTCGTCGGACCGGCGGCAGCTTTCCCGGCCTTGGCCCTTCTGGTCCGCGGACTCGGTTTTCTGGTCATCGCTCGAGGCCTCCTTCCCTTCGGCGCGGCGGCGGGTCTTGTCGCTCTCACCCGTTGCGCACCCGCAGTTCGCGCCCGAACACGCGCTCGAAAAGCGCCGCCTTACGCTTCAGGGCCCACTTCTCGAGGAGGAGGTCGTCCTTCCCCTCGAGGCGGAGCACGGCCTTGTTCCCTTGCAGCTCCACCGTGACGGCGCGGACCCGTCCGCAGTGCTCGCGGTCGAGAGCGTCCGCCAGGCGCAGGATCGCGGCCAGCGCCAGGACGCGGTTCTGGTCGCCCTGCTTCAGGCGGGAGAACTCCTCGTGCCCGGGGCCGGGGTCGCTCTTGCGGTGGTAGCGGGCGACGAGGGACGCGAGCGAGACCTCGGCGGCGGAGAACCCGGGGAGTTCGGACTGCGCGATGAGGTACATCGAGTGCTTGTGGTGCCGCTTGTAGCTGATGTAGCCCCCGATGTCGTGGAGCCACGCCGCGGCCTGCAGGATCCGGCGGTCGGACTCGCCGAGCCGGTGCGCGTCGCCGAGCTGGTCGAACAGCGCCAGCGAGTGGCGGGCGACCTGGCGGGCGTGCCCTTCGTCGAACGTGAACCGCCTGCCGATCGAGAGGAGCGCGCTCGCCAGCTCCTGGTCGCGGCGGTCGGCGTGCGCCCGCTTCGTCGTCACGGCCTCGACGAGGTCGTAGAGGACGCCTTCCTTGATCCCGACGCCCGGGACGAGGACGGCGCCGGCCCCGGAAAGCCCCGCCAGGCGCTCGTACACCAGAGCGGCGGGCAGCACGACGTCGGCCCGGTCCTCGCGCAGACCGAGATCCTCCACCCTCTGCCGGTACGAGAGGCCGGCAAGCCGCTCGATCACGGCCCTCATCGCCTCGATCGAGATGGACGCGCAGCCTCCCGCCGGCGTCGGGCCGGCGCCGGCGAGCTGCGCGAGGGTCTCGGCGTTGCCGCCGGTTGCGATGAAGCCGGTCGGGCGGCGGGACTGGGCCGGCGGCGCCAGGCGCAGCGTCGCCGTGTACTCCTCCAGCAGCCGGCGGAACCGCCCGGGTTCCTCGCCCGCCTCGGAAAGCTCCTCGAGCAGGCGCACCGACCCCATGGTGTGCGACTCGCTCCACAGGATGCCGCTGTCGTCGACGAGCAGGATCTCGACGCTGCCGCCCCCGACGTCGACGACGATCCAGTCCTTCCCGGCGAGCGGCACGGCGCGCCGGACCGCGGCGAAGACCAGGCGGGCCTCCTCCGACCCCGAGATCACCTCGACCTCCAGCCCGGTCTGCTCGCGGACACGTTGCACGAACTGTTCGCCGTTGGAACTCTCGCGCACGGCGCTGGTGGCGACCGCCCGGTACACGCCCACCTCGAGCTCCGGCATGCGCTGCCAGAACGACGCCAGTGCCGACTCGGCGGCCGCCATCGCGCTCTCGGTGAGCCGACCGGTCAGGAAGACGTCGTGGCCCAGGCGGACGGCGGCGCGCTGCTGTTCGACGACGCGGAACTGGTCGGCCGAGGTGAACTCGGCAGCCACGAAGCGGAGGGCGTTGGACCCGACGTCGATGCACGCCACCCGCACCGGGAACTCGAGCTCGCTCTCCACGGCCGCTGCCAGCGCGGGACCGATCCGCTTGTCGCTCACGGTTGCTCGACCCCCTCGAACGGCCGCACGTCTCCGCCTTTCGCTCGCCCCCAGTGTACCCGGTGGGCCCGGCTCGCGGCGGGTGGGCGGCCGGCGGACGAGTCCGGCCGTTCGCGGCGCGACCGATGCCGCCTTCACACGCGAGAACAACGGGGCGCGACCGTGAATTCGCGCCGCGCCAGGGCGCCCGCTAGTCCTCCGCGGCGAGGGCGGCCCGCGCCTTCTTGAGCTCCTTGCCGCGCTCCTTGTCGAGCGTCGGGAAGGCCGGATGGAGATCCTCGAGAGCGGCGACGATGGTCTCGCCCACGACCAGGTGCGTGAACCACTTGTGGTCCGCCGGAACGACGTGCCAGGGCGCGTGCCGCGTGGCGGTTTGGCGGATCATCTCTTCGGCCGCCGCCATGTAAGCGTCCCAGAACCGTCTTTCGGCCACGTCCGCAGCGGAGAACTTCCAGTGCTTGTCGGCCGTGTCGAGCCGCTCCATGAACCGCCGCCGCTGTTCGTCGCGCGACACGTGGAGGAAGAACTTCAGGACCCGGGTGCCGTTGCGCGCGAGGCGGCGCTCGAAGGCGTTGACGTCCTCGTAGCGTTCCCTCCAGATCCTCGGGCCGACGAGCTCCGGCGAGAGGCGCTGGTGCTCCAGCAGCTCCGGGTGGACACGGACCACGAGCACCTCCTCGTAGTAGGAGCGGTTGAAGATGCCGATGCGCCCTCGGGCGGGCAGGCGCCGGCTGCAGCGCCAGAGGAAGTCGTGGTCGAGCTCCTCCGGCGAGGGCACCTTGAAGGAGGTGACCTCGCACCCCTGCGGGTTGACCCCGGACATGACGTGCTTGATGGTGCCGTCCTTGCCCGCCGCGTCCATCGCCTGCAGGATCACCAGCAACGCCCAGCGATCCTGCGCGTAGAGCTTCTCCTGCAGCTCGGCGAGCCGTCCGACGCCCGCGGCCAGGGCCGCCGCGGCCTTCTGTTTCGACCGGATGCCGCCGCGGTCCCCGGGATCGACGTCCGCCAAGTGGAACGCCTCGCCATCGGTGATGCGATACCGCCTTGCGAGATCCTTCATTCCCGACATGGCCCCTCCCCATCCTGGGCGGTCTGACGCCTTTACCGCCGCAGACTCCGCGGACACCGGTCCGATGATATTCCACCATTAGCCGGACCGCTCCGAACTACGCGGCCTCCCGGCGGCGGAGACAGACGAATGTGTCGGTGGCGATGCCGACCATCGCGTGGATGGCCACCGTGTAGAAGATCGAACCCGTGGCGTATGCGATCAACCCGAAGATGAACCCGGCGGCCGCGGCCGCGAAGACCTCGCTCGCCGGATGCCCGTAGTGGTAGAGCGTGGAGGCGATCGTCTGCACGGCCATGGCCGGGACGAGCCCGACGAGCGGCACCATGGGAAAGAACAGGACGCCCCGGAACAGGAACTCCCAGGGGAGGTAGTAGAGAACAAGATAGGCGGTCTCGTAGAGGACGAAGCGCCGCGGGCTCGAACAGGCTTCCGCGGAAAACGGGTATTGCTTCCGCATGGCCGGGTCACGCGAGCCGATGAAGCCGGCGGCCAGCGCGGCCGGGACGCCGGCCGCGGTCAGGAGGAGGCCCGTGCCGGCGTGCCCCGTTGCCAACCCCGCGGACCGGAGGAACTCCCAGGGATGCGGGGCGCAGGCGACGATGATCAGGACCGGCGCCGCCAGGAACACGGCGGAGAACGCAACGAAATACAGGACCGCCCCGCGGAGATCGCCGAACCTCGCTTGCAGCGCCCGCCGGTGGAGACCCGTCATCATCAAAGCGAAGGCGAGGGCGAGGTAGACGTAGAGAACGCTCCGGACGTCCATGGCGCTATTCGATAAACCCATCTCGTCTCTCTCGGAGATACCAGTCCAGAATCTCCTTGACCTGCCGTTCCCAGCCGTCGTCGGGCCGATAGCCGAGGTCGGCGACCGTTCTCGAGATGTCGTAGGTCGTCTCGGTGACGACCCGCTTGACCCGGTAATACGTCAGAGTCGGCTCATACCTGGGGCGGATCCTCTTGATCCCGGCCATCACTCCCGCCAATGCGAACGCTGTCCACTCCGGGACGTAGACCCTCTGCTTGCGGCCGAGGCCGTTTTGAAGCGCGGTGAAGAACGCCTTCCATGTCGGGACCTCCCCGTTGGTCACGGTGTAGGCGTTGCCCTCGACCCCCTCCTTCAGCAGCGCCAGCTCCACGGCCTGGCTGAGATTCCCGACGTAGCAGTACCCGAAGCGGTTCCGGCCCCGCCCGACGATCAGGGGGACCCCGCGTTCGCGGCTGCGGAGGACCCGGGCGCTGGTCACCCGATCGTAGGGGCCGAAGATGTCACCCGGACGCAGCACGACGACCGGCAGGCGGTTCCGCTCCCACCGGGAGAGGAAGAGACGTTCGGCTTCGATCTTGAAGCGCGTGTAGGGGAGGAAGTCGGCCGGCCGGCCCGGGTGAGTTTCGGAGATGTCGGCGGCCGCGAACCCCAGCGCCAGAACGGTCGAGATGACCACCAGCCGCTTCGGCGGCCGGTCCATGCCCTCGAGCTGCGCCGCGAGGTTGACCGCCGGCAGGAGGATGTTGCGACGGCAGGTCTCGTCCTCGGCCGTGTCCGACGTGATCGCGGCCGCGTGGACGACATAGTCGACTCCCGCGGGGATTGTGAACGAGCCGGCGTCCCCGAGATCGCCGAAGACGAGCCGGGCTTCGAGGCCTTCCAGGAAATGGAGGTCGGAGGTTGTCCGCACCAGCCCGTGGACGTCCCAACCTTTTGCCAGGAAGTGACGGCAGAGGTTCGAGCCGACAAAACCGTTGGCACCGGTGATGAAGACCTTCACGCCGTGGTCCTTTCGCCACCGACCGCCGCGTTCCACGCCCGGACCAGCCGCGGCGCAACGCAAAGAACGAGCCCCCCGGTAAGGATGCCGACGATGCTGTCCGTGACGTAATGGTATCGCAGGAAAAATGTGGACACGTAGAGGGAAAGGATGACCGGCGTCAAGACGTAAAAGGCGGGCCGGACGTAGCGGCGGGCCATCATCCACATGACCGTGGCGATCGCGCAGTGCGGACTGGGCAAGCTGCCTCCGATCTCGTGGACGTTGTGACGGATGTACTCGCCGCACGCGGTGAAGAACCAGCCCTGCAGCGGGACCGTGATACGCCTCGGGCATGTAGTAAAGCGGCCCTGCGATCGGGAAAGCCATGAACCCGAGGAAACAGACGACGTTCGTCGCGGCCAGGGCGAACAGGTAGTCCTCGAGCGCTCTTTCGCCGCGCCGGAAGTAGATCAGGGCCGCGAGGCCCGGGTAGATGACCACATAGAACACGTACGCGAACATCATCCATTCAGTGAGAGGCGGCGCGATGAACCTCTGCAACCAGACCGTGGGCTGGACGCCGAAAACCGCGCCCTCGAGGCGAAGGACCACCGGATCCTGCCAGCTCCGGACAACGATCAGTTGCATGCCCTGAGCGACGAGAAACAGTTGAGCGCACAAGATCTGGACGGCCCCCGTCCGGAGGAGGAATCTCAGGACGCGGTTGCGCAGCTTCGGATCGAGATAGATCGACCCGAGGTAGAGCGCGCCCGATGCGGCGAGCCGGAGGAACAGGGAGCCGGGAGCGGCGATGTGAGCGCGGAAGACCGCGATCAGCACTCCGAAGAGAAGCAAGGCGCCCAGGATGACCGCATCGGTAGCCTGAAACCCCGCCTTGAGCACATAGAGGCGCTTGCCGTGGAGGGAGGTGATCCGCGCGCTGCGATCGTCTTCGGCGACCGCCCTCACGTCGGACGCTGCAGTCGACCGGACGGTCAACTTTCTTCTTCAGCCGCCTTCTCGAGCTCGGCGATGCGCTTGCGCACCAACATCTCCGCCAGGTCCGGGATGACCTCCCAGGCGATGCGCTCCAGCTGTGGCGCGGCCAGCTCGACGACTCGCCTGGCGATCTTCTCGATCTGCTCGTCGGAGAGCGGCTCGGGCGGGGTCGGAGCCGCGGGCGGGGGCACGAGCTCCGCGGCGCGTTTCGCGACCCGCTCGACGTGCTCGTCGGTCAGCAGCTCCGCCGCGGTCGGCGGCGCCGGCGGCGGCGGCACGAGCTCGGCCGCGCGCCTCGCGACCCGCTCGACGTGCTCGTCGGTCAGCAGCTCCGCCGCGGTCGGCGGCGCCGGCGGCGGCGGCACCAGCTCGGCCGCGCGCCTCGCGACCCGCTCGACGTGCTCGTCGGTCAGCAGCTCCGCCGCGGTCGGCGGCGCCGGCGGCGGCGGCACCAGCTCGGCCGCGCGCCTCGCGACCCGCTCGACGTGCTCGTCGGTCAGCAGCTCCGCCGCGGTGAGAGGCGCCGGGGCCGGCGGGATCAGCTCGACGACGCGGCGGGCGATGTGTTCCATCGCCTCGTGCGAAAGTGCGGCGGCCGCGATCGGCGCGGCCATTGCGGCGACCGTCCCGGCCACCGCCTCACTGCGGGCGGGCTCCGCGGAGGCCGCATCGAAGCGCTGCGCCGGACGTTCGTCCGTTGCGGCTGCGAGCGGGGGTGCAGCGACGACCTCGGGCGCGAACACCGGCGCCGACTCGATCTCCGGCTCGGGCTCGATAACCGGGTCCCGAGCGAACGCCTGGCCCGTCTCCTGGACCGGCGCAGGCTCCAGCGCGAAGAAATCCCTCGCTGCTGGCTCGGACCGCCCTTCCTCGACGAGGAACGGCTCCGGGGGGGCCGGTGGCTCCGTCGCGAAGGCGGGCGCCGCAGGCGCGGGGGGCGGCGCCGATACCGGAGCGCCGAACTGCGGGGCCTCGCCGAACGCCGGCGGCTCCTCGCCGCCGAAAGCGAACGATGGCGCCTCGGCCGCCGCCGGGACTGCGGGCTCCGCCAGCTCGGGCGGCGCCGAGACCGGTTGCGGCGGGTGCGAGTCGCCGAGCGAGCTCGCCGTGAGGTCGATGCCGTCCTCCGGGATCGGAGGCGCCGGCGGCACCTGCGGCACCATCCGGTCGAAGCCGGACGTGCTGAAGTCGAGGGAAGGAACCCCGTCCGGAATCCCCTCGTCCCCCAGCCCGCCGTACTCCGCCGGTGCCGGCGGCGCGGCGATCGCCTGGACCCGTCCCAGCAGGTCCTCGACGACGCCGATCAGCTCGCGAGCCTCGAACGGTTTGGTGACGATCGCGTCGCAGCCGGCTGCCTGGGCGCGGTCGCGGTCGAACGGCTCGAACGTGCCGGTCAACAGCACCACCGGGATGTGGAGGGTGTTCGGGTCGCTCTTGAGGATCTGGCAGACCTCGTAGCCGTTCATGTCGGGCATGACGACGTCGCAAAGCACGACGTCCGGCTTGATCTCCGGCAGGCGCTGCAGGAGGTCGCGCCCGCCGCCGACGGCGAATACCTTGTGCTCGGTCTCGGCAAAGGTGAGCTCCACGACTTTCTGGATCGTGATGCTGTCATCGGCAAGCAGCAGCGTTCCACTCATGGTCACCTCGCCTTACCCGTGCTGTCGTCTTCTTGGTACCACGAACCGGGTGCACTGTCAACGATTTGCTCGCTCCGCTCGGTCTCGATCACCAGCGATCCGGTGTCGTCGATCCACACCACCGCGCCGGTCTCGAGCCACCCGGGGACGACGCGCGCTTCGCGGCGACCCCGTTCCAGCTTCCAGGCGCGATGGAAGTGTCCCCACAGGACCACGTCGACGCCGGCGGCGAAGTGGCGTTCGGCGGCGGCCGTGAGCTCGGCGGCCGGCAGCCGGCGCCGGTAAGTGAAGTTCGTCTCCTTCAACCGCGACTCGGTCCCGAGCACGATCCGCCGCGCCACGCGCCGGGGCAGGAGCCGCGCCCACACCCGCGCCGGGGAGCTCTTCGACACGGCGCGCCAGAATAGGTATGAGCGGTCGCGCCGGTTGATGAGGTCGCCGTGCTCGAGCAGGAAACGCCGGCCTCCGGCGACGAACGAGTGGACGCTCCCGGAGGCGTCGCGGAACGGGTCGAGGTCCGGGACGTCGAGGAAGAAGTCGCGGTTCCCCTCGACCATGACAACGCGGACGCCGGCGCGGCGCAGGGCGGCAAGTTCCTCGAGGCCGCGGCGCACGGTCGCGTCCCAGAAGCGCGAGAAGCCGACGAGGGCGCGGAACAGGTCCCCCAGGAACACGACCTCCCGCGCGCCGCGCCTCTCGAGCCCGGCGACCGTCACGAGAAACCTGTCCAGGTCGCCGGGGGCCTGCCCGACGTGGAGATCGGCGAGTACGGCGCGCAGCACGCGGCATGCTAGCATTCACGAGTTTCGAGGTGGAAGGTGACACAGTCGATCCCGTCCAGCGCCCGCCAGGCCGACCTGCCGTTCTCCTCCCCGGGCCGCCGCGTCTTGCTCACGGGCGCGCGGGGCTTCGTCGGACGCGAGGTGCGACGCCAACTCCTCGAGCGCGGCTTCGAGGTCGTCGCCCTCTCGCGGAACCTGCGCGCGGGCGACGCCTGCCCCGGCGTGATCCAGGTCGCGGCGGACATCGCGGGCGAAGGGTGGCAGCGCTGGTGCGAGGGGTGCAGCGCCGCGATCCACCTCGTCGGGATCATCCGCGAGGATCGGCGCGCCGGGGCCACCTTCGAGCGCGCCCACGTGCGCGCGACCGAGCGCGTGATCGAGGCCTGCCGGGGCCTCGGGGTCCGGCGGGTCCTCCAGATGTCGGCGCTCGGAGCCAAGGCGGGCGCTGCGACCGCGTACCACCGCACGAAGTGGCAAGCCGAAGAGGCGGTACGCGGCTCCGGCCTCGACTGGACGGTCTTTCGGCCGTCGCTGATCTTCGGCCCCGGCGACGGCTTCACCGGCGCCCTCGTCCCCGCACTAAGGCGCTTCCCGTTCTTCCCGGTATTCGGGGACGGCCGCTACCAGCTCCAGCCGATCGCGGTCGCCGAGGTGGCGCGTTGCCTCGTCGCGGCGCTCGAGGACCCGACGTCCGTCGGCCAGACGTACGAGCTGGGCGGCCCGGAGGCGCTCACGTACGACGAGGCGCTGCGCCGCATCGCCTCCTCGCTCGGCCTCCGCCGGACGCTCGTGCACGTGCCGCTCGGGCTGGCCAAGGTCGCCGTCTCGATGGTGCAGCACCTGCCGGGCGCGCCGATCACCCGCGACCAGCTCACCATGCTCACCGAGGGCTCCACCTGCGACACCGCCGCCACCCGCCGCGCGTTCGGGGTCCCGGTCGCCCGCTTCGAGGGCGCACCGTGGCTGCGGGCCGCCGCGAAAGGCTGAAAAGGAAAGAGGGCAAAGGGGAAAGGGCGAACGAAAGACGCAAACGGGACGCACGCGTTCCCCCCGCTTCTTCGTCTTCCCTTGGATGTTTCGCCTTTCACTTCTTCCTTTGCCTTGTCGCTCGTCTCAGGCCTCCCACGGGGAACCGATCCTGGGCCCCGCGGCGCGCGCGGCGTCCACGACGGCCGCGAGGCTGACGCCGGCAAGGTGGGCCGCGGCGAGACAGGCGTCGTGCTCGGGCTTGGCCGAGACGACCACTCCCGCGAACCCCGCGACCTTGACCGGGATCGGGCCGAACGGCGTGCCCACCTCGACGCTCCGCCGCTCGAGCTCGGGGCGGGCGCACGCCACCAGACGCACGCCCAGGCTCGCGCCCTCGGCGAAGATGGCCGCGGCCACCGCGTCGGCGGCGGGCGGCTCGGCGACGGCCCGCAGCTCGACCACCGGCCGCCCCTTGCGTCCGGTCGCGGACAGGCACCAGGCGTCGAGCGCGCCGGCCCGGCGCAGGTTGTCCAGGAGCACCCCCATCGTCTCGCCGGTGGCGTCGTCGATCGTCGCCTCCACCAGCACGAGCGGGCGTCCGGCCAGCCGCGGCGCCGCCGCCTCTTCGATCAGAAAGGCCCGCAGCAGGTTCGGAAGGCCGGGGAAGGAGCGCGTCCCGAGGCCCACGCCGACGCCCAGGAGCGCCCCCGCGGGGAGCGGGCCGAAGCACTCGGCGAGCGTCGTCACGAGAGTGGCGCCCGTCGGCGTCGTCATCTCGCCTTCGGCGCCGTGACTCGCGATCGGCACGCCGCGCAGCAGCCGCGCCACCGCGGGCGGCGGCACGGGCAGGATCCCGTGCGCCGTCGCCACCGTGCCCGACCCGACCGGCACCGGCCCACAGACGACCCGGTCCACCTGCAGCAGTTCGACCGCGGCGCAGCACCCGACGATATCGATCACGGCGTCCACGGCCGCCAGCTCGTGCAGGTGCGCCTTCTCGAGCGCCACGCCGTGCACCTCGGCCTCCGCCTCGAACAGGCGGCGGAAGGCGGCGAGAGCGCGCTCGCGAACCCGCCCCGGCAGCTCCGCGCGCCCGAGCAGCGCCTCGACGTCGGCCAGGTGTCTCGCGGGGTGCGTCTCCTCCTCGACGTGCACCTCCACGCGCGTGCCGGCGAAGCCGTGGCGGCGCTCTCGCCCCGTTTCCAGCCGCCACCCGGGCAACCGGAGACCTGCCAGGACCTCCACGAGCCGCGCGTGGGCCACCCCGAGGTCCAGCAACGCGCCGAGCAGCATGTCGCCGGCGGCGCCGCCGAACGGATCGATGTAGAGCGTCCTCGCCATGACTCCCCCTCACAGGCGGTCCAAGCAAAAGAAAGAGGCACAAAGGTCAAACGTCGAACGCAGGCCAGTATACCGGGGCGAGGCGAACCGCTCATGACCGCTCGCCGCCGCCGCCGGGAATGAGGAATCGGCACCTTCAGAGCCGGCGAAAGGCGAAACGGTGGACGAGGCGCCCTTCGCGCGCGTACTTGACCTCGAAGTTGCTGGCCGGGATCGCTTCGAACGCGGCGGCCGCCGCAACGGGCTGCAGGCTCCCCTCGGCGGCCAGCACCCGGGCGATCACCGCCGCGTAGCCGTCGTGATCGGTCTTGACGCGCAGCAGTCCGCCGGGAGCGAGCACTTCCGCGAGGCGCGCGACGTTCTCGGGCCGGAAGAAGCGGCGCTTGTGGTGGCGCGTCTTCGGCCAGGGATCGGGAAAGTAGATGTGCACGGCCGCCGCCGAGCCGGCCGTCAGGCAGCGGAAGAGGAGGTCCTCGGCGGTCGTGTGGAGGAGCCGCACGTTGCCAAGGCCACCCCGGGCGGCGCGGCGCGCCGCCATCTCGAGATAGGTGCGGGCGCGCTCGACGCCGATCAAGCCGATCTCGGGATGCGCGGCGCCCCACTCCAGCAGGAAGCGCCCCTTGCCGGCGCCGAGCTCGACTTCGAGCGGGACCGTGGTGCCGAAGAGCCCCGGCACGTCGAGCGGAACCTCGACGCGGGCGAGATCGATGATCTGGTCGACGGCGTCCACCGGGTCGCTCAGCCCTCTGAGCGATCCACGGCGTCCAGATCCTCGTCGCCGAACACGATGCCGAGGGAGCGCGCCGCCTGCACCAGCTGGCAGCCCGGGTCCACGCACTTGACGTGCCCGATCGCCTCGCAGATCGGCACCGAAACGATCTCGTCGTTGTGCAGCGCGACCATGCTTCCGAACTGGCCGGTCACGGCGAGGCGCGCGGCCTCGACCCCGAACCGGGTGGCGAGGATGCGGTCGGTCGGCACCGGCGTGCCGCCGCGCTGGATGTGCCCGAGGACCGTGGCGCGCACCTCGTAGCCGCCCCGCGCCTCGATCTCGCGCGCAATCTGGTACGAGATCCCGCCCAGGCGCTTCCAGCCGGTCACCGCGTCCTCGCCCGCGAACACCTGCGCGCCGCCCGCCGGCGCGGCGCCCTCCGCCACCACGACGACCGAGAACGGCCGCCCTCTCCGCTCGCGGGCGCGGAATTTGGCGATCAGCGCCTCGAATTTGAACGGGATTTCCGGGATGAGGACGACGTCGCCGCCGCCGGCGAGCCCGGCGTGGAGCGCGATCCAGCCGGCGTCGCGGCCCATCACCTCGAGCAGCATGACCCGGTGGTGGCTCTCGGCCGTGCTGTGCAGCCGGTCGAGCGCCCAGGTCGCCGTCTCGCGGGCGGTGGCGAACCCGAACGTGTACTCGGTCGCGAAGAGGTCGTTGTCGATCGTCTTGGGCACACCCACGACCGGGATCCCGAGCTCCCGCCAGAACCGCTCGGCGATCGACAGCGAGCCGTCGCCCCCGATCACGACCAGGGCGTCGAGCCCCAGCTTGTCGAAGTTCTTCTTGACGGTGGCCGACGCGTCCACCAGCTCCTCCACCCCGTCCGGACGCCGGAAGGCGTACCGGAACGGGTTGCCGCGGTTGCTCGTCCCCAGGATCGTGCCGCCGCGCACCAGCAACCCCGAGACGTCCGCGAGCCTGAGCTCGCGCGCCTTCATCTCGACGAGACCGATGAAGCCGTCCGAGATCCCCATCACCGTGACGCCGTGCGCGACCCTGCACGAGCGCACCACCGCGCGGATAACCGCGTTCAGGCCGGGCGCGTCGCCGCCCCCGGTCAGGACTCCGACCCGTCGCACCGTGCTCATCAACTCTCCTCGAGGCCCAGGTGGACCAGCTCGATCCCCGCGTCGTGCGCGAACTCCGCGATGCGATCGTCGCGGTAGAACTCGCCGTACAACACGCGGGCGATGCCCGCGTTCGCGATGAGCTTGAAGCAATCCCAGCACGGCGACGCGGTTACGTAGATGTCCGCCCCCTCGATGCGCACGCCGTGGCGGGCCGCCTGCAGGATCGCGTTCGCCTCGGCGTGCACGGTCCGCACGCAGTGGTCGTTCTCCATCAGGCAGCCGACCTCGGTGCAGTGCGGGAGCCCCCGGATCGAGCCGTTGTACCCGGTCGCCAGCAACGCCTTGTCGCGCACCACGACGGCGCCGACGCTCTTGCGCGGGCAGGTCGAGCGCGTCGCCGCGGCGCGCGCGAGGTTCATGAAGTAGCGGTCCCAGGACACCCTGCTCACCGCGCCAGTGTACCCGCACCGCGTCCGGTTCCAGAACCCGTCGCGGCTCCGGGCCAGGGCCGTTCGCGCCGGCGGGGCGCGACCGGCCCTGGGCACCCGGTCACCGCCCCCACCTCCTCCGTCCTTCAGGGAGCGGCCAGCGCGATGGCGCCGGTCGCCGCCATCCCCGGCCTGAGGACCCCGTCCGGGTTGGCGACGGCGCAGCGCACGAGGGCCTCACGCAACTCCGGCCCCGGCGCGAAGAGGCGGACCACCCGCCCGGCGAACGTCCTGCCGGGCAGAGCGGCAACCTGAACCGTGACCCGCGCCCCGACCTTGACGCTCGCCAAGTCCCCCTGGCCGATCCGGCCGACCACCCAAACCCGGTCGAGGCTGCCGACCGTGAACAGGTCCCCCGCGCCCGGCCCCGGACCGGGCTCCGAGACCGCAGCTCCGGGAACGGCCGCGGTGGCAAGCACCACGCCCGCGATCGGCGCAAACAGGGTGAACGACCCGGTCATCTCGTCGCCGCCCAAGCCCATGACGGGCGCCGCCCTCGCCCGGGCGCGCTCCGCCCGGACCCTAGCCAGAGCCAACGCCGCGCGCGCCGCTTCCAGGCGCTCCGTCACGCCTTCGTGCGCGTCGAACAGTTGCCGCTGGCGCTGGTCTTCGCCCTCGGCCGCGGCCAGGTCGGCCTCGGCCTTCAGCTTGTCCGGCACGGCGTGCGCGAGCTCGGGCGAAGCGATCACCGCCAGCGGCGCTCCCTGCGCCACGCGCTGGCCGAGTTGCGCCAGCACGCGCGTGACGCGGCCCGCGACCGGCGACGCCACGTGCGCCACGATGTCGTCGTCGAACGCGACTCGCCCGCTGGCCAGGAGCGTCTCACCCGCCGCCCAAGCTTCGCGACAGCCCAGGCCGCCGACCGCGGCGAGAACCGCCGCCGCGATCCGCGGCGCACGGCCCCGCGTCCCCCACCCCGACCTCGCCGGCCGACCCAGCTTGCCAGAGGGTGCACCTGCCATCGCCGAACCTCCGTTCTCCCCGGGGCCTCGATGTCGGGGACGGGGTGGTTGCCGACGGACCCGCCGCCGCGACCGCGCGCGCCAAAGTGACGCTGCGGCTGTCTGCAAACGAGACGCAAAGCATAATCCGTGCCACCGCTCGCCTGGAGCGGGCAGGAAACCCCTCGTCCGCCGCCGCCGTCTCGCAAAACCAGCGCCGATGCGCTAGAGTTCCCGCTGTTCGATCGGCCCACTCCAGGCACACCATCCGCCCGGTGCGCGTGGGCCGGAGACGCAGGCGATGAACCGTTTCGACCCCGATGCCGCACGCGCGCCCCAGGCGGGGATCTCGGACCTGCGGGTCTTCCGCGTGTTCCAGCACATCGGCGACCCCCAACTGGCCAAGCTCGCCACACAGGGGCGGGAGCAAACCGTGGCGCAGGGGCACGTGGTCTACGACGAGGGCAGCGCCGGGGACGACTTCTTCGTCGTCTTGGCGGGGACGGTCGAAGGGCACCGCAACACGCCCGTCGGACGCCAGCCGGTGACCCGCATCCGGGTGGGCCAGCTCTTCGGCGAGGTGTCGTTCCTCGACGGCCAGCCCCGCGATGTCGCCACCGTCGCCACCGAACCCAGCGTGCTGCTGGCCTTCCACGGTGCGGGCGTGCGCCGGACCGTGGCCGCGGACTCCGAGTTGGGGGCGGCGCTCGCCCGGACGTTCTGGCACTCCCTGGCGGCGAAGATCCGACAGGCGAACCATTTCATGAGCGAGCTCCTGCCGCCTTCGAACGCCGCCGCGACCCGGCCGGCCGCACGACCGGGCAGTTCGGTGGACCTCAGACCGGGCGCCAAGCTCGACCTGTTCGCCGAGAGCGGCCTGTCGGCGGCCGAACTGCGGTTGCTCGCCACGACGCTGCGGGCCGAGAGCTTCCACCCGGGCGCCAACCTCTTCCTCGAGGGCGAGCCCGGCGACTCCCTGTACATCGTGGCCGACGGCGAGGTCGTGATCTCCCGCCGGATCCCGGGGCGGGGCGAGATCCTCCTCGCGACGCTGCTTCGCGGCGGCGTCTTCGGCGAGATGGCTCTCGTGGACGATCAGCTCCGCAGCGCCGACGCCCGCTCCGGCCTCGGCGGCTGCACGGTGCTCGTCCTCTCGCAGCGCGACCTCGACGAGGTGCTCCAGCGCCCCTCCGAGGCCGCGGCCCAGTTCCTCGACCTCGTGTGCCGCGTGCTCTGCCACCGCCTGCGGGCGATGATCGAGCAACTCGCCGAGCGGCGCGGTCAGTCGTCCGGGCCGTAGCGGCCGGTCGGCCCCGGCGCGGCCGCGTCGTCCCGTGCCGCCGTTGGCCCGGTGTGGTGCCACAACCACCACGCGCTCGCGCACGCCGCGGCGGCGAGCAACCCCCACCCCTGGCGCGCGTAAAAGTCCCCCGGCTGCGCAACCAGCGGGGCCGCGGCGCCGAGGACGCCGGCCCACGCCGCCGCGAGCAGGTAGGCCAGAGGGTTCGCTCCGAGCACGAACCGCACCAGGGCGGCGCCGACGGCGAGCACGAGTGCGGCCCGCACGACCCCTGCGGCGAACTCGGTAAGCGAGGCGTCCGCCCCCGCCGGCACGAGCGCCAGCAGCAGGCCGGCGGCTAGCCCGACCTTGAGCCATTTCCCTTCGAGCTCGCACCAGAGGTGCACCACGAACCCCACGAGCGTGAGCTGGAGGGCGGCGGCGGCGAGCCCGGCGCCCACGCTCGCCAGACCCGGGATCCAGGTCGCGACCGATCCCGGGATCGCGACCGGCGCGTCCGGGAACGCCAGCGGCGCCCAGGACCGCGCCAGGCTGGCAACGCCCCGGACCGCCATCCCCGCGCCCACTACCGCCAGAGCGGCGGCGGCCGTCGCCCCGGCGGCGCGGCGCCGGTCGCCGCCGGTCGCCGCGGCCGCCCCCGGGAAGCACGCGGCGAGCGCTCCCATGGCGAGCACCACGGCGGTGGGGATGAGCAGCGCCTGGATCGCGGCTCTGATCAGAATGGTGGTCCGGAACAGCGCCTCGGGCGAGGATGGGTCGTACCCCGCCCAGCCGAGCGGAAGGCGCAGCGCCAGCCCGACCCCGACCAGCACCCATAGGCCGGCCGCCGGGACGATCAGCCGGCGCCACGGCACCGCCCCCGCGCGCACGCCCCGGTAGAACACCAGCAGGCCGTGAATGATCACCAGCGCCAGAACACCGACGGTAACGGCGAGGCGGGCGATCTGGAGGACGGTCCTCCTCTCGTACGCCCGCTCCCACGCCTCCGGCAGCTTGATCCGCCGCGTCATGCTGTCCACGGCGTCCCCCTGAACGCCGACCTCGATCAGGTACTCCGCGTCGCCGACGCCGCGTTTCGGGTCCTTCCAGGTAAACGTGTCATCCGTCCGGGCGGGCCGCTTCTCGCTCCTCGCTTCCTTGAACTCCAGCTTCGCGACGTCGATCCCGGCCGCCGCCAGCGCGGCTTCGGCCTTGCGGCGCGCCTCGGCCAACGGGAGGTTTGCGCCCGGAGCTTCCTCCCGCAGCTCGTGGTCGAAGCGGACCACCTTCCCTGTCCTGTCGTCCACCGCCACCTGCCACCCCTCGCGCTCCTCGATCCGGAAGGCGCGCACCTGCCACGCCGGGACCTCGGCGGCGAAGCGCGCCACCTCGGGAACGCCGCCGTGCTCGAGCAGGTAGCGGCGGATCGCCGGGCCGAGGATGTCGCCGCTTGAGGTCACGACGAAGCGCCATCGGACCGGGTCCGCCCCGCGCGCGGCGAGGAACGAGGCGGCGGCCCGGCGCACCGCATCGGGGCGCATCCTCACGCCGACGTCCCGGCCGGGGTCCGGCGCCATCCACGCGAGGGCCGCGCCGGCGACGGCGAGGGCCAGCCCGATCGCCGCGACGCGCCGCACCGGGGGGGTCACGATCGGGGCCGCCGCCACCGGCGCGGCTGCCGGCGGCGCCGGCGGCGCCGGGTCGGCGGCGTTGAGCGCGCCAGGGTCGTCCACGAACCCGCCGCACCGCCACGCCGCGACGAGCGTCGCCGCCAGCGGCACCAGCAACGCGCCCACGCCGGCGAGCGCGGTAACGACGAAGTAGGGGTTCCCTGAGCGCACCAGCAGCATCGAGGTGTACCCGGCGTCCACGACGTAGTGCCAGACGAGGCAGGGCACCACCCCGAACCGGTAGAGGATGATCCCGACGAACAGGCCGGCGATCGACACCTCGACGCCGCGGATGTAGAACGGCTGCGCCGGGTAGTTGGCGTGGGCGAAACCCCAGATCAGCGCCGGGATCACGACCGAGGCGACGCGCGAGTGGGTGAGCCTGTCCACCAGCGGGATGGAGAACACCCGCGACATGAACTCCTCGCTCACCGCCGGGTAGAAGCCGACGAACAGCACGGCGAGCCAGGGAAACGAGGTGTTGAGCAGGTTGTCGAACGGCACGTCCGCGGGGTTCCAGGCGCCGAACCGCGCCCCCACCAGGTAGAACGCGACCTGGTACGCGAGGAAGACAGCCGCCAGGCAGTAGCCGAGGATGAGGCCGTACGCGAAACGCCGGTTGCGCCACCCCGATCTCTCGAACAGCGCCGTGATCCGCAGGTGGGCGGGGAAACGGCCGCGGAAGAGCGGCTCGCCGGCCGCCACGACGAGAAAGACCAGGAGCGCCTGGACGCCGGCCCCTCCGATCGCGCGCAACACCTGCCCCGCGAGAAACGCGCCGTACGTCCCGGTCGTGTCGAAACCGTACGAAGCCACCGGAAGCTCGTTGAGCGACATCAGGACGAACAGCCCGAAGGCCAGCGCCGTGAGCAGCATCGGAAGGCGCCAGCGCACGTTGCCCCGGCGTCCCTCGCGGAACAGCACCACCAGGGCGGCGAGCAAGGTCAGCACGATGCCGAACGCCGCGACCAGCGCCGTGGTGTCGTTGGCCGAGCGCAGCCGCTCGTACCCCTGCGTCCACGCGTCCGGCACTTTGAGGTACTCCTTGTAGCCGGCGGGTTCGTCGCCGTGCACCTCGACCTGCATCCGGTAGGTGGCGTCCTTCACCTTCCACCCGGTCCGCTCGTAGGTGAACGTCCAGTCGCGCCGGTGCGGGCGGTCCTCGCGCTTCGACTCGACGAAGGTCAGCTTCGCGGGATCCAGCTTGAACGCGGAAGCGAGGAACCTCTCGGCGGCGGCGCGGGCCGCCGCCTCGTCCAGCGAGGCCCCGGCGGCCGCCTCGGGGACCAGGTGCGCGAAGCCCATCACCTCGCCTTCGGGCGTGACCTGGACCCTCACCTCCTCCTTGGCCAGCGGGCGGTACCAGCGGTGCGCCCAGCTCCACAGCCGCACCTGACGCTCCTTCGTCAGCACGCCGAGCCGGTCGAGCCCTACCTCGCGCTCGAGGTACACCTTGGCGCCGTCGTCGACGCGGAAGATCGCCGCGTGCCGGTAGCCGGCAAGCGCCGCCGCGGCGGCCGGGGCGTGCTCCGCGAGGAACCCCGTCGCGACCGGTTCGGAGGTCGCGCGGTTCACCGTGAACGACAGGTGCGCCTCGGGGAACGCCCGCGTGAAGTTCGTCCAGGCGAAGATCCCCGCCCCTCCCGCCACCGCCACGGCCACCGCCATGGTCAGCCTTTCGCCGCGGGTGAACCGGTCCATGTCTCCTCCTCGCAACCGCCCGGAATCCAGGTGACGCCATCATCGCACGACCGTCGGCAAGCCCGACCCGAAGTGAAGCGTCAAGAGCGGAAGCGGTTTACACTTGCGCCGTGACCACGTCTCAATCACGCGGCGCGCTGTTGGGCGAGCTGCTGCGCCGGCGGGTCCTCCTGCTCGACGGCGCCACCGGCACGGCGCTCGCCGCGCGTGGCCTCGGCGCCGCCGACTACGGCGGCGAGAGGCTCCTCGGCTGCCACGAGGCGCTCGTCCTGCACCGGCCCGACGTCGTGCTCGACCTCCACCGCGGCTACCTCGCGGCCGGGGCCGACATCGTCGAGACCGACACCTTCGGCGCGACGCCGGTGGTGCTCGCCGAGTACGGCCTCGCGGGACGCTGCCGCGAGATCAACCGGCGCGCCGCCGAGCTGGGGCGGCAGGCGTGCGCCGAGGCTGAGGCCGCCGAGCCTTCCCGGCCGCGCTTCGTCGCGGGCTCGATGGGGCCGACGACCAAGGCGCTGACGCTCACCGGCGGCGTCACGTTCGACGAGATGGTCGCGGCGTACGCGCTCCAGGCCGCGGGCCTCGCCGAGGGCGGCGCCGACGTGCTGCTGATCGAGACCTGCCAGGACGCGCTCAACCTCAAGGCCGCGCTCATCGCCTGCACGGAGGCCGCGCCGCGCGTGCCGGTCGCGGTCTCGGCGACGATCGAGCCCACGGGCACCACCCTCGGCGGTCAGACGATCGAGGCCGTCGCGGTGATGGTCGAGCCGTGGCGGCCGCTGTGGGTCGGGGTCAACTGCTCGACCGGCCCGGGCCCGATGACGGAGCACGTGCGCGCACTCGCGGCGCTGACGCCCAGCTTCGTCTCCGTGGTCCCCAACGCCGGAATCCCCGACGGGGAAGGGCACTATCACGAGAGCCCCGACGACATGGCGCGGGCGCTGGGGCGGTTCGCGGCCTCAGGTTGGGTGAACCTGATCGGCGGGTGCTGCGGCACCGGCGAGGAGCACATCCGGCGCCTGCGCGAGGTGGCGGCCGGCGCCGCGCCGCGCGTGCCGCCCGCGTACGATCCCGCGCGCCTTGCGGGCGGCGAGGTCGTCGATCTCGTCCAGGAGCCGCCGCCGCTGCTGATCGGGGAGCGCACCAACGTGCTCGGGTCGCGGACGTTCAAGGAGCTGGTGCGGGGGCGGCGCTGGGCGGAGGCCGCCGAGGTCGGGCGGCGGCAGGTGCGCGGCCGGGCCGGAGTCCTCGACGTCTGCCTCGCCGACGCCGAGGGGGACGAGAGCGGCGCGATGAAAGCCGTGGTGACCGCCCTGCGCCGCGCCGTCAGGGTGCCGCTGATGGTGGACACCACCGACCCCGGCGTGATGGCGGCCGCGCTCGAGCTCATCCCGGGAAGGCCGGTGCTCAACTCGGTCAACCTCGAGGATGGCGGCGCGCGTCTGGAGCGCGTCGCCGCGCTCGCCCGCCGCTTCGGCGCCGCGGTCGTCGCCGGCTGCATCGACGAGCACCCGACCGACGGGATGGCGCGCACCGCCGAGCGCAAGGCCGAGGTGGCGGCGCGCCTGCTCGAGCGCCTCGAGGCCGCCGGCCTGCGCCGCCGCGAGGTGCTCCTCGACGCGCTCGTCTTCCCCGCCGCGACCGGCGACCCCAAGTTCCGCGGCTCCGCCGGCGAGACCGTGCGCGGCGTCAAGCTCATCAAGGAGAGGATCCCGGACGCGCTCACGGTCCTCGGCGTCTCGAACGTCTCGTTCGGCGTCCCGGCCGCGGGGCGCGAGGTGCTCAACGCGGTGTTCCTGCACCACTGCGTGCAGGCTGGCCTCGACGGGGCGATCGTCAACGCCGAGCAACTCGTGCGCTTCCCCTCCCTCGACGCCGCGGAGGTCACCCTCGCGGAGGACGTGCTGTTCGACGGAGACAGGCGCGCCGTGGACGCGTTCGTGGCCCGATACCGCCAGGCGCAGCCGCGCGTCGCCTCCGTCGATGCGCACCTCCCCGCGGAGCAACGCGTCACGCGCATGGTCGTCGAGGGGACGCGCAGCGGCCTCGACGCGACGCTCGACGAGCTGCTCGGCCGCATGGCGCCGCTGGCCATCATCAACGGCCCGCTCATGGCCGGGATGGACGAGGTCGGACGCCTGTTCGGCTCCGGACGACTGATCGTCGCCGAGGTGCTCGTCTCCGCCGAGGTGATGCAGGCCGCCGTGGACCACCTCAAACCGCACTTGAAAGGCGACGAGAGCGCCGCGCGGGGCTCCATCCTCCTGGCGACCGTGCGCGGGGACGTCCACGACATCGGCAAGAACCTCGTCGGGATCATCCTCGCCACCAACGGGTACGCCGTGACCGACCTGGGCGTCCAGTGCCCTTCGGACAAGCTGATCGCCGCGTGGCGGCAACGCCCGACCGCCCTCATCGGCCTCTCCGGCCTGCTCGTTCGCTCGGCGCACCAGATGGCGGCCACGGCCGAGGACCTGCGCGCCGCCGGCATCGCCGTACCGCTGCTGGTGGGCGGCGCGGCGCTCTCCGCCTCGTTCACCCGCGACCGCATCGCGCCCGCCTACGGCGCGACCGTGCGCTACGCCGCCGACGCCATGGCGGGGTTGGCGATCGCGAATGAACTACAGGGGTCCGGGGTCCGGGGTCCGGGGTCCGGTGAAGACGGGAGAAAAGAAGAGGGCAAAGGGCAAAGGAAAGACGGCAAGAGCACGGACAGCTCTGATGCTCCGTCATCGTCTCCGTCGTCCCTTGGCCCTGTACCCTCCACCTCTTCACCTTCTTCTTCCACGCACCCCGGACCCCCGACCCCGGACCCCGGTCTTCCGCGGCCGCCCGACCTCGCGCGCCACGTGTTGCGCGAGTTGCCGATCGACGAGGTGTTCGCCCACCTCAACCCCCAGATGCTGTTCGGCAAGCACCTGGGAGTGCGCGGCTCCGTCCGCCGGCTCCTCGAGACCGGCGACGAGCGCGCTGTCGAGCTCCGGCGCCGGGTCGAGGCGCTCGAGGACGCCGCCGCAACGCGGGGGTGGCTGGCGCCCGCCGGCGTGTACCGCTTCTTCCGCGCCTGCTCCCGCGGCGACACCGTGGCGGTCCTCGATGCCGCCGGGCGGGAACTGGCGGCGCTGCCGTTCATGCGGCAGGCGCGGGAGCCGCGCGCCTGCGCCGCGGACTGGGTGGCGCGCGACCCGGCGGCGCTCGACGCGGTCGCGATCTTCGTCGTCACCGCCGGCACCGGCGTGCGCGCTCGCGCCGCCGAGCTGCGCGCCGAGGGGAAGCTGCTCGACAGCATCGCGCTGCAGGCGCTGGCGCTCGAGACCGCCGAGGCCGCCGCCGAGTGGCTGCACCGCCGGCTGCGCGAGCAGTGGGGGTTCCCCGACCCGCCCGCGATGAAGATGGAGGAGCGCTTTCGGGGGCGCTACCGCGGCATTCGGCTGTCGTTCGGGTACCCGGCGTGCCCCGACCTCGAGCCGCAGGCGGACGTGTTCGGCCTCCTCCAGCCGGAGGAGGTCGGCGTGCGGCTCACCGACGGCTTCATGATGGACCCCGAGGCGAGCGTGTCCGCGGTCGTCTTCCACCACCCCGAGGCCCGCTACCTCGCGTAGCCGGCGAGGCTGCGAGCACCGGGAGAGGCGTGGTCAGCGGCCGGTGGCCGGTGGTCCGAGCCGGCTGCGGCGGCCGCAGGCCGCGCAGCCTCCGAGCCCTCTCGAAGATGAAAGAGTCAACGACAGGCAGGGCGTCCGAGCTTGGGGCGTGTAGCCGCGCCGCCGCCGTTGGGCCTATCGCAAGGCGCGCAAGCCGGTCGCACCGGAGGCGTACCCGGAGGGTACGCTGAGGATGCGAACCGGCGCGGCGCAACGCAGCGAGAGGTCCGACGCCGGCGGCGCCAGCGGCGCGGGCCCGGCCACCGCGTGGCTTCAGGCGCGGCGCAGGTGGACCAACTCCTCCACATTCCCCGCCGGGCCGGGAATTGGCGACGCCATCCTTCCCAGGCAGACCAGGCCCAGCGCCGTCGCAGCCTCCAGCACCGAAACGATGGCCCTCTCCCTGACCTCCGGATCGCGCACCACGCCGCCCTTGCCCACCTGCCCGCGCCCCGCCTCGAACTGCGGCTTCACGAGCGCAACGAGGTCGCCACCGGCGGCGAGGACCCCCAGCAGCGCCGGGAGGACAAGCCGCAGGGAGATGAACGAGACGTCCACGGTGACGACGCCGAACGGGCCGGGGACGTCCTCGGGCGCCAGCAACCTGGCGTTGACGCCCTCGATGACCACGACGCGTGGATCGGAGCGCAGCTTCCAGTCGAGCTGGCCGCGGCCGACGTCGAGCGCCACCACCTGTACCGCGCCATTTTCGAGCAAGACGTCCGTGAAGCCGCCGGTCGAGGCGCCGACGTCGAGGCAGCGCTTGCCCGACGGATCGACGTCAAACGCGGCGAGGGCCGCGGCCAGCTTGACGCCGCCGCGCGACACCCACGGGTGGTCCGGCCCGATGACCTCCACCCTGGCCCCTTCGGCGACGGCCTTCCCGGCCTTGTCCGCCAGGAGGCCGTCGACCCGGACCAGACCGGCCAGGATCAAGCTCTGGGCCCGCGCGCGCGACGGCGCCAGCCCACGCTCGACGAGCGCCTGATCGAGGCGAACTCGTGCTCCGGCCACGAGCGATGCTAGCATTGCCTCGGTCATGTTCAGGAATGGTTTTTCTGCGCTCGTCCGGGGGATGCGACCCCGCCACTGGCTCAAGAACGGCTTCGTCCTCGCGCCGGCTGTGTTCGCCGGGCACGCGCTCGATGCGCCGGCGATGGGCAGGGCGGTCGCGGTGGCGGCGGCGTTCTGCCTCGCCTCCTCGGCCGGGTACCTGGTCAACGACGTGCTCGACCGGGAGGCCGACCGCGCCGATCCGGTCAAGCGCTTCCGGCCGGTCGCGAGCGGGGCGATGTCGGTTGCGACCGCGTTCGCCTGGGCCGCGGTCCTCTTCGCCGCTGCGGTCGCCCTGAGCCTGGAGAGCGGCGCCG
>CAVVEO010000028.1:0-71182 GCA_963747245.1 uncultured Acidobacteriota bacterium
CCCTGGAGGGGGCGTGCAGAGACTGCTCGATGGCGCCGCGGGTGGACGGCGACTGACCGGGGAGGACCTCCAGCGGCTGTTCGATCAGGCGAGCCTGCATGCGCTCGGCGCCGCGGCCCACGCCGTCCGCTGCCGCCTGAACCCGACCGCCGAGGCGACCTATATCATCGACCGCAACATCAACTACACCAACGTCTGCGTCTACCGCTGCAAGTTCTGCGCGTTCTACCGCACGCCGTCCGCCACCGACGCGTACGTGCTGCCGTTCGAGGCGATCGCCCGCAAGGTCGAGGAGACCGTCGCCGCCGGCGGGACCGGGATCCTGCTCCAGGGCGGCGTCCACCCCGCCCTGAGGATCGATTTCTACGAGGGGATGCTGCGCCAGCTCAAGGCCGCGTTCCCGGCCGTCCACCTGCACGCCTTCTCGGCGCCCGAGATCTGGTTTATCGCGAAGATCGAGAGGCTGCCACTGTCCGAAGTCATCGCGCGCCTCCGCGCTGCCGGCCTCGCATCGATCCCGGGCGGCGGCGCCGAGGTGCTCGAGGACGGGACGCGCACGCGCATCTGGTCGCGGGCGAAGGCCTCCACCGCGCAGTGGCTCGAGGTGCACCGCGAGGCGCACCGCCAGGGGATGCGCACCACCGCCACGATGATGTTCGGCGTCGGCGAGCCGTACGCCGCCCGTGTCGAGCACTTCCTGCGGGTGCGCGAGCTGCAGGATGAGACCGGCGGGTTCACCGCGTTCATCCCCTGGACGTTCCAGGAGGAGAACACGGCGCTCGCCGGCCAGGTGCCGGTCTCCGGCGGCTTCGACTACCTCCGCACCCTGGCGATCTCGCGCCTGGCGCTCGACAACGTCCTCCACGTCCAGGGGTCGTGGGTCACTCAAGGATCGAAGATCGGCCAGCTCTCGCTCTTCTTCGGCGCCGACGACCTCGGCTCGATCATGCTCGAGGAAAACGTCGTGGCCGCGGCCGGAACCCGCAACCGCATGACGCGCGAGGAAATGGAGCGCATCATCGCGGACGCGGGGTTCGCACCCCGGCAGCGCCGCACGCTGTACGAGCCCCTCTGAGCACCGCCTCCACGTGACTCCGGCATTGAGGTCGGCGGCGATCGAAACCGGTACACTGCGCCCGTGCCGCCGTCACAGACACTCGTGGGGCTGTTCGGGGGCGTTGTTTTCTGGGCAATCCTCCTCGCGTCCGGAGCACGGGTGCGCGCCATCGTCGCCGTGCCGGTGCGCCCGGCGCTTCGGGTGCCGGTCGATTTCCTCCTCGGAAGTTGGTTGTTCGCCGCCCTCGCCCTGGCCTTGGGGCTGGCGCACGCCTGGACCTGGGCCACGCTGGCCGTGCTCGTCCTCTTCGTTGCGGCGACGGGACGGCCGCGGCGCGCCGGCTGGCGCTGGGGCCCGGTCCTCCCGCCGGTTCTTGCCGGCCTGATCGTGCTGCCGGTGGCGCTGGCGCCGCCGTTCTTCTACGACGCGCTGGTCTACCACCTCGGCCTGCCGTGGCAGGCGTTGCGCGAGGGCGGCCTCACGGCCCACCCGGAAGATCTGTTCGCCGCCTTCCCTCCGCTTGCACAGCTGCTGTTCTCGCCGTTCCTCTCTCTCGGCATCGACCGAGCGCCCGCGGTGCTTCACTGGTTGGGTTTCGTCGCGGCGGGCGCCGGGGTCTGGGCGCTCGCCCGCGGCCTCGGGGCGCCCCGCTGGGCGGCGGCGCTGGCGGGAGGGTGCGTGCCGCTGCTGCCGTGCTGCGTGCTGGTCCCCGGCCTCCCTGCCGCCGAAGCGTGGGGCCTGGGCGGCACCGTCGCCGCCATGGCGCTGGTCGCCGCGCCCCGCTGGACCCCGGGTTCGGGCGCACTCGCCGGCTTCCTGGCGGGGACCGCAGGCGCGGCGCGCATGCAAGGGATCCCCTGGGGCGCCGTGGTCGTGGTCGCGGTTGTCCTGCGGACGCGGGACTTGCGGGAGTTGTTGCGCGCGGCACTCGGTTTCCTGGCCGGGTGCAGCCTCTGGTGGTTGAAGAACCTGATCCTGCTCGGCGACCCCCTCGCCCCACTGTTTTGGCACCACGAAGGGGTCGAAACCCTGTGGCGCGATGCCGGGTCCGCGATGCACACCGTGCGGGGCGTCGGCGGCCTGGCTCGGGTCACCGCGACGGCGCTCGCACCCCATGCCGGGTACCTCGCGCTCCTCGCGCTCGCTGCGGGCGTCATTCTGGCGGTGCGCCCCACCGGGCGCGACCGCATCGTGGCGCTGGCGGCGGTCGCCGGGCTGGGGTCGTGGGCACTGACGGGAAACCTGCCCCGCTTCCTCGGGCCTGTCGCTGCGCTCCTCCTCGCGATGGCGGCCGCTGCCGGCGGGCGTTCCGCGGCCGGCCGCTGGGGGGCGGCGCTGGCCCTCGGGACCACGGCCGCACTCGGTCTGGCCCTCTCGGCCCAACAGCTGCACCGGTGGGGAGGCCTCGCGCTGCCGGGAGAGACACCCGCGGAAGTTCACAGGGCGATGGTGGTCAACGACCCGTTTCCGGCGTTCGCGGCCTCTGGGAGTCTGCCCGCGGCGGCCCGCGTGCTGTTCGTCGGCGAGGCGCGCGGTTTTGGCTTTCCCCGTCGCTTCGTTGCTCCGTCGCAGCACGACGTTTCCCCGCTGCGGGCCGTCCTGGAGACGAGCTCAGGCCCGGGCGAGGCGTGCGAGCGGCTGCGCCGCGAGGGCTTCACCCACATCCTGGTCAACTGGGGCGAGCTCGACCGTCTCGCCGGCGGCTACCCGGTGGCGCCGTGGCGGGGCGAGCAGGGGTGGAGGCGGTGGACCGGTTTCATCGCGTGGCTCGGCCTGCCGGCCGTTCAGGCCGGTTCCGTGCAGGTGTTCGCCCTGCCGGCAAGCGGCTCCGGCGTTTGACACTCGGGCGGCGGTGTGGTACAAACTTCGTTCCCCGACTGGTCGGGTTGGAGTCGGCATGTACGCAATCGTGGAAGCTGGTGGCAAGCAACACCGCGTGGAAGTCGGACAAAGGGTCGCGGTGGAGCGGGTGTGGCCGGGCGCGCAACCGGGCGCCGCGGTCGTTTTCGATCGCGTTCTCCTCGTCCGCGACGCCGGCAGCGTCGTGGTGGGCAAGCCGCTGGTGGCCGGGGCGTCGGTCAAGGGCACGCTGGTGCGCGAGCTGCGCGCCGAGAAGGTGATCATATTCAAGAAGAAGAAGCGCAAGGGGTACCGCAAGACGACGGGCCACCGCCAGGACCTCCTCGAGGTCCGCATCGACGCCATCGAGGCGTAGGGAGGGGAGATGGCGCACAAGAAAGGTCAGGGTTCGAGCCGGAACGGGCGTGATTCGAACGCCCAGCGGCTGGGTGTCAAGCGCGGCGACGGCGAGTTGGTCACCGCCGGGACGATCATCGTGCGGCAGCGCGGCACCCGCTGGAAGCCCGGCGTGCACGTCGGCCGCGGCGGGGACGACACGTTGTTCGCCCTGGTCGAGGGCCGCATCCGCTTCCGCGACCGGGGGCGCCTCGGCCGCTTCGTCGTGATCGAGCCCGCCGCCTAGCGCGCGCCCCCCACAGGCCTGATGTTCCTCGACGAAGTCCACATCTTCGTGAAGGCCGGCGATGGGGGGCGTGGGTGCGTCAGCTTCCGCCGCGAGAAGTACGTCCCGCGCGGCGGCCCCAACGGGGGCGACGGCGGGCACGGGGGGAGCGTCATCGTGCGGGCCGGAGTCCACTGGGCGACCCTGGCACACCTCTACAACCGCCATCACGTCAAGGCGGGCCGCGCCGAGCACGGCCGCGGCTCCAACCAGAGCGGTGCCTCGGGAGAGGACGCGGTCATCGAGGTTCCGCTCGGGACCGTCATCCGCGACTTCGACAGCGGCGAGCTGGTGGCCGACCTTGTGACCGAAGCTCAGGAAGCGGTCGTGGCCCGCGGCGGGCGCGGCGGGCGCGGCAACCAGCACTTCGCGACGCCGACGCGGCAGGCCCCGCGCTTCGCCGAGGCCGGGGAGGCCGGCCAGGAGCGGCACATCGCGCTCGAGCTCAAGCTGCTCGCGGACGTCGGCCTCGTCGGCCTGCCGAACGCCGGCAAGTCGACCCTGCTGGCCCGGGTCTCGGCGGCGCGCCCGAAGATCGCAGATTACCCGTTCACGACGCTGGAACCGCACCTCGGGGTCGTGAGCCGCGACGGCGGGGCGAGGTCGCTTGTTTTCGCCGATATCCCGGGGCTGATCGAGGGCGCGCACGCGGGGGCAGGCCTCGGTCACCGTTTCCTGCGGCACATCGAGCGCTGCCGCGTGCTGATCCACCTCGTGGACCTCGCGAGCGAGGAGCCGGTGCGGCGGCAGGTCGAGGTCCTGCACCAGGAACTCGCGCTCCACGATCCCGCTCTCGCGAGCCGGACGTCTCTGCTCGTCGGCACCAAGGCCGACGCGGCCGCCGAGGAGTCCCGCCGCGACGAGCTGGCCGAGGTGGCCGCGGAGTTGGGGGTGGGTTGGACCGTGATCTCGGCGGTGAGCGGCGAAGGCGTTGAGGGTATGCTGGAGCGGGTGTTCGCTCTGGCGGAACGCGGGTGAGAAGGCTCGGCTTCTTCGGCGGCACGTTCGACCCGGTGCACCTGGGTCACCTGGTGCCGGCGGTGCGCGCGTTCGAGACGTTTCGCTTCGACGCGTTGGTCTTCGTGCCGGCGTACAACCCCCCGCACAAGCTGGCCGCGCCGCTGACGCCGTTTTCGCACCGCTTCGCGATGCTCGCCCTGGCCACCCAGCCGTACGAGCGCTTCCTCCTCTCCGCCGTCGAGGCCGAGCGGGAGGGCCCGACCTACACCGTCGACACGCTCCGCCGGCTCCGCGAGCGCGTCTCGGTCGAACAGCTCTACTTCCTCATGGGCAGCGACTCGTTCTCGCAGATAGGCGAATGGCACCGGTGGGAGGAGCTGGTCTCCCTCGCCCACCTCGTCGTGCTGCACCGGGACACCGTGTGGGGCGAGGAGCTCGCGGCAAGGGTTCCCGCCGAGCTGCGCGGGCGGATGCGGACGGTCGAGCCGTTCCACGACGTGCCGGACCCGGAGCCGGGGTCGAACTGGATCTACCTGTTGCAGCACGAGCCGTTTCCGGTCTCGGCCACGCAGCTGCGGGAGCGCCTGCGGTTGGGGCGGTCGATCCACGAGCTGGTCCCGCCCGAGGTCCACCGCTACATCGTCAAGCACCGCCTGTACCACCAGGGGGGCGAGCCCGGCAATGGAATCTGACGTGCTGGCCCGCCTTCGGCTGGTCGCCTCGGCGCTCGAAGAGAAGAAGGCGTACCACGTGCTGGCGCTGGACGTCTCCGAGCGAACCTCGATCGCCGAGGCGTTCGTGATCTGCTCGGCCGGATCGCAGCGGCAGGCGCAAGCCGTGGCGGACGAGGTGGACCGCGCCCTGGTGGCGAAGGGCGTGCGTGCCCTTGCCGTCGAGGGTTACGCCCAGGGCGGATGGGTGCTGTTGGACTACGGGGACTTCATCGTGCACATCTTCCTCGAGGAGAGACGCGAGTTCTACGCGCTCGAGCGCCTCTGGGGGGACGCCCCGGAGATCACGGCGGCGGTGCGGGCGTCCGGCCGGTGAACGCGCTCTTCGCCACCCGCAACCGACGCGCCTCCGAACTCGCTCGCGCCCTGTCGCGGTTCGCTTCCACCGACCTGACGCTCCTGCTCGAGGGCGAGACCGGGGTAGGCAAGAGCTTCGTGGCCGCCCGCGCCCACCGGGTCGGGCGGCACGGCCGCCCGTTCGTGGTCGTGGACTGCGGCGCGGTCCCGGCCACCCTGGTGGCCTCGGCGCTGTTCGGCCACCGCGCCGGGGCGTTCACCGACGCGACCCGGCCGCACAGAGGGCTCCTCGAGCGGGCTGCGGACGGCACGCTCGTGCTCGACCGTGTGGACGCCCTACCGTCCGACGGGCAGACCGCGTTGCTGCGGGTCCTGGAGGAACGCAGCTACGCTCCGGTGGGGACCGCGGTCTCCAGGTCGTTTCGCGCCCGCGTCATCGCCCTGGCGGACGCCGGTCTGCAGCAGCGGGTGGACGCGGGGGTGTTCAGATCCGACCTCTACCACCGCCTGGCCGGTTTCCACGCGCAACTGCCGGCGCTGCGGCACCGTCCGGAGGACATCCTGCCGTTCGCCCGGGCCGTCCTGCGCCGGGGGCGGCGGCAGTCGCAGGGGCGAGTGACCCTGACCGAGGAGGCTGGCCGGTTGCTCGCCGCGTACCCGTGGCCCGGCAACTTCCGCGAGCTCGAGGCCGCCCTCACGCGGGCGCGGATGCAAGCTGACGGCGGGACGATCGATCCGGCCGACCTCGGCCTGCCGGGCCACGCCTGGCCCGCGGTCGCCGGCCTCGCGGCGGAGCGCAGGGCTCCGCTGGCCGAGGTCGAGCGTGTGTACGCCCTATGGGTCCTGGCGGCCGAGCGCGGCAACGTGTCGCGCGCGGCCGCGGCTCTCGGCATCTCGCGGCGGACGCTGATCCGATGGCGCCAGGGCCTGTGAACGGCGTGCTGCTCGTGTGGGTCGGCCGGCGGGCGCCCGAGCCGTTCGAGGCGCTGGCGGACGAGTTCGGGGCGAGGCTGGCCCGGCACCTGCCGTTCACCGCGGTGCGGGTGCGGCCCGCGTCCGGCCGGAGCGGCGACCCGAAGAGGGCGCTGGCCGAGGAGGCCGACGCGATCCGGCGCCACCTCGCGCCCGGGGACGCCGTGGTGGCGCTCGACGAGGGCGGGCGGGAGCGGAGCACCGAGGAGCTGGCCTCGTGGCTCGGGGAGCGCCGGCAGCGCGGCCGCACGGCGTTCGTGATCGGGTCGGACCTCGGGCTGGACGGGGCGCTCAAGGCCGGCGCGCACGAGCGGCTCGCCCTCTCCCGCCTGACCCTCCCCCACGCGCTCGCCCGTGTCGTGCTTCTCGAGCAACTTTACCGCGCGTGCGACCTGCTTGCCGGCGGGCAATATCACCGGACCTGTTTGGGTTAGACGGTTGGGCTTTGCGGTATAATCGCCCGTCTGGAGGCTGGATTGGCTCACGCGATTGATCTCAAGACCATGAAGAAGCACTTGCAGGCCAAGCGCAAGGAGGTCATGGAGGGGGTGTCGCGCGCCCGGGAGATGGGCTCGGTGGAAACCGAGTCCGGGGCGCCGGACATCGCCGACCGCGCGACCAGCGCGTTCCAGAGGGAGTTTTCCTTCTCGCTCTCGGAGAACGAGGGCAAGATGCTCCGGATGATCGACGAGGCGCTCGCTCGCCTCGACGGCGGGCGTTTCGGCATGTGCATCCATTGCGAACAGCCGATCGAGAAGCAGCGGCTGCAAGCGGTTCCGTGGGCGCGGTACTGCATCGCGTGCCAGGAGCTGCAGGACCGCGGCGAGATCTGACGCCGGCCCCGGGGGTGGTCCGGGTTCGCCCCGAGGTTCGCGGTGGTGCCGGCGAGACGTCCCCCGGCAGGTGAGGAGGTCGAGGCCCCGCCCGTGAGTTCAACGCAGATCCTCCTCCTCGCCGGTCCCGACGAATTCCTGCTCGAACTCGCGCGCCAGGACGCCGTGGCGGCATGGCGGCAGGCTCACCCGGCCGGCGAGGTCGTCGCATTCGACGAGGCGCCGCCGGCCGCGCGCCTCGTGCAGGAGCTGGCCAGCCCTTCGCTCTTCGCGGCGGAACGCCTGCTGGTGATCGCGGATGCGCGGGCCTACTTCGGTGCCAGCCGTCGCGCGGCCGCCGAGGCGCTCGCCGAGGGCCTCGAGAAGCTGCCCCTCGCCGACGTGGCCATGGTGATGAGCGTGGTGGCCACGGCCGCGCCCGCCGGGGCGCTGGTGGACGCGGTCGCCCGGCGCGGCGAGGTCAGCTTCATCGCGCTGCCGGAGGCGCCGAAGCCGTGGGAGGAGGGGCGGGTCTCACCCAAGCAGCGACAGGTCCTGACCTCGCTGATCGCCCGCGCCGCCCCCGGCCTCGAGGGCAACCACGAGGTTGTGGACGCCCTGTGCGAGGCGTACGGGTTCCGCCCGCGCGAACTGGCCAAGGCGGCCGAGCGCCTGGCGCTCTCCGGCGAAGCGGACGCCGCCGCCGTCCGGGCGCAAGCCGGGGTCGGCGAGCGGCAGTTACGCGAGATCGAGGACGCGCTGCAACAACGCGACGGAGGCCGCTTCGCCCGATTCGCCGGCGCGATCGCCGCCGGCGCGGTCCTCACCGACTGGCGGGGCGACGCGGTCGGCCCGGAGCGGCTCGGCCCGGTCCTCGCGGGCACCGTGGGCCGCCTGCTGCGGCAGGCGCTCGCGGTGCGCTCTCACGCGGCGCGCGCGTCGCTCGCCGCGGAGCTCGACCAAAGGCGGTGCGGAGGGAAGGACTGGTACCCGCGCACGTTCAAGCCGCGGCTGTTGCCCCGCCTGGCCAAGGACATCGAAGCCACGCCCGACTCCCCCCTGGTCGGAATGACGCCGTGGCAGCTCCACCGCGCGTTCCGGCTCGCGGCGGCCTACGGGGAGCCGGAGCTGATCGCGGCCCTGGCGAGCCTGGCCGAGAGCCGGATCGAGCGCGCCCGAGGCCCTGCCGCCCTCGCCGCGGTCAGCGCCCTCATGATCGCCCTCATCGCCCGGCCTGCCGCGTCGTCAGGGCGTACAGCTCCCGCCGCGTGACGCCGAGAGCGCGCGTGGCCTCGCGGCGGGCCGCGGCGAGGTCGAGGCCGCGGGCGAGCGCCGCGTCCACCGCCGCGCGTGCGGTCTCCGGCGTCGCCGCCTCGCCCTCCGTCTTCGCAACAACCGGGGGGCCGACGACGAGCGTGTACTCGCCCCTCGGGGCGGCCGCCGCTCCCCACGCCGCGAGCTCCGCGAGAGAGCCGCGCTGACAGCGCTCGTGGATCTTGGTCAGCTCTGCCATGAGCGCGGCCTCCCGTTCCCCGCCGAGGGCGGCGGCGCACGCCTCGAGTTCCGGGCGCAGGCGGTGCGGGGCGAGGAACAGGACGAGCGTGTGCGGGAGCGCGGCCAGGGCGGCGAGCGCGGCGGCGCGAGCGCCCGGGCGGGGCGGTAGGAACCCCGCGAACGTGAACGGGACGGGGGGCAGGCCCGCGACCGAGAGCGCCGCGGCCACGGCGCTCGGACCCGGCGCGGCGAGCACCTCGATCCCGCTCTCGCGGCAGGCGCGCACCAAGCGGTAGCCGGGGTCCGCCAGGAGCGGCGTGCCGGCGTCGGACACCAGGGCGAACTCGGCGCCGCTTCGCAGCTCGGCGAGGAGGCTGGGGACCTCGCGTGCCTCGTTATGCTCGTGCAGCGCCCGAGCCGCGGTCGTGATGCCGAACCGGTTCAGGAGCTTGCGGACATGCCGGGTGTCCTCCGCAAGGACCAGGCGGACGCCGGCGAGGATCTCGCGGGCGCGCGGCGAAAGGTCGGAGAGGTTGCCGATCGGCGTGGCCACCACGAAGAGCCTGCCCCCGCCCTCCGCGGGGTTCGGGGCTCGGGGTTCGGGGCTCGAGGAAAGCCTCGAGGCGGTTTCCGGCTCCCGAGCCCCGACTCCCGAACTCCGGCTTCTCATCGTTCCGGGTTGCGGGGGAGGATCCGGTCCACGTTGATGCAGCTCGCCGACACCCGCGCCACCACCGTCGGCCGCCACTTGAAACGGTTGCGGCGGTACGCGGCGAGGGCGCCGTCCACGAGCGCCGGGGGAAAGCCGGCCGCAAGCAGCGCCTCGCGTCCCATCCCGCCCTCGTGGTGCCAGTAGAGAACCGGATCGACCGCCGGGTAGTCGAAGCCCAGCTCGCCGGCGTCGGTCTGCCCGGGCCACAGGTCGGCGGTGGGGGGCTTGGCCACCACCGCCTCCGGCACGCCGAGCGTACGGCCGAGCGCGAAGACGTGGGTCTTCCAGACGTCGCCCAAGGGTTGCACCGACGCCGCGGCGTCGCCGAACAGGGTCGAGTACCCGAGAAGGATTTCGGACTTGTTGCTGGTGCCGAGCACCAGCGCCGGGACGGTGCGCGCCCGGTCGAACAGGGCCACCATCCGCAGGCGCGCCATCATGTTGCCGAAACGGACCCGGTCGCCCTTCGCGTCGAGCGTCTCGGCGAGCACCGCCGCGGGCCGGGCGAGGTCGACGACCTCGATCTTCAGGCCGAGCGCCGCGGCCACGGCGCGCGCGTCGCGCAGGCTCTCGGCCGAACTCGTCGGGCCGGGCAGGGCCAGGGCGAGCACGTTGTCCGCCCCCACCGCCGCGACGGCGAGCGCGGCCGATACCGCCGAATCCACGCCGCCGGAAAGCCCGACGACGTAACCGGCGAGGGCCGAGGCGCGCAGCTCTTCGGCGAGGAAGCGCCGGAGCGTTTCGCCCAGGAGGCCGGCGTCGACCTGGGGCAGCTCACGCATCCGGGCCCCCCAGCGCGGCGCGCCAGAGGTCGAACCTCTCGGCGACCGGGATCGGGATCAAGGTGCGGGTTCGCGCGACGGCCGCCAGGGAAAGCGGCGCCAGGACCAGGGCCTCGTCGAGCGCCGGAGCGGGCTCGGCGAGGCTCGTCCCGCGTCCGTCCACAGCCCACGAACGGCCACCGAACAACACGCCTTCCTCCCAGCCGCAGCGGTTCGCGAAGAAGACGGGACTCACGGTGGTCACCGCGGTGGCGCCCATGATCCAGTGCCACCGGCGCGACCCGGCCGGCTCGCCGCCGGAGTCGAGTTCGGTGGGTCCCCCGGCGACGACCAGAAGCGCGTCCACCCCGGCGTGGGCGAGGATGATCGCCGAGGAGAGGTGCCAGGCGTCTTCGCAGATCAGGACGCCGAACCGCCCGAGGGCGCAGGCGATCGGCGCCAGGCGCGGCCCCGGCGCGAAGTAGCGTCCCTCGTCGAACATGCCGTAGGTGGGCAGGTAGAGCTTGCGGTGAACGCCGCGGACCTCCCCGCGCTCGAGCAGCACCGCCGCGTTCGAAACCCCTCCGTGCGGCTCGCGCAACGGCAACCCCACCAGCAGCGCGATGTCGCGGCTCGCCTTGAGCAAGGGGTCGAGGCGCGGGTCGTCGAGCCGCAGCGCATGTTCCAGGACGCCGTGGGCGAGAAGGTAGCCGGAGAGCGAGAGTTCGGGGAAGACGACGAGGTGGGCGCCGGCGGTGCGCGCGTCCTCCACCGCGGCGAGGTGCTTGGCGAGGTTGTACCGGAGCTGCCCCGGGCAAGTCGCAATCTGCGCCAGGGCCACGACCAGATCACCCGGCTGCGGCGCGAGAGTGCCCACGCAAACCTCCGCGCGAAGTGTACCATGATGCCGTGCTGACGCTGCTGCTTCCGGCGTTGTTCGCTGCTGCGGTCGAGGTCGAGCGTGTCCTTGCTTTGGTCAACAACGTGCCGGTCCTCGCCTCCGACGTCGAGCTGGCCGAGGTGGGGGCCCTGGTGCCGAAGGAGCCGGCCGAGAGCGATGCCGATTACGACCGCGCGGTCCTCGAGGCGCTCGTGGACCTCGAGCTGCGCTGGCAGGACCTCCAGGCGGCGGGGATCGCGGGCCGCACGCAGGTCGATCTCGACGCGGCGTGGCGGGCGACCGTGGAGCGGGCGGGCGGGGAGGAGGCGCTGCGCGAAAAGCTGGCGAAGATCGGCTTCAACGAGGGGCCGCTGCGGGAACTCGTCCGCCGCGCCGCCGTGGTCCAGTCCTACGTCGCCTCGCGCTTCGGACCGTTCGTGCGCCCCACCGGCCAGGAGGTCGAGACGTTCTGGCAGCAGGAGCTGGTCCCGCAGCTGAAGAGCGAGGGCAAGGCGGCGCCGCCGCTCGCGGAGGTCCGCCCCAAGGTGGAAGCGCTCTTGCGCGAGCGCAAGCTCGCGGCGGAGATCGACCGCTGGACCGCAGAACTCGCCAAGCGGGCGGAGATCGTGCGCTACCTCGCGCCGCCGGCCGCCTCGTCGAGGTAGCCCGCGAGTTCGGCGCCCTCGCACACGGCGAGCACGTACCCCGCGGTTTCCCGGTAGGGCACCGCGGCGGCGAACAGCGCGTCGCCCGGGTAGCCTCCGAGTTCGGCGAGCCAGGTCGCCACGACCCGATCGCCGGCGTTGTACGCCGCGGCCACCACCGCGAGCCGCGGGCCGAAGCGTGCCCTCAGGCGCGCGACCTCGCGGGCGGCGAGCCGCAGGGCGAGGCCCGAGTCCTTCAGATCGTCGGGCGCCGCCCCCAACCGCCGCGCCGCCTCGGGGACCATCTGCGCAACGCCGATCGCGCCGGCCGTCGAGGCGGCCTCCTCGTCGAAGCGCGACTCCTGCCGGACGATGCCCACCAGCCACGCGGCCGGGACACCGCCGGCGCGCGCCGCCTCCCGGCATGGGCCGACGAGATCGGGCACCAGGACCAGGCGCTGCAGCGACGGCGGCAGCAGCGCGGCCGGGAGCGAGCCGAGCCGGTCCCAAAGCCGCTCGCCGGCCGCCAGCGCCGCCGGGCGGTTGCCCCAGACCGCGAGGCGCTCGGCGCTCCACGCGAGGGCGTTCGGGGTGGCGGCGGGGAACGTCGCCGCGTAGAGCGCCGCGGCGTCGCGTTCGAGGCCGGCGGCCGCGAGCGCCTGCGCCGGCCCGCCCCAGCCGGCCGGCTCGCCGGGCGCCCCGGCGAGGAGGCGCGCCCATGCCGGGTCGCCGGCGAGCGCGGCGGCGAGAGCCCCGGCCGCGGCCCGCGGCCCGCGCTCCGCCGCGAGGCGGGCGAGCCGGACGGGGTCGGATGTCGGTGCGACCGGTCCTCCTGCCGCCGCCGGAGGCGGCAGGAGGCCGACGACCATGTCCCGCCACGGCCCGGCGCGACGGTCCGCCAGCAGTTCGGCGGCCGCGGCCCGTGCCGCCGGCAGCTCGCCCTCCCGCACCAGCGCGGCGATCGCGAGCGTCCGCGCGGCGGGGAGACGCCAAGGGAGGCGGGCGAGGACGGCACTGGCGCGCGTCGCCTCGCCGCGGGCCAGCAGCAACGCGGCCAGACGTGGGCCGGCGACGCGCTGGACCGCGGCGGGGCAACGGGCGAGCATCGCGGCCGCCTCGCCGTCGCGCCCGAGCACCGCGCGGACGCGGGCGCCGCCGTCCCACCCCTCGACTTCCCGCGGCGCGGCGGCGCGAGCGGCATCCCAGAACCCCAGCGCCGCGGGGAAGTCGCCGGATATCTCGGCGACGCGGGCACGCTGCACGGCGGCGGCGAAGCGGTCGGCCGGATCGCTCGCCGCGGCGAGCGCCTCGTCGAACGCCGCCGTGGCGCCTGCCAGGTCGCCGAGCCGGTACGCGGCGCGACCGCGCAGGAACGCCCAGCGCGAGCGCAGCGGCGCCGCCGGCGCGGCCGTGCGCGCCAGCAGGTCCGCCGCCTCGCGCCACTCGCCTCCGGCGAGCAGCGCCTCGGCGACGGTGAGGCTGTCGGCGGGGGCGAGGCCGCCGCGGCCCGCGAGCCACGCCGCCGCCCGGAGCGCGGACCGGTCGCCGATGCGCTCGGCGAGGAGGCGCAGTGCCGCGGTCTCGTCGGCGCTCCGGACCGCGAGCACGGCCGCGAGGTCGCGGCGCAGCGCGCGGGGCAGCGCGGCGCGAGGGACGCGCCCGAGCACCGAAGGCGGGGACGTCTCCCAGGCGGCGCGCAGGACGTCCGCGGCCGCGCGGCGCTGGGCCGCCGGCGCTGCGCGGGCGAGCAACGGCGACACCCACGGCCACGGGTCCTGGCCAATGGCGCTCGCGGCGTGGCCGGCCTCGAGCCGCAGCGCCGCGGCCAGCTCGCCTGCGCCGGGCAACGCCTGCCGCAGCAGCTCGAGCGCCTGCCGCGGCTCGCCCATCTCGCGCGCGGCGCGGGCGGTGGCGAGCGCGATCGCGGGCGGCAACGGGCGCGGCAGCGCTGCGGCCGCGGTCCGGACCTCGGCCCAACGGCCGGCCCGCAGCGCGTCGGCGAGCACCGCGGGCGGAGGGGGCGGCGCCGGCATCACCCGGGCGGCCACCCCATCGGACGGCCGCCCAGCACGTGCAGGTGGAGGTGGGCCACGGTCTGGCCGCCCTCGGCGCCGCTGTTGGCGACCACCCGGTAACCGCTGTCGGCGATCCCTGCTTGGCGGGCCGCCTCGGCGGCCGCGGCCAGGAGCTTGCCGAGGAGGTCGAGGTCCCCTTTCGAGGCGTGGGCGAGCGAGGCGATGTGCCGGCGCGGGATCACGAGGAGGTGCACCGGCGCGCGCGGCGCGATGTCGTGGAACGCCAGCACCTCGTCGTCGGCGAAAACGACTCGCGCCGGCGCCGTCCCCTGGGCCACGCGGCAGAACGGGCAGCTCTCCATCGGCGAAGCATAGCAAGGGCGGCCGGCCGGAGCCGTTTGCCTGGAGCGGCACGCGAGACCGTGGCGCTGGAGCGATCCCGCGCCCTATCGGTAGGGGCCGGGGTTGAAGCGCTCGACCTCGGCGCCGAGGGCGTTGAGCTTCACCTCCATCGCCTCGTAGCCGCGGTCGAGGTGGTAGATGCGGTCCACAACCGTGTCCCCCCGGGCGACGAGGCCGGCGAGCACGAGCGTCGCGGAAGCCCGCAGGTCCGACGCCATTACCGTAGTGCCATCCAAAGGGGTCGGCCCGTGGACGCGGGCGGTGCGGCCCGCGACCTCGATCGCGGCGCCCATGCGCTTGAGCTCGAGCACGTGCTGGAACCGGTTCTCGAAGATCGCCTCGGTGATCGCGCTCGTCCCCCGGCTCTGGGTCGCGAGCGCGAGCAGCTGCGCCTGGAGGTCGGTCGCGAAGCCGGGGTACTCCGCGGTCGTCGCCGAGACCGCCTCCGGCGGCGACCCCTGCTCGGGGACGGTGACGGCGTCATCACTGGTCTCGAGCGCGATGCCGGCGCGCTCGAGCAGGTCGAGGAGGGCGCGCAGGTGGGTCGGGCGGCAGCCGGTCACCCTCACGCCGGCGCCGGCGAGAACCGCGGCGATGACGTACGTGCCAGCTTCGATGCGGTCCGGGATGACGGCGTGATCGGTGCCCCCCAGCGCCTCGACGCCCTCCACCTCGAGGGTCGGCGAGCCGACCCCGGCGATGCGAGCGCCCATGCCGGCGAGCATCGCGGCGAGGTCCTCGACCTCGGGCTCGCGGGCGCAGTTGCGCAGCACGGTGCGGCCGCGGGCGAGCGCCGCGGCCATCAGCAGGTTCTCGGTCCCGGTGACGGTGATGCGCGGGAACTCGATCTCGGCGCCGGCCAGGCCGCGTGGAGCTTCGGCCACGATATCGCCGCTCTCGACCCGCAGGTCGGCGCCGAGGCGCGCCAGGGCCTGGAGGTGGAAGTCCACCGGGCGGGCTCCGATCGCGCAGCCGCCCGGGAGCGAGACGCGCGCCCGCCGGCGTCGGGCCAGCAGGGGGCCGAGCACGAGCACCGACGCCCGCATGGTGCGCACGAGCTCGTACGGCGCGTGGTGAGCGTCGCCGCTGCCGGCCACGACGCGCGTCGTGCCGTTCTCGCGCTCGCACGACTCCCCGAGCGCGCCGAGCACCTTCTCCATGGTCACGATGTCGCGCACCCGCGGGAGGCCGCGCAGCCGCACGGGCTCGGAGGTGAGGAGCGTCGCCGCCAGGCACGGGAGGGCGGCGTTCTTCGCGCCCGAGACCCGGACCTCGCCCGCCAGCCGGCGCCCACCCCGAATGCGGAACTTCTCCATGGCGCGGGGAGTGTCGTCCTCCCGACCGCCGCCGTCAAGGATGCCGGGTGGCCCCGCCGGGGCACGTGCGCGCGTGGAACGTGCGTACAATCGCTCTGTGGCGACGGTGCGGGAGCTGCTCAACCGGTTGCGGTGGGACGCCGGGTCGCGGCCCGGTGGGGTGGTGATCGAAGTCCGCGCCCGCGAGGCCGGCGAAGAGCGGGTCGAGCCGGTCCCGTTCGAGTCCGTGCTCGAGGTCCTGCCCGCCGGCGTGGTCGTCGCGGGGGGCGTCTTCCTCCCCTACCACCGGTTCGTGCGGATCAGGCGCGGCGGCGAGCTGCTGTGGCCCCCGGCCGCGGAGGTCCGCGCGTGAGGCGGGGGGCGGCGCTGGCGCGGCTGCAAGACTCGCTCGGATACCGGTTCGCCGACACCGGCCTGCTGCAGCAGGCGCTGCGGCACCGCTCCGCGGCGCACGAGCAGGGCGCCCCTTCGTTCGAACGGCTCGAGTTCCTGGGCGACGCGGCGCTCTCGCACGCGGTCGGGGCGCTCCTGTTCGCGCGCTGGCCGGCGGCCAGCGAAGGGGAGCTGACCCGGGCGCGGTCGGCGCTCGTGCGCGAGGCGTCGCTCGCCGCGCTGGCGCGTCGCCTCGAACTGCCGGCGGCGCTCGAGGTCGGCGGCGGCCTGGGCGCGGCCGCGCCCGGCGCGGCCGTGCTTGCCGACGCGACGGAAGCCGTGCTCGGGGCGCTCCTGCTCGACGGCGGCTGGCGGGCGTTCAAGACGGCGGTGAGCCGCCTCTTCGCCGCGCCGCTCGCCGAGCTCCACCCCGCGCAGCTCGCGCTCGAGGAGCCCAAGTCGACGCTGCAGGAGTTCGCGCAGAAGCGCGGCATGCCGCTGCCGGCGTACCGCGAGGTCGAGGTCCGCGGCCCCGCCCACCGCCAGCTCTTCGTCTACGAAGTCGAGGTCGGCGGGCGCCCCCTGGCCCGCGGCGAAGGCCCTTCGAAGAAGGCGGCGCAGCAGGAGGCCGCGCGCCGCGCGCTGGCGGCGATCGAGGGGTTCAGCGAGCCGCTGTGACCTGCGCCGGCCCGATGCCGGGGATGCGGAGCTGGGCGAGCTCCTGCACGAGGCGCAGCTCCAGGGGACGGGTCGCGTACAGCCGCGACGGCGTCTTGTCCCAGTGGTCCCGGAAGTCGGCCACGAGCCGCTCGCACCAGGTGAAGAACGGCGTCGGCTCGAACAGGAGGTCGCGCTGCGCCGCCGCGGTGTCGAGCACGATGTCGTGGTCGTGGGTGTACGGCGAGAACGCGGTGCCGAGGTTGAGGCGGTTGAGCCACTCGAGCGGGACGGACGCCAGGGTCGGACGCTGGCCGAGGTTGGCGGCGGCGGTCTCGACGAACTGCTTGAGCGCCACGATCTCCCGCTGGGCGAGGTTGTACGTCCGTCCGAACGCGTTGGCGTTCATCAGGTTGGCGGCGATCGTGTCGGCCACGTCCCCGACCCAGAGGAACCCCCACGAGTTGAGCCCACCGTCCGGCAGGATGACCGGGCCGCCGTCGAGCAGGCGCTCGAAGTACGTCTGCGCGCGCTCGGTGTAGTCGCGCGGCCCCACGACCATCGGCAGACGCAGCGTGGTGTAGGGGAACTGCTCGCCGTCCCAGGCGTGCGCAAGCGCGACCTCGCAGCGCCGCTTGTGGTACGCGTAGGTCCACGACGAGCTGGTGGCCTCGGTCTTCGGCGCGAGCCGGCCGGCGAAGTCCTCCTCACGGAACGGGGCCAGCAGGCGCTCGCGCACCAGGTACACCGACGCGGTGGAGATGTGGATGAAGTGCCCGATGCGGCCGGAGAGCTTCTCGATCGCCGCCCGCGTGTCCTCCTCGCGGAAGGCGATGACGTCGATGACGGCGTCGAACTCCCTTCGCGCCAGCGCGCGCTGCAGCGTCTGCGGGTCGGAGCGGTCGCCGATCACGCGGCTGACGCGGGTGCCGAACGGGTCCGCGGTTCGGCCGCGGTTGACCAGCGTGATCCGGTGCCCGTCCATGAGCAGACGCTGGACCAGCGCCAGGCCGATGAAGCGGCTGCCCCCGATGACGAGCACCTGCATGACCCGATTCTACCTTGGCTCCGGCCGCGCCCGGATGGCGCGCTCGGCCGCCTTGCGCGCGACGGCGAGCGTCGCGGCGAGCTGCTCGTCCACCTCGAGCGGTTCGATCTGGAGTTCTCCGACCTCCATCAGCTCCCCGGCGGCCATCCCGACGAGGCGGGCCAGCCGCGTCGCCGGGTGCCGCGGGGGCGACAAGGTGATCGCGGCGACGAGCGGGGGCGGGAGTCCGGCCGCCATGCCGGCCGCGCGCCCGACGAGCGGCAGCAGGTGGTGGACGGATCGGTGCTGCAGCGCCGGCCCGCTCATCGGGGAACAGGCGAGCGCCGTCGCGACCAGCTCCAGCACCACCATGGGGAGGGCAGCGACGGTGATCGCCACGTCCTCGGCGAGGCCCGCCGTCGCGGCGAGCGTGCGCGCGGCCGCGATGCGGGCGCTCGTCGCGCGCCGGATCGGGTCGTCGGAGTCGGACCGGCTCTCGCGGCGCCAGCGGGCGTTGCCCAGGATCAGGCCGACCCACTCCGGCGCCTGGGCGCCCGCCAGCGCCCACGCCTCTTCGGCGCTCGCGGCGCTCGGGCCGTCCGGGGCGTCGAGGCCGTTGACGAGGGCGAGCAGGTTCCACGCCAGGACCGGCGAGTCCTCCAGGCGCACCGGCTGGCCGGCGTCCAGGCGGCGGCCGATCCGCGCCGCATCGTCGGGCCCGATGGGCAGCAACGGCGGTCCCTGCACCACCCAGCGGTTGAGGAGCTCGCCGACGGCGAGGAACGTGCGGTGCGCGTCGGCGAGAGCGGCGGCATCGACGAGCTCGCCCTCGAGCTCGCCGACGATGTGCCAGAACAGGCCCTCGATCGTCGCGGGATCGAGCGTGGTGTAGGGGACCTCCTCGTCCGGCTCGGCGGGCGGGTTGGTGTCGGCCCGGTACGCCGCCTGCATGACGAGGTTGTGGCAGTCCATCTCGAGGTCGATGTGCTTGTGGTCGGCGACCGGCGAGCAGGGGTCGAACCTGAAGCGTACGCGGTCTTCGCGCAGCAGCCGACTGACCAGCGCGGTGGCCAGCGCGCGCGCGGACTCGACGAGCCTCGCGTGCGCGACCCCGGCGTCGCGTTCGAGGACCGAGGTGAACAGCTCGCCCTGGGTCTGTGACACCACCAGCGCCCGCAGCAGCACGTCGCGCGGGGCGAGCTTCCGGTGCAGCAGCCAAGAGCCGAGCCGCTCGGATGCCCGCGAGGACGAGGCGAACGCGATCCGCCCGCAGTACACGTCGAACGCCCGCGTCACATCGGACGTCGTCAGGAGCAACCGTCCGGTGGCGTGGGTGAGGTGGAGCCACTCGAGCAGGTCGCCGAGGTACAGACGGCCGAGTGTCCCCGAGATGTCGAGCATCGCCACCAGTATGACCGAAACGCGACCAACAGGGAACAGCGGGCAGGAGAGGCGTGGTCCGTGCCCAGTGGTCCGTGGTCCGGAAACGACAGCCGCGGAAGAGGCGTTGTCGGTGGTCCCAGGGGAAAGCCGCAGGGCGCACGGCACAGGAGAGGGGCGGGCGGTTGCTATACTTTTCCGGCTCGGGGCCGGAGGGCGGACCATGGATGCGACGGCGTATCAGGCGTGGAAGAGGAACCTCTACCGCCCGGCGGCGGCGCGCGAGCGCGGCGAGTTCGCCACCTCCTCGGGCTTCCCGGTCGAGCCGGTCTACGGCCCGTGGGACGCCGCCGGCGCCGCCGACGCGAACTCGCTGCCGGGCGAGTACCCGTTCACCCGCGGGATCCACCCCTCGATGTACCGGACCCGGCTGTGGACGATGCGGCAGTACGCCGGGTTCTCGACGGCCGAGGCGTCGAACCGGCGCTACCGCTACCTGCTCGAGCAGGGGCAGACCGGCCTGTCGGTGGCGTTCGACCTGCCGACGCAGATCGGCTACGACTCCGACGACCCGATGGCGCTCGGCGAGGTCGGTAAGGTCGGGGTGGCGATCGACAGCCTCGCCGACATGGAGAAGCTGCTCGACGAGATCCCGCTCGATCGCGTGTCGGTCTCGATGACGATCAACGCCACGGCGTCGACGCTGCTGGCGATGGTGCTGGCGGTGGCGAAACGGCAGGGCGTGGGTTGGGATCGGGTCACCGGGACGATCCAGAACGATATCCTCAAGGAGTACATCGCGCGGGGTACCTACCGTTTTCCCCCTCGCCCCTCGCTGCGGCTGATCACCGACGTGTTCGCCTTCTGTGCCCGGGAGGCGCCGAAGTGGAACACGATCTCGATCTCCGGGTACCACATCCGCGAGGCGGGCTCGACCGCGGTCCAGGAGGTGGCGTTCACCCTCGCCAACGCCCGCGAGTACGTGCGCGCGGCGGTCGCGGCCGGCCTGGCGATCGAGGAGTTCGCGCCCCGCCTGTCGTTCTTCTTCAACGCCCACAACAACCTCCTCGAGGAGGTCGCGAAGTTCCGGGCGGCGCGGCGGATGTGGGCGCGGATGATGCGCGACGAGTTCGGCGCCCGCGACCCCCGCTCGTGGGTGCTGCGCTTCCACACCCAGACCGCCGGGTCCACGCTCACCGCCCAGCAGCCCGAGACCAACGTCGTGCGGGTCGCCATCCAGGCGATGGCCGCGGTGGCGGGGGGCACCCAGTCGCTGCACACCAACGCGATGGACGAGGCGCTCGCGCTGCCCACCGAGAGCTCGGCGCTGCTCGCGCTGCGCACGCAGCAGATCATCGCGTTCGAGTCCGGCCTCGCCGACGTCGCGGACCCGCTCGGGGGCGCGTACGTCGTCGAGGCGTGGACCGACCGCATCGAGGCGGAGGCGCGCGCCTACATCGAGAGGATCGAGGCGATGGGCGGGGCGCTCGCCGCGATCGAGCACGGCTTCCAGCAGCGCGAGATTCACGAGGCGGCGTACCGCACCCAGCGCGCCATCGAGGCGGGCACGCAGGTGGTGGTCGGCGTCAACAAGTTCAGGCGTGAGCAGGAGGTGCCGATCCCGACGTTTCGCGCGGACCCCGCGGTGCAGCAGGAGCAGGTGGCGGGCGTGGCGGCGGTGCGCGCCAGGCGCGACGCGGCGAGGGCGCGGCGGGCGCTGGCGGCGCTCGGCGAGGCGGCTGCCGGCCGCGACAACCTGATGCCGCCGATCGTCGAGGCGGTGGAAGCGTACGCGACCCTGGGCGAGATCGCGTCGGCCCTGGTTGCGGTGTTCGGCGAGCACCGGGAGGGGGTGGCGCTGTGAGGAACGTGGTCCGTGGTCGGTGGCCCGTGGTCCGTCTCGTCTGCTTTGCGGCGCTCGTGCTGTCGTCGTCGCAGGTGAGCGCACAGGGGCGGGCGACGCTCAGAGTCCTGTTCACCTCGGACATGCACGCCCACGTGCTGCCGTTCGACGACGTGCGCGAGCGCCCGGCGCGCGGTTCGATCGCCCAGGTCGCCACCGTGATTGCGCGCGAGCGCCAGGCCGACCCCACAAACGTGGTGCTCGACGGCGGCGACGAGATCGAGGGGACGCCGCTCGAGTACTACGCGATCGCCGCCCCGGGCGCGTCCGGCGTGGACCCGGCGGTTGCCGCGATGAACATCGTGGGCTACGACGCGGTGGTCCTCGGCAACCACGAGTTCAACTTCGGCCTCGACGTGCTGCGGCGCTCGATGGCGCAGGCGAAGTTCCCGTGGCTCGCGGCCAACCTGGGCGGCGCGGAGCACGCGAGGCTCCCCGTGGGCGGCGAGTTGGTGATCGAGCGCGGCGGCGTCCGCATCGGCATCCTCGGCCTGACCAACCCCAACATCCCGCACTGGGACCCGCCGGAGCACTGGCGCGGACTCACCTTCGCCGACCCGGTTGCGGTCGCGGCCGCGCGCGTCCCCGAGCTGCGCACGCGCGCGGACGTGGTCATCGTGGTGGTCCACAGCGGGTTCGAGCGCGACCTCGCCACCGGCGCCCCGGAAGGGACGGACAACGAGAACTTCGGCTGGCGGCTCGCGCAGCTCCCCGGGATCGACCTCCTGCTCACCGGCCACACCCACCGCAACATCCCGCCGCAGCGGCTCGGCGCCACCGTCGTCGCCCAGCCGGGGCGGTGGGGGGAGTTCGTCACACAGGTTGACCTCGACCTCGCCCGCGAGGGCGGGGCCTGGAAGGTGACCGGCTGGCGCGGGGAGAACATCCCGACCGCGCACGAGGCCCCGGACCCACGGGTGGTGGCCGAGGCGGCGCCCGAGGAGGCGAAGGTGAAGGCCGAGCTGGCGCGCCCGCTCGGCGAGCTCATGGCGCCGCTCGAGGTGACGGCCCTGCCGCTCGCCGACGACCCCGGCGTGGACCTCATCCACGCGGTGCAGCTCGAGGCCACCGGCGCCCAGCTCTCGCTCGCGGCGCCTCTGGGCGGCGGGCGGACGGAGTTTCCGGCCGGTCCGCTGACGCCGCGCCTGGCGCACGCGCTCTACCCGTACCCCAACACCCTGGTCGTCGTGCGGCTCACCGGCGCCGAGCTCAAGGACGTCCTCGAGCACGCCGTGCGGGGGTGGACCGGGGTCGCCTGCGCCGGCTCGGGGTGCGCCCTCGATCGCGACCGGGAGCTGCCGACCTACAACTACGACACGCTCGAGGGCGCCACGTACCTAGTGGACCCGGCGGCGGCGGTCGGGAGCCGCATCCTCGGGCTTCGGGTCGCCGGCAAGCCCGTGCAGGCTGGCGACACGTTCACGGTGGCGATCAACTCGTACCGCGCCGCCGGGGGCGGCGGCTACCCGCATCTCGCGACCGCGCCGCGCGTCAAGGAGATCGACCGCCCGATGGTGTCGCTGATCGTCGATTACTTCACCCGACACGGCCGCATCACGCCCGCGGCGGACGACAACTGGGCGTTCACCATCCCTCTCCGGGACGCCGCTCGCGCCGGCGGCGTCGCGCCCGCGCCGTAGACGGCGGCGGACCTCCCCGGGCCGATCGAGCGCCGGGGTTCACCGCGCCTTCACGGCGTGGCGGCTGCGGTCTTCACAGTCGCACCTCATCCTCGGGCTCCGAGGACCGGCCGATGCGGTCCCGAAAGGAGTCGAGATGCGCTTCCAGAAAATGGACATGCACGTGCACTCCTGCCACTCGTCGGAGGTGATTCCCGGAGTGAAAGGGGTGCTGTTCTCGCCGCAGGAGACGCCCGAGGAACTCTACGAACGCGCCAAGGCGCGCGGAATGGACTTCGTGACCATCACCGACCACGACACGATCGCAGGCTGCCTCGAATTCCTCGCGCGCCACCCGGACGCGCGCGACTTCGTGGTCGGCGAAGAGGTCTCCACCGAGCTCCCGGCCAGCAAGCTGACCGTCCACATCAACGTCTACGGCCACTCGCCCTCGCAGCACCAGGAGCTGCAACGCCGGCGGGGTGACGCCTTCGCGGTCGCCCGCTACTGCAAGGAGGAGAGGCTGTTCTTCTGCTGGAACCACCCCTTCTACCGCGAGAACCTCTCGACCATCGAGGAGCGCGAGTTCATGCGCCTGGTCGCCGAGGTGCCGGTGCTGGAGGCCCGCAACGGCGGCCGGATGCAGCTGCTCAACGTCCTCGCGGAGGAGGTCGCGGTGTGCGAGGGCAAGGGGATGCAGGGCGGCAGCGACACTCACACCGGCAACATCGGCTCGGTCTACACGGCGGTGCCGTGCGCCACGCTCGAGGGGTTCTTCGCCGGCATCCTCGCCGGCGACAGCCGCATCGTGGGCCGCCACTCGACGATGCACGATTTCATGTTCCACAACTATTTGGTCGGAGCGCGCCGGACCGTCGTTTCGGCGTGCGCGCGCCTGACCTCGCCGCTGGCGCGTGCGCGCGTCCGCTCGCTCGGCGTGCTGGCGGTGTTGCTGTCGCCGTGGATCGTGCGCCGCCACTTCCGCGGCCAGCTCGAGATGGCGCGGATCGCGCTCGGCAGCCTGTCGGCGTTCGGCCACCTGCCGCGCACCCTTCTGGATGCCGCCTGACCGGCCCGCCCGGGGTTCTCAGAGAGAGCGCGCCAACTCGATGATCCGCGGCGTGCCGAACTTCGGCAGGCGCACGTAACCGGACCAGGCGGCGGCCGCGAGCGTGCCGTCGTCGAGCCACTCGCGCAGCCACTCGGCGGCGTGCCGCGGGTCGTCCTGCTTGAGGCCGGCGCCGCGCTGGACCGCCCAGCGGCGGTTGAGGCGCTCGTGGACGCCCACCGGGCGGGCGAAGACGAGGGGGATGCCGAGCGCCGCGAAGAACGTCAGCTCGGAGGGTTTGGTCCACAGCACGTCGGTGCGCCCGAGCAGCTGATTGAAGCGGTGCAGGTAGGCCGCCACGGTGGCCTCGCAGACGATCTCGAGGCCGGCGCCGAGTCGGCCGGCCAGTCCGGCGTCCTCGGCCCAGGCCCTGAAGCCTGCCGCGACCTCGGCGCGGACCCCGGCGACCAAGGCAAGGCGGATCGTGCCTGCGAGGACCGGGGCGCGCAGCGAGTTGAGCAGGGCGCGGGCCATGCCCGCCTGCGCCCCGGCCCCGCCGACCGCGAACGTGACCAGCGGCGGCTCGCCCGCGACGCCCTCTGGCAACGGCCCGAGGAGGTGGGCGAGCTCACCGGAGAGTTGCGCGCGAAACGCGCCGGCTGGATCGAGGCGCACGAGCCGCGCGCCCAGGCGACGCCGCAACGTGGAGAGCTCCGTCCCGCCGAGCAGCTCCGCCGGGAGCGGGAAGCCGGTGAGGTGGATGCGTTCGGCCGGCACGCCGTAGGCGCGCAGGCGCCGGGCGGCGCGCTCGCTCGGGGCCGCGTAGTTGATGCGGCTGGCCTGCGGGTCGCGCGGCACCCAGACCCGGTTGAGATCTGCGTCGGTGACGACGCAGACGATCCGCTCCACGCCGGCGAGGTCGGCGATCACCGCCGGGGCGTAGAACGTGGTCAGCAGCGTCGCGCCGGTGGCCCGCAGGTGGGCGACGAGGCCGTTCCCGGCACCGCCGCGGGCGAGGCGCTCGAGCCAGCGTACCGGAGCGGTCGGGGCCGACTGGTCGCGGTGGGGATGGAGGTGGGGGATGGCGGTGATCGCCTCGAGGAGACGGCGCGTCGGCCGGCCGAGCAGCGGCACCTGCGATAGGCGTGACAGCGCCTCGTAGCCGGAGCGCGCGCGCCGCCAGCGAGCCGTTTCGTTGGGCCCCGCCAGCGGCGGTCGGTCAATCTCGAGGACCGGGGTGCCGAGCGCGTCGGCGAGCGCGTACGCGGCGCGCAGGTGGCCGTACCCCATGTCGATGGCGACCACCGCGATGGGGCGGTCCACACCCCGGCTCAGAGCGGTTTCCGGCGTCATCCGGGCCGCGAGCATAGCAGGGGCCGCCGTCGTCACGCCCGCTTCACGCCGCCCTCGCGCAGCCTTCACGCCGGACGGCGAAAGTCCGAACCGTGGTCGTCGTACTCGCCGCCGTCGTCGTGGTCGCCGGTTTGGGCGCAAACGCCCTGATGGCGTGGGCGGCCCGACGCCAGCTCGCCGTGGCGCCGCCGCCGGCGGGCGAGCTGCCGCCGGTCTCCGTCCTCAAGCCGCTCAAGGGGGCCGACGCCGGTCTGGCGGCCAACCTCGAGAGCTTTTTCCGTCTCGCCTACCCGCGCTACGAGGTGATTCTCGGCGTCGACGACCCCTCCGACCCGGCGCTGGCCGTCGCGCGACGGGTGGCGGCGGCGCACCCCGAAGTGCCTTCGCGGATCGTCGTCGACCCGCGTGAGGTCGGCCTCAACCCCAAGGTCAACAACCTCGCCAACCTCCTCCGGCACGCCCGCCACGACGTGCTGTTGATCTCGGACTCCAACATCCGCGTGCGTCCGGGCTATCTCGCCGACATCGTGGCCCACCTCTCCCGCCCAGGCGTCGGGTTGGTGTCCTCGCCGTTCCGCGCCGCCGCCGCCAAGGGTGTCGGCGGCGCGATCGAGGCGCTCCAGCTCAACACGTTCGTCCTCGGCGGCGTCGCCGCTCTGCACCGGCTGCTCGGGGGCGTCTGCGTCGTCGGGAAGTCGATGTTGCTGCGCCGTGCCACCCTCGAGGACCTCGGCGGCTTCCCATTCCTGGCCCGGTACCTCGCCGAGGACCAGGTGTGCGGCGAGGAAGTGGCGCGGCGCGGGCTCGCGGTCGCGGTGAGCGGCCACGTCATCGACAACGTGCTCGGCCGCCTCTCGGTTGGCGACGCCATGCGCCGTCACCTGCGCTGGGCGCGGATCCGCCGGCGCATGAGCCCGGCCGGCTACGCCGGCGAACTCCTGCTCCGGCCGGTGTTCCTGGCGGCAGTTGCAGCCGTTGCCGACCCCGGTCTGGCGACGGCCCTGCTCCTGGCCGCCACGGTCGCGGCCCGTGCAGCGGTCGATGCAGTGGCTGAACGTGCCGCCGGCGTCCGCCGGCCCCTGGCGGTTTACTTCCTACTCTCGGCAGCCCGCGACCTGGCCGTGGGCGCCGCGTGGGCCGTGCCGTTCGTATCGTCGAGCGTCAACTGGCGGGGGCGGACATTCACGATCGGCCCGCGCACCCTGTTGGTCGGCACCGAGGCTCGGGATGGCGGCGCCGACGGGCGTGCCGGCGAGGCGGTCGGACCGGCGTTCGCCCGATCCTAGCGGCGTGCCTGCAGCGGGGGTTCGACGCCGGCGAGGCGCGAGACGAACGCGGCAACCTCGGTCAGAGACTCCTGGGCGACGCGGCGGCGGGGAACGCCGGCGCCGCGGGCCAGCCAGATCGCGGCCATTTCGGCGCGGGTATCGAGGTAGCCGTGCCGGCCGTTGGACTCGGCGGGCGCGTGCCACGGCGCGCCGGGGGCGGCGATCCCGGAGTCGGCGGAGAAGCCCGGGGAGAGGAACGCCACGAGGTCGCCGGAGGCGGGGGAGTCGAGGCCGAACGCAGCCAGGCCGTCACGGGGGACGATCTTCTCGACCACGTTGCTGCCGTCGACCTGGGCGCGGGCGAGCGCCACAGCCGCGGCCTGGCCGACCCCGGCAATGTCGGCCGGCCCGACGACACCGCCACGCTCGCGCCCCTCGAGGTTGACGTATAGATGCGCGCAACCGCCCCCCGCCTCCGCCACCATCCGCGACGACGGCGCGACGCGCCAGCGGCTCCCGACCTTCTCGGCGTCGGCGAGGCCGGCGTCCTGCAAGAGCTGGTTGACCTGGACGCTCTCCCACACCGGCGCCATGCCGTGGTCGGAGACGACGACGAGCGCGTCGCGGGTGAGGTCGAGTCCGCGCGCCAGCTCGCCGACGGCACGGTCGCCGGCCCGGAACGCCTCGGTGACCGCCGCGCGGGCGGCCGCGGCCCGCGCCAGCGTGTAGTTGGGCTGCCTCGGGTCGACGAGGAGGAACTGGTGCTCGACCTCGTCCACGATCGGCTGGTAGAGCAGCAACAGGTCGAACCGTTCGCGCTCGATCGCGGTGGTGGCGCAGGCGGTGAAGTACTCGGAGAAGCGCCGCATCTGGACGAGCATCTCGGGCACGGTGATCCCGTCGCGCCCGGCCTCGCGCCTGGCGACGGCACGGTCGTCGGGGGGACCTGGCCAGAACCCGGCGGCGGCCTCGAGAGCCTCGCGGAACGCCCGCGGGTACGCCTCGGTGGCGTAGAAGCCGCCACGGTAGACCGTGACGCCGTCGAGGTCCGCCGGCAGCGCCTGCAGCAGGCACCAACCGCCGACGGTGCGCACGCCGCCGTCGGGGTGCGGCGCGCGCAGCCGGAGCGGGAACCACTCGCCGGCGCGGACGCGCGCGAGGACCCCGTTGGTGAGGTCGGCGTCGTCGTCCACCACGAGGGTGTCGTAGTCCGCCTTGCCGTCGTCGGTGGTGTCGAGCGCCGTGACGGTGAATGTCGCCACGGCGGGGAGGCCCGCGCCGGTGAGCTCGACGCCGAACGTCGTCCGCCGCGCCGGCGAGTCGCTGGGCCAGCCCGCCGGCAGCGTGACCGTCGTGAAGCGGGACGCCGCGAACGTGAGCGTGTGCGCTCCCGCGAACGGGGTGTTCACGTAGGTCGTGCCGAAGTCGGCGGTGCGCGAGGGGGCCGTGCCGTCGCAGCCGGGAAACCCGAGCACCCCGACGCGTTTGCCCTGGCGCCGGAACGCCTGCCAGAGCGGTTCGGCGCCCCACGGCACGTCGAACCCCGAGACCTCCTGCCCGATGGGGGTGCCGGGGAGCTTGAAGACGTTCGCAACGATCCCGGTCACGCCCGGAAACGCGCCGCTGGCGATCGACGCGTGGCTCGCGGCCGTGAGCGTGGGGTTGACGGGGATGGCGCGCTCCACCACGTAGGCGCCGGCGAAGGCGGCGACCCCGTCGGGGTCGGTGTAGACCCCCTGGCGGAGGTTGTCCCGGTGACGCTCGGCGCCGAAGCCGTCGAGAGACAGTACGACGACCCGCCGGGCCTGCGCCGCGGGCGCTCCGGCCGGCCGGACTTTATCGGCGCGGGCGCAAGCGACGGCGGCGATCGCTGCGGGCGCCAGCAGGACGACCGAGGCGCGCACGGAGCGAGTGTACCGGACCGCGCGGTACCGGGCGCCGGGGAGGTCGCGTCTTCACGTCGCCTTCACGGCCGGGGGCGAGCATCCGCTGCGGCAGTTGACAGCTGCCGGCTCGGGGGAGGAACGTGGTGCGACGCGCTGGTCGGGCTTCGGGTCGCCGGCCGCCGGCAGCGGTCCCGAGCCGTCCGGCGTGGAAGCCGTCGAGCCGCTTCCGGGCTCGGCGCGACGGCGGTTCGCGCAGGGGGTGACATGCCTGAACGGTTGCTGGAACACGACCTCGATGAACTCAAGAGGCTCCTGCTCACGATGGCCGGGGAGGTGGAGCGCCAACTCGGTCTGGCGATCCGGGCGCTGGTGGAGCGCGACAGCGCGCTGGCCGAGGTCGTGATCGCCGGAGACACGGTCATCGACCAGCGCGAGGTGGAGGTGGACCACCGCGTCATCGAGCTGATCGTCCGGACGCGGCCGATGGCCCGCGACCTGCGCCTCGCGATGACCGCGATCAAGATCGCCCCCGACCTCGAGCGCGTCGCCGACCACGCGGTGTCGATCGCACGCCAGGCGCTGGTGCTCAACCAGGTGCCGCCGCTCAAGCAGTTCATCACGATCCCGCGGATGGCCGACGCGGCCACCGCCATGGTGCGCGACGCCATCGGCGCGTTCGTGCAGGGCGACTCGCAGGGGGCCCGCCGGGTGATCGCCCGCGACGACGAGGTGGACGGGATGCACGAGCAGGTCTTCCGCGAGCTCCTCACCTACATGATGGAGGACCCCAGGACGATCCACCGCGGCCTGGCGCTGCTGCTGGCGTCGCGCTCCCTCGAGCGCATCGCGGACCAGGGCACCAACATCGCGGAGCAGGTCGTGTACCTGGTCGAGGCGGAGGACATCCGCCACCGGCACGGCGAGGGGGAGAGCCAGGAGTGAGCCCGGTCGCGCGCGTGTTCGTGGTCGAGGACGACGCCGACATCGCTGCGATGGTGCGGCGGCAGCTCGAGCGCGCGGCCTCGTGCACGGCCACGACGTTCGCGCGCGGCGACGAGTTCCTGGCGGCGTGCGAGGTCGCGACCCCCGACCTCGTGGTGCTCGACCTCAACCTCCCCGACACCGACGGGCTGGTGCTCTGCCGGGAGCTCCGGAACTGGGAGGCGACGCGGACCGTGCCGATCCTGATGCTCACCGCTCGCGCCGCCGAGGGCGACCGAGTCGCCGGCCTCGACCTCGGCGCCGACGACTACCTGACCAAGCCATTCTCGCTGCGCGAGCTGTCCGCGCGGGTCGCCGCGCTGCTGCGGCGGGTGGAATGGGAGCGCGGCACGCCGGGCGGGGTCTACCGCGACCCCCGCCTCGTCGTGGACCCCGCGCGGTTCCAGGTCACCCGCGACGGGGCGGACGTCCACCTCACCCGCAGGGAGTTCGCGGTGCTCTGGCACCTGATCTCGCTCGCGGGCCGGGTGGCCTCGCGCGAGCAGATCCTGGACGCGGTGTGGGGGCTCGCCTCGAGCGTGGACCCGCGCACGGTCGACGCCCACATCCGCACGCTGCGGAAGAAGCTCGGCGACGACGTCATCGAGACCCTGATCGGCTCGGGTTACCGGTTCCGGGGTCAGGCATGAGGCCGCGCGCCTCCATCGGGCTGCTCGTCGGCGTCGCGACGCTGCTCGTGGCCCTGGTGGCGCTCACGGTGGACCACGCCGTGCGCCGGAGCGAGGCCGCCGCCGCGGCCGCCGAGCGGCTCCACCTTGCGTCCGACGCGCTCGCGGCGGATGCCGCCACCCTGTTTGCGCTGACGCCGGAGCAGGCCGACGCGACGATCCGGCGGTGGTCCGCCCTGAGCGGGTTCCGCGTCACGCTGATCGACGCCGACGGCGGCGTTCACGCCGACTCGTGGGCGTTCTTCGGGCCGCTGCCCCGCCTCGAGAACCACGGTCACCGGCCCGAGGTGACCACCGCCCGCTTCGCCGGTGTGGGGGTCGGCCGCCGGCGCTCCGCCACCACCGGGCGCGTGACCACCTACCTCGCGCACCGGATCGGACCGCCGGACCGCCCGCTCGGGTTCCTGCGGTTGGCGAAGGAGGACCCTCCGGACGAGTCGCCGTGGGCCGGCGCCGTGGCCGCCGTTGCCGCCGCCCTGGTCGCCGGGGCCGTCGCCTCACGCTGGGAGCGGCGGCGTCACGACGCGGTGGCGCGCCACCTGGCCGCGTGGTCCGAGCTGCCGGCGGACGCCGGACTGGAGGCGATCGCCGCGGATGTCGACCGGCGCTTCAGGACCCTGCGCGAAGGGCTCACCCGCGAGGTCGAGGCGACGCGCGCGGCGCTCGACCAGGTTGCCGAGGGCATCGTGCTCCTCGACCGCGAGGGAGTGGTGCGCTACGCCAACTCGGCCGCCCCCGCGTTGCTCGGCGGCACCCCGGCCGCCGGGCACGCGCTCGTCGAGGCGGTGAGGATCCCCGAGGTGCTGAGCGTCGTGCACGAGGTCCTTGCGGGCGGGGGCACCCGTCACACCAGCGCGACCGGCGCCGACGGCCTCGAGCTCGCGGTACGGGCCGCCGCGCTCTCGCACCCCGTGCTGGCGGCTGCGGTGGTGCTGACCGACGTGCGCGGCGAACGGCAGCTCGAGCGGGCGCGGCGGGCGCTGGTCGCGGACCTCGCGCACGAGCTGCGCACCCCTCTGACCGTGCTGACCGGGTTGACGGAGGAACTCGCCGAGACCGGCGCCGACCCTGAGATCGCCGCGACCCTCGCCCGCCAGGTGCACAAGCTGCGCGCGTTCGCGCAGGACCTCGAGGAGCTGGCGCGGATCGAGTCCGGCCAGGTCCGTCTCGACCTCGCCGAGACCGACGCCGCCGCGGTCGTCCGCCAGGTGCTCGGCGAATTGGGCGGCGGCGCCCGCGAGGCCGGCGTGACTCTTACGCAAAGCGGCGGCCCGGCGATGGTGCGCACCGACCCGGTACGGCTCGCGCAGGTGCTCGCCAACCTGGTGGACAACGGCGTCCGCTACAACCGGACCGGCGGCCGCGTGACGGTGACGACCGGCAGCGACGAGCACGGGGTACGGATCGAGGTCGCCGACGACGGCCTCGGCATCCCGGCCGCCGAGATCCCGCTCGTGTTCCAGCGTTTCTACCGGGTGCGCCGGCAGGCGGAACGGGCGGGCGGCAACGGACTGGGCCTCGCGATCGTCAAGCACCTGGCACACGCGCTCGGAGGGACCGTCACGCTCGCCTCTCGAGAGGGCGAGGGCACGACGGTGACGGTGGTACTCCCCGCGGCCCGCCCCGCTGCCTGAGCCCGGGCGCGGGAAGGCCCCCGTCGCGGGGGCCTCCGGGAGCAACCGCGGACCGGGGCTACTCCTTCGGTTGCTGCAGCGCCTTCATCAGTGCGGCGCCGAACGCGCTCACCTCGGCTTTGCGCTCGACCTTCTTCTCCTCGTTCCAGCGCCGGAACTCCTTGACCGCCTTGCCCTCCTTGGCTTTCTTGACCGAGAGCGAGATGCGCCTGCGCGCCGGGTCGACGGAGAGGACCGTCGCCGAGATGCGGCTGCCGGCGGCGAAACGGGCCGCGAGGTCGCCGCCCCTGGGGACGTCGGTCTCCGAGGCAGGGATCAGGCCGGTGAGGCCCGGTTCGAGCTGGACGAACACGCCGAAGTTGGCGGTCCGCTCGACGAGCCCTTCCACGATCGTTTCGGCGGGGTAGCGGCCGGCGGCGTCGGCCCACGGGTCGGAGGTCGCAACCTCGCGCAGCGTCAGCGACAGGCGCCGGCGCTCCATGTCGAGTTCGCGCACCCAGCCGCGCACGGGAGCGCCGGGGGCGAGCGTCTCGTCGTCCAGCTTCATCCCGGGCGGCAGCTGCGAGACGTGGATCAGGCCGTCCACGCCGGGGAGCAGCTCGACGAATACGCCGAACTCGGTCTTGCGCGCCACCGTGCCGTCGAACGTCGCGCCGGAAGGAAAACGGTCCGCCACCTCGGTCCAGGGGTCCGGCTCGAGCGCTTTCATCGAGAGGGCGATCCGCCCCTTGCCGCGGTCGGCCTCGAGCACCTTGGCCCGCACGGAGTCGCCGATCTTGACGACCTGGGAGGGACGGACGCCGACCCGGTGGGAGAGCTCGGAGATGTGCACCATGCCGTCCACGCCGCCGAGGTCCACGAACACGCCGAAGTCCCGGATGCTCTTGACCGTGCCCTCGATCTCGGCGCCCACGGCGATGCGCGACCAGGCGGCGCCGGCGGCCGCCTCGCGCTCGTCCTTGAGAACCTGGGCGCGGGAGACGACCAGTGACGCGAGGTCGTCGGCAAGCTCGGTGATGCGGAAGAGGAAGCTCTTGCCGAGGTAGGCGTCGACGTTGCGCGGGAAGCCGAGGTCGATCTGGGACATCGGGCAGAACGCGCGGAGCCCGGCGATCGAGACGTCGTAGCCGCCCTTATTGCGGCCCGTCACCTTGCCCTCGACGGGCACGGCGTTGTCGTACGCGCCGCGCAGCGCCTCACGCTCGCGCCGCTCGATGGCGAGCTTGTGCGAGACCCGCAGTTCGGGCGAGAGCGCGATGATCACCGCGTCGAGCCCGTCCCCGGGGCGCAGCTCGCCGAGTTCGGTGCGGTCCATGACCGCCTCGGACTTGCCGCCCACGGCCACCAGGGCGATGTCGCCGTGGACCGCCATGATGGTGCCCGTGACCAGCTGGCCGATTTCGAGCTCGTCCTGCTGGAACGATTGGGCCAGGGCCTCAGCGAAGCTCTGGTCGGTGTCGGTTGGGTTGGTCTCGTTGCTCATCGTCCGTTCCTCGCCGCCTGGGCCTGCTCCAGGCGCAGCCTCTCGGGCTGAGCCCGGCATTCTACACCCATTCGACCAGGAGGACCGGTCGGGGTCGAAGACGGCCCGGGGTATGCTGAAAGCGTGCTCGAGCCGGGGACGACGATGGGCGATGTCGAGCGTCCGATCCGGATCGGCGTGTCGTCGTGCCTGCTCGGGCGCAAAGTGCGCTTCGACGGCGGGCACAAGCGGGACGGCTTCCTCGTCGACACCTTAGGCAACTGGGTGCAGTGGGTTCCGGTCTGCCCCGAGGTCGAGATCGGGATGGGCACGCCCCGCGAGTCGATCCGGCTGGTCTCTGGCGCCGGCGGTGTGCGCGTGCTCGCGCCCAAGAGCGGCACCGACTGGACCGAGGCGATGACCGCGTTCGCCGCCGCGCGAGTTGAGGAGCTCGCGGCGGAGGATCTTTGCGGCTACGTCCTGAAAAAGGGCTCGCCGACGTGCGGGCTGGAGCGGGTCAAGGTGTACGGGGCCGGGATGCCGACGAAATCCGGGCGCGGCGTTTTCGCCGAGGCGCTGCTGGCGCGCTTCCCCAACCTCCCCGTCGAGGAGGAGGGGCGCCTCGGCGACCCGCGGCTGCGCGACAACTTCGTCGAGCGGGTGTTCGCCTACCACCGGCTGCGGCGGTTCTTCGCCGGGCGCTGGACGGCCGGGGGGCTGGTGGCGTTCCACACCGCCCACAAGCTGCAACTCATGGCGCACGCCCCGGCGGCGTACGCGGCGCTCGGTCGCCTGGTGGCGGGTGCGAAATCGGCGCCCCGCGAGAAGTTCCGGCGGAGCTACGAGGACGCCTTCATGGCGGGGCTCAAGGCGATCGCAACCGCCAAGCGCAACACCAACGTGCTCCACCACATCCTCGGTTATTTCAAGACCCTGCTCGAGGCCGCCTCGCGCGCCGAACTGCTCGGGCTGATCGAGGACTACCGCGCCGGCGTGGTGCCGCTGGTGGTGCCGGTCACGCTCATCCGGCATTACGTCCGCCTCTTCGAGGTGACCTACCTCGCCGGCCAGACCTACCTCGAACCGCACCCCAAGGAACTCATGCTCCGCAACCACGTCTGAGACGGCCGCGCGGCTTGAGCGGCTCTCCCGACGGGTGTAACGTCGAGGCCGATGGACCCGACATCGTTGCGGCAGTTCGCGGCGCTCGCACCCCCGGATGCGCTCAAGATCGTGCTCGTGCTCTTCCTCTCGTTCCTGCTCGGGCTCGAGCGCGAGGGGCGCAAGGCTCACGCCGGGCACTACATCTTCGGCGGCGTGCGGACGTTCCCCCTGATCGGCCTCGTCGGGTACACGATGGCGCTCCTGGCGGGCGGCCAGATCCTGGCCGTGGCGCTCGGGCTCGCGGTGGTCGGAGCGTTCCTCCTGGTCTCCTACCTCCACAAGCTCGCGAGCGCGGAGGACGCCGGCGTCACCACCGAGATCTCCGGCCTCGTCACCTACCTGCTCGGCGCCGTCGTCTTCTACGGCTACTACTGGGTGGCCGTGACGGTCGTCGTGCTCTCGATGCTCCTGCTCGAGCTCAAGACCGCCCTCGAGGGGTTGAGCGAGCGCCTCCCCTCGGAGGAGGTGATCACCTTCACCAAGTTCCTGCTCCTGACGGTGGTGATCCTGCCGGCGGTCCCGAACCGGGAGTTCGGACCGTTCCAGTTGAACCCGTTCAAGACCTGGCTGGTGGTCATAGCGGTGAGCGGCATCTCCTACGGCAGCTACGTCCTCCAGCGGGTGACCCGGAACCGCGGCGGGATCGTTCTGGCCGCGCTGCTCGGGAGGCGCCTACTCCTCGACCGTGATGACCGTCGCGCTGGCGCGGCGAGGGCGGCGCGAGAACCGGCCGAACCTGTTCGCCGGCGCGATGCTGCTGGCCTCCGGCGCCATGTACCTGCGGATCCTCGTCCTGCTCGCGATCTTCAGCCATCCGCTCGCGGCGCGGCTCGCAGCCCCGTTCCTCCTCCTCGGGGCGGCGGCGATCCTCGGCGGCTTCATGTGGTCGCGCCGGCCGGACCCGGCAAACGGCGCCCTGGAGCGCGAGTACGAGGCGAGGAACCCGCTCGAGTTGCGGGTCGCGTTCCTGTTCGCCGGGGTCTTCATGGCGCTGCTGGTGATCACCAAGCTCGTCCTGGAGACGTTCGGCACGCCGGGGGTCCTCGCGCTGGCGGCGCTGATGGGCGTCACCGACGTGGACCCGTTCATCATGGGGTTGACGCAGACCGCCGCCGTCAGCACGCCGCTGGCCGCCGCCGCGGCCGCGGTGGTCGTCGCGACCGCGAGCAACAACCTCATCAAGGGGGTCTACGCGTTTGCGTTCTCGGACCGGCCGACGGGGGTCCGCGGCCTCGCGGCGCTGGCCGGTCTCGCGCTCGCGGGCCTGCTGCCGCTGCTCGTGCTCGCGGGCTAGCTGCGTGCTAGACTTCCGGCCGTGCGTCCACCCTTCGCTCTTCCTGCAGCCGGAGGGCTGGATCTTCGCAGCACCGTGACGCCTTTTCGCCAGGGCGCCTCGGCCAAGCCCACGTAGCCGGGAGGACACGTCTCAAATGGTGAGCATCCCGCTGTTTCTCTTCGTCACCATCGTCGCCGTCGCTCTCGTCTTCGACTTCTTCAACGGTTTCCACGACGCCGCCAACTCAATCGCCACGGTCGTCTCCACGCGCGTGCTCTCGCCCGGGCTCGCCGTGATCTGGGCCGCTTTCTTCAACTTCGTCGCCGCGTTCATCTTCCCGCTCAAGGTCGCGACGACGATCGGCAAGGGACTGGTCGTGCCGGCCGCGGCCACGGAGTACGTGATCCTCGCCGGCCTAGTCGGCGCGATCGCCTGGGACATCATCACCTGGTACTTCGGTCTGCCCACGAGCTCTTCCCACGCCCTGATCGGCGGTTTCGCCGGCGCCGCGATCGCCAAGGTCGGCTTCGGCGCGATCATCTACAGCGGCTGGACGAAGACGATCGTCTCGATGTTCGTCTCGCCGGTCATCGGGTTGATCATCGGCTTCGCCCTCATGGTCGGCGTTGCTTGGCTGTTCCGCGACTCGCTCCCCGGCCGGGTGGACAAGCTCTTCCGCAAGCTGCAGCTGGTCTCGGCCGGGCTGTACAGCCTCGGCCACGGCGGCAACGACGCCCAGAAGACGATGGGGATCATCGCGGTCCTGGCCTACACCTACGAGAAGTCGATTGGCCATCACCCAACCGACATCCACGTCGCGTTTTGGATGGTCATCGCGTGCCACGCGGCGATGGGGCTCGGCACCCTTTCCGGCGGATGGCGGATCGTCAAGACGATGGGGTCGAAGATCACCAAGCTCAAGCCGGTCGGCGGGTTCTGCGCCGAGACCTCGGCGGCGCTGACGCTGTTCGCCAACTCCTACCTCGGGATCCCGGTCTCGACGACGCACACCATCACCGGCGCGATCATGGGGGTGGGGGCGACGCAGCGGCTGTCGGCGGTGCGCTGGGGCGTCGCCACCCGGATCGTCTGGGCGTGGGTGCTCACCATCCCGTGCTCGGCGCTGATGGCCGCGCTCGTGTTCCACGCCATGGGGTTGTTCCTGAAGGTCTAGCCGCTAGTCGGATGCCCGTACCGGCGGCCCCGCGGCGGCAAGGCCTCTCTACGAGCTCTTGAGGATGATCGTCTCGATCGAGTTCGCCGCGTCCTCGCAGCGGTCGGTCGCTTCCTCGAGAAAGGCGTAGAGGTCCTTGAGCTTGATCACCTGGATGGCATCCGTGGCGTTGGCGAAGAGATCGCCGAGCGCCTCGCGGTGGAGGACGTCGGCCTCGTTCTCGAGGCGGTTGATCTCGACGCACGCGGCCATCGCCTCGCCGTAGCGCTTGCCGTCGTGGAGCACGACGACCGCCTTGTGCACCTCCTGCGCCGAGGCCACGAGAAGACGGGCGAGCGCCTTGAGGGTGGGCGGGATGGTCTCGATCTTGTACAGCAGCAGGCGCTGCGCCGCGGCGTCCGTGGAGTCGAGGATGTCGTCCAGGCGGGAGGCCAGCGAATGGATGTCCTCGCGGTCGAACGGCGTGATGAACGTCGCGTTGAGGTTGGCCAGCGCCTCGTGGGTGATGCGATCGCCCTCGTGCTCCACTTCCTTCAGCTTCTCGACCTTCGCCTTCAGGTCCGTCGGGTCGTCCAGGATGTCGCGGAAGAGCTGCGTCCCACGGACGATGTTGGCGGAGGCGCTGTCGAAGAGGCGCAGGAAGTCGGTCTTCTTGGGCAGGAACCAGCGCATCGCAACCCCCGGGTGCCGGGTGGCACTGGCGGATTATAGACCCGCCGTCTCCGCCTGCGCGGCGTCCTCGCGAGGAGAAGGGACATCAGCGGCACACCCGACGCAGCCCGAGGGACAAGAGAAGGCGGGCGATCGTCGTCGGGGGGTTGAGCTTTCTGGCGCGGGCTACCTGGCGCTCCCGGTCGGTCCCGGGGGCACCGGGTCCGGAACGCGGTTCCTGATCGGGGGGACCGTCTGCAGGTAGGCGAAGATCGCCTTAAGGTCCTCGTCGTTCATCTTGCCGATCGACTCCCACGGCATCGGCGGGAGGATCGGCCGTCCGCCGCCGAAGTGGCGGCCCGTCCGCATCGCCTTGATGAAGTTCTCCTCCGAGAGCGCCCCGAGGCCGGTCTCGGGGTCCGGCGTGAGGTTGCTCGTGTAGCTGATCCCCCACGGTCCCGCCCACGCGGTCATGCTCAACGCCGCGACGGTGCCCCATGGGCCCGGCGGCAGCACCGGCGGAGGGGGCAGTTTCAAACCCTCCGGATGCCCCGAGAGCATCCGGGTCATGTCGGGCTCCGGCCCGGTTTCTCCCAGCTTCCACGGTGTGTGGCAGTCGTTGCACCCCGCGACCGTGACGAGGTATTTCCCGCGCTCGACCGGCGAGGGGGCCGCGCCGGTCTCGGCCCGTTGGCAGGCGGCGGCGGCCAGGCACGCTGCGGCGAGGGTGATGAGTGAAGACGTCCGTCTCATGGCGATCCTCCTCCGAGGGTAGATAGTGAGTCCAACTCTACACACGGTGGGGAGCCTGTCAAGATCCTGCGCCGAGGGGACGCGACGCGTGCTACGATCCGTCGGCGCCGGACCACCCGGTGCCGCGCACGCCTCGCGAAGGGGTCTCGCCATGGACCTGCCGTTCGACGCCAACACGGTCGTCTACCTCGACAACGCCGCGACGACCTTTCCAAAGCCGAAGGAGATCCTGGACCAAGCGCTCGCCGCCTACGCGACCTTCGGCGTCAACCCCGGGCGGTCGGGGTACGACCTGTGCCTCGCGGCCGGCAACCTCGTCGCGCAGACCCGCCGGGAGCTGACGGGCTTCTTCGGCGGCACCGACCCCGACCGGCTGGTGTTCGCCGCCAACGCGACCGATGCGCTCAACCTGTTGATCCAGGGTGTGCTCGCCGAGGGCGACCACGCGGTCTCGACCACGATCGAGCACAACTCGGTGATCCGGCCGCTCAACCACATGGCGCGCGACCGTGGCGTCGAGGTGGAGTTCGTGCCGGTCGAACCCGACGGTCGCGTCGACCCGCGGGCCGTGGCGCGGCGGCTCCGGCCCAACACCCGCCTCGTGATCGTCAACCACGGCTCCAACGTGATCGGCACGATCCAGCCGGTGGCCGAAATCGGGGCGGAGTGCCGGAAGCGTGGGATCACGTTCGCGATCGACGCCTCGCAGACGGCCGGCGTGGTGCCGATCGACATGGGCGCGATGAGCGTGGACGTCGTGGCGTTCACCGGGCACAAGTCGCTGCTGGCGCCGACCGGGATCGGCGGGCTGTGCGTCGGCGCCGGGGTCGAGATCCGTCCGACGCGCTTCGGCGGCACCGGGGTCAACTCGGTGAACCCGTACCACCTCGAGGAGTACCCGTACCGCTTGGAGGCGGGGACCGGCAACGTCCTCGGCATCGCCGGCCTTCACTTCGGTCTCGCCTACCTCGCGGTACGGGGAGTGGACGCGATCTATCGCCACGAGATGACGCTGTTCGCTGCGCTGCAGCAGGGCCTCGCCGCGGCACGGGGCGTGACGCTGCACGGCACGACGAGCCTCGAGCACCGCCTGCCCGTGCTGTCGTTCACCATCGCGGGGCGCGACCCCTCCGACGTCGGCACCCTGCTCGACGTGGAGTACGGCGTGGCCGCCCGGACCGGCCTGCAGTGCGCACCCCTCATCCACCGCCAGATGGGCACCGGGGCGCGCGGCACCGTCCGCCTTTCCGTCGGGCCGATGAACACAGCCGCCGACATCGAGGCCGCGGTCGGGGCGGTGTCGGAGATCGCCACCGCGGCCCGCGTCGTCACCGGGTAGAACGCACCAATCGGGGCTGGTGCATACTGGTGTGCGGCGCGCCGTCGCGGCTCCGGTGGGCGGGCCGATGCGCGGCCGGGCGCCTGGGGGCCCGCGCCCGCGCCGCGGGGGCGCGGCGGGACGGGCAAGACGTGGCGACGTTGTTACAATAGACGCAGCACGGAGGGGCTCGGCGAGTGGACGGCGTGGCGGAGGATCCCAAGGTCGGCGAGGCGCTGGCTGAGCTGCAACTGTACCTGTCCGACGCGGTCGCGCCGCTGGTTGTCACCGATTCGATCACCATCCTCCTCGCCGTGCCGCCGTCGCGAGTCGCGCAGGAGATCCTGGCATGGACCACGAGCCAGCACCGGCGCCTGGGCGGCAACGTGCCGGTTTCCGACTACCTCTACCACGCCGTCCACAAGCTCTACGTGATGGGCGAGTTGAACCTGGTGCCGAAGCAGGCGATGGGCGCCTACCTGGAGTCGCTGCAGGCGTACATGCTCGAGTTCTGCCCCGAGGAGGACAGGGACCTTCTCCGCGACAACCTGGCGCATCTCGGCGATGTGCGCGCCGATTTCGCCGCGCCCATCATCGGCCTCCACCACAGCCAGGAGGGGGGATCGGCGCTGGCGATGGACGACCCGTCCGCCGCCGCGAAGACCACGGTTCACGCGGAGCGCCGGTTCGCCCAGCTCATGGAGCGTCTGGCGCGGTTGCAGATCCCGGCCGGCGTGGGGCGGGACCAGGTTGGCGCGCGCGGCGACGTTCTCTCCCAGCTGGTGAGCGTCGCGGCACGGAACTCGGCGGACTCCGAAGAGTTCCAACAGTACAAGGAGAGCCTGCGCGGCGCCGGGATGGGGTCGACGATGGAGGATGTCTTCCGGTCGCTCGGCCGCCGCCTGCCCGGTTGGGTCCTTCCCGCAGCGGCGGGGGCGGAGGCGACCGGAGCGACCGTAACGGCGACCGCGCAGGCGATGCAACGCATCGTCGCCCTGGAACAGGACCCCCGGGAAGCGGCGCGCCGCTTCCAAGAGCTGGTGCAGGCGGCGATCGAGCAGCACAACGAGGGTTCGCTGCCGCGCGCCGTCACCATGCTCGACCTCGCTGGCCTCCTGCTCGCCGAGAAGAAAGTGGACCCGGCGTACGTCCAGACGTTTCGCGAGCAGGCCCACGAGAAGCTCGATCCCCAGCGCCTGCGCGAGCTCGCCGAGGACCCCGGATCGCATTCCCTTCTCAGGCGGGTGCTCGGGTCGTTCCCCGCCCTCGAGCCGGACGGCCTGCTGCGCGCCCTCCAGACCGAGGAGAAACGCGACCACCGCCGCCTGCTGCTGGCGTTGCTCGAGGTCCACGGCGCCCCGGCGCGCGCCCTCGCCGCGGAGCGGCTCGCGTCCTCGATCACCAGCTTCGGCGACCGTGACGCGCACTTCCAGAGGAACCTGCTGCACATCCTGCGCCGTATCCCGCGCCCGGACGGCGTCGCCATCGACCTCGAGCTGCAAACCGCGAGCCGGTTGTCCGCGCTCGGCCACCCCGCGATCCTGGCCAAGGAGGCGATCACCTACCTCGGCCAGTCCAGGGACGAGCGTGCCGAGCGCGCCCTGATCGCCCGCGTCGCGGAATACGAGGGGGCGCTCACAAAGCCGGGCGCGGCGGGGTCCGACCCTGCGGAGCTGGTGGCGGTTCTCGACCGCGCCGTGTTCGCGCTGGCGCGGCTCGGAACGCCGGCGGCGGTCCGGGCCGTGGTCAACCACGGCCTCAAGCGGCTCCCCCAGCTCGGGACCACCACCGCGCGGCTCGCCGCCCTCGCCGGGGTGGATCTCTCGGGCGACCCCGAGGTGGTCGAGCGCCTTGTCGAAGCGATCCGGGGCGAGCTGCCGCACCGGATCTTCGGCTTCCTGCTCAAGAAGGACGACAACCTCCTGCTGCCGCTCATCGAGGCGGTCTCGTCCACGTCTTCGCCGGCGGTCAAGAACGTCCTCGCGGACATCGTGCAGCGGTTTCCGGGGGAGGGTTTCGCCCAGGCGGCCGCAAAGGTCCTCGCCGGCACCGATGTGTCCGGGCCGCAGGCGGGGACGCCGCCGCCGGCCCCGTCCGCCAGCTTGTCGGGGGATCTCGAGCTGTTCGGATTGCCCACGCTGCTGCAGAACCTGTCGCAATCGGGCACCTCCGGGACCCTCACGATCAGCGATCCCGTGGGGGAGGAGATCGCCACCGTCGATCTCGAGGGAGGGAAGTTCCGCTCCTGCCGCGCGGGCCACCTCCACGACGAGGTTGCGCTGTTCCAGCTGATCGAGCGCCCGACGCCGGCGTCGTTCACCTTCCTGAGCTGCGCCGAGTCCGCCCCGCCGTCCGACCCCAAGCTTCTGCGCGACCTCGTCCCCCTCTTCTTCGAGGGGACGCGCCGCTACGACGAGTTCCAGCAGGCGTGCGCCCTGATCCCGGACTACGCCTGCCTGCGGGCGACCGGGACCACGCCGACGCCCCCGCCGGAAGAGGACGACCAGGCCCTGATGCGCACGCTCTGGCAGCGGGCGGTTTCCGGCGCCCCCGCGCTCGAGTGCGAGACGGGACTGGCGATCGATTCGTACCGGGCGCGCCGCATACTGGCGCACTGGGTCGAGGAGGGCTCTCTCGAGCCGAAGTAGGGCGCGCGTCCCGCGCGGTCAGCCGCGCGGCGCCAGCGCCATCGCCCAGCGGCGGGCGACGTCGGGCCAGCTCACCAGGTGCTGCATCACGACGTCGACCCACTCGGCGCGCCGGTTCTGGTACTTGAGGTAGTAGGCATGCTCCCACACGTCGAGCACGAAGACCGGCAGCCATCCCGGCAGCAGCTGGTTCTGATGCTTTTCGACCTGCAGGATCGCCAGCCGCCCGGTGCCGGCCTCCGCGGCCAGCACGCCCCAGCCGGAGCCCTCGACCGCGTTGGCGGCGGCGCGCATCTGCGCGTCGAACGCCGCGAACGAACCGAAGTCGCGCGTCACGGCGTCGGCGAGCGCGCCGTCGGGAGCGCCGCCGCCGCCCGGGGTCAGGTTGGTCCAGAAGATCGAGTGGAGGATGTGGCCGCCGCCGTGAAACGCAACCTCGCGCTCGAGATGCTTGACGAGGGCGAAATCTCCGGCGGTGCGCGCCGCGGCGAGCTTGTCAAGGGCGGCGTTGAGCGAGTTGACGTAGGCGAGGTGGTGCTTACCGTGGTGCAGTTCGAGGGTACGCGCGTCGTAGTGCGGTTCGAGCGCGTCGACGGGGTAGGGAAGCGGCGGTAGCTGGGCTCGTTCCATGGCGGCTCCTTTCAAGCTCGTGGCGGTCGCGGGCCGAATCGCGACGCCACCTTGAGTTTCCGTTGCCTCGGTTGAGACGATAGGGTTGCGGGGACGGGGTGTCAAACCCGGGGCGGCGGCCGCCCGGACGCAGTTCGCGCCCGGCTCAGCGCGGCCCGGCGGTCACGCCTGCGTTGCCGCGCTGGACGGCGAGGAGCGCCTTGAGCGCCGCGTGCCGGTAGAGGTCGGAGAGCGTCGGGTAGTTGTACGGCGTTTCGGCGATCTGATACGCGGTGGCGCCGGCGCGAAGGAACGCCTGGCCGATGTGGATCAGTTCACTGGCGCCGTGGCCGATCATGTGCGCGCCCACGAGGCGCATCGAGGACGCCTCGAACAAGAGCTTCAGCATCCCCTCGGTGTCGCCGATGATCTGGCCGCGCGGGTTCATGTCGTAGTTGCCGCGTCCGACGAGATACTCCACGCCCTTCTTCGCGAGCGACTCCTCGGTCTCCCCGACGTAGCTCACCTCCGGGATCGCGTAAATCGCGAACGGGAGCACCTCCGTCTTCTGGGACAGGCCAGGGATCTTGAACGCGTGGCGCATCGCCTGGCGCCCCTGTTCCATCGAGGTGCTGGCAAGGGCGGGGTAGCCGATCACGTCGCCGACGGCGTAGACGTGCGGGAGGGCGGTCTGAAAGTGCTCATTCACCGCGAGAAGCCCGTAGTCGTTGGGGACGAGGCCGAGAAGTTCGAGGCCGATCCCCCCAGTGTTGCCGTCGCGGCCGACGCAGTACAGCAGCGCGTCGGCCTCGAGCGCCCCGGCGTGCCGCAGGGTGCAGCGGACGCGAGGCGGCGCGCCCGCGATGCGTTCGATCGCCGTGTGCCTGTCGTCGTGGAGGATCGTGATGCCGAGCCGGGTGATCTCCCGTTCGAGGATCGCGACGACCTCCCGGTCGAGATACGGCAGGAGCCGGTCGCGCGTGTCGACCAGGGTGACGCCGATGCCGAGGGCGGCGAAGATGCTGGCGAACTCCACGCCGATCACGCCGGCGCCAAGGACGATCATCGTCTTCGGCAGCCGAGGGAGTGAGAGGATCGTGTTGCTGTCCAGGACCGACTCGCCGTCGAAAGGGACGTCGGCCGGGCGGTTGGGCCGGGATCCGGTCGCAATGACGATGAAATCGGCGCCCATCGAGAGCAGAACGCCGCCATCGGGCCCGCACACGGCAACGGTGTGGGCATCGACGAAGCGCGCCTGGCCGACGAACACCTCGATCCGGTAGCGGCCGAGCGACTCGTTGATCAGCTCGAGCTCGCGCTGGACGACGACCCTCTCGCGGTGCATGAAGTCGTGGACGGTGATCTCGTTCGGGATCTCGCAGTGGATCCCCTCGAGCTTGTCGCGTTCGATGGCGTGGACGAAGACGGCGCTCTCGCGCAGCGTCTTCGAAGGGATCGTTCCCCAGTTGACGCGGGTGCCGCCGAGGACGTGCTGGCGCTCGACTATCGCGACCTGCTTGCCGGCTCGCGCCGCCTGGATCGCGGCCCGCTCGCCGCCGGGACCGCACCCGATCACGATCACGTCGAAGTGCCGCATCGACCCCTCCCGCAACGCCCGAGGTGGGCGCCCTTCACCGCACCGGCCCGCCCCGCGGGCGACGGGCGGCCCCGGAGATCGTACCAGAGAGGGCGTCTCGGTTGGCACGGCCTCCGGCCGCCCCGCCGCAGCGTTCGGCCCCGCCGCCGCTACAATGCCCCGATGCCTTTGCGCCGGACGCTCGCCTGGGTCGCGGTCCTTTACTTCGCCGAGGGGTTGCCGTTCGGCATCGCGTACGACGTCTGGCCGGTGTACTTCCGGGTGCACGGCGTCTCGCTCACGGATATCGGCCTCATGAGCCTGCTATCGCTGCCGTGGACGTGGAAGATGCTCTGGGCGCCGCTCGTCGACCGCTGGGGCGCGCGGCAACAGTGGATCACCGCGTGCCTGGCCGCGCTCTCCGTCGCGACGCTTCTCATCATTCCGCACGACGCCGCGCACCCGACCTGGCTCCTGTGGGCCGTGCTGGCGGCGTTCACGGCGGCGTCGGCGACGCAGGACGTCGCGATCGACGCCTGGGCGGTGGACGTGTCGACGCCGGAGAGCAGCGGTGAGATCAACGGGGTTCGCGTGTCGGCGGCGCGCATCGCCTTGCTGGTGGGGGGCGGCGGCGTCCTGTTCCTCGCCGGGACGACGGGGTGGACGCCGCTCTGGATCGCCCTGTCGGCGCTCTTCCTCGTCCTCGCTGTCGTCGTGTGGGCGAGCCCGCGCGTCCGCCTCGACCCGGCCGAGCGGCGCAACCCCGTCGTGCCGGTGCTGCGCTGGCTGTTGCGCTGGGAGATGGTGCCGGTGCTGCTCTTCGTGCTGTTGTTCAAGCTCGGCGACTCGCTGCTGGGACGCATGGTCAAGCCGTTCTGGGTGGACCGCGGGTACTCGCTCAGGGAGATCGGCCTGATCTCCGTGACGCTCGGCGTGGCACTCACCATCGCCGGCGCCCTGGCCGGCGGCTGGTTCGTCAAGCGATACGGGATCTTCCGCGCCCTGCTCTGGCTCGGGATCGCGCAGGCGGTGACCAACCTGGGGTACGCGGCGGTCGCCGAGCTTTCCCTGCCGCGCGAGAGCATCTACGCCGCGTCGCTGCTCGAGTCGTTCACGCAAGGGCTCGGGACGTCGGCGTTCCTGTCGTTCCTGATGAACCTGTGCGAGAGGGAGCACGCGGCGACGCAGTACGCCCTGCTGTCGGCGTTGTTCGCCCTCTCCCGCGACGTCGGGGGCGCGTTCTCCGGGATCGCGGTCGAGCGGTTCGGATACGGCGCGTTCTTCGCCTTCACCGCGGCGGTCTCGGTCCCGGGCCTGCTGCTGCTGCCGCTGGTGCGCTCGCGGATCCGCGAGCATGGAGCCGCGCCCGCCGGGGCCTAACGGGCCGTTCGGGCGTAGAATTGCCCCCCGCGGCGGGCGGGCCGCCGCGCTCGCAGATTGTCCCCGAGGGTCAAGGTCGCAAAGGAGGAGTTCGCATGAGCCGTCACACGGCAACCGTTCTCGCAACCGTCCTCGTGGCGGGGGCCGCCTGGGCCGCCGCGCCTGCGGTCGAGCCGACCCCGGCGCCGGCACGCGACACCGCGGTCTACCAGCCGAAGTACGAGGACCCGGTCCTCAAGCAGATGGAGGACCACGACAAGCAGGTGGCCAAGGAGCAGGACGAGGTCACCGCCAAGATCCGCGCGGAGCAGAAAGCGAAGAGGGAGGCGGACAAGAAGGCGGCGACGGTGCTGCGCTTCGACATGTCTCGGATCGCCAAGCCGGAAAGCCCCGCGGTGTTCAAGCAGGCATGGCACTTCCCGCCGGTGGCGCAGTACCTGACGGGGACATGCTGGAGCTTCTCGACGACCTCGTTCTACGAGTCCGAGATCTACAGGTTGACGGGGCAGAAGGTCAAGCTCTCCGAGATCTGGACCGTGTACTGGGAGTACGTCGAGAAGATGCGGCGGTTCGTGCGCGAGCGCGGCGACTCGTTGATCGACGAGGGCTCGGAGTCGAACGCCCTCCCGCGCATCTGGAAGCAGTACGGAATCGTGCCCGAGGAGGCGTACCCCGGCGTCCTCTCCAAGGACGGACGCCACGACCACTCGCGACTGATCGCGCAGCTCAGGGAACTTTCGCAGTGGGTGAAGGCCAACGGCATCTGGGACGAGGACCGGGTGCTCGCGCTGACGCGGGTCATCCTGGACCGCGAGCTGGGCGTGCCGCCGGAGCGCTTCGCCTACCAGGGCCGGGAGTACACGCCGCAGCAGTTCCTCGCCCAGGTCGTGAAGATCAACCTGGACGATTACGCGGAGTTCATGTCCACGCTGTCGCTGCCGTTCTACACGCGGGGCGAGTACAAGGTCCCCGACAACTGGTGGCACGACGCCTCCTACTACAACGTGCCGCTCGACGAGTGGTACGCGGCGCTCAAGAACGCCGTCCAGCAGGGGTACACGGTGGCGATCGGCGGCGACGTCTCCGAGCCAGGCTACAACGGCTTCGAGAACGCCGCGGTGGTGCCGACGTTCGACATCCCGCAGGCGTACATCGACCAAAGCGCTCGCGAACTCCGCTTCGCGAACCACACGACCGAAGACGACCACGGCCTGCACCTCGTCGGGTGGACCAGCGTGGACGGTCGCGACTGGTTCCTGATCAAGGACTCGGCGCGTTCCTCGCGGTGGGGGAAGTTCGAGGGTTACTACTTCTATCGCGACGACTACGTTCGCCTGAAGATGCTCACGTTCGTCGTGCACAAGGATGCGGTCAAGGAGTCGCTGGCGAAGTTCCCGCCGGCCGAACCGAGGCCGTGACGTCCCGGAAGGGAACGCGGGGGTCCGACGTTTTGGTTTCCGTGATTTGTGCCGGCCCGGCGCCCGCTCCGACCGGTGGGGCGCAGCGGGGACCGGCGGCGCGGCGGGGGGAGATGACAACGTGCCCATATCGTTTTCCGGAGAGCGTTCGCGCGGTCGCGGCCGCCTGGTTCTCGTCGTTGTCGTGCTCGTCGTCGCGGGGCTTGCGCTCACGGGCGCGCTGCGCCGGGGACCGGCGCCCGAGGTCGTGATCACGAGCGATCACGAGGCGATCGGGCCCGCCACGACGATCACGGCCCACTTTTCGGAACCGACGGGAGGCCTGGGCGCGATCAGGCTGGAGCTCGTCCAGGGGGAACGCTCGGTGGTGCTCGCCGAGCGCCGGTTCGACCGCAGCGGCCCGTTCTCGCCCCTGCGCGGCCGTTTCACCGCCCAGGCCGACCTCACCGGGACGGCGGGCCGCTCGGCCCAGGCGTGGTTGAAGGAAGGCGAGGCGGTGGTGCGGGCCACGGCGGACAGGATGGCCGGGCCCTTGCGCTCGCACGCCCCGGTGGTCGTCGAGAAGCGGATGGCGGTGCTGCTGCGGCCGCCCCGCCTGGAGCTGCTGTCGCGGCAGCACTACGTCCGCCAGGGCGGCTCCGGCGTCGTCGTGTTCCGCGTCGGCGACGGCGTGGCGCGCTCGGGCGTTCGGGCCGGCGAGACGGAGTCGCTCTCGTTCCCGCTGCCGGGAGGTGGGCCGGGCGAGAGGTTCGCGCTCTTCGCGATCCCGTGGGAGCTCGACGACGTCGGCCAGGTGCGGCTGTTCGCCGAGGACGCCGCCGGCAACCGGAGCGAGCTGCCGTTCGTGGACCTGTTCAAGAAGTCCCCGCCGCGGACCGATACGATCGACCTGACCGACGCGTTCCTCGCCAGGGTCGTGCCGGCGATCGCGAGCCAGACCCCGGGTTTCGACGCCAGCGGCTCGCTGCTCGACCAGTACCTGCGGATCAACGGCGACGAGCGGCGGGCGGTCCTGGCGAAGATCGCCGGTATCGCGAAGGACACGGAGAAGGCGTTCCTGTGGCGCGGCGCGTTCCTCCAGATGCCCAACACGCAGCGGAGGGCGGGTTTTGCGGAGACCAGGACGTACCTCTACCACGGCAGGCCGGTGGACCATCAGACGCACCTCGGCCTCGACCTCGCCTCGACCGAACACGCGCCGGTGCCGGCGGCCAACGCCGGACGCGTGGTGTTCGCCGGCTGGCTCGTCATCTACGGCAACGCGGTGATCGTCGACCACGGGTACGGGCTGATGAGCCTCTACGGCCACATGTCCGCGATCTCGGTCAAGCCGGGCGACGTGGTGGCCAAGGGCCAGCAACTCGGCAACAGCGGTTCGACGGGCCTCGCCGGCGGCGACCACCTCCACCTCGAGATCTTCGTGCAAGGCAAGTCGGTGGACCCGCTCGAGTGGCTGGACGAACACTGGATCCGCGACAACATCGCCAGCAAGATCAAGCTGCCCTAGATGCGTGGTCCGTGGTCCGTGGTCCGTGGTCCGTTGTCAGGGTTCCGAGACGGCTGCCGGCAGCGCCATGTGGCGTAGACTCGGGGCATGAGCGAGCAGAGTCTGCAGGATCGCTACGCCCCCGCGACGCGCTGCTTCGGTTGCGGGCCGGCGAACCCCGATGGGCTGCGCATCAAGAGCTTCGTCCGCGGCGGCGAGGTCGTCTGCGAGTGGGCGCCGGCGAAATGCCACGAGGCGTTCGACGGCGCCCTCAACGGCGGGATCGTCGGGACGCTGTTCGACTGCCACTGCAACTGGACCGCGGCGCACCACCTCATGGCCGCAACCGGAGCCGACAGACCCCCGTGCACGGTGACCGCCGAGTACCGGGTGGTGCTCAAGCGGCCGACGCCCTCGACCGGTTCGGTCACGGTGCGGGCGAAGGTCGTCGAGACCGCAGGCGACCGGGTGGTGGTGGAGGGCGTGCTGGAGAGCCGCGGTGTTCTCACCGCGACGTGCCGCGGCGTCTTCGTCGCGGTGCGGGAGGGTCACCCGGCGTTTCACCGGTGGTGAACCGCCGGCGGCGGGACGAGGGCGCGAGGCCGCATCCGGCGGTTGTGCTATAAGGAGCATATGCCCGACCGCAAGTACAGGCATCGGGGGTACCAGGACGAGGAGCGTCACGATGAGCGGCGCGCCCCCGAGAGCGGACCGCGCGAGCGTCCCGAAGGGCCGCGCGGGCGGGGGCTGGGGGCGCCAACGGTGACGGTGTTCCGTTGCCGGATGTGCGGCACGCGGCAACAGCTCTCGGGGTCCGTGGCGCCGGACGCGGTGTGCACGAGCTGCGGGAACGACCTTCACACCTGCTCCAACTGCATCCACTTCGACACCTCGCGCCCCAAGGAGTGCCGCAAGCCGGTGGTCGAGCGGGTGACCAACAAGACCAGGCGCAACGCCTGCGAGCTGATGACCCCGAACACGGTGCAGGAGTTCGGCTCCGACCGGCCGGCGGTCGTCACGCCCGACGGCAGCGCCGTGGCGAGCCCGCGGGCCGCCTTCGACGCCCTGTTCAGCAAGAAGAAGTGAGTCAGGCTCCCGGCGCGCTCCGGGTCCGGGAACGCCGCCCCCCGGTCTGAATTGTCGGAGCTCGCCCCGCCGCGTAGAATCTCCGCGGATCGGGCGCTTGGATGGTGCCGCCGGTCTTGAGGTCGCGGGCATCTCGCCCGTATGCCGAGTCCGACACGGGGGTGTGGCAAAGGTGAAGTCCGAAGACTCGGAACTCCTGTCGGGCGCCTCCGGGCCCGGGAGCCGAGGGGCGTGGCCCGCGGCGGCGCGTTTCGGCGGGGGGACGTCACTGGTCGCGTCGGCCGCGATCGCGAGCGCGATCGCGGTCGTGTACACCGCGCACGCCTGGGGTGTAGCCCAACGCTCGATGCCGGCGCAGCTCTGGTGCCTGGCTGCGACGGGGCTGTGGCTTGCCGTGGGGATCCGCGACGCATGGCCGGGATGGAGGTGGCGGCGCCCGGAGGCCGTGCCGCTGGCGGCGACGATCGCGGTGCTGGCGGCGGCGTTTGTCGTGCGCCACTGGATGCTGGGAGTCCTGCCGCTGCCCGACCGCTCCGGGTTCGAGGAACTTCAGATGGGCTCGGACAGCTACCGGCTGCTGACCACCGGTCAGCTGCCGCTCGAGTTCCGCTTCACCAAGGCGATGGCCGCGGCCGGCCTGTGGTGGGGTGGGCCGACGCTGTCGGCGTTGCGCCTCCCGTTCCAGCTCCTCGGGTACGCGAGGTTGGTCCTCACCTTCATGGTCCTGCGGCTCCTCGGCGTGGGCCGCGCGCCGAGCGGCTTCCTCACCCTCGTGGTTGCCGCCTCGCGCTGGTCCGTCATCTCGAGCGGCTCCGCGTACGAGGACTTTTCGGCCACTGCGGTTCTCCTGCTGCTGATTTTCTGCCTCGGCAAGCTCGACCTGGGGCGCGCGAGCGCCGGCGCCTGGGGTGCGGCGGCGGGAGGGCTGGCCGGGATCCTGATGTACGAGAACAGCTCGTTCCGCTTCGCAATGGTGCTCGCGGCGGGGTGGGTGGCGTGGCTCGCCCTGAGGTCGCCGTCCGGAGTGTGCGCGCACTGGCAGCCGCTCGCGCTCTTCGCCGGCGCTCTCACGCTGGTTGCGCTGCCGATGCTCGTCGACATCGCGCACCGCGGGGAGGGATCGATCTTCTTCGAGGCGATTGCGCGCTACCGCGCCGGACGGCACGGCCTGCTGCCGCGCGCGATGGCGGAGAGCCTGTGGAAGTCGCTGCGGATGCTGGCCGGTCTTCCCGTGCGCATCAACTTCCTCCTCGCGCCCGACTTCGGCCGCGCCGTGCAGCCGCTGAAAGGGTTGCTGCTGCTCGGTGGGACGGCTGCCGGGCTGGTGCGCGCGGGGCGGCCGTTCGTGCGCGCGCTGGTGCTCGCGGCGCTCGCCGCCGTCGTGGTGTGCGCCGCGACCACGGACTTCTTCGAGGCGTCGCGCCTGGCTCCGGTCCTGACGATCCTGATGCTCACCGGAGGGGTGCTGCTCCAGGACCTCGGCAGCGCGGTGCGGTGGGTCGTCAGCCGGATGACAGCCGCGGTGCAGCATTCGCCGCTCCGGAGCGCGGCGCTGGCCGGGGCGGCGGCGGCTCTCCTGTACGCGGGCCTGGCCGCGGTCCTCGTTCAGGCGAGCGTGCGGCGTGTGCACGCCATGGCCGCCGACGCCGACGTCCGCAACGAGTACCTCAACAACCAGTACCTGACGGCGGCCACGATCGCCCGCACCGCGCGGGCGGGGTCGCGGGTCATCGTGGTCACGCCCGGCCAGATGCGCGACTGGACCGATCGTGACATCGCGCACTGGCTCTACGCCGGCCGGCGCCTCGTCGTGACGGCCGCCCCCGTGCTGCCGTCTGCGGAACAGGTTGCGCCCGGAACGCTGGTCGTCCTCGCGGCGGAGGGGCGGCCGCTGAATGACGGGGAGGTCGGCCAACTCGCGGATCTCGCCGGCGCCACCGGGTCCGCGGGCTCCGTCTCCTTCCTCACCGAGCCTGATGACCGCAAGGTCGTTGGCTCGGTCTGCGTCCGCTGCAAGTAGCGCGCCGGTCGCGCGCGGGGCCACGCGCCGGGCGTGGCGGGTCACGATCATCGGGAAGGCTGCCGGTTCGGGGTCGGGTGGAGGGATCTCCCGCCTATCTCTCTCCGCCGGCGGAGAGGGCCCCGGGGCGCCGGGAGGTGGGTGGCGCCCCAGGGCCGGTGCTGCGCGCGGGATCGTTCAATCCATCTGGCGGCGCAGGTACGTGGGGGTGTCGAGCTCGGAGAAGTTGCCCACGTTGACGCCGTAGTCGTTCGGCAAGTTCGCCGGGAGGTACGGGCTGGCGGCCTCGGGCTGTTTCTCCGGCCGCGGCGCTTCCCGGGGCAACGCCCGCTCGGGCGCGCGCGCCGGCCGGTCCTCGGCGGTCGCGCCGAACCCGGTCGCGACGACGGTGACCTGGATCTTCGCCTCGAGTTCCTCGCGCTGCCCGTACCCGAACAGGAACAGACAGTCGGGGGAGCAGCGCTTGGCGATGTACTCGGCGGCGTCGTTGATCTCGGCGATGGTCGTGTCGCGGCCGCCGATGAAGTTCACCAGCACCCGCTGCGCGCCCTCGAGCGACGCCTCCTCGAGCAGCGGCGAGGAAAACGCCTGCTGCGCCGCCTCGATGGCTCGGTGCTCGCCCTGGCCCTGGCCGATGCCCATCAGTGCCATCCCGCCGCCGCGCATCACGGTCTCGACGTCGGCGAAGTCGCGGTTGATGATCCCGGTCTCGTTGATGATGTCCGAGATCCCCTCGACGCCGTGGCGCAGCGCCTCGTCGGCGAGCTGGAACGCCTCCTCCACCGAGACCTGCGGTCCGACCATCTGGAGCAGGCGCGAGTTGGGCACGGTGATGAGGGTGTCCACGCACTTGCGCAGCTCCTCGATCCCCTTGTCGGCGATGCGCGCCTTGCGGGTCCCCTCGAACGCGAACGGCTTGGTGACCACCGCGACCGTCAGCGCGCCCGCGTCGCGGGCGAGGTTGCCGATCACCGGCGCCGCGCCGGTCCCGGTGCCCCCGCCCATTCCGGCGGCGATGAAGACCATGTCGGCGCCCTCGATGCACTCGATGAGCTCCTCGGTGCGGTCGAGCGCCGCGCGGTTGGCGGCTTCCGGGTCGCAGCCGGCGCCGAGCGCCTTGCCGCGCGAGTTCGGGGTCACGAGTTGCAGACGCACCCCTGCCCGGCTCGCGCGCAGCGCCTGGCCGTCGGTGTTCACCGCGATAAACTCGACGCCCTTGATGCCGGCGGCGATCATGCGGTTCACCGCGTTGCTCCCGCCTCCGCCGACCCCCACGACCTTGATCAGGGCCGGCGAGGACTCGTCGGCTATGGTGATCGCGGGGTTCGAACTGCCCTTCGAATCGTCAAACGTGATCACGATCCACCTCCCCTTTTCGCAAGAACTTTGCGTGAAATTCGCATCCACAACCCCTCGCGGCGCCGCCTCTCGCGCACCTGCGGCACCGCTGCCGGGAGCAACAAGCTACGCCCGTGCACCAGCAGCCCGACGGCCACGGCCGACGAGCGCGCGGGCAACTCCGAACTCGCCAGCAGGTGGGTGGCGTCCGGGACGCCGTCCAGGTCGCCGAGCCGCGCCCGCTTGACGAAGACCTCCTCGGCGAGGGCGGCGAGTCCGTCGAGATGGGCGCCGCCCCCCGAAAGCACGACGCCCGTGCACGGGGCGTCCTGCGGGATCTGACGCCACACCTCGGCGGCGATCAGCTCGAACGTCTCCTGCATGCGCAGGCGGATGGTCTTGCACAGCTCGCGGCGCGAGATCACGTGGGCGCCGCGCCCCTCGATGGTCGGGACGGAAATCGTCTCCTCCTCCCCGACGTCGGTGAGGAGCATCGTGCCGGCTTCGCGCTTGGCCTTTTCCGCCCCGGCCGCGGTGGTCTGGAAGCGGTGCACGAGGTCGTCGTTGACCTTGTTGCCGCCGATCGGAAAGCATCCGGAGGCGAGGAGCTTGTCGCCCGAGAACGCGGCGTAGCTGGTCGAGCCGTAGCCGATGTCGATCAGGATCGCGCCGAGCCGGCGCTCGTCGCCGGTGAGGGTGGCGTTGGCGGCGGCCACCGGGGCGAACAGGAACTCCTCCACCTCGAGCCCGGCCTCGTTGATCGCCTTCTCGATCGTGCGGACCGGGCTCTCCTGGCAAGCCAACACGTAGGCGTCCACGGCCAGGTGACGCCCGACCATGGACTGCGGGTCGAGCAGGCCGTCCTGGTCGTCGAGGGCGTAGGTCGGCGACACGACGTTGAGGACGGTGTGACCCGCGGGGAGAGGCTGGCGCCGCACCGCGTCGTGCAACGCCTCGAGGTCGGCCATCGTCACCTCGCGGTCGCGCGCGCCCATCGAGATCGCGGCCCGCGTGAGCCGCCCGCTGACGAAGATCCCGGCAACCGAAGCGACGACCTTCTCGGCGGGCAACTTGGCCATGAGCTCGGCCTCCTCGGCTGCCGCCTTGATCGCCGCCACCACCGGCTTCATCTGCACGACCTGGCCCGAGCGCATGCCGCCGGACGGGGCGAGTCCCACGCCGCGGATCACCATCTCGTCGTTCTCCGAGAGCTCGGCGATGAGAGCGAGCACGCGGTGGTTCCCGACGTCGAGGGCGGCGATGACGCGAGGCCCCTGCGGCATCACTTCGCCTCCTCTGGGTCCGGCGGCGCCGGCAGCACCGCCACGAGGCCGGAGACGCGCGCGTCGAGCCTGGCCGGAGCCGGCCGCGTGGCGGTCCAAGCGGTGAGCACGCTTCGGGCGGCGGCGAGACCGGCCGGTTTCGTCGGGTCCGCCAGCACGGGCAACGCGGTGCCGGCGAAGTGGAGCGCGACGTCGCTCGGACCGACACGCTCGGCGCGCTGGAGCCGCGCGCCCCAGATGCGCTCGAGCGCCGGGACCGCGGCGAGCAGGACCGCACTCTCCTCGGGGAACGGGGCGAAACCGTCGAGTTCGAGCAGCGACCCGCCGTCGGGGGCAGGCCCCAGGATCCGCCCCTCCCGATCCACCAGGCGGCGGACGCCAGCGTCCTGCAACACGGCGGCGGGTTCGCGCTCCGTCACGGAGCAGGTCACGACGCCGTCGAGCGAGACCTGCACCGAGGCGTCGGCGACCCACGGCACCGCGAGCACGCTCGAGCGCAGTGCGCCGGCGCGGGCGGCGACGGTCGGGCTGCCGAGCGCGGCGCGCAGGACCGTCTCGACGTCGCGCACGGGGAAGTGCCGGGCGCCCGTGACGCGCACCTCGCGCACCTGGAGCGCGGCCGCGAGCGCCGCGGTGACGGCGAACACCGCCCCGGCTTGCAGCACCCGCGTGAGGACGCGGCGCCACGGGCGGCGGTGGCGGGCCGGCCCGGTCACCGGCTCTCCTGGGCGAGCCACCGGTCGCCGAGGTGCACGACGTTGCCGGCGCCCATGGTGAGGAGCACGTCGCCGGGCCGCAGCAGGCCACGCAGCGCCGCCAACGCGTCGTCGAACGACGCAGCCGGCTGCACGTGCCGGTGGCCGGCGCGGCGCGCGGCGTCGACCACGAGGGCGGCGGTCACGCCGGGGATCGGTTGCTCGCGCGCCGGGTAGACGGGGAGGACCACCACGGCGTCGGCGCCCAGCAGGGCGTCTCCGAACTCGCGCGCGAAGTCGCGGGTGCGCGAGAACAGGTGCGGCTGGAACGCGACGACGACGCGCGCGTCCGGGAAGCTCTGGCGCGCCGCCTGCAGCGTCGCGGCGACCTCGCTGGGGTGGTGGGCGTAGTCGTCCACGAGCACGACCCCCTCCCGCTCGCCCTTGCGCTCGAAACGGCGGGCGACACCGGTGAAGGCCGAGATGGCGGCCACGATCTCGGCGAAGGGGACGCCGATCTCGAGCGCGGCCGCGGTGGCGCCGAGCGCATTGGCGAGCATGTGGCGGCCGGGCAGCGGCAGCGTGAGCTCTCCGAGTTCCGTGCCCCGGGCCACCACGCGGCACGTGGCGCCGAGGCCCGAGAGCCGCACGGAGCGTCCCCGCACGTCGGCCTGCGGCGAGAAACCGTAGGTCACCGTGCGGCGGGCGAACCTGGGCAGGAGGCGGCGCACGCCCGCGTCGTCGAGACAGGCGACCACGGCGCCGTAGAACGGGACGCGGTCGGCGAAGGTGACGAACGCCTCCTCCATGACACCCACCGAACCGTAGGTGTCGAGGTGCTCGGCCTCGACCGTCGTGATCACGGCGAGGGCCGGGAAGAGGGCCAGGAACGAGCGGTCGAACTCGTCCGCCTCGCACACCAGGTACTCGGAGCGCCCGAGACGGGCGTGGGCGCCGAGGAAGTGCATCCGGCCCCCGACCACGACCGTCGGGTCGAGCCCGGCCCGCGTCAGCACGAACCCGGTGAGCGAGGTCGTGGTCGTCTTGCCGTGCGTGCCCGCGACGGCGATGCTCCACTTCAGGCGGGAGATTTCGCCCAGCATCTCGGCGCGGCGGATCACGCCGACGCCGCGCCCGCGGGCGGCCTCGACCTCCGCGTTGTCGGGCGGCACCGCCGAGGAGTGGACGAGGACCTGAACGCCTTCGAGGTGGGCGGGGTCGTGACCGAGCATCACCGGGACGCCGAGGCTTTCGAGGCGCGCGGTCGCCTCGCTGGCGGCGAGGTCGCACCCCGAGACGGCGAACCCCTCGCTGTGGAGCAGCTCGGCGAGACCGCACATGCCGGCGCCGCCGATGCCGACGAAGTGGAGGTGGCGGACGTGCCCGAAGTTCATCGGTGACCGCCTTCGCCGCCGGCTCTCTCCAGGACGAGGCGCGCGACGGCGGCGGCGGCGTCCGGACGGGCAAGGCGCCCGGCGGCCCGCCCCCGCTCGACGAGACGTTCCGGCGTTGCGAGCATCGCGGCGAGTGTGGCGGCGAGCCTGGAAGTGGTCGCTTCGCTCTCCTGCAGCACGTCGGCGCCGCCGGTGGCGGCGAAGGCGCGAGCGTTGGCGAGCTGGTGACCGTGGGCCGCCGCCGCGAACGGAACGAGCAGCGCCGCCCGCCGTGCGGCGGCGAGCTCGGCGACCGTGAGCGCCCCGGCGCGGGCGATCACGAGGACGGCGTCGGCCAAGGCCTCGGCGGGGCGCTCAAGGAACTCCGTCACCTCGGCCTCGACACCGCGGAGGGCGTAGCGCTCGCGCACCTCGGCGGCCCAGCGCAGGCCGGCCTGGTGCAGGATACGGGGCAGCGCGCTACTGCGGCCGAGCTCGGCGAAGGCGTCCGGGAGCGCCGCGTTGAGGAACGCCGAACCCTGGCTTCCCCCCAAGACCACGACCGAGACGGGAGCGGTGCGGGGCGCGGGAACGGAAAAGAACTCCGCTCGAACGGGGTTTCCGGTCCAACGCGCCGGCAGCGAGGGGAACGCCGCGACGGCCTCGGCGAAACCGCACGCCACCGCGACGGACCACGGCGCCAGCAGCCGGTTGGCGATGCCTGGGGAAGCGTTCTGCTCCTGGAGCACGACCGGCAAGCCGAGCGTGCCGGCGGCGAGCGCCCCGGGCAGCGAGGCGTACCCGCCGACGGCGAGGACGGCGGCGGCGTGACGGCGCATCAGGAACGCCACCGCCTGGACGAGCGCGGGCAGCAGTTGGAGCGCCGCCGCCGCCTGCGCGAGGCGCGAACGCGCGGCCGCTCCGCTGACCGCGAGCAGGCGGATCGGAATCCCGGCCGCGGGCACCCGGCCCGCTTCCATGCCGCGCCGCGCTCCCAGCCACGACACCGCGGCGCCGGCGCGCTGGAGCTCGGCCGCGACGGCGAGTCCCGGGAAGAGGTGACCTCCGGTGCCGCCGCCGGCGATGACGATCTCGGTCATGCCCCCTCCTTGCCGATGTTGATCAGGAGGCCGACGGCGACGAGCGTGAGCATCACGTCGGAGCCGCCCGCGGACACCAGCGGCAGGGGCAGCCCCTTCGCCGGGAGGAGCTTGAGGCACACCGAGACGTTGAGCAGCGCCTGGACGGCGATGGTCACGGCGAGACCGGCGGCGAGCAGGGCGGCGGGCGGCGTGCTGGCGCGGCGGACCGCGACGAGGGCGCGGACGGCGATGACGGCGAGGACCGCGACGATGGCGAGCGTGCCGAGAAGGCCGAGCTCCTCGCCGATGACGGCGAAGATGAAGTCGGTGTGCGGTTGCGGCAGGGCCAGGAGTTTTTGCAGGCTCTGTCCGGGTCCCCGACCAAGGATGCCGCCGCTGCCGATCGCGATCAGCGACTGCTGCACCTGGTAGCTGGTCTCGCCGAAGAAGGTGCGCAACCGTTCGACGCGGTACGGTTTGACCGCGATCGCGACCAGGAACACGACCGCGGCCGCGGCTCCGAGGCCGGCGAGAGGGCGCAGCGGCACGTTGGCAAGGAGCAGGATGGTCACCGCCGCCACGAGGAGGAGGACGGCGGATCCGAGGTCGGGCTCCACGAGGACGAGCGCGACCGTGACGGCGATGGTGCCCAGGGCCAGGCGGTGCGCCCGATGCCGCGCCTTGCGGTCGGGGCACGGGCGCCCGAGGAGGGCGGCGAGGGCGAGCGGGAGCGTCACCTTGGCGATCGCCGACGGTTGGATCGAGCTGACGGGCAGCTGGAGCCAGCGGTGGGTGCCGGCCACCGGCGCCTGGAGGAACGCCGCCAGGAGGGCGAGCCAGGTCACGGCCAGGAGCGGGAGCGCCACCTTCCAGCTCGTGAGCCTCTCGAGCGGAACGAAGGCGGCCGCGAACATCGCGCCGAAGCCGAGCAGCACCGCGACCAGTTGCCGGAATGCGAACTCGTACTCCCACAGGTGGTAGGACTCGCTGGCCAGCGGCCCGGAGGCGGAACCGACCATCACGACGCCGACGGCGGCGGTGAGGACGGTGGCGCCGAGGAGGGTGCGGTCGATGCGGCGGGTCTGCGGCATCAACCTCTCCCCGACGCGGCGCGCGCCAGTCGGGCGAACTCGTCGCCGCGGTGGCGGTAGTCCGTGAACTGGTCGAACGAGGCGCACGCCGGCGAGAGGAGCACGGTGTCGCCGGGACGTGCGAACGTCGCGGCGCGGCGCACCGCCTCCTCGAGGGTGCCGCAGCGCTCGGCCGGCGCCGCGCCCTCGAGCGCCGCGGCGATTGCGTCAGCGGCCTCGCCGATGAGGTAGATCCGCGCCAGGCGCCCGGTTGCGGGCCGCAGCTCGCGGAAGTCCTGCCCCTTGCCGAGGCCGCCGAGGATCAGGTGCACGGTTCCGGGCGCGTAGCCGGAGAGGCCGGCCGCGGTCGCGCCGATGTTGGTGCCCTTGGAGTCGTCCACCCAGCGCACGCCGCCGGCTTCGGCCACCACCTGATGGCGGTGGGGCAACGCCTGGAACGACCGCAGCGCCTGGGCGATCGGAGAGCGCGCGATGCCGAGGCGACTGGCGGCGAGCGCCGCGGCGAGGGCGTTGGCGGCGTTGTGTTCGCCGAGCAGCGGCAACTCCGCGCGGGCCAGCAGGGGCTCGCCGTCCAGCACCAGCGAACCTGCCGCCAGGTGCGCCTGGGCGCCGGGGTCGGCCAGCGAGAAGCGGACGACGCGCGCCGGAACGCTCAACTCAGCGCACACCGGGTCGTCGGCGTTGAGCACGGCGAAGTCACCGCGCTTCTGCTGGGCGAAGATGCGGGTCTTGGCGGCCAGGTACGACGCCACGCTCGGGTGGCGGTCGAGGTGATCGGGCGAGAGGTTGAGCAGCACCGCGACCTTCGGGCGCAGCGTCGCGCACCCCTCGAGCTGAAACGAAGAAAGTTCGAGGATCACGGCGTCCCAGCCGCCGGCAAGGGCGAGCTCGGAGGCGGCGGTGCCGATGTTGCCGCCGACTCCGGTGTGCCACCCCGCGGCGCGTGCGATGTCGCCGAGCAGCGAGGTGACGGTGGTCTTGCCGTTGGAACCGGTCACGCCGACGATCGGCACCCCCTTCATCGACCGCACCGCCAGCTCCACCTCGGCGATCACCTCGATCTTCCGCCGGCGCGCCTCGACCAGCATCGGGAGGTCCCACGGCACGCCCGGCGAGACGACGACCAGGGCCGTGCCGTCCAGGAGCGTGGTCGGGTGGCAACCGAGGACGGCCGCGGTGCCGTCCGGGAGGCGGCCGAGGCTCGCGTCGAGCTCCCACTCCGTGGCGCGGTCGTTGACCGTGACCCGCCACCCGTCGCGGGCGAGCAGCGCTGCGGCTGCGACCCCGGAGGCCCCGAGGCCCACCACCACCGCGGCGGAAGGTCGCGCCGTCATCATCGCAGTTTCAACGTCGCCAGGCCGATGAGCGCGAACACCAGCGCGACGATCCAGAAACGCACCACCACCTGCGTCTCGGCCCAGCCGGACAGCTCGAAGTGATGGTGCAGCGGGGACATGCGGAAGACGCGCTTGCCCCTGGTCTTGAAGCTCGCGACCTGGAGGATCACCGAGAGCGCCTCGGCGACGAACAACCCGCCGACCACGACGAGGAGCAGCTCCTGCTTGGCGATCACGGCCGTGCACGCGATCGCGGCGCCGAGCGAGAGCGAGCCGACGTCGCCCATGAACAGTTGGGCCGGGTGGCAGTTGAACCACAGGAACGCGAGCGACGCGCCGACCATGGCGGCGCAGAACACCGTGACCTCGCCGGCGCCGGCCACCGACGGGATCAGCAGGTACTTGGCGAGCCTGGCGTTGCCCGCCAGGTAGGTGAAGACGGTGTAGGTTCCGAATGCGATCAGGACCGAGCCGATCGCCAGGCCGTCGAGCCCGTCGGTGAGGTTGACGGCGTTGGAGAAGCCCGCGAGCACCACCGCGACGAACGGGATGTACATGAAGCCCAGCGGGATGTGGGCGTTCTTGAAGAACGGCGCCACCAGTTCCCCGGCGTACGGCGAGTGGCCGGCCACCAGCCGGATCGCGGTGGCGGCGGCGAGCCCGGCGAGCAGTTGCAGCCCGAACTTCTGCCAGGCGCGCAGACCCAGGTTCTTGCCGCGCCGCACCTTGAGGATGTCGTCGAGGAACCCGATGCCGGCGAACGCCAGCGTGGTCCCGGTCACGACCCAGACCCACGGCTCGGTGAGGTCGCCCCACAGGAGGATCGGGACCACGACCGCCGCGAGGATCAGCAGCCCCCCCATCGTCGGCGTGCCCGCCTTCGCCTTGTGCGATTCGGGGCCTTCCTCGCGGATCGCCTGGCCGATCTGGCGGTCGCGCAGCGCGCGGATGAGCGCCGGGCCGAACGCGATGCCGATCACCAGCGCCGTCAGGATCGCGAGCGCCGCCCGGAACGTAATGTAGCGAAAAACGTTCAACGGGCCCCATCCGGCGTGCAGCTCGTAGAGGAGCCAGTACAGCATCAGCACGCCTCCGCGCGCAGGCCGTCGACCACCGCGTCGAGGCCGATCCCACGCGAGCCCTTGACGAGGACGACGTCGCCGGGGCGCACCAGGCCGCGCAGGAGCTCCAGCGCCTCGGCCGCGGTGGCGGCGCGGTGCGTCTCGGCGCCGGCGGCGGCGTGGGCGAGCTCGGCGGCGTCCGCGCCGCCAACCGCGAGGACGACCTCAGCGGCCGCCGCGGCCTCCCTGCCCAGCTCGCTGTGGAGGGCGGTCGAAGCCGGTCCGAGCTCGAGCATCTCGCCCAGCACCGCCACACGGCGGCCCGGCGTGGCGGCGAGCAAACCGAGCAGGGCGCGCGCGGCCTCGGGCGACGAGTTGTAGCTGTCGTCCACGAGCGCGACCCCGTTGCCGAGGGTGTAGACCTCGCCGCGGCGCGGCGCGGGCCGCAGCCGTGCGGCCGTTGCCCCGACCATCGCCGGCGCGACGCCGAGCGCCAGGGCGAGAGTGGCGGCCGCGAGCAGGTTGTCGGCCTGATGGCGGCCGGGCAGCGACCACTCGACGGGGACTCTCCCGAGAGAGCCGGCGAGCGCGAACGTCGCTCCCAGCAGACCGCGGCCCTGGTAGTCGTCGATCCAGAGGTCGGACGCGCCGGGAACGCCGTAGCGCAGGACGGTGCCGGAAAATCGCGGCGCGAACGCCGCAACCCGCGGGTCGCGGGCGTTGAGGACGAGCGTGCCGTCGCGGTTTAGGTGACGGATGAGTTCCGCCTTGGCCTCGGCGATCGCCTCGATGTCGGGGAAGAACTCGAGGTGGACCGGCGCCACGACCGTGATCAGGACCGCGTCGGGCTGGGCGATGGCGCCGAGGCGGTCGAGCTCGCCGGCGTGGCTCATGCCGAGCTCGGCCACCATCCAGGCGATCCCCTCGGCCCGGTTGCACAGCTCGACGGGGAAGCCGGTCTCGGAGTTGCGGTTGCCGCTCGTGCAGCCGACCGGGTACGAGGTGCCGAGGAGCGCGGTCAGGAACTCCTTGGTCGTCGTCTTTCCGATTGAGCCGGTGACCGCGGCGAGGCGGTAGGCGGCCTCGGAGCGCTCGACCGTCGCGAGGCGCTGCAGCGCCGCGAGCGGGTCCGGCGTCACGATCTGGGGCAGGTCGAGCTCGAGAGGACGGTCCAGGAGGACGGCCGCCGCCCCGGCGTCGGCCGCCGCGGGCGCGAAGTCGCGGCCGTCGACGCGGGCCCCCGGCAACGCCACGAACAAGTTGCCAGGCTGCACCGCGCGCGAGTCGATGGCGACCCCGACCACCGGCGTGCCCGGGTCGCCCCGCAGGTCGGCCGCGAGCAGGCGCGCGATCTCGCCGGCGCTGCGGCGGATCATCCCCGTCTCCTCTGCGCGAGCTCGCGCACCACCGCGCGGTCGTCGAACGGCACCGTCCGGTCGGCGAAGATCTGTTCCGTCTCGTGGCCCTTGCCGGCCACCAGCACGATGCAGCGCTCGTCGGCGAGCGAAAGCGCGGCCGCGATCGCCTCGCGCCGGTCGGGGATTACGAGGGCGCGCGGGTTGCCGGAGGCGCGCACCCCGGCCACGACCTGGTCGATGATCGCCTGCGGGTCCTCGCCGCGCGGGTTGTCCGAGGTCACGACCGGGACGTCGGCCAGACGGCCGACCGTCTCGCCCATCGGGGCGCGTTTTCCGGGATCGCGGTCGCCACCGCATCCGAACACGACGACCAGGCGCTTCTCGCCGACCTCGCGCAGCGCGAGCAGGACCTGCTCCAGCGCGTCGGGGGTGTGGGCGTAGTCGACGAACACGGGGAAGGTGGTTCCGGCCGCCACCGGCTCGAGGCGGCCGGCGAGCGGGGCCGCGCCGGCGAGGCCGCGCACGCTCGCTTCGAGCGGCCACCCGAGCGCGGTCGCCGCGGCCGCGGCCGCGAGGGCGTTGCGCAGATTGTGCCGGCCCACGAGCGGCAGCCGCACCGGCGCCTCTCCGGCGGGCGTGTGGAGGACGAACGCCGAGCCGCCGGCGTCGCAGACGACCCCGAACGCCGTGACGTCGCGGCCCGGGGCAAGCCCGAACGTGAGGTCGCCCGGGCGCGGCGTCGCGGTCAGGCGCGCCACGAACGGGTCGTCCGCGCCGATGACGCGGCGGCCGGGCGGGTCCTCCCGCAGCCGGTCGGACAGGGCGGCCTTGGTCGCAAAGTAGTCCTCGAGGCTGCGGTGGAAGTCGAGGTGGTCGCGGGTGAGGTTCGTCCAGACCACCGCGTCGAACTCCAGGCCGGCGACGCGGTCGAGCGCGATGGCGTGCGACGAGACCTCGAGCGCGGCCAATGTGCCGCCGTGCTCGACGAGTTCGGCGAGGAGGGGCGCGAGGTCGGTGGCCTCCGGGGTCGTGCGGGCCGCGCGCTCGCTGCGGTGCGGCAGCGTGTACCCCAGGGTGCCGAACGTCCCCGGCCGCTCACCCGCCGCGGCGGCGATGCGCCCGAGGAGATCCACGACGGTGCTCTTGCCGTTCGTCCCCGTCACTCCGACGAGGCGCAGCCGCCGCTCGGGATGGCCCGCCACCGCCCACGAGGCGAGCGCCATCGCCCGGCGCGGCCGGGCCGCCGACAGCCACGCCGCCGCCGGTCCCGGGTCACGGTCGGAGAGGATCGCCGCCGCTCCGCGCTCGATGGCGGCGGCCGCGAACTCGATTCCGTGGCGCTTGAGGCCCTCGACCGCCGCGAACACCCACCCCGGGCGCACTTCCTGCGCGACGTGGGTGATGCCGAGCACCTCGGCGTCCCTCCCGCGCAGCGACGCGCCGCAGGCGGTTGCGAGCTGGGCCAGGGTCACGCGCGCCCTCCCCCTTCCGGCATCAGGCCGAGCAGCGTGACGACGCGGGCGGCGATCCGGCCGAACGCCGGCGCCGCGACGTCGGCAGCCCAGTAGTCGCTGACGGGTTGATCGACGCAGACGACGATGACGACCTTGGGGTCGGGCATCGGGAGGAACCCGGCGAACCACGCGACGTGGCGCCCGCCGGTGTAACTCCCGCGCGACGCGCGTTGCGCCGTGCCGGTCTTGCCGGCCACCAGGTAGCCGGGGACGTCCGCCGCCTTGCCGGTGCCTTCCTCGACGACCGATTCGAGCATCGTGGCGATCTGGTCGGCGAGCACGGCCGGCATCACCCTGGTCCCGGGCTCGGGCTGGGCGGGCGCGACCGACCGGCCGTCGCGGTCGCGGGTGTCGAGCACGAGCCGCGGGTGGACGAGCATGCCGCCGTTGGCGATCACCGAATACCCCTGGGCGAGCTGGAGCGAGGTCACGCTGATCTCCTGGCCGAGGGCGAGACCGGCGCGCGAGAGCGCGGACCAGAAACGCGGCCCGTGGTACAGCCCGCGCGTCTCGGCCGGCAGGCCGACGCCGGTGGGTTGACCGAAACCGAAGGCGCGGATCATCTCGTCGAGGTGGTCGGGGGGGACGCGGTACGCGATGCGGATCGCGCCGGCGTTGGAGGACTTCGCGAGTATCTCCCGCACCGGCAGCAGCCCGAAGCGGGCGTGGTCGCGGATGAAGAAGTTGGCGATCTGGACGCCGCCGCCGGAGCAATCGACCATCTCGAACGGGCTGAGCACGCCGGCGGTGACGGCGGCGGCCACGATGAAAGGCTTGAACGTGGAGCCCGGCTCGAGCGCGTCCTCGACCGCGCGGTTGCGGCGGGCGTCGGGCGGGGACTGCCCGATGTGCCCCGGGTCGTAGGAGGGGACGGAGCCGAGGGCGAGCACCTCGCCGGTGGCCGGGTCCATGACGACGGCGGAGGCGCCTCGCGCGCCGATCCGGGCGACGGTGCTGGCAAGCTCCTGCTCCACCGCCTGCTGGATGCGGCAGTCCAGGCTGAGGACCAGCGATTGGCCCGGACGGCCGGGCGTCTCGAGGCGGGGGTCGAGCTGTGTGGGCGACAGCTTCCCGTCACGCAGCACGCGGTACACGCCCGGGACGCCGCGGAGCGTGCGGTCGTAGAACGCCTCGAGGCCGGCCTGACCGCGCCCATCGGCATCGAGGAAGCCGACGGTCGGCCCGGCGAGAGCGCCGTTTGGATACACCCGGCGCTCGGTGCGCAACGTCCCGACGCCGCGCTGGCGCAACCGGCTGACGGCGTCCGCAACCCTGGGGTCGAGGTCCTTCGCGACGTAGAAGAAGCCGTCGTGGCCCTCGAGCTCCGCCAGGACCGTCGCGGCGGGCTGCCCGACCAGCGCGGCGATGCCCGCGGCCACCTTGGGCCAGGCGGCGCGCGGGATCTGGCGGGGGTTCGCGTACAGGGAGACCCGCTCGAGACTGCCGGCGAGCAGGCGGCCGTCGCGGGTGACGATGTCGCCGCGGGGTTCCTCGATCTCGATCGTGCCTTCGCGCTGGCGGGCCGATTCGGCCTCCCACATCCTGTGGTCGAGCACCTGCACCTGCACGAGGCGGCCCACCACGACCGCGGTCCACGCCCCCAGCGCCCAGGCGATCCAGCGCAACCGCGCGCTGTCGACCATCAGCGGTTCCTCCGCGCGAGGTTCGGCCGCGCCGGCGTCGGCGTCGGCTTGGGGAGGACGAGGTCGCCCGCCGGCGTGAGGCGGCCCACATGGTCGGGTCCGACCTGGACCAGCCCGAGCGTGTCGAGCTGCGTCGCGAGCAGGGCGGGTGAGGTCAGCGCCTCGCGTTCCAGCAGCAGGCGGCGCTTTTCCCCCTCGAGGTGATCGACCGAGTGCGAGAGCTGCGCGATCTCGTACTCCATCCGCAGCGTCGCCTGGCGCGGCGCGATGAACGCCGCCATGACGACGCTCACGGCGGCCGCCCCGGCGAAGCAGAGGGCCACCCACCGGTGCCAGCTGGTGTCGAGCTGGCGCCGCAGCCAGCTGTTGCTGGGCCGGTAGCCGCCGACGTTCATCCCGCCCTCCGGGCGGCGCGCAGCTTGGCGGAGCGGGCCCGCGGGTTGGCCGCCACTTCGCGCCTCGTCCGGCGTCAACGGGCGCGGGGTCAGCACCTCGAGCAGCCGTTCGGGCTGGCAGCTGCACGCGAAGCTGCCGGGCGGACAGACGCAGCGGCCGGACAGGCGGCGCAGGGCGCGCTTGACGAGGCGGTCCTCGAGCGAGTGGAACGCGATCACCGCGAGGCGGCCGCCGGGGCGCAACAGGCGCGCCGCCTGCTCGATGGCGGGGGCGATGCCTTCGAGTTCGCGGTTCGTGGCGATGCGCAGCGCCTGGAAGGTCCGGGTCGCCGGATCGATGCGGCCACGCCCGGGACCGAGGGCGGCGTGCACGACGCGGCGCAGCTCGCCGGTCGTGGTAAGCGGGCGCTGCAGGCGGGCCCTCACGATCGCCCGCGCCACCCGCCGCGCGCGCGGCTCCTCACCGAGGTCGCGCAGCACACGCACCAGTTCCTCCTCCGAGCATTCGGCCAGGAGGTCCGCCGCGGTCGCCCCGTTCCGGCCGAAGCGCATGTCCAGCGGCGCATCGTGACGGAAGGAGAAACCGCGCTCGGGGGTGTCGAGCTGCAGCGACGAGACCCCGAGGTCGAACAGCACCCCATCGGCGACCGTCACGCCGTGCTCGCTGGCAACCTCGGCGAGCCGCCAGTACGACGCGTTCACGAGCGTCGCGCGCGAGCCGAACTCCGAGAGGCGCCCGCGCGCGAGGTCGAGCGCGCCGGGATCGAGGTCGAGTCCGAGCAGGCGCAGGCCCGGGCGCGCCGCCAGCAGGGCGCGGGCGTGGCCGCCGAGGCCGACCGTGGCATCGACGACCCATCCCGTCTCGGGGGGCGCCAGCGCCTCCACGACCTGCGCGAGCAGGACCGGTTGATGTTCGGCCGCACGCATCGGGCATCACTGCTCCAAGGCAGCGAGAGCGGCGAGTTCCTCGTTGGTGAACGCCGTGGCCAGTTCGGCCTGAACGCGGTCGCGGGCGACGACGGCGAGGAAGCGCCCGCGTCCCGAGACGACCACCTCGCAATTGCCCTGCAGGACCTCGCGCAGCAGCGCCGGGACCAGCACGCGCCCCTGGGCGTCGACCTCGTCCTCCTGGCCGTAGTTGGCGTGCTCGAGGAGGCGCTGCACCAGCGGGTCCATCGAGGGACGGGCCAGGAAGCGGCGCTCGAGTTCCTCCCACACCGCAAGGGGGTACACCCGGAGCTCGAACGGCGAGAGAGACGTGACGAACACGCGCGGGCCGTGCCACTCTTCGAGCTGGCCCTTGAGGCGTGCCGGGAGCTTCAGGCGGCCCTTGTCATCGACGGTGGCCTGGTAGCTCCCGCGAAAAGTCTCCATCGTTCCCTCCGAGAACCCGCGCGTGCGGGTCGTGGGCCACAGCGGTCCACTTCGCTCCACTTTTGTCCACCGCCATGATGAGGTGGCCGGCGCCCCCTGTCAAGATGCACGCAGGGGTGCGGAGCCCGCTGGACACGGGCTTGAACTGGAGGGTGGGCGGGCCGGCGCCGGGGGTGCCCGGCAGCCGGCTACCTGACCTCGGTCATCAGCTCGGGGTGGGTCTCGATCGAGTAGCGCTTCTTGAGCTCGGCGACCACGCTCGACGAGGTGCGCCCGGTAGCGGTCGGCGAGTTCGCTGTTCGCGCAGCTCGTCCTCGACTTCCTTGAACGGCCTGACCGTCGGAGGGATGCGCTCGATGACCTGGACGATGTGAACGCCGGCGGGGCTCTCGAACGGGTCGGAGATCTCGCCCGGCTTCAGTTTCGCGATCGCGTCCCGGACCTCGGCGCGCATGTCGGTGACGAGCACGATACCGAGGTCGCCGCCGGTCGCGCGCCCGGCCTTGACCTCCTGTTGCACCAGCGCCTTGAAATCGCCGCCGCTCCTGGCCGCGGCCACCAGACGGCGGGCGGCGGCAAGCGTGGCCGCCTCGTCGCTCTTGTCGGCGGCGACCGGCAGCACGATGTGCTCGAGGTGGACCCGCTCGCCGATGGTGAACTTGTCCTTCTCGCGATCGAACCGTTGCCGCAGCTCCGCCTCGGTGATCGGAAGATCGCCCAGCTCGTGCTTGAGGAGGCGGCTGACGAGAATGTTGTCGCGGACCCTTGTCCTCAGGCCCTCGACCGTCAGGCCGAGGTCGTGCAGCTGGTCTCTCGAAGGCGGCGTCGTCGGCCACGTGGTTCTGCTCGCGGAGCTGCTGGATCGCCGCGTTGAGCTCTTCGCTCGACACCTCGAGCTTGAGCTCGTTGGCGCGCTCCAGCATGCACATCTCGTCCGCGGCTTCCTGGATCAGCGTGGGGTACTGATCGGGAGTCACGGGTTTGCCGGTCTCCGCCGCTTGCTCTTTGGCCCGGTCGCGGATATCGGTGGTGGTCAGGATGCGGTCGTTGACGCGCACCACGATGCCCTCCACGAGGTGAGGCTGGGCCGCCGCGGCGGCGGTGGCGAGGATGATCGAAGTCAGCGTGAGAGCAGATCTTCCGTGTCATGGCGTCCCTTCGAACGGGTCGCGGCAGGGGAACGCCGCGCCCGCACAATTCACCTGTACGCCGACCCTGGCGGCGAGTTCGGTCAGACAGGTCTTCTGCGCCGCCTTCCGCCGTCCCGGCGGCGAGCCGCGCCCGCACCCTCTCGCGCACGGCCGCGTCCGGACGGTCGCCGGCGGCGTGGCGTTCCATCACCTGAAACACGTGCCAGCCCGCGTTGGAGGGCACCGGCTCGCTCACGTCACCCGGCGCGAGGCCGGCGACGGCGGCCTCGAACTCGGGCGGCAACTGGCCGCGGTCGACCCACCCCAGCAGCCCGCCGTCGGCGGCGTTGGGCGCGCGCGAGAGCTCCCGCGAGAGCGCCACGAAATCTTCGCCGGCCCGGATCCGCTCGCGCGCGGCCCGCGCGGTGGCTTGGTCCGGGAGGACGAGCTGCCGCAGCTTGATCCGGTCGGCCCCACCGGCCAGCTCGGGGTGAGCGGCGAGGTACGCGTCGACCTGGGCCTCGGTGGGTCGCGGCGGCGGCGGGCAGAGCGAGGCCATGAGATCGCGGGCGCGGGCGGTGCGGGCGGCCGGGGAAAGGTCGTGGTCGCCGGGTGACGGCGAGGCGGCGAGCAACACCTCTTCCTCCAGGAGCCGGCCAAACAGCGCGCCGGTCAGATCCGGGGTGACCTCCGCGGCGGCGCGTCCGGCCTGCGCGGTGACGAAGGCGTTGAGCTGCTCGACCGTGACGGGATGACCGCCGACCACCGCGAGCCGCCCCGACGACGCATTGCACCCGACCGTAGCCGCGAGGGCCAACCCCGCCAGCCAGCGGGGTTTGCTGCGCACGCCGCGGAGTCTAGCACGCGTTCCCCCCTGCCGCTGCGCCACGTTTGCCACGTCCGTTCCGCCTCGCAACCGTCGGCCCCCGGTCGGCTATGGGAGCCGGCGCGGGGGGGTCAGGTAGCGGGCCAGGAACTCGTACACCTCGCCGCGCGCCTGACGGGCGAGCGGCGTGTCCATGCGGTCGAAGCTGTGTCCGCCCGGCGCGTCCTGGTAGACCTTGTACTCGAACTTCTTACCCGCGGCCTTGAGCGCCTGGATGAGGTGTTCGACCTCGATGACGTTCACGTCCTCGTCGCTGGTGTTGGTGTGGATGAGCAGGGGGACCGCAAGCTTGTCGACGTTCCAGACCGGGGAGCGGCGCTTGTACTCGCCGATGTCCTCCCTGACGGTCTTGCCGATGTGGTACTTGGCGGAGAACTCGTCCTCGTAGCTCTTGCCCTCGTACCCCATGCGCTGGATGAGGTCGGAGACCGGGACTCCGGCGAAGACGCACGCGTAGTCCTTGGGGTGCGCGAACGCCTCCATCAGCACGATGAGGCCGCCGTGGCTCCAGCCGACGAGGCCGACGCGGCTGCGGTCCACGAAGTCGAAATTCTGCAGCGCCCATTCGGCGCTGGCGTGGATGTCGTCGACCTCGCGACCGCCGTAGTCGATGAGCTCGTAGAAATCGCGGCCGTAGCCGGTCGAGCCGCGGTAGTCCGGCGCCACCACCACGTACCCCTGCGCCATCAGCTCGCGGATGATGTGCGCGTGGTAGGTCGTGAAGTCGGCGTGGACCCCGCCGTGGGGGAGGATCAGCATCGGGAGTTTCTCGCCGGGTTTGCGGTCGCGCGGCACGAACGTGTAGACGTAGAACCTGACCGGGTTGACGGCGCCCGGAGCGGCGGGGTTGGCCGGGTTGGCCTGCGGCGGCCCGGCGATGCGCCACTTGTCCACCACCGCCACGTCGCCGACCCGCTGGAACCAGGCCACGTCGTCGATCGCCTTGGCAAGTTCGTCAAGCCGGTGGTTGAGGTTCTCCTGCCCCTGCTGGAGCTGCTTCAGCTGCGCGGCGATCTGTTCCGGCGCCGGCGCCGGCTGCGCCATCCCCACCGGCGAGAACGCGACGGCGGCCGTGAAGGCGACCGTTGCGGCGAAAAGCGACCGTGCTCTCACACATCCCTCCCTGGCGGTGTCGCCGCCCGCGCCAGTGTACGCCCGCCGCCCGCCGCCCGGGTGCGCAAGGCGGACCCGGGCGTTTCGGCCTGCCGCTCAGCCCTTGGGCGGGCCTTGCGGCGCTGACCGGCGGCGGCTGCATCGCCGGAGGCTTGGGCCGCTGCTCCGGCGGCACCGGGTTCGCAAACAGCTTCTCGGCCTCGGATTCCGGCACCAGGCGGAACTGGAAGTGGTCGATCCGGCTGTGGCTCTTCTCCCTGCCGACCTCGTCGAGCCCGGTGACCCGCTGCTCCTTGTGGAACGTCACGGCCTTGACCTTGACCGGGTCGTTCCACCTGTAGAGCATCCCGTCGGCGGTGACGCCCTTGCCGAGGTCGGTGAACGGGCTCTCCGCCTGCACCAAAGCAAAGCTCGAGCGGTCGAGGAAGACCGACCACGAGGGGGAGATCTGCGGCGAGTCGAAGAACGTCCTCGGGACCTCGACGGCGAGCCGCCAGACCGGCCGGCCCGCAACGGTCGCGGCCCTGACCTCGGTGACGGAGACGCCCTCCCAGGTGAGCGAGAACGGCAGCAACAGCGGGAACAGCGAACTCGCCAGCGACCTCTTCACCATGTACGCGGTGGCCGGGCGAGTGTCGACACGGCCGGCCACCAGGGCCCACCCGCCGCTGCCGTCGTCGCCCGCGACGACCTTGCTCTCGGGCAGCTCGAGCCTGCCAGGGACCGGTCCCGGGGCGAGGAAGTAGAGGTTCTTGAGGGTCGTGGTGACCTTGCCGTCCTGGGTGACCTCCTCGCTCTTGCCGCCGATGCCGAGGATGCCGAGGCCCTTGAACGCCTCCAGGCCGCCGGCCGCGGCGCACGCCCGGCTCACCGCGGCCTCGGGTGTCGGCGGCTGTGGGCTCGCCCAGGGCGAGCAGCGGCCGTGCCGCGAGGAGTCCAAGGCCGACCACCGCGAAGCTCGTCAACGTTGTCCGCATTGCTCTTCTCCCATCGTCGGGGACCGTTTCGGTCGCCCTCAGCGTCGCCCGCGGGCGACCGTCGCGTCCGCGCCGGTGCCGTCGTGGCCTGCCAAGACGGCACCCTCTTCGTCCCGGTCG
>CAVVEO010000029.1:0-6633 GCA_963747245.1 uncultured Acidobacteriota bacterium
CGCCGCCCGCGCCGTCGCGGTAGGGGCGCTCAGAGACCGAGGCGGCGGCGCCAGGGGCGGGTGCGCTCCTTGACCCCCTGCGTGACCCCGCGCCAGGCGAGCCGCACGGCGTAAAGGCGGCGCACCCTGGACGGGTCGAGGCCGCGCGCCCGGCAGTACCCCGCCAGCACCTCGCCGCCGTCGTTGAGGCGGAGCTGCACGAGGTTGGCGACGCCGGCGCGCACGCCGACGCGGCCGAAGCGCATCCGGTTGATGTCCACGAGCTGGAACGAGACGCCACCGGGAAGCGTGCGGTCGGGTGCCAGCAGGATGTTGCCCGAGGTGAGGTCGCGGTGGACGACCCCAAGCTCGTGGAGGCGGCCGACGAACTCGCCGAGCAGTCCGAGCAGAAGGCTGCGGTCGGGAGCGCCGGGGAGGCGCAGCTCGCGCGCCTCGCGGAACTCCGGGAGGTACGCCGAGCAGAAGTACGACGCGAGCGGCGAGGAGCCGCGCCGGACCTCGACGGCGGCCAGCGCCTTCGGGGTGCCGACGCCGAGCGCCGCGAGGCGGACGGCGTGGTCGAAGGCCCGCACCGCCTTGGTCGCGCGCAGGCGGTAGAGGAGGCGCTTGCCGGGGCTGGCCACCGGGAACCGCTTGACGGCGACGGTCTCACCGCCGACCTCGTCGCGGAAGATGACGTTCCTCCCCCGGTAGATGACGGCGTGCGGCGGGACCGCGCGGGCCCGGTCCTCGAGGCGTTCGCACCAGACGCGCTTTCCCGGCTCATCCCACCCGGCGGCGAACCGTACGACGTTCATCACGAGATCAGCCACGCCGACATCTTACGGTACCGGTTCCCCCCTGGCGTGGCGTACGACTCAGCCGCCCTCGGCGAGTTCCTCGGCGCGGGCGGCGCGCGCCCCCGCGGCCACGTCGACGCGGGTGAGGGCGAAGATCCCGAGGGCGAAGAACACCTCCACCGACAGGATGCTGGCGCGGGGGTTGCCGGTGAGCTCGCCGACGACACCGTAGAGCAGCGGGCCGAGGATGCCGGCGAACTTCTCGGAGAAGGCGTACAGGCCGAAGAACTCGCCGGACTTCGCCCGCGGCGACAACTCGGCGTAGAGCGCGCGCGAGAGCGCCTGGGTGCCGCCCTGAACGGCGCCGACGAGGACGCCGATCATGAAGAACTCGGCTTGGGTGCGCAGGAGGAACCCCCACAGCGGCACGATCGCGTACACCGCCAGCCCGAGGATGATCGCACGCTTGCCGTCGAGCGTTCGGGCAAGACCGCCGCAAAGGCGTTCGCCGGCCGCCAGGGCGAACGCGGCGCCGAGGAGCTGGTCCGCGGCCAGCAGCGCGAGCGTTGCGGGGACGGGCACGCCCCCGCGGACGTTGGCGAACGCCCCCAGCGCCGGCACCGTCACCGCCGTCCACAGCACCATCGCGACCGCGCGGCCGCGCCACGCGGTGCCGGGGTGGGGGATGCGGCCGAACGCGAGCGCGTACGGGTACGCGACGAACTGGGTCAGGAGCAGGGTGCCGATCAGCGCCGCCGTGGGGAGACCGAGCGCCGCGCCGTACGCGGTCGCGAGCAGGACGATGGCGCCGACCCCCTCCATGTACAGCCAGAACGCGATCAGCATGGTGAACAGCTCGCGGTGGCCGCGGACGTCGCGGAGCGTGCGGGCGAGGCGGGCGCGGGCATCGCGCAACGCATTGCCGGACGCGCCGCCCGCCGGCGGCAGCGCGGGCGGCTCGGGCACCGCGACGGCGAGCGGGACCGCGAACCCCAGCCACCACAAACCGACAGCGACGAACGCGATGCGCACGGCGGTGTTGCCGTCGAGGCCGATCCGGCCCGCGCCGAGGTAGAGCGCGGTCGCCAGGGCGAGCAGCGTGCCGCCGCCGACGTACCCCATGGCGTAGCCGAGGGCGGAGGCGCGGCCGATATCGCCGGGGCGGGCCACGTGCGGCAGCAGCGAGCTGTTGAGGCCGAACGCGATGTTGACCGTGACCTGGGCGGCCATGTAGAGCGCGAGCGCCAACCCCCAACGGCCGGAGGAGGCGGTGGCCATGCCGGCTGCGAACGCCGCTCCGAGCGCGGTCGCGACCAGGAGCAGGCGCTTGCGGCTCCCGGTCAGGTCGGCGATCGTGCCCACCAGGGGGGCGAGGACCGCCACCACGAGCAGCGCGAGCGAGGTGGCGACGGCGTAGACGTTCGAGGCGGTGTTGCGCGCGAGCGCCGCCGCGGTGGAGGCGCCCCCGACGAGGAACGCCGGCGCCGCCAGCGCCACGAAGTAGGGCGGGAAGAACGTCGTCGCGGTGACCGTGATGAAGCCGTGGTTGGCCCAGTCGTACAGCGCCCAGGCGCGCACCCGGCGCCGGTAGGAGCGCTCGAGAGCGTCGCCGGCCATAGGGTCCGATCGTACCGTACCCGCCCAACGCCCCGCGGCGCGGAGGAGCGTTGGCGGGGGCCGGGAGGCGTAGGATCGCGGGTTGAAGCCCTCGGGGCGCCCGCACCACGGCGGGCCTCGCCGGGGCGCGCGGAGGAACGGACGGGGATGCGCAGCGCACGCACTGTCGCGACGATCGAGGGGTTGTTCGCGGTGATCGTGTGGGGAGGGTCGTTCATCGCCACCAAGGTCGCACTCACCGAGGTCTCACCGGTGACGGTCGTCTGGCTGCGGTTCGCCATGGGGGTGGTGGTGCTCGGCGTCGCGGTGGCGCTGCGCGGGCAGTTCGCGCTGGTCTCCTGGCGCGAGCTGGGGTTGTTCGCGGCGCTCGGCCTGATCGGGATCACGTTTCACCAGTGGCTGCAGTCCACCGCGCTCGTGACCTCGCGGGCCAGCACCAGCGGGTGGATCGTCGCCTCCACGCCGATCTTCATGGCGCTCCTCGGCCGGCTCGTGCTCAAGGAGAGGCTCAAAGCCGCCCGCGTCGCCGGGATCGCGCTGGCCGCGGTCGGGGTCGTGCTGGTGGTGACGCGGGGCGACCCTGCCGTCCTGCTGCACGGCCGGTTCGGGGCCCCCGGGGACGTGCTCATCCTCGTGTCGGCGCCGAACTGGGCGGTGTTCTCCGTGCTCTCCCGGCGCGCGCTGCGCTTCCACCCGGCGGCGCGGATGATGGCGTACGTGATGGCGTTCGGCTGGCTCTTCACCTCGGTGCTCCTCGCGGCCGGACCCGGCCTCTCCGAGGTGCCCCGCCTCTCGCCGCGCGGCTGGGGCGCGATCGTCTTCCTCGGCATCGCCTGCTCGGGTCTCGCCTACATCGCGTGGTACGACGCGCTGCAGCGCATGCCGGCATCCGAAGCCGGAGCGCTGCTCTACCTCGAGCCGCTGGTGGCGATGGCGGTGGCAGCCGCGGTGCTCGGCGAGCGGATCACGGTTGCGACGGTGGCCGGGGGGGCGGTGATCCTGCTCGGCGTCTGGCTCGTCAACCGCTCGGCGGGCGCGGCGGCCCGGGACGCGGTCGCGGTGGGCCCCGGCGAGGAGTGAGCGGCGACCGTCAGTACCGGCGGAACATGCGCTGGATCTCGCGCGTGTCGCTGGTGCGGGTGAGGGCGAGGGCGAGCAGGATGCGGGCCTTCTGCGGCGAGAGGTTGTCCGCGACGACGAAGTCGAGCGCGTCGTCGTCGGCCTCCCCGTCGCGGACCACGGGTCCTCCCGGGATGCGGCTGGCGCGCACGACGACGATCCCTCGCTTGCGCGCCTCGACCAGCGCGGCCTTGGCCTCGATCGAGAGGCTGCCGTCGCCGACCCCGGCGTTGACGATCCCCTTGACGCCCGCGGCCACCAGCGCATCGATCGCGACGCGCCCCGAGCCGGCGTAGGCGAGGGCGATCCCGACGTTCGGCAGCTCCTTGAGGCTGCTGACGTCGAACTCGGTGGCGGTGGTGTGGGCGCGCGTGGTGGTGCGGTAGAAGACCGGCCGGCCGCGCTCCATCACGCCGAGGATGCCGACCTCGGGCGAGCGGAAGGTGTCGAGGGCGACCGTGCTCGTCTTGGTGACGTCGCGCGCCGCGTCGATCCGGTCGTTCATGCACACCATGACACCCCGTCCGACCGCGTCGGGGCTTGCCGCGAGCGCCACCGCGTTGAAGAGGTTCATCGGGCCGTCGGCCGAGATTGCGGTGGACGGGCGCATCGCGCCGACCAGCACGACCGGCTTCGCGCTCTTGACCACGAGGTCGAGGAAGTACGCCGTCTCCTCGAGCGTGTCGGTGCCGTGGGTGATCACCACGCCGGCCACGTCGTCGCGGGCGAGCAGCTCGTTGACCCGCCGGGCGAGGATCAGCCAGTGCGCCGGCGTCATGTTCTCGCTGGCGATCTGGAACACCTGCTCGCCGGTGACGTGGGCCACGGTGGCGAGCTCGGGCACCGCCGCGATCAGCTGCGCGACCCCCACGGTCGCCGCCTTGTACCCCACGGTCGCGGTGGAGGTGGCGGCGGTGCCCGCGATCGTGCCGCCGGTGGCCAGGATCATCACCTGCGGCAGCGGCGCCGGCTGCGGCGGCGCGGCCGCCGCAGCGAGCGCCAGGGCAAGGAAGGCAACCATGAGAGCGTTGAGGCGTCGGGTCATCGCGACGGACCTCCTCTGGAACCGGTGCAAGCCTAACAGGTCGGGCGTCCGGCGCGGCTGCCGGCGGTGCAGCCCAAAAGTGTGGAATAATGCGTCTCACTTGCCATTTTGTGAATGGGCGTTGGCAAGTCTCTTGTGGAGGGCGTGGTGCAAGGCGGGCAGGCGAATTCGGAAGGCGGGATGCGCGGGCGGCCAGTGCCACCCGCGTCGCTGTCCCTGCTCGGGGAAGGGGCGCCGGCCTTCGACCGGCGCCTGCGCGCGGGGCTCTGGCTGTTGCTCGTGGCGTTCTCGTTCTCTGGCGTGTTCGGCCACTCCCTGTGGGGGGGCAACGACGCCCGCGAGGGCGGGATGATCTGGGACATGGTGCGGCACGGCACCCTGGTGACCCCGACGATCGACGGCCGCCCGTTCCTCGAGAAGCCGCCGCTGCTGCACTGGACCGGCGTGGCGATCTGCCGCGTCGCCGGCAGCGTCACCGAGGGGCTGGTGCGGCTCCCCGCGGCGCTCTACGGCTTCGGGACGCTCGCGCTCCTCGTCTTGTTCGTGCGCGGACCGCGCGGGGCGGGTGGTTTCGACCGTGGTCGCGAGGTCGCGGCGTGGGGGGCGGCGTTCCTGTGCGGGACCGCCATCGAGTTCCAGGAGTACGCGCGCATCGTCCTCACCGACATGGCGCTCGTGTTCATGGTGACGCTGTCGCTGGTCGTGTTCTGGCGCGCCTACGAGCGGCCCGGCCGGGCTCGCTGGCTGCTCTTCCTGCTTGCGGCGTCGGCTTCGTTCTACGCCAAGGGGCTGGTCGGTCCCGCCCTGATCTGGGCGTCGGTGGGGGTCTTCCTGCTCTGGAAGCGGCGCCTCCGGCTGCTCGGCGGCCTCGCCGCCGCGTACGCCCCCCTCCTCCTGCTGGTCGTCATCCCCTGGGTGGTGGCGCTCGACCGCTTCGGGGGCATGGCGGCGCTCCGGTTCGTCTTCTGGGACAACCAGATCGGGCGGTTCTTCCACTTCGGCGACCGGAGCCTGCCGCACGACCCGTTCTTCATCAACAAGGAGCGGTGGTACTACTACCTCGTTCACCTGCCGGTCTACCTGGCGCCGTGGACGCTCCTGATCGTCCCGGCCGCCATCGCCTGGGCGCGGCGGTCCTCGCCGTTCCGCACCTCGTTCCACGCGTTCGTGGCGAGCGCGGTTGCTGGGATGGCGCTGGTGCTGCAACTCTCCTCGGCCAAGGTCGCGAGCTACGCCCTCCCGGTGTACCCCTTTCTCTTCGCATCGGTCGCACTCTGGCTGGCGGAGTTGCTCGCGCGCGGACGGCCGACGTGGCTCGAACGCTGGAGCGTCCGCGCCACCGCGATGGCCGTCGGCCTGGCTCTCGGCCTCGTACCGGTGGCGTTCATCGCCGGGACGTACGTCCGCCCTGACCTGTTCCGGGTCGGGGGCCGGCTCGAGACGGCCGCGGGGTTCCTCCTCGCGGTCGTCGAGCTGGCGCTCCTGGCTGCCGCCGCGCTCGTGCTCGTGCGCCTGCTGCGCTCGCCGGCACGCTCCATGGTGTGCGCGGTGGGGCCGGCGTCGTATGCGCTGATCGCGATCGTGGCGCTGCAACTCGTCACGCCGGCGATCGACCGGCACCGTTCGTACCGGCCGATTGCTGCGCTCGCCGCGGACGAGCTGGACCACGGCGTCACCGTGGCGCTCGGCACCGAGGAGTACCGCGACGTCGGCGCGTTCACCTTCTACCTCGACCGCCGATTGCCGCTGCTCGCGACCGGCGGCAACGTGGCGTCGTTCCTGCGATCCCCCGAGCCGCGGGCCGTCATCGCCCCGCGCGGCGAGTTGCCGGAGCTGGAGGCGCAACTCGTCGGCGTTCCGCACGGCCAGTTGTCGGCCGGAGGGCCGGGCACGCTCTCTCGCGCCTGGGTGATCCTGGTCAACGGCGCGGGGCAGGTCGCTGCCGGCCATACACGGCCGGCCGAAGAGGGTGGCGCGGTGCTGGCACAGCGGCCACGGCGCGGCGGGCGCGTGTTTGGCGGGGGGGGAGGCGGCACCGGCACGTCCGTGGGCGGGGACGCCGGTTCCGGTGCG
>CAVVEO010000030.1:0-11822 GCA_963747245.1 uncultured Acidobacteriota bacterium
GGCCGAGACTTCGAGGTTGCTCCTACCCAGTTTGCGTCTTTCCATGGTTGCTCCTCTGACGGTTCAGGACCGTCCGGTTCCTTGCATCGCTGCGCTCGCCGCCGGGGATCGCGGATCGGATCCGCGGCGGTGGCCGTCACCGGCCGCTGAGCTTGAGGATCGCCTCCGGGAGGCGCGCCCCCTGCACCGTGATCTTCGACGCCGCCTCTTCGATCTCCCGCAGGTCGTCGGCTGTGAGCTCCACCCCGATCGCCCCCAGGTTCTCGTCGAGGCGATGCAGCTTGGTGGTGCCCGGGATGGGGACGATCCACGGCTTCTGGGCCAGCAGCCACGCGATGGCCACCTGGGCCGGCGTCGCCGCCTTCCGTTTCGCGATCCGGCCGAGCAGGTCCACCAGCGCCTGGTTGGCTTCCCGCGCCTCCGGCGTGAAGCGGGGGAACGAGGTGCGGAAATCGGTCTTGTCGAACGTCGTCGCCGCGTCGATCTTCCCGGTGAGGAACCCCGCTCCGAGCGGGCCCCAGGGCACGAAGCCGATCCCGAGCTCCTCGCACAACGGCAGGATCTCGGGCTCGGGGTCTCTCGTCCACAGCGAGTACTCGCTCTGGATGGCGGCCAGCGGCAGGACCGCATGGGCGCGCCGGATGGTCGGCGCCCCGGCCTCGGAGAGGCCCCAGTGCTTCACCTTGCCCTCGGCGATCAGGCCCTTCACCGTCCCCGCCACATCCTCGATCGGCACGTTCGGGTCCACGCGGTGCTGGTAGAGCAGGTCGATCGTCTCGACCCTGAGTCGCCGAAGCGATGCCTCGGCGACCTGCTTGATGTGGTCGGGGCGGCTGTCCAGGCCGTACCGGGTGCCGTCGGGGTTGATGCCGAAGCCGAACTTCGTCGCGATGACGACGCGGTCGCGGACGGGGGCCAGGGCTTCGCCGACCAGCTCCTCGTTGGTGAACGGCCCGTACGCCTCCGCGGTGTCGAAGAAGGTCACGCCACGCTCGACCGCCGATCGGATCAAGGCGATCATGGCCTTCGTGTCCGCGGGCGGGCCGTAGCCGTGGCTCATGCCCATGCAGCCGAGGCCGAGCGCCGAGACCTCGAGGTTGCCGCGTCCAAGTGTGCGAGTCTTCATGGTCAGCTCCTTCAGTTCTGATGCCGATCCACCGTCCTTTGCAGAGGAATTGGTGTCATCGCGAGGAGTCCCGCCGCAGGCGGGATAGAGCCTGCCCCGAGCGGGCGCACAGCGCACGCGTGGGGGACGCGATCTCGGCCACAACCGCATGACCCACAGCCCTCGCCGCGCCTCGAGATTGCCACGGTTCCCTCGCTCCGCTCGGGAACCTCGCAATGACAGGCATTGCTTTACGACAGATGGCAATTTGGTATGAGAGGTGGCCGCTCATCGGCCATACCTTTCGAACCGGTACGCCAGCCCGGGACCCGCCTTGGCCCCGTATGCGAGTTCGCCGATGAGGAGCGCGAACGGCTCGGTGAAGCGGGCGACCCACAGCGGGCCCGCATCCACCGGGTCGAAGCCCACGTCGCGGATCAACCCGGCGGCCACCTTCTTCGCGCTCGCATCGTCGCCGCAGTAGACGAGGCTGGGCCTGGGCTTCCGGCTGCGGGCCTCGTACACGCCGGAGAGGACCTCGCTCGGCACGGTGTTGAACGCGCAGACGACCTTGGCCCCGGGGATCTTCATGGCGAGCGTCTCGGCGCCGGAGTTCGTGTGGGCGATCGCGAGGGCGGAGTTGTCGGCGTTCATCGGGAGCGAGCAGGTGAGGACCACCTTGCCCGAAAAGTCGCCCGCCTGATCGAGCACCTCTTCGATGCGGGACCAGTGCACCGCGAGGAGGATGGCGCCGGCGCCTTTCGCCGCTTCCCGAGGCGTGCCGGCGCGCCCTCTTCCCTCGGCCTCCCCCGCGAGCCTCTCGAGCGTCTCGGGGCGCCGGGAGTAGCTGAAGACGACCTCGTGTCCGGCGCGCGCGAAGAGGACCCCGAGCTTGCCTCCCATCTGCCCAGATCCGAGAATGCCGATTCGCATCCGCTCCCTCCCGTGACTGCGCCAACAGCCAGCGTGATTGGCCGTTTCCCTGGTCGCCCTTGGCCCGCGGGCCGGGGCGCCGGCCGTTTCGACCACGCAGGGGAAATCTAGGCGCCGGCCCGAGGGCAGTGTTGCCTGATTCTACGGCTCTCTAGCCCGATTCGCTCGGCCTTGGTGAACCGTGCCGGAGGACGATGGACGGCGGTTCCGGCGGCGTCGGCCAAACGGGGCTGCGTCCGATCGTCGCGTGCGACCACCGATGGGGGACGGCGAGGCTTCTTGACACTGAGAATCGTGCGCGATACGGTGCGGCAGCGACGTCGGTTTGCGGGATCGCCGGTTCTTCCTCCCGGGGAGGGCGTGTGGGCTCGAGAAGGCATGCAGAGGAGTCTTTCCGTGGTTCATGGCTTTGGCTTGGAATTGCGGCGCTGGCGCTATCGGGCGCCGCCGAGGCCACCGTGACGGCCACCGGCGTCACGTTGACGGCGACCGAAGGGACGCTGCTTGCGAGCGTCGTGGTGGCGACGTTCACCACGACCGATCCGGGCCCCCCTCCGGCCTCCAGCTACACGGCGACGATCGACTGGGGTGACGGCAGCGCCACTACCGTGGGCACGATCACCGGTCCGGTTACGGGCACCTACAGCGTCGTCGGATCGCACACCTACGCGGACGAAGGGACTTTCACGCTCACCGTGCACGTCGATGACGCCGTCGACTCGACGACTGCGACGGCATCCGGGACCGCCAACGTTGGCGAAGGGGACTTTGGCACGCTGTTGTCGGCGACGTTCAACGCCACCGTCGGGGTTCCCTACACCGGGTCGGTCGGCAGCTTCACGGATCCCGGCAACCCGCTGCAGGTAGCGAGCGATTGGTCGGCGACGATCGATTGGGGCGACGGTACGAACACCGTTGGAACCGTGTCGGGCGCCACCGGCGGCCCGTTCACCATTTCCGGAACCCATACCTACGCAACCCCTGGGTCGTTCACCGTGAAGGCGACGTTCACCGACGACCCGCCGTCCGTCTTGTCGGCAACCATCACCAGTACGGCCGATGTCGCGGCCCTCCCGCCGACGATCGCCAAGGCGTTCGGCGCGATCAGCATTCCACTGAGCGGTTCTACGAGCCTGAGCTTCACGGTCACCAATCCGAACGCCACGGTCGCGCTCACCGGGGTCGCGTTCAGCGACACGCTCCCCTCCGGTTTGATCGTCTCGACGCCCAACGGACTCACCGGGTCCTGCGGCGGCGGGACGATCGCCGCCGTCCAGGCAGGCAACGCCGTCAGCCTCTCGGGAGCCTCGCTGCCAGGCGACGGCTCGTGCACCTTCTCGGTCAGCGTGACCGGCGCCGCCCTGGGGACGCAGAACAACACCACAGGAAGCATCACCTCCGTGGAGAGCGGCACGGGTGCGACGGCATCGGCCACCCTCATCGTCGCTCCGGCGGTTCCGGCGCTGGGTGGACTCGGCCTGTCGGGCCTTGCACTCTTGCTCGGGGTTGCCGGCGCGCTGATCCTGAGGCGGGTGTAGCGAACCGGTAAGCGCGATCCACCTCCCAGCTTTCTCCGCACCTCGGCGAGAGCGCCGATGACGAGCGACCGCGGACTGCTCAACACGTTCCTGCACGAGTCCGCGCACCACCTCGACGTCTGGCTGGTCAGCTGGTCCGACACGCCGCACACGCGCGGCTTCTACTGGAGAGTGGACGCGCTGTACCCCTGCCCTGGCCGCGCCCGCCGACAAGCGCAAGCCGTTGGCCTGGATCCAGACCGGCACGCGCCGGCGCATCGACTGATCACAACTACGACAGGAAGGTGAGATCGTGACACTGGTAACCATCCAGCCCTGGCGACAACCTCACACGATCATCGGCGACGCCTAATTGATGGCCTGCATCAACATGGGAGCACGATAGCCGGGGCCGGGCACCGCTTGACACAACCTTTCGGTTGCCGGAAGATTGATGAGGGGGAACACGCACACAAACGAGGAGTCGGTTCACGCAGGCACTTCGTGTATGCCTGCAGGAAGGATGGCGACAATGTCGCGAGCTGCATTTACGGCTGTCGTGGCCTTTGGAAGCGCACTGCTCGTGGGCCCATCGCTGTTCGCCCAGAGCCTCAATATCGACCTCGGAACCAGTACGGCGGTGCCTGGTCCACCGTCAAGTTCGTACGGCGGTGCGGCGAACCAAACTGGAGTCTGGAGTCGAGTCGGCCTGGGAACGACCCCGGCCCTCCCCGACCTGACCGGCGCAGCCACGGCAGTGTCGGTCACGGTGACCGCTGACAACGGAGATGGCGCGCTCACCTCGTGCGCCGGCGACCTCGGGTCCCTGGTCAACGACTTCGTCTACTCGACGGCCAACTGGAGTGTGGCGCTGAGCGGACTCGCGAACGGCAGCTACACGCTCTACCTGTATGAACCTGAGGACGATTCGGTCACGACCGGCGCCATGACGGTGAACGGCGCCCCCCTCGCGGGCATCAGCGGCCACACCTGCGTGTTGACGGCGGGAGTGATGTACACGACGGCGGCGGTGACGGTGAGCGGCGGAACGCTGACGATCACGGGTACGGGGAGTGAGTGGGTAGGCCTCGCAGGCCTGCAGCTCGTCGCGGGGCCGCAGTCCTCCATCCCGGCTGCGTCGCCTGCCGCGCTGCTGCTGATCGCGGTGATGATCGGCGGTGCGGGTTTCCTGCTGTTGCGACGAGGGCTGCACGCCTGAGCGCGTGGGGCGACCGGACGTCCTCGCAACCACTCTTGGGCAGCGCCAGGTCGATCGACCCGGTTGAGATGTCATGTGTATAGGTACCGTGAATCACGATCGAACGATCATGGCGCGAAATCGAGGCACAGATCGGCACCGAAGGTGTTGAGGGCGTTGCCGGCTTTCGCGGGCTGACGCCCTCGACGTGCTGCGGTGGAACTAATGCTGCGCGGCACGGTTCCACCACTTGCGTACCTGACATCCGTTGCCAGGTACGCAAGTACGGCCCGTGGGAGTACGCGCCGGCCTGGCCCGGTTCTGGTGTGGGACGGAGGACGCCGATGACGAAGCAACAACGCGCGAAGCTGGTGAAGCAGTACGCGGCGGGGTACGACGAGGTGGTGCGGGCGCTCGAAGGGTTTCCGGCCGGCAAGCTCACGGCGCGCCCCTTCCGCGGCAAGTGGAGCGCCGCCGAACTCGTCCATCACCTCGCGGACGCCGAGATGACGGCGGCGATCCGGCTGCGGCGTCTGCTGGTCGAAGAGCGGCCCGTGATCTACGGCTACGATCAGGACGCGTTTGCCGCCCGCCTGCGGTACAACGAGCGGGACATCGCGCCCGCGCTCGAGGCGTTCCGTGCGGCGCGAGCGACCACGGTTCAGATCCTCGAAGGGATGACCGCCGACGACTGGGCGCGCCAGGCGTGGCACACCGAGCGCGGCGTGTTCGGCACCGAGCGGTTGCTCGAGTTGACGGCGGCGCACGCCCGCAACCACGCCGCGCAGATCGCGCGGTTGCGTGCCGCGGTGACGGCCAAGTCCGGCGCCGCGAAGCGGCGGCGCAGCTCCGGCCGGTGACACACCCGTGAAGCCGCAGGCGCGATCGCGTCGGTACCTGATTGTTTGAGCAGGTCGGCCTCCCGGCTTGCGGCGTGCCTCGCATCGGTTTCAGCGGCCCCTGGCCGATGTCTTCCTTTGTCCGCCAAGACCCAAGAAGATGGGTCTGGGGTGGAGGCGGACGCTCGCCAAGGGTCGCGGAGGTCCCGTATCATGCCGGCCCGGGGAGTCGGCAGAGGACGCGTGGACGAGCGAACGACGGACGAGGCCTGTCGGGGGAGGCGCACCGCCTGGAGACGGTGCAGACGTTGGCTGTTCATCGTCGCGGTGGTGGCGCTCGCGCTGCTGGCTGCGGAGCGGCTCACCGAGGGTTTCCACGCGCTCCTGGTCGCCGACGACCCGCACGCCGCCATGGATCTCCTCTCCCGGCGGGCCGAGGTGCGAGCCTGGTTCAGCGGCGAACCGGTGTATGGCCACATCGAATCGGCTCGATACCCGCCGGCCACCTACGCCATGCTCTGGCCGCTCCTGGCGTGGACAACTCCCATGGCGGCGCGCTATCTGTGGGCCGTCGTCCTGATCGCGAGCTCGGTGGCACTCATCGCGTTGCTGCTCCGCGCGGCGGAGGCGCGCAGCGTCGAGACGCGGACGCTCGTGGTCCTGACGGTCGCCTCGTCCCAGGCCCTCAGCTACTCCCTCGCCGTCGGCCAGCTCACGGTCCCGACCGTGGCGCTCGCCCTTGCCGGCGTCGTCCTCGCCTGCCGGCGTCCGTCGAGCGCGGTGCGGCAGGCGGGAGCGGCGCTCCTGCTCCTGTCGGCGCTGGTCAAGCCTACCCTCACGGCGCCGCTGTTCTGGGTGGCACTTCTGGCGGCCGCGAACCCGGCCGCCGGCCTGGCCGCCGGTGGCGGCTACGCGGTGGTCACGCTCGTCGCCGCCCGCTTCCAGGCTCTCCCGTTCCCCGCCCTGATCGCAGCGTGGCTGGCCGCCAATCGGACTGCCGGAAACAGCCGAGGGTACGGGGATCTGGAGAGTTGGCTGCGAGGATCGGCCGTGGACAGTTGGATTCCTGCCGTGTCGCTGCTTCTGCTGGCCGCACTGGGGGGATGGATGTGGCGCCACCGCAGCCGGGACCCCTGGTGGCTGATGGCGGTGGGCGCCGTGGTCGCCCGGGTGTGGACCTACCACCAGCTCTACGACGACATCCTGGTGCTGGTACCGATGGCCTATCTGCTGCGGATCGTCGGGGACGAGACGCACTCGCCTCGGAGGCGGGTCGCGGCAGGAGCGGCACTGCTGTTTGCCTGGGTGCTATTCATCGCGCCCGCCCGCTTCCTGCTGCTCCCGATCACCGCGGAGGGCGTCCTCGACGGCCTCCGGACCGCGAGCTGGCTGTTGATGCTCGGGGTCGTGCTGGCGGTGGGAAAGCCCTCCCGCCGACCCGGTGAGATTGAATCAGGCGCGTAGGCCCGAGGCATCCCCTTCTCGCCATCTTTTCGTAGTTGGAGGAACGGCTCGCCGAAACGGAACGCGACCGCCGAGGCTCAAATAGGTGGCCTCAAGAAGGTGACGTGGTGATACCGACCGGCCGGGGTTCAGAGGTCGCCCACCTGGCTGATGAGGCGCGTCCAGAGGTCGCCGCCGTTCGCGCCGTTGGTCATGATGACGATCCCCGATCCCCGGCTGGGGCTGAACTGGCTGAAGCAGCGGAAGCCGGAGCTGTTCGACCCGCTGTGATGGGCGATATCGCCCGCCGCGGTCGTGTTGATCGACCATCCGAGGCCCCAGTAGACCGCGAGCCCTTGCGCGGACGCGGGCCGCTCGATCGGGTCACGGGCGTCCAGGGCGACCTGGTGGCCGAGCATGGCGGCGATGGACGCCCGTGAGAGCGAGTACGCCGCCGACCGGTCGGGCTTCATGATCTCGACCAGGACCGCCGCGTAGTCCAGGGCCGACGTGTAGAGCGAGTAGGCCGCGTTGGCGTGGGTGTACTTCGTCCTCTGCCGGAACTTGCCGCCGTCGTCGTGGCCGCTCGCGAGGGCGGGCTCCAGCTCCGGGGTCCAGACGTAGCTCATGTGGGAAAGGCCCAGCGGACCGAACAGCGTCCGCCTGGCGTACACGTCGAGCGGCTCGCCGGTCACGCGCTCGACGACCCGTTGCAGGTAGAAGATCCCTTCCCCCGAGTAGGAGAACCTCGACCCGGGCGTGAACTTCACCGGCAGCGGCCCCCCGCGCTCCTCGCCGCCCTTGCGCCAGTTCGGCAGGCCGCTGGTGTGGGAGAGGACCATCCGGGCGGTGATCAGCCGCTTCTCCGCCTGTGCCGGCGGGTCGTCCTCGGGCAGGTACTCGGCGAGCGGGCGGTCCAGGTCCAAGGTGCCCTGCTCGACCAGCTTCATCACGAGGTACGCGAACACCGGCTTCGACATCGAGCACGCCTCGAAGAGCGTCTCGCCGGTCACCGGCGTGCCCTTGGTGGCGTCCGCGACACCGAAGCTCTTCGACCAGACGACCTGGCGGCCGGCGATGAGCGCGATCGACGCCCCGGGGACGTGGAGCTCGCGCATCAGGGCTGGGGTGAGCTCCTCGATCGTCGCCGCGGCCGAGCGCCAGTCGAGCCGCCTCTTCGCGTAGGCGGGGTCGATCTGCGTCAATGCGAGGTTGGCGCCCCAGCGAACGTCCTCGTCGGCGTCGTGCAGGCGTCCGAGCAACGCCGGGACGGCCGCGGCCGCCGGCGCGCCGATGCCGCCGAGCGCGACGGTCGCGCACCAGCGGACGTTCTCGTCGGCGTCCTGGAGGGCCTTGGCGAGCGCCGGCGCGGCGTCCCGCGCCGCCGCCCCCATCCTGCCGAGGGCGATCGCCGCGCACCAACGCACCGTGCGCTCACGATCCTGGAGCGCCTGGCTCAAGGCCGGGACCGCGTCCCGCCCGATCCTGCCGAGCGCCTCGGCGGCCTCGCCCTGGACGTACGGATCCGCGTCGGCAAACGAGCGTACCAGCGCCGGAACCGCGGCCGCCGCGCCCGGTCCCAGCGCCCCCAGGGTCTCCGCGGCTCGCTCACGGACGCTCGCGTCCGGATCGCGGAGAGCGGCGATGCCGCGTGCGACCTCGGCCGGTCCGGTTTGCGCGAGCGCCGCGGCGGGGAGGACGGCAACGGCGAGGACGAGTGCGGCCCAGAGCGAGATGTGGCGGTCGTGCATCGGGTATGGCCTCCCGGTCGACGCGGCGCGGCTGCGCCGCCGCTCATGGTAGTCCAACGGGGATGACGAGAGGCGTGGAATCTCTCGCGCCTTTGCTGTCTCTCGGGTTCGCGGGAAAGGGCTGGGGTGAGGGCCCGACCCAGACCGGACCCCGCAACGGACCGACCTGCCCTCCCGCTTCAGGGGGAAAATCCGAAGGTAACGGTGGGGCCGGGGCCGCAGCGGGGAAGAGTGGACCCCGGCGCCCGCAAGGGCGATGGCGGCAGAGGTTCTCATCGTTTGGGCGGGCCGTGACCCTCGGGCCACGACAAGCCCGTCGGATGGCGAAGGGGCGGGCGGGCGTTCCGCTGCCGCGGAGGTCGACGAAACCGAGCCCGGGGACCGGTGAGCGGGGTTGCTCGTTCCGCCCGTCGAGCGACGCGGTCCTGTCGGACGCCGGCCGCGATCGCGAGTTACGACAGCGAGACCTCGAACACGCAGCGCTTCGCGCCGGTGAGCTTGGACTCCTTGAGGCTGGCCCGGACCGGCCGGCCGAAGATCGCCTCGAAGCTCTCCTTCTGGTAGCCGACGGAGCAGTTGCACCAGACGGCCGGGGTCCGCCGCTCGTCCACCAGAGGGCAGCCGCACGGCCCCTCGGCCACCGCGACGGTGACCACGCCCTTCTCCTTGTCCCAGGCGAACTCGGTGCCCCAGTTCTTCCTGGCGGCGGCGAAGTAGGCCTCGGGGTCGCCCTTGAACTTGACCCCGAGCTGGCCGAGCTTGGCGCACTCGCGGCCGGTGTTCTCGAGGATCCCCGCGCAGGCCTCCGCCGGCGCGCCGGCGGCCATGAACCCGAGCAGCTTCGCGAGCTGATAGCGGGCAAACGCCAGCCGCTGGTCCTCGGCCGGCGCTTCGGCCGCCTGCAGCGGGCTCGGCGCACCGAGGAGGTTCAGGGCGCATCCGCACAGGCCCACCCCGCACGCGCTCTTGAGGAACTCCTTGCGATCCATCCGGTCTCCCTCCCCGGCGGTCAGGCCGCCGGCCCTGCGAGTCGTACCGTCGTCTACGTCGCGCTCCAGGGAAGGTTTGGACGTCCGGCGCGCCACCCGTCGAGGCTGCGAGGCCCGGGAAGTGGTCGAGCCGACCCATGTCGCCTAACCCATTACCCGCAGTGGCCCTCGTACACGGCTTGACAGGACGCGACCCAATCGTTGTCGGCACGTTGTCTGCGCGTTACCTGTTCGTCAGGCCAATCCCGGGAATGGGAACGATCGTTGACGGCAAGGTGGCTGAACCAAGGCCGGCGAAGCGCCACCGCGAAGGGAGGCGATATATGATCAGAAATCACGACAGACACGGCCGGTGGGGGTGGGGCGTGGAGGTTCGGATGCGGCGGACCAGCGGGCGCGGCACGCTGCCGCGGGAGGTCGCCGCCCGGCGCTTCGCGCCGTGGCGGGGCGATACCGTAAGCGGCGCGAGGGGGAGGGCTGGTGGCCCGAGCGCCGTCGTCCGAGCGGTCGTCCTGGCCGGCCTGTTGCCCCTCACGGCCACGGTCGGGCTCGCCGGCGAGCCCGCCGCACCCGGGGGTCAGGGCTTGGAACTGGGTTTCGGGGTCCTGGCGGCCACCGGGTTGGGGTCGATGTCCTGCGACCTCAACCGCCATCCCGGCTTCGGGTTCGTCGTCCAGGGGTACCTCCCGGTCGCGAGTCGGCTGGAGCTCCGGCCGTCCTTCGAGTGGACCGGGTACCGGGTCAACGAGTACAACCTGGCGGCGCTCGCCCTCGTCGAGCTGTTGGGGGGCTCCTACGAGGACACCAGGGTGGTGTTCCGCACGTACAGGCTGGGCCTCGACGGCATCGTCTACTTCCGGGAGCAGTACCGGGGGCCGTTTCTGAGCGGAGGCGTCGGGGTCCAGCTCAGTCAGACCTCCATCGAGGACGTCGCCCATTACGCCAAGGGGGAGGAGGATGTCACCCCCCTGCGCGCTTCGTCCGCGACGACCGGCCTTTGGCTCGGCGGCGGCGTGGGCTACGCGTGGCCGGGGGCCAACGTGGAGCTGCGGCTGTCGCGCGCCCCCTACGGTTTTGCGGAGCAACGGTCCACGAGCGGCCGCGGCAACGCCCTGCCGCTCCAGGTCCGGCCGGGTTGGGCCCTGCACGTGATCTTCGCCGTCAGGTCTCGCGCGAAGGGACCCGCGCCTGCGCCGACGACCGAATAGGGGACGGACGCAGGCAAGGAGATTCGGTAGCGCCGTCTCACGGTCCCACGTCGGTCTCGGCGCGAAGTGATCGCCACACGGCTCGCAGCCTGCAACCTGCGGGTCGGAGAGACGTACCGGTTGGAGCGGCCGCCGCGGGCGCGCGGCGAGGGGAGGCGGGCATGGACCGGAAGACGTTTCTCAAGGCCTCGTTTGGCGTCGTCGCGGCGTCCGTTGCCGGAGCCTCCCTCCCAGCCGGCGCGGACGAGCCGGGGTGCGCCAAGGACCTCGAGAAAGCAGAACAGGAAAACGCGTTCGTCAACGCGTGGCTGGCCGACCTGTTCGAGGCGATCGACGCCGAGGTGGACCCTCGGGCGCGGGTCCAACTGCTGGAGGCGTGCGGCCGCGGCTGCTACCGGCGTCACGCGTTCAAGCAGGAGATCGCGGGGAAGGGCAGGGGCAGCCTCGCCAACCTGGAGCGGGCGTACAGGGAGAACTTCGAGGCCTGGATCGAGGACGGCGCGCTGCACATCCGCTACGGCAAGGTCTCGAAGGGCTGCTACTGCCCGGCCGCGCGCCACCGCCCGGCGCGCCCCCACGACCTGCACTGCGAGTGCACAAAGGCGACGCACCAGACGGTGTGCGAGGCCGCGCTCGGCCGCCCGTGCCGGGTGGAGGTCCTCGAGACCGTGCGCCGCGGCGGCACCACCTGCCACTTCGCCGTCCGTCCGGCCTGACCCGGCCGGAGCCGGGCGCGGGCACCCGGCGGCTTCGATGGCCGTCGCTCCAGGGGTGTGTAGGTGCTGCTCCCGTACGACCTGCGGCGACGACGCCTGACCGGGCTTGACCGGGAGCGGACG
>CAVVEO010000031.1:0-54795 GCA_963747245.1 uncultured Acidobacteriota bacterium
TATCAGGGTCGGGTCACGGCGCGGCGGCGACCGCGTCGGCAACCGCGGCCTCGAGGGCACGGCGGTCCTTGGCGGACACGTCGAGGAACTCGACGCCCACTTCGACGGCTCCGGCCTGAGCGACGGTTTCCCAGACCACGCGGCCCTGCGCCTTGATGACCCGGGAGGGGAGCGAGATCAGCAGCTCGACGGCGGTGCCGACGCCGAGCGGCTCGTGGTGGACGAACATGCAGCCGCCGCTGCTCACGGTGCGCGTCTTGGCGAGCGCCTCCGACGCCTCGTCGCCGACCCTCTTGACGAGCACGGCCTTCTGGGTGGGAACCCGAGGAAAGCGTCGTTGTTCCCGTGGGTCTTCGGCCATCGGCTCACCCCCGCGCGTGTTCACCGCAGCTGAATTTATCAGCGTGACGGCCGCGGTTCAAGGTCGGCCGGCGAGAACGTCCCGCGCGCGGCGAGCTTGTGTGCGGCTGGTACAATCAAATGATCCGGGCCGGCACGGCCGGGAGACGGACGGTCGCCGATGACATCGCCCCCCTCCGAGAGGTTTCCCAAGGTCTTCTGGACCGCCAACGTCACCGAGCTTTTCGAGCGCGCGGCCTACTACTCGATGGCCAGCTTCGTGGTCATCTACCTTGGCCAGCTCGGGTTCGGCGACTACTGGCCGTCGTTCTTGAACTCCACGGTGCTGTGGGGCCTCGTCTACTTCCTCCCCATCCTCTCCGGGACGATCGCCGACCAGGTGGGGTTCCGGCGCTCGCTGCTCGCGGCGTTCGTCCTGCTCGCCTGCGGCTACTTCCTGATGGGCTACCCGGTGTGGTTCGGCGGCAGCAGCCTCGTCCCCACGATCGAGAAGGCGGTGACGGCCAGCGCCCGCGACGTGTTCGTCATCGTCGCCGCGATCCTGCTCATCGGAGTGGGCGGCTCGATCGTCAAACCGTGCATCTCGGGCACGGTCCAGAAGACCTCCGGCGCCCGCGCCACCCTGGGGTTCGCGATCTTTTACATGGTGATCAACATCGGGTCGCTGTTCGGGCGCGGCACGGCGTTCGTCGTGCGCAGCGGCTCGAGCGTCGCGACGATCCTGGCGGTGGTCGGTGTCTGCGCGCTGGGCGCGCTCGGTCTGGTTCTCCTCGTCCGGGCGACCACGAGCCCGGGGAAGGAGAAGGGGAGCGTCTGGGCGAGCACGGCGGGGTTCACCCTGATCGTCGCCGCAGCCGCGGCCGCCGTGTCGTGGCTGTTCCGCAGCGGCGCCCCGGCCCGCGCCGCCAACGACCCCGCCGGCCTCTCCTACATCTTCGCGGTGGCGACCGTGGCGGCGGTCGGGGCGTTCTTCGTCGTCCTCTTCTTCTACCGCGACCATGAGGCAAGCGCCCCGGCGGGCGGGTCGGCGAAGCCGAGGCGGTCGCCGGGCCGCATCCTCCTCGACATGGTCCTCGTGCTCCGGAGCGGGCGCTTCGCGCTGTTCCTCGCCGTCATGACGGGGTTCTTCTTCCTCTACAACCAGGTCTACAACGTGCTGCCGCTGTACGCGAAGCGGGTGGTCGAGACCAACCCCGCGATGGACCTGTACACCGCCGCCAACCCGCTGGTGATCGTCTGCTTCCAGCTCCTCATCTCGAAACTGTTCGGCAGGGTGCGCCCGATCCGCTCGATGGTCGTGGGCACGGTGATCATCGGCTTCGCCATGCTCATCAACCTGGCGCCGATCTTTCTCCCCGGAGGCCCGCGGGTGAGCGTGCTGACCTGGCTCCCGGTCGCGTCGGTGTTCCTCATCCTCACCGTCGGCCTGATCGCGCTCGGCGAGCTGTTCACCTCGCCGCGAATGTACGAGTACATCGGCGCGCTCGCGCCCAAGGGGCAGGAAGGGCTCTTCCTCGGCTACGCCAACCTGCCGCTCGCCCTCGGGGCGATCCTCGGCGGGCCGGTAGGCGCGTTCATCTTCAACGGGATCATGGCCAAGGGCGCCACCAAGCGGCCCGACGGGCTGCTCGAACTCGACCCCACGAACAACGCGCTGGGTTGGCTCATCCTGATGGCGATCGGGCTGGTCTCGGCCGCCTCGCTCTGGCTGTTCAACCGCTGGCTCGAGAAGCAGAAGGCGTAGAGGCCCGGCGCGGCGTGCTTCGACCTCAGCGGTCCGCCGGCCCGGCGCGGTACGCCTCGAGCGCCCCGGCGGCCGCGTCGCGGAACGCCCGCGAGACCCCGCCGGCGCCGAGTTTCACGCCGCCGAACACGCGCGAGACAAGGATCGCACCTTCGATGTCGTCCCTGCGGAGGCGTTCGAGAAGCACCCGGCCCGGGTGACCGACCTCGCCGTCGTCCTTGCAGCGTTCGACCACGGCCCCGTCACCTTTGCGGCAGCGAAACGCCCAGCAGTGGTGGTTCGCCTTCCGGTGCTCGCTCTTCTTGCGCTTGACCATCGCGGCAACGTCGGCGTCCGAACCGGCCGGGAAGAGCACGGCGTGGAACCGGGAACGCTCCACGGTCAGCTTGAATTCGCTCTCGCGCTCGACCTTCATCTTGACCCCGCCGCCGCCATCCTAGCGCGCTGGCGACCGCGGGCCGTCGTCCCCGCGAAAGCGGGGATCCGGGCGGGGAGGCTCACGAAGGCCATCGCCCGGATGCCCGCACTCCCGGGAATGAGGGACGTCGCACACGGCGCGTTCTCTGCCGTCCGCGTCCGCGCGGTACGATGGGGACGCCATGATCGAGATCGCGCCCGGCCTCGCGCTCCCCGACGCAGAGCTCGCGTTCGCCGCGTCGCGCAGCGGCGGACCGGGCGGCCAGAATGTCAACAAGGTCGCGACCAAGGTGACGCTCGCCTTCGACGTGGCGGCCTCGCCGAGCCTCACGGACGCGCAGCGGAACCGGATCCTGGCGCGTCTCGCGACCCGCATCAGCAAGGACGGCGTGCTCCAGGTGGTCTCCCAGCGCCACCGCACTCAGGGGGCCAACCGCGCGGCCGCGCTCGAGCGCTTCGTCGAGCTTCTCCGCGACGCGCTGGCCGAGGGGGTTCCGCGCGTTCCGACGCGCCCGAGCCGGGCGGCCAGGCAGCGGCGCGTGGCGGAAAAGGAGCTGCACGCCCGCGCCAAGCAAGCCCGCCGCCGCGTCGTGACGGAAGAGTAGGGCCGAAGCGGGGCGCGGTTACCAGCTGCCGGACGACCCGCCGCCGCCGAAGCTGCCGCCCCCGCCGGAGAACCCCCCGCCGCTCCAACCGCCCCCCGAGCCGGAGTGACCCGACGAGGCCGCGAACGCGACGAGACCGGGGTGTGCCGTGAGGAAGCTCTTGCCCGCGCCGGTCTTCCCGAGCACCAGCTTCGCCACAGGGAAGCCGAGCACCCAGAACGGGATCGCGAGCGCGCCGGCGGCGCCCCAGAAGGCAGCCGGGAACGCGGCGTAGAACGGCATGAGGAAGACGTACAGGAACCAGCTCATGCACCCCTTCCCGAACAGCGCCACGGCCGAGAAGACCCCGATGACGATCACGAAGATGAGGGTGCCGAACAGCCGCACAGCCAGCGGCACGCCGGCGATGCGGCCCGGCCGGAGCGGGGAGGAGGCCGGAACGACGCCGTTCCCCTGGATGGTCCCGGTGATGGCGTTCACGCCGGCCGCGATCCCGCCGCCGAAATCGCCGTTGCGGAACGCTGGGCGGACCACATCGTCGAGGATGCGGCGTGACTGGGCGTCCGTGAGCTTGGCCTCGAGGCCGTAGCCGACCTCGATGCGCATCTTGCGGTCGTCCCTGGCGACGAGGAACAGAACGCCGTCGTCCACCCCCTTGCGGCCGAGCTTCCACGTCTGCGCGACCTTGATGGAGTAATCCTCGATCGGCTCGCCGTCCAGGGTGGGGACGGTGAGCACCGCGACCTGGGCGCCCGTCGCCTTCTCGAACGCGGCGAGCTGGCCCTCGATGCGGTCGCGCACGCCGGCCGGGATCATGGCGGCGGTGTCGTTGACGTGGCCGGAGAGGTACGGGACCTCGACAGCGGCGAGCGGCGCCGCCGCCAGCAGCGCCGCCACGAGCAGCGGCAGAGCTCGACGGCGGCCCGCGGCCATCGCTACTCCTCCCGCATCCGCAACTCGTCGGGAAGCTCGTCGGTGTCGTCGCTCCGGATCGCGACGCCGCGGCGCTCGAGCAGCTCGCCGCAGCGGGCGATGGCCATGCCGAGCGCCTGACCCGGCTTGCCCGCGCGCATCCCGGCGACGACGCCGGCGACGACGGCGTCCCATTCTGGCTGCTCGACGTGGGCGTTGATGCCTGCGTCGCCGAGCACCACGACCCGGCGCTCGTACAGGGAGAGGAAGATCAGGACCCCCGTGCGTTCCCGCGTCTTGAAGACCTGGTTTTCGAGGAACGCCTCGGCCGCCCGCTGGTGGACCCGGTGCTCGACGTGAGCGCGCCCGGCGAGCGCGAGCTTGAGCGGCCGCACCAGGGCGGCTGCTGCGTAGCCGAACGCGCCGCCGATCAGCGGCGGGAGGGCGATCCAGCCGAGCGCCGGGGCGCCCCAGAAGTCTCCGAAGTAGCGGGCGGCCGCGGCCGCGACGACGGCCGCGAACGCGCCGAGGGCCGCACCCTTCCACGCCGCCGCCTCGTAGTGGTCGGAGTGGGCGACCGCGCAGGGGACGATCTCGCCCGACGTCCGCTTCTCCGCTTCGCGCACCGCCGCCTGGATCGCCTGCAGGTCGGACGCCGTGAAGAACCTCTCGACGCGCATCGCCACCCTCGCCCCTTTCGTTCGGTCAACGCACTCGTGTCGCCACGGGAGAATACCACCGCGCCGGGCGCGCCCGGCCGGCGCCCCCGTCACTGGTAGAGGTGGCGCTTGATCTTCTCCGTCGCCGTCTTGGCGAACTCCTCCTCCATGAGTCGGAACGCGGTCAGGTGCGAGAACGCCGGGAGCTGCGCGTTGACCTCGGCGATCGTGGCCCGAAACGTGTCGCCAAGGCGCGCTTTGGTCTCGGCGTCGGGACGCCCGAAGAGCTTGAGCTCGTGCGACAGCGCCTCGTAGTCGGGGAGGATGAGCGCAGTCAGGCCGTCCTCCGACCTGATCACGAGCGACTCGACGACCCACGGCGAACGGTCGAGGAGGTGCTCGATCTCCTCCGGGTAGATGTTCTCGCCGGAGGGGCCGAGGATGAGGTTCTTCGAGCGCCCGCGCAGGTGCAGGTAGCCGTCGGCGTCGAGGGCGCCGAGATCGCCGGTGCGGAGCCACCCGTCGGCGGTGAACAGCTCGGCGGTCGCGTCCGGGTTCTTGAAGTACCCGCGCGTCACCATCGGCCCGCGGACCTGGACCTCGCCGACGCCGGTGGACGGATCCGGGCCCGCGATGCGCAGCTCGATCCCCTCGACCGGGTAGCCGCAGCTCCCGGCGCGGGTCTCACCGAGGCGGCACCCGGCGATCAGCGGCGCACACTCGGTCATGCCGTAGCCGACGAAGTAGGGGAACTCCCCCTCACGCATGAACTGCTCGACGTCGGGCGACAGGGGCGCGCCGCCGAATGCCATCTGGCGCAGGGAGCCGCCGAACGCGGCGAGGAGCTGCTTCACGGCCTTACGGTGGACGGCGCGGCGGATGCGGGGAAGGCGGGTGAGCTGGCGCATCACGAAGCGCCCGTCGATCTTGGGGCGGACCTTCTTGCGGTAGATCTTCTCGATGATGAGCGGGACCGCGAACACCATCGTGGGCCTGACTTCCGCGAACGCTTTCTGCAGGACGCTGGGGCTGGGCTTCTGCCGCAGGTAGTGGATCGACACGCCGCCGGACATCGGGCCGAGGAAGCCGCAGCTGCACTCGTAGGTGTGGGCGAGGGGAAGCAGCGAGAGGAAGCGGTCGCTCGGGGAGATCTCGACGTAGCGGACGGCGGCGACCACGTCGGCGAGGATGTTCGCCTGCGTCAACATCACGCCCTTCGAATGCCCGGTGGTGCCGGAGGTGTAGACGATGGCGGCGAGGTCGTCCGGGCGCGGCGTGTAGGTGGCGTGGGCGCCCGGCAGTCGGTGGTCGGCGAGGAACTGCCCGGCGCGCTCGCGCAGGATATCGACCCTGGCCTGGATCTTCTTGACGAGTTCGGGGAGGCCCTGCATTTCGATGGCGTTGAAGTCCTCGAGGAGGAACATGTGCTGGAGCTTGGGGAAGGTGCTGCCGACGACCTTTTCGAGCAGCGGCGAGGAGACGAACAGCACCCGCGCATCCGACATGTTGAGGATGTTGTGGGTGTTCGGGGCGGGGAACTCGGTGAGGATCGGGACGACGACGGCGCCGTAGGTGACCGCGGCGAGGTACACCAGCGCCCAGTGGATCGAGTTCGCCCCGAGCAGAGCCACCTTGTCGCCCTCCTTCACGCCGGCCCGGCGCAGGTTCTGTCGGACGGCGGCGATCCGGTCGCGCGCTTCCCCGTAGGTGAGGGAGGACCCGCCGAGTTCGGCGAGGAACGGGCGCCCTGCGTGACGGTCGAGGCACATCTCGACGTACTCGGCCAGCGTGCGTGCGGAGGCGTAGAACGGCGCGGGAGCAGGTTGCTGGTTCGGGTTCGACACGGCGCGTTCCCTTTTCTCATTCTAACAGCGGCCTCCGGCCCGGTGCGGTCGGATGGGTGGGGGAAAGCCATGCGCTGGATCGCTTGTGCTAAAATGCACGAGCGGTGAGTGGTGTGCGCTTCTCCCGTTCCCAGCGTGACCCGGCGCGGCGCCGGCAAGGCGCACCCCGGGGCGAGCGCGAAAGGGACCGAAACGATGTCGCTGCGACGGAAGCTGCGTGACCTGTTCCAGCGGAAGGAGGCCGCGATCACCGGAGGCGGCGCGCGGGCCATCGAGAAGCAGGTCGCCCTTGGCAAACTGCCCGCCCGCGACCGGATCAGGTTCCTCCTCGACGCCGACACATTCCACGAGTACGACCTCTTCGTCGAGCATCGCTGCCACGATTTCGGGATGAACGGCAAACAACTGGCGGCCGACGGCGTCGTCACCGGGACCGGAAAGATCTCGGGCCACCCGGTGTGTGTGTACGCGCAGGATTTCACGGTCGCGGGGGGGTCGCTCGGCCTGGCGCACGCACGCAAGATCACGAAGATCATGGACCACGCCATGAAGCTGGGGATCCCTCTCATCGGGATCAACGACTCCGGCGGGGCCCGGATTCAGGAAGGGGTCAACTCGCTCGCGGGCTACGGCGAGATCTTCTTCCGCAATACGCTCGCGTCGGGGGCCATCCCGCAGATCTCGGTGATCCTGGGCCCGTGTGCGGGGGGCGCCGTGTACTCCCCGGCGCTTACGGACTTCGTGTTCGTCGTGGAGGGGATCTCGAAGATGTTCATCACCGGCCCCGAGGTCATCAAGACCGTGCTCGGGGAGGAGATCTCGATGGAGGAGTTGGGCGGGGCGCGGGTGCAGACCGAGATCTCCGGCAACGCCCACTTCTACGCCGAGTCCGAGCAGGAGTGCTTCGCGCAGATCAAGAAGCTGGTTACGTTCATCCCGTGGAACAACCAGAAGAAGGCCGACTCGTTTCCAGCCCTTTCCCCGGCGGGCGGAACCGACATCGAGGGCATCATCCCCTCGGAACCCTCCGCGCCGTACGACGTGCGCAACGTCGTCAATGCGGTGTGCGACGACTCCGACTTCTTCGAGGTCCAGAAGTTCTGGGCCGCCAACATCGTGATCGGGTTCGCGCGCCTGGCCGGGGAGACCGTCGGGGTGATCGCCAACCAGCCGCTGGTGCTCGCCGGCGTGCTCGACGTCGACTCCTCCGACAAGGCGGCGCGCTTCATCCGCTTCTGCGATGCCTTCAACATTCCGCTCGTGACCTTCGTGGATCTCCCCGGGTACCTCCCGGGCGTCGACCAGGAGCACGCTGGTGTGATCCGGCACGGTGCCAAGCTCCTGTACGCCTACTCCGAGGCGACCGTGCCCAAGATCACCGTGATCCTGCGCAAGGCCTACGGCGGGGGTTACATCGCCATGTGCTCCCGCCACCTCGGCGCCGACTTCGTGTTCGCGTGGCCGACCGCGGAGATCGCGGTCATGGGGCCTGAGGGGGCCGCGAACATCATCTTCAAGAACGAGATCGCTTCGGCGCCCGACCCCGCAGCGGTGCGCCGAGAAAAGGTCCGGGAGTACAGGGAGAAGTTTGCCAACCCGTACATCGCCGCGGCCAACGGCCACGTCGACGCGGTGATCACGCCCCAGGAGACACGCGATTTCCTCATCCACGCCATCGAGATCTCGGCGCAGAAGCACGAGACCAGGCCGGCCAAGAAACACGGAATCCCCCCGTTCTGACGCCATGGCCGACGCCCCCGACCTCAAGACCCTCGTCATCGACGGCACCGCGTACCGGACGCGCTACACGCGCAAGTTCGCGCACCGCGAGGCGTACGCCCCCCGCGTGGCCGGACAGGTCGTCGCCCACCTCCCGGGAGTTGTCGTCGCGGTGCACATCCGGCGCGGCCAGCGCGTCAAGCGCGGCGATCCGCTCCTCGTCCTCGAGGCGATGAAGATGCAGAACGACGTGGTCGCGCCCTGCGACGGAGAGGCCGGGGCCGTGCGCGTCGAGGTCGGTCAGATGGTGTCCAAGGGCCAACTCCTGATCGAACTGGTGTAGCGCCCCCGGCCCGCGGGGCTTTCGGTGGCGGCGCCGGATTCGGATTACCATAGCCGCGGGGGTATGCCATGCGAATGATCGCTGCGACGGGCCTCGCGGTTCTGGCGCTCGCGGGCGCCGCGGCGGCGCAGCCGCCGGCGCAGGCCTTGGGCGCAGGCGCGGGCGTGGCGTTCGTGGAGCCCGACCCGCAAGCGCCGGCGGGCGCGCTGCCCTGCTACCGGCGGATCACCGACCCGGCCCGCGCCGCATCGCTGGCGAGGTTCCTCGACAACGAGGCGGCGCGCTGGGCGCTTGACTTGTACGCGCGGGCACGCGCGATCGCGGCGGCGCGGGGCGGCGCGGCCGTGCAGCCGGCCGAGTACACGATCGCGATCGTCCCCAACGGCGACAACAGCGCCATCGGCTTCCGTCTGAGGACCGGGACTGGAATCGAGGACCACCCCCGGGCCGCTTACGTCCAGCTCGGTCCCGAGGAGTGGCGTTTCTCGACGACGTTTCTGCACGAGACTGGCCACGTGGCGCTCGCGATGCTGGCGGGAGGCCGCCAGATCCCCCGGCGCGACATCGCCGCGATCCCGCACACCCTCGCGGCGCTCACAGACCGCGGCACCGCATTCGACGAGGGGTTCGCGATCAGTCTGGAGACCCTGATCGCGCAACTCTCAAACGCGCCCGAGGTGCGCAGGCAGTACCACCACGATCAGTTCCTGTTCGGGCCGGCGGCGAAGATGCGCGCCGAGTACTACTGGCCCTCCGCGGACCTGCTGACGTTCGCGCAGACGCACGCCCGCTACGCTGCGGTGCGCGACAACGCGTTCGCGTTCGCGCCCGCGTTCAAGGGGCCCGACTACCTGCGGGTGCAGATCGAGACGGCTCGCGACTTTGCGAGCTTGCGCGACGCCGACCAGCTCCTCGCCTCCGAGGGTTTCTACGCCAGCTTCTTCTTCTCCATTCTCGTGCGGGGCGAGCGCGCGCCGAGCGAGGACAGCGTCCGTTTCCGCCAGAACACCGTGCTGGCGGCGCTCGCCGAGACGTTCGCGACGATGCCGTTCACCTCCGAGGAGCCGTTCCTGGTGCACTTCCTTACCACCTACAAGAGAGTGAGCGCCGCCGACTGGGACGGCGTTCTCGACGTCTTCCTCGACCTGTCACACGGCGTCTTCATGGACGCGGACGCGGCCGCGCTCTGGCGGGGGCACTACCTGGCGGCCCTGGCCCTCGACCTCGCCCGCCTCGACCGCGAGGGGATCGACGCGGCCCGCGACCGCTGGCACGCGGCGGCCGCCGCCGACCCGAAGCTGCTGTACGCGCGCCTCGGCCCGCAGCTGCGGTGCGAGGTGGCGGGGAGGGAGGTGAGGCTCGCCGGCCTCGACAGCGTCCGGTCGCTCTCCATGGATGTCAACACCGCCGAGGAGGGTGTGATCCGTCTCGTCCCCGGGATCACCGACGAGGAGGTGGCGTCGTGGCGCGCGCAACGGGCTGTGGCGCCGTTCGCCAGCGGCGCGGACTTCCGGAAGCGCTCCGGTCTTTCCGAGAAGACCCTTTCGTCACTGAAGTTCTGAGGGAGCCGGCGCCCTACTTGGCGAGCTTGCGCAGTAGCGTCTCGAAGCGCGCCTTGTCGCGCCCCTCGAACGAGGAGAACCGCACCCCCACGCCGCTGGCGCGCTCCCGCTTCTTCTGGGTCTGGCGCACCACGACGGCAAAGCCGCGCACCGGCTCCGCGTCGCCCGGCATCGCCAGCTCGAACGCCATCTGGGTGCCGACCGGGTAGGGGTGGTCGGTCTTGATGAGCATGCCGTGGGTCGAGACGTCTTCCGTCTGGCACATGGTGTGGCTGGTTCCCCACGAGAGCTGGACCTTGAGGCGCGAGACGGTGCGCATCGGGAAGCGCGGCGGCACCTCGAGCAAGCGAGAGAGCTCCTGGGCGAGGTCGTCGTCGAACTCCTCGACGGGGAACGCGCGGTTGGCCCCCTTGCCGACGAGCGCAGCGGCGTCGGGAAGCGCGCCGGGCGACGCCAGGAGGATCACCGCCGATTGCCGGCAGGGGGAGGCCTTCGCGCGCACGGCTTCGAGGAACTGTGACACCGGCATGTCGGGCAGCGGGAAGGCGGCGACGATGGCGTCGAACGGGAGGAACGATATCGACTCCAGCGCAACCCCCCCTGTTTCCGAGAAGTCGGCGAGAAAGTGGTTTCTTTTCAATATCGTGGATATCTTCTCGAACACCTTCGACTCGACTCCGACGACCAGCGTGCTCCGCTGTACGGTGTCCATGGCAGCCTGCCTCCCGGTTCCCGCTATGTCACTCCGCCCGCTTGAGCTCTCGTGTCCGGCGTGGCTCAAGCTTACTGCCTTCCGAGCGGCACTCCAAGCGGTGGGTCGCCGGGACGCGCGCGGGCCGGCGCGGCGAGCTACAATCACCCAATGCGCGCCGACGTTCGCCACGCGAAGGACGTGATCATCGTGGACTTCAAGGGTGACCTCGTAACCGAGGACGGCGAGGAGATGCTGCGTGACGTGGTCTCCGAGCTTATCGCCGAGGGGTGGACGAAGATCCTCCTCAACCTCGCCCGCGTCAAGCGCCTCGACAGCGGCGGCGTGGGCGAGCTGGTCGCGAGCTGGAAACTCGCGCACGAGTTCGGCGCCTCGCTCAAGCTCCTGCGCCCCGGCGATCGGGTCAAGCACACCCTGCACCTCTCCCAGATCCTGCCGCTGCTCGAGGTCTTCGAGGACGAGGGCGCTGCGGTTGACTCGTTCGCCCCGGCGTAGTCTCGGGCGCCGGGTCCCGGGGAGTCCGGCACGACGCCGGCCGGGTGGTCCCGGCGCCGGCGGTCAGAACTCCAGCGGCGTTTCCAGGTGCTTGTGGCCGGCCAGCTCCTGCCTTTCTTTCAGGACCGACAGGACCGCTGCGGCCACCGCCACGAACATCATCGCCACGTAGACCTTGTCGAAGCTGAGCATCATGTCGTGATACCTGAGTTGCCTGGTGACGGGCTCGGTTTCCGCCGCCGCCTTGTCCAGCAGCTCGTGCAGCTCGCGGCTGTAGATGAACTGGGCGAACGCCACCCCGCACATCATGCCCAGGCTCCGCATCATGTTGAGGAGGCCTCCGGCCACGCTGAGATCGGCCTCCGGCGCGGCACACATGACCGAGCGGTTGTTCGGCGGCGTGAAGAAGCCGAGGCTCACGCCGAGGAGCGCGAGACGCCACACCACGTCGAAGACGCTGGAGTTCGAGTGCAGGGTGGTGAGGGTGTACAGGCTGACGGCGGTGAGAACCATGCCCCCGGTCGTGAAGATGCGCACGCCGAACTTGTCCGACAGATACCCACTGAAGAGGGCCACGGCAGAGAGCGCCATGGGGACCGGGGTCAGCAGCGTGCCGGCCTTTTCGGGATCGAGCTTGAGCACCTTCTCGAGGTAGAACGGCAGCATGAACAAGGGCGCGAAGAGCGCCATGTACGAGAACATGCCGGAGATGTTCCCGATCGTGAAGTTGCGCTCCCGAAAGAGGCTCAGCTTGATGAACGGCTCGGCCGCTCGCCGCTCGATGAGACAGAACGCGACCACGGAGGCGGCCGCCAGGAAGAGAAGCAGGCTCGTGTGCTGGGAGATCCAGTTCTTGGCCGTGAGCTGCGTCAGCACGAGCATGAGCGACGCGAGGGCGGCGGAGAACGTGAGCCCCCCCGCCCAGTCGAGCGAGATGCGCGCCTTCCGCTCCGCGGGCGCGGGCAAGACCAGCCAGGCCACCAGCGTCCCCACGATGCCGATCGGCACGTTCACGTAGAAGATGGCCTGGCATGACAGGTGCTTCACGAGCATGCCCCCGAGGTAGGGGCCGAGGGACATGGCGGCGGCCTGCACGGCCCCCTGGAAACCGATGGCGCGGCCGCGTTCCCGTTCCGGGAAGACCTGAGTGATCAGCGCCAGGCTGTTGGATTGGAGGAGCGCGGCGCCGGTGGCCTGGACCACCCGCCACAGCACGAGGGACACGATGCCGGGCGCCGCGCCGCAGAAGAACGACCCCACGGTGAACACTACGAAGCCGAGGTTGTACAGAGGCTTTCGTCCGAACATGTCGGCCAGGCGGCCGAGGGCCGGAAGTGCCAGGGTGAGCGTGAGCAGGTAGGAGAGGGAGACCCACTCGACGACCCCCAGGCGCGAATGGTAGGTGACTGTGACGGCGGGCAGGGCGATGTTGACGATGCTGGCGTCGAGCGCCGACATGAACGCGCCGATCAGCACCGCACCGAGCACGTGCCACCGGTAGCGGTCGCTGCCCGAGAAGATGGCGAGCGGTGTCTGGATTCTCCCCCTTCTCTCCATTCGGCCCCTCGCGGTTCCCGGGGGATCGGCGTGCAACCCGTGTGCCACGCTCCTCCGGGGCTGAAGAGCAACGCAAGTCTTTAAAGATAGGTACCTTGGGGGAAATCAGTCGGTTGGCGTCGTCGGCGCAACTGTGTCTCGGTTACGTGGAGGTAACAGAAGCGGTGAGAACCCTCGCGCTCTCGTCAGCGGTCCAGGGCCTGCACGAGGTCGTCCAGGACCAGATGTTCGACGCCGGGCACGCTCCGGGCGAGTTCCTCCACGGCGGCCCGTTGCTGGCTGTCCCTGACCTTGCCGAGCAGCTTCACGGTCCCGCGCCGTGCCTCGACGTCGAGGAGCAGCGCGCTGGTCTGGGGATGCACGATGAGCACGCCACGGACGCGGGTGGAGAGCGCCAGGTCCTCCATGGCCTCGGAGGACTCCGCGGTGGTGTGGAACGTCCGCTCGGCGGCCATGGCGGCCACGGTCGTGCAGGCGTCCTCGACCGTGGCGCGCTCCAGGTTGATGACCAGGTCGTAGAGGGCGGGGTCGCCGTAGTCCACGCCGTAGAGGAACCTGGTCCACTTGGCCCGGGCGTGGTCCACCTGCTCGATGTAGGCGCGGGCTTCCTCGCGCTCCAGGTGCAGGCTCTCCTGGACGGCGGCCAGCCGGTAGCTCATGGGCGCGATGATCCTCACCCGCACCACGTGGCTCACGCCCCGCAGCAGCAGGTGGCCCGCGTTGCCGACGTAGACCAGGTCGTCCTTGCGGGCCTCCTCCGTCAGGCAGGCCTGGAACAGCGTCATGTACCGCCGCTTCTCTTCGTTGTTGAAGTGGTCGCGGAACCCCGGCGGGTCGACGATGGCGTGCCGGAGCTTGTCCTCGGAGGCGCCGCACGTGGCGGCGCTGGCGATGATGGTCTCGCGGTCGATGACCCGATACCCCAGGCGTCGCGCCAGGCACTCGGCGAGCGCCTTGCCGCCGGAGTACGAACCTCTCGAGATGGTGATGACCGGCATGCTTCCTCCTCACCCCGGCGCTCCCCGCCTAGGGCCCGAGGAGAAATCTACAGGCCTCCCGTCTCTCCAGCAAGGATCAGTCCCAGATGCCGAGTTCGGCCTTGACCTCGTCGGAGGCTTCCTTGCGCGGGTCCCAGGCGGGGGTCCACACGAGCTCGACCTCGGACTCCTGCACGCCGGGCAGCGACGCGACGACCTGCTTGACCTGCTCGACGATCATCGGGCCCTCCGGGCAGAACGGCGTCGTGAGCGTCATGACGACCCTGACCTTGGCGCCGCCGTCGGCGACCACGACGTCGCGGATCAGACCGAGGTCCACGATGGAGATGAAGATCTCCGGGTCCACGACCGGCCTGAGCGCCTCGCGCACCGACTCCGAGGTCAGCTCGCTCATCTCTCGGCCCCCTTCGCTTCGGTGGTGCTGGTCGCCTCGGCGCTCCCGCTGCGCCACGCCTTGAGGGCGTCGGTCAGAGTCACCCAGGGGAGCATCGCGCACTTGACGCGCACCGCGAACTTCTTCACGCCTTCGAGCGCCTCGAGGTCGCCGAGCTCGGCCCCGGCCGGGGCCTGCGCGCCGTGCATGACGGCGCGGAACGCCTCCGCGGTGGCCTCCGCCTCGGCGGCGGTGCGGCCCGGGATCATCTCAGCCATCATCGAGCCGGACGCGGTGCAGATCGCGCACCCGCGCCCCTGGACCTGGGCCCCGGCCACCCGGTCGCCGTCGAGGGCCAGGGAGATCACCACCTCGTCGCCGCACACCGGGTTGAAGCCGTGGGCGGTGGCGTCCACGCGCGGCAGCGGCGCGCGTCCGCGCGGGCGGCGGTGGTGGTCCATCACCACCTCGCGGTAGAGGTCGTCGAGCGCCACGTCGGGACGATCAACCATCCGACTCTCCTGCCAGCCCGAAGTACCTTCGCGCGGCGACGAGGCCGTCCACCAGGGCGTCCACGTCATCCCGGTCGTTGTAGATCCCGAACGACGCCCGCGCGGTGGCCGCGACGTCCAGCCGGCGCATCAGCGGCTGGGCGCAGTGGTGGCCCGCGCGGACCGCGATCCCGCGGGTGTCCAGGACCTGCGCCAGGTCGTGGGGGTGGATCTCGGGGTCCACGAACGAGACGAGCCCGCCGCGCGCGTCCGCATCGAGAGGGCCGTGGAGCTGCAGCCACCCGAGCGAGCGCAGGCGCTCGAGCGCATAGCCGACGAGTTCGCGCTCGTGGGCGCGCACGGCCGTCATCCCGACCTCGTCGAGGAGGTCGAGCGCGGCGGGGAACGCCGCGGCGTCCGCGATGTTGGGGGTGCCGGCCTCGAACTTGTGCGGGATGTCGTTCCAGGTGGCGGCGTCGAGCCGGACCTCGCGGATCATCTCGCCGCCGCCGGCGACCGGCTCCATGATTTCGAGCAGCTCCGGCTTCGCCACCAGGAAGCCGATCCCGGTCGGCCCGTACATCTTGTGGGCGGAGAACGCGAGGAAGTCGGCGCCGAGCGCCTGGAAGTCCACCGGCATGTGCGGGACCGACTGGGCGCCGTCCACGACCACCGCGGCGCCGGCCCGGTGCGCCGCCGCGGCGATCTCTGCGATCGGGTTGATCGTGCCGAGGACGTTGGACATGGCGGTCAGCGAGACGACCCGGGTTCGCGGCGACAGCAGCGACGCGAACGCCCCCATGTCCAGCCGGCCGTCGGCGGTGATCGGGACGTGGCGCAGCGTCACGCCGCGCTCGCGGGCGAGCATGATCCACGGCACCAGGTTGGAGTGGTGCTCCATCTCGGAGAGCAGCACCTCGTCGCCGGGTGAGAGCGTCGCCCCCCACGACCGGGCCACCAGGTTGATGGCCTCGGTGGCGTTGCGCACGATGACCACCCCGCGCACATCGGGGGCGTTGACGAAGGCGGCGGCGCGCGCGCGGCAGCGCTCGTACAGCGCGGTCGCCTCCTCGGCGAGTGTGTGGACGCCGCGGTGGACGTTGGCGTTCGAGTTCGTGTAGTAGGACGCGAGGGCGGCGAGGACGGTCGCGGGTTTCTGCGTGGTGGCCGCGTTGTCCAGGTACACGAGGGGGTGGCCGTGGACCGAGCGGGCGAGGATCGGGAAGCGCGCCCGCAGCGCGCGGGGATCGAGGCTCACGCCCGGGTGAGCGGTGCTGGCCATGGCGCTCACTCCGCGTGCAGCCGCGCGGCCACCAGCGCCTGGATGCGCTCGCGCGTGGTCTGTGGCAACCGGGCCAGCGTCTGGTCGAGGAAACCGTAGACGATGACGCGCGCCGCCTGCATCGGCGCAAGGCCGCGGCTCTCGAGGTAGAACAGCTGCTCCGGATCGACCGGTGAGACGGTGGCGCCGTGCGAGCAGCGCACGTCGTCCGTGAGGATCTCGAGCTCGGGGATCGACTCGGCCCGTGCCTGGCCGGAGAGCAGGAGGTTGCGGTTTTCCTGGTACGCCTCGGCGCCTGGCGCTCCGGAGGCGATGCGGATCATCCCGGTGTACGCCGACCGCGCGGAGCCCGTGAGCGCGACCTTGAAGTCGAGGTTGGAGCGCGTCTTCGGGGCCTCGTGGATGTGCTCGGTGTGGTGGTCGAAGTGTTGCGAGTCGCCGCCCATCGCGACGCCGAACGTCTCCACCTCGGCGCCGACGCCCGCGAGGAACGCGCCGACGTCCGCCTTGAACGCAGCTCCGCCGAACGAGGCGAGCGACATCTGGAAGTGCGCCCCGGCGGCCACCCGGGCGCGGGCGGTGAGGTGGCCGGTGACCCCGGCGTCCCAGCGCTGGACGAGGCCGTAGCGGACGTCGGCATGGGCCCCGACGACGATCTCGGTGACGCCGATGACTTTGCTCGCGGCGTCCCCGCCCACGTGCCCTTCGATGATCTCGAACGAGCTGTCCTCGCCCGCGAGCACGAGCACGCGCGGGAGGGACGTGCCCCCGGCCACCAGGCGGAGGCGGATCGGATGCTCGAGGGAAACCCCGGCCGGCACCTGGACCAACACCCCGCCGCGCCAGGCGGCGGTGTTGATCGCTTCCAGAAACCCGTGGGCCGAAGGCACGACGGTTCCCAGCAGGTCTCCGGCCGCGGCGCGGTGGAGGTCCTCGACGACCACGCCGGCCTTGCGCGCGTCGGCGCCGATCTCGACCACTCGCAGCGCGCCGCCCGCGAGCAGCGCGGCGACGGACAGCGACTCGTCGAGGCGCCACGTCGGGGCGACGTCGGCCGGAACCTGAGCGGTCGGGTCGCCGTCGGGCAGGAAGAGCGCCGGGTTGGTGTAGCGCCAGAGGTGACGGGCGCGGTCGGGGAGGGCGAGGGGGGTGAGCCGCTCCCTCGCCTCGCGGCGGATCGCCAGGAGGCCGGCATCCTCGCCGGCGGCCCGCGAGAGTCCCTCGACGTGCTCGAGCGCGAGGACGGGGGTGGCAGCAACGGCCGGGCGGCTAGCCAACGGAGCCCTCCATTTCCAGCTCGATGAGACGGTTCAACTCGACCGCGTACTCCATCGGGAGCTCCTTCACGAACGGCTCGATGAAGCCGTTGACGATCATGAGGCGCGCCTGGTCGTCCCTGATCCCCCGCGAGCGCAGGTAGAAGAGCTGCTCATCGCCGATCTTGGACACCCGCGCCTCGTGCTCGACCCGGACCTGGTCCTCGGCGATCTCCATGGTCGGGTAGGTGTCGGTGCGGGCGGCGTCCCCGATCAGGAGCGCGTCGCACTGCACCGACGTCTTGCAGCCGTGGGCGCCCTTGCGGATCTTGACCAGGCCGCGGTACGAGGACCGCCCGGTCCCCTTGGAGATCGACTTCGACGTGATCTTCGAGGTCGTGTTCGGCGCCAGGTGCGTCATCTTGGCGCCGGCGTCCTGGTGCTGCCCCGGGCCGGCGAACGCGATCGAGAGGACCTCGCCGTGGGCGCGCTCGCCCTTGAGGATCACGGCCGGGTACTTCATCGTGAGTTTGGAGCCGATGTTGCCGTCAACCCACTCGACCACCGCGTCCTCGTGGGCGACGGCGCGCTTCGTGACCATGTTGTAGATGTTGTTGGACCAGTTTTGGATCGTCGTGTAGCGGATGCGGGCGCCCTTCATGGCGATCAGCTCCACGACGGCGGAGTGCAGCGAGTGGGTGGAGTACACCGGCGCCGTGCAGCCCTCGATGTAGTGCACCTTGGCGCCCTCGTCGGCGATGATCAGGGTGCGCTCGAACTGGCCCATGCGCTCGGCGTTGATCCTGAAGTACGCCTGCAGCGGGATCGCCACCTCGGTGTTCTTCGGCACGTAGATGAACGAGCCCCCCGACCACACCGCGCTGTTGAGCGCCGAGAACTTGTTGTCGGCGGCGGGGATCACGCTGGCGAAGTACTTGCGCACGATCTCCTCGTGCTCGCGCAGCCCGGAGTCCATGTCGAGGAAGATCACGCCCTGCTTGGTCAGCTCCTCCTTGACCGAGTGGTACACCACCTCGGACTCGTACTGCGCCGACACGCCGGCGAGGAAATTACGCTCCGCCTCCGGGATGCCGAGCCGGTCGAAGGTGCGCTTGACGTTCTCGGGGACCTCGTCCCAGCTCGTCTCCTGCTTCTCGGTGGCGCGCACGTAGTAGGTGATCTCGTCGAAGTCGATCTCCGACAGCATCGCGGTGTCGCCCCAGGTCGGCATCGGCTTGGCGAGGAAGATGTCGAGCGCCTTGTGGCGGAACGCGCGCATCCAGTCGGGCTCCTTCTTGAGCAGGGAGATCGCCTCGACGACCTCGTGCGAAAGCCCCTTGGGCGTCCGCATGAAGTACTCCTCGGGGTCGTGGAACCCGTAGCGGCGGTTGTAATCGCTGCCGATGTCGGCAACGGTCGGGGTCGAAGCCATCAGACACCTCCTGCGGCGGCGGGCTCGAGCCAGTCGTAGCCACGCTCCTCGAGCTCGAGGGCGAGCTCGGGCCCGCCGGTGCGCACGATCCGCCCGTCCATGAAGACGTGCACGACGTGGGGGCGGACGTAGTTGAGCAACCGCTGGTAGTGGGTCACCAGCACCATCCCGGTGTCGTTCGACGCGGCGGCGTTGATCCCCTTGGCGACCACCTTGAGGGCGTCGATGTCGAGGCCGGAATCGGTTTCGTCGAGCAAGGCGAACTTCGGTTTGAGCATCAGCAGTTGGAGGATCTCGACACGCTTTTTCTCTCCGCCGGAGAAACCGTCGTTGAGGTAGCGCCCCGCGAACGCGGGATCCATCTCGAGGTCCGCCATGCGCGCCAGCAACTCTTTGCGGAACTCGCGCACCGGCACGTCGGCGCCGCGCACCGCCGAGACGGCGGCGCGCAGGAACGAAGCGACGGTCACCCCGGGAACCGCAACCGGATACTGGAACGCGAGGAACATCCCCCTGCGGGCCTTCTCGTCCGGCGGCATTGAGCCGACGTCCTCGCCGTCGAGCATGACCGTGCCTTCCACCGCGTACGCCGGATGCCCCATCAGGCCGCTCGCCAGCGTTGACTTGCCGGAGCCGTTGGGACCCATGATCGCGTGGATCTCTCCCGGCCGAACCGTGAGGTCGACGCCCTTGACGACCTCTCTCTCGCCGATGTGAACCCGCACGCCGGCGCACGAAAAGACAGGGTTGGAATCGTGGTTCATTGCGTTCCTCTCTCCCTCGGCCCGCCGGCGCCCGTCCCGCTCCCGCGTCCCTTGGGGACGATGAGCGGCCAGCGCTCCTGCAGGTGTTTGTCGGTGACGCGCTCGCCGGCGGTCAAGTCGGCGAGGGTCGTGTGCTCGAACATGCGCTTGAGCAGCGCGTCGAGGTGCGCCCACACCGGGCGCAACGAGCAATCGGTCAGGCGCGAGCAGTCGGAGGCGTCCGGGCTGCGGTGCTGAAGGCAGAACCCCGAGTCGAACAGAGGTTTGCCGAGAACCTCGAGGATCCGCGCCACCGTGATCTGCTCCGGCGGCGTCGCCAGGACATACCCACCGTGGCGGCCGCGGGTGGCGGTCACGAGGCCGGCCTGGCGCAGGCGGATGAGCACCTTGGCCGCGAACGGCACCGCGATTCCCTCCGCCCCGGCCAGCTCGGAGAGGGACACGGTGTGTCCCTGCCGCAGCGCGAGCTGCAGCATGCAACGCATCCCGTACTCTTCGGTGGCGGTGATCTTCATGGTTCTCCTCGCAGCTTCAGGCCGCTCGCCGGCCCTTCGAGCGCGCCAACGGGCAAATCATGACCTAAATTTCCGAATTATTCAAGAGGCCGTCCCGCCTGCACATTCTGCAACTGCATCGCAAGTGCTGCGACGCGACCGCGCGGGGCGTTCGGCCGCCCGCAGCGCCGGCGTGGGAGGCCTGGGGAGCCGCCGGCCGGGATGCCCGGCGCGCCCCGGTGAGCGGCGTCACAAACCTGGCGACAGAGTCGCGATTTCTGAAATCGGGCGGCGACCCCCCCGTGTTTTCCCGCCGAAGGGAGACAACTCATGAACGGGATGCTTTCGCGGTTTCGTCGCGCGCCGCTCGCTTCGGTCGCGGTGCTGCTGGCGCTGGCCCCGGCGACAGGCGCGTTCGCCGATGACGGCGGCAGTGGCGGGCGCCCTGGCCGGCAGCTGTTCATCTATCAGATGCTGCCTTCGACGCTGGACGCGGCGGCCGCCGCCGCCCTGGCCGGCAAGCTGGGGCTCGCGCCGGTCGGCCAGGGGACCACGCCGGGGACGGCTCCGGCGACCGACGTGGGCCCCGTGGCGTTTGCGGATGCCGGCGGCCACGTGCGGATGCTCTTCGCGGACGGCAGCGTCAAGATCTTCCCCGACCTCACGAAGCCGCCCAACCCCAACGGTCCTCCAGGGCGGGAGGGCGCGCTCCGGATGGCGTTGGAGTTCCTCAACGGCGCCGGTGGGATGCAAGGCGCGATGCGGGGTTTCAAGCTTGGGGAGATCGTGACCCTCACCGAGCAGCCCGGGCAGATGGGGCCGGCCGGGACCGCCGGGTTGGCCGGTGGGACGAGCCAGCTCCCGGCCGTCCAGGTCGGGCAGGCCGTGGACGTGCTGCGCACCGCCGAGTTCAGGCGCCAGCTCGACGGTCTCGATGTGTTCGGTCCGACGTCGATCCTGTCGGTCGACGTCGGCGACGGCGGTGTGACCGGAGGGGTCATCGACCTGCGGCCGGTCGCGCCTACCGGCACGCCCGTGCAGATCATCTCGCGCAGCGACGCGACCAAGCAGTTCATCCAGCAGTTCCCGTACCCCGTCAAGGTCGGCGACGACGACGGCGCGGAGGACGCGGGGACGGTCCAGGCCGCCGCCGTTACCGGCGGGGCCGCGGCCGCCGCATTCGTGGGGCAGTTGATCTCCACCCGCCTCATCTACTACGAGCAGGGCGGGCCGTACCTGCAGCCGGCGTACCTGTTCTCGGTCGTGCTCACCGGCCCGCTGGGGACGCGGACGGGGCTCACGTGGCTGCTTCCCGCCGTGCTGAGGACGCCGGAGCCGATCCTCAACTTTCCGGTTCAGGAGGGACCGCGGCCGCTCCTCCCGGAGACGAGCACGTTCCTTCCCACGCTGGCGTGCCAGGAGCCCACCACGATCCAGTACGGGCGCTACGTGCTGCGCGACGACGACTCCGGATGGCTGGTGGATGCCCAGGGGTTCGGCGCCAACATCGACGCCGCCAACGCCGCCCTCCGCTTCTGGGACCCGGTGCGGCCGACGGTGACGAACGCCCAGTTCTACTGGAACTACCCGTGGCTCTGGGAGCCCACCGGCAGCCCCGCGACGGACGACAGCCCGTCGTTCCCCGGATCCGTGAACTTCGCCGTGATCGAGGGGCACGGAGCGCCCTGGCTCATCACCACCGAGAAGAACTGCTGCGACGTGATCGACCTCCCGAGCATCACCGGCTTCGGGGGCTACCACAACCCGGCCGAGCTCACCGACTACGTGGTCTGGCAGTCGTGCGACGTGATCCCGGCGCCGGGCGACCCGTACGGCGGGGACTTCCAGTCGCCCGCGTCGCCGTGGGACGTCTGGTTCACCATGTTCCAGGGGATGCGCGGGACGTACGGCTACCACACCACCATGAACATCTGGAACGGCGTCGCCAAGGCGTTCGGGGGCGATCTCGGGTGGGGTGCGGCCAACCTCTCGGCGTGGTTCACCGAGTGCAACAACAACGTGTTCCACCACGGCGGTGGCTGGAACTACGGCAGCGCGGTGCTGGTTTCGGGCCAGGAGGCGGACTCCCTCTACGACACCTGCCCGCTGCCCCCGCCCGGGTCGCTGACGATCTGGTGGCAGCACCCGTGACATCGGGGTGTGGGCGTGCCGCGGCGGAATGCCGCCGCCCGGCGCGACGTTGCCCGTTGTGACGAAAGGAGGCTTCACATGTCGAGGAAATCGTTACTCACGGCGATGATGCTGTCGATCCTCGCCTTGCCGGCCATTGCGGCGGCCGAGACGTGGAAGAACGTTCCGCTCATCGACCACAACTGCGTCAACAAGGTCAAGTCCGACCCGGACCAGCACGAGACGAGCTGCCTGATCAAGTGCGCCAAGAGCGGCTACGGCGTGCTGACCTCCGACGGCACCTGGGTGAAGTTCGACAAGAAGGGGAACGAGGAGGCCCTCGCGGCGCTCAAGGCGACCACGAAGACCTCCGGGATCCGGGTCACCGTCGAGGGCGAGCGTTCGGGCGACATGATCAAGGTTTCCTCCCTCACCATCGACTGACGCGAGAGCCTCTTCAATGTCAGCGGCCACGGACCTCCGTGGCCGCTTCTCTGTAAGAGGGGGCGCGTTCGACCCGTGCCCGTTCCCGGGGACGATCGCCGGCCGCAGGGACGTCGCCCGCGGCGCGCGGGCTTTGCCCGGGCGCCGGCGTGGCGTACGCTGGGCCCGGACGGGGAGGGGAGCGATGCGCCAGTTGGCGGCGGCGGTGCGGCGGGATGGAGGGTTCGAGGCGAACCTGCGGCGGTGGCGCGAGGCCGTCGACCGGCTGCAGGCAGAGGAAGCGCGCCTGCGCGAGGGCGGCGGGGCGAAGGCGGCCGAGCGCCACACGGCGCAGGGCAAGATGCTGGTCCGCGACCGTCTGACCGCGCTGCTCGACCCCGGGGCGCCGTTCGTCGAGTTCGGCACCTGGGCGGGGTGGGGGATGTACGAGGAGTGGGGCGGCGCCCCGTCGGCCGGGTGCGTCACCGGCATCGGCGCCGTCTCGGGCCGGACCTGCGTGGTGGTCGCCAACGACGCGACGGTCAAGGCTGGCGCCTGGTTCCCGATCACCTGCAAGAAGATCCTGCGCGCCCAGGAGATCGCCCTCGAGAACCGCCTGCCGCTCGTCTACCTGGTGGACTCCTCGGGGGTGTTCCTGCCGCTCCAGGACGAGATCTTCCCCGACAAGGAGCACTTCGGCCGGGTGTTCTACAACAACGCCCGCCTTTCCGCCGCGGGGATCTACCAGATCGCCGCGATCATGGGGCCGTGCGTCGCGGGCGGGGCGTACCTGCCGATCATGTCCGACGAGGCACTCATCGTCGAGGGCACCGGGTCGATCTTCCTGGCCGGCCCCCACCTCGTGAAGGCGGCGATCGGTGAGCAGATCGAGGCCGAGGCGCTGGGCGGGGCCGAGGTCCAGTCCGACATCTCGATGGTCGTGGACGACCGCTTCCCCGACGACGCCACCTGCCTGGCCGCGGTCCGCGCCCGCGTCGGGCAGCTCGCCGCGCCGCGCCTGGCCCCGTTCGACCGCGTCGAGCCGGCCGAACCGGCGGTGGACCCCGGCGAGATCGCGGGCGTGATGCCGGCCGACCGGACGCGACCGTACGAGACGTACGCGCTGCTGGCGCACCTGCTGGACCGCTCGGAGCTCGAGGAGTACAAGGCGACCTCGGGCCGCTCGCTGGTGTGCGGCACCGGCCGCATCGGCGGCTGGGCGGTGGGCGTCGTGGCCAACCAGCGCGCGGTCGTGGCCCGCCGGCGCGGCCTCGGGCCGCACGACAAGGAGATGCAGATCGGCGGCGTGATCTACGCCGACGGCGCCGACAAGGGCGCCCGCTTCGTCGAGCTGTGCAACCAGAAGGGGATCCCGCTGCTGTTCCTGCAGGACGTCACCGGTTTCATGGTCGGCTCGCGCGCCGAGCGGGAGGGGATCATCAAGGACGGCGCCAAGATGGTCAACGTGGTCGCCAACAGCACCGTGCCGAAGGTCACGATCGTCGTCGGCAACTCGTACGGCGCGGGGAACTACGCGATGGCGGGGAAGGCGTACGGCCCGCGCTTCATCTTCGCGTGGCCGTCCGCGTCGATCGCGGTGATGGGCGGCGAGCAGGCGGCCCAGACGCTGCTCTCGATCCAGCTCAAGAACCGCGGCAACGACGTGAGCGAGGAAGAGAAGCGGGCGCGGCTTGCGGAGACGAGGGCGCGCTACGAGGCGACCGCCGACCCGCGCTACGCCGCGGCCCGGCTCTGGGTGGACGGCATCCTCGACCCGGCCCGCACCCGCGAGACCGTCGCCGCCTGCATCGCAGCGTGCGCCCACCAGGGCGAGATTCCGCCCGCCCGCTGGGGTGTGCTGCAGACCTGAGGCGGTGGCGCCGGCGGCGGCGTGTGCGCTGCGATGACGACACGCCAGCGAGCGTGAACCGCCGGGCCGAAACGGGTGGTGCGGACGGTCGGCGCGCCGCCGCGCAACCTCAGCCCGCGGGCTCGCGCTCGGCGTCGGCGAGCCAGCCGCGCCGCAGCTCGTCCGCCGGGACGCTCGAGGTGCAGGGCTTGATGTCGAGGATCGGCGTCCCGTCGAGCATGTCCACCCCCGCGACGTGGAGCCTGGCGCCCTCGCGCCGGAGCAGACGCACGATGGTGAGCGCGACCGGGTTGGGGCGCCGCGGCGAGTGGGTGGCGAACACGCCGTGCGGGCGCGTGTCCGTCGGCGGCGTCACGCGCAGGTCGTAACCGGCCGCGCGGTCGAACACCCACACCACGTAGAGGTGCGAGAAACCGTCGATGTCGTCGAGGCCGGCCTCGAGCTCGGGTCGCACTTCGAGGACGCCCTCGGCCGTGTGCTTCGCGCCGCGGCCGCGCGGGATCTGGGCCGTCGAAGCGAAAGGCGTCCGCGCCGTCCCGATCGCTTGCAACGTGAACCGCCGCTCGTTCAACGCGCCTCCCTCGTCGTCAGGCCGGGTGCGGAGGAGTCTGCCCCTCGTTCGGCCATGCCGGATCGGCTGCAGTCTAACAGCGACGGGTGGTGCCGTGCGGGCGCGCGGTCTGCCATCGCGGAGCGACGCTGGTAGGCAGGAGACGAAACGGCCCGCGAGCGGCGCCCGCGGGCCGAGAGCTTTGCCAGTGAGGCAGTCACTACCTGGTGCGCAGGATGAGAAAACCGGCGGCCGCCACGCACGCGAAGAGGATGAGCAACCCAATAAGGCCTACGGCCGGGATCGCCTCGGCCGGTGCGCCGCCCGCGAGGATGTTGAGGAAGAGCTGCGCGTTGATGTCGGCCGCGGTTGTGATCGCAAAGTTGTGGTCGCTGCGGTCGCCGAAGACGATGACGTAACCGGTGCCGTGCGCTTGGTAACTGATGAAGCTGCCCGCGATCTGGGTGCCGCCGGCGACCTGGTCGCCGGGGCTGGTGACGAGGCTCAGGCCAACGAGGTTGTTGGGTGTCGTGGTAAACGGAGACGATGGGAAAGGCGCGACCACAGCGCTGGTGCCCGACACGCTGATGCTCGAGCTGAGCGCGGTGAGGATCGCGTTGGTGGCCGTGCAGCCCGAGCATCCGGAGTTGTTGAAGAGCAGCAGTCGACCTCCCGCGGCCACCCAACCGTCGAGGATCGTGAGTTCGCCTGCCGTCGGCGCCGCCAAGCCTTCTCCGATGACGTACACCGTGGCGCCGCCGAGACCGGCCGTGATGGCCGCATCGGCCAGCACCGTGTGCCCGGCGGTCGTGACGATCCCCTTGAGGTTCGCCATGTCTGCGCTGTTCCAGCTGCGCGAGCTGCCGTTCCAGTTGCCGACCACCGCCGCCGACGCGGGCAGGCTGGCAAGAACGGAAGCCAGCGCGACCAGGGCCCCCTGAAGTGCCTTCCTCATCGCAGTCTCCTCCTCTGAAAGATGGTGAATGCTAAGTCTCAACTGCGAGGAAGTCAAGTCGTCAGATACCTCGTTTCCGACTGTAGTCGTCGCAGGGGCGGGGCGCTGGATTCCCGCGTTCGCGGGAACGACGGCAGGGGCGCCGTGCGACTCTGTCCGCTTTACCCGACATGCTGGCGTGGAGGCATCAGCCACCTTCGCGATTCACCAGGGACCGCCTCACGCCTCCGCCACGCTGGAGAGCGGCAAGAGCGGCGCCCAATCGGGTGTGTCGTCTGATGGGGGTTCTGTCGCCTGCGAGCTAGTCGGGCGGGCGGGGAGAGGCCTCTCACCGCAGGCGGATCGTGACGTCGCCGACGCCGGCGTCGGCCCGGACCGTGCTCGTCCCCGGTCCGTGGCCCGAGAGGGTGTGGCCGATGAACCCCGTGCCCTCGGTGCGCCCCTCGGGGGTACGCAGGGTCGCGTCGCCCACGCCGCTGGCGGCCCGGATCTCCCCGAAGGCGCTGAACGCGCCCTCGATCCGCACGTCGCCGACGCCGACCCGCACCTTGACGTCGCCGGAGGTGTCGAGGACGCTGACATCCCCGACGCCCAGGTCGACCTTCGCGGCCAGCGCCGCGGGCACGCGGACGGTCCACCTCTCGGACAGGTGGGCGTCGCCCCGGTGCTCCGGCTTGAGCTGCAGCGTCAGCTCGCCGCCCGCGAGGCGCGGGTCGATCTCGATCGCCTCGGTCTCTCGCGGGGTCGGGCGGTCGCCGAACAGGCCGCCCCCCTTGCGCGTCAGGTCCACGGTGACCACGACCTCGCTGCCGGCGGCGCCGAGGATCTCGACGTCGCCGATCCCCGCCTTGACGGCGATCGCCTGGATCCCCGCGCCGGGGCAGCTGTAGCTGAGGCTCTTGAGCGTCTCGCCGGCCGCGGCGGCAGCAGCGAGCAGGGCCACGAGCGCAAGGGCAAGGCGTCGCATCGGCATGTCCCTCCGCCTTATTCAACGCCGCCGCGGCCGTCCGGGTTCTCTCCCGGCGGCGCCGGTGAGGACGGGGTCGCGAACGGGTTGTCGCGCTTCTCCGCCCCGATCGTGGTTTCCGGGCCGTGGCCGGGGATCACACGGGTGGCGTCGGGGAGGCGGTAGAGCACCTCGCGGATCGAGCGGAGGAGCCGGGGGAGCGAACCTCCCCACAGGTCGGTGCGCCCGATCGAGCCGGCGAAGAGCACGTCCCCGACCACCGCCAGCGGGGCGGAGGGATCGTCTCGCACGAGTATCACGTGGCCGGGCGAGTGGCCCGGGCAGTGGCGCACGCGCACTCGCTCATGGCCGAACGCGAGCGTCTCGCCGTCGCACAGGAGGCCGTCATGGGGGACGAGTTCGGGGGAGGGCAGGCCGAACATTTGCGACTGGCCGGCGAGGTTGCGGTACAGGGGGAGGTCCTCCCCGTGCAGCAGCACCCGCGCCTCAGGAAACGCGGCTTTGAGCGCGGCGACCCCCCAGGCGTGGTCGACATGGGCGTGGGTGAGCACCAGCGCCGCCGGCCGCAGCCCGCGTTCGCACACGGCCGCGATCACGGCCTCGGGCTCGAAACCGGGATCGATGACCAACGCTTCGCCGGTCGCCGCGCAGCTCAGAAGCACGCAGCGCGCCGCGAAGGCTCCCAGCTCGAGACCGGCGACGTTCACGCCCGCTCCCGCTCCAGCTCGGCCACGACGCCCACGAGCAGGCTCTGGAGGCGGCCGCGGGCCGCCGCCCCGACCTCGAGGACCTCCTGGTGGGTGAGAGGCTGGCCGCCGATGCCGGCCGCCATGTTGGTGGCGAGGGAGAGCACGAGGACGCGCATCCCGAGGTGACGGGCCGCGATCACCTCCTGGACGGTGGACATCCCGACCACCGTGCCGCCCATGCGGTGGAACGCCTCGATCTCGGCCGGCGTCTCGTAGTTGGGGCCGAGGGTCGCGACGTAGACCCCCTCGTGCACCGCAAAGCCCGCCGCGCGCGCACACCTGGCCGCCGCGACCCGGAGGCCGGGGTCGTAGGCGTCGGTGAGGTCGGGAAACATCGGGAGGCGCCACCGCCCCCACTCGCCGGCGAGTGGGCTGGTCCCCTGGAAGTTGATGTGGTCGCGCACGACCACGAGGCTGCCCGCCGGCACGGCGGGGTCGATCGATCCGCTGGCGTTCGTCGCGACGTAGACTGGCGCCCCGAGCAGCGCGGCGAGGCGCGGGATCGCCGCGACCTGTGGGGCGCTATAGCCCTGATAGAGGTGGAAGCGCCCGTTGAACACGAGCAGCCCGCGCCCCCCCTGGCGCCAGACGGTGACGGTCGGCGTGTGGCCCGGCAGCTCGGGGACTGGGAACGGGAACACCCCGGCGTACGGGACTTCGGTCGCTTTTTCCCAACCCGGCGCCGTGAGGGCGATCCCGGACCCCGCCACGAAGGCGGCGACGAGCTCTCCCGTCGGGTGGCGGTCGGCGAACGTGCGGGCGGCTGCCTCCAGGGCGCTGGGCGTGAAGGTGTCCATGGTTACGGAGGATAGCGCAACGGGGCCGCGCGCGTCGGCCGGTCAGTGGCGGTCGCTGAACATCTCGCCCGCCGCGATCCGCACAGGCAGCTCGTTGGCCGGCGGCGGCAGCGGGCAGGTGGCGAACGGCGTGAAGGCGCACGGCGGGTCGGTCGCCTTGTTGAAGTCCAGCACGACCGTGCGGCCTCCCCGCGGCGGCGCATCGGCGTCGAGGAAGCGGCCCGCCCCGTACGTCTCGTGGCCGCTGGTCGCGTCGCGGAAGACGAAAAAGAACGTGCGGTCCGCGGGCGAGGAGACGAACGGCTCGAGGGCGAGCGGCCGCCCGCCCAGGGAGAAACGTACGAGCCCGGGCGCGAGCATCGTCTGGCTGGGGCCCTGGTGGGTCGCGACCTTCACCTCGCGCGGCGCGGGGTAGGGCTCGAACGTCCCTGTGACGCGGTACGCCGGGTCCAGGGGGAAGTGCGCGATCCCTTTGAAGTGCGCGCGGGCGGGGCTGGCGGTGTCCTTGACCCGAACCCCGAGGGTGCCGGCCCGGTCGATCACGTAGAAGCGGTAGGTCCCGAGCGCGACCACGTCCGGGGCGCCGTCGCGGTCGGAGCGCAGCGGCCGTTCCCCGGTCGCCGCGCCTCCCACCGTGACCGCGGCACCGGGCGCCGGCTCGAGGACGGCCGCGCCGTCCGGGCGGAGGTCGATGGCCCCGGCGGCGCCGGCGATGCCGGCGCCCGGGAGCACGATCTCGTTGCCGGGGCCGGAGCCGAACCGATTCGGGCCGGGCTTCAGCCAGTACAGGCCTGCGAGCGTGAGCCAGCCGTCCGGGGCGGTCAGCGCCGCCACCCTCGCGGCGCGCCACGCCTCGATCTCCGCCCGGTACGCCGGGTCGACGACCGGCGCCTTGCGCGCGCAGGCCGCGGCGAGAAGGACCGCCAGGAGCGAGAGGGTCGCGGCGGCGCGGGCAGGGGAGCAACGAGGTCCGTTCATCCCGCCTTTGTACCACCGCTCCGGCTCGGTTGCCGGCGGTCGCCGAGCCTTCAAGGCGCGAGGAGCGCTTTGACCGTCGGGTAATCCGCGTCGCGGAGCGCCCCGGCGCGGATGCAGCGCACCTTGCCCCCCGGCGCCGCGATCACCTGCAGCGGGATCGCGCCGGTCGGCGCGCCCTTGAATCCCGCCAGCCAACGCTCCAGACCACCGGGCGCGGCGAGGCGCACGGAGTTCCCGGGCGCGGTCTCGGGGTTTTCCTTGAGGAACTGCACGAGTTCCTGCTGGCGCTCATCCACCGAGAGGAACCAGAGGTCGAACGGGCGGCCCTCCTTGGCGAGTTGTCCGTGCCAGCGGAGCAGCAGCGGCATCTCGCGCCGGCACGGCCCGCACCAGGTGGCCCAGACGTTGACCCACACCCAGCGGTCGGCCGGGAGGACAGGCAGCGCTTCCCCGGCGCGAGCGGGCTCGACCCGGGGAAGCGCGAGTGCCGGCGCGTCGGCGTCGGCGTAGAAGACGTCGCACCAGCGCCGCGGGTCGGGAGCGTGGCCGCTGGCGGCGACGCTCTCGGAGCGCGCGAGGGCGGGCTTCTGGCCGCCACCGCACGCGACGCTCAGCGCCGCGAGCGCCGCGGCGGCCGCGAGAACGCGGGTCAGAGCCGGCAGTCGATCCATGCGATGAACGCCGAGCGGTTCAGGTGCGCGGTCGTGCACGGCTCGTCGGGGCGCGAGCGCTGCCACTGGCAGAACTCCTTGTCGAGCTGGGCGTACTCGGCGCCGAGCCAGAGCAGCCCGACCTCCTGGTCGAGGTCGGGGTCGGAGAACTTCGTCCTGATGTGGTCGAGGACCGCTTCGGCGCGCTTGCGCGAAAGCTCGCGGTTGTAGGAGAGAGCGCCCTCGGTGGAGGCGCGCGAGACGACGAGGAAGTACGAGGCGCCGCGCTGCGCCGCGAACGTCTTGTCGAGGAGCGCGATCGCCCCGCTGTCGAGCTCGGCGCTGTCCTGGTCGAACTGGATGATCGCCGCACGGTCCGCGAGCGGCACGAACAGCGCGTTGAAGTCGTCGCCCGACATCGCCGCGACGCTGCGCGCCTGCACCGGTTGGCAGCCGCGCTGCGATCCGCCCGCGATGAGCCCGCACGAGGTCAACACGCGGCGGAGGATCTGCTTGAGGGCGCCGGTGCAGTACCCCTTGTCGGACGCGCTCGCCACGGCCGTGCCCGGGCCCTTGGCGCCCGACTGGAGGTCGGCGAGGCGGGAGGCGGCGGCGCGCACCCACACCGCGACGAGGCCAGAGAGCAGCACGAGGACGACGAGGAAGAGCGCGAGATGCGCCTTGTTCGGTTTCATGGCATCACCTCCCCGCCCGGCCGCCGGGTTGCGGGCGGTCAAGCAGGCGCGCGAGCACGAAGTCGAGGCCGAGGTCGGTGTCCTCCTCGCAGACCTTCTGGCCGCGCACGAACAGCTGCGGCGTCTGCACCGGCAGCGAGTTGGCGACCACCCAGCGCAGCGAGCGGTTGAGCCGGGCCTTCACGGCCGGCCTGCCGAGGCAGCCGCCGAGCTCAGGGAACCGCTGCCGGATGAGGTCGTACACCCGGTTCGTGTCCTTCCCGGCCTCGCGCAGCTCGTCCTGGTTCGCGAACGCCCACTCCAGCACGTCGCGCGCCTGGGGGCCGGCGCACAGCACCGCCTCGGAAACCGCGCACGAGCCCGGGTGGAGCGAGTCGCTCACCATCCAGTTGCACTCCTTGTCGAGGGGGAAGAGCACGATCTCGGGATCGAGCCGCGCGCCCAAGCCGCTCGCGGCCAGGCGCTCGGAGAACCCCTTGCACGCCGGGCAGAGGGGGTCGATCACCTCGATCGCCGGGACGCCGCCCGGAGGCCCGCCGAGCTTGACCCGGACGCCGTAACGGTCCTCCGGGTGGATGAGGTCGCCGCAGTTCGCCATCGCGGAGGTGTACGCGGGCTTGAGCGCCAGGTAGAGCAGCACCGGCACGGCGACGAAGACGACGCCCTCGACGAAGGCGACGGCGTACGCCCCCCAGGGGACGCTGCGGCGCGGCGCCGTGCGGGCGGCGCCGCGGTGGGCCACGATCGCCGAGACGAAGACCCCGAGCGACGCGACATAGATGCCGACGCACAGCTTGCACAGCGATCCGACGCGGAGGACCGCGATCGTGAGGTAGAGAGCGGAGGCCAGGACCGGCAGGAGGGTCGCGGCGACGAGGAAGCGGGTCTCGTCCGAATCCCCGGTCACGCGCCTGACGAGAAGGTCCGCCGCGCGGAAGAGGAGGTAGGCGAAAACCGAGAGCGCCGCGAGGGAGATCGGGATGCCGCCCCAGGTCGAGGTGCGGAAGACCGCTGAATAGGGGCTCATCAGCACGGCGTGGCAGCCGCTGGTGCCGGTGGTGTCGGCGGCACCGAGGCCGGGCACGAACGAACAGGTCACCGAGTGGACCTGGCGGTCGAGAAAGGCGACGAAGTCCGCGGTGGAGACTGCCGCGAAGATCGCGCCGACGAGCGCAAAGAGCGCCAGCGCAACGACGGCGCCAGAACGAGGTTGGCTCATGGGATCGGCCCTCCGGGCGCACGCATGGTCAGGGGAGCGGGGCTGTTCACCTGAGCGTATGGTAACACCCGGAGCGGGGCGGCCAAAGGCCGAACCCGGCGCCCGCGGCGAAGCCGTAAACCCTCTCGTGACCGTCTGATCCTGCGAGGTTTGCGCAGCGGGCGGCGGCTCGCGCCCGTGCTAAAATGCGCCGCTTTGGCGTGTCGACAGGCGCGCGTGGAGGTGACGTGGAACCGCTGGAGACGTTGCGAGCGTACCGGCGCGGGAAGCTCGAGGAGTTGCGGCGCCGCGGCGTCGACCCGTTCCCGCCCCGCTTCCCCGTGGATGGACGCGTGAGCGAGGTGGTGGCGCGGTTCGCGGGACACGACGCGGGGGCGCTCGAGGCGGCGCCGGTCAGCGTCCGCGTCGGCGGCCGCGTGACGGCGATCCGCACCCACGGCAAGGCCGCGTTCCTCGACCTCGCGGACGGCGACGCCCGCATCCAGGCGTACCTCAAGCGCGACGTGGTCGGGGACGAGGCGTTCGCGCTGCTCGAAACGCTCGACCTCGGCGACTTCTGGGGCGTGGAGGGCGCGCTGTTCCGCACCAGGACCGGCGAGCTCACCGTTCGCGCCCAGACCGTCACGGTGCTCGCCAAGGCGCTGCAGCCGTGGCCGGAGAAGTGGCACGGCCTCACGGACCGCGAGCTGCGGGCCCGCCAGCGCTACCTCGACCTCGCCACCAACCCCGGTTCGCGAAAGGTGTTCCTGGCGCGCGCCGCAACCGTGCGGGCGATCCGCTCGTTCCTGGACGCGCGCGGTTTCATCGAGGTCGAGACCCCGATGATGCAGCCGATCCCCGGCGGCGCGAGCGCGCGCCCGTTCGTGACGCACCACAACACGCTCGACATGGACCTGTTCCTGCGCATCGCCCCGGAGTTGTACCTCAAGCGCCTGGTGGTCGGGGGTTTCGAGCGTGTCTACGAGATCAACCGCAACTTCCGCAACGAGGGGATCTCGACCCACCACAACCCCGAGTTCACCATGCTGGAGTTCTACTGGGCGTACGCCAGCTACGAGGACCTCATGGCGCTCACCGAGGAGATGCTCGCCGGCATCGCCGAGCAGGTCTCCGGAACCGTCGCGCTGCCGTGGGGCGAGAAGACGATCTCCCTGGCGAGGCCGTGGAAGCGGCTGGCGATGAGCGACGCCGTGATGGCGCACTCCGACCTCCGCCCCGAGGACCTCGGGGAGCGCTCCCGCCTGGAGGCGGCCGCGCGCCGCTTCGAGGTCGCGGAGGTCGAGCGCCTCTCTTCCGGCAAGCTGCTCGCCGAGCTGTTCGAGGCCACGGCCGAGGCGAAACTCCTGGACCCGACGTTCGTCACCGACTTCCCGGCCGACATCTCCCCGCTCGCGAAGCGGAAACCCGGAGCCCCCGACCTGACGGAGCGCTTCGAGCTCTACATGGCGGGGATGGAGCTCGCCAACGCCTTCACCGAGCTGAACGACCCCGACGACCAGCGCGGGCGGTTCGAGGAGCAGGTGCGCGTGGGCGGCGGCGTCGTGGACGAGGACTACGTGCTGGCGCTCGAGCACGGCATGCCGCCGACCGCCGGCGAGGGGATCGGTATCGACCGCCTGGTCATGCTGCTCACCGACTCGCACTCGATCCGCGACGTGATCCTGTTCCCCCTGTTGCGCCCCAAAGAGGGTTGATGACGGCAACCCACAGCTCATGGGCGGCGGCTGGCAGCGGGACGCGACGGCTGGCGCGCGGCCGGGTGGCGAGTCGTGAGCTGTCGGCGGTCGGTCGGCTTTCGGGATGGGGCGCGGTGTGAGCGTGCTGGGCTTTCTCGCGGGGCGATACCTCCTGGGGCTTGGCCGCCGGACCCATGTCGCCGCGGTGAGCGCGATCTCGTTCGGGGCGATGGCCCTCGGTGCGGCGGCGCTGGTGCTGACCCTGGCCCTCCTCGAGGGCTTCCAGGCCACAATCCGGGCGCAGCTCGCCGAGGCCGGCGTCCACGCCGAACTGCGGCCGCGCGCTGGGCGGGTTCTTCCCGGGGGCGACTGGATCGCGCGGTTGCGGGCGCGCCATCCCGAGCTCGAGGTGCGGGCGTCGAGCGGCGGGGCGGTGTGGTGTCTCGGCGGGGACGGCGCGATCCCCGCCGATCTGGAGGCGGTGGACACCATGTCACGTGTGGAGGTCAACCGTGTGCTGGCGGCGCGCCTCGGGGTCGGTGCCGGGTCGGAGCTGACGATCGCGAGCCCGAAGCTGGTGTTGACGCCGCTCGGCCCGATGCCGATGCGGCGCCGGGTCGTCATCGACGCGGTGAGTCCGGTGCGGCCCGACGACGACCGCGCGGTGGTCCAGGTGCCGACGCGCATCGGGGCCGCGCTGCTGGACCTGGGCGCCCCGAGGACCGTCGCGCTGCGCGCCAAGGACCCGGCGCAGGCGTGGCGGGTGGCATCGGTTGTGCAAGCCGAAATCCCCAAGGGGGTTGAGGTCGTGTCGTTCGCCGAGCTGAACCGGCCGTTGCTGGCCGCCCTGACGCTGGAGCGCGTGATGATCGGCTTCGGCGTCGCGCTCGTCATGGCGGTCGCCGCCTTGAACCTCCTGTGCAACCTGGCACTCCTGGCGGCCGAGAAGCGCGCCGATGTGGCACTCCTCACGGCGATCGGCCTGCCCGCGTCGCGGGTGCGCCGTTTGTTCGTCCTGCTGGGCCTCGGCGTCGGAGCGCTGGGCGGCGTGCTCGGCACTCTCCTCGGCGGGGCCGGCGCCTGGATCCTCGACCGCACCCGCGCCCTGCCGCTGCCGCGCGGCGTCTTCATCGTCTCGCACGTGCCGTTCCGCGTGACGCCCGGCGCGGTCGCGTTGGTGCTCGGGGTCTCGATTGCGGCCGCGCTGCTGGCGTCGCTGGCGCCGGCGCGCGCCGCCTCCCGCCGCGACGTGCTGGAGGGTCTGCGGTATGAGTGACGATCTGGTGGTCGCTCGCGGGGTACGCAAGGGGTACGGCGCCGGCGAGCGGCGGGTGGAGGTGCTGCGCGGGCTCGACCTCGCGGTCGGGCGCGGCGAGATGCTCGCGGTCGTCGGACCCTCGGGCGTCGGCAAGAGCACGCTGTTGCACCTGATCGGGCTGCTCGACCGCCCCGACGCCGGGGAGCTGCTCGTGTTCGGCAGCGACACCTCGCGCCTCTCGGTGGAGGAACGGGCACGCTGGCGCAACCGGCGCATCGGCTTCGTGTTCCAGTTCCACGCGTTGCTCCCCGAGTTCACGCTCGAGGAGAACGTGGCGATGCCGCTGCTCATCGCCGGCGAGCCGCGCCGCGCCGCGCTCGCGGCCGCGGCGGAGCTGATCGCCTCGGTGGGCCTCGACCACCGGCGCGGTCACTTCCCCGACGAGCTTTCGGGGGGAGAGCAGCAGCGGGGCGCGGTGGCGCGTGCGCTGGTCGCCTCCCCCGAGTTGTTGCTGGCCGACGAGCCGACCGGGAACCTCGACGCCGCGAACGCGGAAATCCTGTTCGGAGCCTTTGAAGAGCTGCATTTGAGCCGGGGCCTGACGAGTGTTATCGTGACCCACAACGAGGCCCTGGCCAGCCGCTGTGGACGCACGCTGCGGCTGTCCGGGGCCGATGTCGAGGTGGCATGCTCGAGAACCTGACCGAAAGGGCCCGGCGGACGCTATTCTTTGCCCGTTACGAGGCGGCGCAAGCCGGTGCTTCGAGCATCGCGCCCGAGCACGTCCTGCTCGGTTTGCTGCGCGAGAGCGACGATATCGTCGAGCAGCTGCTCGCCCGTTTCGCGGTCATCGGCGAGGAGCTGCGCGCCGAGCTCGGCACCGCCCCGGGCGCCGTCGAGGTTCAGGCGCCCGGCGAGCTGCCGCTCGCCGACGACGCGCGCCGCGTCCTCCTCCTGGCCGCGCACGAGGCCGAGGTGCTCGGGCAGTCCGCGGTGGGGAACGAGCACCTCCTGCTCGCCGTCCTCCGTCTGGAGTCGAGCGCCGCCGCCCGGGCGCTGGTGGCGCACGGGCTTTCGCTGTCGGCGGTGCGCGATGAGCTCGGCGAGATCTGGCGCGAGCGCGAGGCCAGGAAGGGCAAGCGGGAACTGACGGCGCTCGCGGAGTTCGGCCGCGACCTGACCGAGTTCGCCGCGACCGGCGGCTTCGACCCGTTGGTGGGGCGCGAGGAGGAGGTCGACCGCATCGTCCAGATCCTCCTGCGCCGCACGAAGAACAACCCCGTGCTGCTGGGGGAGCCGGGGGTGGGGAAGACCGCAATCGTCGAGGGCCTGGCTCAGCGCATCGCGTCGGGGCGCGTCCCGGTGCAGCTCGCCGAGCGCCGCATCGTCGCCCTCGACCTCTCGCTGGTCGTGGCCGGGACCAAGTACCGCGGCCAGTTCGAGGAGCGGCTCAAGGCGATCCTCAAGGAGCTCAAGGAGAACCCCGAGATCGTCGTGTTCATCGACGAGCTCCACGTGCTCATCGGCGCCGGGTCCGCCGAGGGCTCGCTGGACGCGGCGAACATCCTGAAGCCCGCGCTGTCGCGCGGCGAGGTGACCTGCATCGGGGCCACGACGCTCAAGGAGTACCGCAAGTACATCGAGAAAGACCGGTCGCTCTCGCGCCGCTTCCAGCCCGTGGCGGTGCAGCCGCCGGACGAGGCTGCGACGCTCGGCATCCTCGAAGGGGTGAGAGAGCGCTACGAGGAGTTCCACCACGTCCGGTACGCGGCCGAAGCGCTGCGAGCGGCGGTCGAGCAGTCGAACCGTTACATCACGGACCGCTTTTTTCCCGACAAGGCGATCGACGTGCTCGACGAGGCCGGCGCGCGCGTGAAGCTCCGCGGGGCGGCTTCGACCGAGCAGCTCCGTTTGCGGCAGGGCGAGGCGAACCGGCTGGTTCGCGAGATGAAGCGCGCGATCTCCAGCAAGGACTTCGAGGGCGCGGTGAAGTTGCGCGAGAAGGAGCTCTGGCTGCGCGGCGAGATCAAGCGGCTGTCCCAGAGCCAGACGACGCAGGCCCCCCCGGCCGAGGTCGGGCGCTCCGACATCGAGGAGGTCGTCTCGTCGTGGACCGGGATCCCGATCACCACGCTGCGCGAGGACGAAGTCGAGCGCCTCGCGCGCATGGAGGAGAGCCTGCGCGAGCGCATCGTCGGCCAGCAAGAGGCGATCTCGGCGATCGCACGGGCGATCAGGCGCTCCCGTCTCGGCGTGGCGCGCGGCCTGAGGCCGATCGGCTCGTTCCTGTTCCTGGGGCCCTCGGGGGTCGGCAAGACCGAGGCGGCCCGCCAGCTCGCACGCTTCCTCTTCCACTCCGAGAAGGCGCTCGTGCGCTTCGACATGTCCGAGTACATGGAGAGGCACGCGGTCTCGAAGCTCATCGGCTCGCCTCCGGGGTACGTCGGGTTCGAGGAGGGAGGGCAGCTCACCGAGCGGGTGCGCCGGCAGCCCTACTCGGTGATCCTCCTCGACGAGATCGAGAAGTCGCACCCCGAGATCGCGAACCTGCTGCTGCAGATCCTGGAGGACGGTATCCTGACCGACGCGTACGGCGACCAGGTGGATTTCAAGAACGCGCTCATCATCATGACCTCCAACCTCGGGACCCGCGACCTGCTGGCGGGCGGGGCAAGCGTCGGCTTCACCGAGCGAGGGGGCCTGCCGTCGGAGGTCGAGATCCGGGAGGTCGTGATGCGGGAACTGAAGCGCCGGTTCCCGCCGGAGTTCCTCAACCGCCTCGACGACATCGTCGTCTTCCACGCGCTGCGGCCGGCCGAACTCCGCCAGGTGGCCCAGCTCCTGGTGGGCGACGTGATCGCGCACTTGGCGGGGCGGGGGATCACGCTCGACGTTCCGCCGGATGCGGTGGAGTGGCTCGTCGGCCACGCCGGCGGCGACGCCGCGGCGGGCGCGCGGCCGTTGCGCCGCGCGGTGGCGCGTTACCTGGAGGACGCGGTGTCGGACCACCTGATCTCGCACCGGCACTCGGATGGCGAGGTCCTTCTGGCCCGCGTCGAAGGGGAGCACTTGGTGGTGGCGGCTCGGGAGGTCGTGTGCGAACAGTAGCGGCTGTGGTGATCGCTGTCGTGGCCCTTGCGGCCGGAGTGGCAAGGGCCGACGATGCGGCCAAGGCCGTTGCCGCCGCCGCCGGCAGCGCTGCGCCGAAGACGGAGACCCCCGCCATCCCGCCGGAGCCCGCCAAGCCGATCGTGGCCGAGATCAAGGTGGTCGGCGGCTCCACCATCACGGCGGACACCGTCGAGTACTACCTCAACGTGTCCAAGGGCGATGTCTTCGACCCGCAGGCCATCGCCAAGAGCTTCAGGCGGTTCTGGGACTCCGGGCTGGTCGAGGACCTCAAGGTCGAGTACGAGGACATCGCCCCCGGCAAGGTGCGGCTCATCGTCACGGTGCGCGAACGCCCCATCGTGACCGAGTTCGCCTTCGCCGGCAACAAGAAGCTCTCGACCTCGACGCTGCGGGAGAAGCTGGACACCGCGAACGTGACGCTGAAGCGCAACGTCCCACTGCGGAGCTCGGAGCTGAAACGCATCAAACAGGCGATCATCGACGTCTACGCCAAGGAAGGCTACGCCAGCGCGGTCGTGGAGCCGGTGGTCAGCGAGGACGGCGCCAACCAGCGCAAGGTGACATTTCGGATCGACGAGGGGGCCAAGGTCAAGATCGGCCAGATCCGTTTCGAGGGGAACAAGGTCTTCTCCAACCGCCGGCTGCGGATGGCGCTGAAGAAGACGAAGGAGAAGTCGATCATCCGCATGTTCAGCAAGAAGACGATCTGGAGCAAGGAAACCTGGGGTGAGGACTCGGAGAACCTCAAGAAGTTCTACATGAACCACGGGTACAAGGACATCGTCGTCGGCGAGCCGCAGGTCAACCTGATCGCGCGCAACCCGGGCGGGAAGACCCAGAAGGAGAAGAAGTTCCGGATGGTGGTGACGATCCCAGTCCAGGAGGGCAAGCAGTTCAAGATGGGCAACCTCTCGGTCACGGGCGCGACGGTGTTTCCCGCGGAGGGGCTGCGCAAGCTCTACGAGGTCAAGCCCGGAAAGACCTACAACTACTCCAAGGTCGAGGACGGCAACGAGGCCGTGCGCAACCTGTACCAGGCGCGGGGGTACATCTACTCGTACACGAACCAGGCGTTGGTCGAGCGCAAGGACAAGCCGGACACGGTTGACGTCGTGGTCAGCGTCTACGAGGGCGACCGCTTCCGCCTCGGCCGCCTCGAGTTCGCCGGCAACACCAAGACGCAGGACAAGGTCATGCGGCGGGAGATCCGCCTCTTCGAGGGCGACTGGATGGACATGGGGCTGTTCAAGAAGTCGATGTTCAAGGTCAATCAGCTCGGCTACTTCAAGCTGAAGGAAGACCCCCTCGATTTCAAGTTCGACGACAAGAACAAGCTCGTCAACGTGACGATCAAGGGGGAGGAGACCGGCCGCACCGACGTCCAGTTCGGCTTCGGCTACTCCCAGCTCGAAGGGTTCTTCGGGCAGTTCATGTTCAACACCCGCAACTTCCTCGGCCGTGGAGAGATCCTCGGCGTCGGGGTGCAGTCGGGCGCGACCGGGAGGAGCTACACGCTGTCGTTCTCCGAGCCCTACTTCCTCGACAAGCGGATGCTGGTCGGCGGCTCGATCTACAACCAGACCGTGGACTACACCGGGCTCACGGCCGGCTTGAGCGACTACATCCGCAAGGGCAAGGGCGGCACGCTGGTGTGGGGGCTGGGCGTCAGCGACTTCGGCCAGTTCTCCGTCACGTACGGCTACGAGGACGTGTACGCGAAGTACAGCGTGCTGCGCACGCTCGGTCCGGACAGCCCGATCACCTACCCGCACGGGCGACCCCTGCCGACGCCGTACACGGGGATCTTGACCGAGGACAAGTTCTACGAGGTGTATTCGGGGATCACCTCCTCGTTGACGCCGGCGTACGGCTACGACTCGCGCGACGATCCGTTCGACCCGAACCAGGGGATCTCCTACTTCCTGCGGCTGCGCTACGCGGGAGGGCCACTCGGCGGGGATTTCGACTACCTCAAGCCGGAGTGGGGCTTCACGCTTTTCCACCCGCTGTCCCGGCGGACGACCTTCGCCTTCAACTTCGAGGGCGGCATCGAGAAGTCTCTGAACGGCGTGGCGATCCCGTTCTACGACCGCTATCGCCTGGGCGGGGAGCGCTCGCTGCGCGCGTTCGAGTGGTACTCCGTGCTCCCGCGCACGAAGACCGGCGCCTACTTCGTCGATGCCAACGGCGTCCAGCTCGGCGGCGACCGGTACCTGCAGCTCAACCTCGAGTATCAGATCAAGGTCGGCGGCCCCCTGAAGCTGATCTTCTTCACGGATGTCGGCAACACCTGGTACGAGACGCAGGGATGGGACCTGGGCCTCTTGCGCTACTCCTACGGCACCGAGCTGCGGATCTTCCTGCCGATGTTCCAGGCCCCGTTGCGGTTCATCTACGGCATCAACCCGCACCCGTTCCCGGACGAGAAGAAGTCGAACTTCCAGTTTTCGATCGGGAGCACGTTCTGAGGGCTTGCGGCTGATAAGATCCACCAATGGGAAGCTCGCGGCGGCCGAAAACAGGGGGCGCGCTGCCCCCGCACCCGACCCTCGCCCAGTACTACGGGCGCGACGCCGACCGGCCGCAGTTCGTCCGGCGGCTGTTCGACCTTGCGGCCCGTGACTACGACACGATCGAAGGCGGCATGGCGCTGGGAACCGGGCGCTGGTACCGGCGGGAAGCGCTCCGCCGCGCCGGCCTCGTGGCCGGCACGCGGGTGCTCGACGTCGCGATCGGGACCGGCCTGGTGGCGCGGGAGGCGAGCCGGCTGGCGGGTGATCCGCGTTGCGTCATCGGTCTCGACCCGAGCGTGGGGATGCTCGCCGAGGCGCGCCGCCAGCTCGGCGTGACGGGCCTGCTCGGGGTCGGCGAGCAGTTGCCGATCGGCACCGCGAGCGTCGATTTCGTGAGCATGGGGTACGCGTTGCGCCACCTCGCCGACCTTGGGGTCGCTTTCGGCGAGTTCTTCCGCGTGCTCAGGCCGGGCGGCACCGTGTGCGTGCTCGAGCTCACCAGGCCGGCCAGCCGCGCGGGTTTTGCGGCCCTGCGCTTCTACATGCGGCGGATCGTGCCGATTCTGACGAGGCTTCGCACCCGCAACGTCGAGGCGGAACTGCTGATGCGGTACTTCTGGGACACGGTCGAGTGCTGCGTGCCTCCAGAGAGGATCCTCGCGGCTCTCGACGGGGCCGGGTTCGAGGACGTCCGGCGCACGCTGGCGGTCGGCCTTTTCTCGGAGTACACGGGCCGCAAGCCGGGACCGCGCCGGGTCACCCTGGGCCCGCCCCCAAAGCAGGACCGCGACAACTTCTTCGTCCGCAGGGTGTCGCGTTAGGTCGGGTTGGAGATCCCACGGGCGTCGTTGACCGCTCGTTGCTCGCCGCTCGTCTGCTTGATGAACCCGGCGAGCGTCAGCACGCCGGGGGTGCCGCTCCCGACGTCGGCGCTCCCGCCGGCGCGCTCGCGCACGTCCTCGACCGTGATCGCGTCGGGCGGCCGTGCCAGACGCCACCCGGAGGCGCCGCCGAGGAGGATCGGCGGGGCCGCGGCGAGGCGCGCGAGCACGTCGTCGCCCGCGTGGCCGAGGAGTCGGACCACGGCGTCGGTGGACATGGTGCCGTTGGCGTTGACCGCGGCCAGGAGCTCCAGCAGTCCGCGCAGGCCGTCGCTTCGCGGCGTCGGCGTGACGTGCCCGACGACCCACGACGCCTCGGCCCCGAGCAGGATCGCGAACCAGAGCAGGAAGAGCGAGACCAGGAAGAACAGGAGCATCGCCAGCGAGCCGTAGACGACGTTGTTGAAGTTTCCGGCAAGGCCGAAGTAAGTCTGGAACGAGAGGTGCAGGACGGTCAGCGCGAGGGCGCCGACCCCCGCGCCTGCGGCCGCCGCGCGCCAGGGCACTCGCGTGTGCGGCACCCAGCGGTAGAAGGCGGCGAGGGCCACTCCTGCGAGAAGCGCCGGGAGCGGCCGCATCAGGGGCGCCACCACGGGGTACCAGAACCGCGATGACAGCCAGTACAGGCCGGAGAACAGCGCCGCGAGCAACAGAGGCCCGGTCAAGACCACGGTCGCGATCGAGACCAGGCGCACCTCCCAGCGGCGGCGGCGTGGCAGGCCCCAGATCGCGTTGATGACCTCCTCGACCTGCCAGAACGCGTTGAACGTGATCAGGATCGAGATCGCCACCGCCGCCCACCCGAGGGCGGCGGTGCGCTCGGCGAAGGCGGCGAGGGTCGCCTGCACGTGGGCCGGCGAAAACGGCAGCACGGCGGCGATGGCGGTCACGACCTTGGCGGCGCGCTCGGGCTGTACGCGCCCCACCATGACCAGCGCGACCGTCATGACCGGCACGATCGAGAGCAGCGTGGTGTAGGCGAGCGCCCCGGCGCGCAACATGAGCTGGTCCCGGTACTGCGCGCGGGCGAGCTCGGCAGCGAAGCGGGCAAGGCCCCGCAGCAACCGCCTCAAAGCGTCACCGTCTCCTCGAGCCCTGGCAGGACGCAGCGCCACCCGAACCGGCCGGCGAAGCGGTCCGCCAACGCCTGGCTCGCCGCCGGCTCGCCGTGGGTCACGAAGACCTCCTTGGGCGCGGCGGCGGACCCGCTTGCCCAGATCGTCAGCTCGTCGGCGTCGGCGTGGGCGGAGAGGGAAGGAATGCTGCGGACCTGCGCCCGCACCGGGATCATTTCCCCGAAGATCTTGACCTCGCCCTCGCCCTCGAGGATCCGCCGGCCGCGGGTCCCCTCGGCCTGGAACCCCGTGAAAACGACGGTCGTGGCGGGGTCCGGGAGGCGGTGCTTGAGGTGGTGGAGGATGCGGCCTCCGGTGGCCATCCCCGAGGCCGAGATGATGATCGCCGGCCCGGCGAGCGAGTTGAGGCGCTTGGACTCGTCCACCCGGCCGACGATCTCGAAGTTGGCCGGCACCAGCGGGTCCACGCCCTCTCGCATCAGCGCCCGCATCTCGGCGTCGTGCTCGAGGGCGCAGGAGCGGTAGGCGACGGTCGCTTCCCGCGCCATCGGCGAGTCGAGGAAGATCGGCAGCGGCGCGATCGCCTCGTCTTCGACCAGCTCGCGCAGGAAGTAGAGCAGCTCCTGGGTGCGGTCGATCGCGAACGCGGGGACGAGGATGACGCCGCCTCGGGCGGCGGCCTCGTTGATGACCTCGGCGAGCTGGTCGCGGGGGTCGCCGGGGTCGTGGAGACGGTCGCCGTAGGTCGACTCGACCACCAGGTAGGTCGAGCCCGGGTAGGGTTCCGGCTCCCGCAGGATCGGGACGTCGTACCGCCCCACGTCGCCGGAGAAGTAGACGGTGATGTGGTCGCCCCCCGCCGTCTTCACACGCATCTCGACCGCCGCGGCGCCGAGGATGTGCCCCTGCCGGTGGTAGCGGAACTCGATGCCGGGCTTGAGGGTGAAGGTCTGGCCGAACGGGACCGCCGCGAGGGTGCCGAGCGCTTCCTGGGAGTCCCGCACGGTGAACAGCGGCAGCGCGGGCGTGTGCCGGGACGACCCGACCTTGTTGGCGAAGCGCGCCTCCTCTTCCTGCAGGTGGGCGGCATCGGGAAGCACCGCCCGCAGCAACCGCGTCGTCGGCGGGGTGGCGAGCGTCGGGCCGCGGAAACCCTCCCGGACGAGCCTGGGGAGGAAACCGGTGTGGTCGATGTGCGCATGGGTGAGGATCACGGCGGCCAGCGAGGCCGGGGGCACCGGGAACGGCTCCCAGTTGCGCAGCCGCAACTCCTTCTTCCCCTGGAACAACCCGGCGTCGATCAGGATCCTGGTCCCGTGGACCTCGACGAGGTAACGCGAGCCGGTGACGGTTCCCGTGGCGCCGAGGAAGGTGAGAGTGACCATCGGGCCTTCATACCATACCCGGTGCCGGCCGGTCGTTCAAGGCGGGGCTGCATGTCCTTCGGTCTGCATTCCTTGCGCCACCCATCCAGGGGGCGTAGAATTATCGACATCAGGGATGACCGGGAGGTACCCATGACCACTGCGAAGAAAACTCCAGGCGTCGAAGAGAAGATCGACCAACTCGAGGGTGTCGTGCACGACGTGCTCGAAGGTGCCAAGGAGTCGATCGCGCAGGCCGAAGGCTCGATGGAGAAGGCCAAGGAGGCGCTCGGGGAAGGGTACGGGAAGTTGCGGTCCCGCTCTGCCGAGGCGTACGGCAAGGCCCGCGAATATCTGGCCGAGGCGCGTGCCGCGCTCGAGACCGCGCGGGAGAAGATGGGCGAGCTGTACGGCCGCTCGCGCGAGATCGCCGAGGAGGCGTACGAGAAGGCCAAGGAGCAGTTCGACAAGCTCGCGGCCGAGGTCAAGAAGGGGTACGCGAAGGTCAAGGCCAAGGTGCAGGAGATCGACGTCAAGGAGGTTCGCGACGACGTCGTGGACTACGTCCGGCGCAACCCCGGCAAGTCGATCCTGATCGCCCTCGGGGTCGGGTTCGCGGTCGGCTACCTGGTGCGCCGGCGGGAGCCGTAGTCTATGGACGCCGAGAAGCCGCGCGACGAGCAAACCCCGGAGAGTCCCGAACCGGAGCACGAGCTGTACGAAATCGAGGACGACGACGGGGAGGATGCCGGTGCCCACCGCCAGCGACTCAACGCCGACTTCCTGCTCGACAAGGTCATCCCCGACGAGATCGACTGGCGCGACCTCGTTCGCCGCCACCCGATGCTCACCATCGGGGTGGCGGCCGGGCTCGGCTTCGTCATCGGCCGGTCCCGCGGCGCGGCGATCGTTGCCGGCGCCTCCGCGGCGGTTACGAGCGCGGTGATGCGCCAACTCTCCGACGTGCTCGAGGGCGAGGTCTTCGAGTTCTAGGCGGCGCGCGAGCCGGGCTTTCCCATGCCCCGGTGTCGCGAGTGCGGTGTGGCGTGAGTCGCCCATTCCGGGCGGCCGCCTCCACCGGGGACGAAGGTCGACACTTCCGTGGTTGAAGCCGCGTTCGGACCTTGCTTGCCCCCGCATCCGGCCGCCCCTTGGGCCGGCTGCCGCGGATGAGGAATCGGCTTTGTCAGAGCGGGACGAGCCGCCGCGCAAGGAGAGATAGCCGAGCCGCTTCAGGCGCGGGCGCGCAGCTCTTCGAGCGCGCGGCGGACCGGCTCCGGCACGAGACCCGAGACGTCGCCCCCCAGGTGCCAGATCTCCCGCACGACCCGCCCCGAGATGTACGTGTACTCCTCGTTCGGGGTCAGGAAGACGGTTTCCACCAGGTTCCACAGCCGGCGGTTCATGAGGGCGATCTGGAACTCGTACTCGAAGTCGGAGACCGCGCGCATCCCCCGCAGGATCACCCGCGACCGGCTCACCCGCATGAAGTCCACCAGCAGGCCGGAAAACGCCGTGACCTCGATCCCATGCATTCCTTCGAGCGTTTCCGCGATCAGCTTGACGCGGTGCTCGGCCGGGAGCAAGGGCGTCTTGTCGGTGTTGCGGAGGACCCCGACCACGACGCGCGGGAAGATCGTGGCCGCTCGCCGCACGATGTCGAGGTGGCCGAGGTGGAACGGGTCGAAGCTGCCCGCGTAGACGGCGGTCATCGGCTGCTCGCTCAAGGTTTCTCCTCCACCGCCGCCGTCGCGCGGTTGTGGTGGTCGTCCACCGCGCGCACGGCGAGGACGTGGCTGCCGCGTTCGAGGGGGATCCGAAACGTCTCGTGCCTGCGGTCGAGCAGGCCGTCCTCGGGTGCCAGCGCGTGCCAGCTGTCGGCGTCGCGGTTCCACTCGACGAGTGTGATCGGCGAGAGCGCGTCGTCGACCGTCGCGATCCAGGCGTCGCCGCTGCGGGTGATCGTGACGGTCGGCGGCGTGTTGTCCACGATCACCCAGCTCGAGAGGGCGCTGGCGGTCGCCGGCGCCTCGGGGTTGGCGGGCGCGTCGGTCGCGGTGAGGCGGAAGCGGTACATCCCGTCCGCGAGCGCCTGCGTGTCGATGCCGATCGCCGTCGCCTCCAGGTTGTCGCGGACCTTCCACCATGCGAGGTTGCCCGCTTTCTGCACCTCGACGGTGAAGCGCAACGGATCGCCGTTCGGGTCCCCGGCCTTCCACGACAGGCTCTGGTAGCCGACGCGGTAGTACTTCTTGCCGAGACGGTCCGGCACGTCCCTGGCTTCGTCGTCGAGCGTGGTGAAGATGCCCGAGAGGTCCGGGTGCTGCACCTCCACGATCCGGTCGGACGGCGGCGGTCCCTTGAGGAACACCGCGCCGGGTTCGTGGACGGTAAATTCGGTGATCTCTGGCGGGAGGTTGATCTGGCGGTACGCCACGACGACCCGGCCCACCCTCGCGGCCGGCCCGGCCGGCTGGAGGTCCACTTCCCACTGCAGGTACCGCGCCGGCGGGGCGCTCACCTGCGCGTCCGCGCACGGCGTCGGCGCGGACCAGGCGCTCCAGGTGTCGTCAGGGGGCGCGACGGCCCCGGACCGGAACCGCAGCGTGCACCCACCCGCGGGGGGCAGCTCGCCGACGAGCGAGGCGTCGCCCCACTGGGCGGGCTGGCCGGCGTCGAGAGGCGGCGAGGCGAGGGTGCCGTGCGGCTTTCCCGTCCGGTGCAGCAGCCTGACCGGTCCCTGCGTGAGGACCCAGTCGCCGCCCGCGGCGACCCTGACGACCTGGGACGCCGAGACGGTGTCGAGCTGGGCGGCCGAACCGTCGACCAGCTCCCACAGCTCACCCTCGAGCCCGGTGCCGATCACCAGGCCCATCGGCCCCCACGCCAGCGTGTCGGCGATCGGCTTCGTGAACCGGTAGGCGGTGGTGGCGGCGCCCTCGGGCAGGATGCGGACGATCTCGGAGGTGGCGGACCCCTTCGCGGTCGCCGGCGCGGCGCTCGCGCTCTCGCTCACCGAGACGGTCACGGTCGCCTCCCCCTCCTCCTTGGCCGGCAGTTTGCCGAGGGTCGGGTCGCCGGTGAGGGCGGCGGCGTACGTCGTGCCGTCCGGCGCCGGCGCGAGAGCGGCGATCTCGGTGAAAGAGGAGTCATACACGACGCCGGGGGCGCCCTCCCCGGTCCAGCGCATCACCAGCCCCTTGCCGGAGGTGCCGATCAGCAGCAGGCCGCCGCTGACCGCGAGGCAGCGGGCGTGCCGGTCGGGGATCGCCGCGACGGTCTCGAGCCCCTTGGGCCCGAGACGCAGCAACCGCCCGGGGTTGCCCGCCGCGACGACGAGGGCGCCCTCGTACCAGGCGACGTCCCAGAGGTTGCCTTCGGTGAGGGCTGCCGCTTGCTGGAGGGGGGCGGCGCCGCCCGCGGCGCGCAGCAGCAGCGCCGGCGCGGCGGTCGTCGCCCACAACGTGCCGGAGGGGTCGAGGAGCAGCGCCGTGACCTGGTCAGCCTTGACCTCGCCGACGAGCTCCTTCTTGCCGTCGCGGACGCGGTAGATGCGCGCCGGATGCCCGGTGCCGACGAACGCCGTCCCGTCGGGCGCCACGGCGAGGGCGAGTCCGAGCGGCTCGTCGAACGCCGCCGCCTGCACGAGCGGCGGCAGCGCCCGCAGCGATCCGTCGGGGAAGACCGCGACCCCGCGGCCGGCCGCGCCGGCGAGGGTTTGCGGTGTGTCGAGCACGAAGTGACGGGTCTGCGAGGCGTGGGCCGAAGCCAGCGCGACGAGGGAGAACACGGCGGCAACGGTACGTCTCATGGCACCTCCTGGCGCGGGCGCACGGTAAGGGGGACGCGGACGAGTCCCTCGAGCGGGAACGGTTCCTCGGCGCGCTGCGTGGCGAGCACCGCCGTCGCCAGGCGCGCGAGCGCGCGGGTCCCGAGGCCGGCCGCGAGGGTGGCGGACCACGACGGCGGCAAGCCCGGTTGCGAAACGCCCGGCATCGCCGTTCCGCGCTCCCGCGCCTCCAGCGCCGTCACCAGCGTGGCGCTGCTCTCGAGGCGGCGCACCTGGTCGAGCTGCCCGGCGTAGTCGGCCGGAGCGACGCCCTCCGCCCGCAGCCGGTAGGAGCTCCACGACGCCCCGTCGGCCACCAGCAGGTCGAGCGGTCCCGGCGCCGCGCTCGCCGGCACCCGAATCACGACCCGCCGGTGTTCAGCCGGCTTCTCGTAAGGCTCCAGGCGGACGTCCACCGCGAGTTCTTCCCCGGGGAAGACGACGGTGCGCTCGGGGATCGCCTCGGCGATGTCGGCGCCGGTGGGCTGCTCCTCCCTGACCATGGCGAGGTCAACGGCGCTGACGGCGGGGTGCGGAAACGGCGAGTTGGCGAGGAAGCTGACCACCGCGCCGGCGAAGACGGACAGGCGCGCAAGGGCGTCCGGCCCGCGCGCCGCCTGCCGCACCGCGACCTCGCGTCCGTCGGAGGTGCGCACCGACAGCGCGAGGCGCACCGACGACTCCCCGACCGCCGCCCCGCGCGCGGTCAGGCAGGCGTTGGCGAGGAAGGTGACGAGGAGCGGCTGCAGGATCGGCGTGTCGACGATCGAGAAGCGCCACGTCTTCGTCCCCGTCGGGTCGTCCACCCGGACCCTGACTGCCGTCCCCTCGGGCGGCCGCCCGACGAGCGCCACGACCCCGGCCCTGCGGTCGGCGACGAGTGTCCCGAACTGGCTGCCGACCGCGAACACCTTGAACGGGCTCTGGTACGAGCCCTGGATTGCGAGGACGCGCGCCCGGGCGACCGGGAACCGCACCGTGCCCAGGCCGTAGAGCGGGTGACCGAACGCCCACACCCGATCGCCGTCGCGGGCGGTCACGGTGCCGGCCGCGGCGAGCGACGCGTCGCCCCACACGAGCTCGACCGCCACCATGTCGCCGGCCTCGGGCGGTCCGGTCAACCCGGCCACTGTCCCGGAAGGGACCGGCTGAACCCCTGCCCCCGCGAAGAGCTCGCCGGCGAGGCCGGGCGGCACCGGCAGCCCCGCGACCGCGAGGAGCGGCCGGGCCAGCCCGCGCCGGTCGGGCAGCGCGGGCAGAACGGCGCGCAGCTCGACCTTCCCGTCCGTCACCGCGGCGAGCTGGGCGAGTGTCGGGGCCGCGGCGCGCACGGTTTCCCCGGCGAGCGCGATCGCGTGCATGTCGGCGAACGGCGTCACCCCGGCGAGCGGTTCCTGCGCCCACGTCCAGCCGAACGCGACGGCGCCCATCAGCTTGCCGTCCACGTATACCGGCGAGCCGCTCATGCCGGCGACGACGCCGGTGCCCGCCAGGCGTTCGTCGGCGATGCGCACGAGCACGGCGCTGCGGTCGGGCCCCGCGGCGTCGAGCATGCCCATCACCGTCACCGGGATCTCGCGCCGCTCGCCGCCCGTCCACTCGGTGACGCAGACACCTTTCTGCCCGGGCCTGACGGCCGCGGGGTCGAGCCAGGCGAGCGCGGACGAGAGCGCGAGAGGGAGCAGGAAAGGGACCATGGGGCCTTATGCGGACGGCGCCAGGGCCGGCGCCAGGCGGCGGCCCGTGAGCGGGAGTAGGAGCGGGAGCTGGCCCAGCAGCTGGGCGAGCTCCTCCGGCAGGATCGCCTGGGCGGCATCGGAGAGCGCTTGCGATGGCTCGTTGTGGACCTCGATCATGAGGCCGTCGGCGCCGACAGCGGCGGCCGCGCGTGCGAGCGGCACCACCTTGTGGCGCTTGCCGGTCCCGTGCGAGGGGTCGACGATGATGGGCAGGTGCGAGAGGCGCTGCACGGCCACGACCGCGGCGAGGTCGACCGTGTTGCGGGTGTGGTCGGCGAACGTCCGGATCCCGCGCTCGCACAGCACGACCTGATAGTTTCCCTCCGCCAGCAGGTACTCGGCCGCCATCAGGAGCTCCTCCACCGTCGCCGCCATGCCGCGCTTGAGCAGCACGGGCTTGCGCCCGCGCCCGACGGAGCGCAGCAGCGAGTAGTTCTGCATGTTGCGGGCGCCGACTTGGATCATGTCGCAGTACTCGGTCACCAGCTCCAGGGAGCGCTCGTCGAGCGCTTCCGAGACCACCGGCATCGCGACCTCGCGGCCGACGTCGCGCAGGATCTCGAGGCCGGGCTCGCCCAGCCCCTGGAACGCGTACGGCGAGGTGCGCGGCTTGAACGCGCCGCCGCGCAGGACCTGCGCCCCCGCCGAGCGCACGGCGCGGGCGATCGCCAGCGTCTGCTCCGGGGTCTCGACCGAACAGGGACCGGCGAACACGGCGAAGTTCTCGCCCCCGACCGGGACGCCGCCGACGTCCACGATGCTGTTCTCGGGCTTGGCCTCGCGGCTGACGAGCTTGTACGGGTGCGAGACCGGGATGACCTCGAGTACTCCGGGGAGGCTCTCGAACAGGGCCGGTTCCACCGCGCCCTGGTTGCCGGTGATCCCGATCGCCACCCGCTGCGCGCCCGGAATCGGGTGCGCCTTCAGCCCGAGCGAAACCACCCTCTGGATGACCAGCTCGACTTGCTGGGGGGTGGCCCCAACCGTCATGACAATCAGCATCGTCGCTCCCCCAAGACAGAGGCTATACTAGCCGAGGCAGGGAGGTTGTCAAAGTGAAGAGGGCCGTTCTCTTTGGTGTCGTAGGCGTCGTCTTCCTGTTCGCGGCGCAGCAGGTGTGGGCCGTCTACGTGGTCATCCTCCGCAGCGGCGCCCGGGTCGTCGCCAAGGACAAGTACCAGGTCAAGGGCCCGAACGCGCTGTTCGTTACGAAGATCGGGACCTACACGTCGATCCCGCTCGCGCAGATCGACGTCGAGGCGACCGAAAAGGTCAACAGCCAGGGCCTGGGCGACGCCCAGCTGCTGGCCTGGGTCGACGCCAAGAAGGTGGTGCCTACGCCGACCCCGACGCCGGCCGTGGCGGTCCTCGGCCACCTCCAAGAGGGTTTGGCGGCCAAGATCGGCGACGCGGCGCGCCCGACACCGACTCCAGGCATCACGTTCCGCGACACCCACTACCGCGACCCGCAGGTCGAAGAGGCGTTCCAGCAGGGTCTCGAGAGCTACCACCTGTACCTGTACCGAACGAGCCAGGGCACGCAGCCGGCGTACCTGTTCATCGAGATCTCGGTCAACGGGCAGCCCGAGACGCTCAAAGCGCTGATGGCGGTGGCGGAGACGTACGAGGTGCTGGCGAAGAAGGCGCCCGAGCGCATGCCCGAGCGCGTCGAAGTGCAGATGCTGAACGAGTCGGGGAAGGAGGCCGGCGTGTTCCGGCTCTCGGCCGCCGACGCCGCGGAGCTGGCGACCGGCAAGGTCACCCCCGAGAACTTCTACGTGCAGCACGTGATCTTCTGACGCGGGGGTCGCGTGCGCTCCGCCACGGCCCACCCGCGCGCGCCGGTCCTGCTCGGCGGCGTGATCGCGTGCCTCCTCCTTGCGCTCGGTGGTTGCCACGCGCCGTTGCCCACCCCCGAACTCAGGTACCGGCAGGAGCGGGAGCAGGCGGTGAGGGCCGCGCTGCCCGCCGCCGCTGCGGCGGAGTTCAAGGGTCTCCGGTTCTACCCGTTCAGCCCGGCGTACCGCTTCCAGGCGATGATCGAGCCGGTGGTCCCTCCCGAGCCGCTGACGATCGCCGCCAGCAACGGCGAGCAGCGCCCCGCCCACCGTGTCGGCCGGATGCGGCTCCGCTTCCCGAACGGCGAGGCGGTGCTCTCGATCTACCAGCTCGACGACCTGCGCGCCAGCTACCCGGCCCTCCTGTTCCTGCCGTTCCGGGACGCCGGGGCGGGGAAGCAGACGTACGGCGCCGGGCGGTACCTCGACCTCGAACGGTTGCCCGGTGGGGTCGTGAGCCTCGACTTCAACCGCGCCTACAACCCCGACTGCGCGTACGGCATCACCGGCCGCTGCCCCATCACCCCGCCGGAGAACACCGTGAAGTTCGCGATCGAAGCCGGCGAGATGATGCCGCCCGGGCATCGCTGAGCCCGCACCCGCGTCCCCGTTTGTGGTCCGTGGCGCGGGCGCCCTCGCCCGCGCACCTCTAGCTTCTCCTTTCTTCTCTCGGCGCCACCTGCGGCGTCTGCTATAAAGGTTTCCCATGCTCGTCGTCACGCTGCTGCTCGCCGCCGCGCCGGCGCTCCCTCCCGTCATCGCCGACCCCCGCCGCGGGCCGTCGCGATGGGCGTTCGTCGGCGTCGGAGCGAGCGCTCCGGCGGCGGGCGCCGAAGGGTACCTGCTCGAGCTGCCGCCGCCGCCGGCCGCGCCCGGCCAGCGCTGGCTCGAGACGGCCGTGGCGCTCGCCGCGCGCGGGGCGCCGGTGGTCGCGGTCGGCAGCGCGCCGCCGCCGGCCGCGATGCGGGCGTACCTGGACGCGTTCTCTCCCGAGCCGGCGCCGGATCTCGCGGCGTTGCCGGACCGCCAGACCAGCCTCGGCGGTCTTCCCCTGGTCGTCACGGCGGACGATGCGGCGGCCGCCGTCGCCGCGCTCGCCGCCGGCGCCGCCGCCGTGCTGGTCGGGCGCCCCGACCCTTCCTGGGAGCACGAGCTGGCAGGGTTGCTCCCCGAGCCGCAGGCGGCACGCGCCGGAGGGCGCCAACTCCCGACCGCGATGCGGGCCGGCGACCTCGCCACCGTGGTCGGCGTGCCCGCCGGCTTCCCCGGCGGTGCGGTGGCGCTTCCCGGTGCCTGGTACGGCGCCGCCACGCTCCTGGCCGGCGGCGCGGCCCCCCTCCCGCTGCGGCGGCGCGACAACGGTGTCGTCGCGGTGCTGCCGGCGCTGCCTGGGGGTGGGGTGCTGGTGGCGGCGCGCCCGGCGGATGCCGGGCGCGCGTTCGAGAACGTCGACGTGAGCGGCGAGCGGATGCCGTCGGCGGCCGAGGTGCTGGCGCGCCACCAGCGCGCCGCGGCGCGGCAGGAGCAGCTGGCCCCCCGCTGGGAGGCCCAGCAGCGCCTCCTCGTCCGGGTGTGGGTGGCCGAGCTGTCGCGCAGCTTCGAGGTGACGCTCGCCGGGCCGGCGTTTTGGGAGCGCGGGGTCGGGCGCGACTGGGAGATCACGAAGGCCTGGGTGGACGGGGTGGCCTGGGACCCGGACCACCTGCCCGACCTGCCGCTGATCGAGCCGCAGCGCCCACAGGTTCCGCCGCTGGCGCTGCGCCTGGCGCCGTCCTACCGCTACGAACTCGCGGGCGTGGAGTCTCGCCAGGGGCGACGCTGCTTCGCGCTGACGTTCGCCGACACCCGCCCCGGGGGGGCGTCGCGGCGCGGCACCGCCTTCATCGATGCCGCCACGTTCGGCCTCGTCGAGCTGGACGAGAGCGCCGAGAACCTTCCCGGCGACGTGCGCAGCACGCGCTCCGTCACCGTCTACGCCCCGACCCGGCTGGCCCCAGACACGGTGTGGCTCCCGGCGCGGGTGTCCGCGGACGATCTCCTGTCCGCGTTCGGCGGCGCGGCGACGGTGCACCGGGAACTCGTGCTGACCGACGTCGCGCTCGACCCCGTCGGCTTCGCGGCGGCCCGCTCGGCCGCGTACGCCCGCAACCACCGGATGCTGCGCGACGCGGCGGCGGGCATCGTGCCGCTGGTCCCCGACGGCAAGGGCGGGCGGATCCCCGGCGGCGCGACCCGGGCGTCGCAGCGCTTCCTGATCGCGGGCGTCGCCTACGACCCCGGCCTCTCGTACCCGGTGCCGTTCGGCGGCCTGCAGATCCAGGACTTCAATTTTCGCGGCAAGGGGGAACAGTTCCGCCTGCTCGCCGCCGGGGTCGTCAACGACGCCGCCTGGTCCGCCCGACGGGGCCGGGCGGAGCTCTCGCTGCGCGCCTTCGTCCAGCTGCTCCCGTTCTCCAACACCCGCTACCGGGGCGGGCGCGAGCAGGAGGGCGAGGCGGTCAAGACGCAGCGGCAGAGTTTCGGAGCCGGGGTCGCGACCGCGCTGGGCGCGGTCCGCATCGGGCTGGACGTCGGGGTCAACCGCTGGGACTTCTCCCGCGACGACACGGCGGTCGCGAGCTTCGTGCGCCCCTCCGATACCTTCGAGGGGGTGGCGAAGCTGCAGGCCGAGGCCGCGCTCGGCCAGACGACGGTGAGCATCGCGGGCGAGGCGGGGTGGCGGCAGCGGTGGCGGGCGTGGGGCCTCGACGGAAGCGAGGTGCCGCACCGGGGCTGGCAGCGGGGGCAGCTCCTCGTCGTGTACGAGAAGGCGCTCTTCCCTCTCGCCAAGCTCCACCTCGACGCGGAGGCGTGGACGGGGCACGACCTCGACCGTTTCTCGGCGCCGGCGCCGTCGCGCTTCGGCGGCGTCCACATCCGCGGCATCGCCTCCGACCGCGTGCTCCCCGAACGCCTCGGCGTCGTGCGGGCGTCGCTGTCGCTGCCGCTGTCGCCGACGATACGCGGCGAAGCCGGGATCGACGCCGGCTGGGTGCGCGACATCGACGGCGTCTACCGCGCCCGCCCGCTCTCCGGCGCCGGGTTCGGCCTGACGGTCCCGGGCCCGTGGGGGACGCTGGTGCAGGGGAGCGTCGGGTTCCCGATCGCCACTCCCGGCCCCCGCCGCCCGACCCTCGAGCTGTTCATCCTTCGCCCCCTCGCCCGTCGCTAGGGGCGCCGCCGGCGTCGGACCTCTGGCTGCGTTGCACTCGGCGGATCGGATGCTCACGTAGCCTCCGGCTACGCTCCGCTCCTCCCGCCTCGTGCGCCTTGCCATAGGCCCAACGGCGGCGGCGCGGCTGCACGCCCCAAGCTGCGACGCCCTGCGGTCGGCGGGGTCGGTTCTGGTGTGGGGCGCGCCCGCCGGGCGCGCTTCTTCGTCTTCGAGGGGACGTTTGAGGCTGCGCGGCCTGCGGCCGGCGCGGCCGGATCGGACCACGGGCCACGG